>CAWDQI010000003.1:0-1094519 GCA_963804435.1 uncultured Actinomycetota bacterium | reverse complement strand
CCGGCGCCAACGTAGAAGCGCTCTAAAGGCTGCATGTCATGCGTGTTATCTGCGTCGCTGGGGCCAGGCCGAATTATATGAAGGTCAAGCCGGTCATGGACGCGCTCGAGGAGCAGGGTACGGAGGTCATCTTGGTCCACACCGGACAGCATCATCGACTTCTTATGAATGACATATTCTTCGAGGAACTCGGCATTCGCCAACCGGATCATTATCTGGGTGCTGGATCGGGTAGCCACGCTGTCCTCGAATACGGCGCGGGTTATGACCGCTTTCGAGCCTCTTGTCGAAAATTCCGCGACCGGATGTTGTCGTCGTGGTCGGCGATGTCAACTCGACAATGGCGTGTGCGCTCGTGGCGGCTAAATCAATGTCCTTGCTCGCGCATGTAGAAGCCGGGCTCCGAAGTGGGACTGGGCCATGCCCGAGGAGGTTAATCGGACGGTCACTGACCGAGTCAGCGACTACCTATTCGCTCCTTCGCCTGACGCCGTTGTCAACCTGCACACCGAGGGATTTCGAACCGACCAGGTCCACCTTGTGGGTAACGTGATGGTGGATACGCTGCTCGCGAACCTCGACCGCGCCAAGGCGAGCGATGTTCTTTCCAGGCTGGACAAGATCTGACGGCCCGCGGATATGGCCTCGTTACATTGCACCGCCCAGCGAATGTTGACAACCCCTATGTATTGGCACCGTTGCTGGCTGCGTTGGACGAGGTAGCCCAGCATTGCCCGCTCGTGCTTCCTGCACATCCGCGGGCGGCCAGCCAACTGCGCGATAGCGGCCTGTCGGACAGGGTTGACTTCATTCCGCCTGCCTGCTACTTGGACTTTGTTGCACTTGAGGCATCCGCCCGTCTTGTGCTTACTGACTCTGGTGGCGTCCAAGAAGAGACGACCGTCCTTGGCGTTCCGTGCTTGACGATGCGCGATAACACCGAGCGGCCCATCACCGTAGAGCAAGGGACCAACCAGATCGTCGGGCGCGATCCTGCCCGAATTGTGAAGATCGCGCTGAGCGTACTCGAGGCTCCTCCGCTCCCACGATCGCCCCAACTCTGGGACGGCCGGGCTAGCCAGCGCATCGCAGCGGCGCTGCTATCTTAGGTGCGGGTACAAGTGCAGACGAATCGCCCAGCATGTTCCTTCGTATTTCTCGATCGCCAACCTGATCATCATCGTCAACGCCGCGCATTATGCCGCCGCGCAGTCACCAACTGAGTGCGTTGTCCTAGCTCAGCGCATTTCGCTGGAACTCGCCAAGCCGTCCGAATCCTTCGAGTAGCATGCTAGTCGCCGCTTGAGGATAACGAGATGATCACGGACAGGCAATGAGACACACGTCGCACAGCGACAGCCGAGGCAGCAGGTATGCTTCCAATGCATCGTCCGTCGCGACGCGATCGGGATATTCGCGGCGGCTCGCGGCATCGTTGACCGCGGTGCTACTTCTGGCGCTCGTCGGCATCATCATTGCGTATGGGCTGCGCAGCACGACTGCGGAAACCTCGGGTCAGCCTCCAACACCCACCAACTTGGCGGCAACCGAAATCTCGGCTGCGTCGGTGAGCTTGGTCTGGTCTCCGGGCGGCCGAACGCCCAAGACTCGCGACTACCTAATTTTGCGTGACGGCGCATTCCTTGCTAAGGCCAGTGCGGCCGCCTTCACCGACCGGGCCGTCGCAGCGGGGATCACGTACCGCTACCAAATCGAGGCTGCAGGCGCCGCCGACTACCGATCAGATCCCTCCGCTCCGCTTGTCGTCCGAGTGCCGCGCAATCTGACTGCCAGTTCCCCGGCAGTCCCGCGAGATCTTACCGCGCGAGCAGTGAGCTCAAGCCACGTTATTCTTGCATGGCACTTGCCTGCGGCTCAGGCGTCAGGGGTGCGGTTTCTGGTATATCGAAATGGTCGCAACATCGGTTCCAGCGCGACGCTGCGGTTCTCCGACCTTCACGCCAGACCATCCACGACCTATTCCTATAAGGTAACGGCGCTCGGCGCGCTCGGCGCCCGCAGCGGCCCGAGTAACGTGGCTCGCATTGTCACTCCGGCTGCCGGCGACTCTCCGAGAAGGGGATCGTCGCCCACACCTTCGTCGCCCACACCTTCGTCGCCCACACCTTCGTCGCCCACCGCTCCGCCATCTCACGGAGGATTCCCGGATTCGGAAAATTCCGGCTATGTTAGCGCACCTGGATACCCAGGGCATCTAAGGAATTGCAATAACATTAGGATCCGAAGTAACACAACCTATAAATATTGCGACTTTCCAAATGGTATAGGCATTGGCGGCCAGGACAATCACCCGGTAAATGTTACCTTCATCGGCTGCCGGTTCGCCTCCAACGATGTCGGTGATGCCGATGTCGCCGACTACGCCACGGTGTCGTCTTCTCCTACGACACCTTCGAGCCTAATACCGTGCCAGCCGGCTCCGAACCGACGAACCCCCATGCTGCGCCAATAGGAAATAACCTAGGATACCAGTATGGGATCGATCAGCGCTATGCAGGCGCGCTGACAGTTGAGCATTCCGATTTCTGGGGTTTTGAAGAGGCGATACAATTTGGGTATTCGACCCAGGCTAAGCCAGTAATAGTCAGTAATTCGTGGATCCATAACCCGCGTGCTCCGGGAACTCAGACCATACTGATGGAATCCTAGAGAACTATGGTGGCTTGAGCTACATGGTCTTCGACCATAACAGCATCGTGGGAGACGGAAATACGAATGCTCTCGCCCTGCAGGGCGCTGGATACAGTCATGTTACTATTACTAATAACTACTTCTCGGGATACGGCTATACAGTTAATACTGGCGGCAATACACAAAGTACGAACATGATCTTTACGGGAAACGTATGGGGTACAGACATAGAGCCAGTCTTCGGGCCGATCTACGGTAATGCCATGTATACGACCCCAGGGCTAGGTGGGGAGTGGGCGGGCAACACTATCTATGTGCAGCCGGGGACTACCTGGATGGCTCAAAGCAATAGCCGTCTGTACTGGTGGCCGGACGACACAAATCCATCTAGCCCTCATCAGATCATTGGGCACAGAACTGACTACCGAGGACCTTGAGCTGAGAGGCGGCTGCGGTCTTGTCGCATACCCGACGATCAGGCCCGGTAGGGTGGCCCGGCCTGGGCAAATCAGCGGTGCCGCATACTAGCGTCCGAACCACCGTTTAGGTTTGGCTGGCGCCCGGAGATGCTGGCCGACGCCGCTCGTTATGTTTTTCCGTTTATAGCTTCTCGCCGGAATCTTCCGAGCAGCCATCCACGCTCTGCCCGCCGAATTGCATGTCTGTCGAGGAAGTTGGAAACAGAGAAGGCCGCCACAACCATTAGCATGAGCAGTCCAGCCAGCATTCGCTTCGAGGAACCTCGCTCGGGGAGCACACCAGTATCGCCAATGACGTGCGCCGTGATGCGGTCAACGGCCGGAGATCCCACTTCTGCCTGTCGCATCGAGAGTTCATGCTCAAGCAAATGTGTCACCACAGCGAATGTTCGGATTACCTCGGCAGGGCTCGCAGATGTTGCGACTACAGTGACGAAAGGGTCGCTGTAGTTCGGGTACTCTAGGTTGTAAAGGTTAACGAGTTCCACGTCGAAGGAGGCCATCCCGCCCGCTGAGCGCGCCAATTGCTGCCCACGTGGGCTCATCACAAGCAGGGCCATGATTCCGGCGGTCTGCGTAAGGTTGCCGCTAAGCGACTCATACGGGTTCGGGAAGGTTACGGACTTGGGCGCGGCGAACACTACCGTCCCAGTCTCCACGTACATTGGCTTGGCGTGTTTGAAGGCGTAGCCCACACCCGCAGCAATGAGGACAACAATGGTTACGGCGAAGACGTGCCGCCGTATGAGCGCAATTATTTCCTGCACCGTCATCTGCAGCGCCCATCCGTTCCTTCCGCCTGGCCCGTCGATGCGGTCGGCCAGGCGGGCTGACCCGACGCGCGACCTGAGTCCGCGTCAATCGAATCCATAGACCGCTCGCTGTGGCGGCCCACCCGACCCTGCTGCAGATTAGCAGGTTCTACAGCTGCAATAGTCATCATCTGTGGATCAAGATCTTTTAAGCGGCTGGTAGCTTAGCATTCCGGATATGCTCGGCGGGTTGTTCTGCAAGGCTTGCCGTTGAGAGCGTCGCACCGGCGCAGACCGTGGCGACTCAGATGCGGTGGTTTGACTATGCTCCAGCGGCCGTGTACTGACTCGATGAGCTTGGATGTCATCGCCAGCCCGGCAGCACTCGAGCCGGGGATCCTTGGTGACCCTTCGTTCCGCGCCTACCGTCGCCGAAGTTGACTCGATCGGTTGCGTCGTGCGCCGATGCACCAAGTGTCTCGGCGGGGTAGTCCAAGAATGCCAGAAGCTGGTCCAGGTCGCCGGTGATCTTCGCGACGGCGTTGGGGAAGTCGGCCCGGCAGGCCGCATCGAAGGCTACACCGCGGCCTGGGCGCGCTGATCGCTCTCGGCGCCCCCGTTCCCTGCCAGTGTCGCCCGCGCACTCGGTGCGAGGACGTGGGCAGGGCACCGAGGAAGTTGGCTGTCCTGCGGGAGCAGCGATGCTGCGCGCACGTTTGCGGGACACCTCGCTGCTCGGCCTGCCCCTACCCGGTCAGCTACGTGATTCCGCGCCCTCCCGCACGATCGAGTAACACCGACGCCGGGACGCCGTTGTGTCCGGCTGGCCCGGCAGTCGTCGGGGACGACGGTTAACAGCGGGTTCTACCTTCCGGGCCGGCGTCGCGCCGGCGATCGAGCTTGAGATCTCGACCAGATCGTCGGTAAACCACGCCCCCCCTTCCCTCCATCAGAGGTTGCAAGCATTGCTCGTTTTGCTTCTCCCCATGTCCCAACCGGGGAGATCGCCCCATTCCGTATTCTCGAACGATAGAGTTCCGTGAGGGCCGAGGGACGACTTCGAGCGGCGCGGGCGGACTAGCCACGGTGGCGTGGCTCGGCACGAGCACTGCGCCGCGTCGCACGTCCCCGGGAGCGGACCGCTACAGTTGGGTAGGCGCATGGAAATGATGGGGTGGCTTCGTACGCTGCGCAGGCGCTGGATTCTGACGCTTCTGCTGGTCCTACTGACACTGGCAGGGACGGCGGCCCTGGGGAGCAAGCCAGGACCCTACCAGTCGCAGTCTCAAGTGGTCCTGTTGCCATCACTTCAAAGTTCTAAGGCCAACGGTAACAATCCCTACCTCAGCTTCGCCGATTCGGTCAGCTTGACAGCCGACCTTGTGAGGCGCGAAGTTATGGCTCCGGCGACAGCCCTCGCCCTAGCAGCCCAGGGTTATCCGAGCACGTACCAGGTTGTCGATGACCCAAACACAGCAGGGCCCGTTCTTGACGTGACGGTCACTGGCAATAGCAAGGCGGCCGTGCAAAATACTCTCTACGCCGTTACGACGGAGATAAGTACCAAACTGGCTGCAATGCAGGCCGGTACTAAGCTGGCGAACCGCATCACGAGCCTGGCGGTGTCAGTAGACCCAAGAGCAATGCTCATGATCAGTAAGAAGGCCCGTACACTTGTGGTAGTGCTGGGAATTGGCCTACTGCTTACTATCGCCATTCCGCAGGTGGCAGACGCGGCCATCACTCAGCGCCGGTCCCGTCGCAAGGTCACGGGAGGTGAGAGTTCCGTGGTCTGGCCCGAAGGCGGCACAAGGACCCGCCAGTCCTCTCGCGAGCCAACGCCCCGAAAGGAATGGGCTGACTCTAGCACGCGTACTGCCAGAGAACTTGTCGACTCGGACTATCCGGTCGATTCGCGAGTGAAGCGTGGCAATCCCACGGCTACCCGGTCGCCGTCTGACCACGGCTATGTTACGCCTGCACGCTCGACGGAATCGGGGCCGCGGCCTCGCTGATTCCCGGCGGCATCCTGATGCGATAGTCGCCACATAGCGCCCGCACACCCCAGGAGCATAAAGGTGAGGCCGGAGATTATCGAGAAGGAGAAGGCATCAAACGTCCCGAACGTTACGGCTGATGCCGTGATTGCAGCTGCGAGGCACTGCGCGAGATCGCGGATCTGTGGGTCTGAAGTCGCCCGTCGCGCCCGCCTCGCGGCGAACCAGCCACACGCGAAGAGTGCTAGCAGTGCAAGGACGCCGATGACGCCGGTCTCGACCAGCCCAAGCAAATACTGATCATCGGTGAAGAAGTACGTTTGCGGGAAGAACGTGTCGAAGCCGTGACCGAGCCAGGGGTGCTGACTGATAAACGGTGCCGCCAACCGAAACGCCGTGGTTCGCGACGTGGTGCTTGAATCGGAGGCGATGTGGGTGAACAGAGACCGAAAGGTCCCGAGCAAGCCAGGGATGGTTGCCCACATTGCGACCGTTGCCAGAGTTCCTACTAGATAGGCAAGCCGCCGATCCCGCTTCGGCCACGTGGGCACGAGGACTAGAGTGATTGCTGCGAGCGCGACAATCGCCGTTCGTGAGACTGTCATGGGCAACACAGAGCCTATGAGGGCCACCTGCAACCAGCGGCGCAGACGGAGCCCATCTGGGGCAAATCGGGCTTGATGGATGGCGAGCGGCAAGCACATGGCCATGACAGCCGCTAGCTCAATTGGTGTCTGCGCAGTGGCGGACGGCCGGTAAAGCGAGTCTCGCGTAGCCAGATCGGTAAAGGGATGCTGGCTGACGAGTCCCGGAATCGCGACGTAGCTTGCGAAATTCAACCCGGTGAAAAACTGCGTCACCCCGAGCGCAGCCATCGCGGTAGCTCCAATGACGATCCGCCGGACCAGCGTCTCCAAGCGGTCCAAGCGGTCGATGCTGTCTGCCGCCAACAGAAGAACACCCAGCCACCCGCAGATCACTATGAGCCCTCGATCCGCCCCATTCAGCTCAAGACTCGGCATTGCATGCCGATTGACTGATACGTATGTCGCCAGGATGGCGCAAGCAAAGCCTATCGCGCCCATGCGCACTGGCTGACGCCCCCGCGCTGGCGCAAGCGCGGGATGCAGCCACGCCACCACGTAAGCGCAGAGAAGAACGGCCGCGAATATCGTTGCCGGGGAACCCGCTGCACCTAGTGGTGCGAAAACCAGCGGTGAGGGAATGATTACAAGCAAAAAGGTGTAGAAACTCAGCAGTGTCATGCGTCGAACCGGCTGAGTTTCCCTGTAGTTGGCGGAGCCAACTCAGCCTCGAGGTTCATTACCTCCCGCAATCGGCCTCACGAGCGGCGACATGCTCAACCCTCGCCGGTACGTGTGTCGCATTTCCCCTCTGTCTCCCTCGCTCGGTGGCCAGAATACTAGACAGACCGCCGCCTAGCGCGGAATGAGCCGGTCGGAGCAGCCAAGCACCTCCGGCCGAAGCGACGGCCTTAGCAGGGCCGCGACAGCGAACCGCGACTGGCTGCGCCCGCGGACGACCCAGCTAAGCTCACTTGCCACGGCGAGCAAGTAATAGCAGGTGACGCAAGTGCGCCATTGCGACGCCGGTATAGTCTTACGCGGTTAATGATCTGCATCGCGTGCGTCGCGTCGTTGCGGCCTGATGCACCACCGATGTGAACCGCAACAGAATTCGGCTCGTATCGCGTGAGGAGACCGAGGTCCCGGGCTCTAAGTGAGGCGTCCGTCTCCTCCGAGTACAGGAAATAGGACTCATCCCAGCCGCCGAGGATGTCGAAGCACTCACGGGACATCAGGACGACCGCACCCTGCGCCCAGTCCACGAAATGGGGCCGGGCGTACTCGTCGGCGTCGAAGATGCGCTCGGCAAGGGACGGAATCCTAGTCCTTTCAAGCCCGATCGCGCGCATCAACGTCGGCTGGCGCCGAAGTGAGGGCTCCAGCGCACCTTCCGCCGACCGGATCTGCGGTACAACGAGCCCTGTGCGGGGTTCGCTCAGCGCTTTGAGCAGCGGTTCCACCGACCGCTCACCCAGCCGCACGTCGGGGTTGAGGATGAGGATCGCATCCGCCCCGGATGCCTCGCGAACGCCTCTATTGATGCCCGCGGCATAACCGACGTTGGCCGACCGCACGACGCGACAGTCGTCCCGGAGATCGACCAACTCGGCAGTCCCATCGGCATGACCCGTTGTCCACGACGACGACGTCCGCAGTCACCGTATCAAGGGAAGCCGGAAGAGAATCTAGCAGATCTCCGACACGTGGGCGCTGTTATGCGTGACTATAACGACATCCAGGTCAGGGTCCACGAGCCGCATGATACTGGCAGTTGCGCCTGCTATCTGGCCGTCAGAGACGGCGAATGTTTGAAACAGCAACCGTAGCCGACATCTTTCGGTGGCCAGATCTCAACTAGGACGGTTCCGTTCCCACGGGCAAGAGCATCATTCGAGCACGCCCGTGAGGGACCCATCAGTTGAGCAGCTGAGGACTGTCCGGCTGGCCGGAGGCTGTGGGAGGCTGTCGAGGTGGCCGTAAACATGTCGGGGGTGCTGACGCTGTCGGCAAGTGCGAGACTACACTTCGTGACGCCCTCATTGCCTAAGCGGCCTGGGTACGGATGAGGCTACCGCTCCCTGACTCCGGAACGCTCGTTAGCCGCGCCACCCGGGCGCTCGGCTGGAGTTTCGTCAATACCGCCCTTGCGCGGTTCGGAACCGTCGGGATTGGAATCTTCCTAGCCCGGCTACTCGGACCCCACATGTTCGGAACGTTCGCCGTCGCGTTCGTGGCAATGGTAGCGCTGCTTAGCATCAACGACCTCGGGGTGAGCCTAGCAATCGTGCGTTGGCCTGGCGAGCCAAGCGAGATCGCACCGACCGTGGCGACGGTATCAGTCCTTTCCAGCTTGCTTCTATACGCAGGTTGTTTCTTCGGTGCCCCAGCGTTCTCAGGAGCAATGGGTGCGCCCGCGGCGTCCCCAGTCATCCGCGTACTGGCGCTGAACGTAGTGATAAGCGGTGTAGTTGCTGTGCCCGCAGAGTTGCTACAGCGATACTTCCGCCAAGAGCGCAAGATGATTGCTGATCAGGTTAACACCTGGGTCGGGGGCGTGTCGGTCGCCCTCGCCTCTGCGGGGTTTGGCGCAATGAGCCTCGCGATAGGCCAGGTGGTGGGTGCTCTGGCCGCCGCTGTGCTGTTTGTAATATTCTCGCCGCTGCCGCTGCGTTTCGGGTTCGACGTTGCCAGGGCCCGCGCTCTGTTCCGGTTCGGACTGCCGCTTGCCGGATCAAGCCTGATCGTGTTCGCGGTTGGCAACGTAGATAACCTCGTGGTCGGGCACTTGCTCCACGCGACGATTCTCGGCTACTACGTGCTGGCCTGGAACTTGGCGAACTGGCCAATCAATATATTCTCCCAGCCAGTCCGAAGCGTCGCACCAGCGCTGTTCTCACGGCTGCAGCACGATCAGGCCGCGATGCGTGGCGGCTTCCTGTCAGCGGTAAGCCTGCTCGGATCCGCAACGTTGCCGGTGTGTCTTCTTATTAGCGGCTCGGCCAGTGCTCTGCTGGAGTTCGTTTACGGCGCCCAGTGGGCACCCGCAGCGCGGGCGCTGGTATGGCTCGGCCTGCTCAGTGCGCTCCGTGTCTTGTTCGAGCTCATGTATGACTACTTTGTCGTGCTCGGCCGGTCCCGTGTCGTGCTCACCGTTCAGGTATTGTGGTTGCTCGCGTTGGTCCCAGCTCTGATTGTGGGAGCTCGGGCGGGCGGAATTTTCGGTGTGGGCGCGGCCGATGTCGCAGTTGCTGCGTTCGTGGTGCTGCCGTGGTATCTGTACGAACTAACGCTGGCCGGAATCCGGCGGCGGGCGGTGGCCCAAAAGCTCTGGCTTCCCATCTTGGCTGCAGTTGGCGTGGGGGCAGCCGCCGCAATCGCCGCGAAGGTGATCCCGAGCGATCTCGCCGCCCTCGCGGCCGGCGGCGCCGTGGCGCTCGTCGCAATCGGGCTGCTGTTTTACCGCACCCGAACGGAGATCGCGTCGTTCTGGACGGGAGTCGGCCAGAGCGCTCCAGCAGCTGCAGCCCCAGACTCCGCGCCGGGCAGTACCTTGCCGGTCCCGCTCCTCGATGTCGTTCCCTCTGCGCAGGCCACCGCTGATGCTCTGCGCGTGCTGATCAGCTTGTCGACTCCGATGCTGAGCTTCAATGACACGACCGCTTCAAAGCCCGCATATCTGGATATGACTGGTCCATTGCCGCTGTACCAGGCGACCGTCACATATCTGCGCTGGGACCCAGGCGATGTCCCTCCGCGTGATTCCGCTCGCCCGAGGAGCCTCGATCAAAACGCTTCCCTTGCTTCCGAGAGCCCGGAGCGGGAGCCGCCGTCCAGCCCACCGCTACCTTACCGGGGAGGATCGCGCACTCGCGGACGAGCGCTGGGCGCACGGCCGACAGCGCAGTTCAGGTGGCGAGGATCTCATCCTGATGTTGATGCCGCTCGGCCGATCGACGTTGACGCAGTTCGGGGATCCGGCGCACGGCCGGTGGTCCTGGCGGCCGCTGGCTCAACATGGTCTAGCCTTTCCACATGCCCCGCCGCAAGCGTCCGTGTCTATTATCTGCGTCTACAACGACCTCGCTGTTCGTCGGCAATGCCTTGACCGCTCAATTGAGGCCCTTCGAGACGAGGCCTCCGACATCGAGTCATACCCAAGAAAATCGACAATGTAGGCGGCAGCTACTCGACGGCGGGCGCGGCATTGAATCATGGCGTCTCCGCTCGCAGAAAAACGAAGTGCTGCATTCATCCACCAGGACGTGTTCCTACACTCTCTAAAGGCGCTGAAGGAAGCCGCCGGTCAGCTGTCGGCGGGCGGCTTCGGCCTCTTGGGCGCGGTGGGGATTGGCTCGGAAGGCCGGATTGTCGGCCATATCGAGATAGGGTTGTGCTTCTGGGACGCGCCATCGCGCATCCTACTGACGTGGACAGTGTCGATGAGGTGCTGTTCCTTGTTGCCCGATCGCAGCTACTTCGCGAGCCACTGACGGAGTCGCGCGAAATGGCGTGGCACGCCTACGCGGTCGATCTGGCTTGCGCGTCCGAAGGCAAGGTCTGCGGACGGGAGTTGTCGATATTCCCTTGACGCACAACAGCCTCTCCACAAACCTCGCCAGGCTCGATGTCGCGCATCATGCGATAGCGGAAATCTACACCGAGATGCTCCCCGTCCGTACTACATGCGGCATAGTGGCCACCCGGCAAGCTACCCACACGTGGTTCCCGTCTCATCGCTGGCGTTATACGTGGCTCCGTGAGTCGCTTGCCGTGCGAGGGGCACGGCGAGTTTCGGGCCTAAGTTCGCCGTTCTAGCAGACATCAGGCGCGACGTCGACGGCGTCATCGGCCGCTCCCCCGGGCGGCTGCTGCATATCGTCAATCGATCCGAGGGCCGCCGCTTCGCTGACGGCGGGGCGCCGCTCGAGCTGACGCGGCGCGATGGACGGGTTATCGTCGTCGGCCCGCGACATATCGGACGTCCCAGCGGGGATATGCAGCCGTCCGCCAGGCTCGTGGCTGTTGGTTACCAACTTGTCCCAGCCGGACATCGGGATGCTCAGCTCACGGTTGGTGGAGAACCATGAGTTGCTGGGCTTTCACACCGGCATAGGGTTCTGGTTGCTCATCGGAGCGGAGGTCACAGACCTGCCGCCGGAATGGCGCTCAAGGAGGGCGACTCCGCTCGGGGTGCGAGGGATTGTCGCCGAGACGAGGGCGCGTAGGTCGGCGGGCATCGCTTCCGATGCCATGTCCCGCTGACCTGATTTGGTCCTTCCTCACAGTTTTCCACGACCGGACGTGGACTGCGTTTTGTACTATCAAGGGACCATCTGCAAACTCCGGACAGGTGGGAGACCATTCTCGAAGCTAGGTGCGACCGGGCGCCAGCCGGGCGTAGTAACCGGCAAGAGCATGGCATGGACGCGACAGCAGTTCTGTGCTAGGAGGTGTGGCGGTTGTTGTGCGGGCCCTGCGCCTCGGATGTCCACGGCGTGCTGAACCGTGATGCTGCGCCATTCGAGCGCCGCGCAGCTTCGCGGGCTCGGCGCCGGTGACGCCGATGCCAGCCAGAGACCTCGTCCTCGTTGGCGCGGGCGGATTCGGGCGGGAGACAGCGGAGGCTGTCCGTGCTCTCAATGCTGTCGATGACACTTGGCGGTTGCTCGGGTACGTCGACGACGATCCCGAACGATCCGGAACGCTAGTCGATGGACTATCCGTGCTTGGGGACATCGAAGACGTTGAAGGACCTTCCGGACGCGCTGGTCGTGGTCTGCACCGGGAGGCCGGACAACTATGTTAGCCGTCCGAGAATCGTGAATTCTCTAGGCTTTCCACCTGAGCGGTTCGCCACGATCGTTCATCCGGCTGCCACAGTGTCATCATCGTCGCAACTAGGATGCGGTTCGATATTGCTAGCCCATGCTGCTCTGACGGCGGCCGTAAGGGTCGGCTGCCACGTCGCGGTCATGCCCCACGCGACTCTGACCCACGACAATATCATCGATGACTTCGCCACTCTCGCCGCTGGCGTGCGCCTTGGCGGGGGCGTTCACGTTAGCCGGTGCGCTTACATTGGAGCTGGGGCCATGGTCCGCGAGGGGCTAACGGTCGGCCCGCACTCACTGGTAGGTATGGGGGCAGTTGTCACACACGACGTCCCAGCTGGCGAGGTGTGGGTAGGATCGCCAGGCCCGGCGCCTGCGAAGGGTCAATGTCCTCGGCGACACTTCGTAGAACAGTCTCCGTGACGTCGACAGCCGTCTGAAGTCCTGACAAACAGGCCGCTTCACCCACAGACGACACTAGTTAGTAGAGCCCGGAATCATGCTTCGACAAAATTAGATTGCCCGGTAATCGCGTTCGCCGGGTCATGCGTCTACACACTGGCCTTGCGCCGCAGAGCCCAGATGACTGCTGCGAGCCGAGCCTGAACCTTTCGTAGGAGGATTGAGCATGACCTGGACCGAGTGCGGGTGCGCGTCGTGCCCAGGCGCCGCTGCGTGCGTCCTGCCGTTGCCCGAACCGCAGCCCAGCGCCACCCGCAAAGCGGAGTGGATTCTGGTGTCGCCAGAAGGCGAGTCATGAAAGTACTTGTTTATCCGCACACGATGGTGCTCAGCGGTGCACTGAACGCCGTTGAGCTGGCTGCCGCCGTCCGCGATCGCGGACATGAAGTAATCGTCCTTAGCCGTGCTGGTCCGCTAGTGGCAACCGTGCATGCGCTCGGGCTAGAGCACATTGCCCTCGACCCCAGGGCACGGCGCATACCTTCTCCGCGTGCTGCGGCCCAGGTCAGCTCGCTAGTTAAGCATCGCCGCATAGATGTCGTGAACGCCTGGGAGTGGCCATCCGCTGTCGAGGCGTTCGCCGGCGCCCGGCTCAGGTTCGGGATTCCAGTCGTTTGCACAGTAATGTCGATGAGCGTTGCTCCGTTCCTGCCTCGCACACTTCCACTAATTGTAGGAACAGCGAATATCGCTCAACAGGCGGCGCAGGCGCAGCACGCTTCTGTGACCCTGATCGAGCCGCCTGTAGACGTTCAGGCAAACGCGCCAGGGCATGATCCAGGGTCGTTCCGCGCCGACTACGGGTTTGATGCGGTGCCGCTGCTAGTGGTCGTCTGCCGGTTGGCACACGAGCTGAAACTGGAAGGATTGCTTGCGGCCTGCGACGCTGTGGGCAAACTCGCGGCAGGCGGCGTGAAAGTTCAGCTGGCTGTGGTAGGTGATGGACCGGCCCGCGCCGAGGTCGAGGAAGCGGCGGCCGCCGCGAATGCGTGTGCGGGCAACAAGGCTGTGACGCTGACAGGAGAGCTAAGCGATCCTAGGCAGGCCTACGCTGCCGCCGAAATCGTCCTCGGGATGGGTGGTTCGGCCCTGCGCGGGATGGCGTTTGGCAAACCGCTGATAGTCCAAGGAGAGCGCGGATTCTGGGAGCTTGCGACTCCGGACTCGGTATCCACTTTCCTAAAGCAGGGCTGGTACGGCGTCGGCGCGGAAGGAGACGGACGCGCTGCGGGTGCCTTGCGGCTAGAAATGATCATCAGGCAGTTGCTGGACGATACCTCCGCCCAACTCCGTCTGGGAGAGTTCGGTCGAGCACTGGTGGTGGAGCGATTCAGCCTGGCTCGTGCGGGCGCCATTCAAGAGGAAGCCTGTGCGAGTGCAATGCAAGCACCAAGGCGCCCCACGCTCCGTGCGACGGCCGATGTCGTGCGTACCAGCATGGGTGTTTTGCGGCACCAAGGTGGCCGGAAATGGCGCCGCTGGCGCGGCATTCCTGTCGCCCGCGATGATTCCAACGCCGTAGCCGCGACCTGGTCTCGAGGTGGGGAATGACCATCATTCCACTTGTCGACCTCAAGGCACAGCACGCTGCAGTGGCCGACGAGGTGTCGGCAGGCTGGCGGCAGGTTCTGGAGCAAACCGCTTTCATAGACGGTCCCCAGGTCGCGGCATTCGAGGATGAGTACGCGTCGTTCATCGGCACGCACCATTGCGTCGGCGTGGCGAACGGCACTGACGCGATTGAGGTCGCACTCCGCGCGCTCGGGATCGGTCCTGGCGATGAATGTATTCTGCCTGCCAACACCTTCATCGCGACTGCCGAGGCCGTCTGCCGTGCTGGCGCGACGCCTGTACTGGTCGATTGCGCAGACGACGATACGTATCTGATCGACATCGGCGCGGTTGAGGCCGCGGTTACCCGACGCACCCGTGCGATCATTCCAGTTCACTTGTATGGCCAAAGCGCTCAGGTCGAGCGGTTGCTGCCGCTCGCTGAAACAGTAGGCGCTTCGGTAATTGAGGATGCCGCTCAGGCACAAGGCGCTCGCCGGTTTGGGACGAGAACTGGAGCCCTCGGACACGCGGCAGCCACTAGCTTCTACCCAGGCAAGAATCTTGGCGCCTACGGTGATGCTGGTGCAGTACTCACTATGTCCAGCGAATTGGCCGCACGCATGCGAATGATCCGAGCCCACGGCTCACCTCACAAGTACGAGCATGAGGTCCTTGGCTTCAATAGCAGGCTAGATTCCTTGCAGGCCGTCGTCCTTTCAGCGAAACTGCGACGGCTGGACGAGTGGAATGCTGCGAGGCGAGCCGCGGCAGCCAGGTACGACTCCTTGCTGTCTCGTTGCCAGGCTGTCGCTAGGCCTCAAACGTTGTCCGGCAATGAGCATGTCTGGCATCTGTATGTCGTCCGAGTGCCAGACCGGGACCGGGTCCTCAAGGAGTTGCAGGCCGCTGGCATCGGCGTTGGCGTCCACTATCCGAGGCCGATTCACATCACTCCAGCGTTTGCCGGTCTCCGAACAGCCGAATACGCACTGCCCGTCGCTGAGCGATCAGCTCGCGAGGTGCTGAGCTTGCCGCTTTTCCCCGAGATCACTCCAATGCAGCAGGAGTTGGTCGCCTCCGCACTCATGTCTGCACTACATTGAGCCGCCTACCAGAACCACCGCTGGGCGACGCCCGTCTTTTAGAGCGTCTTGGGTGATCGCCTATCCCATCGGCAGTAGTCTCATCGTAGGTCTGGTCGCCGTCCTGCTAGGAGGAAAGGAGAATCTTGTCTGATATAGGATCGAGGTACTTGGAATTGGTGCGCCGGAATCTCACAAGGTACGGCGACGACGAACTGGTTCCGGTAGACAGCTCACGGCGTCTTTTCGCGGGCCCTGTGCTTCGTGCTCTTGCAAAGCGGAATCTGATGTTCGTTCGGGTGCGACCTTTTGACGAGCAGAAGAGAAACCTTGGTCTCGACTGGCCTGCGCAAGCGGAAACCATGATTGGAATGCGCAGACTTACAAGCCTGCAGTCCTGTGTCGAGACTGTCCTTTCTGACGACATTCCTGGCGATCTAGTCGAGTGCGGAGTCTGGCGTGGTGGCGCGTGCATTCTGATGCGAGCTGTCCTAGCGGCCTACGGAGATGAGAAGCGCTGCGTATGGATGGCCGACTCATTCGCAGGCGTACCGGCCCCGGACCCGGAGAACTATGGCGCTGACAAAAGCATACGTCTGGACTTGAATGCGGATGTGCTTGCCGTGTCTGAAGCCGAAGTCAAGGCAAACTTTGCCCGGTATGGATTGCTCGATGAGCGCGTCCGTATCATTGCCGGCTGGTTCAAGGATACTCTTCCAAGCGCGCCCATCGAACAAATCGCGCTGTTGCGGCTGGATGGTGATCTATATGAGTCCACCATTCAGGCCCTCGACGCGCTGTACCCGCGGCTTTCGGCAGGAGGTTTCTGCATTGTAGACGACTACCACAATATTAGCGCATGCAGCCAGGCGGTCTCGGACTATCGGAAGAAGTATCAGATAGCATCAGAGATTGAGGACATAGATGGCAGTGGGATATTCTGGCGGAAATAGTGAAGTAGACGTCACCTGTTTCTCACGATGGTAGTGGCGCCGCCGCAAGACCCACTCGTACGTTGACTCGCATCCGTCTGAGCACTTTACGGTGCGCTCGGCGAATCGTGTGATAACGACTTCGCGCCCGCTGCTGCGCGTTGAACCGCGCTCACTACCAGATCCTGCTGCTCTTCGCTCATCTCGTGGTACAGGGGAAGTATCAGAGAGCGGGCCGTGAGTCGCTCGGTCACGGGGAGCTGCCGATGCGGATGACCCGCGTAGGCAGGCTCCAGATGCGCGGCCATGATTCCCCGCCGGGCGGATATGCCCGCGTTGGCCAGCCGCGCAGCAGCTCGTCGCGGGTCACCGGGAACTCTCGGGCAGCGCACCCAGAAGGACTGGTAGTTCGTGGTCGCCATACGCCGGATCGGCGATCATCCGCAGGCCGGGGATCTCGCCGAGCAGCCGCTGGTATCGCTGCGGCAAGCTCGCGGCGCCGGGTGACGATGTTATCAAGGCGGCGGAGCTGGACCAGGCCGATCGCCGCCTGCACGTCGGTCATCCGGTAGTTGAAGCCGACCTCGAGGTAGCGCTCGATCACCGGCTGGCTGCTGGCATGCCGCTGCGGCCGCGCTGACGTCCATGCCATGCTCGCGCAAGCGGCGCAGCGCTGGCCGCAGGTCGCCGTCGGGAGTGATGATCATGCCCCCTTCGCCGGTGGTGAGCAGCTTGCGGGGGTGGAAGGAGAACGCCGCGAGGCTGGCGCCCGCTCCGGCGGGCTGCCCGCGGTAGGCCGACCCGGCCGCGCAGGCCGCGTCCTCGATCGACGGCGATGCCACGCGGATCGCACAGCGCCCGCATCGCGTCCAGGTCCGCGGGAACACCGGCCTGGTCGACGAGGATCACCGCCCGGGTCCGCTCGGTCAGGCCGCGGCTCGACCGTCTCCGGGACTCAGGTTCTGCGTCGCCGAGGTCCACGTCGGCGAAAACCGGCTCCGCGCCGACGTAGCGTGCCGCGTTCGCGGTGGCGATGAAGGACAGCGACGGGACCATGACCTCGTCTCCCGGCCCGATGCCGGCCGCGATCAGGGCCAGGTGCAGCGCCGCCGTGCAGGAGGACACGGCGACCGCGTGCCCGGAGCCCGTCGCCTCGGCGAACGCCGCCTCGAACTCCGCGACCCGCGGGCCCTGCGCGATCCAGCCGGACGCGACGGCCTCAGCTGCCGCCGCTGCCTCCTCCGCGCCGAGCCACGGCCGCATGACCGGGATCATCGCTGCCGCCTCCAGCCGCGCTCAGCGCCACCAGG
Source organism: uncultured Actinomycetota bacterium (assembly GCA_963804435.1). Lineage (GTDB taxonomy): Bacteria > Actinomycetota > Actinomycetes > Streptosporangiales > Streptosporangiaceae > JAJYUU01. The sequence goes on along the minus strand of CAWDQI010000003.1, from coordinate 1,076,881 downwards.
CGACCAGCCGGCGCAGGCCCTCGTCCAGGTCCAACTTCCGGCTTCCAGCCGAGTCGCTCGCTGGCGCGGCGAGATGTCCGCCAGGCGCCGGGTGACCGCGTTGACGCCCCGCGGCGGCCCGAATTCCAGGCGGCAGGTCGCGAGCCCATGACCCGCTGCAGCGCCTCGGCGAGTTCCACCAGGCTGGTCTCGGTGCCGCTGCCGATGTTGAACACCTCGTCGGTGGCGTCGCTGGCCGCGGCGAGCAGATTCGCCCGGGCGATGTCCTCGGTGAAGACGAAGTCCATCGTCTGCAAGCCGTCGCCGAGGATGAGCGGCGGCTGGCCCGGCTCGATCCGCTCCATCCACCGGATCAGGACCTCGGTGTACAGGCCATGGATATCCATCCGCGGCCCGTACACGTTGAAGTAGCGGAGCGCCACGTAGTCCAGGCCGCGCATCGCGTGGAAGCTGCGCAGCAGCCCTCGTTGAACGTCTTCGCCGCGCCGTACAGCGTGTCGTTGGCGTACGGGTGCTGGCGCTCGGGCGTCGGGAACTCCTCGGCCAGCCCGTAGACCGATGCCGAGGACGCTGCCACGACCTTGCGGACGCCGGCGTCGGCTGCGGCCTCGACGACCTCGTAGGTGCCGTCGACCAGCACCTCGAGGGCGAGCCGCGGCTCGGTGGCGCATTGCGTGATCCGGATGGCGGCCTGGTGGAACACGACGTCGATGCCGGTCATGAGCGACCGCACGAGATCCCGGTCCCGGATATCGCCCGTCGACGACCCGGACCCTGCCGATCACAGCGCCGCAGCCAGGTTCTCCGCGCCTGCCGCGGACGAAGTTGTCCAGCACCATGATCTCGTCGGCGCCTGCCGCCGCGAGCTGATCGACGATCGTCGAGCCGATCGTGCCGGCGCCGCCGGTCACCAGGAAGCGCCGACCAGCGATCATGCGGCCGCCTCCGTCAGGGATATGCGCGCGCCGTCCGCTGTCCGCGCTCCGCGACGCCGCCTCCAGCAGCCTGAGCACCCGACAGCCCGCCCCGAGCGTCGGTGAGGGGGGCCGACGCTCGGCGATCGCCGCACCGAACTCCGCCATGACCGACATGAGCGCCTCCCGCTCGGGCAGCGCCGGGATGAGGGTGTCCCCGGTCCGGTATGAGATGAGGGCCTGGCGCCGCTCGTCCTCGGCATGCTACTCGGCCTGCAACGTGTCCACGCCGCGGTCGTGGACCGCCAGCCGGCCCGCGGGTTGGTGTCGTCCCAGACGATCGTGCGGCGGGAGCCGCCGAACACCGTTGTCCGGATCTTCGTCGGGCTCAGCCAGTTCACGTGCACGTGCGCGAGCGCACCGTTGGACAGCCACACCGACAGGTACGCCAGGCAGGCCCGCCGGCCCCGATCGGGTCGCCGGTGTGCGCCGCCACCGCGACCGGCATGACGTCCTCGGGAAGCACGAAGTCCAGGATCGACAGGTCATGCGGCGCGAGGTCCCACAGGACGTCGACGTCCGGCTGCACCAGGCCAAGGTTGATCCGGACCGAGTCAACGAACTGCACCTCGCCGATTGCCCGCCGCGGATCAGCTCGCGGATCCGCTGCACGGCCGGCGTGTAGCAGTATGTGTGGTCGCACATGAGCACCAGCCCGGACCGGCGCGCCAGCGCGGCCAGCTTCTCCCCTCGGCCACCGACGGCGTCAGTGGTTTCTCCACCAGTCACGTGCTTGCCGGCCTCCAGGGCGGAGCGTACGAGATCGAAGTGCGTCGCCGCGGGTGTCGCGATCGCTACGGCCGCGACCCCCGGATCGCCAGCACCGCATCGTAGGAACTCGGTGGCCCGCACTGTCGTGTACGGGCCGAGGACGGCGCTGGCCCGTTCGACTTGGAGATCGCACAGCCAGTCCAGCCGAATGCCGGAGTGGCCAGCGCGGTACGGACGAGATTCGGCCCCCAGTAGCCGGCGCCGACCACCGCCAGCCCGATTCGCGGTTCCATACGAACATCCTTCCGTAGGAGACGGCAGTCTATTTCTAAGGTGCAGTCGTCGTAAAGACCACGTCTACCCAGTAATTCGTCGAGTTATAGCTGTTAGTTGGGAAGAGAGATCTGCTGGCATACGTGTACAGCCATTCCCGATGGTTCCCGTCGCAGTGCGTGAAAAGGCGGATTATTGACCGCGTTTACGAACGCTGCTGGATCGTACGCGTAGCCGCCGTTGGGTGCGAAGTAAGACGCCAATAAGTAGTGTCCGCACTTACGGCGATCGGGGCCGAGAAGTTCGCCTGTTGCCAGCCAGCGACCGACTCGTTAGAGAAGGTCACCTGCCCCAGCAGAGTGCCGGTAGCGGTCCAAAGGCTGCCGACATGGATGCCGGTGTTGTTTGTTCCCTTGTAGAATCGAATCCCCGTGATCCAGCCACGCTCGTCTGTCGTGAAGTTACGCCAAGGTTGATGCGGCCTGATCGTTCGCTGACGTCACCGACGGCAATCCGAGTCTGGCCAGATGGAGCATGGACACTGGCCTGCAGGTGGCGTCGGTTGGGCTGTCGTAAAGCCCCACGTGTAGGGCGCAGCCATTGGCGTGCCCGAGTTTCTCCGCCCCCGTACCGAAGCGTTGTGGTGGTGTCTGATGACAGCGCTGGGTTGCCGGGCAATGTGGCGGTCGGAGTAAACGTCGCGCTGTTCAGTCGAGGAATCATCAGACACCGAGCCTGGAACTGGAATGCCGCCAGGCCCGGTGAGCGTGAACTGGATCGTGCTCGGCTGTACGGTCTTGTTGAACCCGACCGTCACACTCGAGTCTGTGGGGACGCTCGTTTGACCGTTCAGTGGGTTAACGGCGGTCACCGACGGCGGCCGGTATCCGCGTCGGTGTGTACACGACGTCTACCCAGTAGTTCGTCGCATTGAAAGTATTTGACGGGAACGTGCTCGAGGTGCCTACGCGTAGACACCGCCGTTAGCCAGGGCCGTCAAGCGGCCGTTCACCACAGGCGAAGATAGCCCGTTCGGGGTCTCTGCGTAATGCCATGCGCTGGTGTGATAGGAGGCCACGTAGGTCGTCCCCGCCGTGATCGACACTGGGTTCGAGAAGTCCAGTTCCTCCCAACCCTGGGTGGACTCATTGGTGAATGTGCCGGTGGCCAGCACGCTCCCGCGGCGGACCACAGGGTGCCCGTATGCGTGCCGGTATTGTCGGGCTCCTTGTAGAACCGGATCCCAGTGATGGAGCCATCATTCGTGGCCGTGAATCTTGATCCCCAGTTCGACCCCCGGCTCTGGTCCGTCACGTCGGCGACACTAGACGGCACGACGTCGGGCCAGATGGCGCAGGGACACTTGCCTCCGGAGTCAAATGCCTTGCTGGTGGTGAACGTGTAGTGTAAGGCGCCATCATGGTCTGGCCGATTACTTGTCCGTGGCCCCGCTGATGGTGACGGTGATATGTCGTCCCGGCCGCCAGCGGGCTCGCCGGGGTGAAGGTAGCTACGGTGTCGGTGCTGTCCATCGAGGCTGGTGCCGGAGACCGTGTTCCCGTTCGGATCCTTCAGCGTGAACGACACCGAGCTTGGCACCACGGCCTCGGAGAACGTCGCGCTCGGGTCAATGGAGACCGGGTTGCTTGATGAGCCGGTCACGGGCGTGGACGCTGGTCACCTCCGGATGGCTCCGCGGCTGCGTGGTGTCGAAAACCACGTCGACGGCGTAGCTCGCAGCTATCGTTCGATCTGGTCGGGAAGCCGGGGCCGCCAGCGTTGAACACGCCGTTGCCGCCGCCGACCGCTCAAGTAGTCGGCTTTGGCCCCGTTCAGTGGCGGCGAGTTCACTTGGCCAGTCGAAATAGTCCATCGTCACGCATAGTGACCATCGGGATCGTAGTACGACACTACGTAGGTGGTGTTCGCGCTGATCTGGACCGGGTTGGCGAAGGTCAGCGTCTGCCAGCCGCTGGCTGTCTCGTTGGTGAACGTCCCGGTGGCGAGCAGGTACCCGAGGACGACCAGAGCGATCCGGTGTGCGTCCCGTTGTTGCCAGCCCCTTGTAGAACCGCACGCCGGCCACCCAGCCAGGGACGGTCGACTGGAACTTCATGCCGAGCTCGTACGCGCCGGAGTCGTTCTCTGACGTGATGTACGGCACGTGGCTGGCGCCGAACATGCCGCACGGGCAGTTGACCGTCACGGACACGCCTGAACTGGGCGTCCCCATGTTCCCGCTGTCGTCGGTCGCCCGCGACTCGATCGTTACCGCGCCATTTCCCGCGGCCGACCATGTGTAGCTCCAAGTCACGCTGGTGTTCGCGGGCGACATCGTGGTCACCGGGTGCCAGGTCGAGCCGCCGTCGGTAGACACCTCGACGCCCGCCACGACGCCGCCGCCGGAATCGGTGGCGGTACCGGTGATCGTGACGGTGCTGCCGTTGGCGAACGTGGCACCGGCCGACGGCGATGTGATCGCAGAGGTGGGCGCGGCGGTGTCGTGAGGCTGCACGCCGGGAACCAGGTCAGATTCCAACGTCGCCGGCTGCACGCCCATGTCGGCGAGCAGGTTGACCGTGGCCTGCTGCATCACCGGATCGGGAGCATTCTGGGCGTCGCCGTCGTGGTCGGACTCGAGGCCCCACGCCCACTGGACCGTGCCCGCGTCGAAGACGAGCGCGCCGCTTGAGGCGCGGTACAGTGTCAGGCTGTTACACGCAGTGCCGCTGACCGAGCTCCTCCGTGACAGTCTGCCAGTATCTGCAGGACGTCGTTCTCGCACGTCTGTGACATGTCGATCTCGCCGGCTGGCCGGAACCCGTTGTCGACGTCCGAGTCCCACTCATAGCCGAGCGTCTCATTCGGCATCGTGTAGGTCTGGCCGGGCTGCAGGCTGGCCACGGCTGTATTTCTGCCATAGTCGCAGCTTGGAGTATGCGGACGGCACCGTGTCCGCGTAGGAGCAGCAGTTGACCATCCACAGCTGGCCGGTCAGCGCGTTCTCCGGCGACCGCGTCGCCGGGCGGGCTGAACCGCGGTCCCGCCACGCCCCGGTCCAGGTCGGCGGGTCCGCCGGATCGCTCTGGGCGCTGGCCAGGCTCTCCTTATAGGTGATCAGCGTCCGGTAGGGTTCGTTGCCGTACTGGCTGTTCGCCCAGCGCGTCTTCCACCACATCGGTTTCCCGGTGAAGAATCGCGAGGTTGACCCCGGCGTTGCGGGCCGCCGTGAGATTGGCCATGTCTCCCGCGTCCCAGTACTCGGAGTGCCCGGCGTTCACAAGCGCCTTGTGCTGCTCGATCATCGAGGCGGCGCCGGGCTGAGCGACGTCTATCTGGCTCACGTAGCTGACGTCGTAGCCGTTCTTCTCCAGGAACTGGATCATCGGGAACTCGGCGTAGAAGAAGTAGTCCTGCCCGTTCGGCGTGTCGAACCGGGTCGCGAACGGGCGGTTGTAGCTGACCTGCACAGCGCGGCCGGGGTCCAGCGCGGTGCAGCACCAGGGGCTGCCCGTGGCAGGTGCCCGTGTACAAGCTGTAGCCGCCCCAGTCGTTGTAGGCCTGCCAGGTCTCGTCGGAGGTCATGAACACGATGTCCGAGTGCTGGCGTTGTTCGTCACCACGAACGGGATCTGGTTCTCGTCGCTGGTGCCGTCGGTCCGGTAGATGCGCGCGAAATACACGCCGGATACGGCTGTGGACGGCACGTTCCAGGTTGCGGACACGCCCCAGTTGCCGCAGTCGACCAGGCCCGTCGTGGTGTTGGTGTTGCAGGCCGGCTGGTTCTGCGACACGGAGATGTTCGGCGTGAGGCTGGTGATCCAGCGCGCGCCGTCACCGCCGTAATAGCCCATGCGGTAGATGTCGATCGTGTAGCTGCTCGCCGGCGACTCGATCTTGAAATTGATCGAGCTGCCCGACGTTGACGCTGAACGGATCAGCGAAGCCCTGGATGGTCGTGCCGTCTCCCTGCCACGTCCCAGACGGACGCGGCGTGCCCGGCAGTTGGTTCTCGCACACGATGGGGTTGGCGCACGAACTGGGGTTCGAAGGCGGAGCGAGGGCGATGGCGGAGGCGAAGCTGAAGGGGACGGCGAGGCAGACACCGAAGGCGAAGGCGAGGCGGAAGTGAGGCGAAGGCGACGCCGAAGGCGAAGCGGACGGCGACACGCGAAGCCGACGTTGAAGGTCACGGCGTAGCGGACGCTGCGTGCATGTCGACGTCAGCGAAGCGCGACAGGCCATGCTCTAGCGGGCAATGCGAGATGCCGTTCTGGAGGCCGATGCCACGTGACGCGAGAGTTGTTAGCGAAGCAACCAGCGCCACGACAGCCGGTGCGCGCCGCCAGTCTGCATGCCTGCTACGCCAGCCCCCTGAAGGCGAGCCCACATGCGGTCGACGCGACGCGCTTCCCGATGATCCGTGCCCATGACTCTCCCCAGCCTTTGAGCGCCGTCTGTGCCCTACATGCAGGACCAACCGTGCATTTCCACCCATCGCCACATCGGATCGACTGGCGCCGCGAGCTAGACGCTCGGCGGAGACAGTTCGGATGGCAGAAATTGGCTGCTTTTTGTGCATCAATCTCTGGGCCGTCGCCGCAGTTCAGGCTAGGTGCCATGGGCGTTCGAGTCCTTGGGCAGTCCTCGTGATATACTTCCCCTGTTTGAGGGCATCGCCACCGTGCCGTCACCGACGGCTTCCGCGTAGGCGCGACCGGCGCGGCCGACCCAGCCGATCCGGCGCGCTGGCACGCCCGCCACCAGGGCGAAATCCGGCACGTCCCGAGTCACGACCGCGCCTGCGGCGACCAGTGCCCAGCGGCCGATCACGCAGCCCGGCACGACTACCACCCGCTCGCCCCGATCGATGCCCCCTCTCGCACCAGACGCCGCTGGCATGCCAGTCCTCGGGCCGCTTGAGCTTTGCCCGGAGACGTCGACCGAGCGAGGATACGTGTCGTTGGTGAGCACGGCGGCGGGGCCGATGAACACGTCGTTCTCAAGCTGGGCCGGCTCGTAGACGAGCGCGTAGTTCTGCAGCTTGACATTGTCGCCGATGATCACGCCTGGGCCGACGTAGGCCCCCCGGCCGACTATGCATCGCGCGCCCAGGCGGGCGTCCTCCCTGACCTGGGCCAGATGCCAGACCGTCGTGCCAGGCCCGAGGATGGCCCGGTCGTCCACGTCGGCCGTGCTGTGCACCTGCGGGATCCTCACTGTCGACGCTCCCCTTCGCCACGCTCACAGCTGACGCCTCGTCTGCACCGCTATCTGCTGACACGCGCCGGCCGGCGGCACATGACTTGCCCGCTGTGACGAGCGTCATCATTCCAGCCCACAACGAGGCCCGCGTTATAGGGCGCCTGCTCGATCAGATCGTCGCTGACGCGCGCCAGGAGAGCTTGACGTCATCGTGGTCGCCAACGGCTGCACCGACGATACTGCCGACGTAGCGGCGGCCTGCGGGCCGATGGTCCGCGTCGTTGTCCATCCCGTTCCGTCCAAGCGCGAGGCTCTGCTGGCTGGCGACCGCGTCGGCCCGGGATTTCCCGCGAATCTACGTGGATGCTGACGTCGAGTTCGGTACGCGACGACATCCGCGCCCTCGCTGAGGCGCTCGCAGGCCGGGCGTGCTCGCCGCCGGTCCTCGACCCGAGTCCTGCGCTGGACGACAGCCCATGGCTGGTCCGCTGGTACTACGACGTCTGGGTGCGGCTTCCCGAGGTCCGAGAGGGGCTGTTCGGACGCGGGGTCATTGGGTGGACGCAGCCGGCACGCCCGCGTTGCCGCACTCTTCCGCCGCTGCTCTGCTGACGACCTCGGCTGGTCACTTGCGTTCGCGCCGGACGAGCGGGCGATCGTGCCGGACGCGCGGGCTGTCGTATCAGACGCCGAGGACCTTCGGCAGACCTGCTGCGGCGGCGAATCCGCGCCGCGACCGGAGTGACCCAGCTCGAGGAACACTGAGGAGCGCCGCGCAAGCTACGACCAGAACTCGACCATCCGACCTGTTCGCGATTATCCCGCCGCGAGCCGCGCATGGCTCCTCGCGTCCTCGTTTTCCTCGCAGTGGCCGCGCCGCTCGCTGGCAAAGCGGTAAGGCCACGCGCAGGGGCGACTATTCAACCTGGCTCCGAGACGAGAGCAGCCGCGCTAGGCCGACTTGCGACGGAGCGCTTACCCGCACCGCCCGGATCTGTCGCCATGGCTCACGCCCGGTAGCGGCGGCCAGTTCCACGGTGACCAGATACAGATCCTTTACGCCGGCAGTGAACGCAGCTTCTACGCGGTGATAGAGTGCCGGATTTTCCTCTGTCCGCAAGTCCTCGTCCCCGTTGAGCTGCACAGATATCGCCGCTCGGCAGTCTGCTGCGGCCGTCGTCAGTCGTGTCAGCGCGATAATGTACCGCTTCTGCAGAGCCGTATTCGGAATCTGGGGGGCCGCCTGCGCGGCTTCAATGGCGACGCCAAGACTCCCGCATGCCGACTTCATGGGGGCGAGCAACTTGACACCGCCAGCTTGCAACGCGTCTCCCATGTCGGTCGAGACCTCGGCCAGCGCCTTGCCGCCTCTTCCGGAATCCCACTTCCTGAGAGCGCTTCGGAGCTTGGCTGGTATGTGCATGGAGGCAGCTACCTCTTCGGGAGTCCCAGGCGGCGGCAGGCGTCGTCGTTAGCCGCTGGGTGGCTGGAGGCACTGGTCGGACCGTGCGTAACTGCGGGAGTCGCTAGGCATCCCGATGTAGATGCCGCTGCGCCCCCCTTGCCACTGCCGTTGAAGCCAGGACATGAGACGACGACCACAGTCGCGACCGCAGCCAGCATGACCCAGAGACTCCCGCGCCCTGGACGGCCCGAGACTCCGCGGAGCGCAGACCCGGAACCGCTCAGCATCCGATTCATGGCGGTCGTCAGACATGCTCTGCGTTTCGTCCGAGTTGGTCATGACGCCTCCCCAGGCTTTCTGTTGTCACTAGACGCGCGACGACGCAAATCGGAGTACGCCAGGCGACGGCTGTGGCCGTGCCGACCGGACCGCGACGGCGACGCACATAACCTCGTGCCTCAAAGCGCCATCACCCGTCAGCTCAACCGCCACAAGGTTCCAGCTCCATGGACCGGATACCTGTCGGCAACCTTACCCTCTGGCCAGCCGACGACACGGCACGTTCGTGTACTGCGACCAGAAGGACTCGCCGTCAAGCCGTTGTCGGAGCATGACCCATCCGACTGGAAGGACCCGCGCCCGGGGGACGCCGGCGCTGAAGCCCACCGCGAAGATCAGCGACCCTGGGCTAGACGTCGTCAGCCGCACTGCTGATGGTCCCCTTGCCGCTGATCCTCCCGCCGATGCTCCGACGCCGTCGGTCCCCTCCATCGCCACCACAGCCAGTTGCTGGCGGTAACCGGACCATGCTTGCCGTGCCGTGACCCTGACAGCCGTCATCACCTGACGCGTTCTCGCCTGCCAGATTTCGGCATCGCCACGCTGGCTGTTCGCGCGCCGCACGAGGGTCCAAGTCAGGCCGGCACCGCTGACCGTCACTCGCTGGCCTCTCCTTGCTGGTCCATCGCTGCTGACGAAAGCGAGCAGCGTCTCAACCGGCGCCGCCGTGTGAAAGGCCGGGGTTGTCACCGGGCCGCGCCCGCCTGCGCTAACGGATTGCATCACGAAACACGTCATGCGGGGCGCGGGATTGGCGACGGTCACCTTGACGCGCTCTGACAGATCCGACCGGCCGCCAGCCCCAACCACCCGCGCCCACACCGTGTGAGGACCTGGCGGCGAGCGGCGGGTATGCCACTTGATGGCGTACGGAGGCGCCGAGATCGGCCCGCCCAGCTTCCGGCCGTCGAGGAAGAACTGGACGGAGCGCACGCGTATGCCGTCGCTGGCGACGGCAGCGACCGGAACGTTCCCCGAGACCGTCTCGCCTGGCGCCGGATTGATGATGCTCGCCACGGGCCGGGAGGCGGCCACGACGCGAGGCTTGACCTCGCACAGCAGCCAGATTCCACTGGTCCGTTGACGGCGCGGTGTCGTTCAGCCTGATCCGCTGGCCTGCGCGCCGGCTCGGGCGGTCGGTGGCCTGAACCCAATAGGTATCTCCGGTTCCGGTGTCGACCCACTGGCTGATGATCTGCTGGCCGCTACCGACAGTCCGGGAGATGGCATTGTCGTAGTCATTGCCGACCGCAAATGAGACGGACCCTTTCGCCTTAGCAGTCAGGCTGACGGTTGGCGCGCCAGTCGCGGCTGACGCTTTCACCGCTGCCCCGACACCTGAGCTGTCGCTGATGGCAAGCACGGTTAGCTGCTGGTCATAGCCGGAGTCGTTCGGCCTAGATGTCACCACTGCGTCATGAAGCTGGCGCGCGGCCGAGGCCGTCCAGATCTCGGCGTCGCCGTCCTGGTGGTTCTCGCGCTTGACGAGTCGCCACCTCAGGCCTGCGCCGGTGACGGTCACCGCCTGCCCGTTGGACTGCGCGGGACCGTCGCTGCCAACCAACGCTAGTAGCGTCTGCCGCCCTGGGGGCGTAGAGAACCGCGCGGTCGCAACCGAGCCGCTCCCGGTCGCGATTACAGTCCGGTCGACGGCTGGACCCGACCCGCTGCCGCGGATAACGGTGATCTGCTCCACGGGAGCTGTGCCCGCTACCCCGCTTGAGTCAGTTACCCGTGCACTCAGCAGATGCTTGCCAATTGGCGTGCTGCCGACTAGTCCATGAGCGCTGGAAGGGCGCCGACCGGACCGGCCGCCCCAGTGGCAGCCCATCCAGCAGGAACTGGACCGCAGTTACCTTCGCTGGCCGGGTGGCCGATGCCGTTGCGCGAAGGGTAACTGTGCCTTTCACGTCGGATCCGCGGGCCGGACTGACCACGCGGACGACCGGCGGCCGGACTACTGGCCGCCACTGCTTCAGCACGGTGACCGTGTCACCCGAGATCTGCAGTTTGGTGTCGACAACGTCGTTGTTGCGGTTGCTCTCGGTCAGCACATGCTGCGGATCCACCGTGCCCTGCAGGATATAGGTTCCATCAGGCACCGCGCTCAGGTCGATTGGCTGCCCGTTATCCGTCTGATCGTATTCGTCGCCCCAGCCAACGGACCAGCCAAGCGGCGCGGACGGGTCCAGGCAATTGGTCTGCGGTATATAGGTCTGGCTCGGGGTGTTCGGGACGCCACCGACATAGGCGTCCGCGGTGATGCAGTAATCAGCCTTGGGGCTCGTGGCCACGACTTGACCGGCCGAACCGCTGGCAGTGACCTTGTTGAGAGTGAATCTCGTCAGGGGGAATCGGTAGTCTGCGGGCGGCTCGAAGGCTCCGGCAACGGCGAGCTGTACCGAGTGGCTGAATTTCCAGACGCCAGGAGCCGGGCTGTCGTAGATCGCCTGCACGAAGCTGGCGGTGCCGGTGGCGGCGTTATATGTCGGGTCGATCTCGAACGGTCCGGCCCCAGCGTCCCAGGTGACATGAGTGAACTGAAGCTGCCGATGACCGCTTGCTGGATTGATTCCGACAGAGATGTCCTGCCGTGGTACCAGTAACTGCATATCAGGTAGCGTGATGGCCGCAGCCTGAACCGGCGATGCCAGTGCCGGGACGAACAGCCCGGTGCAGCATACGGCCGCCGCGAGCCCCACTGACATTGCGATCGGCCTAGCTCGCACGGACGCCTCTCACGCTCGGTCGATCTCAACGAAACGGCACCATCGACAGCGGGCTAGTAGGCCCCTATGCCGCCCACGACGGCGGAAAACGTCTTCCACAGGATCTGCAGGTCGAGCACGAATGACCAATTCTCGACGTACCGCACATCGAGTCTGACTGCCTCGTCCCACGGCAAGTCGGACCTGCCGTTGACCTGCCACAGACCGGTTATTCCCGGCTTGACCCGCAGTCGCCGCCGCATGTGGTCGCCATAGTCGGCCGCCTCCTGTGGCAGTGCCGGGCGTGGGCCGACGAGGGACATGTCACCGGCAAGCACATTGATCAGCTGTGGCAACTCGTCCAGCGAGTAGCGCCGTAGCCATCGCCCTATAGGCGTGATCCGCGGATCGTTGCGCATCTTGAACAGAAGGCCGTCGGTCTCGTTCAGCGCCGCCAGCTGCAGCTTGCGCCGCTCCGCATCCACAACCATGGTGCGGAACTTGAAGACAACGAAGGTCTGGCCGTCCTTCCCAACCCTGATCTGCCTGAATAGCGCCGGCCCACGATCGCCCAGCCTGATGATGATGGCTATCACAGCCAGCAGCGGCGACAGCAGCAGCAGTACCGCGAAGGCCAGCGCCCGATCGAAGAATTCCTTGATCAGCCACCGGGCACCGGTGAATTCAGGATGATCCAGATGCAGCAGCGGCAGCCCAGCCGTTGGGCGGATCGTAGTCCGTGGGCCGGCCACGTCGAGCAGGGCCGGTGCCACGCACAGGTCCGTGCCAGTCTTCTCCAACTCCCAGGCAAGATCTCGCAACCGCGCGCCGCTCATTTCAGGGCAGGCCAGCACCGCTACCGTGTCTGCCCCGAACTCGCGCACGACGTGACTGACGTTGCCGAGCCCGCCACTAACCGGGATATCCCCGATGGCAGCTCGGTCCGGGCCGACCACGCACGCGCCGACCACGGACAGCCCGTGATGGGTCTCCCGGCGCAGCACCGCCGCCAGCTCGCTGATGACATCGGGATGCCCGACGACCACCACCCGGCGCATCCACTCACCCAGCGCCCGGCGCTTATGCAGCCACTTGCGCAGCCGGAACCTGGCGAACAAGCCGAACAAGGTCAGGCACGGGAGCGCGACCACGACGTAACCGCGCGCGACGTCGGTCCTTGTCGCGTACGCGACGATAGCGACCAAAGCAATCAGGGATATGCCAGCGTTCAGCATCCGACGGAACTCGTCGGAACCCACCCCGAAGAACCGCGAGTCATACGCCCCAGACAGCGCCTAGGGCGGCCAGCCACAGCACCGGCAGGCAGATGCTGAGGAAAAAGTACGCCGCGTCCCCTCGGCTGTCGGCGCCGAATCGGACGTCAAACGCCAGCAACCCGGCAGCCAGCGCGCACCCGCAATCCACAACGGCGGCGCGGCGAAGATAGGCCGTAGTCCAGGACGCCGGCCGCGCACCAGCAGAAACCGCGATACGGCCGCGCGTCGGCCTGTCAAAGACCGCAAGGTTGTCGGCCATCCCCACCTCCCCCACCTGAGTGCGCCATCTTCGGAGTGGCGTACCCGGTGCCCGGCTCCGCTCTTTAGCGGCGCCCAGACGTAGGAGAGACGCATAGCCAGAACAGGCGGTTGACAGCCAATTTGCCGCACCACTCTTGCGGACCGTTATGACAATGCCACCAACGGTAGTTACCACAGGTCAGGCGGTCACCAAGAGACCCACTGCGCTCAGTGAAATCTTGGCCAACAGCCGCCAAGGAGTTGCAGGACAGCTATTTAGAGCTGTCGGCGTGGAACTCGTTCTGTGCCGCGGCGAGCCCGCGAAGCAGCAGCGCCTCGGTCGCCTCGGCCGCGACAGCCAGCACATGAGGCAGTTCCTCTCGCTCGGCGGCCGAGAAATTGCGCAGCACATAGTCGGCCGGATCCATCCGGCCGGGCGGCCGCCCGATGCCGACCCTGACGCGGTAGTAATCCCTGGTGCCGAGAGCAGAGGTGATCGAGCGCAGCCCGTTGTGCCCGTTGTCGCCGCCGCCGAGCTTCAGCCGCACGCTGCCGAAAGGAAGGTCAAGCTCGTCGTGGAGCACGACCATGCGGTCCGCCGGGATCTTGTAGTACGCCCGCAGTGCGGCGATCGGACCACCGGACAGGTTCATGAAGCTATTCGGCTTTGCTAGCACCGTCGGGATCCCCGACAGCATGACGGAGGCGGTCATGGCCCGTGACCTGTCTCGCTTGAAGCTAGCCCTGGCATCCGCAGCCAGCACGTCGCAGCACCATGAAGCCGACGTTGTGCCGGTTGCCCGCGTACTGCGGGCCGGGATTACCCAGGCCGGCTATCAGCCAGCGATCTTCGGCCACTGTGAATCAGCTCGGCGTTCCGCCCATAGTCGCACCCGGCGCACGTCAGCGCATCGGACCAGCGGGAACGGTTCAGGACTCCCCGGCGGATGCGCGCTCGGCCGGTGCAGTCTCAGCTGCCGCTGAGGGCGCGGCCGGAGCCGCGGCAGCCGGGGTCGCAGCCTCGGCCTCGGGCTCGCCGAGCTCGGCCTCGATCTGCTCGGTGGTCGGCGCCGCGAGTACGTGCACGACCAGCATGTCTGGCTCGACGGCAAGCGTGACGCCCCGGGGCAGCCTGAGATCACCGTGCGTGCACGGAGTCGCCGATGCGCATGCCCTCGATGTCGACGTCAATGCCGGGCGGGATGTTGGTGGCCTCGGCCTCGACCGAGATCTGCACCAGCTGCTGGTCGAGCAGGCCATCCGGGGCCGATCTCGCCGACAAGCGTCAGCGGTATGTCGACGGTGACCTTCTCGCCGCGACGGACGAGCAACAGGTCGACATGCTCCACGTAGCCCCTGATCGGGTCCCGCTGAACCGCTTTCGGCAGCGCGAGCTCGGCGCCGCCAGGCAGGCCCTCGAGCCTGATCAGGACGTTGGCAGTGCGCAGTGCCAGCAGCACGTCGTGGCCGGGCAGCGAGAGATGCCGCGGCTCCGCGTGGTGGCCGTACAGGACGGCCGGAACCCGGCCAGCCTGCCTGGTACGGCGAGCCGGCCCCTTGCCGAACTCCGTCCGCGGCTGCGCGTCGATACGTACCTCAGGCACTGTGGCACTCCTTGAATGACAGAAATCCTTGGGAAGTCTACCCGGCCAGCTTGCTGGCCGGGTAAAGGGGCTTGATCTTGGATTTGTGATCTTGAATTTGAGTTTGGAATTCGGGGGGCCGCGGGGGCGGAGCCCCGTTGGTCAGCTCTGGCCGTCGAACAGGCTCGTGACCGACCCGTCGCTGAACACCTCGTTGATCGCGCGCGCGATCAGCGGCGCGATCGACAAGCACCGTCAGTTTGTCGATCCGCTTCTCGTTCAAGATCGGCAACGTATTAGTAACGACAACCTCGCTGATCCGGGAGTTCTTGAGCATGTCCACCGCTGAGCCAGACAGAACGCCATGTGTGGCGGTGACAATCACCTGTGCAGCGCCCTGATGAAAGAGGATCTCGGCCGCTTTCACGATCGTCTGGCCAGTGTCGATCATGTCGTCAACGATGATGCAGGTTCGGCCAGCTACCTGCCCCACGACCTCGAGCATGCGCGCCTCGTTGGCCACGTCAGGATCGCGGCGCTTGTGGATGATGGCGAGCGGGCAATCCAGCCGGTCCGTCCACCGCTCACAGACGCGTACCCGGCCCGCGTCGGGCGCCACCACGGTCACCTGCGAGACATCCAGCTTGTCCTCCAGGTAGGAGGCCAGGATCGGCAGCGCGAACAGGTGGTCCACCGGCCCGTCGAAGAAACCCTGGATCTGGGCAGTGTGCAGGTCGACAGCCATCAGCCGGTCGGCACCCGCGGCCTGGAACAGGTCGGCCATCAACCGGGCCGAGATCGGCTCGCGGCCTCGGCTCTTCTTGTCCTGCCGGGCGTAACCGAAGAACGGCGCGACCACGGTGATCCTGTTGGCCGACGCGCGCTTGAGCGCGTCGACCATGATGAGCTGCTCCATGATCCACTGATTGATAGGAGCCGTATGGCTTTGCAGTACGAAGGCGTCGCAGCCGCGGACTGACTCCATGAAGCGCACGAAGATCTCGCCATTGGCGAAGTCGTACGCGGTGGTAGGCGTCGGCTCGATGCCAAGGCAGCCTGCGATCTCCAGGCCAAGCTCGGGATAGCCGCGGCCGGAGAAGAGCATCATCTTCTTCTCGCCCGAGGCGGTAATGCCGGTCACCTGGTCAACCCTTCCTGGACGTCAGGTGAGCGAACGGGCCGACCAAGCCGCCGGGCTCGATCACCGCGCTATCGCAAACAGACTGAAGGATCGATGGCGCCCGCCCCGACCACGCAATCCGCGCAGCAGGCAACCCGGTCCAACACTCGCGCCGGCCCCGACCGCGGTCCGGCCCTCTAGCTGAGTACCGGGGGCGATCCGGGCACCCGGCTCGATGGTCACGTCCACGTCCACCCACGTGGTGGCCGGGTCCACGATCGTGACGCCGCTGGCCATCCAGCGCGCCACCAGCCGCTCGTTAAGGACGCGCCTGGCTCGGGCCAGCTGTTCCTGATTGTTTACGCCCTGGATCTCGTCGAAATCCGGGCAAGAAGCGCTGGCTACCAGGTGCCCGTCAGCACGCAAGATGGCAGGTACTTCGGTCAGGTACTCCTCACCAGTCGCCCTTGCCGCTGGCACCCGCTTGACCGCGTCGGCGAGCAGGTTGCCGTCGAAGGCGAACATGCCGGAGCTGATCTCGGTGACGGCGCGCTGCTCGTCGCTAGCGTCTGCCTCCTCCACGATGCCCGTTACCTGGCCTGACTCGTCGCGCAAGATCCGCCCGTAGCCCTTCGGGTCCGGCGCCTCGGCGGTCAGCACCGTCACCGCGGCACGCGTCGCCTCGTGCTCGGCCGCCAGGCTGACCAGCGTCTGGCCGCGCAGCATCGGCGTGTCGGAGAAGAGCACGACCACAGTGCCGGGGATGATGCCCACGGTCTCGATCACAGTGCGCACGGCGTGGCCGGTCCCCCAGGACCCGCGGCGCTCCTGCACGACGAGCGTCGCGTCCGGGCAGTGCTGCCGCGCGTAGTCAGCGACTTGGCCCATGAGGTCGCTGACGACCAGAATGAGTCTGCTTCGGGGAGAGTTCGCGCGCTGCGGCGACCACGTGACCGAGCATGGCCCGGCCGCACACCTCGTTGAGCATCTTCGGGGTGGACGTCCGCATTCGGGTGCCCTCGCCAGCCGCCAGAATGATGACGCTGGCCGGACCGTTTGCAGTCACTCGGCTCGGCTCCTCGGTGTCGCTGCAGTGATGGCCGGTGCGGGGTTTGGCCTGTGGGCGGCTTGCCGGGTTAGGCAACAAGAGCACCGCAAGATGTCACTGTCCCGACATTCGCAGGATACCGGCCCGTTACCTGTGTTCGCCCGTCTCGTCTGGATGTACCTGCTGTGGCGTTGCTCTCCCCGATCGTGCCACAACGGCGTGCTCAGCGACTGTGTGCCCGCGGCATTGGGGAGCCCGGCCAGACGCGGGTGCTAGCCCCATCTGCGCCGCCGCCCGTGCCGCGTGTGTGTTTCGCACAGACTTGTCAAAGTTACCAAATTGCGCATACGAGAAAAATCCCCCTCGAAGTTTGCCGACAAGCAAAATGGCGTGGGGCGGCCGAGGACAGGCACGCCAGTCGCGGAGGGCGATCCCGACCAGAGCCTTACGGACTGCGCGTCGCCTCGGTTGGTCACCACGGGTCGTCGTCGTGGCAGTCGCCTTCACATTTGATCTCGGCCAGCTCGCCGTCATGGCATCGACAGCCGCAGGCCCATAGCCGCAACCGGACCTCGATCAGTGTCGTGCCGCCCATGAAATCGCCGAACCGGCCCTCGACGAAGTAACCGCCGTCTTCGTGTGTGGAGAACATCACCGCGCTGTCGCCTTCTGATACGAGTTCCTGGAATTCGGGCAGCTCATGCTCGGCGGGTTCGGGCAGTTCCTCGGCGTCCTCGCCGATGTGGCGGCTGGTCCAGTCGTCGCCCAGGCTGCCCGCGTTTTCCGGCGCGACTATAGCGAGCAGGCCCGTCTCGGTGGTGGCGATTCCGAGGCGGATCCATCCCGTCTGGTTATCCGGGACGCTGGGGTGACGGGGCATGGGATTGATTCCTTTTGAGCGAGTGGCGGCCGTCCTGCCTAAGTGTGACCGGACGGCCGCACGGCTTTGGTCAGAAGTTGGATAGTCCGCGATGAATCGTGCTCTTTGGCCGTCGCCGCTCGCCAGGCCGTCGTGCCGTCTTGGCGGCGCACCGGACGCACTGGGCCCCCGTTCCGTGCGGGATCGGCCAGCCGCAGCGAAGGCAACCGCGCGGGGGACTGGCTGCCGGGCTTTGCCGTTGCGCCGGCGACTGGTCGTCCTCCTGGTTCTGGCCGTCGCTGTTGTGCTGATGGACAACGAAACACGCCGGTGTAGGTCCGGGGAACATGCCCGACACAACGCGCCGCTTGGGCAAGCCGCGTGGAGCCTCGTTGACGCAGTGCGCTGCCGGATGTCGTCCAGTTCGGATCCCGGTAGGCTAAGTGTCGCAGTCTGACCTTCCCGGGTCGTCTAGCGGGCAGGACGCGGTCTTTTGGTGTCCAAAACCGAGGTTCGAATCCTCGCCCGGGAGCTAAGAACGGGGTTCAAATCCTTCCCCAATGACGAGCACCCGCAACACGCAACGTTCGGCGCCTGCTCTCAAGCTGCCACCGGCGGCGAGGCGGCCATTGCTGCGGACGCCCAGCCTTCGACCTGCCGGTACAGCTCGGCACTCTGCCGAACGTTGATCACCAGGCATCCGTGGTAGTCCTGGCCGGTGTTCTTCCGGATGGTCTTCGGGCTGTGCCGCTTCAGCGTCGGTCGCCTGAACTGCCCTTCAGGCAGTCCAGTCAAGTCCAACCAGAACCGCTGGGCAGCGGCGACGTCCGCGGTTTCGTGGATATACACACGGCATATAAGCCGATCGCCGTTACCCCGGCTACTGCTAGGAACGTCAGGAAGAACATGATCAGCCGAGGATCGCTATTGATAAAGCTGATCTGCTCACTACGGCGATGCGGCTTGTTCTTGGCGCCCTCGCACCAGTAGGCGATGGCCCCAGCGATTAGGATCTCTCTTTCGCTGAGCCCGCCGATCTCCGCCGCCGCCCGACTCCCGGACCGCCTGCCGCCGCGCTTCGCGGCGAAGTTGCTCCGCCTGCCAGTACGCGGACACGCCGTCGGTGTTGCGCCTGCGGACACTCCTCGTAGCCCATGCGCCCTACGACGCGGCATGTCCCGCACCCAGAGAGAGACCGAGCTCTTCGAGACGCCGAGCTCGGCGGCTATCTCGTTATACGTGTGCCCCCTGGCACGCAAGTCGCGCGCCTTTGCATGCAGGTCATCCTTGGCGCGCGGGCGGCGCGTCCATGGTTGCGGTGGCACGCCGCGGAGCATCTCATCGAGGGTCTGGTTCCGCCGGACGCCGATGATGTCCATGATCTCGCGCCGCGACTTGCCAGCCCGCCGGAGCGCGATTGCCTGGTCTTTTAACTGATTAAAGGTTAGCTTCTCGGTCATATTCGAATTCTAGTACGAGGCACTGACAATTTGGTGGGCACCTCCAGAGCGTCCAGCCGGGCGAATACCGCTGACTGCTCGGGGTAAATCGCCTACTCCGAGCCGTAGCCAGTTCATTGCGCCGCCGGGAAAAGTTCGCCCCCCAGATGTACAACCTACGGTCACGTAGGTTACGGTTACGTAAGCGTATTCTGCATCGGCCCTTGTCCACGGTGCGTGCGGAGCGTCTAACCCACAATCAACCGGTCTGAGTGTTAGGCGAGGATCCATGACCACTGTCACTGACACCACGAGCACGGCGGAGGCGCAGACAGCGCAGGCTCCGGCGAGGACACCGCTCAGCGATCTTCAGGCCGAGCCGAAGGGCTCGGGCGAGAAGGCGCTCGTGGGGATCTTTGTCGTCGTGCCGATGCTCGCCCTGATAGCGGCGATCCCACTGGCCTGGGGCTGGGGGCTCGGCTGGCATGACGTGATCATCGCCGTCGCCTTCTATCTCTTTACCGGCCTGGGCATCGCGATGGGGTTCCACCGCTACTTCACCCACAGCTCATTCAAGGCGGTCACAGGCCTGCGGGTGGCACTGGCGATCGCCGGATCGATGGCGATCGAGGGACCGATCCTCACCTGGGTCGCCGACCACCGGCGGCACCACAAGTACAGCGACAAGGAGGGCGACCCCCATTCGCCCTGGCGGTTCGGCGACGACTGGAAGGCGCTCAGCAAGGGCCTGGCCTGGGCCCACATCGGCTGGCTGTTCGACAGCAATCACACCTCACGGGAGAAGTTCTGCCCTGATCTGCTGGCCGACAAGAAGATCACCCGGATCTCCAGCGGCTTCCCGGCCCTGGTCGCCGTCTCGCTTCTGGCGCCAGCTCTCATCGGCGGCCTCTGGTCCATGTCATGGCAGGGCGCGGTCACCGCGTTCTTCTGGGGCAGCCTCGTTCGCGTCGCCTTCCTGCACCACGTGACCTGGTCCATCAACTCCATCTGCCACACCTTCGGCAAGGAGGAATTCGAGGTTCGGGACAAGTCACGGAACGTGAACTGGCTGGCGGTCCTGTCCTTTGGCGAGTCGTGGCACAACCTTCACCACTCCGACCCCACCTGCGCCCGCCACGGCGCGCTGCGCGGCCAGATTGACATCGCCGCGCGGATGATCTGGTTCTGCGAGAAGTTCGGCTGGGCGTATGACGTCAGGTGGCCCGACGAGGCCAGGCTGAGCGGCAAGCTCACTGGCACCAGGCGGCTCGGCTCGATGACCCGGAGGGTCACTCCGGAATCGATTAGCTCTCCGGGAGCCTGAGCCACCATGATGGAGCGGTGACGATTCCGACTTCCGCGGGCAACCGTAAGCGCATGACCGGCAAAGAGCGCCGAGAGCAGCTCCTGGACATAGGTCGGCGGCTGTTCGCCGCCCGCGGCCTGGACGGCACTTCCATTGAGGAAATCGCCGCCCAGGCCGGCGTGTCCAAGCCGGTCGTGTACGAGCACTTCGGCGGCAAGGAAGGCCTGTACGCCGTGGTCGTGGACCGCGAGGTCGAGCGGTTCCTGGCGATGGCGACCACGCTGCTCGAGGGCGAGGACACCATGGCCAAGTTCGAGGTGGCCGCGGTTCAGCTGCTCCGGTACATCCAGGAGAACTCCGACGGCTTCCGCATCCTGGTCCGCGATTCCAACCCCACGTCCGGTTCGGGCACCTTCGCCAGCCTGATCAGCGACGTCGCCAGCCAGGTCGAGTACATTCTCGGCGACGTGCTCAAGTCCAGGGGCTATGACCCCAAGCTGGCCCCGGTATACGCGCAGATGCTCGTCGGCATGGTGGCCTCGGCCGGCCAGTGGTGGCTGGACGCCCGCAAGCCCAAGCTGGAAGAGATGGCCGCGCACCTGGTAAACCTGGCCTGGAACGGGTTGCGCGAGCTCGATCCCAAGCCGCGGCTGTCGCCCGAGGCGATCGATCGGCTGCGCGAGGGCTCATAGCTGGCGCCGACTGCGGGCTACGGCTAGCGAGCTCAGCGAACGCCGTACGACGGGGATAAAGACCGTCTCACCAGTCTCGGGGAGGACACGTTCAGATGACGCACGCAGAGCCGCGTACCGGGGAGCAGCGCAAAGCGCACACGCTGGCCAAGCTAACTGCGTCTGCCGCTGACCGATGTCGTAATAATCGACGCCAAACTGGAACAGGTTTACGGCCTCGATGACGTTCCCGCCGATGTTGCCCAGGGCTACGCGGCGCAGTCGGACTGGGATCCGCGCGAGTCGGGCGAGCGGATGCGGTTCCTGGTGCTGCGGCCGCAGCGGATCCAGGCATGGCGAGAAGTCAACGAGCTTCCCGGCCGGACCCTGATGCGCGGTGGCGCATGGATTACCTGATCCGGCAGGCCGTCTCAAGGTGCCCCGAACGCTCTATGGCTTGTGCGCGACCACAAATACTCGCCGGAACGGCAGCACGGTTCCGTACTCGGTGGGTGGGTAGGCCGCCCTTGCTCTGTCCCCGTACGCGGCGAGAAACTCGCCCGCATCTGCCTCGCCCAGCCGGCCGAGAACTGGCCGCAGGCCGCTGCCCTTGTACCACTCGGTCACCGGGTCAGGCCCGGAGAGCACATGCAGGTACGTCGTCTCCCAGGCGTCTACCTCCAGGCCGCGCCGTGCCAGCAGGTCTAGGTACTGCGCGGGATCCCCGGACTGGCGGTTGAACTGGACTCCGGCGAGCTGATCTCGCCAGCGGTCGGCGGCGGCTAGTTCCCTCAGGATGGCGTGGCTCGGCTGATCGAAGTTACCCGGCAGCTGGAACGCGAGCCAGCCGTCTGGCGCAAGATCGTCGGCCCAGCGCGGGAGCAGGTCCACGTGGCCGGGGACCCACTGCAGCACGGCGTTGGACACGATCACGTCAGCCGGCTTGTCTGGCTTCCAGTCAGTGACGTCTCCGATGCGGAAGGTCAACTGCCCGGCTATGCCTGGTGCAGTCCGCTTGGCGAGCAGCTTGTGCGCCGCCTCGATCATCTCGGCCGACGAGTCGATGCCGACCACATCAGCCCCCGGCCACCGGTCGGCCAGGGTGGCTGTGAGCTGGCCAGGCCCGCAGCCCAGGTCGACGACATGGCCGGGAGTAGCCGAGCGAACCCTGGCCACCAGGTCGAAGAAAGGCCTGGAGCGCTGGTCAGCGAAGGTCAGGTACTGAGCCGGGTCCCACATGCTGCACCTCGCAGATCTCTCGACATCAAGATATCAACCCATGAATACTAGGTCTGAAGTCTCGATGTCAAGAGATATGCTCGCGGCTATGGTCGCATCGATCCAGCCCGTCAGCGACGAGGTCGACGACATCGTGCTGCGCTGGCAGGCTGAACGGCCCGATCTGGACGTCACCCCGTTGCACGTGCTCAGCCGTGTTTCCCGGCTGGCCCGGCACCTCGACCGGGCCAGGCGCGCAGCGTTCACCGCGCATGGCCTTGAGACGTGGGAATTCGACGTGCTGTCGGCGCTACGCCGCCAGGGTGCGCCCTACCAGCTCAGCCCAGGCGCGCTGCTGCGGGCAACGCTGGTCACCTCCGGCACCATGACCAACCGGATCGACAGGCTGACCGAGGCCGACCTGGTCAGCCGTCACCGCGACAGCCAGGACAAGCGCGGCGTCCTGGTACGGCTCACCGACAGCGGCTTGCAGACCGTCGATGCGGCGATGTCCGCCCTCCTCGAGCAGGAGCGCGCGCTGCTGACCGGACTCGATTCCAGTCAGCAGGACGAACTGGCCACGCTGTTGCGGATCCTGCTGGCCCCGTTTGATGCGGCCGAACCTGCCGATGGCCGAGCCGACCAGGCAGGCTAGCCGATTTCCTCCGCAACCAGGAGCCAGCGCTCTTCCAGGTCGGCCCGTTCTAGCTCGATCGACCGCAGTTGAGCGCCGAGTTCCAGCAGTTTCGCATAGTCGCTGCCGCTATCGGCGAGCTCGGTGGCCAGCCGCTCCTCCGCCTCCGCCAGCCTCCTGATCTGGCGTTCGAGCCTGGCCAGTTCCTTCTGGCCCGCCCTTAGCTGACCTGCCGTCGCCACTGCCGCCCGCGGGGCGTCTGAAGCCGACCGAACACCAGGCGGCGGCGTTGCCGACTCGGCTCGCCGACTCAGGTACTCATCCACCCCGCCAGGCAGGTAAGCGAGCTTGCCGTCGATCAGGGCGACCACATGGTCGGTCACCCGCTCGAGGAAATACCGGTCGTGGCTGACTACCACTATCGAACCAGGCCAGCCATCCAGCAGGTCCTCAAGCTCGGTCAGGGTCTCAATGTCCAGGTCGTTGGTCGGCTCGTCGAGCAGCAGCACGTTCGGCTCGGCCAGCAGCATGAGGAGCACTTGCAGCCGCCGCCGCTCGCCACCAGAAAGCTCGCCGACTCTCGTCCATTGGCGGTCCCCGCGGAGCCCGAGCCGCTCCAGCAGCTGACTGACCGACATCTCGCGCTTGCCGACAACCGCCGCGCCGCGGATCTGCTCAGCCGCTTCCAGGACCCGCAGGTCCTCGGGGACCGGCACCGGTTCCTGGGTGAGGTAGCCGAGTTGCACGGTGCTGCCGGTCGTCAGCTCACCGCTTACCTGGAGCGCGCCGTCCGACGACGGCACCGGCAGGATTCCGGCCATCAGCCGTAGCAGTGTCGTCTTGCCGGTGCCATTGACGCCGACAACGCCGACGCGGTCACCCGGCCCCAGCTGCCAGCTGACATCACTGAGCAAGGCACGGCCGGCCGCGGTGACGGTTACGTCGGTCAACTCGATGACCGTCTTACCCAGCCGCGCGGTCGCCAGCCTGGCCAGCTCGACGCCGTCGCGCGGCGGCGGCTCGTCAGCGATCAGGGCGGACGCCGCATCGATCCGGAACTTCGGCTTGCTGGTCCGGGCCGGCGGTCCCCGGCGCAGCCAGGCCAGTTCCTTACGAAGCAAGTTGCGACGGCGCTGGTCGACCGCCGCTGCAACTCGGGCCCGTTCCGCCCTGGCCAGCACGTATGCGGAATATCCGCCGTCATATGTGTGCACCTGGCCGTCGGCGAGCTCCCAGGTCTGCTCGGTCACCTCATCCAGGAACCAGCGGTCGTGAGTGACGACCACATAGGTGGCAGCGAATTCGCGCAAGTAACCGGCCAGCCAGGTGATCGCCTCGATGTCGAGGTGGTTTGTCGGCTCATCGAGGAGCAGCAGGTCGTAACTTTGGCGCAGCAGCGCGGCCAGCGCGGTCCGGCGGCGCTCTCCGCCGGACAGCGTGCTGACGTCGGCGGTCACGTCCAGCCCGCCGAGCAGCGCCTCGATTACCGCCCGGCTGCGCGGTTCTGCTGCCCACTCATGTTCCGCCAGCGAGCCGAACACGACCTCAGCGACCGAGCCGGCCAGTTCCTCGGCCTGCGGCAGGTAACCAATCGTCACATCCCCGGCCTTGGTAGCACGGCCGGAGTCCAGGTCAGCCTTCCCCGCCAGGGCACCGAGCAGCGTTGTCTTCCCCGCCCCATTGCGGCCCACCACGCCGATCCGCTGGCCAGCCGAGACACCAAGCGAGACCTGGTCCAGCAGGATGCGCTCGTGATAGGCCTTGGCTGCCAGCTCAAGGTTGACCAGGTTCACGCCGCTCATGAAGCTGCGCCCGCCCGGACCACAGAGGCGCCTGGCACCGGACCGCTCGCCCGCGCTACCGCCCGGCAGGCGCCCGAGCTGGTGAGCCCCACTGCGATCTCACGCGCGTGCGCGGCGCTCTTGGCCAGGAACGCACAGGTCGGCCCGGAACCGGACACGATGGCGCCGAGAGCGCCGTGGTCGCGGCCCTCGGCCAGCGCCCGGCGCAGTTCCGGCTGCATCGACAGAGCAGCCGGCTGCAGGTCGTTCGACAGGAGCGGCCCCACCTTAGCCGGGTCGCCGGACCGCAGCGCCGCCATTAGCGGGGTGCTGAGCTCCGGTTCACCGGCAGGCTCAAGCGCACCGCCAGCCGCCGCACGGTTCGCGCGGAGCCGGTCGCAGGTGGCGTAGACCTGCGCGGTCGACAACCCAACCTGGCCGAATGCCAGCGCCCAGTGGTAGTTGCCGACGGCGAGCGCGGGCGTCAGCACCTCGCCCCGGCCTCGACCGACGGCAGTACCCCCGACCATGGCGAACGGGACGTCGCTGCCCAGCCTCGCGGCGAGCTCGGCCAGTTCACGCTGCGACAGCCCGCTTTGCCACAACTCGTTGCAGGCCACCAGGGTGGCGGCGGCGTCAGCGCTGCCCCCGGCCAGGCCTGCCGCGACCGGTATCCGCTTGCGGATCTCGATCTGCACGCGAGCGTCGGGCATCCCGGCCGCCGTGGCCAGGGCCGTGGCTGCCTGCCAGGCCAAGTTGGACTCGTCCGCCGGCACCAGGGCGGCATCCTCGCCGGTCACCGTGATTGAGGTGTGGCTGGCCGACCGCACGGTCACCTCATCGAGCAGCGACACCGCGTGAAACACGGTAACCAGCCCGTGATAGCCGTCGGGTCGGGCTGGTCCTACCGCAAGCTGCAGGTTAATTTTCGCCGGCGCGGTCACGGTGACGGCTGCGGCAGCCGGCCTAATTACGGAGATCACGACCTGATGATCGTATCCGTACCCGGCCGCCGCCCTCGCGCGAAGCCACTCGCGCCGGGTCGGCCCGCCGCACCGGGATAGCCGCACCGGATCGGCCGCGTACCGTCAGCGCCCGTCAGCGTCCTCGCGCGCCGCCGCGATCCGGGCGAAATCCGCGATACCCAGAGCCTCGCCGCGCAGCGCCGGGTTAACCCCGGCCGCACGCAGCAGCGTCTCGGCCGCGGCAGGCGAGCCTGCCCAGGCCGCCAGCGCCGAGCGCAACGTCTTCCGGCGCTGCGAGAAAGCGGCGTCCACGACGGCGAACGCGGCCTGGCTGGAAACCGTCCCGTGCAGCCTCGCAGCCTCGGCTGGCGCGTGCCGGACCAGCTCGACCAGGCCAGAATCCACCCGCGGCACCGGCCAGAAGACGGCCCGGCCAACCGAGCCGGCTCGGCGAGCGGCGGCGAACCAGGCAATCTTGGCTGACGGCACTCCGTAGGTTCGGCTGCCTGGCGGCGCGCACATGCGGTCCGCGACCTCCGCCTGCACCATCACGAGGCCCCGCCGCAGCGACGGCACGGTCGCCAGCAAATGCAGGACGACCGGCACGGACACGTTGTACGGCAGATTCGCCACCAGAACGGTCGGCGGCAAACCAGGCAGGTCGCCAACCCGCGCCGCGTCGGCTTGCACCACGTCAAGCCGGTCCGCGAGCTGCGGCGCCCTGGCTGCCACCGTCAGCGGAAGCTGCCGGGCAAGCGCCCGGTCGATCTCGATCGCGAGCACGCGCCGGGCTGCTGCGAGCAGCGGCAGGGTCAGCGAGCCGAAGCCCGGTCCGACCTCAAGCACCACGTCGGAAGCATCGAGCCCCGCCATGGCCGTGATCCGCATGACGGTTCCGGCGTCGACCACGAAATTCTGGCCAAGCCGTTTGGACGGCTCGATGCCGAGGCTAGCCGCGAGCGCGCGCACGTCGGTCGGGCCCAGCAGATCCGCAGGACGAAGCTGGCGGGCGCCAGCTGATCCCGGTGCGCCAGCCGATCCCGCAGCGCCAGCTGATCCCGATGCGCCTGCCGATCCCGCTGAGCTAGCCGAGCCAGTAGAGCCAGCCGATCCCGCTGCGCCAGCCGACCCGGAGCGCCGGCAGGCTCTACGCCTCCCACGGCCCGAAAACGCGCTCCCCGGTCGCGTCCAGCACCGCGCACAGCTTCGCCACGTCCATCTGCTTGACCGCGGCGAGCGCCCGGATGGTGTGCGCGACTTGCGCCGGCGCATTCGACCGCCCCCGGTTCGGCGCTGGCGCGAGGAACGGCGCGTCGGTCTCGGCCAGGATCAGCTCAGCGGGAGTCACCGCGGCCGCTTCCCGGAGCTCGGCCGCGTTGCCGAAAGTCACAGTCCCGGCAAAACTCAGCACGTAGCCGGCCTCGGCGCAGCGCGCGGCTAGCTCGGCGTCGCCGGAGTAGCAATGGAAGATGACCCGTTCGGGCGCGCCATCGGCGGCCAGGATCGACAGCACGTCGTCGTGCGCGTCCCGGTCGTGGATCATCAGCGCCTTCCCCGCCTGCTTGGCGATGTCGATGTGCGCCCGGAACCAGTCGCGCTGCACCTCCGGTGCGGCGTTGTCCCGGTAGTAGTCGAGCCCGGTCTCGCCGACCGCCCGTACCTGCGGCAGCGCGGCCAGCCGGGCGATCTCGGCCAGCACGGTCTCGCGCTGGGCCACGCTGTTAGCGGCGGCCGCTGTCTCATTCGGGTGGATCGCTACGGCCGCGTATATAGAGGGGAACGAGGCCGCGCAATCGGCTGACCACTGTGACGACGCCACGTCGCAACCGACTGTGATGACGTGCGTGACACCGGCCGCCGCGGCTTGCGCGAGGGTGTCGGCCACGGCCATATCGATCATGTCTAGGTGGCAGTGACTATCGAACGCCGCCGCCGGCAGCGGCTCGGGCCGCGCAGCTTGCGGCCGGCCGATGCCCTGGCCAGGGCCGAACCCGCGGTGAGGCGCAGGCCGGCCGGTGCCAGAGTCGGTCACTTGTTCTCCAGCCGGGCCAGTTCCTCGTCGACGACAGACGGGTCCAGCTTCGGGAACAGCGGCACTGGCGGAGCGAGCCGCGTGCCGGGCGTGACCGGCTCGGAAGCCCAGCGCGCGGCGGTCCGGTAGTCGCCGGTGATCACCGGGTAGGACGGCCCGCCTTCCTCGTCGACCTGCTCGATCCGAGGCATGCCCGACCATGGCCCGCTACGGCCGAGCATGTCGGCCACCTTCTGCGACGACCTCGGCAGGAACGGCGTGAGCAGCGTCTTGCCGTCGTCGACAAGCTGCAAGGCCACATGGCAGATGGTGCGCATCCGCTCCGGGTCAGTCTCGCGGAGCTTCCACGGCGCCTGGTCGGACAAGTACTTGTTGGCCTCGCCCAGGGTGCGCATGGCCTCGGTGATGGCCGCCTTGAACCGGGACCTGGCCAGGGCGCCGCCGACCGTCCCGAACGCGGCCCGCGAGCTGTCCAGCAGCCGCTTGTCATCGTCGGTCAGCTCACCGGGCGCGGGGATCTCGCCGATGTTCCGCGCGGCGAACGAGACACTGCGGTTGACCAGATTGCCCCAGTTCGCGACCAACTCGTCGTTGTTGCGCCGGACGAACTCGCTCCAGGTGAAGTCCGTGTCCTGGTTCTCCGGGCCAGCTACCGCCACGTAGTAGCGCAGCGCGTCGACGTCGTAGCGAGCCAGGAAATCGCGCACGTAGATGACCACCGCGCGGGAGGAAGAGAACTTCTTGCCCTCCATCGTGAGGTACTCGCTGGACACGACCTCGGTCGGAAGGTCAAGCTCGCCGAGCGGACCCGGCTTGCCGCCCCGGGCACCTTTGCCTGCGTAGCCGAGCAACATGGCGGGCCAGATCTCGGCGTGGAAGACGATGTTGTCCTTGCCCATGAAGTAGTAGGACTCGGCGTCTGGTGACTGCCAGAACGCGCGCCATGCGTCCGGGTCCCCGGACCGTCTGGCCCATTCGATCGAGGCGGACAGGTATCCGATGACCGCGTCGAACCAGACGTAGATCCGCTTGTCCGGGCGGTCGCGCCAGCCCTCGAGCGGTATCGGCACGCCCCAGTCCAGGTCCCTGGTGATGGCACGCGGCTGGAGTTCCCCGAGCAGGTTCAGGGAGAACTTCAGCACGTTCGGTCGCCATTGCCCGCTCTTGCTTTGCAGCCAGCTGCCGAGCGCGTCGGCGAAGGCGGGCAGGTCAAGGAAGAACTGCTCGGTCTCGACGAAGACCGGCGTCTCGCCGTTGATCTTCGAGCGGGGATTGATGAGATCAATCGGGTCGAGCTGGTTACCGCAGTTGTCGCACTGGTCGCCGCGCGCGTATTCGTATCCGCAGATCGGGCAGGTTCCCTCGATGTAGCGGTCCGGCAGCGTGCGGCCGGTCGACGGCGAGACCGCGCCCAGCGACTTGCGGGGAAAGATGTAGCCGTTCTCGTACAGGGCCAGGAACATGTCCTGCACCACCGCGTAGTGATTGCGCGTGGTTGTCCGGGTGAAAAGGTCATAGGACATGTCGAGGCCGACCAGGTCCTCCGCGATGATCCGGTTGTAGCGGTCGGCGAGTTCCCTGGCGGTCACGCCCTCGGCATCGGCTTGGACCTGGATCGGCGTTCCGTGCTCGTCGGTGCCGCTGACCATCAGCACCGGGTGTCCGGCCATACGCCGGTACCTGGCGAACATGTCGCAGGGCAGCCCAAACCCAGACACGTGGCCGATGTGGCGTGGCCCGTTGGCATACGGCCACGCGGGCGCGGCGAGAATGTGGCGACTGCTCATAACCTCAGCCTAGGGGAGAAGGAGTGGGGCTCATGTGCCTGCCTCCGGCCGGTCACGGCCAGGTGACCTTCATTTGCTCCGCATGACGCGGGTACCTGAAATGGCTAGGCTAAGCCCATTGGGCCATTACGGGCCGGGCTGTGTCCCCTGCGCAGAGCAGACCGGTTGGAGGTGGGAGCCGGTGTGGCCGGGACGGCGCCGCCTCCGGCGGCTTGAACAAGAGGTCGCGGCTGCGAAGGCCGACAGAGCCGAGCTCCGGCGCCGCTTGGAGCTGTTTGAGATGATCGCGGCGGCCACCGGTGCCAGCTTGCCGGATTCGAGGACGCCGTTGGATTCGGCGAGGTCCGGCCCACCACCGCCTGCAGTTACCTCCGGAGCGCCGATCAGTGCCGCCCGGCTGCCCCCCGAGCTGATCGCCGCTGCGCGGGACACGCGGTCGCAGGACATCCCGGTTCGTTTGGACGTCGCGGGCGATGAGGTTATCGCGATCATCGGGGGTGATGGTGATCCGCGCGAATGGTGGACAACGATCGCGCGCATCGCACAGATGGGCGAAACGCCGCCGTGATACGCGTCCGCCATATGAGCCTGCCGCCCGGCCTCAGCGCCTTGGTCCGCAAAGGCTCGGCGGGCGAGGTCGAGATCTTTGTCTCAGCCGCGTTGCCGCCCGAGCGCCAGCGGGCCGCGGTTCGGGTGGCGCTGCGTGCTACCCGCCGATGGGCCAGGCGCGGCGTGTTTGTGCCGGTCCCGCTGGCAGGCCTGCTGGCCGCTTCGCAGAATTGGCTGCGCGGTCTCGCCCGCATGGTGCGAGCTCATACCCTCGCCACTGCTGCCTCGGTGACCATGGCGGCCGTCTCGGCATCGGTACTCATCGCCACGCTGCCACCCCATGTCGCCCCGCCCGCGCACCATCGTCCGGTCATCGCCGGCAAGCTCCACGTACCTGGCCAGGAGCTCTCCAGGGGCCCGCTTCCTCCTGCGCGCCGCGGCCGAACGGGCCGCACGAACCCCAGCGCCGCGGGTGCACCCCAGCCAGCATCGCAGGCACCTGGCCCGGTGACTTCGCCGACTCCGAGCGGATCGCGGTCGCCGCAGCCCTCTGCGACTATCTCGTCGCCGACGCCCTCCCCGACGGGCAGTTCGCCGATGCCGACGCCAGCACCAAGCCCGTCGCCCTCACCCGTCGGCAGCGGGAACCATTGCGTGATAATCCTGGGCATCCGGATATGCCTCTGACAACGCTGCTTCGGCTGCGCGTCTGACGGTGCGTCTGCGACCCTCGCCACGCAGCGCGGCCCAGCCGCTCAGGTCAGGCGCGCCGTTGTGTCAGTTCCGTGCCCTCATCCGCTTGGTCCTGCCGCCAGTTGCGCGCGAGCGCAATCAGGCCGCGGACGACGTCCGGCGGCAGTCCGGGGGTGTTAGCGAGGTGCCGCAGCGTCGGGTCGGCGTAGTCCGACTCATCTTGGCCGGCCGATACCGGGGTCGGTTCCTCGCCCGCCAGAATCCGGCGGCAGGATCCCGGAGCCCAGCCAAATTTGTTCTCGATCATAGCGAGGGTGCTTGGCGAGACTCGCTGGCCATTTTCCAGCTTGCCGAGCGTCCGGTCCGTGACACCCGTCGTCTCAGCAAGCGCACGCCGGTCCCGCATCCCGAGCTGGACCCGCCGGGCGACGACATAGTCGGCGAGCCTCAGCCAGTTCTCACCGCTCATGGAGCACATCCTTCCCGAACAAGCCGGAAGATCTCTGGCTCTTCCGATCAAGCTAGCAGCGTGGGTCCGTAAAACTGCTTACGCTACGATAACTTACTAACCATCTGTTGCTGGTTGATACCTAATCTAGACCGTATCTGATTGACATTCCTTCCAGTTTCTTCTTACAGTTAGCCACGTCTGGATAGACCGCTTTGGCTTGCAGCGCCGTTGCCTGACGTGGCGAACAGGG
The DNA here is from genome assembly GCA_963804435.1 of uncultured Actinomycetota bacterium. Taxonomy (GTDB): domain Bacteria; phylum Actinomycetota; class Actinomycetes; order Streptosporangiales; family Streptosporangiaceae; genus JAJYUU01. Next base: position 1,045,363 of record CAWDQI010000003.1, on the reverse strand, counting down.
CGACGCCGCCCCAGACGCCGCAGTTTGGAGCCTGGAGTCAGAGAGGTCGGCCGGTATGCCCGCCAGCGACGCAGTCTTCACAGCACGCCGGTCTCGCGGCGTAGCCGCTGACCGAGTGCCGCCAGATCCGCGCCACATGGCCGCAGCGACCCGGTTGCACGCGATGTTCTACGACTCGCTCGTCAGGCTTGCCGCGCTACTGACCGGCGACGAGAGGATCGCAGCGGAGGTGGCCTGCGACGCCCTGGTCGGGCTATGCCGCAGTTCTGCCGCGGCCGAGCCGGACGATCGCGCGCTGTGGCATCTGCGACGGCAGGTGGTGACCCGATCCCGCCTCCTCAGGCGCCACTACGGCAGGTCCGCGTGCGCCGGTACCGACAACGCGGATCGATTCGGGGGTCTGCCTGCGGTGCGCGCGTTGCAGGGGTTGCGGACACGCGAGCTAGAGGCGGTCGTACTGACTCTTTACCTCGATCTCACCGAGACGGATGCTGCCGCCATGGCGGGCACAAGCCGGGCCGTCCTGCAGCAGAATCTGGCCGCGGGCATGACGACGATGCGCGCGCTGCTGGGCGGGCACGCCTGATCACCGCGCCTCTCAACCGGGCAGCTTCGGCGAGCTGGGCCGGTAACCGACTTTGCGGCGGCTGGCGGTCAGCGTCGCGGCTCCTTTCAGCGGGTCCGGCGAGCGACGACAGCGTCGTACACGAATCGCCGGGGCAGGGCCAGTTCCCTGGCCGCGTTGACTATGGCCGCCTTGCGGTCCAGTCCGGCCGCCTCGAGTTCGGCCACCCTGGCGGCGGCGTCGGCCGGCTTAGCTTGGCTGGCCGCGGCGCGGCGGCCCTCGACGACCAGCGTGACCTCACCGAGGACTCCGGCCTTGGTGCGCTCTGCGAGCTCGGCCAGGGTGCCCCGCAGCACCTCTTCGTGCGTCTTGGTCAGTTCCCGGCACACCGCCGCGCGCCGGTCCGGGCCGAAAGCGTCGGCCAGTTCGGCAATCGTGGCACCCAGCCGCCGCGGTGACTCGAAGAAGACGATGGTGCGGCGCTCGGAGGCCAGCTCGGCGAACCTTCGGGATCGCTCGCCGGCCCGGCGCGGCGGGAAGCCCTCGAAGACGAATCTGTCGGACGGCAGCCCGGAGATGACAAGCGCCGTCGTGACTGCCGATGGCCCGGGCAGCACAGTTACCCGGACACCCGCCTCGGCCGCGGCCGCCACCAGCCGGTAACCGGGGTCGCTGACGCCGGGCATCCCGGCGTCGGTGACTAGGAGCACGTCCTGGCCGGCGGCCAGCTCGGCCAGCAGCCCGGGCGTTCGGCGGGCCTCGACGTCGTCGTAGTAGGACACCAGGCGGCCGGTCAGCTGCACGCCGAGCGCGCTGGCCAGGCGTCGCAGCCTGCGCGTGTCTTCGGCCGCGATCAGGCTGGCCTCGATCAGGGCGGGGCCGAGCCGGGCGGACGCGTCGGCCGGCTGCCCGATGGGGACGGCAGCGACGGTCAGCGTTCCGGTATCCGGCCGCCCGTGGTCACCGCCGCCGTGCCCGGAATCGCTCTCTGGTCTAGCGGCAGATGCTGCGCGCTCATCGCCTGGGTATGCCATGTCCAGGTCCACGCTAGCGGCCCGGCGCCCTAGCATTGCTCTCGATGAAGGCGAACGTGACGGTGCAAGCCGCTAACCCCGACGACAGTGCCGCGCCCACGCAAGCGGTCCGCCTTGGCCGGCCGCTGGTACTCGGCAGTGCCTTCTGGGGCTGGGCCGGGCCTGTCCTGGTCATGCTTCTCGGTGGGTTCCTGCGGTTCTACCGGCTGAGCAAGCCGGACGCGGTCGTCTTCGACGAGACCTACTACGTGCCGGATTCCAATTCGATCTTGCATCATGGCGTCGAGTTCGCCCACGTCCAGCAAGGTCAACAACCTGCTGCTCGCCGGGCAACCCGAACTTCTACCAGCACTCTCACGGGCAGCTGGTCCCCGAGATCGTCGCCCACCCCCCGCTTGGCAAGATCATGATGGCGGTCGGGCAGTGGGTCTTCGGGCTCACTCCGTTCGGCTGGCGATTCTCCGTTGCCCTGATCGGCACCGTTTCCATCCTGATGCTGGCCCGGATCACGCGGCGGATGACCCGGTCGACCATGCTCGGCTGCGTCGCTGGTCTGCTGCTCGCCCTCGACGGGCTCGAGCTAGTGCTGAGCCGTACTGCGATCCTGGACATCATCGTGATGTTCTGGGTCCTGGCCGCCTTCGGCTTGCTGGTGATTGACCGGGACCAGACGCGGGCCCGGCTGGCGGCGGCTGCTGAAGCCGAGGCATACCCGACGACGGGGCCGAGCCTCGGCATCCGCTGGCTACGCGTGGGCGCGGGGCTCTGCCTGGGCTGCGCTGTCGCGTCGAAGTGGAACGGCCTGTGGTATCTGCTTGCCTTCGCCGGCCTCGCCATCGCCTGGGATCTGGGCAACAGGCGCGCGGCCGGCTTCCGCGACTGGCTGGCCGGCGGCCTGCGTAGCGAGGCCAAATGGCTGCCCGTTTGGTTCATCGCCGCGCCGCTGGTGATCTACGCGGCGTCCTGGTCGGGCTGGTTCGCCAACAGCGGCGGCTACTACCGAAACTGGGCGGGCGCTCACGGCAACCACACCCCGGTCTGGTCCACCATCGATTCGTGGTACCAGTACAACCACTGGATGCTCCAGTTCGGCGTCGGCCTGTCGTCTCCGCATTCTTATAAGTCCAACCCGCTGGGCTGGCTGGTGCTCGCGCGGCCGATTTCGTTCTACTGGTGCTCCGGCAGCGTGAAGCCCTCCTGCGGGCTCAAGGGGAACGTTGCCCAGGAAGTGCTCGCCATCGGCACGCCGCTGATCTGGTGGGGTGGCACGCTGGCGCTGCTGTTCTGCCTCGGCTGGTGGCTGCTCGGGCTGATCGGCGACCTGGTGTTCAGCCGGGTGCCGAGGCGCGACTGGCGGGCCGGCGCTGTGCTGCTCGGAGTCGTGGCGGGCTGGCTGCCGTGGATCTGGTACGCCTGGCACGATAACCGCACTGAGTTCTATTACTACGCCATCGCCTTCGAGCCGTTCCTGATCATCGCGATCACGTTGTGCCTAGGGCTGATCATCGGGCCGACGCGCGGGTGGCCGTACAGGCGCGCCATCGGCGCCGTGTTCGCTGGCGGCTACCTCGTGGCCGTGCTGCTCAACCTCGCGTACCTATACCCGGTGCTGACCGCGCAGGTCATTCCGTATTCCTCGTGGCTGTCCAGGATGTGGTTCAGCCGCTGGATCTGACGTCCGGTTCGCGGTAAATGTTCGCTGTCGGCAAACCGTTACACCCCATGCTGAGCTGCGGTTGTCGCCGATCGTGGTCGTGATGTTACGCAGATCACGCATCCTGCTCCCGCCCGGCTGCGTCATAGCTGTGTCCATTTCACTCCAGCCGAGCGGAGCAGCTAGTGAAGCAGGTAGAGCAGATGCCGGACCGTAGCGCGCGATTCGAGCAGGACGTGGTCCCGTTCATGGGCCAGCTCTACCCCGCTGCGCTGCGGATGACGCAGAACCCCAGTGACGCCGAGGACCTGGTCCAGGAGACGTTTGCCAAGGCGTACGCCGCCTTCCACCAGTTCCAGCCGGGCACCAACCTGCGGGCCTGGCTGCACCGGATCCTGGCGAACACCTTTATTAACAGCTACCGGAAGAAGCGCCGGCGAGCCCGTGCAGGACCTTGGCGTTGACTTGCAGGACGACTGGCAGATCGGCAGCGACCGGCTGAGCCCGCCTGTCATGTCGGCAGAGGCAGAGGCGCTTGAGCGGCTTGCTGACTCCGACATCCTGCAGGCTCTGCGCGACCTTCCGGCGGAGTTCCGGGTTGCCATCTATCTCGCCGACGTCGAGGGCTACCCGTACAAGGAAGTCGCAGCGATGATGGGCACCCCGATCGGGACCGTGATGTCGCGGCTGCACCGGGGCCGGGCGAAGCTCCGGCGGAGGCTGGCCGGTCACGGACCCCGGCGAGATCTTGCGGCCGTCTACCGCTAACGCCCCCAGCAGGCTCCGACCCCCGCGAGCCCCCAACCCCCCAAACCATACGGGCTCCGCCCCCGGATACCCGAACCCCACGCATGCGAGTGCCCCGCAGCCGGGCCCTGTCCCGCTGCGGGGCACCCTTGGTCCGGAGCGCGGGCCTTATTCTCCGCGCCAGTTGGGAGACCGCTTCTCCGCGAAGGCCGTGGCTCCCTCGCGAGCGTCCGCCGAGGTGAAAACGGGACCGATGATCTCAGCCTGCCGGCGGAAGGCCTCGGCGCTGTTCCAGTCCGCCGACTCGGTGATGACCCGCTTGGTGGCCTGCAGCGCCAGCGGCCCGCCGAGCGCGATACGGCCCGCGAGATCCCGAGCGGCCGCGAGCGCCTGCCCGGCCGGAACGATCTCGTTGACCAGGCCCGCCTGCTGCAGCCGGGCAGCGGTGTAGTGCTCGCCGGTCAGCGCGATCTCCATGGCCAGGTGGTACGGGATCCGCTGCGGCAGCCGGAGCAGGCCGCCGGCACCGGCCACCAGGCCGCGCCGTACCTCCGGCAGGCCGAACTTCGCGGCCTCGCTGGCCACCACCAGGTCGCAGGCCAGCGCCAGCTCGAAGCCGCCGGCCAGCGCGTAGCCCTCGACCGCCGCGATGACCGGCTTGACCGGCGGCCGCTGCACGATGCCGCCGAAACCGCGGTCCCCGGCGGCCGGAACATCGCCGGACAGGAAACCCTTGAGATCCATGCCCGCGCTGAACGTGCCGCCCGGCCCCGGTCAGGACGAGGACGCGGACGTCCGGGCTCGGAGTCGAATTCCTCGATCGCCGCGGCCATGCCGCGGGCTACCTCGCCGTTGACCGCGTTCCTGGCCTCGGGCCGGTTGATGGTGATGACGGCTATGCCGTCGCTAACCTCGGTCAGGACTGCGTCAGACATCGGCTGGGGGATCCTTACTTGGGCTGGAAGCGAATGCCGCCGTCGAAGCGGATTACCTCGGCGTTCATGTAGTCGTTCTCGATCAGCGCCCGGGCCAGTTGGGCGAACTCGGCCGCCGTTCCCATCCGCTTCGGGAAGACGACCGGCGCGGCGAGCTTGGCCTTGAATTCGTCGCTGGCCGGCCCGCTGCCGTAAATCGGCGTGTCGATGATGCCGGGGCAGATGGTGTTGACTCGCACGCCGATGGCCGCCAGGTCGCGGGCGGCAGGCACGGTCATGCCGATGATGCCGCCCTTGGACGCCGAGTAGGCGAGCTGCCCGGTCTGGCCTTCGATACCCGCGATCGAAGCGGTGTTGATGACCACGCCGCGCTGCGCCGTCAGCGTCGGCGGGCTCGGTCTTGGCTACGGCCGCCGCGCCGATGCTCATCAGGTTGAAGGTGCCGATCAGGTTGACGTCGATGACCTTGCGGAAAGCCGCCGGGTCGTGCGGCGTCGCCATCGCGGCCCACGGTCCGCTGGGCCCAGCCGATGCCGGCGCACGACACCACGAACCGCAGCGGGGCTCCGGCGGACGCTGCTGCCTCGACGGCGGCGGTTACCGACTCCACATCGCTGACGTCGGTCCGGGCGAAGATGCCGCCAACCTCGTCGGCGAGCGCCTTGCCGCGCTCCGCGTTAAGGTCGGCGACCACGACCTTGCAGCCGGCCGCGGCAAGGTCGCGGACGGTCGCCTCGCCAAGCCCGCTGGCACCTCCGGACACGATTGCGGCGGTTCCGTTGAGTTCCATGGCCGGAGCATACTTCGGCGTCCCGGATCGCCGCCGAACGGGGTTCGGCCTTTGTCGGTGGGGTGCCGTAGCGTGTCCATCGACGGCTGGAGGAGCAGCCGACAAGGAGGGCAGCAGTGACGAAGTACCGCGGTAACCCCTGGCTGGTCTTGCTCGTCGTGTCACTCGGGTTCTTCATGACCCTGCTTGACCTGACGATCGTGAACATCGCCATCCCGAACATGATCACGAAGCTGCATGCCTCGCTCGACGACATCCTGTGGGTGATCAACGCCTACGCGCTTGTGCTCGCGGTGCTGCTGATCACGGCCGGGAGGCTCGGTGACCTGTTCGGCCAGCGGACCGTGTTCTTCGCCGGGGTCGCGCTGTTTACCGTTGCCTCCGCCGCCTGCGGCCTGGCGCCTACCCCTGGCTGGCTCATTGCGTTTCGCGCCGTGCAGGGACTGGGCGCGGCTCTGCTGATGCCCCAGACCCTGGCCTTGCTCACCATGGTGTTCCCGGCCGATAGACGCGGCGCCGCGTTCGGGATCTGGGGCGCGGTCGCGGGCGTCGCGACGATCGCGGGCCCGACCCTCGGCGGGCTGCTCGTGACCGCATTCGACTGGCGGTACATCTTCTTCATTAACCTGCCGGTCGGCGTGATCGTGCTGATCCTGACCGTCTTGCTCATTCCCGACCTGCGCACCGGCCGCCGGCACAGCTTCGACATCGGCGGCGTCATCCTGGCCAGCCTGGCGCTGCTGGCGATCTGCTACGGCCTGGTGGAAGGCCAGAAGTACAACTGGGGCACGATCACCGGGTTCATTTCGGTGCCGCTGCTGTTCGGCGTCGGCGCGGTGCTACTCGCCCTGTTCATCTACGTGCAGGCGCGCCGCCAGGACAATGAGCCGCTCGTGCCGTTCTCGCTGTTCAAGGACCGGAACTACGCGCTGATGAACCTGGTCGCCGCTTGCATCGCGATCGCCATGCTCGGCATCTTCCTGCCGTTCAGCATCTACCTGCAGACCGTGCTGGGGTTCTCCGCGCTCAAGGCGGGCCTCACCATGGCGCCGGCGTCGGTCGTGGCAATGTTCGTCGCGCCCGTGGCCGGGCGGTTCACCGACCGGATCGGCGGGAAGTACATCCTGCTTTCCGGGCTTCTGCTGTTCGCGGCCGGGATGGGCGCGATCGCCTTCATCGCCCAGACCAACTCGGCCTGGCACTGCTTCCTCGCGCCGCAGTTCGTCGCCGGTATCGGCATCGGCTGCATCTTCGCCCCGCTCACGACGGTCGCCCTGCGCAACGTCAATCCCATGATGGCGGGCGCAGCCTCTGGCGTGTTCAACACCACCCGGCAGGTTGGCACCGTGATCGGCACCGCAGGAGTCGGCGCGCTGCTGCAGAACCGGCTAGTCGCGGCATTCGCCGACCAGACGCGCTTGCGGGCCGCGCACCTGCCTGCGGCTGCCCAGCACAAGATCATCGCTGGCTTCCAGGCGGCAGCCAAAAGCGGCCTTGAGGTCGGTTCGGGTCATCGAGCAGCCGGTGTGGGCGGTGCGATCTTCACCCATGGCTTCGTGCAGGCGATGCGGCCGACCATGCTCGTGCCGATCGTGTTCCTCCTGGCCGGTGCGGCGTGCTGCCTGTTCATCAGGCCCCAGCCACAGACGGCCGGCCGCTGACGCTCGTGCTCAGGTAGGCGAGCCAAAGCCGGCGGCCGCCGGCTAGCTGCCCGGCTTATCCAGGGAGATCAATCGGCCGGGGATTGACCGAGATGGCCTGATTCGTTCCTGGCTGGCGGGCTCAGCCGGCCGGGGCGAACAGGTCCGCTTCCCAGCGCTCGCGGTCGTCGGCCTCAAACGGGAAGCGGTCGGCGAACGCTGGCCGCAGATCCGAAAGCCATACCGCCGAAGGATCGAACTCGGCAAAAAACGGCCTGCCGACCAGCGATGGATCGCGCGCCTGAATCATGTGCAGGACGAAGACCCGCTGCCCGGCTATCTCGGCGACTCCGTCGACGCATACCTTGCCGGGAGTGGCCGACATCGACGGCCCGCGAACCGTCCGGCACAGCCCGGACACGCTGCTGTAGGCGTCGCGGAATATCTCGGCCGCCCGGGCGAGGGTCACGGCGAAGTAACCCTGCGGACCCGTGTCTCGCTCCACGAACATGTAGTAAGGCACGAGGCCGAGGCGCTGTTGATACCGCCACATGCTGGACCAGCAGCCAGCGTCGTCGTTGATGCTGCGGATAAGCGGCGCCTGGGTCCGGATAATGGCGCCGGCCGACTGGATCCGGCCAATGGCCGCCGCAACCGACTCTGGCTGCAGCTCGCGCGGATGCGAGAAATGCGCCATCAGCGCCAGCGTTTTCCGGGCGGTGCTCACCCGCTCGAACAGCCTGAGCGTGTCGTCAGCATCGGGGTCGGTGAGGAATCGATGCGGCCAGTAGGCCAGCGATTTCGTGCCGATCCGGATCGATTCGATGTGGTCAAGGCCGGACTCGAGCAGAGGTTCCACGTACCGGCGCAGTACCGCCGCACCCATGATCATCGGGTCCCCGCCGGTGATCAGGACGCTAGTGACCTCGCGATGCGAGCGCAGGTACGAAACCACCTTGCACATATCGTCCGTAGCCATCTTGAGGTCCGGTTCGCCAACGAACTGCGCCCACCGAAAGCAATACGTGCAATAGGCATGGCAGGTCTGACCCTGTTTGGGAAATACCAGAACAGTCTCCGGATACTTGTGCTGCACCCCTGGCAACGGCTCGTCGGCCAGCTCCGGCACATTCAGCGCCAGTTGCCCGGCCGGATGCGGGTTGAGGCGCATCCGCAGGGCATGCGCCGCGGCCTGGACCTCCTGGTCCGTCGCGCCCCGCGCCAGCAGCATCGCTATCGGCTCGATATCTTCGGCTGGCAGCATGTCAGCCTGCGGGAACACCAGACGGTAGATCGGGTCGTCGGGCGCTGCCGACCAGTCGATCAGCGACTCCACGACATAGTCGTTGGTCCGGAATGGCAGCACGGTGGCGACAGCCCGGACCGCCAGTCGCTCGGCGTGGCTCAGCCCGGCCCTGGCCGTTAGCTGGTCAAGATGCTTGGTCGTGTAAGCACGGAACCCGCGACCCTGCGCGGGGATAAAAGCCGAAATCTGCTGAACCGTCATGCAACTCCCTCCGGCCGCCGCCAAACTGCGGCGCCTTGGTTGTGCGCATGAACTCCCCGTCATGCCGCCAACTGGCGTGCTCAGTCAGTGTTCCCGGTCCCCTTCGTCAGACGCACCTGGCCTGCCGGGCGTTACCGTCGTGCCAGTCAAGGGTGTAACGATTAGGAAACGCTCAGAGAGCCCTCAGAGTTACCTGCGGTCCAGGGTCCCCACGCTGGCCCGCTCCTTACTGCCGTCCACTGCCTGCAATCCCATTGTCCGCGAATAGTTGCCCGTGACCCACTAGATCTCACTATTTGCTGTCTTGAACCACGACCCGGAAGCCGGGCCCCCAAACTTACCCCGCCTTGCGGCCCGTAAACCGAGCTTGCGGACGCATCAGCATCATCTCGGGTTGACACGCGTTGCTCCCGCATTCCGCGCCAGGCGCCTTAGTGAGAAGCTAGGCCGCATGCGGGACACCAGCCGGATGGCGTGCTGAGCCGGGTCGAGGAGTCCTCGTCCGCAAGGGCCGCCCAGCTAGCTGCTGCCCAGCCAGGCGGCGAGCTGGCTGTTGAAGGCGCCCAGGCGCAGCCGCCGAGCGCTCCGACGATGATCGCGGTAGACGCGATGGGCGGCGACCACGCGCCTGAGGCTATCGTCGCTGGCGCCGTGGCAGCAGCACGCGACCTCGGCACGTCCATTGCGCTGACCGGCCGGCCGGGTCTGCTCAGGCCGCTGCTCAGAAAGTACGGTCCGGCTCCGGGCGTCTACATCGAGCCGGCCGAGGACTCGATCGCGATGGACGAGGGCGCCCTGGCCAGCTGGCGGCGCCCTCGCTCGAGCATCGCCGTGGCGTGCCAGCTGGTCCGGCGGGGCCAGGCCGGCGCGGTGGTGTCAGCCGGGTCCACCGGCGCGATCGTGACCACGGCTCAGATGCGACTCCGGCCGCTGCCCGGCGTGACCAGGCCAGCACTGGCTGTGGCGCTGCCGACGCGACCTGCCCCGACGCTGCTGATCGACGCGGGTGCCATCGCCGACCCGAAACCGGAAATGCTGGTCCAGTTCGCTCAGCTCGGCGTTGCGTACGCGCAGACTGCCTTCGGCATCGTGGAGCCGCGCGTGGGTCTGCTCACCATCGGGTCGGAGCCGGGCAAGGGAAACAAGCTGGCCCGGCGCGGCTACGAGCTGCTGAACTCTGATCCGCCGCACGGCGGCATGCCGATTAGCTTCGCGGGTAACGTCGAAGGAGACGACCTGCTGGCCGGCCGGGTTGACGTCATCGTTACTGATGGCTTCACCGGCAACGTGGCGCTCAAGACGCTCGAGGGCACCGCCAGCTTCGCCGCAGCCCAGTTGCGGGCTGCTCTCGGCGGCTCACGGGCGGCTCGCATCGGCACCCTGTTCCAGCGCCGCGGACTGCGCGAGCTGACCGAGCGGCTCGACTCGGAGACCTACGGCGGAGCCGCACTGCTCGGCCTGGAGGCCACGGTCGTTATCGCGCACGGAGCGGCGCAGGCTCGTGGCGCGGCCGCTGCGTGCAGGCTGGCCGCAGAGCTCACCAGCCGGCATATCTCCGAGCGGATCCGGGAGCGGCTCGGGAATGGCCGGGGCGGCCACTTCCTGCGGCGGCCGTAGTCAGCCGGGCAGCTGGCGCCGCGTCGCCGCTGCCAGGCAGCCGCTGGCGGGATAACCACTCGACGGGCCGATAGGCTGAAGAAATGACCGACCCGGAAGCAGCCCTCGGATCGCTGGTGCAAGATGCGCTTGCGGCCGAGTTCGGCGCTGAGTACGAGACTGCCGATCCGCTGATCCGGCCGTCCGGCTTCGCCGACTATCAGTCCAACGCGGCCATGTCCTTGTCGAAGAACCTCGGCCGGGCGGCGCGTGATATCGCCGGGCCGGTCGCCGCGCGTCTCGATGGCACTCACGCCGTCGCGGCGGCGGAGGTCAGCGGACCAGGGTTCATCAACCTCACGCTCCGCGACGACTGGATCGCTGACCAGGCATCCGCGCAGCTGGCGGACCCGCAGCTCGGGGTGATCCCGGCCGAGCCGAGCCAGCGGATTGTCGTGGACTACTCGGGCCCGAACGTTGCCAAGGAACTGCACGCAGGCCACCTGCGGCCGACAGTGGTCGGGGATGCCATCGCCCGCGTGCTCGAGCACCTGGGTCACGATGTCGTGCGCGCTGCGCACCTGGGCGACTGGGGCACTCCGTTCGGCATGATGATCGAGCACGCGCTCGATATCGGCGAGCGGGCCACCTATGACGAGCTCGCGGCCGGCGAGTTCACCGCGTTCTACCAGGCCGCGCGCGTTAAGTTCGATAGTGACCCGATCTTCGCCGACCGGTCGAGGAACCGGCTGGTGCAGTTGCAGTCCGGCGAGCCCGACGCCATGCGGCTCTGGCGGATGCTGGTCGACGATTCGATGGAGTACCTGCGCAAGCTCTACGCCAGGCTCGACATCACCCTGACCGACGCCGACATGGCGCCGGAGAGCTTTTACCAGCCGATGCTCGCCGATGTCACCGCTGAACTGGAACGGCGCGGCCTGGCCTGGATGAGCGATGGCGCGCTCTGCGCGTTCCCGCCGGGATTCAGCGGCCGGGACGGCAAGCCGCTGCCGCTGATGCTGCGCAAGAGCGACGGCGGCTACGGCTATGACAGTACGGACGTGGCAGCAATCAGGTACCGGCTGCGGGACCTGGGTGTTAGCCGGATTATCTACGTTGTCGGGGCCGAGCAGCACCAGCATCTGGAAATGGTGTTCGCCCTCGCCCGGCAAGCGGGCTGGCTGACCGAGGCGGCGAGAGCCGAGCATGCGGTGATCGGCCTGATGACCGGTCCGGGCGGCCAGCGCCTGAGCACCAGGACCGGCGAGCAGGTCAAGCTGGATAGCCTGATCGACGAGGCGGTCGAACGGGCTGGCAAGGTTATCGCGGACAGGTACGACGACCCAGTGGAGCGCAGCCAGATCGCTGAGGCAGTCGGGATCGGTGCGCTGAAATACGGCGACCTCTCGGTGGCCAGGGATTCCGGCTACGCGCTGGACTTCGACCGGCTGCTGGCGCTGACAGGCAACACCGGCCCTTATCTCCAGTACGCCACCGCCAGGATCAAGTCCATCTTCGCCAGGGCGGGGCTGGCACCCGAGAACGCGACCGGTCCGCTGCAGCTCGGCACCGAGGCCGAGCGCACGCTGGCCCTGCGTCTGCTCGGATTCGGGCGCGCCGTTTCTGACGTGGCCGCAACTGCCGAGCCACACAAGCTCGCCGGGTACTTGTTCGATGTGGCCAGCGCGTTTACGACGTTCTACGAGCAGTGCCCGGTGCTCGGGGCGGCGGAACCGGTCCGGCGGAGCAGGCTCGCCTTGTCCGCTCTTACCCTTCGCGTGCTGGCAGCCGGCCTGGGCTTGCTCGGCATCGGTGTTCCGGAGCGCATGTAGCAGGCCGGCGCCAGCTCGGAGCCGGCGTCGTCCCGGCCGCAGTCCGCCACTGTTTACCTGGCAAGCTCCAAGCGTTTGCCTCCCGGTCTCCCATGATCGCAGCGAAGCCCACGATTATGGATACCGTGACGAGGATCGGCACCGCCATGAGTCCGCCGCTACGACCAGCCCGCCGCCGCTGCTCGGAGTAGCCTCATTGAGCCGGACATTCCGGCACGCCGCGGTCGCGGCGAGCCTTTTGCACCACCCGAGCGTGAGCCCAGGACGCGATGACACAGATCGATCGCATACCGCAGGTACTTGTCGTCGACGACGAGCCCAACATCCGTGAGCTGGTGCAGGTAGCGCTCAAGTTCCACGGCTGCGCGGTCACCACCGCCGCCAGCGGGCGCGATGCGCTGCGCCAGGCTGAGTCAAGCAAGCCAGACCTCATAGTGCTTGACATCATGATGCCGGACATGGACGGCTTCGAGGTGTGCCGGCGGCTGCGGGCAGTCGGCAACGAGGTGCCGGTCATCTTCCTGACGGCCCGGGACACCTCATCGGACACCGTTACCGGCCTGGCGATCGGCGGCGACGACTACGTCACCAAGCCGTTCTCCGTCGAGGCGCTGGTAGCACGGGTACGGGCAGTGCTGCGGCGGACTTCGCGGACCACGCCCGCGGATCAGCCTGGCCGCACCACCGGGCCGCTGCGGGTAGCCGACCTTGAGCTCGACGAGGAACGCTGGACGGTTCAGCGAGCAGGCATGCCCGTAGAGCTGTCACCGACCGAGTTCCGGCTGCTGGCCTACCTGATGCGCCATCAGGGCCGGGTCTTGACCAGGGCGCAGCTGCTTGAGAGCGTCTGGGGCTGGGACTACTCCGGTGAGTCACAGATCGTGGAGACCTACGTCAGCTACTTGCGGCGCAAGCTGGATCCGCTCGGCCCTCCGCTCATTCACACTCAGCGCGGGGTTGGCTACAGTCTGCGGTTGCCCGCCGACCAGGCGGGCCAAGGCGGGCTCTTGGCATGAGCAGGACCCGGCGCCTCTCGCTTCGGGCGCGCATGATGGTCATGCTCATCGGCATTACCACGATCCTGCTGCTCATCATGGGCACGGTCAGCACCGCCGTGTTCATCGACCGGGTGGACAAGGAGAGCGCCCAGTTCGTGACCGACCTGATTACTTATTCGAAGACTCCGGTCGGGGCGCTTGGGAGCAACCAGCAGGGATATGCCGCCGCCGAAATCGTGATCGGCAGCAGGCTCACCGTATCGGGGATTACCACGAAGAGCCTCCCCGATCTCACCAAAGAGCTCGAGGACGCCCTCACCAGCAAGCTGGCCGCGCCACGGTTCGCCACGATCAAGAAACTGGCGGCCGAGGGCCACCCGGGGGCGGCCGCGAAGCTGATCAAGGCAGGCCAGCTCAAGCCGGTCCTGTATCTCGGCCACAAGCCGTTCGACATCAGGCCAGGTCTGCTCGCAGCGGGCCGGTGGATCCCGGCCAACCCGCCCAACCCGTTCCAATCTTTCCCGGCGTACATGCTTTTCGTTGCCAAGCCGGTGCCCAATGTGCCAGGTCAGGTACGGGGCTTCATCATCGCCGAGCTGATCACCGGCGCAGCACTGATCGCGCTCCTGGCGCTGGCCGGGGAGTGGCTGATCGGTCAGGGTCTTGAGCCACTCGACGAGATGACCAGCACCGCCAACGACATAACCTCTCGCGGCGACTTGACCGCGCGGATGCCAGACGCTGATGACCAGACCGAGATCGGGCGGCTCGGCGTATCCATCAACACGATGCTGGACCGGATCCAGCAGGCCTTCAGCTCGCGGCTGCACTCTGAGCAGAAAGTGCGCGAGTTCGCCGCCGATGCCTCGCATGAGCTGCGCACCCCGCTGACGACTATCCGGGGTTACGCCGAGCTGTACCGCCAGGGCGCTCTCGGGCCCGATCAGCTGCCGAGCGCGATGCGCCGCATCGAGCAGGAGGCACAGCGTATGAGCACGCTGGTCGCTGAGTTGCTCGAGCTCGCCCGGCTGGACCGGACGTCTTCGCTCGACCTCACCGAAACCGACCTGGCCACCGTCATCCGGGACGCAGTCGCCGACGCCGTGGCCGTCGAGCCGCAGCGACCGGTACGCGCCGAGGCTCCCCCGCGCCTTGTTGCGGTGGTAGACGAGCCGCGCATTCGGCAGGTTCTGGCAAACCTGCTTGGCAATGTCCGGGCCCATACACCGGTTTCTACGCCGGTTGCCGTGCGGCTTGGCGCGATCACCGGCGGCGTGCTCATTGAGGTAGCTGACGCTGGTCCGGGCATGTCGAAGCAAGACGCCATCCGTGCGTTCGACCGTTTCCACCGCGCTACTGACCAGCCGTCACTGGCCGACGCCGAGGACGCTGAGCATCCGGTGAAACCAGTCGCGCGGCATCGCGACGGAGCGGACGGCCGGCGCGGGAGCGGGGCTCGCCGCCGCCGCAGGCGTGGCGGGGGCGGACACGCCGCCGGCTCCGATCAAATTGACAGCGCGCCGAAGTTCGGTCCGGCTCCGAGCGCTGCAGGTTTTGATAGCGAACCCGACTGGAGTGGCGCTGACGGCAGCGCCGCCGTCGACCTGAATGGCGCTGGCCGAGACGGCGGAACGCATCTCAACGGCGCCAGCCTGACCGGCGGAAACCTCACCGGCGCCAACCTGAACGGCACGGACCTGCATCACGGCGCATCGGACCCGGCCAACGAGGCCGCGGGCGGCCTGGCCGGCGCAACAGCCGGGCCAGGCGTCGGCGTCGCGGGTAACGGACGCGCCGGAGGCGGGGCGGGTGCCGAGCGCAGCGGCGGCAGCGGCCTCGGCTTGTCGATCGTGCAGGCGATCGCCACCGCCCACGGCGGCCGGGCCACCCTGGAGTCATGGCCTGGCCAGGGAACCAAGGTCCGGGTCTGGCTGGCGGTCAGAATCGTGCCGTAGCCGCGTCGTCCGTGGCATCGCCGACGTCGTCCGTGGCATCGGCGGCGCTGTCACCCGGCTCGGGCAGGTGCTCGAACAGGTAATAGACGGCCAGCAAGGCGAAGATGATCAGCGCCGACACCGGCGAGACGAATGCGATCAGCGTCCCGGCCACGTAGCCGGCGTTTCCGGCCGTGAACCTGATCGTGGACAGCCGCGGCGTCCGGATCTTCCAGCGGGCGCCGAGCGCCTCCTGGTGCGCCGCAAGGTAGATCCACATCGAGGCGTAGCCGATCGAGATGGCGATCATGACCAGGCCGTAGGTAACGGCAGCCACCGTGGCCTGCCCGTTGCCGCCATTCGTGCCGGTCAGGTGATCGGCGACCAGCGCGGTCGGGAACGGAATCGCCACGACGCCCATCAGCAGGAACAGGTTGAGCACCAGGACGGTCCTGTCCACCTTCGAAACCTGGGCCAGCATCGTGTGGTGATTCAGCCACATGATCCCGATCGTCAGGAAGCTCACCACGTAGGCCAGGTAAGCCGGCCAGAAGTGACCCAGATGACTGGCAGTCAGCGGATATTGCCGCGCCGCGGTCTTGTCCGCGATCGGCAACAGGTTGAAGACGAGAATGGTGATCGCGACGGCGAATACGCCGTCGCTGAATGCCTCAGCCCGCCGGGAGTCCACTCACGCCTGGTCTTCCTGATCGGCGGAGGGCTCGGCCGGAGCCTCCTGACCGGAGACCGCGCCGACGCCAGCCGGCGGTTGCACGGAGCGGGCCAGCAACTGGGCCACGTCGACAACTTCGAGCGACTCCTTCGCCTCGCCCGAGCCCTTCTTCGCGGCCACCGCATCGCCGAGCATGACCAGGCAGAACGGGCATCCTGTCGAGATGGTGTCCGGATTGGTGCCGAGCGCCTCGTCGATCCGCTCGATATTGATGCGCTTCCCGATCCGCTCCTCCATCCACATCCTGGCGCCGCCCGCGCCGCAGCAGAAGCCGCGCTCCTTGCACCGGTGCATCTCCTGCGCCTGCACGCCGGGTACCTGCTCCATGATCTCCCGCGGCGCGGTGAAGATCCGGTTATGGCGGCCAAGGAAGCACGGGTCGTGATAGGTGATCTTCTCCTCGACGGGGGTGACAGGCTTGATCTTGCCGTCCGCGACCAGCTGCGCCAGCAGCTGAGTGTGATGGATGACCTCGTAGTTTCCGCCTAGCTGGGGGTACTCGCGCGAGATCGTGTTGAAGCAGTGCGGGCAGCTGGCGACGATCTTGCGGGCCCCCGCCTCGTTCAGCGTCGCGACGTTCTGCTGGGCCAGCATGCTGAAGACGAACTCGTTGCCCATTCGCCGGGCCGGGTCCCCGGTGCACGCCTCGGCCGGGCCGAGCACCGCGAAGTTCACGCCTGCGGTGTGCAGCAACTGAGCGATCGCCTTGGTCGTCCGCTTCGCGCGATCTTCGAGCGCGCCGGCGCACCCGACCCAGAACAGGTACTCGACATCGTCGCCGATAGGGCCGTCGACCACCGCCACTTCGAAATCGAGCTCGGAGATCCAGTCGGTCCGCTTGGACCCGCCCATCCCCCACGGGTCGCCCTTGTTTTCGAGGTTCCGGAGCATCGTTCCGGCTTCGGTCGGGAACGCGGACTCGACTAGCACCTGGTGCCGGCGCATCCCGGTGATGTGATCGATGTGCTCAATGTCGACCGGGCATTCTTCGACGCAGGCACCACAGTTCGTGCACGACCACAACTCGTCCGGGTGGATCACGCCGTGAGCGTCCGCGTCACCGATGACCGGCCGCGCGGCCTCGGCCTTAACTGCTTCCGGCAACGCCTCGCGAGCCTCGTCTGACCCGGCCAGCAGGTACGGAGCCTTGGCGAAGGCATGATCACGCAGTTCGAGGATGATCATCTTGGGGGACAGCGGCTTGCCGGTTGCCCAGGCCGGACACTGTGACTGACAGCGCCCGCACTCGGTGCACGTGGCCAGGTCGAGCAGGCCCTTCCAGCTCATGTCCTCGACCTTGCCGATGCCGAACACGTCCTCGTCCGGGTCGGCCTCCTCGAAGTCAAGAATCTTGCCGTTCGAGCGCATCGGCTCAAGGGGGCCAAGGCCGTTCGGGCGACGGGAGTACAGCACGTTCAGCGGCGCGATCGCAATGTGGAGGTGCTTGGAATAGGTGACGAAGATGCCGAAAGCCAGGATGACCGCAAGCTGGAGCAAGATGAAGGTAGTTTCGATGCCCCTGTTGGCCGCACCCAGCGGATGCAGCCAGTGAGCGACGATCTCCGATGCGAACGCGCCGCGCGGATACGGGAAGTCGCCGGTGTTGATCTGCGCGCCCCGGTAGATCAGCAGGGTCGCGATCACCAGGAAAATCCCCAGGAGCACGACCCAGGCCGCGCCGGTGTGCGACCCGGCGAAACGCGACTCACGCCCTTCGCGCTTCGGGTCCGAGGTCAGCCTGATCACCGCGAACGTGATGATGCCGACTAGCACCGCGACGGCAAACAGGTCTTCGAGGAAGCCCACCCAGGCCCACGTCCCGATCAGCACGATCGCGAACTTCTTGCTGAACAGGTCGCCGTACGCCTCGATGATCGTGAGGATCAGGATTATGAAGCCCCAGAAGGTCAAGGCGTGCGCGACGCCCGGCACCGTCCACTTCAGCAGCTTGCGCTGCCCGATTACCTCGGTGACCTGGGTCTCGGCACCACTGACTGGATGCTCCCGCAGAGCGGCGACGCGCTCGGGGGCCGGCTGGCCGGTGCGCCCGAGCCGGTAGAGCCACCACAGGCGGCGTCCGGCGACCGCGGCCGCGATCACCGTGAGGACGAGGCCAATGATGATCCGCAGCGCCAAGGAGACCTCCAGAACGGTTTTTGGGGGGGCACGGGGGGTGTCCCCCCGTGGGTGGGCGTTTTGGGTGACAGCGTACGCCGATGCCGGAGCCTGCCGGCGATCACCGGGCCCGAAATGAGCCGCGCCAGCTAGCCCGCCGCACGCTCCCGCCAGGCCAGGACGCCGCCGGCCCGGACCGATGGCGGGCCAAGCAGGCTGGCCAGGTAGCGCCCGACCGCTGAGCGCTCCGTCGCTACCGCGACGACCGCCGCGGGATTCCAGTACGCCATAGTCGCCCGCGCCTCGGCGGCCGACGGTGGTTGCAAGGACCCCGTTCCCATCCAGATCTGGTCGAGGTAGTACGCCAGCTGCGGCAGGCCGTTGCCTTCCACGTACGCCTGGCCGTCCCAGGCCGGGCCCTGGAAGTAGCCGGCGGTCAGCGATATCTGCTGTCCGGACTGGGCCTGCCAGCGCATCGCGTCGGTCAGCGTGGCGGTCGGCACCGGAACGACGAGAACCCGCGCGCCTGGTGGCAGCCTCAGCGCCGCGAATGCCGTTGTCCAGCCAGCTGGCAGCGGGGTGGTCTGCTGAACCGTCAGCGGCAGCGGGACGAGCGGCAGGACGGCCAGCACGGCGATGGCCAGCACGGCGATGGCGGTCACGGCATTGGCCTTGGCCCGGATCCCGGCCAGCCTGGCGCTGGCAGCGTCAACAGCAAAGGCAAGCAGGGCTGCCGCTGCGCCATCGGCGACAACCGAGATGCGGGCCGGCAGCACGGAGCTGAGCACCGGCAGGTGGCCAAGCCAAGCCCACGGAAGCGTCGCCCCGTAATGCGTGGTCCCGCCGAGCAGCGGATGGGCGCCGACGGAGAGCAGCGTCAGGACGGCGAGCGTCAGGCCGAGCGCCCGGACGGGCAGATCCCGCCACAGTGCCACGAGCGCCACCGCGAGCATGACGATGAGCGGCACGCCTAGGTAGGCCAGGTACTCCGGCGGCCCGCCCTGATACCGGGCGGCGGCAGCCGCACTCGCGCTGGTGTGGAACAGCAGCAGCCCCGACGGCGTGATGAACGCGCTCAGGTCGTTCTTGTAGAAGTCGAAGAGGAACGCGCTGCCGTGCTCGGTGAGCGGGCCGAAGAACTGCACCCAGAGCCCCCGGCCAGCGAGAACCGCGGCCGTGCCCGCGGCCGCGCCGAAGCCGGCTGCTGCCCGCCGGGCATGCCCGGCCACGGCCCCCGGCCGCGACACTGCCAGTACGGCGATGATGACTACCGCCGCGATCGCGACGTCGAGCAGCACTTCAGCCGCGACGAAAAGCTGGACGGCGACCAGCACGCCGAGCAATACGCCGCCGCGGACGGGTCGGGACTTGCCGAGGCACAAGCGCAGGCCAGTGTCGATGATCAGCGGCGGCAGGACAGCGAACTGAAGGTTGTAGTGGCCGATGGCCGAGTGCAGCAGGGCCGGGGAGAATCCGTACACGGCTCCGCTCAGCGTGGCCGCGGACAGGCTGACTCCCCAGCGCCGCAGCACGAACAGCATGCTGGCGGCTGAGCCGGCGAAGCCCAGCGTGAGCAGGACGGTCAGGCTCGCCTGGGGTCCGAACAGGTCGGTGACCGGGGTGAGCAGGATGCCCGGTACCAGCATGGAGTTGTTCCACATCAGGCTGATGCCGCGGGGCGCGTCCATCGCGGTGGTGACAAGCGCGGGCAGCCGTCCGTGCGAGATCGCGGCCGCGCTGTACCTCATCATCCAGGCGTAGTAGTCGTTGTCGTTAGGGTTGCCAGCCACCATGCGTGACCCCGGTGCGGCCCACAGCCGGGCGGTGATCACCACGGCAACGGCCAGGTAGCAGGCCAGGACGACCGCGACGGCAACCGACCGATGCCTGGTCAGGCCGACCGAGTCAGCGCCGGATCCGGGCGTGAGCGGGACAGTGACGGCTGACATCGTGCGGAAATCTTGTTAGCCGAGCCGACGAAAGACGAACACGTTGTCCTTCGCGTAGATCTGCTCGTACCGCGTGTTGTGGGACACGGATTCCACGAATGCGAGCACATTTGTCTGGGGCGGCCAGTCCGTGCTCTGGTTGTCGAAGACGACGTACTGGGTCGGCGGATTGGTGCCGTAGTTCCCCAGCCAGAACGTGTCCGTCCGGGCTGCCAGCGGGGCGAGGAGGTCGAGGTCAGTCGCCACCTTGGCCCCGTTGGGTACTAGGGCGATGGCCGCGTTCTCGGCAGCTACGTGTGGCCCCAGGTAATAGGTGGACGGAGTCCACAGCGAACTGAGCGGGAACTGGAACGCCAGCGCGGCGCACGCGCCTACCATGGTCGCGGCCCCGTACCGTTCGGCTGCCACGGCCAGCTTGCGCGGCGATGCCGCCCCCGCCGGCCCTGCCCCCGACGGCCCTGCCCCCAGCGGCGCTGTCGCACCCCACCCTGCTTCGCCGCGTCCGGTCTGGCGGGCGGGCCTGCTGGCCTGCATGCGTCTCATGGCATCGATGGCGGCGATGAACACGATCGGCATGATGGTCGCGTTGTAGTGCCACTGCGTGTTCCAGTAGTCGGGATTGGTGCCGACGAACCGGAGCAGGAGGCTGGGCACCGCAGCCAGGATCAGCGGCGAGCGCAGCGCAATGAACGCCGTCGGCAGCAAAATGAGCGCGAGCGTGGGCAGCTTGATCGACGCGCCATTGGCCAGGTTGCCCCACAGCCCGCCGAGGCTGATGTGGCCGCCCCCCGCGCTGACAGCGCCGCCTGCGAACCAGTAGCCGTAGGTATGACTCGCGCTGAAATGCGGCAAGATCACCAAGATCGCGAGAAATGACCAGAGCAGGCCCCAGCCCGCCAGGAAAAACCCGGGCCCGCGCCGACGGTAGGCGAACACCATGATCAGCCCGACGGCCGCCAGCGTGAAGCCCTGGTCCTCCTTGACGAACACGAGCGGCAGCGCCCACAGCACAGCCGGCCGGATGCGGCCGCGCACGAGCGCGGATAGCGAGAAGGCCAGCAACGGCACCGCGAACGCGATCTCGTGGAAGTCGTAGTTGACCATTTGCTGCAGGCCCCAGGAGAAGCCGTAAGCTGCGGCGATCGCGCGCCCCTGCCCTGGTCCCGAGCAGCTCGCGCCCGGCCCGGCTGACGGCGAACACCGACGCCGCCGCGAGCAGCGCCTGCACGACCAGCAGCGTGACCGGCGAGGGAAAGAGCCGGAAGAATGGCGCGATCAGCGCGACGATCGGGTGGAAGTGATCCCCCGCCAGGTTGAACCCGGCGCCGCGCACATCCACGATCGGCGCCCGCAGATGCGCATACTGCTTGACATACTCGGTGAAGATGCCCAGGTCCCATGAGGTGGGTTCGCGGCGCAGGTACCGGAAGACCGAGATGACGGTGTAGGCAGCGAATACCGCCGCTGCGATCAGCCAGGTAACGAGGTCCGGTCGCCCACCTGACCGGCTTGCTGGCGCGCGCCGCGGCTGCGGCCCCGGCCCCGGCTCGACGGCGCCCAGCTCGGGGGCGGCCGCTTCCAGGCCCGCGAGCGCAGCGCTTGGAGGCACCGGGGCGGCCTGCTCCGGGGCGGCCTGCTCCGGGGCGGCCTGCTCCGAGGCGGCCTGCTCCGAGGCGGCCTGCTCCGCCGTGCCCGAGGCCGCGGCGACCGAAGCCGCGGCGACTGGGGCCGCGGCGACCGAAGCCGCCGTGCCCAAGGCCGCGGCGGCCGTGTCAATCTGTCCGGGTCCATCCGGCGGAGGTTCGGTGTTTGCGGGCATGCCTGCTAGCCGGGCGTTCCCGTTCGCGGGCGGGCCGTCCAGCGGCATTGCCGACCTTCCTGCTGGGTCGCTAAGGCGATGCCGGAGCGGGGAGTCAACACCGAACGTGATCGACGCTACCCGGCCCCCGGTTTAGTGTCACCGTACCCGCGCCTGGCGACTGCTGCCGGCGCGTCAGCCGATGTACGTGCTGGCCGTGCGCACATCGAGCCGCGATGCTGCCGGCGGCCGACCGGCTGACACTGCGATCCGTTTTGGGCGAAGCTTGGTCCGGGCAGGTTGCTGTCGAGGGCCGAGGTCATGACCGAGACGGCTGTCGTGCGATATACGGCTTTTAGGCGTTCCTGTCGCCGGTCATCTTGATGCGATTCTCGGGGGTCGCTCCCGGAATAAGAGCGAACCGCGGAAAGTTGAGCACAGCATACTCAAGTTCATTTGCCACTCCAGACTCAGCATGGCAAACTTGAGCCGCTCGCACTCAATATTTATCACTCGATCGAACAGGGACTGAAACACATGGCACGTGCGGTAGGCATCGACCTCGGGACGACCAACTCCGTCGTCGCCGTCCTCGAGGGCGGGGAGCCCTCGGTCATCGCCAACGCCGAGGGCTCGCGCACCACGCCCTCCGTCGTGGCTTTCGCGAAGAACGGCGAGGTGCTCGTCGGCGAGGTCGCGAAGCGGCAGGCAGTGACTAACGTTGACCGGACGATCCGCTCGGTCAAGCGCCAGATGGGCACCGACTGGTCGGTCTCCATCGATGGCAAGAAGTTCACGGCGCAGCAGATCAGCGCCTTCATCCTCCAGAAGCTGAAGCGAGACGCCGAGGCTTACCTGGGCGAGACGATCACCGACGCGGTGATCACGGTGCCCGCGTACTTCAGCGACGCTCAGCGGCAGGCCACCAAGGAGGCCGGCCAGATCGCGGGACTCAACGTGCTGCGGATCATCAACGAGCCCACCTCCGCCGCGCTGGCTTATCACCTGGAGAAGGAAGGCGAGGCCACGATCCTGGTCTTCGACCTCGGCGGCGGCACCTTCGACGTGTCACTTCTGGAGGTCGGCGAGGGCGTAGTCGAAGTCAAGGCCACGAGCGGCGACAACCACCTCGGCGGCGACGACTGGGATCAGCGCATAGTCGACTGGCTGGTCAAGGACTTCAAGAACAGCTACGGCATCGACCTGTCCAAGGACAAGATGGCGCTCCAGCGGCTGCGTGAGACCGCAGAGAAGGCAAAGATCGAGCTGTCGTCGTCGACCGAGTCGCAGATCAACCTGCCCTACATCACGCACTCAGAGCAGGGCCCGCTGCACCTGGACACGAAGCTGACCAGGGCTGAGTTCCAGAAGATGACCTCTGACCTGCTCGACCGCTGCAAGTCCCCGTTCCAGCAGGTGATCAAGGATGCCGGGGTCAAGCTCAGCGAGATTAACCACGTTGTGCTCGTCGGCGGCTCGACGCGCATGCCTGCTGTCGTCGATGTGGTCAAGGAGCTGACCGGCGGCAAGGAGCCCAACAAGGGCGTCAACCCGGACGAGGTCGTCGCTGTCGGCGCCTGCCTGCAGGCCGGCGTGCTCAAGGGCGAGGTCAAGGACGTCCTGCTGCTCGACGTGACGCCGCTGTCGCTCGGCATCGAGACCAAGGGCGGCATCTTCACCAAGCTGATCGAGCGCAACACGACGATCCCGACGAAGCGCTCGGAGATCTTCACTACCGCCGATGACAACCAGCCCTCGGTGCAGATCCAGGTCTTCCAGGGCGAGCGCGAGATCGCGGCTTACAACAAGAAGCTCGGCATGTTCGAGCTGGCCGGCTTGGCTCCGGCACCACGCGGCATCCCGCAGATCGAGGTCACGTTCGACATCGACGCCAACGGCATCGTGAACGTGTCGGCCAAGGACCTCGGTACCGGCAAGCAGCAGTCCGTGACCATCTCGGGCGGTTCCGCGCTGGGCAAGGATGACATCGAGCGGATGATGGCCGACGCGGAGAAGTACGCCGAGGAAGACCGTCAGCGCCGCGAGGAGGCCGAGGTGCGCAACCGCGCCGAGTCCCTCGCCTATACCACGGAGAAGTTCCTCTCCGAGAATGCCGACAAGGTTCCCGACGACGTCAAGTCCGAGGTGGAGTCGGCGATCGCGGACCTGAAGAAGGCGCTTGAGGGCACCGACACCGAGGCGATCAAGACGGCGAGCGAGCACGCGGCCCAGGTCAGCCAGAAGATGGGCACTGCCATCTACGCCCAGTCACAGGCCGCGAGTGCGCAGGCCAGCGACACGGGCGACGAAGCCGGCGGCCAGGACGACGATGTCGTCGAGGCCGAGATCGTCGAGGACGAGAAGCCGGCCGACCGGGAGGGCGGCGCCGCCTGATGATGGCCGACAACGAAAGCCAGGGCCCGATCATCCGCGATCGCAGGCGGATTGATCCGGTCACCGGCGAAGTACGCAAGACCGGAGAGGCCGGCCCGCAGCGCGGGCCGGGCCCGGCAGGCGGTCAGCCGAAGCCCGGCAAGCACTCAGTGTCCAAGCCAGGCGGCACCGGAGCCGGATCGGGGGCTGACAAGGGCTCCGGATCCGGCGAGGCCGCTGCGCCCGGACCCGCGGCCAGCGGGCCTGACCAGACGGCGATCAAGCTGGCCGAGCGGACTGCGGACCTGCAGCGGCTGCAGGCGGAATACGCCAATTACCGCAAGCGAGTGGAGCGGGACCGGCTAGCAGTACGGGAACAGGCACTAGCCAATGTCCTGCACGAGTTGCTGCCCGTGCTCGACGACATCGGCAGGGCTCGCGAGCACGGCGAGCTTACGGGCGGTTTCAAGTCAGTGGCTGAGTCGCTCGAAGGCATCGTGATCAAGCTGGGCCTGACCACGTACGGCGAGAACGGCGATCCGTTCGACCCGACGCTGCATGAGGCTCTGCTGCACTCGTATTCCGCTGACGTCAGCGAGCCGACCTGCGTGCAGATCCTGCAGCCTGGCTACCGCGTAGGCGAGAGGATCATCCGCCCCGCCAGGGTGGCCGTGGCCGAGCCGGGCGGGGAAGCGGCCGACGAGGCCGATGAATCCGAGCCGGCCAGCGTGGAGCCGGCGGACGCGGAACTGGGCAGCGCCGGACCGGCCAGCGCGGAACCGGCCAGCGCCGATGCCGCCAGCCCGCACCCGGCCAGCCAGGAACCGGGTGCCACCGAATCCGCAAAAGCTGCGGGAACTGCGGAAAATGATGGCGAAGCAGGCCCGGCCGGGCCTGCAGGCGCCGACATCTAGACAGCTCGCGAGAGAGGCCCGTTGAGCACCAAGGATTACCTGGAGAAGGATTACTACAAGACCCTCGCGGTGACCAAGGGCGCGAGCGCGGACGAGATCAAGAAGTCGTACCGCAAGCTGGCCCGCAAGTACCACCCAGATGCCAACGAGGGCGACGCGAAGGCCGAGGCGCGTTTCAAGGAGATCTCCGAGGCCTACACCGTGCTGTCCGATGACAAGCGGCGCAAGGAGTACGACGAGGCCCGTTCGTTGTACGGCGGCGGTGGCGTGCGGATGCCAGGATCCGCGGGCGGCAACTACGGGTTCGACCTCGGCGACCTGTTCGGCGGCTCGACCGGCGGCGGCGGCGCGGGCGGGCGGCTGGGCGACCTACTCGGCGGTGTGTTCGGCAGCCGCGGCGGGACGACCACTCAGCAGGCCAGGCCGCGGCGCGGCGCGGACGTCGAGACCGAGACAACGCTGTCGTTCAGCGACGCGATCGACGGGTCTACGGTGTCGCTGCGGCTCACCGGCGAGGGCCCGTGCAAGGTGTGCAGGGGCACGGGCGCCAAGGCAGGCACCGTGCCCCGGGTCTGCCCAACGTGTGAGGGTACCGGGCAAGGCAGCCGGAACCTCGGCAGCTTCGCCTTTTCTGAGCCGTGCAAGACCTGCCTCGGCCGGGGCCTGGTCGTGGACGACCCGTGCCCGACTTGCTCCGGCAGCGGCCGGGCCATGAGCACGCGGACGATCCAGGCCAGGATCCCCGCGGGCGTCGGGGACGGCCAGCGAATCAAGATTCCCGGCAAGGGCGCGTCCGGCGAACGCGGCGGCCCGCCCGGAGACCTGTACGTGCGGGTCCGGGTGGAACCGCACCCGCATGGAACCTTCGGCCGGTCAGGATCCAACCTGACGATCACGATTCCGGTCACCTTCCCCGAGGCCACGCTCGGCGCCGAGATCAAGGTGCCGTCTCACCACGGCCTGCCGGTCAGCCTGCGTATCCCCGCTGGCACGCCCAGCGGCCGCACCTTCCGGGTCCGCGGCAAGGGCGTCCGGCGCAAGGATGGCACGGCCGGCGATCTGCTGGTGACGGTGGCCGTGCAGATCCCGCAGGAGCTCGGCGACAAGGCCAGGGATGCGCTGGAGACGTACCGGGATGCCACTGCGGGTCCCGATCCGCGCGCCGAGGTACTCAGGCAAGCCAACGGCTAGCGAAGCCGGATAGCCAGCAGAAAGGAGATGACATGACTAGCCAGTTCGAGCTCTCAGATGACACGCCGGTCTATGTCATCTCGGTAGCTGCCCAGCTATCCGGACTGCATCCGCAGACGCTCCGCGCATACGACCGCCTTGGCCTGGTCTCGCCGGGCCGGGCGGCGGGCCGGGGCCGGCGGTACTCGCTGAGCGACATCCTGATCCTGCGCGAAGTGCAGCGGCTGTCCCAGGAGGAAGGCATCAACCTGTCCGGCATCAAGCGCATTCTCGAGCTCGAGTTGGCCGAGCGGCGCAGCAGGCTCCTGCTCGCGGAGATGCAAGCCGAGGTCAGTCAGCTGCGGGCGGAGCTGGAGTCAACCCGCGCGGTCGCGGCCCGGCTGTCTGGCTTGCTGCGCAGTAAAGCAGACAACGCCGCACTGGTCCCGGTGCGCGGCCCGGGCCGGGCCCACCCGCCCGCGGGTCCCGGCGGCGCCACTAACCCGGGCCAGGCGGTCGCCGCCGCAGCTGACGTACAAACCCGGCCAGCAGGTAATCCAGCCAGTTCCAGCTGACGGTGGCGCGCTCGGGGCGTGCCGCGCGCCTGCTGGCAGGAGTAAAGCGGTAAATCTCAGTACTTGGAAAGAAGAAGACAACTGTGGAAGAGAAGCTGACCACAAAGAGCCATCAGGCTCTGTCTGAGGCCGCCCAGATGGCCGCGGCCGCAGGCAACCCGAACGTGGACGGGCTCCACCTGCTGGCCGCGCTGATCCAGCAGGACGGCGGTACCGCCGCTCCCCTGCTGCGGGCGGTCGGCGCCGACCCAAACAGCGTGCTGATAGCCGTCCGGGCACTGCTGGCGAAGATGCCGCAGGCGGCCGGTGCCACCGTGAGCGCACCTGAGACCTCCCGGCAGCTGCTGGCGGCGCTGGCCACGGCGGGCAAGCTGGCCAAGGATATGTCGGACGACTATGTATCGACCGAGCATCTGCTGGTCGGGCTTGCTACCGACGGCGGCCAGACGGCGACCGTGCTCAGGGAAGCAGGCGCCGACCCCAAGCAGCTCATCGACGCCTTTGAGCAGATCCGCGGACATGCGCGCGTGACGTCACAGGACCCCGAGGGCACCTACCAGGCGCTCGAGAAGTACGGCATCGATCTCACCCGTAACGCCAGGGAAGGCAAGCTCGACCCGGTCATCGGCCGGGACACGGAGATCCGCAGGGTGATTCAGGTGCTCTCGCGCCGGACCAAGAACAACCCGGTGCTCATCGGCGAGCCGGGCGTGGGAAAGACCGCCGTGGTCGAAGGGCTGGCGCAGCGGATCGTCGCCGGGGACGTGCCCGAGTCGCTTCGAGGCAAGCGCGTCGTCGCCCTGGACCTGGCCGCAATGGTCGCTGGCGCTAAGTACCGCGGCGAATTCGAGGAGCGCCTGAAGGCCGTCCTGAACGAGATCAGGCAGAGCGATGGGCAGATCATCACCTTCATCGATGAGCTGCACACAGTGGTCGGAGCCGGCGCTGCTGAAGGCGCGATGGACGCCGGGAACATGCTGAAGCCCATGCTGGCCCGCGGCGAGCTCCGCATGGTCGGGGCGACCACGCTCGATGAATACCGGCAGCGGATCGAGAAAGATGCCGCGCTTGAGCGACGGTTCCAGCAGGTCTTCATCGGCGAGCCCTCAGTAGAGGACACCATCGCGATCCTGCGCGGCCTGAAGGGCAGGTACGAGGCGCATCACCAGGTGCAGATCTCCGATGCCGCGCTGGTAGCCGCGGCGACACTATCCGATCGGTACATCACCGCACGGTTCCTGCCCGACAAGGCGATCGACCTGATCGACGAAGCCGCCTCCCGGCTGCGGATGGAAATCGACTCCAGGCCGGTCGAGATCGACGAGCTTCAGCGCGCCGTCGACCGGATGAAGATGGAGGAGATGGCCCTCGCCAAGGAGGCCGACCCGGCAAGCAAGGAGCGGCTGGAGCGGCTGCGGGCCGATCTGGCCGACAAGCAGGAGCAGCTGACCGCGCTGGTGGCGCGCTGGGACAGGGAGAAGTCGAGCCTTAACAAGGTCGGCGAGCTGAAGAAGCAGCTCGATGACCTGCGCGGCCAGGCCGAGCGAGCCCAGCGGGACGCGGACTTCGAGTCCGCTTCGCGCCTGATGTACGGGGAGATCCCCGCGCTCGAACGCCAAATAGCGGACGCCTCCGCGGCGGCCAGCGAGGAGTCCGCAGCAGCCGCGCCCGGCGCGGCCTGGCTCGGCAATTCGGGTGGGCCCTTGGTCAAGGAAGAGGTCGGTCCTGACGACATCGCGGACGTCGTGTCGTCCTGGACTGGCATCCCGGCGGGCCGCCTGATGGAAGGCGAGACCGGCAAGCTCCTGCGGATGGAGTCCGAGCTCGGCCACCGCCTGATTGGCCAGCAGCCCGCCGTACAGGCGGTGTCCGACGCGGTCCGCCGGTCCAGAGCTGGGATCTCCGATCCGGACCGGCCGTCCGGCTCGTTTCTGTTCCTGGGTCCCACGGGTGTTGGCAAGACGGAGCTCGCCAAGGCGCTCGCCGAATTCCTGTTCGACGACGAGCGGGCCATGGTCAGGATCGACATGAGCGAGTACTCCGAGCGGCACTCGGTATCGCGGCTGGTTGGAGCGCCGCCCGGTTATGTCGGTTATGACGAGGGCGGCCAGCTCACCGAGGCAGTCCGGCGCCGTCCCTATTGCGTCATCCTCCTCGACGAGGTGGAGAAGGCTCATTCAGAGGTCTTCGACATCCTGCTGCAAGTGCTCGATGATGGCAGGCTGACAGACGGCCAGGGCCGGACGGTCGACTTCCGCAACACGATTCTGATCCTGACCTCGAACCTGGGCTCGCAGTTCATCGCAGACCCGAGCCTGGACGAGACGGCCACCAGGGACAAGGTAATGGGCATCGTGCGAGCCACGTTCAAGCCGGAATTCCTGAACCGGCTCGACGATGTGATCGTGTTCGATGCGCTGACGACTGACGAGCTCACGCAGATCGTGGAGGTGCAGGTCTCCAGGCTGGCGAACCGGCTGGCCGCCCGGCGGCTGACGCTCGACGTGACACCGGCCGCCAAGGAATGGCTCGCCGTGACCGGATTCGACCCGACCTACGGCGCCCGCCCGCTGCGCAGGCTCATCCAGACCGCGATCGGGGACCAGCTCGCACGCGCGCTGCTTGCCGGTGAGATCACCGATGGCGACAAGGTGCTGGTTGATCTCGACGAGGCGTCCGACACGCTCCGAGTTAGCCCCGAGCAGGCGACTCAGGCGTCGTCGAGCATCGCGTCGTAGTCATCCTCGGGCAGGCCAAGGTCGTTGCGGATGCGGTAGCGGAGCCTGAGCAGGAGGCGCAGTTCGGCGTCATCGCCGGTCAGGCACAACTCCACTCCGGCCGTCGTCCACTCCAGGGCCGCGGCTAGCTCCGAGCGCTCGACCAGCAGCTCGGCGACCAGGTCACAGGTCCGGGGATCCGCCGGGCCCTCGGCCTTGAGCCGACTGATAATGTCCTGCGCCTCGGAGTGCCTGCCGAGCTGGAACAAAGCACGTGCCATCGGCACCCGTGGATCGACGAACACCGGGCCGCCGTCGGCCATAGCGCGCTGGAAGCCCGCAACTGCCTCGGCCGGGTCATCAGCGAGCAGCCACTGCTCGCCCGCGCGCAGGTACGCCTCGGCCCGAGCCATTCCTGCGGTCTCGGTGCCGGTGGTGGCAAGCTGAGCCATTTGCCGAGCCGCTGCCGCATGATTTCCGCTGGCTGCTGCATCGAATTCGATCGAGTCGAATTCTTCGCGGCTCAATACAGGCACGTTCCTAAGGTAGCCCAGCGAACAGACCGGATGTGCCCTCCAAACGGCGGAGTAATGGCTTCGTGACAAACGTCAGTTAATGCCGGGAGCGTTCAAGTGCGTCCCAGAATCCACGCCGGAGTGCATGCCTGACCTCGTCATGCAGGAGCGAGTCAATCGGCAGTGCCGACCCCTGCAGCAGCCGGGCCTCAAGATCTGAGGGCATTCTCGGCTTGCGAGCTAGCACGGCTTCCAGCCACAGGGCAGGAGCGTCTCTTGCCACCGCCTCGCCGAATCCGAAGCCCTCCGCGTGGGCAGACTGGACGGCCTCGCCAACCGAGATCGCCACCGGCGGGGCGGGCATGGGGGCAGGCTGGGGCGCGCCGTATGAGCCGGCTGGATACGCGGACTGGCCCGGTGAGGCGCCGTAGGGTGCCGCCTGCGGCGGGCCGCCGTACTGCCCGCCTCGATCCTGCGGGTACTGCGCGCCATTTCCGGCCGGAAGCTGGCGCTGTGGCATCTGGTGACGTGGCTGTTCCGCCGGAGGATGGCCAGCCTGCTGCATCCCGCTCTGAGGCAGGCCCGGACCGCTGCCCGGGCGCTGCATACCGTGCTGGCCAGGCGCAGAGATGCCGGGCGCCTGCGGGGGCATGCCCTGGAACTGGCCGGGCGGCATCGGCTGGCCCTGATTTTGCGGTCCAGGGCCCCCAGGCTGACCGGTTAGCTGATGCTGGGCGCCGTTCTGGCTCAGGCCGCCGCCAGGCATCGGGTTGCCCTGCATGCTGTTGCCCTGCTGCGGACCGGGCTGCGGCGGCATGCCGCCTTGCTGCATAGCGCCGTGAGGCATGCCGCCCGGCTGCGTGCCACCCGGAGGCACCGAGCCCTGCCCGTGACCACCGCCCGGCAGGCCGTTCGGCTGTGCGCTGTGGCCGGCCTGGCCATTGGCTGGCAGGTTGTTCGAGGGCATGCCGTTGCCAGCCATCCCGTTCGGCATCCCGTTGACCTGGCTGGGGGCCTGCATATTGCCTGCCTGGCCACTGGCTCCCGGCATGCCGAGACCGCCAGGCGCACGCACGCTGCCGCCTTCCTGGCCAGGAAGTCCGGCCGGCATTCCGCTTCCGGGCGTGCTCCCAGCCTGCAAGCCGGGGTTCTGACCACCCTGGCCCCGGCCATCGCCCACGCCGGTGCGCTGGCCCACGCCGACCGACGATTGGGCCACTTGGCTGTCAGGAACCTGGCCGTTCGCGGACTCATGCGGAGCGAATCCGTTCGGAGCGTAACCGCCCTGGCCCTGGCCCGCGGTTGCGGGCATCTGGCCTCGGCCCGCATCGGCAGACTGATACTGGTGCCCAAGCGCTTGCGGGTCGGCCATCCGCTGGACTTGTCCGGAGCTCATGCCGTCGGCTGGGCCGCCCAGGCCCGCCTGGGCGGTGAAGCGGGTCCCATCGTGGCCAGCCACCTGCTCGCGCTGGCCTCGCCCGTCCAGGCCGAGCAGTTGCGGCTCCCGGTCATACTCGGCTGCCACCGGCGACCCGTAAAGCCGGGTAGCCGGGGCCTCGATCGTCTGATGCGGACTGCTGACCTGCCCGGTGCCGCTCACCTGCTGAGGCCCGGTTGCGAACTCGCGGTAGCGCCCGGCGCCAAGTTCTGGCTCGGCACCGGGAATCAGGTCCACGTATGGGCGGAGGTGCCCGGCCGCAACGTCAATGATGTCGTCGCACTCCTGGCGCAGCGCCCGGGACACTGCCCAGTCGCCGTCAGCCGAGATGTGCAGCAAGACCGTCCGGATGCCGAGGTCCTGAACTTCGGCGATGACCGGGGCGAGGTCTTCTTCGCCGCTCACGATGATCACGTCGCTGATTGCGCGGTTCCTGGCCAGGACGGTGAGATCCTTACGGATCTCGGCCTCGACGCCCTCTTTGCGGTTCGGGCGTGCCTTGCTCAGGCGCAGCTTGACGCCTGGAACATCGGCCAGGCTGTCATGCTCGGCGGCGCGGTTGCCGTCGGCGGGAGTGTCATACCAATAGCAGCGCAGCAAAGGCAGGCCTGTGCGGTCCCTGGACAGGCCGCCTAGAAGCTTCAGCAGGCCCGTGTAGTCCCAGGAAACCGAGTCACGGTTGCGAGTGCCATGAACGGCGAGTGCACCATCGGCCAGCACATAACTCGCGTCCACGAACAGCGCGCAGCGATCCAACGCGACACCGTCCTTCCCTTGCGCGTGACGTTACCAGCGCATCGCACCAGGCGTGACACATAGCGCGGATCACGGACGTATCCACCTGGTCAGGTCCTGTTACTTCCATAATTTCGCCATCTAGCCAACTGCGCTGGCGTAGACAACTCCGGATCCGAGATGCCGTATTCGCGGTCGCCGCCAGCCCGCAGAAGGTACCAGGCGCCGGCCGGTGCCCCGCGCGAAGCTCCCGGTAGGCTCGGCTGCCGTGGCCGACCGAGAAGACCTGCTGACCTTGATCAAGCAGCTGGGCGTCGTGCATGGTGAAGTGATCTTGTCGTCCGGGCAGCGCGCTGACTGGTATATCGACCTGCGAAGGGTGCTGCTTGACGGTCGCGCCGGGCCACTCGCGGGCCGCGTCATGCTGGACCTAACGGCGGGCCTCACCTTCGACGCCGTGGGCGGGCTGACGCTGGGCGCCGATCCGGTCGCCATCGCCATGCTCCACGCGGCCGCCGGCCGTGGCCGCAAGCTCGACGCCTTCGTGGTCCGCAAGACTGAGAAGGCGCACGGCCTGCAGCGCCGGATCGAAGGCCCTGATGTGGCCGGCCGCCGCGTGCTTGCCGTCGAGGACACCTCCACCACCGGCAACTCGGTGCTGACCGCGGTGGACGCCCTCGTCGAGGCAGGAGCCGAGGTCGTCGGAGTCGCGGTGGTGGTTGAGCGCGGCGCACGGCCGAAAGTTGCCGACCGCGGGCTGCCCTACCTAGCCGCGTTCGAACTGGCCGACCTTGGTCTGGGCTGACCTCAGCTGAGGTTGCCCTCCATCGGGCGCGATCTGAGGTCTGGCCAAAGCCCCCGGTCAGTTGTGCGACAGCGCGTGCAGCGCGAAGGCCCCGACCAACAGCAACGCTAGTATCGCGACGGACAGCAGAACGACGCCGGCGTACCGGCGGCCCCCAGCGGGATCCGCATCATGGTGTCCCATGTGGTCGAGCGTAGACCCGATAAGGCTGCCAGCCCGCCATTGCGGCCAACTCAGCCCGCGGCTTCATGCACAGCAGCGTCCTCGGCAATACTGGGCACTGGCCAGACGGCACTGCCTCGCTAGCGCTGACCAGCCAGCGATGACCAGAAACGCCGGCCAGAAAGCGCCGGCCAGCAGAAAGGACTCGGGCCATGCCGATCGCGACGCCGGAGGTCTACGCGCAGATGCTCAACCGGGCTAAAGAGCACGGTTTCGCTTACCCCGCAATAAACGTGACCTCGAGCCAGACTCTGAATGCTGCCCTGCGCGGTTTCGCCGAGGCCGAAAGCGACGGCATCGTTCAGGTGTCGACCGGGGGCGCTGAATACCTGTCGGGCGCTGGCGTCAAGGACATGGTTACCGGAGCGGTGGCTCTTGCCCATTTCGCCGGGACGGTGGCCGCCAAGTACCCCGTGAACATCGCCCTGCATACCGATCACTGCCCGAAGGACAAGCTCGAAGCGTATATGCGCCCGCTCGTCCAGATCTCGCAGGAGCGGGTCGCGCGCGGTGAGGAGCCGCTTTTCCAGTCCCACATGTGGGACGGCTCGGCGGTTCCGCTAGCCGAGAACCTGCGGACTGCGTCCGAGCTGCTCGACCAGTGCGCCAGCGCACACGTAATCATGGAGATGGAGATCGGCGTGGTTGGCGGCGAGGAAGACGGGGTCGTCGGCCAGATCAACGAGAAGCTCTACAGCACGCCCGCGGACGCGCTGGCAACGGCTGAAGCCCTTGGCCTTGGCGAACGTGGCCGCTACATCCTGGCGGCAACCTTCGGCAATGTGCACGGCGTCTACAAGCCCGGCCATGTCAAGCTTAGGCCGGCGATCCTGAAGGAAATCCAGGACGCAGTTGGCACCAAGTACGGCCTCGATAAGCCTTTTGACTTGGTCTTCCACGGCGGATCGGGCTCCTCGCTTGAGGACATCCGAGAAGCGATCGGATACGGCGTCGTCAAGATGAACGTGGACACTGACACCCAGTACGCCTTCACCAGGCCGGTCGCGGGGCACATGTTCACCAACTACGACGGCGTGCTGAAGGTCGACGGCGACGTCGGCAGCAAGAAGGCCTACGACCCGCGGACCTGGGGCAAGGCTGGCGAGGAGTCGATGAGCGCGAGGGTCGTGCACGCTTGTGAGGACCTCATGTCGGTCGGTAAGCGCCTGTCCTGATACTCCTGTTCTGCGACGCCTGTCCTGATACGACACGCTCTGGCCGTGGCGCAGTGGGACCGTTCCCCGGCCGGCCTCCGGCCGGGAAAGTGCCCGGGTGCAGGATTGGCCCATGACGCAACAGAACCTGCTGGGCGGGCCGCCCGAGACCCTTCTTCCCGCTAATGAGCAGGCCCGCGCGGCGCTGGCAGCGGCGGACGATCCCGCCGCGGTAGCCGCCAGGTATCCGAGCTACTGCGCGGCCTGGGCTGAGCTGGCCGGGCGGGCACTTGCCGCCGGCGACCCGGTGAGCGCTTACGCATTCGCCAGGACTGGCTACCACCGAGGGCTGGACCAGCTGCGGCGCGCGGGCTGGCACGGCCACGGCCCGGTGCCCTGGGAGCATGAGCCCAACCAGGGCTTCCTGCGCTCGCTGTACCTGCTCGGGGCTGCGGCGGCGGCGATCGGCGAGGACGACGAGGCGGCCAGGTGCCAGGAGTTCCTGGCCGACAGCAGTCCCGCTGCGGTAGCCGCCCTGGCATCGTAACGAGGTCCGTCATCAGCCCGGCCCCGGCAGCGGGCTCGGCGCGCAGCGCCTTCTGCTGATGCGCTGTGGACTGGCCCTTCGCCAGCGGGCTTGGCCGTCAGGCCTGTAACATCTCAATGCAAGAGCCTCTGCCGCGCTTGCTGTCGTTACGCAAGGATGTCGGCCGGGGCTTTGCTTGGTTATCGGAAGGATCTTGTGACATGCCCGCCATCGTGATCGTCGGCGCGCAGTGGGGCGATGAAGGCAAGGGCAAGGCCACCGACCTGCTCGGCGACAGGGTTGACTACGTCGTCCGCTACCAAGGCGGCAACAATGCCGGCCACACCGTGGTCATCGGCGACGAGAGCTATGCCCTGCACCTGCTGCCCTCTGGCGTGCTGTCCGATAACGCCACCGCCGTGATCGGCAACGGCGTCGTGATCGATCCTGAGGTGCTGATCGCCGAGATCGACGGCCTGATCGAGCGCGGGGCCTGGCGCGACCGGCTGCTGATCTCGGCGGACGCGCACTTGATCATGCCGCATCACGTTGCCCTGGATAAGGTGACCGAGCGGTACCTGGGCAGCGCCCGGATCGGTACCACCGGCCGCGGCATCGGCCCCGCCTACAGCGACAAGGTGTCGCGCGTCGGGATCAGGATGCAGGACCTCTTCGATCCCGGCATCCTCCGGCAGAAGCTCGAGCTGGTGCTGCGGGAGAAGAACCAGATCCTCACCAAGCTCTACAACCGCCGCGGCATCGACGCCGAAGCGGTCGCCGAGCAGTACCTCGGTTACGCCGCCGGCTGGGCCGCTACATCGCCGACACCGGCCTGGTCCTCAACCAGGCGCTGCAGGCCGACCGGGTGGTGCTACTCGAAGGTGCCCAGGCCACCCTCCTCGACGTCGACCACGGCACTTACCCGTTCGTCACCTCCTCATCGCCGACCGCGGGCGGGGCTTGCGCCGGCTCGGGCATCGGGCCTACCCAGATCACCAGGGTGATGGGGATTCTCAAGGCGTACACAACCAGGGTCGGCGCCGGGCCGTTCCCGACCGAACTGCATGACGCGCAGGGAGAATGGCTGCGCAAGACCGGCGGCGAATTCGGCGTCACCACCGGGCGGCCGCGCCGGACCGGCTGGCTCGACACCGTCATCGCCCGGTACGCCACCCGCGTGAACGGGCTCACCGACTACTTCATAACCAAGCTTGACGTCCTCTCCAGCCTGGAGAAGGTACCCGTCTGCGTCGCCTATGACGTGCACGGCAGGCGGCACGATGAGATCCCGATGACCCAGACCGACTTTCATCACGCCACGCCGATCTACGAGTACCTGGACGGCTGGTGGGAGGACATCTCGGGCGCGAAGGACTTCGGCGACCTGCCGCCGAACGCGCAGACTTATGTCCGGGCGGTCGAGGACATGATCGGCGCCCCGGTCTCCGCGGTCGGCGTCGGCCCGCGCCGGGACCAGACCGTCCAGCTCCGGGAGGTGCTGTGACGTGCGAGTACTGCTCATCGGGTCGGGCGGCCGGGAGCATGCGCTAGCCAGGGCGCTGGCGCGCGATGCCGACGTGCACGAGTTGCACGCCGCTCCTGGTAATCCCGGCATCGGCGAGATCGCCGAGCTGCACGCGGTGGCCGCCACCGAGGCGGGCGAGGTGTCCGCGCTCGCCGTCCGACTCGGCGCTGACCTCGTCGTCATCGGTCCCGAGGCGCCGCTGGTGGCCGGCGCGGCCGATGAGGTCCGGGCGGCCGGTATCCGCTGCTTCGGTCCCGGCCAGAGCGCGGCAATGATCGAGGGTTCCAAGTCGTTCGCCAAGGACGTAATGACGGCCGCTGGCGTGCCAACGGCTGCCGCCAGGACCTGTCGCACCGAGCGGGAAGTCGACGAGGCGCTCTCCGCATTCGGCGCGCCGTATGTCGTAAAGGCCGACGGGCTGGCCGCCGGCAAGGGGGTCGTCGTTACCACCGACCGCGAGGAGGCAGTCAGGCACGCGCGCAGCTGCGGAACCGTGGTGATCGAGGAGTTCCTCGATGGCCCCGAGGTATCGGTCTTCGCGCTGGCTGACGGCCGGACGGCCGTTCCGCTGCTGCCGGCCCAGGACTACAAGCGGGCGAACGATGGCGACCTCGGCCCGAACACCGGCGGCATGGGCGCCTATGCGCCGTTGCCCTGGGCGCCCTCGGACCTGGCAGCGCAGACGATGGCCACGGTCGTCGAGCCGGCCCTGGCCGAGCTTGGCCGGCGCGGCGCCGCTTACAGCGGCCTGCTCTACGCCGGGCTCTGCCTCACCTCGCGCGGCGTGCGCGTCATCGAGTTCAACGCCCGGTTCGGCGACCCGGAGACGCAGGTCGTGCTGGACCGGCTCGGCACGCCGCTGGCCGGACTGCTGGCCGCAAGCGCTGACGGGGACCTCTCCTCAGTTGGCCGGCTGTTCTGGCTCCCAGGCGCCGCAGTGACGGTCGTGATCGCGGCCGAAGGCTATCCCGGCCCGCCGGTGCGCGGCGACGCGATCGACGGCCTAGCCGAAGCCGGCCTCGTTCCCGGCGCCTACGTCCTTCACGCGGGGACTGCCAGCGGCAGTGATGGCCTTCTGAGGGCAGCCGGCGGGCGGGTCCTGAACGTGGTCGGCACGGGTATGGACCTCGCGGAAGCCAGGGCGGCCGCCTACCGCTCCGCTGGTCAGGTCCGGCTGCGCGGGGCGTGGTACCGCACCGACATCGCAGCGGCTCCAGCTGGTGTTACCGCCGGACGATGAGACGATGAGCGGCGGCGGGCTGGTCGCGCAGGAGCCAGCGGGCCAGCCGGCTCGTGCCGACGAGGACCTGCCGCTGCGGGTCAGCACCCTGGAAATCTTCTTCGACCTGGTCTTTGCGTTCACGCTGACGCAGCTCACCTCAGTACTGGCCACCAGGCTGTCGTGGCTGGCCGTCGGACAGGTCCTGCTCGTGTTCGGGCTGCTGTGGTGGATGTACGGCGGCTACGCCTGGCTGACCAACTCCCGGCCGCCCGTCCACACTGCTGAGCGGCTACTGCTGCTGGCCGGAATGGCCGGATTCCTGATCGTCGGGCTGGCCATCCCGCGCGGTTTCAGCAATTACGGCCTGGTGCTCGGGCTCGGTTACCTGACTGTCGTGATCGTGCACGCCGTCCTGTACTACCGGGCGAACGCCAACATCGTGCGGGTGGCGCCGTTCAACATCCTGTCGGCGCTGCTGGTGACCGTGGCCGCGCTGCTGCACGGGCCCACCGGAGCGGCCGGCCTCGCCGCTTATCTTCTCTGGATCGCAGCCCTGGCCGTCCAGCTCGGGTCGCCGCTTATCGTGCACCCGAAAGGCCTGTTCGAGCTGCGGCCGGCGCACTTCTGCGAGCGCCACAGCGCGTTGCTGATCGTGGCCATCGGCGAATCGGTCGCCGCAATCGGCATCGGCGCGGCCGGGCCGGCCAGCCACGGCGGCGCGAGCTGGCGGCTGCTGGTCACCGCCGTCCTGGGCCTGGCGGTAGCGGCGGCGTTGTGGTGGATCGTTTTCGGCTCGGGCGCCGAGGAGCGCGCGGTCGAGGTGCTCACCAAGGCGGCCAGCGAGCGCCGCACCGCGCTGGCGCTGAACGCGTACTTTTACGGCTATATCCCGCTGCTGCTCGGGCTGGTGGCGATGGCCGCCGGAGTGCTCAGGACGGTGCTGGCCAGCACCCGCGCCGGTGCCGGTCCCGACTGGGCCGCTGCCACCGTCGGCCAGGCTGCCCTGCTGGCAGCCGGCGCTGCCCTGTTCCTGGCTGGCGACGTGATCATCCGGCGCCAGCTCGGACTCGGGCCGATCCGGCTGCGCGCGACGGCGGCCGCGGCGGCCCTGGCGACGACAGCGGTCGGGGTCGCGGCCGGGCTCGAGGCCCAGCTGATCGCGGTCGCCGCAGTGCTCGTGATGCCGCTGATTGCCGAGGCCAGGTGACGGCAGGGGCCGGCAAGGTGGCCAGATGCAATGCGGCAGGATAGGGGGGTGATAGATCGCTACACGCTGCCCGAGATGGGACACGTCTGGAGCGAAGCCCACAAGTACGAGCTCTGGTGCCAGGTCGAGACCCTCGTGCTGGCCGCGCATGCCAAAGCCGGGACCGTGCCGGAAGATGCAGTCGCGCCGGTGGCGGCCGCTCCGCCCCCGACGCCCGACGCGGTGGCCGCCCTTGAGGCGGTGACCGGCCATGACGTCATCGCGTTCCTGTCCGCCTGGGCGAATAACACCACGCCGCGCGAGGCGGCGGCTTACGTGCACTACGGCATGACCTCGTCCGACCTCCTCGATACCGCGCTGGCGATCCAGCTTGCCGAGTCGACCGATCTGCTGATAGCCCGGTGCGAGCGCCTCTTGCATGTGCTGAGGGAGCACGCGCTGGCGCACCGCATGACGCTGCGGGCGGGCCGGACGCACGGCGTCCACGCCGAACCCGACGTCTGGGGGCATCGGGTCGCTGACTTCGCGTTCGGCATTCACCGATGCCGGGACCGGCTGATGCGGGCCCGTCAATCTGTCGCTGTCGGCAAGCTGTCCGGCCCGGTCGGCACGTACTCCAACATCGACCCGGCGATCGAGTCCGAGGTGCTCGGCCAGCTCGGGCTCCGGCCCGCCGACGTCGCCACCCAGGTCGTGCTGCGGGACGGGATCGCGGAATGGGTCAGCGTGCTGGCGCTGATCGCTACGGTCTGCGAGGCCATCGCGATAGAGATCAGGCACGGCCAGCGCACCGAGGTCGCCGAGCTCGCTGAGCCCTTCGGGGCCGGCCAGAAGGGCTCGTCCGCGATGCCGCACAAGCGCAACCCGGTTCGGGCCGAGCGGATATCCGGGCTGGCCCGAGTCGTGCGCGCGCAGGTAGTCCCGGTGCTCGAGGGGATAACGCTCTGGCACGAGCGAGACATCTCCCATTCGTCGACCGAGCGGGTCGCGCTGCCCGACGCGGCAATCGCCACCGATTATGTGCTCGAGCAGACCGCTGGCATCATGGAGGGCCTCGTCGTCGACGCCGCCCGCATGCTGGCAAACCTGGAGGCAAGTCACGGCCTCATCTACACTTCGGCGGTGTTGCTGGAGCTCGTCGCGGCGGGTATGGCGAGGGAAGACGCCTACTCGCTGGTGCAGACGGCGGCGATGGACACCTGGCAGTCAGGCGTGCCGTTCCGCGAGACCCTGCGCAAGCATGCGGCCGGACGGGGCCAGGAACTAGACGAGGCCAGGCTGGACGAGATATGCACACCGGAGCGCTATGTGCGCAGGCTCGGTGACGTCTTCGACCGGCTGGAGCGCCTGGCGTGACGCTCGATGCTGGCGAATCCGGGCCGGCCTCCACAGCTGGACGAGATGACCTTCCGGCCGGCCTCCGGCATGTCTATTCCGGTAAGGTCAGGGAGCTCTATCAAGCTGGCGACGGTGTGCTGCTGCTGGTGGCAACCGACCGGATTTCGGCCTTTGACTTCATCCTCGAAACGCCGATCCCGGACAAGGGCCAAATTCTTACCCAGCTGTCGCAGTGGTGGTTCGAGCGGCTCGCCGATATCGTCCCGAACCACCTTGTCGACGCGCCCATCCCGGCTGAGTTCGCCGACCGGGCGATGGCCTGCCGACCGCTTGCGATGGTCCCGGTTGAGTGCGTCGCCAGGGGTTACCTGACCGGCTCAGGGCTGGCTGACTATCAGCGCGACGGCGCCGTGGCCGGCATTCCGCTGCCGCCCGGCCTCCTGGATGGGTCGCGCCTGCCGACGCCAATCTTCGACCCGGATTTCAAGGCCCCGCAGGGCCAGCACGACGAGAACATCAGCCGCGACCAGCTGGTCGATCTTGTCGGCGCGCCAGCCGCGGCCGAGCTGGAGCGGCTCACGCTCGCGGTCTATCGTCGCGGTGCGGACCTGGCTGCCGAGCAAGGCATCATCGTCGCCGATACGAAACTAGAATTCGGCTTTGACGAATCCGGGACCTTGCGCCTCGCTGACGAGGTTCTCACGCCGGATTCCTCTCGGTTCTGGCCGGCCGATTCGTGGCGGCCCGGCCGAACCCAGGTGCCATTCGACAAACAGTTTGTCCGGGACTGGCTCACGTCGCCAGCCTCCGGCTGGGACCGCAATGGCCCGGAACCGCCACCGCCACTGCCCGCCGAAGTCGTCGAAAGGACCAGGCAAACCTACGTGGCGGCCTTTGAGCGTATCACCGGGTCACGCTGGCTCGCCTAGCTGGATGCCCCCTCGAGTCACGTTATGCATGTGCTCAGGTACGTTACGTAACAATGTCGTCATGGTCTGGGGGGCTCGGCAGCGGTGGAATACTTGACGTCACGACAGGCGGGCTATGCCGGCGACGGTAGCCTGCCGTCTGCATGGTCAGAGGCCTTGGTGCTGCACCAGGGCATGGACGCGATGCAGCCAACCGACGGGAGTTCCATCCAGATGACGAGCGGTCCAGACACCCGCTATATCGTCCGAGGCGGCAACCCGCTGCAAGGCACCGTGTTCGTCCAGGGTGCCAAGAACGCGGCGCTGAAGATGATCGCGGCGTCGCTGCTGGCCGAGAAGGGCCGCACCGTCCTGCGGAACGTCCCGGTTATCGAGGACGTGCGCCGGGCCGTCGAGCTCGCGCAGGCCGTCGGCGCCGTGGTGAGGTTCCACGAAGCCGAGCACACCCTCGTCGTCGATGCCTCCGAGCTGACCAGCTCGGTCCTGCCTGCCGACATCGCCCGCAGGTTCCGTGCCTCCGTGCTGTTCGTGCCAGCCCTGCTGCACCGGCTCGGCGAGGCCACCATCGAGGGCATCGGCGGATGCAACCTAGGCACCCGGACCCTGGACTTCCATTACCGCGGCTTCGCCCGGCTCGGTGCGATCGTCGAGGAGCGCGAGACCGTCATCCACATCAAGGCGGATCGGCTGCGCGGCGCGCACTTGTACCTGGACACGCCCTCGCACACGGGCACCGAGAACCTGATCATGGCCGCGTCGATGGCACCGGGCACCACGATCATCGACAACACCGCGCTCGAGCCGGAAGTCCTCGACGTCATCGCGTTCCTGACCAAGATGGGGGCGCGGATCTCTGGTGGCGGGACCGGCTTCATCACCGTCGAGGGCGTGGAGGAGCTCACCGCCGTCGAGCACACCGTCATGGCCGACCGGATCGACGCGGCCGTGTTCGCAATGGCCGCGGCCATCACCGGCGGCGAGCTGAGCCTGGTCGGCGCCTCGCTCGAGCACTTCGGCGTCGCCCGCTGGAAGCTGGAGCAGATGGGCGTGGAATTCTCCACGCACGGCGCGATCCTTCAGGTCCGCCGAGAGCGCCAGCTACGTCCGATCAACGTGATCACCGACACCTACCCCGGGTTCGCCACCGACCTTCAGTCACCGATCATGGCGCTCAGTTGCCTTTCCGATGGCACCAGCTACATCCGCGAGACCATCTTCGACGGCCGCTACATGCTGGTCGGGGAACTTAACAAGATGGGCGCGAAGGTGGAGGTGGCGGGCAACGCGGTCGTCGTCCACGGCCCGACTCCGCTGCGCGGCTGCGAGGTCGTCGCGCACGACCTCCGGACCGGAATCGCGCTGATCCTGGCCGGGCTTGCCGCGGACG
Organism: uncultured Actinomycetota bacterium; assembly: GCA_963804435.1. GTDB lineage: Bacteria > Actinomycetota > Actinomycetes > Streptosporangiales > Streptosporangiaceae > JAJYUU01. The sequence continues at coordinate 1,002,784 of CAWDQI010000003.1, read as the reverse complement.
GGGAGACCACCGTGGCACCCGGTTACCTCATTGACCGCGGTCACGCCTCGGTCGCGGCCAGGCTCGCCACCCTCGGCGCGGACGTCAGCACTGAGGTCTGCAGCTAGCGCAATTGCGCTCGCGGCGCTGGGCAGATCCCCGCGTACCACGAACCGGCGATCCGCCGCCCCTTCCGAAGGGGGCAAGTCTGAGTTAACAAGTGAGTAGCGGCCGTTCCGGGCGCCTGCCCGGACCGCCGCGCTGCCCAGTAGGGCGCTACCGTGGCGGCTGAATCGAACCAGGCCGGACGTCTAGCGCGGCCAGCGGCTGATCACTTCACGGCCGAACCTGGCCATTTCCTCGCGCTGGGGCGAGAACTGCAGGAGCATCAGGCCGACGCCGGCCTCCTCGTAGGCCGCTAGCCGCTCGATGATCTGGCCGGGCGTGCCGATCAGGCCGCTGCGCAGGCCCCGGTTGGAGACGCTGTACTCCTCCAGCGAGACCTGCGATTCCAGCTGGGAGCCTTCGACAAAGTCCTGGTAGGAGGCGTACGCCTCCGGCGAGGACCGGACGTCGAGGATCCGGTCGAGCTCAGCCTTGGCCTCGGCCTCGGTGTCGCGGCAGATTACGTAGCCAGACACCCCGAAGGTCAACGGTGCGCCGCCAGCCGCGGCACGTCGCGCACTGAGGTCGGCGACCTTCGCCGCGATCACCTCCGGCGCGTCGCCGTGCATGACGTAGGCGTCGGCCTGCGCCGCGATGACGTCCTTGGCCTTAGGCGACTCACCGCCCATGTAAACCGGCGGCACCCTGGACGGCTTAGGTTCGAGCACGGCGCCAGCCAGCTGGTACAGCGGACCTTCGTGACTGACTGTGTCCTCGCGGAGCAGCCGGCTCACGACGTCCAGCCACTCCTGAGTGCGCTCGTACCGGGCGTCGTGCACGTCGAACGGGGCGCCGTACTGTGCCGCTTCGTCCCGCCACCAGGAGGACACCACGTTGAGCGAGATCCGGCCCGGCGCGATGACGTCCAGCGTGGACAGCGCCTTGGCGGTCAGCGAAGGCGAGTGGTAGTTCGGCCGGACGGCCAGCATCAGTTCCAGCGAACTGGTCGCCGCCGCGACTGCCGGGGCGACCGTCCAGCAATCCAGCGATGGCGCCCGGTGGCCCTTGATGTCGTTCAGGTTCAGCTCGGCGATCAGTGACAGGTCAAAGCCAAGCTGCTCGCTCTGCGCCGCCAGGTCGCGAATGTACGGCCAGGACACTGGCATGCCCTCGTCCCTGACGTTGCGCAGCCAGCCGCCGAAGATTGGCATCCAGTACCCGAACCGCATCAGTTCCTCCGTGTGTCGGCCAGCAGCCGGCCTAGGTATTCCGCGACGGCCGGCAGCGCCGGCCGCGGAGCCACCGCCTCAATGTCGGCGTTGTAATTCGTCGTGGTGTTGATGTCGTAGGTCACCAGCCGGCCGTCGGCGGTCTCGATGAACTCGAAGCCGGCAATCCCGATGCCGAGCGCGGTGGCGAACTCCAGGTACCGGTTGATGATCGGATCACTAAAGCCCGCCCGCAGGGCGAACAGGCTCGGCTGCTGAGCGCCCTGACCGTCGACTGCGCAGGCATCAGCCGGGCATAGCTGGAAACCGCCGCGCGCCGTGTCCGCTGTGATGGCATAGATGAACTCGTTCCCTACTATCTCCACCCTGGTGACCTGCGGCTGCGCCGCGACCAGATACTCCTGCAGCAAGGTGATGCCATCAACTGGCGGCTCGTAGCCGGGCCCGGCCAGGTAGTCATCGAATGCCTGGTGGGTCGCGAACATCCGCACGCCCAGGCCCTTGCCGCCCTGATTGTGCTTGCTGATGAAGGGAACGGGGATGCGCTTGGCCGTCGCTGCCAGTTCGCTCGGGCCGGCCAGCGCAACCGTCCGTGGCACCTCGAAGCCGGCTGCCTGCAGCGCGGTGAGCTGTTCGACCTTGCTCATTTCCAGGTCGAGGACTCGCCGTCCGTTCACCACGGTGCGGCCGTGCGACTCCAGCCAGGCCAGCACCCCGCGGGTCTGGTCCTTGGCGAACGGATGACCCCGGGTATGCGAGGACGCGCTCATCCGGGACCAGAACACGCCTTCCGGCGGCGGCTCGCTGATATCGATGGCTGCCTCGCCCAGCAGCCACTGCTCGTGCGGCAGCCCCGCATGGTCGAAGGCCGCCGCCAGCGGCGCGTACCAGTCAGGGTTCTCGTGCAGGACATAGAGCTTCACAGGGCGAGCTTCATTCCTTCGTGTGAAGCCACGAAGCCAAGCTTGGAGTAGAAGCGGTGTGCGTCGGTGCGCGACTTGTCGGACGTCAGCTGGACCAGCGCGCAGCCCCGCCGCCGGGCCTCGTCGATTGCCCACCGCATCATGGCCCCGCCAAGACCGCTGCCGCGGCAGCTGTCAGCCACCCGGACCGCCTCGAGCTGCGCCCGCAGCGCGCCCCGGCGGGCCAGGCCTGGCAGGAACGATAGCTGCAAGGTGCCGACGATCTCGCCTGCCGACTCCGCTACCAGCAGCAGGTGCGCCGGATCGGCGTCGATGGCCCGGAACGCCGCGCGGTAGGCAGCGAGATCCGCGTCATCGCGCACGCCGTCGCGGGTTGCGCCGAGCTGGTCGGCCGCGATCAGCCGGATGATCGCAGTTACATCCCCAGGAGTGGCGCGTCGCAGGATCGCTGGCCCGGTACTCGTTTCGAGCGCCGCTAGCTTACGCATACATCCATTTTGTCCGAGGCACAGACCGCTCGCGCACGCGCATGCCGTTATGGGACGTCGTGGTATTCTGTTGGCATGCGTGCAACCATTGATAAGGCAGGCCGACTGGTTATTCCCAAACCCCTGCGTGACAGCCTGGGCCTGGTTCCCGGAGAGGTAGAGGTCGCGGCCGATGGGGCAGCCCTCCGGGTCGAGCCGATCGCAAGCGACGAGCTCGCCAGCGAGAGAGGGCGGCTTGTCATCCCGGCCGTTGGCGGCTACCTCGACGATGACGTAGTCCGCGCCCTGCGCGATGCCGACCAGCGGTAGCGGGCCGCAGGTGCTGGCCGACACCAGCGTCGCGGTGGCGCTCGTAGTGGCCGACCACAGTCATCACACGACGACGGTCGACGCCATCGGCGGGCGCGTCGTTGGCCTAGCCGGACATGCCGCATTCGAGACGTACTCGGTTCTGACGCGCTTGCCTGCTCCCCTGCGCCGTACGCCACGCGCCGTGTCCAGGCTGCTGACGGCCAACTTCAGCGGTTCGTATTTCTTGACTGCCGAGAGCTCGGCGGCCTTGATCGCGAGGCTGGCTGACCTCGGCATTGGCGGTGGCTCCGTGTATGACGCGCTCGTGGGCTGCGCCGCGGCCGAACACGGAATCACGCTGGCGACACGGGACCGGCGCGCGCTTGAGGTTTACCGGGCCATCGAGGTTGATGTCGAAGTACTGCCCTAGCCGGATGGCAAGTCGTCAGGCGCGGTGCGGGTAGGCCGCAGCGGCGGCCAGGAACGTGTCGTTGGCCTCGGGATCGGCGATCGTGACGCGTACGCCGTCGGGCGCATAGGGGCGAACGCTGAGCCCCGCGGCGTCGCATGCTTCGGCGAAATCGGCTGCCTGCTCCGCGAGCGGCAGCCAGACGAAGTTGGCTTCGGTCGGCGGCACGGTCCAGCCCTGGCCGAGCAGCTCGTGCCGGACCCGGTCACGCTCCTTCACTACCAGCTCCACCCGCTCGAGCAGCTCAGACTCGGCTGCCAGCGAGGCGATCGCGGCCGCCTGGGCCAGTGAGTTCACCGTGAACGGCAGCATGGTCTTGCGCACCGCCTGCGCAACCGGCTCATGTCCGATCAGGAAGCCAACCCGTAGCCCGGCAAGACCGTAGGCCTTTGAGAAGGTCCGCAGCACGGCCACGTTCGGCCGGTCCGCGTACAGGCTCAGGCCATCAGCCACTTCCGGGTCGCGCACGTACTGGACGTATGCCTCGTCAAGGACGACCAGGCAATCAGACGGCACCTCATCCAGGAACCTGGTCAGCTCACTGCGGCGGACTGCCGGACCCGTCGGGTTGTTCGGGGTGCAGATGAAGATCAGCCTGGTCCGATCCGTTATGGCTGCGGCCATCGCGGGCAGGTCGTGCCCGTAGTCCGTCAGCGGCACCCGCACCGAGGTGGCGTTCGCCAGGTCGGTGAGGTACGGATAGGCCTCGAAGGAACGCCACGCGTACATCACCTCCGCGCCGGGCTCGCCGACCGCCTCCAGTAGTTGCTGGGCCACGCCGACGGACCCGCAGCCTACCGCGACGTGCTCGGCGGGGACATCGAACCGGCTTGCGATTGCCTCGGTCAGCTCCGTTGCGGCACTGTCCGGGTACCGGTTGACGTTCCTGGCCGCTTCGGCGATCACCGCCGCGACCGACGGCAGCGGATCATACGGCGACTCGTTCGATGAGCACTTGAAGGTCACGCCGGCGGTTGCGGACGGCGCCTTGCCGGGCTTGTATCCGGCGAACTGGTCGAGCACCGGCCGGAACCGTGGTGATTGCCGGGACATCGTTGTCCTCCTGCCGTCTTGCCGCTACGGCCCGTGGTGCGCTGGCCAAGTGATGCGCCGCGCCGGGCCGGTCGTGTTCTCAGGGTATCGGCGGTTCCTCACCGTGCGGTCGGGGCCGCAGCATCGGCGGGTGGAGGAGCACCGCTGAGCCGCGCCGGTACAGTGCCGCCGGCCGGCCGCCACCGGAAGCCGACACTTCCCCGGTTTCCACCAGAAAATGGCGCGCGCCAGTGACCTTACGGTGGAAGTTCCGCGGGTCGAGTGACGTGCCCCAGACGATCTCGTACACCCGGCGAAGCTCAGCGACGGTGAACTCGTCCTGGCAGAATGCGGCCGCCAGCGAGGTGTACTCCAGCTTCGAGCGGGCGCGTTCCACGCCGTCCTGCAGGATCCTGTCGTGGTCGAAGGCCATCTGGGTCAGCGCCGTGACCGGCCGCCAGCTCATCTGCGGCTGGTCCGGTGCGGGCAGGTCGGGAGCAAGGCCCAGGTAGGCCACTGAGACCGCTCGCCTGGTGGGGTCGCGGTCCGGGTAACCGTAAGTCCGAAGTTGCTCGAGGTGGACAAGCTCGCCTGGCAGCCCGGCCCGTTCGGCGAGCACCCGTGCGGCAGCGGCAGGCAGGTCCTCGTCGAGCCGGATGAAGCCGCCCGGAAGCGCCACCATGCCGCCGTACGGCTCGGAGTCACGCCGCCAGACCAGGGTAGCTAGCTGGGCAGCCCGGACAGTCAGGATGACGAGGTCCACGCTGACCCCGATCCTGGGCACAGTTGGCCCGGGCGGGCTACCGGACAGGCTGATGCCGGGCACGCTCACACTGCGCACGGTAGCCGAGGATCGGAACGCCGGCAGCTAGCCGGGCGCAAGGCCGGCGAGGGCAACGGAGAAAGCCTCGAGTGCCTCGTCGCTGAACAGCACGAATCGGACCTCGGCGAGGTCCCGCTGGTGTGGCGACGCGGCGACGGCTTGAACCGCGATGCGAGCCGCATCTGCCATCGGCCACCGGTATATGCCAGTGGATATCGCGGGGAACGCGACCGTCCTGGCGCCCAGCGCGGCCGCCACCCGGAGTGACTCGAAGTAGCAGGAGGCCAGCACTGCCGACGCGGCCTGCGACCTGTCCTGTGATGCCGTCCAGACCGGGCCGACGGTGTGAATCACCCACCGGGCGGGCAGGTCGCCTGCCGTCGTGGCTACCGCCTGGCCAGCCGGCAGTCCGCCCCCATATTCACCGGCCCGCAATTCCTGGCAGGCAGCCAGGATGGCCGGACCCCCGCGGCGATGGATTGCCCCGTCGACACCACCGCCACCCAGCAGCGACGAGTTCGCCGCGTTGACCACCGCGTCCACGGGCTGGGTGGTTATGTCCCCCCGAACCAAGCAGATGCCCATATCCCGAGTCTGCCGCATGCCCTCGCCGGTTGGCGGCCCGTAGTCCTGCCTCGCAGCACAGTTTGGCCCAAGTTAGGATTGCCGGGTGAACCGACTTGGGGAGCTGGAGCGGGCCATAATGGACGTGCTCTGGGAGGCAGCCGAACCGCTCAGTGTGCGAGACGTGAGCGGCCTGCTAACCGATCGCGACCTAGCCCACACGACCGTCATGACGGTACTCGACCGGCTCGCCAAGAAGGGCTTCGCCCGGCGCGAGCGTAACGGCCGGGCGTGGCATTACCGGGCGGCAGAAAGCCGGGAAGCATACGTGACCGAGCTCATGCTGAGCGCGCTTGACCAGACCGGCGACCGCCAGGCAGCCCTGGCCAGGTTCGCCCGGAGCGTGTCGGGTAACGAGGCCCAGACGCTGCTGCGGGCCCTGAGCGCGCTCGGCGAGGCTCCCGGGGGCTGAGAACCTTGTCCGGCTCCGTCGTCATTCTTGCTGCGATCGCCGTTGGCTGCATCCCCGCGGCCAGTGCGCTCGCGACCGCATCCTGGCCGCTCAGGGCACCTGCCGCAGCGATCGTGCTGTGGCAGGCGATCGGGCTCAGCTGGGGGCTTGCCGCGGTCGGAACCCTGATCGGAATCGGGGCCGCCACTCCGGCCGCGACTGTAGCGGGCGGCGCGCTAGATCGACTCGGCAGCCTGGCCACGGCGGGCCTGCCGCGCCCGGCCATGGACGCGCTCGGCGTGATCAGGCTGGCGTGCTTGGCGGCGGGGATTGCCCTGCTGGCGGTGTTGTGCTGGGTACTACTGGCGGCTACCGCCTCGGTGGTACGCGCCAGGGAGCGCCAACGGACGCTGCTCAGCCTGCTGGCCCACGGTGACCCAAAGGTCCCCGGCGCACTGGTGGTCGACCACCCGGCCGCCGCGGCGTACTGCTTGCCCGGGCTGCGATCGGCCATAGTGATCAGCGCGGGAGCGCTCAACCTGCTCAATTCCGACGAGCTCGCCGCTGTGCTCGCGCACGAGCGGGCTCATCTTCGCGAGCGTCACGATCTAGTCCTGCTCCCGTTCACTGCCCTGCTCCGCGCGTTCGGCTGGGCTGGCATCGCCCAGCAGGCACGTCAGGCGGTGGGCCTCCTCATCGAGATGCTCGCCGACGACCGGGCACTCCGGCATCGGCCGGCCAGAGAACTGGCCACGGCGCTGCTGCGAGTTGGCGCGGCGGGCGGCGGCCCCGCTCCCAATGGGGCGCTGGCAGCCTCGGACTCGCGATTGCCCTGCGAGGTGGCGGCACGGGTCGCGCGCTTGCTTCGCCCGGCCCCTGGCCTCCGAGTGCCCGCGCTCGTCCTGATCGGCATGTGCGCGGCCAGCGCCGTCGGCCTCCCGGCCGTCCTGCTGGCGCTGCCCCTTCGGTAACTTCGCCGAGACGAAACGCGGCCAACGTTCGGGCGGGCGACGGCTGCCCGAAAGGCTCGCCGGGCTAATCGGCGATTCGGATCCGAAGCCGACGGAAACCGCGGCCCTTGTTCTCGATCTTGACAACCTCGATCCGGCCGATGTGCTTCGTGCTGGCTACGTGCGTACCGCCGTCGGCCTGCTGGTCGAGCCCGACGATGTCGATGATGCGCACCTCCTCGACCTCTGGAGGTACCAGATTCGTCGCGGTCCGGATGATGTCGGGCAGCTTGAACGCCTCGGCTCGGGGGAGCACTCGCACATCGATCCGACGGTCTGCGCCGACCTCCGCGTTGCACGCAGCCTCGACTGAGTCCCGGAAGCCCTCAGGCAACTGGGGCAGATCGAAGTCCATACGCGCGATGAGCGGCTCCATATTGCCGCCGGTGACGAGGGCGCCGTAATCCCGGAAGACAACGCCGCACAGCACATGCAGGCCGGAATGAGTCCGCATCAGGGCGGTCCGTCGGTCGTCTTGCAGCGCGCCGCGAACCGCCGTCCCGGCGGGCGGCACCGGATCCCCTTCGGCCGGGACCAGGTAGAGATCGTCGCCCTTCCTGGCGCCCGCGATCCGGGTTTGCACGCCTCCCCACAACAGCACGCCTTCATCTGGGGGCTGGCCGCCGCCGCCTGGATAGAACGCCGACCGGTCCAGGACGATGCCATCCGCGTCGGAGTGGAGCACGACAGCAGCCCACTCGCGCAGCGTCTGGTCGGTTAGCTCCAGCCGGTGCGTGCGCCATTTCGATTCGGTCATGATCGACGTCCTGGGTCGGGCGGTCCACTGAGATGAAACACGGATTTGAGCCTAATGCCGCGGGCCGGAGCTTGACGGCCTTACCAGGGACCGTAGGGCCCCTGCCGGGTGCCCGGCTTCATATCCCGCACCTTCGGCTTCACGTCGACGTGGTAGATCGCCGCGGCAACGAACCCGATGATCGGCAGCGCCAGGAAACTGGTAAACAGGCCTATCTGCTGGGTGACGCCGCCGATCCCGATGAGGGCGGCGATGCCGAGGATGATCAGCCAGATCGGCTTGGTCTGCTTGCTGGCCGCCGGGAAGGCAGCTGCGGGGCGCCGCAGCGCGTCAATGAACGCCCATGCCTCGATGACGAATGCCACGACGAGAAGCGCGTAGAAGAAATAATCAACAGGCGAGTAGCCGACGAAAGTGAACACGCCGTCACGCTACCTGTTCCCGGTCGGCGGCGGGAACTGATGAATCGTCCCGCCCGGCCCCGGCTCGTCATTGTCGTGCCCGCGCCCGAGCTGGAACACGGCCCCAGGCTCGTCGGCCCCGGGCTCGTCGGCGTCAGGCTCGTCGGCGTCGCCTTCGTCGCCTTCATCATTTTCGTCGCTTTCGTCGCCTTCGTCAGCGCCCTCGTAGGGCGTAGCGATTGCCAGTCGCCTTTGCCCGCCGGCCAGCGCGGCGGGACCGATATCCTCGGGCCAGTTGAGCGCGGCTTCATCCGGAGTCAGCCCGGCCTGGTCATCCTGCAGCTGGTCATCCTGCAGTTCGACAGCATCAGCCGCACGGGCAATCGCCGTTTCCTTGCGGAACGACTCGTAGATCTCGATCAGCATCTGCTTCTGGCGTTCGGTGAGCTCCAGGTCAGACAACACGGCGTCCCGGACCACGGAGCCCGCCGGCCGATCCTCAAGCAAGCCCGCTTGCACGAACAGTGCCTCGGCCGAGATCCGAAGGCCCTTGGCGATCTGCTGGAGGATGTCGGCGCTCGGCCGTCGCAGGCCTCGCTCGATCTGGCTCAGGTACGGATTGGAAATGCCGGCTGACTGGGCGAGCTGGCGCAGCGAGATCTTGGCCTGCTCACGCTGCTCCCGGATGTAGGACCCGATGGCGCTTACGTTGACCGGACTCATGGCCTCAGTCTCCTGCCTCTTGGGCTGCTACTGCCGCCGCTTGCATCTGCAAACAGTCTAGCTAGCACCCGTGACTCTGGTCACGTTGGGGATGCCGATCCCGCTAGCAGCGCGTTGTCTCCTGATGCGAGACGAGAACGAGCAGCATCCCTGACCGCCGCACCCAGCATGTCAGGTCCTTGCCGAGGTCGCTGCCCGGAGCCTGCGTAATTTGCCCGTATCCCGGCAGAGATGGCTTTCGGCGATCTTGACTTTGATCAAAGACGCGAAATGGAGACTGATATGCGTTTTAGGCGCATTAGCCTCACCCCGAAGCCTCCATCGCACTGGCTGGCTCGAGTCGGCGGAGAAATGCGCGGCCCACAGCGAGCGGTCGTCGTGGCAGGCATTACCGCCCTCATTGTTGTCTCGCTGGTAGCCGCCGCAGTTGCCGCTACCAGGCCAGCTGCAAGGACAACCGAACCCCCGCGGCACCCGGCCCCGGCTGCCGGTGCACATCGAGCACCGGCGCACCGAGCGAGACCCTGGCCCGGCAGCCCGGCTGCTGACCGCGCCAGTGCCAGGCCCAGTAGCTCGGCAGGCCACCGCGCCACGGTGATGAGCCGTGGCGGCGCGGGACTGCGAACCTCATGCACCACAGTCGGGCATATCGGCGACTCGACTTCGGTGGGCATGGTTTCGGCAACGTGGCTGCCGGACGCCGCGCAGCGGCTGGGCGCGCAGTACGCGAATGTCGGCGTCAGGCATCTGTGGGTTGACGCGTCCGGCGGGCGCTCGATCGTCGAGGAGATGCCCGGGCAGCTCAACGGCGATATCGTCGCGCAGAAGTGGCGGACCGCCGGCTTCCACGGCTGCTGGGTTTTCGCACTCGGCACAAACGACACGGCCAACGTCTCGGTCGGCTCTAACGTCGGCCGGACGGCCCGGATCCAGGAAATGATGGCCGTCGCCCACGGCGAGCCAGTTATGTGGGTGAATACGCAGACCGATCTGACCAGCGGCCCGTGGTCCGAGGCCAATATGCAGCTCTGGAACGCCGACCTGCTCCAGGTCTGCCATGCCTACCCGAACATGCGCGTGCTCAACTGGGCCGGCCAGGTACAGCCTGCATGGCACCTCCCGGACGGCATTCACTACACCTCGGCCGGTTATGCGATCCGTGCCCGGGCCATTGCGCGCGGCCTGGCCCGGGCCTTCCCCCGAAACGGCGCGAGCAAGGGCTGCGTCGTCGGCTAACAAAAGGCGCCGCCGCCGGGCCAGGCCTCGGGCCGCGCTGCGCCAAGACCCGCCCGGACTGGTGTTTTCGAATCAGCCAAGGTCTCCAACCGGGCTGTGACTGGCGTAGTCAAATGAGCGGCCGATCTTTATTACATTAATTGTGGACCACAAGACGTAGTCATTAGATAACCCTGGGTAGTTCCTCGGCACTTGAAGATCCTGTGCCGGGGGGTACCATGCCGAAGCCAGTTGGCTCGGACCAGCGCTATATGCCGGGGCTGGACGGGCTCCGCGCCATCGCGGTGCTGGCTGTCATTGCCTTTCACGTGCAGTTCGGCTGGGCGCCCGGCGGATTGCTCGGCGTCGGGATCTTCTTCACGCTGAGCGGCTACCTCATTACCGATCTGCTGCTGAACCGCTGGACAGCATCCGGACGGCTTCATCTCGCGGAGTTCTGGATGCGCCGCGCCCGGCGGCTGCTTCCGGCGTTGTTCGTCATGCTGGCGGTGGTGACTGCGTGGGTCACGATCGCTGACCGAGTGCGGCTGGCTAGCCTTCGCGGGGCCGTTGGAGCGGCGTCAACCTACTGGAGTAACTGGTATGTGATCATCAAGGGCCAGTCGTATTTCGCGAGATTCGCGCCGGCGCAGCCGCTGGACCACCTGTGGTCGCTCGCGGTCGAAGAGCAGTTCTACCTGATATGGCCGTGGCTGCTGCTAGCGGGAGTGTTCCTGATCCGGCGCCGCGGCGCCAGCGCCCTGCCCTGGCTGGCGCTGCCCACGCTGGCCATGGCCGCCGCGTCCGCTGTTGCGGCGGTGCTGCTCTACCGGCCGGGCTTCGATCCGACCCGGATCTACGAGGGCACGGACACCAGGGCCAGCGGACTGCTGATCGGCGCCGCGCTCGCCATGCTGTGGAGCAGCCGCCGGGCTGCGGTCACGGGGAAGACCGGTCAGCGGCTGCTGGACTGGCCTGGGTTCGCCGGCCTTGCCGTCATCGGCATCATGATCTGGCGCGTGGGCCAGTACTCACCGTTCTTGTATCGCGGCGGGCTGGTCGTGCTTGCCCTGGCCACTGCGGCCGTGGTCGCGGCGGCTGCGTGCCCCGCCACCCTGACCGCGAAGGCACTTGGCTGGCGGCCGCTGCGCTGGCTCGGTGTCCGCTCCTATGGCATCTACCTCTGGCATTTCCCGGTGATCGTGCTGACCACGCCGGCGAACAGCACCGAGGACCTGCCGCGAGCCGCGGCCCAGGTGGCCGTCACCATCGCGATTGCCGCGGTGTCCTGGCGGTACATTGAGGAGCCCATCCGGCGCGGCGCGATTGGCCGGGCCTGGCAGCAGCTTCGGTCTCGGCGGCTGCCGAGCATGCCGCCGGCCAGTATCGCCGCGGCTGGTGCCACCGTCGGCGTCCTCGTGGTCGCCAGCGTCGGTCTGGCCGGCGCAATCTCCGCGCCTGCCGGGGCGAGCAGTGGCACTGCGCTGGCTCTCGGAGCCACCTCTGGCGGCACCGCCAGCTCCGTGACGCAGGTCCACGGCAGTGATCCGACGGGCGGGCAAAAGTCCGGCACTTCGGCCGCTGCGACCCCGCCAGCGTTCGCCGCGACGGGCCAGCGCATCGGCAGTGGCGGTCTTCTCCCGGTCTCGCTGCGCGACCGCCCGCGACCGCTGATGACATCGTGCCAGTCGGTCGTGCACATCGGAGACTCGACCTCAGAGGGCCTGGTGTCACCGAACTACCTGCCCAACTGGCGGCAGCGAATTCCCGCGCAGTACGAGGACGTCGGGGTCCATACCGTGTATACCAACATCACTGGCGCCCGGTCCGTGGTCGAGGTGCTGCCGGGCACCACCAACGCCTACGACGCGGCCAAGGGCCTGGTCGCGCAGGGATTCCACGGCTGCTGGGTGCTTGCCCTGGGCACCAACGACACCGCCGACGTCGCAGTGGGTTCCAACGTCGGCCTGACAACGCGAATAAACCGGATGATGTCGGCGACGCATGGCGGGCCGGTGATGTGGATCGAGGCCGTGTCGCTGCTGTCCAGTGGCCCGTACGCCGAGGCCAACATGGCAAAGTGGAATGCGGCTCTGCTGAAGGCCTGCGCTCGCTACCCCAACATGCGCGTCTTCGACTGGCCGGCCCTCGCCAAGCGAAGCTGGTTCATCTCCGACGGCATCCACTACACCTCGGCCGGATACGCCGTGCGCGGCCACGACATTGCTCAGGGGCTGGCCACGGCATTCCCGGCGGGCGGATCAAGCAGCGGTTGCGTGGTCAGCTAGCCGAAGAGCCCGGCCGCCGGCCGAATCTCGCCGACCACCTTGCCGCCTCCCATAACGGGAACCGTGGCCAGGCTCCGCAACGTGGCCACGTCCGTGGCCGGCAGCAAGTCGGCGCCGAGCCAGCTCAGCACCGCCACCGTGACCGGCACCCGGCCCCGGGCAGCACCGTCCTCAATCTTGAAAGCCGCCGCACGCCCGTCCGCCAGCGCGAAGCCCTCCACGCCTTCCGCCCCCGACTTCAGCAGCAGGCCGGGGACGGCGGCCATCAGGGCGCGTTCTGGCCTTGCCGTTCCCGACGTCCACTCCGGGTGCGCGCGCATCGCATCCGCGACCGCTCGCTCGGCGGTGCCCGGCTCGGCGAGCACCACGGCCCGGAACGCGCGGGCAAGGCCGATGACCGAGATGGCCATCAGCGGCGCCCCGCAGCCGTCCACGCCGACAGCGCTCACCGCTTCGCCTGCGAGCCGGCCGATCGTGGCCCGGATCTCCTGCTGAAGCGGGTGCTGAGGGTGGGTGTAGCTGGCCGTGGGCCAGCCCGCAGCGACGCAGGTGGCGAGCATCGCCGCGTGCTTTCCGCTGCAGTTCATGTGCACCCGGTCGGGTCCGGCACCCGCCCGCATCAGGGCCTGGCTGGCCTGCTGATCAAGCGGCATGTCGGGCGGGCAACGCAGGTCACCCTCGGTCAGGCCCGCCGAGGACAGGATCTCGCGGACGCCGGCCACGTGGAAATCCTCCCCGGAGTGGCTCGCAGCGGCGAGTGCGAGCAACTCGCCGTCCAGCTTCAGGCCGCAGCGGAGCATCGCGGCAGCCTGGAAGGGCTTGTTCGATGAGCGCGGGTACACCTGCTCCGCCGCCGGCCCGGCGGCGTGCACGACCTGGCCATCAGCGGCGATCACCGCAACCGAGCCACGGTGACGTGATTCAACAAACCCCGACCTGACCACCTCGGCCAGCACCGGGTTAGCCGCGGTGATCGGGTACTCCGAGCATGCCGCGCGCCTCGGCGGGGCTCATCGGCGGCCGCCCCGCCAGCTCGGCCGCCGCGGCCGCCCGCTCGACCAGCTCCGCATTGCTTGCTACCGCCCGGCCCCTGGCGAAGGTAACGGTGTCCTCCATGCCAACACGCAGATGGCCGCCGGCTGCGAGCGCCCCGAACAAGACTGGAAGGGCGGTCCGGCCGATGCCGGTCGCAGACCAGGTCGCGCCAGGCGGCAGTGCCGCCACCGCCGCGACGAGCGTGGCCGCATTGCCGGGCATGCCACCAGGCACGCCCATCACCAAGTCGCAGTGCACGTGTCCGCCGGCAGGGCTCGCCGAGCTCAGCCAGCAGCCGATGCAGCGCGGCGATGTGGCCGAAGTCGAATAGCTCGAATTCCGGCACCACCCCGAGAGCCTGGGTCTTGGCGTAGAGCTCTGTCATGAAGCCCCACGGGTTCATGAAAACGTCAGCACCGAAGTTCACCGTGCCGCAGGTCAGCGAGCAGGCGTCGGGCCGGGCGTCCAGTACGGCGAGCCGCCGCTCGAAGCTGTCGGTCACGGCACCGCCGGTCGACAGCTGCACGATCAGGTCCGTGGCACCGCGCAGCGCCTGCACGGTGTCGGTGAGCCGGCCCAGGTCCAACGTCGGCTGCGCAGCGTCGTCCCTGATGTGCACGTGAATCACCGCGGCCCCGGCTTCGCGGCACTCCTTCGCGGTGGTCACCAGCTCCTCGAGCGTGACCGGCAGGCCTGGCACCGCCGACTTCTCTGACTCCGCGCCAGTGGGCGCGACGGTAATCAGCGTGGAACTTGGTCTGTTAGTGATACCAGGCATGTTAGTTGGCCCCATTTTAGTGGGCCTGATTTCGCTGGTCCCGGTGTTGCCAGTCATGTCCGGTTGCGTACCCTTCCTGCGCCGCGCCGCTGCGGGCTACCGCGGAGTCTATGCGGCCCCGTTCCCGCCCAAATGCCCGGTGACCAGGCTACCGGGACGTGGCTGGCGGCCCGCGGCCGTGCCAGGCATGCGAAAATGCACACTCGTGCGAGCGGTCATCCAGCGGGCAAGTAGCGCGAGCGTCAGCGTGAACGGGAAAGTCACCGGGCAGCTAGACGCGCCCGGCCTGGTCGTGCTGCTCGGGGTGAGCCATGCCGACACCGTGCCGATGACGGCCGCGCTGGCCGCCAAGATCTACAACCTGCGCATCCTGGCTGGCGAGAGGTCTTGCGCGGACGTGGGCGCGCCGTTGCTGGTCATCAGCCAGTTCACGCTGTATGCCGATACCAGCAAGGGCCGCCGGCCGAGCTGGCAAGGTGCCGCACCCGGACCGGTGGCCGAGCCGCTGGTGACCGCGTTCGCCGACGAGCTGCGCGCGCTCGGCGCTCGCGTGCAAACCGGCGTCTTCGGCGCTCACATGCAGGTGGCGCTGGTAAACGACGGTCCGATGACGCTGATTCTGGAAGCCTAGGCCCGGCTGCCAGGCGCCGGCTGGCCGCGCTCCGGCCAGGTGACGCCGGGCGAACTCCAGCGACTCGGCCAGGTCGGCCTGGCGGTCGGCTAGCGTAGCCGCCCGGTGCGTGCTGACCTCGAGCACGACGTGCCCGCTGTAACCGGTCCGGCTGAGCCAGCCAAGCAGGTCTGCACATGGCTGGGTGCCCCGGCCAGGCACCAGGTGCTCGTCGGGCAGTCCCGGCTTGGTGCCATCGCTGAGGTGCACATGCGCTAGCCGCCCGCCCAGTGCCTCGGCCATGGCGAGCACGTCCGAGCCCGAGACCGCAGCGTGCGAGACATCAAGCGTGGCCGCCGCCGACTCCATCTCGACGGGGTTCCAGTGCGGGGCGTATACGCCAACCTCGGACTCGCCGCGGAGCAGCGGGTAGAGGTTTTCCACCGCGAAGGCAACGTTGCCGTGCCCGCCCAGCTCGGCGAGTCCGGCCTCGAAGTTCACCGCGTACTCGCGCTGCCAGCGGAAGGGCGGATGCACCACGACGATGCGCGCGCCGACGGCCTCGGCGAGCTCCTGCGAGCGCGCCAGCTTCAGCCACGGGTCGCGGCCCCAGACGCGCTGGGTGATCAGCAGGTTCGGCGCGTGCACTGCGACGACCGGAATGCCGTGATAGTCCGAGAGCTTGCGCAGCACGGCCGCATCCTGACTGACCGGGTCGGCTGTCACCATGACTTCAAGCGCGTCGTAGCCAAGCCGGGCCGCTGCCTCAAACGCGTCTGGCGTCCGCTCCGGGAACACCGACGCGGTCGACAGTGCGATCTTGATGCCTGTCACCCTGGTGACCTGCGCAACCGACGCTCCCTAATCGTTGGCCTCGAAGATGGCTAGCCAGTACAGCCAGCTTATGCCGCCGCCGCACCTGACTGCCCGGTGGCGGCCTGGTGGCGACCTGATCGCGGCGGGGTGGCGGCCGACTGTCGGTTGGCGGCCGACTGTCGGTGCCGCCAGGTACCGTCCGGGCATGGCCAGAACAGCGACAGCCGCCATGTTCCAGTGCTCGACCTGCGGCTGGCGAAGCAGCAAGTGGGCTGGCCGGTGCGGAGAGTGCGAAGCCTGGGGCACTGTCGCCGAAGGGCGCGTCGATGAGGCTCGAAGGCCCCAGGCCCGTGCGGTGTGGCGGCCCAGCGCGCCGTCCGCGGCCGCGCTGCCGATCGCTCAGGTCGACGCCGTGTCTGCGCGGGCCAGGCCAACAGGAATGGACGAGCTGGACCGCGTGCTTGGCGGCGGGCTAGTACCCGGCGCGGTAGTGCTGCTGGCCGGCGAGCCGGGCGTCGGGAAGTCGACGTTGCTGCTGGAGGCGGGCGCGCTGGCCGCGGCCACCGGGCGGGTCCTGTATGTAACCGGGGAGGAATCAGCTGCCCAGGTAAGGCTGCGGGCGGACCGGATCGGCGCCGTCAGCGAGTCGCTCTACCTTGCGGCCGAGACGGACTTCGGCGCGCTGCTTGGTCACGTCGCGGCCGTCGATCCGGCGCTGCTGATCGTTGACTCGGTGCAGACCATCTGCGCCGCTGGCGTGGACGGGGTGCCAGGCGGCGTCACCCAGGTCCGCGAGATTACCGCTGCTCTCACCGCGCTGGCCAAGCAGCGGTCGCTGACGACCGTCCTGGTCGGGCATGTCACCAAGGATGGCTCGGTTGCCGGTCCGCGCACGCTCGAGCATCTTGTCGATGTTGTGCTGCATTTCGACGGCGACTCACGCGGCCAGTTGCGGATGGTCCGCGCGCTGAAGAACAGGTTCGGCCCGACCGACGAGATCGGCTGTTTCGAGCTGGGCGAGTACGGGCTGATCGGGCTGCCCGATCCGAGCGGGCTCTTCCTGTCCGAGCGCCACGACCCGGTGCCAGGCACCTGCGTCACGGTTGCGCTCGAAGGCCGGCGGCCGCTCGTGGCCGAGGTGCAGACGCTCGTCTGCGAGGCCTTTGCCGAACCGCCGCGCCGGGTCGTCTCCGGGCTCGACTCGGCCAGGGTTGGAATGGTGATCGCGGTGCTGCAGCGGCGGGCCGGCCTGGAGATCGGAAGGCGTGACGTGTTCGCCGCGACGGTAGGCGGCGTGCGGCTGGCCGAGCCCTCGGTGGACCTGGCCGTGGGCCTCGCGGTCGCTAGCTCGGTTGCGGACCTGGGGGTGCCCGGCGACCTGGTCGCATTCGGCGAGGTCGGGCTGGCCGGCGAGATCCGCCGGGTCACCGGGGTGCAGCGGCGGATCGCCGAGGCAGAGCGGATGGGATTCAGGCGGGCGATCATCCCGGCGGGGTCGGGCCTGCTGCCGCCGGCCGCGGGAGGCCGGGTTGCTGGAGACTACCCGGCGGAGCCGGGCACCCAGATACGCGTGACCGAGGTGAGCAGTATGCAGTCAGCGATAGCCGCGGCTCTTGGCCTGCGTTGACCGGCCTGCGACCCGATCGCGCGGATAGACTGCGGGTTACGAGCCGTGCGCGCACGGCTAACGAGACTGGTGCGACCGGCAGACACGCAGGATCCGTTGGGGCAGGTGCTTGCGGTGAGTGACGGGCGGGACGACAGTCGCCGAGTTGCGCTCGCTGTGGTCGCGCCCGGCACGGCCCTGCGCGACGGCCTGGAACGGATCGTGCGCGGCAATACTGGTGCGCTCATCGTGCTGGGCTGTGATCCTGTGGTCACGGCCATTTGCTCCGGCGGCTTCGAGCTGAACGCGCCCTTCTCCGCAACCCGGCTGCGTGAGCTGGCAAAGATGGACGGGGCGATCGTGCTGGACCGGGCCGGGGTCCAGATTCTGCGTGCCGCCGTCCAGTTCGTGCCGGACCCGAGCCTGCCCACACAAGAGTCGGGGACCAGGCACCGGACCGCCGAGCGCGTCGCCCGCCAGACCGGTTTCCCGGTCATTACCGTCAGCAAGTCCATGCGGACGATCGCGGTATTCACCGGCGGTCAGCGCTACGTGCTCGAAGACTCCTCGGCGCTGCTGGCCCGGGCTCACCAGGCGCTTGCCACGCTGGAGCGGTACAAGAGACGCGCGGATGACGCCGCCAGTGCGCTGACCGCGCTGGAGATCGAGGATCGCGCCACCGTCGGCGACATTGCCGTAGCGGCACAGCGGCTGGAGATGGTCGGCCGTGTTACCGGTGAGATCGCCGGTTACCTGGTCGAACTTGGCACTGACGGCGGCCTGCTCAGCCTGCAACTCCAGGAGTTGGTGGCCGGCACCGGTCAGGAGCGGGCGCTGCTGCTGCGCGACTATGCACCGCAGGAACCGGGCGCCGATACGCCGCAGGCACCGGGCGCCGATGAGGCTGACAGCCTGGCCCGGCTGCAGGCCGACGAACTGCTGGACCTGGCGGCCATCGCCGGGGCGATCGGGCTGGGCGCCGCGCACGGCCTGGACCGGCGAGTCAGCGCCCGGGGCTATCGACTCCTGCGGCGGATCCCGCGGCTACCTCCAGCGGCCGCGGATCTCGTCGTGGAGCACTTCGGCACCCTGCAGAAACTTCTTTCGGCAAGTGCCCACGATCTGCAGCGGGTGAACGGGCTGGACCAGCCACTAGCGACGAGCGTCCGGGAAGGGCTGGCTCGGCTGGCCGAGTCCGCGCTGCTGGATCGCTACCCCTGACCGTTGCAGTGTTACGTGAGGGCCGGCCCGGAGTGTCGCGACCCCGCGCGGCGATATCGGCGCAGGCATGCGACGATCGAGCGACTATGACGTCGCCGTATCAGGCCCCGGTCCTGCGCTGGTACGCGGCCAATGCCAGGCAGCTCCCGTGGCGCAACCCCGACGCTACGCCGTGGTCGATCCTGGTCAGTGAGTTCATGCTGCAGCAGACGCCGGTCGGCCGGGTACTCCCGGCGCACGCGTCCTGGCTGGACCGATGGCCCAGCCCGGCGGCACTGGCGGCGGCGAGCGCCGCCGACGCGGTGCGGCAATGGGACCGGCTTGGTTACCCGCGGCGAGCTGTGCGCTTGCACGCGTCAGCCAGCGTTATCACCGACAAGCATGGCGGCCAGGTCCCGGCGTCCGCGGCCGAGTTGCGCGCGCTACCGGGCGTGGGTGATTACACGGCAGCCGCCGTTGCGAGCTTTGCCTTCGGAGAACGGAACGCGGTCCTTGATACCAATGTGCGGCGCGTGCTGGCCAGGCTCGTGACTGGCCAGGGCCTGCCAGGGCCAGCCCCGTCGGTCGCTGAGCGGCGACTGGCGCAGTCGCTGCTGCCCGTCAACGGGCGGCTCGCAGCTCGCTGGTCGGTAGGGGTGATGGAACTCGGCGCGCTGATATGCACGGCAACGCGGCCGCGCTGCGCCGATTGCCCGATATCCGGAGATTGTGCCTGGCTGGCCCGCGGTCGTCCGGCAGCCGCGCCCCGGCGGGCTGCACCCAGCTATCAGGGCAGCGACCGCCAGTGCCGGGGCAGCCTTCTAACCGTGCTGCGGGCCGCGTCAGGTCCTGTGTCGGCGGCCGAGGTAAACGCCGCCTGGCCTGACCCGGATCAGCGAGCGCGGGCGCTGGCCGCCCTCATCGACGACGGCCTTGTTGCCTGGCGCGGCGATGGCTCGCTGGCGTTGCCTGGAGACGGGTAACCGCCGCGGCCGGGGCGGCGGGCTGCTGCCGCGGGGCTCGCATACAGAACGGGCCGGGTCCCTGCGGACCCGGCCCGTTCTACTCGGCCACGTGGCCGTTCTGGTCGTCCTGGTTACGACCGCCGGCTGCTAATCGGTCGCCGTGGCGGTCGCCCCGCTGGCACCGGCCTTGACGTCGACTTCCACCGGCGGCGCCTCCGGAACGTCGGCGGGCTTCGCGACGCCAGTGAAGCTGAACCTCTCGTCCTCGCCGGTACCTTCCACGTCGACGATCACGATCTGGCCGGCCTTGAGTTCGCCGAAAAGGATCTTCTCCGACAGGTGATCCTCGATCTCCCGCTGGATCGTCCGGCGCAGCGGCCTGGCGCCGAGGACCGGGTCGTAGCCCTTCTGCGATAGCAGCGTCTTGGCCGCAGGCCGGAGTTCGATGCCCATGTCCCGGTCACGCAGCCGCTCGTCGACCTTGCCGATCATCAGGTCGACGATCTCGAAGATCTCCTCCTGGCTCAGCTGGTGGAAGACGATGACATCGTCGACGCGGTTGAGGAACTCGGGGCGGAAGTGCTGCTTCAGCTCCTCGCCGACCTTGGTCTTCATCCGGTCGTACGAACCGCGCGACTCCCCGGCCGTACCGAAGCCAACAGCCGTGCCCCTGGAGATGTCCCTGGTGCCAAGGTTGGTCGTCATGATGATGACCGTGTTCTTGAAGTCGACGACGCGGCCCTGGGCATCGGTCAGCCGACCGTCTTCCAGGATCTGCAGCAGCGAGTTGAAGATATCGCCGTGCGCCTTCTCGATCTCGTCGAACAGCACCACCGAGAACGGCTTGCGCCGCACCTTCTCGGTCAGCTGGCCGCCTTCCTCGTAGCCAACGTAACCAGGCGGTGAGCCGAATAGCCGGGACACCGTGTGCTTCTCCATGTACTCGCTCATGTCGAGCTGAATGAGCGAGTCCTCGTCGCCGAACAGGAACTCCGCCAGGGTGCGCGACAGCTCAGTCTTGCCGACGCCGGATGGTCCGGCGAATATGAACGAACCGCCGGGGCGCTTGGGGTCCTTAAGCCCAGCCCTGGTCCGCCTGATCGCCTGGGACAGCGCCTTGATGGCGTCGTTCTGGCCGATCACGCGGCGGTGCAGCTCGTCCTCCATCCGCAGCAGCCGCTGCGACTCTTCCTCGGTGAGCTTGAACACCGGGATGCCGGTCGCGGTGGCCAGGACCTCGGCGATGAGCTCCTCGTTGACCTCGGCCGGGGTGTCCATGTCACCGGCCTTCCACTCCTTCTCCCGCGCGTCCTTCTTGTCGATCAGCTGCTTCTCGGTGTCCCGGAGCGAGGCGGCCTTCTCGAAGTCCTGGGAGTCGATGGCCGATTCCTTCTCGCGCCTGACGTCCGCAATCCGCTCGTCGAAGTCCCGAAGGTCCGGTGGCGCGGTCATGCGGCGGATGCGCATCCGCGATCCGGCCTCGTCGATCAGGTCGATCGCCTTGTCGGGAAGGAAGCGGTCGCTGATGTAGCGATCGGCGAGCTGCGCCGCAGCGACCAGAGCATCGTCGGTGATCGTGACGCGGTGGTGCGCCTCGTACCTGTCCCGCAAGCCCTTAAGGATCTCTATGGTGTGCGAGATCGTCGGCTCTGCGACCTGAATCGGCTGGAACCGCCGTTCCAGGGCGGCGTCCTTCTCCAGATGCTTGCGGTACTCATCGAGCGTGCTGGCGCCGATGGTCTGCAACTCGCCCCTGGCCAGCATCGGCTTGAGGATCGAAGCCGCGTCGATTGCGCCCTCGGCCGCGCCCGCGCCAACGAGGGTGTGGATCTCGTCGATGAACAGGATGATGTCGCCGCGGGTCCTGATCTCCTTCAGGACTTTCTTGAGGCGCTCTTCAAAATCACCGCGGTAGCGGGAGCCAGCAACCAACGCGCCGAGGTCGAGCGTGTAGAGCTGCTTCTCCTTCAGCGTCTCCGGCACTTCGCCCTTGACGATCTTCTGGGCTAGCCCTTCCACGACCGCTGTCTTGCCGACCCCTGGTTCGCCCACCAGCACCGGGTTGTTCTTGGTCCGGCGGGACAGGACCTGCATCACCCGCTCGATTTCCTTATCCCGCCCAATGACCGGATCGAGCTTGCCTTCTCGGGCGGCTGCGGTGAGGTTGCGGCCGAACTGGTCAAGCACCAGCGAGGTCGACGGCGCACTCTCGGACGGGGCGCCGGCCGCAGCAGGCTCCTTGCCCTGGTACCCGTGGAGAAGCTGGATCACCTGCTGCCGGACCCGGTTCAGGTCAGCACCGAGGCGGACCAGCACCTGGGCGGCGACGCCCTCGCCCTCACGGATCAGGCCGAGCAGGATGTGCTCGGTGCCGATGTAGTTGTGGCCAAGCTGAAGCGCTTCTCGCAGGGAGAGCTCGAGCACCTTCTTGGCCCGCGGCGTGAACGGGATGTGACCCGACGGGGCCTGCTGGCCCTGGCCGATAATCTCCTCAACCTGCTGCCGTACGGCTTCGAGGCTTATCCCCAGCGACTCAAGTGCCTTAGCTGCAACGCCTTCTCCCTCATGGATGAGGCCCAGCAGGATGTGCTCGGTGCCGATGTAGTTGTGGTTGAGCATCCTGGCCTCTTCTTGCGCCAGAACAACAACCCGCCGCGCCCGGTCGGTAAACCTCTCGAACATCTCGTCGCTCCTCACAGCGCGGTCGGGGCTGGGGCACCCGATCTGCCCCGTCCCTTCCGCATGTTAGCCCGTTTACCGGGCGGCGCCTTGGCGTGCGGGGACCGCACTACTCAAAACGTTCCCCGCCAGCAGGGCGTTCATCCCATTCAACCTGGGCTGAAGAGACAGTGTTCCCAGCTACGCCGGCAGCGAAAGCAATTGTCCCGGGCTACGCCCGCAGCGAACAGACTGGCGTCCGGTACGACCGGCAATGAGAGTTTCATACCGTTACGGCGTGGCGTCCGCGGACCGGACCAAAGGTGTCAACGTCGTACCGGCCCGGGGGCGCCCGGCCGCGGGCCGGGGCCAGCCGGGCCGCGGCCGACCTGGGCACGAGATGCTAGCGCGGTGCAGGGGACCCGGACCTGGCGTGGGCTTCCGATACGCGGCGGGGTCGGGCTGAGTCGCGACTGACATCGACGTACGGCTCGCCGCCGAAGATTCCTCCGGTCGGCAGCGCCAGGGATCCCGGCTGGAACGGGGACGGCGCAGACTGAGCAACCGCCTGAGTTCGGGCGAAGTGCCCAGGCTCACGCCGGCGCCGACAGCGCGGCCGGCAAATGACCCTGGGTCCCGGCTAAAGCAGAGCGCGCACGTTAGTGCGTGGCTTCGTATTCCTGAATGATCGACGCCGGAATGCGACCGCGCTCGCTGACCTTGTCGCCGCGCTCACGGGCCCACTGCCTGATTTCCGAGCTGCGCTCACGGCCAGGTCCGCTACGCGTCTTCCGCCGACGCGCCACGCCGCTGACGCGACGGGCATGCTCTATGTATCCACCGAAGAGGTCGTGCAGTTCCTTTGAGTGTGGGGAACAGAGGTCGATCTCGTACGCGGCGCTGTCGACCGAGAACGAAACGGTCTCGCTCCCTTCGACCTCGCCGTCGTGGGGGAGATCACAAACTACCGTTACTACGGTCTTCTGCACCATCAGGCTGCGGCCTTTCCTTGAAGTCTTTTAGGTTGCCAAAGATATACCACCTCTCGGCTGCTTGACAATTCGAGATAGCCGTTTAGGTATCGGCGAAGCGGTAGATGGGTCGAACAATGCGGCCGTCGTCAGTAACGCAGTGTCATCGACGGTACTTAGCTGCCATCGGCGGCGGACGAAGCGCCTTGCCCACCTGACGCGCTATCCAGGTCGTTGTCTTCCAACTGCTCGGCGGGTGAAATACCGGCTGTCTGATCTTCGCCTCGTGGTCGCGATCTGCGCATCTCATGGCGCAGGAACGCGACAATAGCCATCACTACCACAGCACCGATCAGCAGCGGCGGAGTTAGCACTGACAAGTCCTTCATCAGGTGCCCCTTCCGTTATGCGGATGCCTGCGGCACGCTGCCCAGAGCAGGTAAAGGCGGTGCCGCCTAGCCAGCCAGGCCGCTCTGGCCCGCCCAGGGCAGGTGGATCTCCGCCCGCGACGCATTGCCTGCCTGCCTGCCTTAGTGCGGCTGCCTGCGGCTGCGTATTACCTGATTGTGCCGCAATGCGGCGCGCGGCACCCAACCGGGGACCAGCGAAGGTCACCGAGCGCCGCAGCCGTTGGTAATCGGTCCTTTGCGCGTAAGCGACTCCGGGTGTTTACCACCAGCCATCCTGCGAGGTCCACGTTCTCCGGACTGGGGCTAAGGACTAATCCTTCGGTCGGCGATATCGTGGCACGGTTTCTGCCTCCGAGGCTGACATGGATTGGCATGGCCGGGTCGCGACGCGGCACCTGCGGGACCGGATTGGTTGCTGTTTGCTCGACATCCGGGCGCATTACCGGCCCGTTTCACAAATGCGCTTGTCATCCGAAGTCCAGCTGGGCCGGTCTACCTGCCTAGTAAAGGGACGGGCGCATGTCTCAGTCCGCAACGTGCATATCTGCGTTGCTAGCTGGCCAGTTATATACGCCGTGTCCCACTGTTGCGGGTCATAATCGAGAAAGCGCTCCTTGATCATAGTCAAAGATCCCAGTCATAAGCGTGGCCGGGGCCCGGCTAAAGGCGTCAGATTCGCAGAAGCATCCGGGCGTTGCCGAGGGTGTTCGGCTTGACGCGGTCGAGATCAAGAAACTCGGCCACGCCTTCGTCATATGACCGCAGCAGCTCGGCATAGACCTCGGGAGTCGCGGCCTGCCCTGCGATCTCGGTGAATCCATGACGCCGGAAGAACTCGACTGCGAACGTGAGTACGAAGACGCGGCTGACGCCCACGTCCCTGGCCGCGTCGAGCAACGCCAAGACGATCTGGCGCCCCACGCCACGACCCTGATGACGGTCCGATACCGCCAGCGTGCGTATCTCCGCGAGATCCTCCCACATCACGTGCAGGGCTCCACAACCTACGACTGCGTCCTCGGTACAGGTCGCCACCCAGAACTCCTGCACGTCCTCGTAGAGCGCAACCGTAGCCTTATCGAGCAACCGCCCAGACCCGGCGTTCGCATCGATGAGTTGCCGGATCGCACGCACGTCGTGAGTCCGGGCACGCCTGACCGCGTAGTCCATCCTGCTGCCTCCGCTGCCGCCGCCAGCCAACCGGCGCCGCAGGGAATGAGACATCCTCGGGGACTCCGGATGGCGTCCCCAGGACGATTTGGGTGCGCCGGGGGATTCGGGGGACATCCCCCCGGATGTCAGCATGTCAAACAACGGCGAGCCCTGGCAATATGGCTGCGCACTGGCTGTCACGGCGCCTGTACATTTCGCTGCGACTTGGTGCCCTGTGTCAATCCGTACAGATCACGCGCAGATCACGCGACGCTACAGTCCGCCATGACACGCCGTCTGACCTGCGGCAACGATCATAATCAGGGCTACCACGGGCCGACCGTGGACTATGGTTCGAAACCGCGATAGCGCCAACGGCAACGCACGAAGATACGCAACGTTGATAGTGCCGAGTCAAAAATCTTCGCTGTTTTGCCACGCGGCGACGAGGGTCTGGATTAACCTCCATCGCTGTTAGCCGTTTGCGACCGGCCGGATGACCGGACGGCGCGCGGCGACCCGCCGAGTTCCTGTTTCGCCCGCGTGAGCCAGGAAGCCGGGGACCCACAAACCCCGGGGGTGAATCGGCAGGCCACGCCGGCTCAAGCCGGGCGGGCCCGCCGTAGGGCTTCTCCGGCCCGAACCCGTCAGCTAACCCGGTAGGCGGACTAGGAGAGGAGCACGCTACGTGAAGCACATGCCACATGGCAGGCATGTTTCACAGAAGTCGTCAGCCCCGTTCCCCGCGATTTCCCGTGCCGCCGGTTGGCGCCGCGCGGCCGTCGTGGCCAGCATCGTGGCCATGTGCGCGGCGATCCTCCCGCTGGGCGCTGCTGATGCCAAGCCGGCCTCGGGCAACCCCAGCCTGAAGGCCACCCTCGCCGAGGCCAACAAGCTTTCTCAGCAGATCGACAGTCTCAGCCAGCAATACGACACCCTCAAGATCCAGCTCAGGCAGGCCAAGGCAGACGTCATCATCGCCAGGGAGGACGCGGCCAGGGACTTTCAGTTGCTGGCGCGGGACCAGTCGGCGGTCGGCGCGATCGCGGTCGAGGGGTACATGAACGAGGGCATGAACCCGTCCCTGGAGCTCCTGCAGAGTTCCTCGCCGCAGAGCTTGCTGAACCGGGCGTCGATGATGACCCAGATCGAGCGCGAGAACGGCGCGAAGCTGGCGCTGGTGCAGAGCGCGGCGACGGCGGCCCGGCGCGCGCAGGAAGCCGCAGCCCAGGAGCAGCAGCATGCGAAGGCATTGTCCGGGCAGCTTGCCCGGAAGGTCGCCGCCATCCAGAAGAAGGAGAGCTTCTTCAACAGCCAGGCCTACCAGCAGGCCGAGGCGATCTTCCAGCGCACGGGCCAGTATCCCAACATCAAGGTGCCCGGCGGCGACTCGGCCGAAGTCCAGGCGTTGCGGTGGGCGCTCAGCCAACGGGGCAAGCCGTACTCCTGGGGAGCGGCGGGGCCTGACGCCTACGACTGCTCGGGGCTTGTCGTCTGGGCCTACGCCAAGGTCGGCATCAGCCTCATGCACTACACCGGCGACCTGTGGAACGAAGGCGAGCACATCTCCCGCAGTGAGCTTCAGCCCGGCGATCTGGTGTTCTTCTTCGCCGACCTCGGGCATGTCGGCATCTACCTGGGCAACGGCCTGATGGTGGACGCGCCTACCTACGGCCAGCCGGTGCAAGTCCAAGCGGTGTTCTGGAGCGCCTATGCCGGCGCGGTGCGGATCGTCGCCTGACGCAGCCAGCAGTGACGCAGTAGCCACATAAAGAGCTCGGCTCCCCCCGGACTGCCCGGCCAGACTCCCCCCCTCTGGCCGGGCAGTCGCCATTTCAGAGGTGGGCGCCGCCGTTCTGGGTGAGGGGCTTGAGGATGGCCTCGACCTCGCGGTGCCCCGGACTATCGGCCGGCTGGCATTCCTCCAGCGGGGTGCGGTGATGCTCGGGGTCGCGGAGATCGGGGTCGGCGCCGTGGGCTAGCAGCCGCCGGACGCTGGCGGCCCGGCCGTTACCTGCCGCGGTGTGCAGCGGCAGCCGTCCCCATTCGGCGTCGGCCTCGTTGACCGGCGTTCCCGCCTCGATGAGCTGGTCGATGACGTCCAGCCGCTGGTGGTCGGCGGCGAATACCAGCGCCCTGATCCGGCTCTGGCGGGTGAACCGGGCCAGCGGCCAGCCGGTGATATCGCCGGCGGCGGCGGCCATCTCCAGGCTGTCGATGCGGGCTCCGGCGGCTACCAGGACGTCGAGGACCTCGGTCATGCCGAACACGGCCGCATGGTCCACCGCGGTGCCGCTGGGCACGCCGCCGGAATCGGGTGCGGAGATGGCGTCGATGTCGGCCCCGGCCTCGATGAGCGCCCTGGCGACCTCGGCGTCGCCGCAGCTCGCGGCTGTGATCAGCGGGGTTTCCTTGTCCACGGGACGGCCGTCCACCGCCGCCCCGGCGTCGATCAGCGCCCTGGCGATGGCGCCAGTGCCGGGGAGTTCGCGCGGCAGCCCGAGCCGGTCGTGGTTGAAGCGCATCATCGTGATGTAGCCAAGCGGCTCGCCGTGCTGCCGGTCGGCCCAGTGCTCCATCTTCGTGGTGGCCAGCTCCGGATGCTCGGCCAGCAGCCGAGCCAGCCGGGACAGGTCGCGGCCGTTGAGGATATCGCGGCGCTCCACCTCCAGCCCGAGCCTGGCCCAGCTGGCGAACCCGAACTCGCGGGCCAGCGCGAGCTGCGCCGAGGAGAGAATGAGCGGGCCAGAGACCGCGCGGATCCGCGCGACCGCATCGGGGTCGCCGCGCTGAGCGGCGCGCAGTAGGTCCTTGGCCTGGTGATGGAGCTGGCCGAGGTCCGGCCGGGCAGGCAGGTCAGCCATAACGTCTCCCCTGATCGCCCGGCGGTCCGCGTCCGGGCCAGCAGCCGACCCCCCGCCCAGCGACCTCAACGAAGCTCTCGACCCCATCCACCCCGATCCCGCTGCGCACTAATTGACCCAACTCTAGATTCACTATTTCGCCTTGGCTTGGCTAGCTCGGCTTGACCAGCGGGAACAGCACGGTCTCGCGAATGGGCGCGCCGGTCAGCATGATCAGCATCCGGTCGATTCCCATGCCCATTCCGCCGCTGGGCGGCATGCCGTACTCAAGCGCCCGCAGAAAATCCTCGTCGAGCTGCATCGCCTCGGCATCCCCGCCAGCCGCCAGCAGCGATTGCGCTGTCAGCCTGGCCCGCTCCTCGACGGGGTCGACCAGCTCGGAGTAGGCGGTCGCTATCTCGGTACCGAAAGCGACAAGATCCCACTTCTCGGCGAGCCGCGGATCGTCACGATGCTGCCGGGTCAGCGGCGCAACCTCCACCGGGAAGTCCCGATAGAACGTTGGCTCCACGGTGTGCGCCTCGACCAGCCGCTCATACAGCTCTAGCAGCACCTGCGCTCGGTTCCAGCCCGGCTGGAGTTCGATCTGGCGGTTGGCGGCGAACCGGCGCAGCTCCTTCTCATCAGTGTCCGGCGTGACTTCCGCGCCCAGTGCTTCGGAGAGCGAACCGTGCACGGTGGCCTGGCGCCAGTTCCCGCTGATGTCGACTTCGGATCCGTCCGGCCTGCGGGCCACCTGGCTGCCGTGCGCGGCCACCGCAGCCGCCTGCAGCAATTCCCGGGTCAAGGACTCCATCGTGTTGTAGTCGCCATACGCCTGGTACACCTCGAGCATCGTGAATTCCGGATTGTGGGTCGCGTCGGCGCCTTCGTTGCGGAATATCCGGCCGATCTCGTAGACCCGCTCGATGCCGCCGACGACCAGCCGCTTGAGGTACAGCTCCAACGCAATCCGGAGGTACAAGTCCAGGTTGAAGGCGTTGATATGCGTGGTGAACGGCCGCGCGTTGGCGCCGCCATGCAGCGTCTGCAGCACCGGCGTCTCGACCTCCAGGTAACCACGAGCGTGCAGTTCCTCACGGACTGACCTGGTAACGGCAGCACGTTCCGCGGCGCTCTGCCGCACGGCCGGATTAGTGATCAGGTCCAGATAACGCTGCCGGACTCGGGACTCGGGGTCGGTGAGGCCCTTGTACTTGTCCGGCAACGGCCGCAGCGCCTTAGCCGTGATGGCGAACGAGTCGGCCAGGACCGACAGCTCGCCGCTCCTAGAAGAGATGACCTCGCCGGTCACGCCGATGTGATCGCCGAGGTCGACGAATTGCTTCCAGGCCGTGAGCGCCTGCTCGCCCGCCCGGTCCAGGGAGATCATCACCTGGAGCTCGCCGCTGACATCCCTGATCGTGGCGAAGCAGAGCTTTCCGCCGGTCCGGTACAGCACGACCCGTCCGGTTACGCCGACGCGCTTGCCCGTCGCAGTATCGGGCGGCAGTTCGCCGAACTCACTTCGCACTTGCGCGATCGTGTGCGTGCGCGGGTAACCAACTGGGTACGGGTCGAGGCCGGCGGAGCGCATCCGGTCAATCTTGGCCAGCCGCACCTGCATCTGCTCCGGCACGGCCGCCCCACGGTTCTCGTCCTCCGTCATCTGCCTGAGGGTACCGGTGCGGCCGTCAGCCGGTCACCGCAGTATCCGCGCCTCGCCCGTCCCCAGCATGGCCGTCAGCGGCATTGCCGTCAGCGACACGATGGTCAGCGCTACGACGGTCAGCGGCATGACGGTCGGCGGTGTTGCGCTCGTAGGTGAGCCGCAGCCCGATGAGCGTCAGCCATGGTTCGTATGCGTCAATGACCGACACCTCCTCGATAACCAGCGGCGCGAGCCCGCCAGTGGCGATGACGGTCACTGACTTGGGATCGGCAGGTGCCAGCTCTGCGGCCATCCGGGTCGCGATTCCTTCGATCTGACCCGCGAAGCCAAAGATGATCCCGGACTGCAGCGCTTCGACGGTGCTCTTGCCGATGACCCGGCTCGGCCGGGCGAGCTCGACCTTCAGCAATTGCGCGGCCCGCCGGGAGAGAGCATCCACCGAGATCTCGATGCCTGGCGCGAGTGCGCCGCCGACAAACTCGCCCCGTTCGCTGACGGCGTCAAAGTTCGTTGATGTGCCGAAGTCAACCACGATCGCGGGACCACCATACAAGTGCGCCGCCGCGACCGCGTTCATGATCCGGTCGCTGCCGACCTCCTTCGGGTTGTCGTAGCGCAGCGGCACGCCGGTTTTCACGCCAGGCTCCACGATCACCGCGGGCACGTCGCCGTAATAGCGTCGGATCATTTCGCGCAGCTCGTGCAGCACCGACGGCACGGTCGAGCAGAGTGCGATACCGCTCACGTTGGGCTCGGTAAACAGCGTGCTCTGCCGCAGCAGGCCCTGCAGCAGTACGGCGAGCTCGTCGGCGGTTCGCACCGGATCGGTCGAGATCCGCCAGTGCTCGACGACCTCGTCGCCTTCGAAGACGCCGAGCACGGTGTTGGTGTTCCCGACATCAATGGTCAGCAGCATGTCGCTCCCGCTCGCTAGCCGGTCTGGACCAGGTCCAGTCCGATGTCGAGGGCTGGTGCCGAGTGCGTCAGCGCCCCTACGGCAAGGTAGTCCACGCCCGTTTCGGCGACGGCCCTGGCTCCAGCCAGGGTCAGGCCGCCGCTAGCCTCCAGCAGCGCCCGGCCGGCGGCCAGCCGCACTGCCTCAGCGAGCTCCGGCAGGCCGAAGTTGTCCAGCAGTATGAGGTCGGCGCCTGCTCCCAGTGCTTCTGCGACCTGGGCGAGCGTGTCGCACTCGACTTCAACCGGGACGCCGGCGGCGCGCGCCCGGACAGCGGCGAATGCGACGGCCACCGACCCGGCCGCGGCCACGTGATTGTCCTTGATGAGTGCTGCGTCCCACAGCGTCATCCGGTGGTTCACGCCCCCGCCGCACCGGACTGCGTACTTCTGCAGGGCCCGCATGCCCGGCAATGTCTTGCGGGTGTCCCGGATCCGCGCCCGCGTGCCCGCGACCGCATCCACCCATTGCCTCGTTAGCGTGGCGACGCCGGACAAGTGGCAGAGCAGATTCAGCGCGGTGCGCTCGGCGGTGAGTATCGCCGCTATCGAGCCGGACACGGTCAATACGGCCTGCCCGGCTTCGATCCGGTCACCGTCGGCCGCCAGCGACGTGCACACCACGGCTTCTTCGCCGGGAGCTTGCCCGCACTGGCCTGAGGCGCCTGCGGACGCCAGCCAGAAGGCAGCCTCGGCTACTGGGAGCCCCGCCAGGACGCCTGCGGTTCTGGCTACCAGGTCAGCCCGGCCGGAAGCAGCCGGGGGCACCGTCGCAGCAGTGGTGAGGTCAATGCCGCCTGCAAGATCTTCGGCCAGCGCCGCGCTGACGACGGCGACAACACCGACCGGATCGAGTCCGGTGGCCGCCAGCCGCTCCGCCATCGGCCCGCTCAGGGCGGGAACGGGGCCCGGCACGCCCGCGGCCGCAGCCTCACTCATCGAGCACCGGCTCGAAGACGGAAGTCAGCCCGGACGCCCCGAGCGACAGAATCAGGTGCCCGCGCCAGGCTGCACTCTCATCGCCGAAGTCATCTCGCCAGTGGCTGCCGCGCGTCTCCTGGCGTGCCCAGGCAGCGCTCACCAAGGCCGAGGCCACCAAATGCAAGTTGGTCGCCTGCCATGCATCGGCATCAGGCTTGCCGGATTCGAGGAAGCCTAGTTCGGCGAGTCCGGCTGCCGCTTCCGCCAGCCCGCTGCCCGAGCGCAACACCCCCGCGTTCTTCGACATCAGCTGCTGCAGCGGGCGAACGACGGCCGCGTCAAGCAAGCCGGGGGGGCGGTCGTCGTGCGCCGCTGGCTTGGCGGCAGGCGGCAGCCCGCGGGCCAGCGCGGCCGCGATCCGCTCGGCGAATACGAGCCCTTCGAGCAGTGAGTTGGAGGCCAGCCGGTTGGCGCCGTGCACGCCAGTGCAGGCCGTCTCACCGCAGGCATAGAGCCCAGGCACGCTGGTGCGGCCCTGCAGGTCGGTCCGGACGCCGCCGCTGGCGTAGTGCGCCGCCGGGACCACCGGGATCAGCTCGGTCACCGGATCGATGCCATGCTCCTTGCAGCTGGCCAGGACGGTCGGGAACCGGTGCTCCCAGACTGCGCCGCCGAGCCCGCGCCCGTCGAGGAACATGTGGTCGGTTCCGGTCGAGATCATCTCACGCATGATCGCCTTTGCGACCACGTCGCGCGGCGCCAGGTCACCAAGTGGATGCTGGCCGGTCATGAGCTTTCGCCCGGCACCGTCAACGAGGACAGCGCCTTCGCCCCGGACGGCCTCGGAGATCAGCGGCTGCCGCCCGCGCGAGTCCGGACCGAGCCACAGGACAGTGGGATGGAACTGCACGAACTCCAGGTCCGCCACCTCTGCCCCGGCCCGAAGCGCGAGCGCAACACCGTCGCCGGTGGACACCGGCGGATTGGTGGTGGCCGAGTAGACCTGGCCGAACCCGCCGGTCGCCAGAACGACCGCGCTCGCATGCACCGCGCCGACGCCGTCGGTCTGACCCTCCCCGAGCACATGCAGCGTGATGCCTGCCGCCCGGCCGCCAGGCGTGAGTAGCAGGTCGATGGCCAGGGCGTGCTCGATCACCTCGAGCTGAGCGCTAGCTCCCGCGGCGGCCAGCGCTGCGAGCAGCGCACGCGATACCTCGGCCCCGGTAGCATCGCCGCCGGCGTGCGCGATCCGACGGCGGAGGTGACCGCCTTCCCTGGTCAGTGCCAGCGGCCCGGACGGCTCGCGGTCGAATTCGGCGCCGATGCCGATCAGCCGCCGGACCGCGTCCGGCCCCTCGGTGACCAGCGCCCGGACCGCGCGCGGGTCGCTGAGGCCGGCCCCCGCGACGAGAGTGTCCTTCATGTGCTGGTCGGGCGAGTCGCCGGGGCCTAGCGCAGCGGCCACGCCGCCCTGGGCCCAGCGGGTGGAGCCATCATCGAGTACGGATTTGGTGGCAAGCAGGATGCGCGCATCGGGCAGTGCCCTGCGGATGGCGAGCACGGTGGTCACGCCCGCCACGCCCGACCCGACCACGACCACGTCGGCGTCCCTGCGCCAGCCTGGCGGCGGTGCGAGCAGACGGCGGGCGATCACGGTGAGCCGCCGGAAAGCTCGAGAGCAGAGTTGTCGATCAGCCGGGTGCCCCCGACCTTGGCCGCCACCAGCAGCAGGGCGTGGCCCTTATGGTCTGGCCCCACCTCAGCGAAGGTATCCGGGTCGACCAGCGCCAGATAATCAAGCTCGACCGGCGGCGTCCCAGCGGCCCCTGCGTCCAGCACCATCCGGGCCGCGGCAAGCGCTGCGGCCGCACCCTGGCCGGCCGCCGATACGGCGGCTGCCAGCGCCCGCGGCAATGCGAGCGCGGCCGCCCGGTCCTGGGCCGACAGGTACGCATTCCGGCTGGATGCGGCCAGCCCGTCGGGGTCGCGGTGCAGCGGCGCAGCCACGACCTGCACCCCCAGGTCAAGGTCAGCCGCCATCTGG
Source organism: uncultured Actinomycetota bacterium (assembly GCA_963804435.1). Lineage (GTDB taxonomy): Bacteria > Actinomycetota > Actinomycetes > Streptosporangiales > Streptosporangiaceae > JAJYUU01. The sequence continues at coordinate 969,401 of CAWDQI010000003.1, read as the reverse complement.
CGGATCAACTCCACTTGCTGCGCGTCCTTCTGGCCGAATACGGCCGTGTCAGGCGCTGTCAGCTGGAATAGCTTCAGCACTACGGTCAGCACTCCATCGAAGAAGCCCGGCCGGGACTTGCCTTCGAGCATCCGGCCAGCTGGCCCCGGGTTGACGGTGACCAGCGGCAGCTGGGGGTACATCTGGCTGACGTCCGGAGCGAACACCAGACTCACGCCCTCCTCAGCGCAGATGGCCAGGTCTTTTTCGAATGACCGCGGGTACCGGGCAAAGTCCTCCGACGGCCCGAATTGCAGCGGGTTGACGAAGATCGAGACAACGACGCTACCGCCGGGTCCGGCCAGTTCGCGAGCCAGCCGCAACGGCGAGCGATGGCCGTCATGCAGCGCTCCCATCGTCGGCACGAGCACGACCGGCCCGGTCAGCGTCGCCCTGGCGGTCGCAACTCCCTTCCTGGTTCTGGCCAGAATCGGCATGGACAGCGTGCGAGCAGGAGGACTGGCCGACATCACCGCGGTCCCTCTGCGAGTACGTCGAGCAGGCGCTGCGCGTCCGCTGCGGTCAGGGTTCCCGCTGCGAGCGCTCTGGTAGCCGTCAGCCTGGCCATTGCCAGGTAGGAGCCGAGCGCCTCTGGGGCGGCAGCCCGGAGCGCCTCAACGTGGCTGGCGACCGTCTCGGCGTCGGCCCGCGCGACTGGCCCGGTCAGCGCCGCGTCGTCGAGCCGCAGCGCATTGTCGAGCGCCGCCGACAAGCAGCGGGCCGAGCATTCTGGCCGGCTGCGCCACGCCAGCCCGCTTCAGCAGGTCGGCTCCTTGCACCACCAGGGTCACGAGGTGATTCGCCGCGCCGGCCAGCGCTGCGTGATAAAGCCCGCGGTCTTCCTCGGCGATGAACACCGGCTCGCCGCCCATCTCCAGCACTAGGACCTCGGCAGCGGGGCGCAATTGCGGCGGCGCTGTCACTCCGAAGCTGATGCCTGCAATCCGGTCAACATCATCCGGCCGCCCGGTAAATGTCATGACCGGATGCAACGCCATCGGCAGCGCGCCAAGCCGGGCGGCCGGCTCAAGTACGGCAAGGCCATGCCGGCCGCTGGCGTGCGCGAGCAGACGGCCAGCCAACGGTGCGCCGGTCGCGGCCAGCCCGCTCACCAGAGCGCCCAGCGCGTCGTCCGGCACCGTCAGTAGCACCAGGTCGGCCGCGCCGATTACGTCGGCTGGCTCCATGACGGGCGTACCTGGCAGATACCTGTCGACCCGCCGGCGTGACGCCGCCGACACCGCCGACGCACCCGTTACGCGATGGCCGGCCCGGCTCAGGGCTACGGCCAGCGCGGTGCCGACCCGCCCGGCACCGACGACGCCTACATCGAGCCGAGCCGGGTGGTCGTGGCCGGCGGGGGCCGCTTCAGTCTCCATATGACATCGGGTGCCACAGCTGGCGGAGCCCGGTCTCACCGCCGCCATCGATGCGGACGTAGCCGACCGCAAGCACGAATACGATCACGATTGCTCACCGCCTTGTCCAGCCGCCTGCCGAGAATCCTCTCCGACCTGGCTGATCTGGCCGCAGCCGGGGCCGTCAGGAATGCCACTGCCAATCGTCGCGCGGGTCCGGCGATGTGTCGTCATCGTCTGGCGGGTTCGGGTCGCGGCAGCTGCGCTCCAGGTAGGTCGCCGCGACCAGCAGGGCAATCGCGGCCACGAGCGTCGCGCCGGCAACCCGCGCGTCCCTGGCGGGCACCGGCTTGTCGAGCAGTCCAAGGACGTAGGCAAGGTAGCCGCCGGCCAGGCCGCCGATCGCAGCGGCGGCCGCTGAGCTCGCCTTGGCCAGCGCGACCAGCCTGGCTACGGCAATCGGCGCCACCGGCTTGCCTGGCCGCCGGCCGGTCAGCCGGCCGCGGACGTTCCTGGCCACGGCGGTCTCCGCGATGGCCAGTGCCGCTAGGGCCGGAATCGCGGTTATCGGCAGCAGCGGCAGATTCTCGAAGGTGGCGCGTACCGCCAGCCACGCGAGCAGGGCACAGCCGCCGAAGATCACGGCTAGCGTGCCCGGCCGAGTGAGGTTCACCGGCCTGCACCCGCCGGACTCGCGCAGGCCGGCAGCGTGAGCCGTAGCAGCGGCTGGCGGCGGATCCCGGCAAGCTGGCCAGCAGCGGGCAAATCCGCGACGCGGCCGTGCCCCGGCAGCGTCGCGTCCGGATCGAGCTCAAGCCACGGCACGAGAACGAAGGCGCGCTCATGCGCCCGCGGATGAGGCAACATCAGCCCTGGCCGCTGGCTGATCTCGGCGCCGCACGCGATGAGGTCGACATCAAGGGTTCTCGGACCCCAGCGTTCCGCCCGGACCCGGCCGGCCGCGGACTCGGCCGCCTGGCAGCGCGCCAGGATATCGCTGGCTGGCAACGCGCTTCGCGCCAGCATCACCGCATTCAGGTAGTTGTCCTGGGCTGGGCCGCCGACCGGATCGGTCTCGAACACGCTGGACACGGCCTGGCATGTCAGCCCGGCTCCGCATACGACTGATAGCCCCAGTTGCAGGTGCCCGAGGCGGTCGCCGAGGTTGCTGCCAAGCGAGACCACAACGGTCCTCGCGCCTGACCCGGCCGTCATTTCCGGCTTCGCCGTATCGTCACGGCTATGTCGGCCACCTGCTGGGCGACCGGTGCCTGTGGCTTGTGCACTGTCACGTCGGCCGCCTGCACTGCCCGGTCGGTCAGGCATTCTGCCACGAGCCGGGCCGCAAGGGTCTCGATCAGGGCGACGGGCTCGCCCGCCACGATGTCCGCCAGCCGGGCCGCGAGCTGTCCGTAGTCCGCCGTCAGCCCCAGATTGTCGGCGGTGGCCGCCGGCCTGGTGTCGAGCCACAGCACCGCGTCCACGATGAAGTCCTGACCGGTGGCACGCTCCTCCGGCAGCACGCCGTGCCGACCGTGCTGGCGAAGCCCCACAATTGAAATCCGGTCCAACACAACGGGGACCTCCGCACCCACGGGGGGCTCCGCCCCCCGTGTACCCCCCGAAAACCCCTCCTGACCCCGTTCACCCCCCGAAAACCCCTCGCCGGGCTGTGGGCCCCCGGAAAGACGCGGCTCCGCCCCCTGGGTACCCCCCGAAAACCCCTCTCCGCCGCTTGCGCTCCCGGAAAAACTCTGCGCACCTGCGGCGCCAGCCCCAAAAACATCAGCCATGGAGGGCTTCGCCTTCCTTAGTGGACTCGCGACGCCAGCGCGTAGCGACCTTGACCGCGTCTAGGTTGCCGGGCACCACGTGCACGCGGACGCACCACGCGCCGGCCGCTACTGCCAGCGCCGTCACCGCGATGGTCGCATCGTCGCTGCCCGAGAACGGCCGTGGCTGGCCCTGCGATCCAGCCAGCAACTTGCCGAGGAAGCCCTTCCGGGACGCAGCGACCAGCACTGGAAACGGGGCCTGATAGCCGGGCTGGCGCGCGATGCTGCTCAGGCTGGCCAGCAACTTCCAGTTGTGGTCGGGTAGCTTGGCGAAGCCGAGTCCGGGGTCAAGGATGAGCTGAGCCGGGTCGACGCCGGCGTCCGCAAGGGCCTGTACCCGCAGGCTGAGCTCCTGCCGAACCTCCGCTACTACGTCGGCATAGACAGCCGGGCCGTACATATCGGAGCTGTGCCCGCGCCAGTGATTGACCACGTAAGGCACGCCGGCCGCGGCGGCGACGCCAGGCATGCCGGGATCGGCCAGACCACCGCTCACGTCATTGATCATCATGGCGCCGGCGTCCAGCGCACGGCCGGCCACCTCGGCCCGCATAGTGTCGATGCTGACCCGGCATCCGGCCGCGGCCAGGGCCGTCACTACCGGCAGGACCCGCCTGAGCTCGTCGGCGGCCGGCACCCGCTGCGCACCGGGCCGGGTCGACTCGCCGCCAACGTCGATGATGTCCGCCCCCTGGCTCGCCAGCTCAAGGCCATGCGCGACTGCCTTGTCCGGGTCCAGCCAGCTGCCGCCATCCGAGAATGAGTCTGGCGTGACGTTGACCACGCCCATGACCAGGCACTGCGACGCGCCCGCTAGCAGGTCATCCTCGCTGGTCATGACAGCTAATCTAGTTCCACTCGCGGCCTCGGGGGGCAAGCCCCCCGCGCTCCCCCCAAAAGCCATAACCCCGGCGGCGTCGGGGCGGCGCGAGCCCCGGTGCGCCCGCAACCGGAGGGTCGGCTACGTTCGCGGCTTAGGTCTCAGCCGTCAGCCGGATGCCGTCGGCCGCGGCCGCGGCTAGCCTGCGCAGCCGCGTTGGGCTCAGTTTGCTGACGATCCTGCCGAGTCCGATCGTTGGCCAGACCAGAAACGCCTCGGCCTCCAGCGCAGCCAGGCCTATCCGCGGCGCGTCCGTGGTGCCCGGGAAGACCAGGAACCGCGGCACCCATTCCGGGCTGAACTTGGCATTGAACTTATACAGCGACTCGATCTGGAACCATCGCGACAGGAACAGCAGAATCCCGCGCCAGGCCCGCAGCACCGGCCCGGCACCGATCCGCTCGCCGCGCTCCAGCGCCGCCCGGAAAACCGCGAAGTTCAGCGAGATCCGCTTGACCCCAAGGTCGCCGGCTGCCTTGATGGCTTCGACGATGAGGAAGTCGTTCAGCCCCGGCGCGGCTGACCGGTCCCGGCGCATTAGGTCCAGCGACAGACCGTCGTTACCCCACGGAACGAAGTGCAGCACGGCGCGCAGCACGCCGTCCTGCGTTGCGGTCGCGACGACGCACTGTCCATCCGCCGCACCGCCTACCCGGCCGAGCGCCATCGAGAAGCCGCGCTCGGTCGGGCTGCCGCGCCAGCTATCGGCCTGGCGCACCAGCCGGCCGAGCTCGGCCTTGGGAATGTCCTCGACCCGCCGGATCTCGGCCGTGTAGCCCTGCCGGCAGACCCGGCCGACCATCTGCCGGACGTTGCGCATCGCTCGGCCCTGCAAGCTGAACTCGGCCACGCTCACGACCGCCTCGTCGCCGAGTTCAAGCGCGGTCAGGTTACCTTCGCGGCACCAGATCTCCGCGCCAAGTTCCCCGCAGCCAATGACCGCGGGCACCCAGGCGTGCCTTGCCGCCTCGTCCAGGAACGCGTTGATGGCGCCGGGCCACGCCTCGGGGTCGCCGAGCGGATCACCGCTGGCGAGCATCACTCCCGACAGCACCCGGTAGCCGATGCATGATTTCCCGGACGGCGACCAGATGATGTTCTTGTCGTGTCGGAGCGCGAAGTACCCCAGTGAGTCCTGGTCCCCATGCCTGGCCAGCAACTCCCGGATGCGCGTCGCGTCGGCCGGCGACATGCGGCTCGCCCGGCGGGCCGGCCGCAGGAACATAAACGCCGCGACCACCAGGGTGAACAACCCCAGTCCGCCAGTCACGAACGCGAAATGATCCGGGCCGCTCGCGGCCTTGAACTGGACCGGCCCGGTGAACCCGACCAGGCTGAACACGACCGACTGGATGCGCTGCCCAGGGCTGTAATTCGTCAGCAGGCCCCGGCTCACCGACAGATAGGCAAGGCCGATGAGGATATCGGCCAAGACCAGGTAGCACAGCACCCAGAGCGCCCGCCACCGGGTCCGCGGATCGCCAACCGCGTAGAACTCGCGGCGGAACCAGATCAGCACCACGATGAGCAAGGCGGATATGGCCGTGGAGACCGGGCGGAACGCGGGCCGGGCGCCGTCGGGGTCAGAGTTGTAAACGACCAGCCCGAGGACCACGTGCACGAGCAGGCCCGCACCCAGCAGCGCCAGCACTGCCTCCCAGGCACGCCGCTTACGCCGCCGCAGGCCATGGGACACCATCAGAAGCAGCAGGCCGATGATGATGTCGGCGGTCCTGGTGAGGCTGCCCAGGTAGCTCAGGCCCTTCAGGCGCCGCTCAGTCAGGCCTGGGTTTACGCCCACCGCGATATAACCGAGCCCGACGATGAGCGACATCACGCCGGCCGCTAGCGGAACCCAGCGTCGCAACTGCCGGCGGTCAACAGCACGCCCGGCAGACTGCTGCTCGCCGCCACCGGTTATGGGCTCTGCCGGGCCTGGCCCGTTATGATCTGTCATCTCGGACAAGAAGGTCAGGCCCCTACTCACGGGGCATCAGCGTACTCATCGCGACCTTTCGCGGGGGGCAAACTCCGGCATTGAGTCGCTTGGCTTGGTTAGCGGCGGTCCGTTAGCAGGCTCATTGCCTCTGCCCTAGTGCTCTCCGAGCTAAGAAAACAGCCGCGGACAGCAGATGTGACGGTTTTGGCGCCGGGCTTGCGCACGCCGCGCATGGACATGCACAGGTGTTCCGCCTCGATAATGACGATAACGCCACGGGGCTCCAGAGTGGTCATTAGGGCGTCGGCGATCTGGCTGGTCATCCGTTCCTGTACCTGTGGCCTGCGGGCGTAAACATCGACGAGCCTGGCTAGCTTGGACAAGCCGGTTATCTGCCCTTTTTCATTGGGGATATACCCAACATGGGCACGGCCGATGAACGGAACCAGGTGATGCTCGCACGTTGAGTACAGCTCGATATCGCGGACAAGCACCATCTCTTCGTGATCGGCGTCGAAGACCGTGGTAAGGACGTCTGCCGGGACTTGCAGGAGGCCGCTGAACTGCTCAGCCATCGCTCTGGCCACCCGTGCCGGAGTGTCCCGCAGGCCGTCCCGGCCAGGATCCTCGCCGATAGCGAGCAAGAATCTCCCGGACCGCGCGCTCGATCCTCGGCAGATCGAAGCCGCCGTCGTTCAATGACCCTCGCCGTCGCCGCTGCCGCTCTCGTCCGGCTGGTTCATTCCGCCCTGCCCGGACCCTGGCTTCGTGTCGAACGGGTTCCCGCCGCCAAGCGGGCTCGCCCCGCCAAACGGGTTCCCGCCACTGAGCGGGTTCCCGAATCCGCCTGCCTGCGGCGCCGGGCCGGCCGGCAACCCAGCCGCTGTGCCACCCTGCCCATTGCCGAGCGACTGCGGCAGGTCCCTGCTGTCGGTGGCAGCGGTGAGCGCAAGCTCCTTGGGCGTCAGTACTGGCGGCTTCTCCGACGGCAGCCGCTTGCCGTAGCCGGTGTAGGAACCGCGAGTCGGCCGCTTGTGCACCGGCGAGAAGATCTCCAGCACCTGCTGACGTGACAGCGTCTCGTGCTCCAGCAGCTGGAGCACCAGGTGGTCCAGCACCTCGCGGTACTGGACCAGGATCTCCCAGGCCTCGTCGTGCGCCGACTCGATGAGCCGCGGACCTCGTCGTCGATCGCCGACGCGATCTCCTCGGAGTAGTCACGCGAATGCGACATCTCCCGGCCGAGGAACGGCTCACCGTCGCCGGTGCCGAACTTGCGCGCACCCAGCCGCTCGCTCATGCCGTACTCGGTCACCATGCCGCGTGCGATCGAAGACGCCTTCTCGATGTCGTTCGCAGCGCCCGTGGTCGGCTCGTGGAAGACCAGTTCCTCGGCAGTGCGGCCGCCGAGCAGCATCGCCAGCTGGTCCATCATCTCGGCGCGGCTGACCAGGAATTTGTCCTCGGCCGGCGCGGCGGCGGTGTAGCCGAGCGCCCGGCCGCGCGGGATGATCGTGATCTTGTGCACCGGATCCGCGTTCGGGAGCGCGTGGCCGACCAGGGCGTGACCGCCCTCGTGGTAAGCGATGATCTTGCGTTCCCTCTCCGACAGCAGCACGCTCTTCCGCTTCGGGCCTGCCGTGACCCGGTCGATAGCCTCTTCCAGAGAGGCCATCTCGATCTGAGTCTGGTTCGCCCTCGCTGTCAGCAGCGCGCCCTCGTTGATCACGTTCGCCAGGTCGGCGCCGGTAAAGCCGGGCGTACGCCGGGCGATGATGTCCAGGTCGACGTCAGGCCCGAACGGCTTGCCGCGGGCATGCACGCGCAAGATGCCCTTGCGCCCGGCCAGGTCTGGCTGGGCGACCACGATCTGCCGGTCGAACCGGCCGGGCCGCAGCAGGCCGGGTCCAGGATGTCGGGCCGGTTAGTGGCAGCGATAACGATCACGCCGCCCTTGGTGTCAAAGCCGTCCAGCTCGACCAGCAGCTGGTTCAGGGTCTGCTCACGCTCGTCGTGCCCGCCGCCGAAGCCAGCACCGCGGTGCCGGCCGACCGCGTCGATCTCGTCGACGAACACGATGGCCGGCGCGTTCGCCTTGGCCTGCTCGAACAGGTCGCGGACTCGGGAGGCGCCGACGCCGACGAACATCTCAACGAAGTCTGAGCCGGAGATCGAGTAGAAGGGCACCCCGGCTTCGCCGGCTACGGCCCTGGCCAGCAGGGTCTTGCCGGTACCTGGCGGCCCGTACAGCAGCACGCCCTTGGGGATCTTGGCGCCGATGGCCTGGAACTTGCCAGGACTCTGCAGGAACTCCTTGATCTCCTGGAGTTCCTCGATCGCCTCGTCGGCGCCGGCCACGTCAGCGAACGTGGTCTTAGGAGTGTCCTTGGTAATGAGCTTCGCCTTGGACTTGCCGAAGTTCATCACCCGGGAGCCGCCGCCCTGCATCTGATTCAGGAACACCATGAACAGCAGGAAGATGATCAGGAACGGCAGGTAACTGAAGATAAGGGTCCAGAACGAGCTGCTCCTGGGCACCTTGACGTTGTAGGCTCGCAAATGTGGGCACGCTCTGCATCTTGTTGGCAAGCTGAACGCCCTGGCTACCAACCCACGAGGCTTCCAGGTTCTGGCCTGACTTCGTCGTCAGCTGGATGGTCTGGTCCACGTCAGTCAATGTGGCCGTCTTCACGTTGCCCGATTGGATGGCAGCGATTGCCTGCGACGTGGTGACCAGCTTGTACTCAGGCCCCGTGTTGACCAGCTTGTACAGGATCACGAGGATGATGGCGACAAAGAGGATGGCAAGCACCCAGCCGCGGAATATGCGCTTCAGATCCATCGATGAACGGCCCACAGGTCCGGCCGGTCCCTCCTGACGAGCCTCGTGCCCCGCCGCCTGCGGCGAGACTACCTTGCGTTCCAGCGCTGATGCGCGGCTAATTCTTCCCGGCCGGTAGGCACGGGAATACTCGACGGTACACCGCGATCACCGTGGCCGGCACGCGGCCGGGCCGCGCAGGGGCAATGGCGGCCGTTTCATACGCCTCTTACCCAGGTTAACGAAATTCATCTCGGTCCCAGTTCCCGGACCCACCGAGGGCTTCACCCCTGGATCCGCCCGAAAACTAGCGGTGAACCCCTCCGCTTAGTCACGGGGTTGTAGACATGCTCGTCAGGTGACGGGGTTGTAGACATGCTCGGCGAGCGTGCCGATGAAGGGCAGGTTCCGGTACGCTCCGCGTAGTCGAGCCCGTACCCGATGACGAACGAGTCGTCGATCTCGAAGCCGGTGTACGCCACTTCCACGTTCATCCGGGCCGAGTTCGGCTTGCGCAGCAGCACGCAGACCTGCACCGACGCCGGACCGCGCGACTTCAGGTTGCCGATCAGCCAGGACAGCGTCAGCCCGGAGTCCACGATGTCCTCGACCACGAGCACGTGCCGCCCGCTGATGTCGGTGTCGAGGTCCTTCAGGATCCGGACCACGCCCGAGGACTTGGTGCCCGACCCGTAGGACGAGATGGCCATCCAGTCCATCTGCACCGGCAGGTGCATAGCCCTGGCCAGGTCAGCCATCACCATGACGGCGCCCTTGAGCACTCCGACAAGCAGGAGTTCGCGATCGGCGTAATCTGCGTCGATCTCGGCGGCTAGCTCGCCGATCCGCTGGTGCAGTTGCTCCTGCGTGATCAGGACCTGCTTGAGGTCGGCTCCCATGTCATTCGCGTCCACCCTGGTCCTCCGATCGCGGCGCGGTCCCAGCCCGGGAGGCAACCCCCGGAACCCCCGCAGTGGTGAAGAGCAGCCTGCCATACCGGCGTCGACAGCGGACTCCGCCGGGCAGGTCAGCCCAGCGCTGGCCCCGCCAGCAGGTGACCAGCTCGTCCAGGCTCTGGATGTGCCGCTGCGAGAGCGCGCTCGCCGGGCAGCCGGCGGCGAGAGCGGCGCGGCGGAGCACGCGCAGCCTGATGGCGGCCGGGAGCGCGGCCAGCTCAGCGGTCGGCAGGTCGGTGAGCCGGCTCAGCCTCGGCCGCGGCCAGCTCATCGAGGGCATCCGCATCGGCGCGGAGCAGGGCCGCCGTCCTGGCCAGCGCTTCGGCTGTTCCAGGACCGAGAACCTGGGCGAGCACCGGCATCAGCTGCCGGCGCACCGCGACCCTGGTAAAACGCGGGATCGTCGTTCTGCGGATCTGCCCATGCGTCCAGCCCCAGCGCCGCGCAGGCGGCCTCGGTCTGCTCATGCCGGACCGCTAGCAGCGGCCGCAGGTACCGGCCCGAGCGGGCGGCCATCCCGGCCAGCGAGCGCGCGCCCGATCCGCGGCCGAGGCCCGAGCAGCACGGTCTCGGCCTGGTCATCGAGAGTGTGCCCGAGCAGAATCGCGGCGGCGCCGGTCCGCTCCGCCGCCTGGTTCAGGGCCGTGTATCTGGCTTGCCGAGCGGCCGCCTCCGGTCCTGGGTTCTGCTCGCCGTCCGATCTGCGGACGGTGACCGTGACGCTCAGCACCGGGTCGAGCCCAGTCCGGCTAGCTTCGCCGCGACCTGCGCCGCTACGTCGCCAGAGCCAGGCTGCAGGCAGTGGTCGACGGTGATGGCGCCACCCCGCAGGCCAGCCTTCGGCGCCTCGAAGGCCAGCGCGGCCGCCAGCGCAAGCGAATCCGCACCGCCCGAGCAGCCAGCAAGCACGAGGTCACCAGGCTCAAGGCTGGCAAGGGCCTGGCGGACAGCGTGCCGGATCTCCGCGACAGCCGGGTGCGGGCCACCCACGGTTGGCTCAGTCCGCGGCGCTCGCTGCCGCGCCGCGGCCGACACGCTCCAGCCAGGAACGCGGGCTCTGCAGCTCATCCTTCGCGTCGGCACGGTGTCGGGCGAAGTCCAGACCTTGTTGAAGGTTTCCATGCCGGCTTCTTCGACGACCGTCTTGACGAAATGCGAGCCCTGCTCGTACTGCTTCATCTTCAGGTCAATGCCGAGGATCCGGCGGATAGCCTGCTCCATCCGGCCGGCCGAGCCGCGCCGGGCGCTGAACTTCGCCCTATCTCGGCGACCGAAGGCACGACAGCGGGGCCGACCGCGTCCATCACGTAGTCCCCGTGGCCCTCGACCAGCGTCATCACGCACGTCATCCGGTCCAGGATCTCGCGCTGGCGCGGGCTCTGGATGGCCTCGATCAGGCTCTCGCCATCACTGCCGCGGACGGCGCCGGCGACCGCGTCGGCAGCCGCGCGCAGCCGGTCGAGGATCGAAGCCGGGTCCAGGTCGGAGGCGAGCAGGAAGTCCGTCATCAGCTGCTGCACATATGGCCGCAGCCACGGAACCGAGGTGAACTGCGTCCGGTGCGTCTCTTCGTGCAGGCAGACCCAGCGGCGGAAGTCGTGCGGATTGACGTCGAGTTCCCGCTCCACCATCACGATGTTGGGCGCGACCAGGGTGAGCCGGCCGGCCGGCGCGCCCGCTGCGGGCGCATCGGGATCGGGCGGCAGGAACAGCTCGTACTGGCCGAGCACGCGGCCAGCCAGGTAGGCGAGGATCAGCCCGGCCTGCATGCCGGTGACTCTCGAGCCCACCGCGGTGATGACGGAACCAGGCTGCGGCATGCTCCCGTTCTCCGACATCCGCTGCACGAGCGGGTCAAGCACCACGCGGAACCCGTCCACGTTGGCCCTGATCCAGCCCGGCCTGTCGACGATCGCGACGTTGCCGTCATCGCCGGATCCTGGCAGGCCCGGTCAGCTCGCGTACCGGTTCGGCCACGGCAGCTGCCAGCTCGCGCAGCTCGGCTACCACCTTCCTGGCTTCGGTCATGCTGACCTGAGGGCCGGGCCGGACCCAGCGAACTCCGGTGGAAGTGGCGACCTGCCAGTCGATCATCTGAGAGCTGCTCACCCCTCCACCGTACGTGGACCCGGGGCATTACGTCGTGCGCCGGGCCAGATGCGACGGTGCCAGCGCTCAGCCGCAGCCGCAGCCCGGCGAGCACGGTGGCCATGTGGGCCATGCCCGATGCAGCCGTGACCAAGGCCGCCCGTGCGCAGCTTGTCGGCCATGATCGCGAACGCGAGCAGCTGGCCGTTCCTGGCATAGGCGATGCCCGCCAGCGCCGCCACCGTGTCCAGGTTGCCGGTCTTGGCCCGCACGACGCCCCAGGCAGCGGCACCGCCCGGGCCGAAAACGCTCGCGTGCGGCTGCAGCGTGCCGGAGAAATTCGCGACCGGCAGCCCGGTGAGCACCGCCCGCAGCTGCGGGCGGCTCGCTGCCAGCCTGACCAGCCGGACCAGCGCGGCCGGCGGGATCCGGTCGTCGACCGACAGCCCGCTGCCGTCAAACAGCTGCAGGCCGGTCACGCCGAGCTTGCGCAGCACGGATTGCGTGGCCGCGGCGCCGCCGGCGAACGAGGCAGGCTTGCCGGTCGCGATCGCGACGTGCCGGGCCAGGTTCTCGGCGATCACGTTGTTGCTCTCCTCGAGCATCCACTGGACGATCTGCGCCAGCGGCGGCGAATAAACGGCGGCGAGCGTCCGCGCCCCGGCTGGCGCGGCGACCTGTCTCGGGCTGCCTTGCACTGCAGATCCCGTCGGCCGGCCAGGAACCGGCCGAAGGCCGCCGCCGCCTGGCCGCGGGGTCAGCGGCCCGCGGCAGCAGGTCAGGTCGATCCGCGTCCTGCGGCGTGCCCGCTCGCGGTCAGCCTGCCCTGGTCGACCTCCAGCGCGGTGATGACCGAGACGTTGCCGGTAGCTGATGTAACTGGGTGACCAGCCGACCGCCGTGCCCGGGCCGCTGTACAGCGAGGTGTCATAGCCAAGGCTGCACGGTGCGACGGCCCCGGGCCCGCAGCGCCCGGGCCGTTCGCTTGGCCAGCTCTAGCAGCGTGGCGGGCTGCGGGTAGTCGGCCGCAGGCGGCCCCCCGGCCGCCAGCGTCGGGTCGCCACCGCCCACCAGGACGATCGCCGACGGCGCCGAGCCCGTCACCACGGTGGTGCGGAACCTGACCGCCGGGCCGAGCACATGAATCGCCGCGACAGCGGTCGCGAGCTTGGTGGTCGAGGCCGGCGCGAACCCCGAGCTTGCGTTGCAGCGAGTACAGCACCTGCCCAGACGTCAGATTGGTGACCAGGATGCCCAGGTGCGGGCCGAACGCGGCTGAGCCAGTGACCGGCGCCAAGGCGCGGGCGAGTCCGGCCGGGGTCACGGCCGCAGCCCCCCTGGCCGAGCCGGGCGCGGTGCCCGAGTACCTGCGGCGATCCGGCCAGCTGGCGGGCCGCGACTTGCGGCGGCTGCCAGAGCGCTAGCCGGGGCGGCAGCAACCGGACGACGGTCAGCCCGGCCGCGATGATGAAGGCACAGAGCAAGGCCACGGCTGCCGCTATCCAGGCGACTGTGGCGATGCAACGGTCACTTCCCTTCGCAAGATGCGGCGTCCCCGCGTTAGGTTCCCTCTTGAGTGTTGCGGCACTGCATGATGCGGTGCTCCAAGCCAGAGCCATCGGGTAGACATCAGGCAGGCAATCGGAGCTATTTCAGCTAGGCGTCAGGGGACCAACAGTGGAGTTCGACGTAGTAATCGAGATCCCCAAGGGGCAGCGTAACAAGTACGAGATGGATCACGAGTCGGGTCGGATCAGGCTAGACCGGATGCTTTTTACCTCAACTCGCTATCCGGCTGATTACGGCTTTATTGAGGACACGCTGGCGGACGATGGCGACCCGCTGGATGCGCTGGTGCTGCTGGAAGAGCCCACGTTCCCTGGCTGCCTGATCCGGTGCCGGGCGATCGGCATGTTCCGGATGCGGGACGAGAAGGGCGCGGACGACAAGGTGCTGTGCGTGGCGGCGACCGACCCTCGGATGGCCCACTTCAGGGATATCAGCGACGTCTCCGCGTTCGACCAGCTGGAGATCCAGCACTTCTTCGAGGTGTATAAGGCGCTGGAGCCCGGCAAGGAAGTCGAGGCCGCGACCTGGGTGGGCGTTGGCGCCGCCGAGGACGAGATCCTCGCCTGCCGGGCCCGGCTGGCCGAAGGGCAGCACCTGGGGTGACACGGTGGCGAACTGGGCACCACACAGTTGGTATGACGCCGAGGAGGGGTCATGGCCAGCGCCGATGACGTTCTCAAAGAGACGCCGCTGTTCGAGGCGCTCAGCGAGGACGACGCGAACGCCCTGCGAGCGGGGATCATCGACGTGCACCTGGACCGGGGTGAGCGGCTGTTCTCCGAAGGCGATGCCGGGGACAAGCTGTACATAATCCTGACCGGCAAGATCAAGCTGACGAAGGCGGCGCCGGACGGCCGGGAGAACCTGCTCAGCGTGCACGGCCCGGGCGAGATGTTCGGCGAGCTGTCGCTGTTCGACCCGATTCCTCGTACGTCCAGCGCTACCGCGGTGACCAACGCTCGGCTGGCCGGCCTCGCACACGACGACCTGCGGACCTGGCTGTCCAGCCGGCCCGAGGTGGCCATGCATCTGCTCCAGGCGCTTGCGCAGCGGCTGCGGCGCATCAACGAAGTGAAGGCCGACCTGGTTTTCACCGACGTGCCGGGCCGGGTCGCCAAGGCGCTGCTCGACCTGGCCGACCGGTTCGGCGTGCCGACGCCGGAAGGGATCCAGGTGAACCACGACCTGACCCAGGAAGAGCTGGCTCAGCTCGTCGGGGCTTCCAGGGAGACTGTCAACAAGGCGCTCGCCGACTTCACCGCGCGCGGCTGGATCCACCTAGCGGCCAAGTCCGTGCTCGTTACCGACGCCGACCGGCTGCGCAAACGGGCCCGCTAGCGAGTCAGGACCCCGTTACCAGGCAACATCAGGAGGAACCTCGCCACGGGCCCGCAGGTAGTCCAGCTGGGCACGCACCGAGGATTCAGCGAACGGCCACAGCGCCGGGTCAACCGCCGCGTACACCCTGGCCACGATCTCAGCCGGGTTCTGGGCCCCGGCGGCGAGAGCGCCCTGGACCTCCGCCAGCCGCTCGGCCCGGTGCGTGAGGTAGAAGTCAAGCACTCCGGCCGGGTCGGCCAGCAGCGGGCCGTGACCGGGCAGCAGCACCAGCAGGCCCGCTTCCTCGGCCAGCGCCCGCAGCCGGTGCAGCGAGTCCAGGTAGTCGGCCAGGCTGCCGTCGTGAGCGATGACCGTCGTGCCGCGGCCGAGCACGGTATCGCCGGTAAGGACCGCGCCGTCGGCCGGCAGCTGCAGGCACACCGAGTCGGCGGAGTGACCAGGAGTCGTGATAACCCGGACCATGCAGCCGCCCGACTTCCAGCACGTCACCCGCGGCCAGGCCCTCGCTGCCCAGGCGGTGCGCGGGGTCGACGGCGCGCACCGGGGCGCCGGTTAGCTCGGCCAGCCGGGCCGCGCCGGCCGAGTGGTCGGCATGCCCGTGCGTCAGCACGATCAGCTGGACACGCTGGCCAGCCTCGGCGGCCAGCGTGCAGATCCGCTGCAGGTGCCCTTCGTCGTCCGGCCCTGGATCCACCACCACCGCGGTAGCCGAGCCGGGCTCGCTGACCAGCCAGGTATTAGTCCCGTCCAGCGTCATCAGCGATGGGTTAGGCGCGAGCACGCACCGCGCCCGGTCGGTGCCCGATCCGTCGATCAGTCCGGCTGCTGCGCCCTGCGGCTCAGCCGTCATGCCGCGGACCTCCTCCTGGATACCCGGTAAGACCCGGCACGGTGAGCCAGACCGCGCCATCGCGAACGTGAACCTCGGGAATGATCGGCGCCACCTGCCTCGGGCCGGTCAGAGCGGTCTCGACGCGGTCGCAGGCCGCCAGCTCGGACAGCGTCACCGCCGTCGGCGGGAAGAGCAGGATCTCCCGGCGGTTACCGGCCGCCAGCGCTTCCGCCGGGGTGACCCAGGCCACCTCGGCCGCCTCACCCCCGACGTCCCTGGTCCGCTGGCCGACGGGCAGCGCCGCGGCGAAGAAACGGGTGTCGAAGCGCCGCGGCTCGACCACCGGAGTGATCCACCGCGCCCACGGGCGAAGCAAGTCGGCGCGCAGCACCAGCCGGCGGCGCGCGAGCAGCTCGGCCAGCGAGATCGAGCGGTCGAGCAGCGCGTGCCGGTCTGCCTCCCACTCGTCACTGGTCGTGTCCGCCACCACAGAGTCGGCTGATTCCCCGGCCAGCATCACGCCGGACTCCTCGAAGGTCTCCCGGACTGCGGCGCAGACCAGCGCCCTGGCCAGCGACGGCGGCGCGTCGAAGATCTGCCCCCACTCGGCTGCGTCCGGCCCGGCCCACGCGACCTGCTCATCGGCGTCCCTGGCTGTCGACCGACCCGCCGGGAAAGACGTAGGCGCCGGGCGCGAACGCCATCGTCGACTTGCGCTTGAGCATGTACACGACGAGCCCCGCCGAAGACTGCCGGAGCAGCATGACGGTAGCGGCGTCCTTGGGTACCGCGGGCGGCCTGCTGCCAGCCAGGATCTCACGTGCTGAGTCGGCCAGGTTGCCGCTGATCCGCACGGAGGCAGCGTTCGTTGCGTCGTCTGCCACCAAGAATCTCCTGCCGCGTCCGCCAGTCCTGGAGTGTCCGCTCGTCGGTCCGCCGTAGCTCCGCAGCCGCTAGTCGACGACCTCGACGATCAGCTCGACTTCCACCGGTGCGTCCAGCGGCAGCACGGCCGTGCCGACGGCGCTGCGGGCATGCCGGCCCGCTTCGCCGAATACCTCGAGCAACAGTTCGCTCGCGCCGTTCACCACCTGAGGCTGGCCGGTGAAGTCGGGCGCGCTGGCGACGAAGCCGGTCAGCTTGATGATCCGCCGGATGGCAGATAGCCCGCCTGCGGCCGAGGCGGCAGCGGCAAGCGCGTTGAGCGCGCAGGTGCGGGCCAGCGCAGCGGCCTCCGCCGCGCCGACCTCCGCACCAACCTTGCCTGTTGACAGCAGCTTGCCGTCTACGACGGGCAGTTGTCCCGCGGTGTAGACCAGCGAGCCCGCGCGTACGGCGGGCACGTAAGCCGCAAGCGGCGCCGCAACCGGCGGCAGGCTCAGGCCCAGCGCCGCCAGCTTCTCCTCCGGGGCAGAGACGCCCAGCGCCAGGCTCGGTCATTCTTTAGCCCGCTTCAGGTAGGCGACAAGCTGCTCCGGGTTCGGCCCTGGCACGACGGCGACCAGCTCCCAGCCGTCCTCACCCCAGCCATCCAGGATCTGCTTGGTCGCGTGTACCAGCAGCGGCACTGTCGCGTACTCCCATTTCGGCATAGCCGAACCCTACAGCCGAGCCGTCCGCGGGCGCCCAGGTCGGTCCGCCAGCGGGCGCTCGTGCAGCGCAGTGCTCAGGCTGACGGGTCGGGCTCCCCGGCTTGCGCTGCTGGCTCATCCTCGGGGCCGGTGGCAGCCTGGCCGTTGTGGCCGGCCACCGAGCCCCCGGCGGCATCGGCGGGGTTGCCTGCGTCGGTCGCCGTCGCGCCAGCACTGGCGCGGGCTGCGTGACGGACGGTTCCTACGTCTCCCTTCTCCGCCGCCGACAGCTCAGGTATCGCCGGAACCTCGGGAATCTCCAGCGGCATGGATTCGGCTGCGCCCAGCTCGGCTTCGGCCTCACGAGTCATCTTGGCAACATCGCTGAAGTCGGCCATAGACGAGCCTTGCGGGCTGCCGGAGGTGCTGGGATTGCCCTTGTCGAAGAACCTGAGTAGCTCCACTGGAATCGGCATGACCAGGGTGCTGTTCCGCTCGGCCGCGACTTCGACCACGGTCTGCAGGAGCCGCAACTGCAGGGCTGCCGGGTCGCGCGCCATGACGTTGGCCGCGGCCGCCAGGCGCTTGGACGCCTGGAACTCACCATCGGCGGTGATGATCCTGGCACGGCGCTCCCGCTCAGCTTCGGCCTGCCTGGACATGGATCGCTTCATGCCCTCGGGCAGCGAAACGTCCTTAATCTCGACGCTCTCCACCTTCACGCCCCAGGGAATCTCGGTGCCCTCGTCGATGATCGCGGCCAGCCGCCGGTTAACCGCGTCTCGCTCAGCGAGCAGCTCATCCATCTCCGACTGGCCGATGATCGACCGCAATGACGTCTGGGCTCGCTGCGAAATCGCGTTCTGGTAGTTGAAGACGTTGATCGATGCCTTGATCGGGTCAACCACCCGGAAGTAGACCACGGCATCTACCCGGACGCTCACGTTGTCCCTGGTGATGCCCTCCTGCGCGGGCACGCCCATGGCGATGATCTGCTTGTTGACCTTCACCAGCTTGTCGCTGATCGGGTTGATCATGGTCAGTCCCGGTCCGCGGATGCCGGGGAGCACCCGGCCGAACCGGAAGATGATCCCGTCCTCGTACTGCTGCACAGTCTTAATAGACCGGGCCGTGGCAATGAGTCCGAGCACTGCGAGTACCACTACCACAGCGATCACTGCAGCCATCTGCTGACACCTCTTCCCTGTGTCTCGGGACCAAGGTGGTCTCCAGCACCAGCCTAGTGACCTCTGCATCAGGCCGCGCACCCCCGATTACCCCTGATTCCGGACATGTCGCTCCAACCCGATCCGAGCAGTGCCAGCGGGGGACCGGACGCCCCGCTCCCCCGGCGCAGATAACCTCCAATCGTGACCACTCTTGACACCGACTGGGCGGGTGTGCGACTGCACGTCGTCACGGGCAAGGGCGGAACGGGCAAGACGACAGTGGCCGGCGCGCTGGCCCTAGCGCTGGCCGCGGGCGGCAGGACCGTGCTGCTCATGGAGGTCGAGGGCCGCCAGGGCATCGCCCAGCTGTTCGACGTGCCGCCGCTGCCCTACGCCGAACGCCGGATCGCGGTCGGGCCCGGCACCAATGCCAGCCCGGGAGGCGACGTGTATGCCCTCGTCGCCGACCCCGAGTCGGCGCTGGTGGAGTACCTGGAGATGTTCTACAACCTGCGGCATGCCGGGACCGCCCTGGCCAGGCTGGGCGTGATGGATTTCGCAACCACCATTGCGCCCGGCCTGCGCGATGTGCTGCTGACGGGGAAAGCGGCCGAGGCAGTCCGGCGCAAGGAAGGCGGCCGCAACCGCCGGTACGACGCGGTCGTCATGGACGCGCCCCCGACCGGACGGATCGGCCGGTTCCTGAACGTAACGAGCGAGGTCTCCGACCTGGCCAGGGTGGGCCCGATCCGCGGTCACGCGGATACCGTGCAGAAGGTAATGCGCTCGCCCGAGACGGTCGTGCACTTCGTCACGGTGCTTGAGGAGATGCCGGTTCAGGAGACCCTGGACGGCATCGCCGAGCTGCGCAGCCTGGGCAGCATCAGGGCTGGCGGGATCATCGTGAACATGACCAGGCCGCTAGCGCTGCCGCCGGGCCAGCTCGAGGCCGCCGCGAACGGAACGCTCGACCAGGGTCAGCTTGCCCTGGGCCTGAAGGCGGCCGGCCTGGACGACAGCACCGGCCTGGCCGCGGCCCTGGCGGCTGAACTCGCCGAGCAGGCCCGCACGGCACTTGGTCAGGAAGATCAGCAGCGGCGGCTGGAGGCGGTCGGCCAGCCGTGTTACCAGCTGCCGTGGATAACCGGCGGCATCGACCTGTCGGGGCTCTACCGACTGGCCGCGGCCCTGCACGAGCAGAGGTTTGCCTGATGACGCCCCGCAAGCCACCGGTGCTGAACGTCGACCGGCTGATCGACGACCGGCGGACCCGGATCATCGTCTGCTGCGGCTCGGGCGGCGTCGGCAAGACGACGATCGCCGCCGCGATCGGCCTGCGGGCGGCGCAGCACGGCAGGCATGTTGTGGTGCTGACGGTCGACCCAGCCCGCCGGCTGGCGCAGTCAATGGGCCTGACCTCACTGGATAACACCCCCAGGCTCGTTCACGGCATCGGGCCCGAGGACCACTCGCATCAGGACGGGAACGGGGCCGCCTTCACCGGGAGCATGCACGCCATGATGCTCGACATGAAGCGAACCTTCGATGAGATCGTGGAGGCGCACGCCGACCCTGACCGCGCCGCCCAGATCCTGGCCAACCCGTTCTACCAGTCGCTCTCGTCGAGCTTCGCGGGCACCCAGGAGTACATGGCGATGGAGAAACTCGGCCAGCTGCGGCGGGCCGAAGAGTGGGACCTCATCGTCGTCGACACGCCGCCGAGCCGGTCCGCGCTCGACTTCCTCGACGCCCCGCAGCGCCTCGGCAGGTTCCTCGACGGCAAGCTGCTGCGCCTGCTGGTGGCCCCGGCCAAGGTCGGCGGCCGGGCTTACCTGCGGGTGCTGAACGCGGGGTTCGGTGTTGTCACCGGCGTGCTGACGAAAATCCTCGGCACTCAGGTGCTCAAGGATGTGCAGACCTTCGTCAGCGCTCTTGACACGATGTTCGGCGGCTTCCGGGAGCGAGCCGAGTACACCTACCAGCTGCTGCGGGCTCCCGGCACTTCCTTCCTGGTGGTCGCCGCTCCGGAAGACGACGCGCTGCGCGAGGCCTCCTACTTCGTCGAGCGTTTGGACCAAGAACGGATGCCGCTAGCCGGGCTGATCCTGAACCGGGTCGTGAAGGTGCCTGCCGCGCACCTGTCCGCGGCCAGGAGCCTGGCCGCCGCCGAGGTGCTGCAGGCTGTGGGCGGTATGTCGATGCCGCCGCCCGTGCGGCATCGAACAGATACAGATCGACCAGATACTGCCGAGCCGGATGCGAACGGGCTTGCCATCGCCGCGCTCAGGCTGCATGCCGAACGGACGGAGCAAGCGGCCGCGCAACGGCGGACGGCTGAGCACTTCACGGCTGCCCATCCGCTGGTTCCGGTGGCACAAGTCCCGGCGCAGGCCGAAGATGTCCACGACCTCGACGGACTGCGGCGGATCGGGACCGCCTTCGGTACTGGCCAGCCGGCGTAGCGGGCCGGCAGCTCTGGTCGCGGTGGCGGCTTTGGTCGCGGTGGCGACGTGCGGCAGCCTCGCGATCAGCTCGCGACGAGTTCGTCCCCGGTGCGCTCATAGTGGTTGCGCGCGTTCTCCAGCAGATCGCGCCACGACATGACATCGGGCCGTCTGCGCAGCAGCGCCCGGCGCTCACGCTCGGTCATTCCGCCCCACACGCCGAACTCGATCCGGTTGTCGAGAGCGTCGGCGAGGCACTCTGTCCGCACTGGACAGCCACGGCAGATCAGCTTGGCCCGGTTCTGCGCCGCGCCCTGGACGAAGAGCTCGTCTGGGTCAGTTCCCTTGCACGCGGCACGCGCAGTCCAGTCCGAGATCCACATGTTGGCCCAGCTCCTCTGATCGTCACGCCCGCGGGGGGTTTTGATCACGCCCGGGTGGCGTTCAGTTGCGGTCCGGAGCCGCCTGTTGGCGACCGGCTCCGGCGAGTGATGGTCGCGGAAGAGTAACTTACGGGGTCTGCGGCGCGCAGCGCTAGACCCCAGCCGGCCCATTTCCTGAATAGCCCAGATGAGCTATTCAGACTCACGTGACTAGCAGCTACACTGCCGCCACTATGCGCAGCCGACTGGGCAAGCTGGCGGGACCGGCTGATCTCGCGGTGGCCTCCGCGTGAGCAAGGCAGGCTGCTTCGGTGCGAATGGCGTTGCCTGTGGCTGATACTTGCCGATGGAGCGTAACCTGTGCAGGTGCAAAACACCTGGCGCCGCGCCGGCGCGAAGTACGGCGCCGCGGGCCGCCTCGTCGTAATGACCCTCGTGGCAGCAATGCTGGCCGCCGCGGCGGTGCTCCCCGTGATCGGGATATTCGGTGTCGCAGTCCGCGACACTGCCAACACGTTTGACACCCTGTCGGTCGGAACGCTCGGTACGGCACCGTCGCGGTCGGTGATCTACGACTCGCAGGGACACGTCATCACCTACCTCTACCCGAACAACATCTACCGGGTACCGGTTCGCTTCAACCAGATCGCGCCGGTCATGCGCAACGCGATCATCGCGATCGAAGATAACCAGTTTTACAGCCAGGGGGCTCTTGACCCACGTGGCACGCTGCGCGCGCTGCTCCACAACTCAAGCGGCGGCGGGCTTCAGGGTGCGTCGACACTGGCTCAGCAGTACGTAAAGAACGTGCGCGAGCTGCAGGCCGGCAATAACCAGGCAGCGCTGAACGCGGCGATCTACCCGGACCTTCGGCGCAAGATCCAGGAGTTGCGGATAGCCGCTGACGTTGAGCATCAGCTGACGCAGGACCAGCTGCTGGCGGCCTACCTGAACGTGGCTTACTACGACAACCATGCCTGGGGCATCCAGGTCGCATCGCAGGTCTACTTCAGCAAGCCAGCCTCCAAGCTGTCCCTGACGCAAGCCGCGCTGCTCGCCGGCATCGTCCAGTCACCGACGGAGTACAACCCGGCCGCCCACCCCGAGGCCGCAAAAGCTCGGCGCAACGAGGTGCTGGGCCGGATGTTGGTGCTGCACTACATCAGCAAGGCCGCGGCAACGGCAGCTGAGGCCAGTCCGATCGTGCTGAAGATGTCCGCGGCGCCACTGCAGACCGGTTGCAGTAGCCCGCAGGTCGCCAAGGTCGCTTTCTTCTGCGACTACGTGCAGCACGTCCTCGAGATTAACTACCCGGAGCTGTGGAAGCAGATCAACACCACCGGCGGCGTGGCCATCCATACCACCCTGAACATGCGCGATCAGCTGGCCGCTGACCACGCTGTCGACACGGTGCTGCCGCCAGGTAACTACCAGCTGAATCCTGGCCACAACGCCGACACCGAGGTCCTTATCACGCCCGGCAGCGGCCAGGTGCGCGCGATCGCGATCAATCGTACCTTCGGAAACGGGCCCCACCAGGACTCAGTGGACTACGCGGTCAACGAGCAATACGGCGGCGGTATCGGCGTGCAGACAGGCTCGTCATCCAAGATCTTCACGCTGATAACCGCGCTAGAGCAGGGCTTCCCGTTCGGGCATCAGATAACGATCAAGTCCCCGCAGTTCGTCGGCCCGTACACCAACTGCCAGGGCCAGCCCGTGCCCGGCTTCCTGTTCAATAACGCCGAGGGCCCGCAGTCCGGTAGCCAGGCCTGGCAGATGAACCTCGCCACCGTGGCTTCGATCAACATTTACTTCGCCCACCTGGAGCGGCAGGTGGGGCTGTGCAACGTGGTCAAGACCGCCGCGGCGATGGGCCTGACGCGCGGGGACGGCAGGTCGCTGCTGAAGCCCGAAGGCAAGCCGGGCCAGGCGGATTACCAGCCGTCAGCCGACAACATCGTGTCCTTCACCCTTGGCGCCGTCAACGTGTCGCCGATGAACATGGCTGCCGCCTACGCATCCGTAGCCGCCCGCGGCTGGTACTGCAGCCCGCAGGCCATCGAGAAAATCGTCGTTCAGGCGACCGGCAAGCAGATCCCCGTGCACAAGGCGACCTGCTACCGAGACATGCCCAAGGGTGTGGCCGACGCGGCCAACTACATCCTGACCGGCGTGCTGACTAATTCGGCCGGGACCGCCTACGGCCGCACCATCGGCCATTACGCGGCGGCCAAGACCGGCACCGCTAACGGTGGCTACTACGCAGCCTTCGCCGGGTATACACCGTCGCTGGCTGGCTACGTCTCGGTCTTCAATCCGATCGATCCGACCACGGGCGGCCGGATGATCGGCTACAACGACTGCTACGTGGACAACGTCAACGGGTTCGAGTGCCCATCCGGTCAGATGTTCGGCGACAACGCGCCCGGCGCGACCTGGCAGGAAACCTTCGAGCGGGCCGCCCTCGGTCCCGACGTGAACTTCGTATATCCCCTGCCCCAGTACTTCTCTCAGGGCCCCGGCCTCAGCGAGAAGAACATTGGCCCGCCCAAGAAAAAGAAGCACGGCAACGGCGGCCCGCCGCCGCCGAAGAAGCCCACGCACTGACTTTTAGCCAGCTAGTTTTGCGCGGACGAGGGCGGCAACGCGGCTTCCTTCGGCCCGGCCAGCCACTCGGGGTGTCAGGACCTTCATGACCTGACCCAGGCCAGCCGGTCCCGACGCGCCGGTCTCGGCGATCGCCGCGGTCACCATCGCGGCGAGCTCATCGTCATCCAGCTGCGCCGGCAGGTAACCGGCCAGCACCTTCTCCTCGGCCCGCTCCTCGGCCGCCTGGTCCTCTCGGCCGGCCTCGGCGAACGCCGCGGCTGCTTCCCGCCGTCGCTTGGCTTCCCTGGCCAGGATCTTGAGCACCTCATCGTCGGTGAGGTCACGGGCGGCAGCGCCGGAAACTTCCTCGTTACTAATCGAAGTCAGGGCCATCCGCAGCGTCCGCGTGCGCAGCTGCTCGCGCCCTTTCATCGCCTCGGTGAGGTCGGCTCTTAGCTGATCCTTGATTGTCGGCATGAGGCCTATCCTGCCGCTCCGACGCAACTGAAGGTGGCGCGGGCGGCCACGCCATTAGTGGGACATGGCACCATGGTGTGGATGCGAGCGCGATCCCTGCTGACGGCAACGGCCCTGGCGGGCGTGGCCGGACTCGGTTACGCCTCTATCATCGAGCGGAACTGGTTCGCCCTTCGCCGGCAGGTGGTACCGGTGCTGCCGACCGACGCCAGGCCTCTTCGCATCCTGCACATTTCCGACGCGCACCTTACGCCTGGCCGCCACCGACTGATGTCCTGGCTGCGGTCACTGGACGCGCTGGACCCGGACCTGGTCGTCAACACCGGCGACTCGATAGCCCACCCGCAGGCGGTTGGCCCCTTCCTGGCCGCGCTCGGGCCACTTCTGGACCGTCCGGGCGTCTTCGTCTACGGCTCCAACGACCTGTACTCGCCGGTCGCGAAGAACCCGACCCGCTACCTCTGGCGGACCAGCGCGGACGAGCACCGGCGGCACCATCCTGACCTGCCCTGGGAACAGCTTGGCGAGGCCATGGAGAACGCGGGCTGGCTGAATGCGAACAACAGGCGCGGCCGGCTGAAGATCGCTGAGCGTGACATCGAGATCGCCGGGGTGCACGACCCGCATATCAAGAGGGATCGTTACGACCAGGTCGCCGGTGCCGCGGATCCGGCGGCGGACCTGAGGCTGGGCGTGCTGCACTCGCCTGAGCCGGCGGTGCTGGACCGGTTCGCCGCCGACGGGTTCAACCTGCTGCTCGCCGGTCACACGCATGGCGGCCAAGTCTGTCTGCCCGGCACCGGGGCGCTGGTCACTAATTGCGGGATTTCGCGCGAGCTGGCCAGCTGGCCTGCACCGTTACCCGGGTACGGGCGCCGATAGTGAGCCCTGGCTGCACGTTTCGGCCGGGCTGGGTACCTCCCCTTACGCCCCGGTTCGCTTCTGCTGCCGGCCGGAGGCTACGCTGCTCACGCTGGTGCCTGGGATCAGCTAGACTTCTCGGGCGGTCGGCGGGGTGTAGCGCAGCTTGGCAGCGCGCTTCGTTCGGGACGAAGAGGCCGCCGGTTCAAATCCGGCCACCCCGACCCAGGTCAGAGGCTCGTTTCTCATCATGAGGGACGGGCCTCCTTCCGTTCGAGCGTCACACGTGCGTCACGACGCCTTGCCCATGAGTCAAGCACCTTGTCGTGCGCACCTGGTGCGAGAGTTGGCATACCTCATCGTCGTGGCGTAGTCCTCGTGGCCAAGCAAGGCCTGGACGTCGTACAGCGGCACGCCGTGCCGCCGTGCCGAGTGCTACCCGGACTGCCTGCCGCTGCCGGTGCCGCCGAGGGCTAGCAGGCAGGCAATCTTGACCTTGGAACCGGCACCCTACGTGACCCAGATGAGCTACGTTCGCGTCCTAACTGGTGGCAAATGGAGCAGATTGGGCGCAGCGCTGGAGGGGAATCTCTATGTATTGGACAGGCGTTGCGGCAAGGCGCGGGAACTGGTGCCGCTTACGATCGGTACAGGTGACGGAGGGTGCAGGCCGATGGCAGTAGCTGCCGAAGAACTGATCGCTTTCCCCGATACCAAGGCGGCCCGGCTCGCCAGGGTCTCCACCCGGCGTCTGCGGTACTGGGAAGAGACCGACCTGGTAGCGCCGTCGATCAAGCGCAGCCTGAGCCCGCGGAACACAGTGCGCTTGTACAGCTTCCAGGATCTGCTGTCGCTCCTCGTTGTCGCCGAGTTCCGGACCGAGCGCGACATGTCCCTGCAGCACGTCCGCCGCGTCGTGCAGCACCTGCAATCTCGCGGCTACTCAGCGCCGCTTCGGGAGCTTAAGTTCGCGACCGTAGGCCGGGAGATTTACTTTCAGCACCCGGACGGGAGCTGGGAGGGTGACCTGGCACCTGACCAGATCGTCCTTGAGAAGGTCCTCCGGCTGGATCCGCTGCGCGCGCGCATTACCCGCGCCGTGCAGCGTCCCGCAAAGGACGCCGGCCAGGTTGAAAGCCACCGCGGAGTGCGTGCGAGCGCTCCGGTGTTCGCAGGCACGCGCATCCGGGTCTCAACCGTGCAGGAGTACCTGCGAAACGGATTCGCGACCGATGCCATCCTCGAGGCCTTCCCGGACCTGAAGGCCGCCGACGTCGACAAAGCCCGCCGGCTTCTCGCCGCGGCGGGGTAAGTGCGGTTCCTTCTCGACCACGACGTCGATGCCGCTGTGGGCAGGATGCTGCGTCAGCGGAAACATGACTGCTGGACCGCTGGTGCCGCTGGGTTAGCAACCGCGAAGGACGATGACCTGACCGTATGGGCGGCAGAGCACGGAGCCGTTGTAGTCAGCACGGACCGGGAGTTCGGTCTTCGGCGTATGAAAACGCGATCGGCCATCACGTCTGGCTGCGATGCCTGGACTGGGAAGCCCCTGATGTGCTCGCCGCTCATCTCGATGGGCTGGTCGAACTGCTGAAGGGAAGGGTTGACGTGACAGCCCGCCTATCGAAGGACGCCGAGATCCAGGCTTCATCGATGTGGGACTGACCCCTAGTCTTCGGGGGCCCTGCCCGCGTCTCGCCTCCGGCCTGTAGCCCCTCGCGGCCTTCCGCGCGTCTGACATCCGTAGGAAGGTGAGGACATGGGCATACTGTGGCGGTTATTCGCGCCGAAGAGCGTAAAGCGGGCTCGCCGCACCGTTCGTAGGGCAGCGCATCCGGTGCGGACGGCCAGCTGGGCCCTATCGCCGAAGCCGGTAAAAGAGATCCGCCGCGCCGCATTCAAGGTCGCGCATCCGGCCAAGGCGGCGGAGTTCGCCGTCGAGAACCAGATCGTCCGCTCACTACGCGGCGGCAAGCGCCGGCGGCCCGCGCCCAAGCAGCGGCCACGAGTGTCCAGGCCGAGCGTAGCGCCGCTCTCGAGTAGTGCCCAGCCTGTTG
This sequence comes from uncultured Actinomycetota bacterium, assembly GCA_963804435.1. Classification (GTDB taxonomy): domain Bacteria; phylum Actinomycetota; class Actinomycetes; order Streptosporangiales; family Streptosporangiaceae; genus JAJYUU01. The sequence goes on along the minus strand of CAWDQI010000003.1, from coordinate 942,186 downwards.
AGGTGATGTGGCTGCCCGGCGTTACCGAGTTGCGTGTCGTCGGCGTGACGTTCCGGCCGCAGGCAGTCGAGATTGCGCGGCGCCAAGTGCCGCCCGCCGGGACCGCTGCCGCACGTCTGGTTCGGGACCCGTCCAACGTGCACGATCCATTCGCGGTCAAGGTGATCATCCAGGATCAGCATGTGGGCTGGCTGTCCAGGAACATCAGCCCCGTGATGCAGCCGGCCCTGACAGTATTCTCGGCGGCTCACGAAGGTCGGCTTGTGTCGTGCCCTGCTCGCTTCAGATACGGGTCTCTCGGCGTGGGGATCACGCTGTACCTGGACCTGGCGCCCCTTGGGGATCGATCCCGCTGACGTTGACTACCTGCCTGAGCTTGACCAGATGATCCTGAATCTGCTGGCCAGGCTCGATGAGCCCGTCCCGGTGATGACCGGCCGCGACGACGGTGCCCGGCAGGCCCTCTCAGCCGCAGAAGCCGACCGGGCCGCGACTGACGAGGACTACGACCGCAGCCCGCCGCCGACTGGCTAAGCCGCGCGCGACCCGCTCGTCTCGGACGCCTGGCTCGGCGTCGCGCATCGACGCGCTATCAGCGCGGCCGGGGTGAGGACATGCTGACGGCAGCTGTCGAGGCGCTGTACTGGAACATCGCGAACGCCGGGGCATGGCACGAGCTCATCGCCAGGGCGGCGACGGCGCCCAACGTGCCGACGTTGATCACCTTGTTCGCCAGGGTTCCCCGCGCGGTCCGGCCGCCGGTTCTCCGTCAGCTCCTTACGATCTCGCGCGGCCGGGACCGCCTAGTGAGCGTGGTGCTGACTGCCGAGTCCGCGGCGGCGCTGGCTGCTGGGTCCCGACCCGGCTCCTCGGCGATTGCCTTGGCTGTTGCGGCCGTATCGCTGGCTGTTCTGGCCCCGCTGGCCTATGCCAAGCGCCGTCTCGGCGGCCGGCTGGGCAGTGCTGCGCTACGGGGCGACGGGGCGCTCAGCGGGATCGGCGCTTCCACGTGCCTGCTGGCGCTTGCCGGGCTGGCGTTGTATCGCACCCTGGGATGGTGGTGGGCCGACCGGGTCGCCGCACTGGTTGTGGCCGCCATCGCCGCCGTCGAGGCCTGGCGGACTATCCGGGAAAGTCGCGATGACGCCAGTCAATGACCGGCTATGCCCAACCAACCGTGATCGGGCCGGGCCGCCACTCATGGCCAGCATTTCAAGCCAGGGGGCAGTACCACCAGTCCGGGCGCGGCAGGCAGTCAGTCCTCTCCTGAGAACCGCTCCCATGCTGCCTGCTTCGACACGCCGAGCGCTTCCCCGATGCGGGTCCAGCTGATGCCCCGATCGCGCAGGACGGCCACGTGCTCATGCACGGCAGCATCGGCCTGGAAGACCGCAGCCTGAGTCCGCGCCAGGCTCGCCAGCATCTCATCGTCCGGGTGCTCGTTCCATGAGCCGAGTTCGGGCGCGAGCTGCTGGGCGATGATCAGGTCGCAGAGGCTCACGCACTCGTTGCAGATGTACACGCCTGGCCCGGCGATGAGCTTGGCGACAGAATCCTTGTCCTTAGTGCAGAACGAGCAGCACAGTGTCTGGAGTCGGCTAGCGCCTGGCGGCGAAACTTGAGGATTCGTCATAGCGTCAAGGTAGCCCTGACGGCGGCTGTCGTCAAGGATGCCCTGACGCAGCGCCCGTGATGGGGTCCCGCCCGGCCGCGGCGGTCCGATGGCTATCCGAACTGGCCGGGCTGGTAGTCCCCGGCGGGCTGCTGGACGATGACGTTCATGCGAGTTGTTGGCGTTGATGAGGGCGATGACCGCCACCAGCGCCACGAGCTGGTCATCGTCGTAGTGCTTGGCCGCATTGGACCAGGCCTCATCGGTGACACCACCAGCGGCGTCGGCGATGCGGGTGCCCTGCTCGGCGAGTTCCAGCCAGGCCCGTTCGGCCTCGGTGAAGACGGTCGCCTCCCGCCACACCGCGACCAGGTTCAGCCGCTGCTGGCTTTGCGGTTCTTGCGGGTCACAGCCTGGGCCCGTGGTCCGCTGGATGGTATTGCTTCTCATCAGGACGACGACACAACCCCTCGGATTGTCAGGCCATGCGCCAGCCTCACAATCCGGTGCGGTGTCTCGTCGAAACTGGTGAGGGCAGATGCGACCAACTAAGGGCGGCACCATGAGCACCCGATCAGGGCCAGACGCTGCTGACTCAGGCCGGGGCCGGCCCGATCCGGGCCTGGACGCGATCATGAGCGAGCGGCGTCAGCTAATCAACCTGGCCTACCGGCTGCTGGGGTCGCTGGCCGAGGCCGAGGATGCCGTCCAGGAGACCTACGCCCGTTGGTACGCCATGACGCCGCAGCAGCAGGAAGCCATCGCATGCCCTGGCGCCTGGCTGACGACGGTCGCCAGCCGCATCTGCCTGGACCTGCTCGGCTCGGCACGGGTCCGGCGGGAGCGCTACGTGGGCGAATGGATCCCAGAGCCGCTGCCCGACCCGGCGGAGTGGGTCAGCGGGCGGCCAGGCGGGATCGCGGCCGACCCGGCCGACCGGGTCACCCTGGATGAGTCGGTCAGCATGGCCTTCCTCGTCGTGCTCGAATCGGTGACTGCGGCCGAGCGCGTCGCCTTCATCCTTCACGATGTCTTCGGCTACCCCTTCGCCGAAGTGGCCCAGATCACCGGCCGAAGTCCGGCGGCATGCCGCCAGCTGGCCTCCTCAGCCCGCCGCCGCGTCCGCGCCGCGCAGGCTCCTGCGACCCCGCCAGCCCGGCAGGCCGGCATCATCAGGGCGTTCAAGAAGGCATGGGAAGCCAAGGACATCGACGCCCTCATCGGCCTGCTCGACCCCGACGCCACCGCGACCGGCGACGGCGGCGGCCTGGCCACCACCTTCCTGCGCCCCATCGAAGGCGACGAGCAGATCGCGCGCGCCTGGATCGAAATCGCAAACCGGGCGCCTAGCAACATGGCGTTCCTGGAACGCACCGTCAACGGCCAGCCCGGCCTGGTGGCCCAGCAAGACGGCCTCACTGTGACCGTGTTTGCGTTCCACATCGCAGGCGGGCGGATCAAGCACATCTGGGCAGTACGCAACCCCGACAAGCTCCGACCTTGGGCGACGCGCTGACCCGCGTTTACCTACCAGGCGGCGCCCACAAGCAACGTGAGCGCCCGAGCGTGGCGGCTCTAGCGCAAACCCGGCAATTCTGGTGCGCATGGAAACTCTTGGGAGTTGGCGGGACGAACGGCAGACTAGTCCTCCCGTTCCCGTAATGTCCTGAACGCTACAGACGGCATCATCCCCCCTGGGCGGCGTAGCGAGCTGCCGCGGCGGGCACACCTTCGCCATGGGCCACCGGAGCGTGCTGGCGCTGTTGCGATTGCGGCGGGCGGCCTCTCACCGGGAGCACACAGTGCTCACCTGCCGGCGGTCACCAGGTACCGAGTCCGCCAGACGGCGGACCCGCCAAGACTCATTAGGAACACAATGGACAGCCTGCCGATCGGCAACTACGCCCTGCTCTCCGACTGCCGTTCCGCGGCGCTGGTCAGCCAGGAGGGCTCGGTGGACTGGTTGTGCTTCCCCCGCTTCGACGGGCCATCGGTGTTCTGCCGCCTGCTCGACCCCGCAGGCGGGCGTTTCGCGATCCGGCCCGCAGGCGAATTCCGGGCCCACCGCCGATACGTGGACCAGACGATGGTGCTCGAGACCACCTTCACCTCCTCAGGCGGCACCGCCGTCCTCACCGATGCGATGGCGCTCGGGAATAACGAGCGCGGCCACGACCTGGGGGTGGGCTCACCCGGGATACTGCTGCGCCGGCTTGCGTGCACCGGCGGCGAGATCGAGGCGGAGGTCAGCTACGCGCCACGGCCCGAATACGGGATAGTCCGCCCGATCCTGGTCCCGGTTTCCGGAGGGCTCGCTGCCAGCGGTGGCGCTGACCGGCTCCTCTTGTCCACCTCAGCGAGCTTCGACGTGAACGATGGCACCGCGACCGCCCGGATGCGGCTGGCCGCCGGGCAGCTCGCCGTCTTCGCGCTCGGCCACGGGCCGATGGCCGACCCGCCGCTGACCCCCTGGCCCGCCGAGGACATCACCGCCCGGCTGGACGACACGGTGGAGGGCTGGCGGTCCTGGTCAGCGATTCACCAGAGCTACGCGGGCCCCTGGCAAGAGCTGGTCCGCCATTCGGGGCGGGTGCTGCAGGCGCTAACGTTCGAGCCGACCGGGGCGATCGTGGCAGCACCGACGACGTCGCTGCCGGAGGCCGTCGGCGGCGAACGCAACTGGGACTACCGCTACACCTGGGTGCGCGACGCCAGCCTGACCATGGAGGCCTTGTGGGTGGCAGCCTGCCCGGACGAGGCGAACAAGTTCTTCGTCTTCCTGGCCGACGCCGCCCATCTGCAGCGCGGGAGTGACCTGCAGATCATGTTCGGGATCGGCGGCGAGCGTGACCTGAGCGAGCGGGAGCTGCCGCATCTGGCTGGGTGGCGGGGCAGCCGCCCGGTCCGGGTCGGCAACAGCGCATGGACCCAGCGGCAGCTCGACGTCTACGGTGAGTTGCTCGACGCCGCCCAGCGGCTGGTCGACCAGCTCGGCGAGCTCGACCCAGTCACCCAGCGGTTCCTAGCCGCCGCCGCGGACAACGCCGCCAGCCGGTGGCGGGAGAAAGACCAGGGGATCTGGGAGATGCGCGGCGAGCCCCGCGACTTTCTGTACTCCAAGTTGATGTGCTGGGTGGCGCTGGACCGGGCCATCGCCCTGGCCAGTCACCTCGGCTCGGGCGACCGGATCGGCGACTGGGCCACAGCGCGCGACGAGATCCGCGCGGCCATTCTGGAGCGCGGCTGGAACGAGCGAGCCGGCGCCTTCACCCAGGCGTTCGGCAGCGAGGACCTCGACGCATCAACGCTGCTGCTGGCCAGCACCGGCTTCCTGCCTGGGCACGACCCGCGGATGAAGGCAACCATCGACGCCATCGCGCACCGGCTCACCGACAAGCGCGGGCTGGTGTACCGGTACCTCTCCCGAGACGGCCTGGCCGGTGACGAGGGCACCTTCCTGCTGTGCACATTCTGGCTGGCGCACGCCCAGGCGCTGGCGGGCGACGTCGACGCGGCCACCGCGACCTTCGAGCGCGCCGTTGCCGCCATCAACGATGTCGGCCTGCTGGCTGAGGAGGTCGACTCCAGCGACGGCGAGGCGATCGGCAACTTCCCGCAGGCGTTCAGCCACATCGGGCTGATCAACGCCGCGTGGGCCATCACCCAAGCCCAGCCGCGCACCGGCGGTACCTAACTGACAGCACGCCAGAGCCGGCATCCGCGGCTGCAGGCGCTACCTTGGCGGAGGTCAAGCACACCGTCGTTTGACCCTGCCACTCATCGCCCGGCCCGATACCCCGGCACCCGGCCAGATATCCAGTGAAGCCGGCGTGGTGTTCCAGTAAACCGACGGAGGTAACGATGAGCTCAAGCAATGACTACGACGTGATCGTTCTCGGCGGCGGGGCGCCCGGCGAGCACTGCGCTGCGGCGCTGGCTGCGCGCGGGCTGAGAGTCGCCGTCGTCGAGCGAGAACTAGTCGGCGGCGAGTGTTCCTACTGGGCTTGCATTCCGTCGAAGTCGCTGCTGCGCCCGGGCGAGGCGGTGCAAGGAGCACGCGAGGCAGGGGCGAGCGCGCAGGTCGACATTCCGGCCGCGCTGGCCTGGCGGGACTTCATGGTGTCGGGCTATTCCGACGCCGGCCAGGAGCGCTGGCTAGGAGACCGCGGCATCGACGTGCTGCGAGGAACGGGCCGGCTGGCCGGTACCGGCGTGGTCGAAGTCGGGGGCGTCCGCCACACCGCGGAACACGTCGTCGTGGCCACGGGATCAGATCCGATCGTCCCGCCGATCCCCGGACTGCGTGAGCTCGGGGGCGTCTGGGGGACCCGCGAGGCGACGAGCATGAAAGCCGTCCCGCGCCGACTGCTCGTGCTCGGCGGCGGGTCCGCGGGCGTCGAGATAGCGCAGGTCGTGCGGCGTCTGGGCGGCGAGGTGGTCATCATCGAGGGTTCCGACCGCGTGCTTCCCCGCGAGCCTGCGCCGCTGGGCAAGGCGCTCGGCGATGCCCTGCGCCGGGACGGAATCGAGCTGATGCTCGGCATGCACGCCACCGCTGCGCGGCAGGACGGTGAGGAGTATGTCCTGCAGTTCGATGGCGGCACGGACCTACGGGGCGACCGGCTGCTCACCGCAACGGGCCGGCGCCCGCGCGTCGAGGGGATCGGCCTGGAGACGGTCGGCGTCGAGGCGGGCCCCCACGGGATCCCGGTTGACGAGCACATGCGCGCAGGCGAGCGCCTCTGGGCGATCGGCGACGTCAACGGCATCTGGCCGCTCACCCACGTCGGTGAGTACGAGGGCGAGGTGGTCGCCGCGAACATCCTCGGCGATGCGCGTTCGGCAAACTACGAGGCCGTTCCGCGAGTCACCTACACAGATCCGCAGGCCGCGGCGGTGGGCGCGGTCGAAGCGGTGTACAGCGCCAGCGCACCGGTCGCACAGGTGCCGAAGACCGCCACCTACACGCACGCCTACGCCCAATCCAACGGCTTCCTGACGTTGCTCAGCGACGGCGAGCGACTTACCGGCGCCTACGCGCTCGGGCCCGAAGCCGGTGAGTGGCTGCAACAAGCGACGCTTGCCATCCGCGCACGCGTCCCGCTGGATGTGCTGAGCGACACGATCCAGCCCTTCCCGAGCTTCTCGGGGATCTACGACGCGGCATTGAGGGCGCTCCGCATGGAGATCGCGGACATGCCGCGGCCGGTCGGGCCGATGAACGCTCAAATGGCGAGCCTGTCGGGGTGAGGAGGAGAGTGCGGGATTTCAGCTCGCAAACGCCCCGGCGGCCGGGGACCGGTCGCTCGCGCCACCGATCGGAGGAATGATGACCAGCGCAACCAACACTTTTTCCACCAAGCGTAAACCGGAACTGGCCGGACAGACCGTCGTGCTGATCGGCGGCAGCGCAGGCATCGGGCTCGAGACAGCTCGACGCGCCCGCGCTGAGGGCGCCGATGTGGTTCTCACCGGCCGCAATCCTGACCGGCTCAAGCAGGCCGCGCTCGAAGTCGGCGCGGAACGCATCGCGGCCTTCGACGCGACCGACGCGGCCTCACTTCAGCGGTTCTTCCACGACCTGCCAGCACCGATCGACCATGTGCTGGTCACGGCTGGCGGCCCGCGCTACGGGCCGCTGCTCGAGATGGAGTCAGCCGATGTAAGGCAGGCGCTCAGCGATCATGTGGTGCAGGCTCTCGAGGTCGCGCGTAACGCCGCCAGCAAGATGAGGTCGGGGGGCACGCTACTGCTCATGGGCGGCACCGGCGCCCGGCGCATCAGCCGTAGCCTCGGGATAGCCGCTGCCGCCACCGCCGCTTTGCCTCCGTTCACGGCGGCCCTCGCGCTTGAGCTCGCGCCGGTTCGCGTCAACCTCATCGCCGCCGGCTTCGTCGATACGCCGTTGTCGGCATCACTGCTAGGAGATCGACTCGAGGAACGCCGCAATGAGCTGCGGACGACGCTCCCGATCGGCCGCGTCGTCAGCCCCGCCGACGTCGCCGCGCTCGCCGTCCACATCATGACCAACACCGCGCTCACCGGCGCGACCTACGACATCGACGGTGGCCAGCAGTTCGTCTCGTGATGAACGCACGACTCGCGCCGGAGGTCTGCCGGGCCGGGTCATTGATCTGGCACTTCGGGGACAAGACGGCGCGTTCCGCAGGCTGTTCTTCCTATGTAGCTATTACGCAAGCGGTGCGGGTAGCTCGTCGTCGAGCACGTCCTCGCGGACGGCTTCGGCCCGGGCCACCGGCCAGACCGGGAGGCCAGCATCGGCGGCCAGAACCGTCAGGAGCCTGACCGCTTCCGTGACGGCATCGGCGGCGCTTTCGGCTTCGAGGCTGAGAGTCGCGTTCCACCGTAGCGGGTCACCGCCGGCGCTGACGCCGCCGCTGTAAGGCTCAGAAAGATCCAGGAACTTCTCAACTGCCTCGTCATCGATCAGGCCCGTGCCCTCAGTTCGGGCCTCGACGGTCACGCTCCACCAGTCCACCGCAGGTCTCCTATCTTCCGGCTGTGGTGCCTGTCTCCCGTCTCAATCCAGGTGACTCTGCCCGCTCGGCACCGCCCTGACACGGGCTGGCTGATATCAGGGTCGCCGCCGTTAGGGGTCTTGCTGATTGGCCGGGTGCTCGCGCCGCCTGCAATCTTGGGTCATGCTCGCAGATCGCAGCCGTCGCGCCCTGGCGAACGACGGGCTGGGTCAGACGCCAGAGCCCGGCAGTGCCCCGGCAACGGGCCAGTCGGATGACGTGACCGCCGATTGCGCGTGGCTAGGGTCAGGCGCGGCATCTACGCGGCGCTGGCGCTCGAACTCGGGCTGGTGATCGGGTTCGCCGCCGTCTACCGGCCGTCGACCTCAGCATCTATCTCTGGGGCGGCGACGCGGTCCTGCACGGCCTGCGCCTGTACCTGGTGAAGGCTCAGGCGAACTGGTTCACCTATCCGCCGTTGCGGACATCGCCCATGTTTCCGCGGGCCGGCGATCGGCATCGGCATCGCGGCGGCCATCAAGCTCGTTCCGGCAATCTTTATCGTCCTGCTGCTCGTGACCAGCCGCACCAGGGATGCGCTGATCGCTGCAGTCACCTTCGGCTGCTGCGGCCTGCTCGGCTTCCTCGTCGATCCAAGTGCCTCGCGACTGTACTGGACTCGGCTCTTCGACGACAGCAATCGGATCGGCGCCACCGGAGCCGGCCGTCGACGTTCGCCGCTAGTCAAATTTGAGCAACCATAATTGCCCTAGTCCTAACGGTCAACTACAGTGCGCTGAGTGAGACTACTCGGAGCCGTGCGGCTGAGCCGCGATACAGACGAGTCAACCTCTCCGGCGCGCCAGCGGCAGGCTATCGGGTCGTTCGCCTCGATGCACGGCCACACGATCACCCACGTAGCCGAGGACATCGACGTGAGCGGCAGTATCGCTCCCGCCGACCGCCCGGATCTCGGCCCGTGGCTGGCGCGGATGGACGAGTGGGACGCCATCATCGTGGCAAAGCCAGACCGCTTGAGCAGATCACTGCGAGACTTCCTGAACTTGCATCATGAGCTTGAGCAGCGCGGCAAGTCGATCATCTCGATAGATCCGGCTCTCGATTTCTCGACTGACCTCGGCCGCCTTGTCGCCAACATCCTGCTTTCGTTCGCGGAGTTTGAGCGCCGCATCATCGCTGCCCGCGTCCGTGACTCTTACCGGCACATCGCGCAGGACGGCGGCTACCCTGGCGGCGCGATCCCGTTCGGCTACCTCGTGCGCCGCCGCGACAGATCCAGCGGCTGGGAGTACGCGCACGACCCGGACTACTCACCTGTGTTGCGCGAGATGGTCAGGAGAGCGATAGATGGCCAGTCGATGCGCCAGATTGCTATCTGGCTGACCAAGGAAGGCGTACCAACTAGCCAGGACTTGGCCAGGCGACGTGCCGGGAAGCCGGAGCGGCACACCCGGTGGTCGGTGCCATCGGTCAAGGCCGTGTTCACCAACCCTGCTATCGCAGGGCTCCAGGCCAGCGGCGGCCGGCCGCTACGCGACGCCAGCGGCATGGTCGTTCAGCGCTGCGAGGGAATCATCACCCGTGAGGAGTGGGGTCCGCTCACGGCAGCAATCGACCGGCCAGCCCAGGGCAGCCATCGCGTTGACGCTAACCCGATGCTCCGGGTCGCGTTCTGCGCCATCGACGGGGCGCCGCTCTACGCGACCGGCAACGTAGGTGCCAAGCGGGTCCACAGGTACTACGTCTGCGGAGGAAAGCTCCGTGATGCCGCCTGCGACAGCAGCCGCCTGCCAGCCGAGGCGCTTGAGCAACTGGTAGAGACGATCTTCCTCGGCCAGGTTGGCGAACTAGAAATCGTAGGGCGCGTGCTCATCCCCGCCGAGGACCATTCGGCCGAGCTGGCCGACGTTGAGGAAGCCATAGCGCACCTTGACTCCGAGTACGACAGCGGCAACCTGCACGCCAGGGCGTACTCACGCATGGTCAGCCAGCTAGAAGAGAAACGCGACGTACTAGCCGCGCTCCCCGTCCGCCCGACCGGTTACAAGCGTGTGCCCACGGGTGAGACTTTCCGGCAGCGCTGGGACCGCAGCGACGCCGCGAGTCGCCGCCAGCTGTTGATCGGTGCCGGGTTCGAGATCCGGGTTAGCAAGAACGCGGATGGTTACACGTTCGCCCATCGCCTCGATCCTGAGCTAGCCGCTCGCGCCCAGGCCGCCGCAGCCGGCGAGCCCGTGGACTTGCCCGACCACGCCACGGTGCAAGCCGCTTACGAGGATTCCGAGCTGATGCAATGGGCTAATGCGAACGCGCCGCAGCGGCCGGAATCTGACTGGACGCCGGAGGAGCGAGCACAAGTCGAGTGGATCAGGATGGTAGAAGCCGAGATGGCTGAGCGCGGCTTCCCGATCACAATCGTGCTCGACACCACGCCGGCCGCCTCTAGCTAGCGCCGCAGTTCGGCGCCGGGCTCAAGCGCAACGGAGGGAGATCAGGTGCACGTCGCCGGATCGGCATCGTGGCTGCTAGACGAGCCCGATTCACAACTGCCGCACGTCGCCCTCTTCGCACGAGATGCGGTCGGGCTCACGATACCCACGGTGCAAGATGTGCCGCCGCCCCTCGCCGGGCAGATTGACCGCCGCGACGTGCTCCTGCGGCCAGCGCAACACGATTCCGCGACTGGACAGTGGCTGGCCTGGTGGCGCCAGATCCTCACTTACCTCGCCGAGGAATCGGTCCCGAGACGGTCCACGAACGACCATAAGCACGAGCGACTGCGCTCGGTCGCCAGGCGGCGGCGCGATTTCTTCGACCCTCCCGACTTCGCGGCCCTGGCGGGCGCACCCGAACTAAAGCTGGCCGTTACCGCCACCTACAGAGACGGCCTGAAGTGGTTGGAACACAGGGAGCCCGACCCAGGACCGGCTGGCGAGTCCTATGAGACGGAGCCACCATCAGAACACGTCACCCCCGGAGGGTTCCGTTGGACCGCAATCCGGGACGCCGCCGAGCATCTGGCTTCAGAGCGTGGAGTTCCGGTGGGCGACCTGCGTGCGGTGGCGTACGTCCTCGAAGTAGAGGGCCTTTGGTCCTACATAGCGGGACCAGGATGCGCGATCTGTTCCTCAGGTACAGCGACTGATCCGGAAGCAGCTGACCGATTTCTACGTAGAGCTTTCGGCTCATCGCTCTTGTAGGTCAGGCTGCCTTGTTGTCCCGGTGGGGGCGGCTCGGCTCATCCGCACCGGCCGCCCCATCCGCGTTATCCGCCGAAGCCCTCGGCTTCGGCCTGCGCCCGCGCGAACTCGACCACCAGCGGCCACCCATCCAGCGCCTCGACGCGGGCGACCTCGGCCGCCTTCTCGATCTCTGACTGGCGATTCTGCTCGGCCTGGCGAGCGCCCAGGTCGTGCATGCCGGCCGACATGTAGGTGCCGACCTGGCGTGGACCATGAAGTCGCAAGGACTCCAGGTCCACCCGGAGCCTGCGCAGCAGATCCGCACGCCGCGAGTTAGCGACGGAGAGCGCGTAGCCCGACTGGCGGCAGCACCGGTTGCTCCGGCTCGGGCTCGGGCCGCGGATTGACGCGGCGGTGCGCCCGGCGTGGCTTGTCGGCCTGCTCGATCTGGTCTGCCGATCCCGGCGCGGTGAACCCGCCCAGCTCGGTCGCGTCGTCGTGTCGATGCTCACTTGTTCCCCCGTAACTCGTTGGCCCGAGCCCGGCACTGGGCCTTGTCGTAGTAGTCTCTGAATCTCGTTGTGAACCGCGGTATTGCGCTGGCCCGCCTTCGCCTCCCACCGCGCGGCCGCCTGGTCTAGCTCCTTGGCGACCGCTTCCCGCGCTGCGGCTTCCTTCACCACGGCTGCACCCGCTCGGGTCAGCGCGGCGCTCGTTCTTGCGTCGGCCGCCTTCTCGACGGCCGATTTAGTTATCTCGTTCATTCGATCTCTCTCTTTACGCTCGGGCCGGAGGCCCGAGCCTTGAGGATCTAGCTCCGCTAGTTCCGTGCTTTCCATGTTGGTTCGGGGGCGGCAACAGCCGCACCCCACGCTCTAGCCAGCCGCTCACGAGAGCGGCGATCTGCGCGCCGCCAAGCGGCGGCGTCAGCCGGGCTCGCGGTGATCCCGACACCCGCTAGCTCCCTGATGGCCGCCTGCGGGCCAGCATCTCGGCGGCGATCTCCAGCGTGAATACGTCGGCGGCCTCATCGGCCACGGTGATGCCTGACGATTGCCTCGGCTTCGGGCGTTGACTCGCTTGCCCAGCAGGGCGGCGTCAACCGCACTTTCGAGCCCATCGGGGTAGCGGTTGTCTTCCCCGAGCTTGCGGTGCAGGCTCCAGTACGAATTACGAACGTCGTGATCGCCAGCACCGTCGATCTTGTGGCCGATCTCCTTGCGGCGCTCGATGTACTCCCACCATAGGAATTGCTGTTCGCTACCAGCTTCTTACGCCGTGCCAGGTGCAAGGCAATCTCGGGCTCGACGCCGCTAACCGCCGCGTGCCGGTCTAGCCCGCTCACTCCGCGCAGCGGGCGGCCAGTTCGGCCCCGGATAGGGTGGCCCTCAAGTTTTCGGGGACGGCTTCGGCGTAGCGCCGATGTGCTTTCGGTACTGCAAATAGCGTCGCCATCAGGCGAAGTCCTCCACGTTCTCGCCGCGCATGATGCGGCGCTCGATCGCCGGTAGTTCCAGCCACCATCTGAGATGGTGTTCTGATCAGCAGGGTAACCAGAGCCGGATTAGCTCGGCGGCATCTCGTTGGCCGCTCTCGGCGGCCACTGCTCAATGATATCATTGGTTGGTCCCTTCAAGACCGTTGGTCGTTCTGGGTCTTGAGCTGGACCGTGCTGTCACCCTCTGCGGTGACCTCTGGACGAGTTAGCTCGGTGTTGCTTCTCGTCCCGGACTGCATGCGCGCTTACAGCTCTCAATAGCCGCCTCTCTGGCGACTCGTCTCTGGCCGGGGTGCTCGGACTGTTCACTTGCCCGAGCGCTGCTATTTGGCTGACCTGCGCCGCGGGCTTCGGCCCGCGGGTGTGCGAGCTTTGAGCCTTTGGCCCCGTCTCGGCGGCCGTTGGAGTGTGCTTCCGCTCCCGCTTGTCCGTCTGGGAGTACCGCAGTGAAGCCGCCCGGCAGTTCGTAGCCGGGTGCGTTGTTAGCCGGAGTTACCCTGTCGCTCGGGTCGCTGCCGGGCTCGCCGGACTCGACGGCGTGTGCCCGCTGGCCGTTTCGCGTTGCGGTTGGTGAATGTAGAGGTGGTGATGCCACTGGTGTGAGTCATTGATCTTTCTTTCTCTCAGGTTGAGATGCCGTAGTACTGGAGCCCGCCTGCGACGGTTTGGGGAACGTCCCGGCCGCCATCGCCCGCGGTAATGCCCAGCTGCGCGAACGTCTGGAGATGAGCTTGCAGATCGGCCGTCGCCAAGGGCACGGCCGGGTTGACCGGCTTGATCGAGCACTCGCCGGTCCCTATGTCGGCCGTCGCCATCGCGGTGCCGGATGTCTTCGTGTACTTGGTCGTCCGCTGGCCAGGGCAAAACCTGCCGCCGGTCAGTTGCGTCAGAGCTAGGTCGTGCCATTGCTTGCTTCTTTCTCTCGTTGTTGGCCGGGCTGCCGTCTGGCACGTCCTCGCATACGTCCCGATTGCCGGTGCATCCGGCCTCCGAAATCTTGGTACTACACGGCGCCGCACAGCCCGTCCTCCTTGCGCAGCCGGCTGGCTAGCGCTACCTGCGCCGCCATGAGCGCCGTCATGCCGGAGGCAGCCGGACTTTCTTTACTGCAATCCATGCGTCTCCGTTCTCTCGTATGCTCTTAATGCGGTTGACTCGATAAAAAGAAATCTGAGAATCGGTAATCAACGCCTGGCCCCACGGCGTAATGATCCCTGAGATAGAAACATTGTTCGCTGAGCTACCGTCCCGTTCTGGCGCCGCGTTTCAGGAGGCCGACCTAACTGCTGACCCTGCGCAAACATCCTCCTAGGTCGGCACCGCGCATTCACTGCGCCATTAGGTAGCGTCCCCGAAGCCGTAACGGATAGCCTCTATCCGTGGCAATGAAGCGACCATGCGCCTGGTGCAAGAGCCCGTTCCGACCATCCCGGCCGGACTCGGCGCTCTATTGCTCGGCTCGGTGCCGTAAGGCAGCATGGCGTGCCGGGCAGCGCCGAGCCGAGGGATTGCCGGCCAGGCGGCCGGGATCTCCCTGGGCGATCGAACCCGCGGAGCTGCGCTGGGTGCGGCGACTGGGTGACGTCCACCCGAGCGGACGCCGCCTGGTGTAGCTCGGCATGCCGGCAGCGTGCTTACCGGGCTCGGGTAGGTGTCTCAACAGACGGCTGCCAGACGGAACACTGAGCCGACGTCGGCTGACCAGGGGGAACGCGCGGACAAGTGTCTCGGATTACGTCTCACGCAACGACTTGCACTAGATGACGTTTCATGAGACGGTAGGCAACACAACAACAAGCGGGCTCGGCTAGCGCTGCAACGCCGACCGAGCCCTAGACCGGAAGGTGTGTTCCGACCATGACTAGTAAGCGTAATGCCAAGCTCAGCGACAAGTCCCAGGGCGGCAAGACCGTGCCCTGCGTACGTTGCAAAGGCGAGATCGCACCCTACGCAGGCCGCGCGGTAAGCCTGATCGGCAGCTTCTACGCACATCACGAGGGCCAGTGTGCCGACCGATCGGCGCGCGAAGCAGACATGCACCAGACGGCGCAGCTGGAGCTGTTCGCATGGAGCTGCGGCAAGATCGAGCCCAGCTATGACGGCATGCCGCCGGCAGTCTGCGACGTCGCCGGCAGCGACCGAACCGAGTACGTCTCGCACATGAAAGCGCATGGTGCCCGGACGCTCACCACGGAGCCGACCATCAAGCTGCGGAAGTCGGCTCCGGCTGCGCAGCGGCAGGCGCCGCGGGTACCAGCGTTCAAGCGCATTACGTGGACACAACGCCACTACGCGGACTGGCGGCCGGGTATCGGCAATGAGCGCCTGGCCGACACGCAGCACGTTGCGCAGTTCTGGTCCAACGGCGCCGAGGCCAACACAGTCGTGGTCTGCGAGGACCGCCGCTCGGCTGGTCTGCCGAACCGTCTGGTCACGCTCTACCTCGACGGCGCCGGCAACCTAGTACCGGACTGGTCCGAGGCTAAGTGCTCGCGCCGTGACGCCAGCCGCGTGGCCAAGTACCGCGCGGCGTAGCTGGTCTTGGTGGCGGCCGGACTCACGTCCGGCTGTTGCCATGTCCGGCTAGGACGCACAATTTCGAGAGGGGATCGCACAGTGACCACCACGACCGGCAGGCTCGTTGGCTACGCCCGCGTCTCAACAACGCTGAGCAAGTCGCGCAAAGCGCAGCACGTAGACAACCAAGTCCAGCGGCTACGGGCGGCCGGAGTACCGGACTCGCTGGTCTTCAAGGACGAGATCACCGGAACGAAGGCCAGCCGGCCGGGCTGGGACAGGTGCCTGGCCGAGCTGCTACCGGGTGACGTGCTGCTCGTGACGAAGCTCGACCGCATCGGGAGATCCCTGATCAACGTGGTTGACGTAGTTGAGCTACTGGGCAAGCGACAGGTTGGCATCCGCTGCCTCGACCAGGGCGAAGTAGACACCACTACGCCGCACGGCCGGCTTATCTTCCAGATCATGTCGGCGCTAGCCGAGTGGGAAGCGGCGATCACCAGAGAGCGGACCATAGAAGGTCTGGCAGCAGCACGGGAACGGCGCGGCGGCAAGCTGCCGGTACGGGGACCGTCGATCAGCGGCGACAAGGTGCAGACCGCTCGCCAGCTCGCCAGTCAGGGTATGAGCGCTAGCCGGATTGCCGAGATAGTGGGAGTGAGCCGGGCCACGTTGTACCGGCACGTTGACCTGACTGCCGCACGGGAAGGCGCGAGCCCCGGATAAAACCCGACTGATTGCACATGAGCCCTAGGCCACGACGGCGAGGGCTCTTTGCATGTGTCAGCAGACCAGATGGTTAGCGTTGCTAACATCTAGGGAACTTAGGGGACCAGACATGGCGCTGACCGAATCTGTTCGGAGTGGCCTGGCGGTCGCGCTCGGCATTCGTAAGTGGCGCTGCTGATCGCCGTGCGGCTCTCGCGGCGGAAGTCGCCAAGGACGGCGGATGCGGCAGTGCGGCGAGCTGACAACTCGGCGCTGCATGATTGAGGGATGATGTTCGACACGGTGCTGACCTCCGTTGTAGGTCGGTTCCGAGCCTCGGCCGGGTGGCTCCAATCACCTGGCCGGGGCGCTAGCGATAAGGAATACGCCAGCTTTGAGCACTCGTGTTTTACTTGTTAGGTGAACCTTACTCGCCTGTTCATACTCGGCGCCCTGGCCAAGCACGGCCCGATGTACGGCCACCAGCTCCGCCGGGATGCGCGAATCGACCGGACACGCATGTGGTCGGACGTTCAGCCAGGCTCGCTCTACAGCGCCTTGCACCGCCTGGCCGCAGAGGGCCTGATCGAACCACTGCGCACCGAGCAGGACGGTAGGCTCCCAGCCCGCACCGTCTACGGGATTACGGCCGAGGGCCAGCGCGAGCTTCGCGTGCTGCGGGCCGAGGCGTTTCAGGCGGTCCGGGTTCAGCCCGATCCCGTCGACCTCGCCCTGGCCATGAGCGCCGAGCTGGCCGAGGACACTCTGCGCGGATTGCTGGACGACCGGATAAGGGCGCTGGCGGCCCAGGGGGCGCAGCTGGAGCGGCAGCGAGAGCGTGCCTGGCCGGATCAGACCGTGGCCGACGAGCTGGTCGTCGAGCATGCCCGGCTCCGCATCCAGGCCGAGCTCGACTGGCACCGGCTCGTGCTCGACCAGGTTGAGAAACTCGGGAACGACAGCGAGACGGCCCGGTGACCGTCAGGGACTTGCGCTATCTCGGCGACCCGATCCTGCGGACCCAGTCCGAGCCGGTCACCCGGTTCGACGACGCGCTGGCCGCGCTGATCGACGACCTGATCGACACGGTGCAGCTGCCAGGCCGGGCCGGGCTTGCGGCCAACCAGATCGGCTCGGGTCTGGCCGCGTTCTCCTACAACGTGGATGGCCAACTCGGTTATGTCATCAACCCCAGGATCGTCAGCCAGGACGGCGAGCAACTGGGTCTGGAGGGCTGCCTGTCGATTCCCGGAGTGGTCGCGGAACGGCGCCGGTCCGCATCCGCAGTGGTCGAGGGTGTCGACCGGCACGGAGAGCCGTTGACCGTCGCCGGCACCGGCGAACTTGCGCGGTGCCTGGAGCATGAGACCGCGCACCTGCGGGGCGAGCTCATCATCGACGGCCTCGAGGATGCCGAGCGCCGTCGGGTCATGCGGCAGCTTTATGCCGGCCAGCTCAGGGCAGCAGCCGTCGGTAGCGGACCTCAGGCAACGTGAATCCGAGCCCTTCGTACTCCTTGACCGAGCCGTCGGCCCGGGATCCGGCGGCTTCATAGAACCGGCGCGCCCTCTTGTTGCTATCGAGCACCCACAGCGTCGCCTCGCCGTAGCCGACCATCGTCAGTCCGTCCAGTGCAGCCGTCATCAGCTCCCGGCCGTGACCCTGGCCCCACATTGCGGGCGGCAGGTAGATCGCCCTGATCTCGCCGACGAGGGTCGGGTCCTAGTCGGCGTCGCGGGTGGGTCCGAAGTCAGCGAACCCGGTGAGTCCTGACTCGTCCTCGGCAACCAGGACTCCGCCGACGGCCCAGTTCACCGACGCCAGGATCTGCTGCCGCCAGGCCAGCCGCGGGGCCGGGTCGAGCGAGTCCAGGTAGTCCTGCGGGATGAGCCCGTGATATGCGCTCTGCCAGGACCGGACGTGCGTCTCGGCGATTCTGGCCGCGTCGTTAGTGGTGGCCCGCCGTATCGTGACCATGGCTAGCCGAGCCTCCGGCGGCCGGCGAAGCCGTGTGCCAGCTTGTGATACCAGCCGAGTTCGCGCTCGCCTTCGAGCCAGCACAGCAGGACCGGCTCGTCGTTCAGCTCCGACGGAAAGTCAAGCAGCAGCGGCGCGATGCCCTTGAGCTCCAGGCCCTCGGTGCTAAACCAGCCGACCAGCTCGCTCAGCTGGGCCTGGTACGCCTTGGCCTCGGGCAGGCCGCCGAGCGGTGACTGCTCGCCATCGGCCAGGGCGAATTGGAGCTCCACCAGACTGGCCCGGACCTCGATCAGGCTGTCAGCGTGAGCGAGCAGTTCCGGCATAAGCGCGCGAGCTTGCGCTACCGTGAACGCCGGGTCCATGGCCGACAGCCTGCCCGACACCCATCGGCTACGTCCACTTCCGGCGTGTCGGCCTGGCAGTTGCGGCTAGCAATGAGGCGTCCCCGGCGGCGTGTCCGCCAGGGGCATCTCGCCTGCGGTGAGCAGCTCCGCCGCGCCCCACACGCGCCCGGCCTGCCGCATCGCCGCGATACTGCCCTGCTGGCCAGCCACGTACCGATCCAGGAATGCCAGCGTCACCCTGGCCACAATCAGCTCGGGCGCGCCGTGACCCTCATACGGAGTCAGGTGATTGGCCGCGAGCAGCTGCAGATAGTAACGGGTACCCGTCTTATCCGCCTCGTATAGCTGCACGCTGGCCGGTGGCGGATTGCAGGTATCCCCGGTGCCCTGCACGAACAGCATCGGCGGGGTGGGCCCGGCGAACCAGCTGTTGCCAAGCCACGGCGATTCTGCGCCGGCCAGCACGACGGCGGCCCGGATCTTGTGGTCCTCGCAGCAGCTTGCGGCGGCCATCGCCGCCACGGTGTCGCCGCCGTCGGAGTGGCCTGCCACGGCGATCTTCGTGTCCGAGATCATCCCCGACAAAGCTCCCTGGGGCTGGCGGGATAGCGCCAGCAACCGACGGATGACGTATGCCATGTCGGCAGGCTGGTTGGACAGGTCTGGCTCATGGGGCTTCACGGTGTGGCAATTGGTGCGCGGGAAATCCACTGCAGCGACGACGTATCCAGCGCTGGCCCACTGGCGGAGCAGGTAACTATAGGCGCCGCCGCACTGAAGGAAGCCGGGCGCAAACACGACCAGCGGGAATGTACCACCGGCCTGCGGCTGGCAGTCTGCGCCTCCGATAGGAGCGGCAGATGTACGGTGACGTGCAACAGGCGGCGTCGGTGCTGCGCGGAGGCCGGCTCGGTGAAGCTGAAAACGGGCAGCTCGTGCACCTGATAATCGCGGAGCTGGCCGACCGGCAGAGGCGCTGGCGGCCTGGTTCGGCTGGGAGTAGCCGAGGCAGTTGGCTTGATAGATGGCCCACGCCCGGAGTCGGCGCTTGCCGGGCGGCCAGCCAGAGCCTGTACCGCCAGGTAGACTCCGCCGCCCAGCACGGCGAGTATCACCGTGACGAGCACGGTGAACAGGACGCGAGGACGGTGACTGGGCCGGACACCGCGGGCATGCCGGTTCACCCGCGCATCGTACCGGCCGGGGCGCGGTGGTGCGGCTCGGGTTCCTGCATCCAATCACCGTGCGTAGCATCGTCAGCCGCTGCGGCCGCAAGTCCTCAATCCTCCGGCGAGAGTTTAATGAAATCTTCATTACGGCTAGATTCTTTACAATTTCTATGCAGGTTTCGCACTAGATCTGAATTGCTTTGGTTTGGTACTCCGGTCGCGGGCAGATTAGCCTGCCGGAATGACATCAGACCGTGACGCCGGCCTCGATTCCCAGCCTGGCCACGAGCAGCCTGCGAGCAGGCTCGCCTCGCTCGCCACTCAGCGCGCAACCCGACGGCAGCGACGCGTATGGTCCGGCCGGGTCGCGAGCTGGGACCAGCACGGCTCGGCCGGCCTGACCAAGGTGACCGCCGCGGTACTCGCCGCAGCTGCGGTTGGCCCGGGCGACATGGTCATCGATCTAGGCTGCGGTAATGGTCAGATCAGCATTCCTCTCGCCAAGCAGGGCGCCGAGGTGCTAGGTATCGACGTCAGCCCCGCCATGGCCGACCAACTGCGGGCAGAGGCGAGGCGTCAGCGGCTGCACACCCTAGACGCGATCGCGCTGCCGGTCGAGGAGCTGGACTTGCCGGCCGCCAGCGCGGACCTCATTGTGTCCAGTTATGCGCTGCACCACCTGCGTGACCCCGATAAGGCGCGGCTGGTCGCGGCCGCGCTGACCTGGCTGCGGCCCGGCGGCCGCCTATTGATCGCTGACATGATGCTCGGCCGGGGGGGCTCGAGCCGAGACCGGGAAATCATCAGGCTCAAGCTCGTCACGCTAGCCAGAAAGGGGCCCGGCGGCTGGTGGCGTATCGCCAAGAACATCGCGCGCTATCTCATCAGGGTCCACGAAATCCCGATCTCTATGGACGCATGGGAGGCACTCTTCCGGACGGCAGGCTTCACCGCGATCACGACGACCGCGATCGTCGCGGAGGCGGGCCTGATATCGGGCCAGCGGCCTCAGTCGCGCGAAGACTCCCCGGACCGAGCCACGACTAGGACACGGCCGTCATCGGCAGATCGTTGAGAAACCGACTCGGCCCCGTCGGCCCGCGCGGGTTGGCCTTGCTAATCGCGGCCGGACTCGCCGGGGTGCTACTGGGAGTACACGGGTGGTCGGTGCGCGGCAGCTCCGCAGCCCTCGGCTCGATCGGCCGGACCGGGTCAGCGGCCGCTCATCCTTCTCCTAGCCCGTCAGCGACAGCACCGCCGCGAACTGCCGGGCCGACGGCAGGGCCGACCACGAGTTCAGGGACATCGGTCCCGAAACCGGGACCGCTGCTTAGTTCGCAATCCTTCGCGGGTTACTCATTCCAGGTCTGGCCGGGCACGCGCAGCCAGGCCTCGCAATCCGCGCTGACGGGGCTCTCGGTGTCCGTTCATCGCCAGGGCACCGGCATCTCGGTCACCGCCGGAGTCATTGGTCAAGCGCCGAGCGCGCCCCGGTTTTACCCGCTCGGGGCCCGCGTGTACGTGGTCGAGGCATCCCTTGGTGACGACTCGGGCAACAGCGACTATAACTTGGGCGACGACGGAATCATCGTGACCGATGCGCATGGGAGGATCGTCCAGTGACCGCGCAGGGTGGCCAGCAGGCGGCCCGTAAGGCCAACTCCGGCCGGGCTGCCCGTGGCGGCACTGCAGTCAGCACTGATCAAGCTGCCGCGGCCAGCGTTCCCGGCCGGGCGGCTGAACTGGCTGCAGGCTGGGGACCTACGGCAGGGCGGGTGCTACTCGGACTCGTGCTGGCCTGGTTCGGATACCACGAACTGATTCAGCCCGCCCAGTGGACCGGTTACGTGCCGGGCGTGCATTCAGCCTCGTCGTTCGCCATCATCCTGGTACTCGCACATGGCTGGCTGCTGCTGGTGCTGTCGGTTGCCCTGATAGCTGGCATTGCGCACAGGCCGGCGGCGGCCCTTGCAGCGCTCCTGCTTCTGCAGATCGTGGTGTGGCTGACCATCAGCGCCGGGCTCTCAGACCTGACCCTCCGCGACGTCGGCGTCCTCGGGCTAGCCGTCTGCCTGATGGGATCCAGCAAACAGCGGCTGGTCCTGACCGGCTAGCGACTGCGGATGAGCTTGCCGGACGCGGCATCATTGCTGGACTGGCGGCGCAAGGTGGCGGCCATCTACTCGGCGGTCCGCGCGTCGGCTGACCCCGCCGCGGCGCACCGGCTCTGGCGGGATGCCCGGAACGAGATGCTGGCAACGCACCCCCAGTCTCCCGTCCCGGCCGCGGAGCGGCCCAGATTCCGCGGTGTGCCGGTAGGCGCTTACGACCACCGGATGCGGTTCACCGTACGGTTGGACGCCAATGTCGAGCCTGGTCCTGGACCTCAACTTCGCCTACAACCCGTCGTGCGCCTACGACCCGGCCTGGGCGGGCCCGCTGGCGCCGCGCGGCAACACCGTGCCCGGTGCCGTCGACGCGGGCGAGCTCATGCGCACAGGCTGACCGCCGCTCCTCCTCTGAGCTAGGACGCGGCGGCCGGCTGCCTTCGGCCACTGGCCAGCTGCGGCGCCAGCAGCTCGGCGATCTGGGCGGCGTTGAGCGCAGCGCCCTTGCGGAGGTTGTCGCCGGAGACGAACAGCTCGATCGCGCACGGATCATCCATGCTCTGCCGCACCCGGCCGACCAGTGTCGGATCCGTGCCAGCCACGTCGGCCGGAGTCGGGTACTCGCCGCGGGCCGGGTCGTCCACCAGGCTGATGCCCGGCTGCCTCGCGCAGCACCTGCTGCGCTTGCTCGCGGCTGACTGGGCGCTCGAAGACCGCGTGCAGGGCAAGGGAGTGCCCGGTGATCACCGGTACCCGCACGCAGGTCGCCGTTACCCTGAGATCAGGCAGGCCCAGGATCTTGCGCGTCTCGTTGCGGATCTTCAGCTCCTCCGACGACCAGCCCTCGTCACGCAGCGAGCCGGCCCACGGCACCACGTTCAGCGCGAGCGGGGCACCGAATGGCCCGCCGTCGCCGATCGCGGCCCGGATATCACCTGGCCGCTGCCCGAGCGTCCGGTTGCCGGCGACCGTGGCCAGCTGGTCGTACAGCGCGTCGGTGCCAGCCTGGCCCGCCCCCGAAGCCGCCTGATAAGAGGCCGCCACCAGCTCACGCAGGCCAAAGGCGCGGTGCAGCGCGGCCAGCGCGACGATCAGCGACAGGGTCGTGCAGTTGGGCACCGAGATGATGCCCTTGGGCCTGTTCGTCGGCTGCGGCCGGCATTGACCTCGGGCACGACCAGCGGGCACCTGCGGATCCATCCGGAACGCGCCGGACTTGTCGATGACCACGACTCCGCGCGCCGCCGCAACCGGCGCCCACTGCGCCGACACCTCGTCGGGCACGTCGAACATCGCCAGGTCGACGCCATCGAAGACCTCGGGCGTCAGCGCGCGCACCTCGACGTGCTGGCCGCGGACCGTCCAGCTTGCGGCCGGCGGACCTGGCCGAGGCCACCAGCCGGACCTCGCCCCAGATGTCGGCCCGCTCCGACACGATCGCTCCGCATGACGCTGCCGACGGCGCCGGTCGCGCCGACGATGGCCAGTACCGGCCGCGGATCCTGGTCGCCGCTCATCGGCCGGTCCCGCCGTAGACGACCGCCTGCTCCTGCCCGTCGCCCAGATCGAAAGCATCGTGCGCGGCGGTGACCGCCAGCTCGACGTCGTTCTGGTCCACCACCACCGAGATCCGGATCTCGGACGTCGAGATCATCTCGATGTTCACGCCCGCCTCGGCGAGCGCGCCGAAGAAGGTGGCGCTAACGCCAGGATGCGACCGCATCCCTGCGCCGACCACCGAGACTTTGCCGATCCGGTCGTCGTACAGCAGCGAGTCGAAGCCGACCTCGGCCTGCAGCTGCCGAAGCGCCGACATCCCGGCGTGACCGTCGTCACGCGGGAGCGTGAAGGAAATGTCAGTCCTGCCGGTCGCCGCCGCCGACACGTTCTGAACGATCATGTCGATGTTGATCCCGGCCGTCGGCGATCGCGCGGAAAATCCGGGCCGCCTCGCCGACCTTGTCCGGCACGCCGACGACCGTGATCTTCGCCTCGCCCCGGTCCTGGGCGATGCCGGAGATGATCGCCTGCTCCATCGTCTCGCCTTCCGTTACCGGCTGCCTGGGTCCATCACCCAGGTGCCTTCCCTGCTGGAAAATGATGACCGCACGTGGATCGGGATCTTGTACCGGCGCGCGTACTCCACGCACCGCAGCATGAGCACTTTCGTCCCGCACGCCGCCATCTCCAGCATCTCCTCGTAGGAGATGCGCGGCAGCTGGCGGGCAGTGGGCACGATCCTCGGGTCAGCGGTGAAGACGCCGTCCACGTCGGTGATAGATCTCGCAGAAGTCCGCGCCGAGGGCGGCGGCGAGCGCGACCGCGGTTGTGTCTGAGGCGCCGCGGCCCAGCGTGGTGATGTCCTTCGTGGTCTGCGACACGCCCTGGAAGCCGGCCACGATCGGGATGGCGCCGTCGTCGAGCGCAGCCTGGATCCGGCCCGGCGTGATGTCGATGATCCTGGCCTTGCCATGGGTGGAATCGGTGATGACGCCCGCCTGCGAGCCGGTGAACGACCGCCCCTCCAGGCCCAGGTTGGCGATGGCCATAGCCAGCAGCGCCATCGAGATCCGCTCACCAGCGGTCAGCAGCATGTCCAGCTCGCGACCCGGCGGATTCGGGCTCACCTGATCAGCCAGGTCCCTCAGCTCGTCCGTCGTATCGCCCATGGCCGACACCACGACGACGACGCTAGTTCCCGGCCTTCCGGGTCGCCGACGATCCGCTGCGCGACCCGCTTGATGCCGTCGGCGTCAGCGACCGATGATCCACCGTATTTCTGCACGACCAGGGCCACGGCTGCGCCTGCACCTCCGTAGCTGGCTCGTCGGCGCCAGCCGACCCGGGCTACGCGCGACCGGCTGCTGGCTGGTGACCGGCCGGACCCGAGTCTATCGAGGCCGCTGCCCGCGTCAGCGCGCCGCCGGTTCGTCGGCGACGTCCAGCCGGGCGTGCGCGACCACAGAGTGCAGGGCGCGCAGCGCGGCGCCGCCATGCGTGCCCCAGTGGTTGACGTAGGAGTACTGCCACCACCACAGCGCTTCGGCTACCCGGCCCGCCTCATGATGCTTGAGACCGTGGATCAGGTCAGCGGCCACGGCGGCCAGGTCATCCGAGAGCCGGAACGGGGTCGCCTGAGTATCGGCGTAGGGATCAAAGATCTCCGCGTAGTCGTCGATGCCGGCCGAACCTGGCGGCCAGGCCGGTGCGCAGGGTATCCAGGTCGACGTCCGGATCGGCCCCGATGTCGGGCTCCCAGTTATTCGGCAGGATGACGTCCTTGCTCGCGCCGAGCTGAGCGCCGGCCAGCATCATCTGCGCCATCTCCAGCAGCAGAAGCGGGATGGTCTGGTCTGCGCCCTCGCCTCTGGCGACCGCAGTCAGGCCGTCCAGGAAGTCCCTGGCGTTCCCGGCAACGCGGTCGGCGAGCGGCCGCCACTCTTCCGGCGGCTGGCCGGGCGCCAGATCGGCGGACCCGCCGTTGCTCAGCGGGGATCCCCGGCGCCCGCCCGGTGACTCAGACATCAAGCAACCTCCGTCCCTCAAATGCCCTGCCCAGCGTGACCTCATCGGCATACTCAAGCTCGCCGCCCGACCGGCAGGCCGCTGGCCGGCCGGGTGACCCGCAGTCCCATCGGCTTGATCATCCGCGCCAGGTAGGTCGCGGTTGCCTCGCCCTTCCAGGTTCGGGTCCGTGGCCAGGATGATCTCTGTCACCGCGCCGTCGGCGAGCCGCGCCATCAGCTCCCTGATCCGCAGGTCATCCGGCCCGACGCCGTCGATCGGGCTGATCGCGCCGCCGAGCACGTGGTACCGGCCCCGGAACTCGCGGATCTTCTCGATCGCCGCGACATCCTTGGGTTCCTCCACGACGCAGATCACTGACAGGTCCCGGCGCGTGTCCTTGCAGATCCGGCACTCGTCGTCCTCGGCAACGTTGAAGCAGACCCGGCAGAACTTGACCTTCTCGGTGACCTCGATCAGGACCGAGGCGAGCCGCGGAGTCGGCCGGATCAGCGGACAGTAGGTAGAACGCGATGCGCTGCGCACCCTTGGGCCCGACGCCCGGCAGCTGGCCGAGCTCCTCGATCAGGTCCTGGACGACGCCCTCGTACATCCGGGCTCGCCTCAGTTCTCGTCGTCGGGCTCGCCCGGCGGCTCGGTCCGTCAGCCGGCAGGCTCTTGTCGGGCCGGACTGCGCCGGGCAGGCCCGGAAAGCCGCTGAGGTCGGGCAAGCCAGGCATACCCCCGCCGCCGATGCCCGCGCCGCCGAAACCGGCCGCGAACGGCGCCATCGTCTGCTGCTGGAGCTCGTCTACGGCCCGGCAGGCATCGCGGTAAGCCGCCAGCACCAGGTCAGCCAGCGTCTGCGCGGTCTCCTGCGGATCTGCCGCATCGATGGCCGCGGCGTCGATCGCGAGGTCGACGAGCTCGCCCTGACCGTTGACTGTCGCCCTAACCAGTCCGCCGCCCGCGGTGCCCTCCACCTCGGTGTCGGCCAGCTCCTGCTGCGCATTCATCAGCTGGCTCTGCATCGCGGCCGCCGCCGCGAGGAGCTGCTGCATATCAAGCTGGCCACCTGGCTCCACGCGACCTCCTGAGTTCCTCGCTGCGCGACCCTTGCTGCGCGACCCGTGCAACACGGCGCGGCTGCACTTCCCGTGCTGCGCCATTCCATGCTGGCTTGGACTTCCGAGCCTACGGCCTGAACGGCTCCGGGCACGTCGCGGCCCGCCGGGCAGGCCTAGGGCCTATCGATCTCCTCGATGACCCGGCCGCCGAGCTCGCGCTCGATCAGGTCGGTTCCGGTCAGCGCCTCAGGCGCGGCCAGGTCTCCGGGGTCTGGCTCCGCGTCGGCAGCCGAGGCAAGGCCGCCAGACGGCAGGCCTTGGCCAGCGGACTCCGCGGCCCGCGAAGCGGCGCCCGGCCCCGGTGACCGAGCGGGCGCGCGGGACTGGCCAGCGGCCGCATCACCGGCCCGCTCGGCCACTAGCAGGACCGTTGCGGCGAGCTTGCGGCGCGGCTGATGCCCCCGTTCCGTGATCAGGGTTTTGGCCGGAACCGCCGCTCGCTGCGACCGCGGTCCGGATGTGCGGCGTTATGCCGTACAAAGCGGACAGCACCTGGCTGAGATCCTTGTCGTAGCCGCCGATGAGGAAGCCCTTCTCGGTTCCTGCCTTGGCAAAGGTCAAGGTCAGCACCCCGTCGGCGAACGAGTCGACAGTAGCTTGGCTGAGTTGCATCGCAGCAACCCGTTTCCGGCCCTGGACAGCCTCCAGCACGTCCGGCCAGCGAGCCCGCAGCGTCTCGGTGTCAGCCGGGGCCGCAGACTGCCGCGGCGGGCTCGGCCGCCGGGCCTGACCGCGCGCGGCTGGTTCCGGGCGCGGCCGGTTCCGCGCGGGCTGACTCCGGCCGCTGGTGCCGCCGGGGCGGTCCGCGTCGGGCCGGGGCGGGCCGATTCGGCGGCTCGGCGGCCGTCTCTCGGCCGCCGTCCGGGCTGCTGGTCCGGGTCGCACCTCGGGCCGGGGCTCGCCGCGCTGAGCTTCGCGCTCCAGCCGGTCCAGCCGCTCGGCCAGGCTGGCTGGATCGGCCGCCGATGGCAGGCAGCAAGACCTGCGCGCACATGAGTTCCAGCAGCAGCCGCGGCGAGGTTGCTCCGCGCATCTCGACCAGCCCGGCGCTGATGATCTCGGCGGCCCTCGTCAGCTCGCCCTGGCCGAATGCCGCTGCCTGGGCGCTCATCTGCTCAAGCCGGTCAGACGGGGCATCGATGAGCCCGGTCGATCGCTGCGTCAGGCACGGCGCTGATCACGATGAGGTCACGCAGCCGGTCCAGCAGGTCTGCGGCGAACCGGCGCGGGTCGTGTCCTGCCTCGACCACGTGATCGATGGCGTGAAAGACGCCGGCGCCGTCCCCAGCCGCGAACGCCTCGATCACCTCGTCGAGCAGCCGGTCGTCGGTGTAGCCAAGCAGCGCGACGGCCCGGTCGTATCGCAGGCCGGACTCGTCCGAGCCGGCCATCAGCTGGTCGAGCACGGAGAGCGCGTCGCGCACCGAGCCGGCCCCGGCCCTGATCACGATCGGCAGCACCGACGGCTCGTACGGCACGCCCTCGCTGGCCAGAATCTGCTCGAGGTGCTCGCGCAGGACGGCCGGCGGCACCAGCCGGAACGGATAGTGGTGCGTACGCGACCGGATGGTAGCGATGACCTTTTCCGGCTCAGTGGTGGCGAAGACGAATTTCAGGTGCGGCGGCGGTTCCTCGACGAGCTTCAGCAGCGCGTTGAAGCCCTCCCGGGTGACCATGTGGGCCTCGTCGATGATGTAGATCTTGTACCGGCCCGGCTACCGGCGCGTAAAAAGCGCGTTCGCGCAGGTCCCTGGCGTCATCGACGCCGCCGTGCGAGGCGGCGTCGATCTCGATGACGTCGATGCTGCCAGGTCCGGCCGGGGCAAGCGCGATGCAGGACTCGCATTTGCCGCACGGATCGGGAGTCGGCCCCTGCTCGCAGTTCAGCGAGCGGGCCAGGATCCTGGCGCTTGAGGTCTTGCCGCAGCCGCGCGGGCCGCTGAACAGGTAGGCGTGATGTACGCGGCCGCTGCGCAGGGCCTGGCGGAGCGGCTCGGTGACGTGGTCCTGGCCCTTGACCTCGGCGAAGGTGGCCGGGCGGTACCTGCGGTAGAGCGCGAGCGGCGCGGCTGGAACTCCTGGCCGCGGGCTGTCTGCCTGGCCAGGGATCTCGTCGGGCCTCGGGGCGTCGCCTGCCATGACCTCATTCTCGCCGGGATTGCTCGCCGGGATGGCAAAAAAGGACCCCCCGCACACCCGACAGAGCCCGCGTACCCTTGCTGCCTTCCGGCCCTGGGGGGGTTGGCGGGATGAACGCCGTGCGAGGGGTCTGCGGATCAGTCTATCCGCGGCCGGCCGAGCCCGCGATCCGGTAGCCCACGCCTGGCGTCGTAGCGATGACCTGCGGCTCGCCCAGCTTGCGACGGAGGCGGCCGATCGTGACCGTCACCGTATTGGTGAACGGGTCAGCATGCTCGTCCCACACCTGCTCCAGCAGGTCCTCGGCCCGCAGGAAGGCGGGTGCGGCGCGCAGCAGCGCCTCCAGGACCCCGAACTCCTTGACCGAGAGGTCCACGTGCCTGCCGTCTCGGCTCACCGTGCGACGAACCGGATCCAGTTCTATCCCGCCCGCGCGCAAGATCCGCCCGCGGGCCGACGGCTGCCGCCGGGCAAGGGAACGAAGTCGTAGTACCAGCTCAGGGAAATGGAACGGTTTCGCCAGGTAATCATCGGCGCCAAGGCCGAGTCCGCTAACCCGGTCGCCTGGATCGCCCGCCGCGGTGAGCATCAGCACCATGGCCCTGTCGTCTCGATCGGTGATCATCTGGCACAACACGTCACCGTGGATCCCCGGCAGGTCGCGGTCGAGCACGACCACGTCGTATGAGTTAACCCCCAGCTTGGCCGCGGCCTCCAGCCCGTCATGCGCCGCATCAACGGCCATGCCCTGGTCGCGCAATCCCTCGACGAGGACCTCGGCGAGGGACCGCGAGTCCTCAACCACCAGGACCCTCATCCGGACGCTCCTGCCAGGGCAAACTGACCGGCTCGCCGCGGCCAGGCGACCAGCGGCAGTGTCACGGTGTGCCGGAGCCCACCGCCTGCCCTGGCCCGGATGTCCACCATCCCGCCGTGCGCGGTGGCGATGGCCGTGACGATCGACGGGGCCAGCCCCGAGCCGGTGTCCGATCCGGTCCGGTCCGCACCTAGCCTCCGGAATGGCCGGCTGAAGAGGCGCTTCCTGGTCACCAGTCCCTCCCTGCCGGGCTCGCTGCTGTCCTGATCATGCCGCGCGCGGCCTAACGGCGGAATAACAGCCTCAGTTCGGCCCGTGTTACCGGCGCTGCAATACAACCAGGTGACCGGCAGTAGCCGGAACCAGAAAGGCAGGGCGGTGGAAGCAACAATCGAGGTGGCCGACGTGCGCAAGCGCTTCGGCCAGGCCGGGGCGCTGGACGGGATGTCGGTCACGGTGCGGCTGGGGCAGGTGACCGGCTTCGTCGGGAACCCGACCTGGCGGCGCCGCATCCAGCGTTACAGCCCGATGGCGGGCATTAGCACTCAGGCGACCGCCGGCCTGGAGAGCCTGGCTATGGCGCCGTGGGCAGGACTCGGTGTCCTGGCGATCTGGGCCGCTGCCGCCCTGGTCGGCGGCGGGCTGATGCTGCGCATGCGGGACGCGTGAGGCAGGATCAACGTGACAATCTCCTCGCCCCGCCGGAAGAAGCCGATGATCGCACCGTGGTTGCTGGCCCCCCCGAGGCTGGCGCCGCTAAGGCTCGCACTATCGTGGCTGACCCGCCGGCGATGGCCGCTGCTCGCGACCGCCGTCGTGATAGTGATCGGGATGGTCGCGTCGACCTTCGGCGGCCACCCCGGCAAGCAGCCCTGGGCACTGCCGGACGACCTGTGGGGAACGCTAGCCGCGGCGAGTCGGCTGCTGCATCTTGACCTGGCCGGCTTGTATACCCGGCCCACGGCCTTGATCACCTTGCCCGGCGCGGTCGTAATCCTGGTGCCGATCGTCGCCGTCGCCAGCGCGGCGGGCATCCCGCTCGGGGCACCGGGGCTGCACAACACCCATCCGGCCTCCTGGCTGCTCGCCGGGCCGTACGCGATCGCGCTATGCGGCCTGGCACTGGTCGCCGCTGACGCACTCGCCGAGCGCCTCGGGGCGAGTCAGGTCAAGCGCGCGATCCTGGCCATCGCTGGAGCGGCGGCGCTGTCCAACGTCGCGGTCCTGTGGGGGCACCCCGAGGACGCCGTGGCGGTGGCACTGCTGCTATTCGCCATCGGCGCGCTAGCTGACCGGCACACCGCCCGGTCGGGCTGGCTGGTCGGTGCCGCAGTCGCCGTGCAGCCGCTCGTGCTCCTCGCCCTGCCGGTCGTCCTCATGACCATCACGCCGAGGCGAGTGCCCGGTTTCGTGGCGAGAGCCGCCGCGCCGAGCGCGCTCTTGCTGGCCGCAGCGGCCGCGGCTAACTGGTCGGCCACTATCCACGCGGTCACCAGCCAGCCCAACTGGCCGACTGTCGATCACCCCACCCCCTGGGTGTCCCTCGCCCCGCACCTGAGCCACGGAGCGGTGGCAGCTGGCCCGTTCAGGACCGTAGCCATCCTGGCGGCCTGCCTGTGCGCGCTGATCGCCGGGCGCCGGTGGCGGACGGCCCGGCATGCGGCCTGGGACACCGAAACGCTGGCGGACGTGCTGTGGTGGACCGCCGCGGCGCTGGCCCTCCGCTGCGTCTTCGAACCGGTGATGGTCGCGTACTACTTGTGGCCGGTGCTGGCGGTTGCCCTCATCCCGGCGGCCCGGAACTGGCCGCGCCTGGTTGCGACGTCCGTTGCCGCGGTCGGGATTACCGCCCTGGCGCAAGTCCGCTGGCATGGTCAGTGGGGCTGGTGGGCAACGATGGCGGCAGGGCTAGCGCTGGTCCTCTGGTTCTCCCGCGGCCGGTGGCCGGCGAAGGCTCGCGCTGTCAGCAACGACCCGGCGCCCTCCGTGGTCATCGAGCAATAACGTTAATCAGCGGGACGACTCGGTGAACGTCGTAGCGCGCTGCGGAGAACGTACAGCTTTCTACGGGACTAGAACACAACAACCCTCTACACGGGCAATGCGGCGCATCCGCGCAACGGCTGCGCGGCGCTGTTCGCGAAGTACCCGTAGGAGTGGCACAACTTCCGGCGCCCAAGTGGTTGCCAGCCCCGCCGGTCAGCTCGTCTGCAGGACGGCCAGGCCGCGCAGATCGACGCAGTTCATGCCGTGCGCGTGCACGATGACCATGAGCAGCCCGGAGCACGTCCGGCACCGGACCACCGTGCCCGGCGCCCGGTTGTAGACGACGCACTCGGCGACCGGGCGAACCGCGCCGCAGAACCCGCAGGTGCCCACGGCGGCGGTCATCTCGGTGCCGAATACCTCGTGCAGCAGGCCGCCGATCGCGTTCCCGTCAAGCTCGTCTGTCATGGCGTCCCCGTTCCCCCGAAGCGCTCGGTCTTCACCCGCTGGGGCGGATAGCCGAGCTTGACCATGATCGCGGCGACTACCTCGACAAACGGGGTAGGACCGCACACGAAGACGACCGGCTCGTCGCCGGGCGGCCACGCGATCTCGGAGAGCGCCGCCTCCCCGACCCGGCCGGCGTACCCGCTCCATCCCGTCGGCTGCTGCCGGGTCAGCGCGTAGCTAACCTCAACGTTCGGGCTGGCCTCGTACCCGTCCAGTTCCGCGCGGTAGATAACGTCGGGCAGGGAACGCGCCGAGTACAGCAGCCGGGCCGGAACCATGCTGCCGGCCTGGTCCCGGCTGCGCAGGATGGACCGGAGCGGGACGATGCCCGATCCGCCCGCGAGCAGCAGCAGCGGCCGGTCATCCGGCGGCTCCCAGACGAAATAGCCGCCGATCGGCCCGCGTATCTCAAGCTCGTCACCGGGCCGGAGCTCGTCGGTGAGGTAGGGAGAGACCTCGCCGTCGGCCAGCCGCTCCACCGTGATGGAAACCGGCTCGCCCGGCGCGGAGGCGATCGAGTAGGAGCGCTCGGCGACATATCCGTCCTCGGCGGTGAGCCGGACGTCCAGGTGCTGACCCGCTCGGTGGCCAGCCCAGTCCGGCGCCTCCAGGCCGATCGTGCGAACCGAGGGCGTCTCCCAGGCAGCCGTGCCGACGGTCGCCGTCTGCCAGGTCAGTCGCCCGCGTACCGCTGTTCCCGCCATGGATCCCCATACATGTGGTAGCCGTAGGTCTCCCAGAAGCCTGGCTCATCGGAATCCAGTAGTTCCAGGCCGCGCACCCACTTTGCGCTCTTCCAGAAGTACAGGTGCGGTACGAGCAGCCGGGCCGGGCCGCCGTGCTCCGGCGGCAGCGGCTCACCGCCGAACCCGAAGGCAAGCCAGGCCTGGCCGCCGCTCACATCGGCGAGCGGAAGGTTCGTCGTATAACCGCCGTCGCTGAAGGCCAGCACGTAACCAGAAGTTGCCCCGACGGGCGCGAGCAAGTCATCCAAGGACACAGCCTCCCACTCGGTATCAAGCTTCGACCACCTCGTGACGCAGTGAATGTCCGCAGTGACCGTTCTGACCGGAAAGGAGTGGATCTCTGGCCACGTCCAGGACTGCAGCACCTGGTCGTTGCGCTTGATCGAGAACGACCAGTCCTGCAGCGTGGTGTGCGGTGTCGGCCCGGCCGACAGCACCGGGAAGTCCCTGGTCACGTACTGACCCGGCGGTACCCGGCCCTCTTCTCCGGCGGGAGTAGCGCGGCGGCCACGGAAGCCGCGCGACAAGGGGCTCACGTCATCATCTCCGCTCAGCCACATCGTGGCCCGCATAGCGCCAGACCGTCTTTCGGACAAGTCTGCACCCCGGCCGTCGGCGTAGCGGCTACTGCGGGCCCCGTTACCTCCGAATGCCCGTGGATCAGCCTGTTCATACCGGGAAAGGCCGACGCGCATGGGACCGAAGGAACGCGGCAGCCCGGACGCTCCGCCCACGGGACGGGCGTTCCTCCTCGTCATGCGGTGCCTGGCACAAATCGAGTGCGAGCAGGCCGTTAAGCCCGAACTGGGGAGTGGTGCCAGGCGCCTTGGCCAGCCGCAGGGCCGTTGAGGGAGTGATGCCGCGCCTGCCGCTGACGATCTCATTAAGCCGCACGTACGAAACCCCGATCCGGTCCGCCAGTTCCGCCTGGGTCATGCCCAGCGGCCTGATGAACTCCTCCAGCAGCATCTCGCCAGGCGGCGTCGGCCGCCGGTCAGACGGAATCCTCACCTGCGCCATCTTCGTCATCTCCCTTCAGTGATAATCCACGACCTCGACGTCTTCCGCGCCCGACTCCGTCCACCGGAAGCACACCCGCCACTGTTGGCATACTGGTCAGATTTCGATTATCGCGTGCGGCTTCGTAGAACGTGGCACGCGGCCGCTCGTCCGGCCCGGGATTCCGCCGCCAGCGTTATCTACAATTACTGGCCGGGAGATATACATGCGAGACGATCAGTTCAGCCAGTCGTTTGAGATGCTTGATAACGGCTGTCTTCCTGATTCGGCGGTCGATGCCGAGGACGCGCTGTTGATGTTGGCTCAGCACTACGCGTATGTCTTTCCCACTGATTCCACGCTGGCAATGCTCGCCGGGCTAGGACCACTCGTTGAGATCGGCGCCGGCACGGGATACTGGGCACACAGGCTGCGCTCGATCGGCGTGGATATCGTCGCCTTCGACCAGGCGCCCCTTGACGGGGAGCGTACCAACAGGTACCACTCGCGTACCCGGCCATGGACCCACGTCGAGCAGGGCGATCAGACCGTATTGTCCGGTTACGCTCACCGTGGCTTGCTTCTGTGCTGGCCGCCATTGTTCTCGTCGCTGGGTGACTGCCTGACGTCCTACTGCGGGGACACCGTCGCATACATCGGGGACGGAGGTTATCGCACCACCAGGCTGGACCGCCTGGACGAAGGCTTCACGAAGATTGCCACGGCGCCTGTCAGGGCACTCGATCCCTTCCCTGGGGTCCGGCCCCAACTCACGATCTGGAAACGAACGCCAGGATGAATGTGATCAATTCAGTGAGCCGCTGACCGAGGCAGGTGTCCGCGAATCCCGACTGCGCGATGGCCCGCGTTTCCGCTGGTCAGACTGGCGGAGGATAAGAGATTCGAACTCTTGAGGGGTTGCCCCCAACGCGCTTTCCAACATTGCTAACGTGCGTTCCCCGAGGTTCGCCACAGTCCGTGAGCTGCGCGGTTGCATACCGGCCGACCGCCGGTGAACGATGCCGGACGGAGCTGA
The DNA here is from genome assembly GCA_963804435.1 of uncultured Actinomycetota bacterium. Taxonomy (GTDB): domain Bacteria; phylum Actinomycetota; class Actinomycetes; order Streptosporangiales; family Streptosporangiaceae; genus JAJYUU01. The sequence continues at coordinate 907,704 of CAWDQI010000003.1, read as the reverse complement.
ATGAGACAACAACTGAGACTAGGCGCCGGCAGCAGGCCCGGTAACCGGCCGATCGCGGCACTGCTTGCTCCCAGGTTTCTGGTCCCGGCGGATCGATGACGAGCATCGTCTCGTCTACGGCGCTACCGACGATGAGCTGATCATCATTCAGGCTAGGTACCACTACGCCGGCTGAACCTGGCGGCGTATGAGTATGGCCGGACACGTCGCCCCTCTTCGGGAGGAGCGCGCAGGGGAGAAGTGGCGGAGGATAAGAGATTCGAACTCTTGAGGGGTTGCCCCCAACACGCTTTCCAAGCGTGCGCCCTAGGCCACTAGGCGAATCCTCCGCCGGCAAGCTTATCGACAGCCAGGCCGTGCACAAGCCGGGAACTACCTGTCGGACGGCCGGGCTGCTGGTTGGAGCCCGTTCCCTCCCTCATCAGGTGAGGCGGCCGGGCACCGCGCACGGCATGCTGACCGAGGCCCCGCAGCGCGCGCGATACTCCCTTAAACTCAGGACGTGGTCTTCAAGCAGGTCGGGGATGGACGGCCGTACCCCGAACATGCCCGGACCTCACGTGAGTGGGCCGAGATACCGCCCCGCCCGGTCCGGCTGGACCAGCTCATCACGACCAAGAACGTGCTGGATCTGCATACGGTGCTGGCCACCGACTCCACTTTCTACGGGGACCTGTTCCCACACGTGATCAGCTGGCACGGGGAGCTGTACCTGGAGGACGGGCTGCACCGGGCGTTGCGGGCCGCGCTCCAGCAGCGCTCAGTCCTGCACGTTCGGGTGCTCGAACTGGACTAGCCGGCTGGCGGTGGAGGTGGGATTTGACCGGCAGGAGACCTGGTCGCAGCTCACCGATACACCCTGGTCGGATCGCGATACGGTCGCCGCGGCGTGGCGGCACTACCCGGGTGTCCAGCCCGCCACGCCGTACACCGCCTCGGCCCGCGCCGCCGGGCTGGCCGCGGTCGGCGATGAGAGGCCTCAATGGTCCGGGCTGAGGTCCGCTTACGGGAGGATTTCCTTATGTCCGAGGACCGGAATGAGTCCCGGCTGCCGTACGTTCCGTGGCCGCAGTACGGTGTTGACGCGCCAGCGGTCCCGGCGGCTAACGCTGCCGCTGGAGTGGCGTGCTGCCTGGCCGCCGTCCGGTGGCGCCGGGGACGGATCGCGACGGCGACCGCGGGGACGGTGCTGCTAGCGTTCACTGCCATTTACCTGCACACCACGCTGCGCGGCTAGCGGCGCATCTGGGAGCGGGAACTGCACCGGGCCGGCCTGAAGGGTAACGAGCAGCTGCTGGACCTGGGCTGCGGTCGCGGCGCGGTGCTGATCGAGGCGGCCAGGCAGCTGCCCGACGGACGCGCCGTCGGCGTGGACCTGTGGTCCGGAAAGGACCAGAGCGGCAACCGGCCCGAAGCCACGCTCGCCAACGCCGCCGCGGCCGGGGTCGCGGACCGGGTGGAAGTGCACATGGGCGACATGACCGCGCTGCCGTTCGCGGACGGCTCTTTCGACGTCGTGACGAGCGCGCTCGCGATCCACAACATATCCTCGCCCGAGGGCGGTACCGGGCGGTGGACGAGGCCATGAGGGGTGCTGCGGCCGGGCGGGCAGTTGCTCGTCGCCGATTTCTGGCCCATGGCCGGGAAGTATGGCGCGCACACCGGCCAGGGCACATTGCGCCCACTCGGGCCCGGCTACTGGTACGGCGCCCCGTTGCTCGGCATCACGCTGCTGCATGCCGTCAAGGTGCGCTAGCTGGCAGGCACGGAGTTCAGCTAGCGCCGGACGCGGTGGGCGGCGCGGTCACCCCTCGGCGGCGGTGGCTCACCAGGCGCGGAATCACGGGCAGCGTTCCTACCCAATTGACGGTCAGTATGTGATCTCGAGTCAATGTCGGGCCCGCCGTTCATACAACCGTCGCAATGATGTCTCGGTAGGGCCGCGCCAAGGGGCCCGGCCCTACCGATCTTCCCGGCGGTATCAGGATGTCAGCAGCCGGTGGCTGGTGCCCTGAAACCCGGGTAGGGATTGAGGCTTCCCATCAGGGTGTAGCGACCCGAGGTACCCCCCTGAGCCGTCTCGGCCTGGCTGGGGCTCAGCCGCATGAACCGCGGCATGAACACCTCGTCCTCCGGGTGGTAGTAGCCGTCGGCGACCTGACGGCCGCTTGGCGTCAGTCCCTGCTCGAACGTGTTCGTGCCCTTCGCGAAACCGATGCCGACGACCGGGTCGCCGGTCTCCATAACGCCCGTGCACCCGTACTGCGGCGCCGTGGGGGTCAGCCACGGCTCAACGGTGTTGTTGACGAACGGGTCGTCAGCCCACTCAGATATCTCATGGCTCAGTGCGTGAATGTCCTGCAGCGCCCAGGCGCTTACCGGGTTGAAGAAGCCTGGTGTTACGTATGAGCCCCAGGCGTAGGTGAGTACCGGCTGGTTGCCATTGCCGTTGGCCGAACCCGCTCCGTGACCTGGCAGCTCCCCGGCGCTGTGGAAGCCGATGATGCAGCAATTCGACGGGGTGCTCTGATACAGCATCACGTTGTTCGTGAGGTACACAGGCAGGTGCGTAGGATCGACGTAGCTGAGGCTGGCGTTCAGCGACTGCAGCTTGTCCGACCACCATTTCACATTGATGTCGGCAGCGATCACACCACGGGCAGTCTGGATGAGCGTGCCCTGGTTACTCGGGACGCTGATGGTCACCGCGTCGTGCACGACGGGGCTGAGGATCAGGTGGTAACTTGTGCCGCCCTTGTTGAACTGCGACCGCATCGTCGCGTCCTCAAGCTGGTTATCCGTGCTGGCGTTGGACAGCGGGCCACCTGAGGCGAACCCGCCAGCGGCGCTGGTCGACGCCGCCGTGGTGGAGTAGTCGTTCTTCGTGAAGATCGGCGAGGCCAACGTCGGCTGGACAACATCGCTACCGCTGAAGGTCAGGCCGCCGACCTCGACGTTGATGGGCGTGATATCGGTGGTGATCGTCGTGGACTCGTTCAGTGCCGGGTCAGCGCCGACCATGTTGAAGCCGTAGGTGACGCCATTGGTCGGGTTCGTCGCGGTGCCGAACCAGTGCGCGACGGTCCTGGTGGTGGATAGCACGCCCGCGCCGCCGAGCGCCAGCGTGCTGGCGTGCAGGGAGGTGTCCGGGATCTTGATCGGCGTGGGACCGGTGCCACGCTCGCCGCCGTACTAAGGAACGGCAGCACCGCGATCACCCCCGCCGCCGCCGCGAGTCTGTGCATAGGGAATCGGCTCATGCGCTCTCCTTCGAGTGCCGCTGATGGTTACCGACATCATGCGGCTCGCGGGAAAGAGAACGTGCGGATTCGAGATGATTCGCTAGCTGTTCTTGCTCGCGTCGCGGCGAGTGCGCGTCCGTCAGCTACGAGATCGCCGCCGGGCAGGCGGCGGTGTTGCCACTCACCGCGGTCGCAGTCGGCCGGGAAGTTCCTGACCTGACCGGATACGCAGTTCCCGTCGGCCGATGAAAGGGCTCGGTACGGGGGTGAATGAGACTAGAACTGAGACTAGAGCACTGATGGCGGACGGCCGCGCCGAGTCATGACGGCTCACCTGGCGCTTGACGGTTTGCTAGGGCCGCAGCCAGAGCCGGTAGACCATGAACAGCGGTACTCCGACGATGCCCGTGAGGTCGTCTGGGAACCACCGCAGTGCCTCCTCCGAAGGCTGCGGTTCGACCACCCGGTCCACGACGAACCCGGCGTCGGCGAATGCGCCGACGACGGCCCCGAGCGGCCTGCGCCAGAACTGCTGGGAGACCTCTACGCCGCCCTTGTGCCGGGTATTGGAGAGAAGTTCGGGTGTCAAAGTAGCCTCCTTACTGGCCCGGCAGCGGCGGCCCGCACGGGTGATCGAGAGAGATGACGGCCCAGCCGGCGGGCTTGCGCCCACTCGGGCCCGGCTACTGGTACGGCGCCCGTTACTCGGCATCACGCTGCTGCATGCCGTCAAGGTGCGCTAGCTGGCAAGCACGGAGTTCAGCTAGCGCCGGATGCGGTGGGCAGCGCGGTCACGCTCGGTGGCGGCTGGTAATCATCGGATACCCGGAACGGATACACGGTCGCTGCCGCACGCCAGAGCGGTGGAGGTGGGATTTGAACCCCGGAGACTAGCGCTTCACCTGAGCGTCTGGATTGCGGGCGGGGACCAAGAACCGTCGAGTACCTGTGGTGTGGGGTCGTACACGCGAAGTACGAGGCTGAAACCACTCTTGGGCGCCGGCAGCCAGTTCATCTCCGTCTCGCTGGGACGGTTCGCCGACACGACGATGGTGAGTGAGCCGTCGTCACCTTCCACGAGGCCAGGTGTTTCGTTACCGATGGAGTAGCGGTTGATCGGGTTGGCCACGAGGTACCCTGCGGTGTTGTAGAGCGTGATCGACCAGAAACCGTCGGCTCCATGCGGCGGAAGGTCCCCGGCTGGGAACCGGATCTCGTAGCTGCGGGTTCCGATCAGCGCAGTAGTAGTCGTACCTGACCGGGCGCGGTCGGCACCGAGGTAGACAGCTTGCGCCGGAACCTGCGTACCGAGCGTCTCCTTCGCTACGCGGGCGCGCTGCAGGTATTCGGTTCCATACGATCCGATGGCACCCCGGCCATATCCGGTCCAGATTGTGGTGGAGCCGCCACCGACCGCTCCGGTCAGGAGGCTGGCTCCAATCCGTAGAGCCTTGCGATATTGGGCCGCGTTTCTTGAGCTGGCGGCTACCGGCTTTCGTCCCGGACCGATGCCGACTGCAGCCATGGCCCGGACGACCGGACCGTCGGCGGCAGCAGGTGGATCGGCAGCCATGTCTTTTTCGAGGTCGTCCAGGAACCCAAGTGACGTCGATGACGGTAGCGCTGGTGCCGGACAGGCGAGCGTGCTTGGCCCGCCGATCGTTCCCGAGCCGTGGCCGGACAGGGCCGTGAGCGAGTACTGCGCTTCCAGCTCCACTGCCGTAAGGAGGTCAGCTGGCCTCTTCACCTGGGTCCGTCCAAGTAGCCACGCATCTGGCGTGGGGACATCGATGCGGACGTCACCTTTCGGGATGGTGCCGTGCCAGCCGGGGCCGACGAAGGCATAGGTGCCGCGATGGCCGGCGTCGGTAAGCACGCCTGCGTCCGCGATCGTGTTGGTGTACATGTCGAGCAGCTGGAAATTGACGTAGCGTCCGCTGATCGAGGGAACGGTGAGAAGCTCAGGTCCGGCGCGCAGGTCGAGGAATGCTGTCGAGTAGAGCGTGTCGTCGTTCGGGTCGGCGGTCACCAAGGTCGAGTCTGGACCAGCCAGCGTCGTTGCGTTGTAGAGAACGTTTACTCTGAACTGGCAGGCCAGGGTATCCCGTAGCTGACTGAGGATTACGAGAGGCAGGCCCCAGACCTCGGCGTCGATCGTGCCAGCGCACAACGGAATGTCGGACGCCGCCGCTCTCCGGCAGGCAGCCTTCGCTTCGTCCAGCAGCGCAGGGCGGGCGCTGATCGGACCCGGCGGCTGGATCAACTTTGCAGTCGAACCAGGCGTCACAGTTGTTGCCGCCGACGACCGCGATCCGGAGGTCGAAGTCTTGTGACTTGCCGTCTGCGATGATCCTGAAGTGCATCCCACTAACACAAGCGGCACGACAACGAGCATGGCGCCGATGCGGAAACAGCGTACGGTCCTTCGCTTGCTACCGCCCAGATAAACCCTGGGCATCACGGACTCGCGAGAGTTCCCGGGTAGGCATCGCAGCACCGCCGGAGACTCGCCTCGCTGTCCTTGACGCCGCTTCACGACCCATCGCCCCGCTTGGGTCGGCGAGCTCCCCGCTGGGCGGGCTACCAGGCGCATTCGTCTAGGGCGACGGCGATACCCAGTTGGGTGACCTCCCGCTGGGACGGATCCGGTAGCTTAGGACAAATCGTATCGCCTCCGGACCCACCAGGAAGGCCAAGAAGATGTCCATCGCCGAGTACCGGACCTGCGCCGTCGAGGGACTCCGAACCGCGGAACTGGCACGGACTGAACACCTTCCCGGAGTCACATTCGGTGACGAGTCGAGCAGTCTCGGCGTGATCGGGCGGGTCTTTCGCCAATCGCCTTCGGGCGCCCGCTTTGGCGGCGTGCAAAATTCCGCTCAGGCCGTCCAGCGGCATCCGTGACCACGCACAGCTGCATTCTCGCAGGTCAATGGCCGGGCAGGTGGCGGTGGAGGTGGGATTTGAACCCACGGAAGGGTTGCCCCTTCACACGCTTTCGAGGCGTGCGCCCTCGGCCACTAGGCGACTCCACCGCAGCAGAGCCTACCCGAGCAGGCGCCACGCGCGGACGCCGGATGCGAGCCCGTTCCGGACTCTGGTTCTGCCTAGCGCAGTTGCCCGAAAAACCCCGTCAGCAGTGCCGCGCACTGCTCGGCCATGACGCCGGTCAGCACCTCCACCGGCGGCCCCAGCCTGGGGTCGTGCAGAACGTCCCAGACCGAGCCCGCCGCGCCGGCCCTTGGGTCACGGGTGCCGTAGACAAGCCGCGCGACCCGGCCTGCGAGCAGCGCCCCCGCGCACATCGTGCATGGCTCGAGCGTGACAACAAGGGTGCAGTCCGCCAGGTGCCAGCTGCGTAGCGCGTGGCCGGCCTCGCGCAGGGCCACGACCTCGGCATGCGCGGTGGGGTCAGCCTCCGCCTCGCGCTGATTCCGGCCGCGGCCGATGATCTGGCCACGAGGGTCAAGCACCACCGCCCCGACTGGCACCTCGTGGGCCGAGCCCGCGGCTGCCGCCTCGGCGAGGGCTTGCATCATGGCCGGCTCGAAGCTGGCCAGGTAGCCGGTCACAGCGTTGTGTCCAGGTCAGGCACCGAGCGCCGCGTCGAGAGCGCGCTCGAGCGCTTGGCCGAATCCAATCCGCCGGGCCAGGCTTGCCAGCACCTCGTCCGGGAAGAGGTCCAGGTCACCGGATAGCGCGCCGAGTTCCATCTCGTCGACACCCAGGTCAGCAAAGATCGACATGTCCCCTACCGGCAGCACCTGATCGAGATCCTCATCTTCGGGAACGGGGATGTCTAGATAGTCCAGCACCTGGCGGGCTAAGGGCCAGTCAACCGACGCAGTGACGTCGGACAGGAAGATGGAAATCTGACTCCCCAGCACCCTCATGGCGACAAAAAAGTCATCGCCTACCGCAGCCAAACCTATTGTGCCGCCAATGCCCGGCTGCTGACGCAATGCCAGGATTAGCCCGTCTAGGTTGCCCGTAAGCGCCGCCGGGAGCACTTCGGCTTCCCAGACATCATCATCGCGGTAGATGACGACGGCGAAATCGCTTGGGCTCACATCGGTCATCGTCACCCCGTCGGCTGGGTATCAGAAGGGAAATGGTGTCAGACTCTCGCGGCTCGTGCGCCCGTATCGGCGTGCTGTTTATCGGCTCTGCGGCACGGGCCGGCGTTCCGCGCCTGACACCGCGCGCCGGCAAGCTCGCACTTTGCCGATCCCGTATGGTGGCTTGGGTTAGTGGTCATTGGTCGGCAAATTGCACTGCGCTATGCTGAGGCCAGTAACTGTGCGAGATCAAATGCTCACTCGCAGTAGTGGCTTCTGCGACCGCACCGAGGAGGTGATCACGTGTTGCGGAAAGTCCTCGCATGGGCGATCGTTCTCTTCGTGGTGTATTACCTGGCCACGAACCCGACCGGTGCAGCACACGCCCTCCACCAGGCCTTCAACGGGCTAAAGCATGCGGGTGACTCGATGTCACGATTCGTGAACAAGCTGTAGCCAGATGCGGCAGCCGACGTCGGGAGTCCGGGCCCCAGTTGCCATCAACAAGTATCTGCTGCCGCGTGAGCGGCAAGTCGCCACGGTGCGCATGCATCCCGCCGTGCTGCTGGGGTCTAGTACTTTGGCCCTTGGCGGACTGCTGGCAGCCGGGGTCCTGACCACGACGGTCGTGCACGGGGTCCTTGCCACGGTGATTTGGGGGGCTTGGCTTCTGCTCTTCCTACGCCTGGTCTGGAAGACCTTGAACTGGACAGTGGATTACTTTGTCGTGACCAGTGAGCGACTTCTGCTCACTACCGGCCTGCTGAACCGGCGGGTGAACATGATGCCACTGACGAAGGTCACCGACATGAGTTTCCGCCGGTCCTTCGCGGGGCGGCTTCTTGGTTACGGCGAGTTCATCGTTGAGTCAGCCGGTCAGGATCAGGCATTGCGAAACGTTGAATTTCTTCCGTATCCCGAGCAGCTTTACCTGCTCATTTGTGAGATCCTCTTCCCGTCGAGCGCGGCGGATCCAGAGGACGGCGAGAGTCGCCCCGTGCCTATCCCGGACGAACTCTGATCTGAGCGCTTACCCCTTCCCCGGGGTTCGTGCGGTCGGATGACATTTGGCTGACGTCCGGCCGCACGAGCTTGTCTGGCCCGGCCCGTCCTCAAGCCTGGCGCGGATCTGCACGGCCGCAGTCTTAGTCACGCGGTGACGAGCACGATGCCGCACGCAGCCATCAGCAACCCGGCCAACTGGATCCGGCGCAGCCGCTCGCCCAGCCCGAATCGGGCCAGCAGCACGGTCACCCCTGGGTAGAGCGACGTGAGGACGACGGCGAGGCCGAACAGTCCCGCCCTGGTGGCCAGCACATAGCTGACATTGGCGCTTGCGTCGAGCAGCCCCGAACCGAACGTGGCCAGCAGTAGCCTGGCCCCGCCGGACGCGATCACCGGTCGGGTTCCGGTCACGGCGGCGGCGATCACGATGATGGCCAAGCCCGTCAGTCGGGAGGCGACGATCGGCCAGAAGGCTCCTGACCGGCCGGCATTGCGGAGGAAGACGAAAAACAGGCCGAATGTCATTCCCGCCGTTACTCCGTAGCCGATGGCTCGGACGTGGAAGCCGCGACCGGCCAGGCGGCCAGCCAGGCTGCCTGAGGTCTGCCCGGTGGCCGGCGCGCCAGCTGAGCTGACCATTACGATTGCAGCGAGGCAGATAGCGGCACCGACATAAACGACAGGATTAGCCCGCTCGCCATCAGCGAGCGCTACTCCAACCGGCAGGACGGTGGCCGTCAGTGCCGATGTCGGCGCGACGATGCTCATCGGCCCCTCGGCCAGGCCGGCATAGAAGACGATGAGACCTATGCCGCCGACCGCGCCGGCGGCAATTCCCCAATCCAGCCCCGCGGCGCTGGGCCGTTCTCCCGACCCCACGGCCGCCACCATCACGATCAGCAAACCGGCAAGGGCGGATGCGGGCAGTATCGAAAGCGCCTGCGCTCGCCTGGTAGCGACGCCACCGAGGAAGTCCGCGCTCCCGTAGAGCAGTGCAGCACCGAGGGCGAAGAGCGTCACCACGAACGCTGCGCCCTTGTCTGCCTCATGACGTTTGGCAGCATACTGGGCTGGCAATCGCCGTCATGCCGTCCCGGACGGCTGTACGGTCACGACGCGTCTGGGAGCCGTCGCCTCAAGTGGCCGCATTCAGCCGCGGGTCTGCATGCCGGCGCGGGTGACCTGGCGCGGCGGCGCAAACGCTGTCCGGGCATAGTCGAGTTGGCGAACGCGCGCACCCCATCAGCATGGCGCTGACCGCGTGCTCTACTTATAGCCGGGCTATTTGCCTTCCGCGATGACCGCGATGCCCTCGGTGCTCTCCGTGCGCAGGTGCTTGATGGCGCGGTACTCCGGCGATTCGTACCAGGACTGGGCCGCTGCCTTCGTGGCAAACCTCAGCACGACTGTGACCTGCCCGGACGACCCCTCAAGGAGCCCGCAGTCGCGGTCGAGGACGATATTTTCGGCGCCGTGGGCCGTCAGGATCGGTCCCACCGCCGCAACATACTCCATGTATGCGGCCTGGTTGGTGATCGTGTAATTCGCTACGAAGTACCCAGCCATGACGCCTCCGGTCCAGTCGCCAGCAAATGCCGCCGGTTGGCAGGCTACTGCGGCACGCGCGCGGGCGGCCACGCAGGTGGCGGGCGCGCGGCGGGCGCGCCGTGCGTCAGATGCGGCTTAGACGTCAGAAGGCTGTGACAGGGCGGCCTTGACCTTCCTGGTTTCCTCATCGGCGAGGACTTCGACCTGGTCGTGGGCCAGTGCCCGCATGGTCTGCTCGGCGACGCTGGCCGGGGTGATCTTCGGCGCATCTATCCGGGCGCTAAGGTCGGTGTCCACGAACCCGGCGTACACGCCGACTACCAGGGTGCCCTGGTCGCGCAAGCCCAGTCGCAGGGAGTTGGTCAACGACCACTCCGCCGCCTTGGCGGCCGCATAACCCGGGAACTGCGGCCGCCCGGTCCAGGCCGCCAGCGACAGCATGTTCACCAGCGCGCCACCGCCGTTACTGGCCAGGATCGGGGCGAACGCCCGGGACACAGCCCAGGTGCCGAGGTAGTTAACCTCCATCGCCTGGCGCGCGCCGTCAAACGCGCCGTCCAGGAGGTTCGTGCCGGTGCTTGCGACTCCCGCATTGTTGATCACGATGCTGACGTCGCCGGCTGCGGCAGCGGCCGCGGCGACCTCCGCTGGATTGGTGACATCCAGGCGCAGCGGGGTGAGGTCCGGCTCGCTCACGGTCGCCGGATCGCGGACGCCGGCGTAGACCTTGGCCGCGCCGTGATCAAGCAGGGCACGAGCAAACGCGCCGCCGATACCGCGATTGGCTCCTGTCACCAGGGCAACCGACTCGTTGATCTCCATCAAGCCTCCTTCGCCCCCGGCATGTCCTGCTCTGACAGGCTCGACCGGTCAGGGTGCAGATCGCGCGGCCCAGCAGGACCACCGGCACTTGCTCATCGCTTTTGTCTTGACCGGCTCGATAACCGCCGCGCGCTCCCTTCTCTCTTGTCCGCAAGCCGTGCCCCAAAACGTCGGCGCGCTCCAGACTCCAGGTGACCGACCGTGCACGCGCAGTGCCGCGGCGAGGTCAGTCCGCGCAGGGCGCATGCGGGTTTTGTCGGTGCTGCCAGGCAAATACGGCCTGGCGGTCGCCGGCGAGCCGCTCTAGCGCGGCATCAGTTCGGCAGCGCTATGAGACTTACTCAAGGATCCTACGAACCTATAGGATCGCCGTCATGCGGACGGCCAGCGTGGAGCAAGCCCGGATAGGGCTGGGCGATGTGATCGACCGGGCCCGCCTGGCTGGCGAGCCGACGCTGATCACCCGCTATGGCAAGCCGGCCGCCGTCGTCGTCAGCGAGGATTGGTACCGGCTCGCGGAGGAATGCCTCACGACCAGCGCTGGTGCCGAAGCCGCTGCCGCGCAGCCACCGGAACGGATCGGCAATGGCGGCTGACTATGCGGCGCTTGAGGCGGGTGGCCGAGCTGGAGCAGCAGATGCGGCACATGCTGCCTGGGAAGATGGACTCGATTAGCTACGGGGTCAGTGTCATGCACGCCGAGATGCGCGAGCAATTCGGCAGCCAGGGCGAGCGTCTCGACCGGATCGAGCTTCGCCTCGGCGAGCACGGCGAACGGCTCGACAGCATCGATCAGAGGCTCGACAGCCACGGCCAGATGCTGACCGACATCCTGCGCCGCCTGCCCGGTGGTGCCAGCAATGTGCCATCTGGAGAGGCAGATGATCACTGAGGCCGAATAGCGGGCCCGCGCCAATCGCGCGAACCCGCAGGTCAAGGGGCGGAGGCTCGGGGATTTGAACCCCGGATGGCCGCGAAGCCAAACCGCATTAGCAGTGCGGCGCCATAGACCGGACTAGGCGAAGCCTCCTGGTAGCCCTAGCGGGCCGGCCCCTAGGCTACCGGTACCGCCCCGACCTGGGCAAAGCACGGCGGGACTTCAGCGCTGAGGTGCCCGCTTACCGGGTCTCTATGACTTCATACTCGCCGTTAGCGTAGGCGTCGCGCATCCGGGTCTTGGCAAACTTCCCGACGCTCGTCTTGGGCACTTCAGAGATGAACGACCAGCGCTCGGGCACCTGCCAGCGCGGGATCTGCTCCGCCAGGAAGGCCCGGAGCTCGGCCGGAGTCGCAGCGGCGCCAGGCGCCAGCACGACTGCTGCCAGCGGCCGCTCACCCCATTTCTCGTCTGCCACGCCGATGACGGCCGCTTCCGTGACATCCGGATGGGCCATCAGTACGTTCTCCAGCTCCATGGACGAGATCCACTCGCCGCCGGACTTGATGACGTCCTTCGCCCTATCGGTCAAGGTCACATAGCCGAGCGGATCGATGGTGCCGACGTCACCGGTGCGCAGCCAGCCGTCGCGGAACTTGCTCGGATCGTCGTCTTTGTAGTACGAGCCGGTGATCCACGGGCCGCGCACTTCGATCTCACCGACGGCCTCGCCGTCACAAGGCAGTTCCATGCCGCCTTCACCGATCAGGCGGTGCTCGACCTGGCACATCAGCCGGCCGGCGGTATCGCGGTACCGCCACGCCTCGTCCTCGGGCAGGCCAGCTGGCGGATGCGCGACGCTGCCCAGCGGCGACGTCTCGGTCATGCCCCATGCCTGCAGGATCCGGACGCCAAGCTCCTTCTCGTACGCCACTTGCAGTGAGTGGGGAACGGCGGATCCGCCGCACGGCACCAGCCGGAGCGAGGAGAGATCGCCGCCGCTGGCGCGGACGTGCTGGAGGAGCCCGTTCCAGATCGTCGGCACGGCGCCGGCAATCGTCGGGCGCTCCGCTTCGATGAGCCGGACCAGCGGTTCAGGCTGCAGGAACCGGTCTGGCATGATCAGCGACGCGCCCGCCAGCATTGCCGCGTAGGGCAGACCCCAGGCGTTGGCATGGAACATGGGCACAACCGGAAGCACGCGGTCGGCATCCGACAAGCCGAACACGCCGTTCATGCAGACCGCCATGGAGTGCAGGTGCATCGACCGGTGGCTGTAGACCACGCCTTTCGGGAGCCCGGTCGTCCCGCTGGTGTAGCACATTGCGGCGGCCGAGTGCTCATCTACTTCCGGCCAGTCGAAGGACGCTGGCTGGGCGGCCAGCAGCGCTTCATACGAGTGCACCTGACGGCCCAGGCCAGCGAGTTCGGCCGGCGGCTCGAACTCGGCTTCGTTCTCCGCCGCGGTCACTACGACGTGCCTGATCGCCGGGGCGTGCGGCAGCACCTGAGCCAGCAGCGGAACCAGCGTGCGGTCCACGATCACCACATCGTCACCGGCATGATCGGCGATGTAGCCGATAACCTGCGGATCCAGCCGGAGGTTCAGGGTGTGCAGCACCGCACCCATGGACGGTATGGCGAGGTAGGCCTCCAGGTGCTCGGCGTTATTCCACATCAGCGTCGCGACACGCTGGTCGCCGTCGACCCCGAGGGCTCGCAGCGCATTGGCTAGCTTGGCCGCCCTGGCGCCCGTTTCCCCGAAAGTCTGTCGCCGGCTGCCGGTCGTCGTGCAGCTGACCACCTCGCTGGAGGCGTAAGCGGTGGTCCCGTGGCGCATGATCGCCGTTACGGTCAGCGGAACGTCCATCATCGTGCTGCGCACGCGCAACCCCCTGGAGAACTGGGTGCCGGCGTTCGCCTTGGCTGCCTCGCGCCGGTAACCGCCATGATGTGGTTAGTGCCACGGTATCGGCAAATCGGCGGCGCTGTCAGCAGGCAACTTGGCCCGCCCGCGGGGTTCAGTCGGCCTGCAGCTCGGCGTCAATGCGTAGTTTGGCGACGGCACGCGACACCGTGCTCTTCACCGTTCCGAGGCTGACGCCGAGCACTTCGGCGATCTCCGCCTCGGTCATGTCCTCGTAGAACCTCAGCGTCACGGCAGCCCGCATGCGCTGTGGCAGCCGGTCGACGGCCCGTCGCAGTGCCTCCTGGATGTCACTGCTCACAGCGTGGTCAGCCACCGCCTGGTCGGGGACCTCGTCCGTCGGGTACTCCTCGACCCGCCGCCTGCGCCACCAGGAGATGTGGGTGTTGACCATTGCGCGCCGCACATAGCCGTCAAGGGCGCCGCGATCCTCGATGCGATCCCATGCGAGGTAGGTCTTGGCCAGTGCCGACTGCACCAGGTCCTCCGCATCGGCCCGGTTCCCGGTGAGCAGGTAGGCGGTGCGCAGCAAGGCGCGGCTGCGCTCCCTGACATAGTCGCGGAAGGCAGGGTCATCAATCCCGTCCGAGCCGTTGGCAATGTCGTCGGCCGCCACCGATCGCGCCTGCGGGACTTGAGGGCGTTGTTTATCGGCGGCCCGCGCTCCATTCGCCGAGTCTTGCGGTGCGAGCGGCGCCATAAGTCGAGCCTCGCTGGACCGGGCCGACTCGCCGTTGTTGGCTCCGCGGCTGCCCGCATCATCCGCGCGACTACTCGCGGCTCGCGGTACCTGTCCGGCCTCGCTCGCGTATGTGCTGGTAAGACCGTGATCGCCCCCGACGTTCACACGATAACCGTACCCACAAGTAGCCCAGTACAGTCAGTTACCCCCTTGTAACGGCGAGTCCCGGTTATCAGTTGACCGGCACGCTAGCTACCTTGCGGGTCAGGAGCATAGTGGCGAGGTGACTCTAAGTAAGATCACCAAACCGCTTGACGGCAGCATGCGGCCGTACGCATGGTCAGGAGTCTGGGCTTCCCTGGCCTGAAGGAGGTGCCATGCCATGCCCGGCCCGCAGGCCAGCCTTGGGTGTTGCGATCGGTGTCCGAAGGTCGTTACCACCAACGGCCTGGCTACCGCGAACGCAGCTGTGATCGCCCGCAGGCGCCTGCTCAAGGCCGCCGTTTTCCGGTCTCAACCCGGAAACGCATTGCGATCGCACGTCGCGGCGAGCCCGGATTGGCCAGGCGGCGAGGAGCAGGTCAGCCCCGACGCAGCCGCTGACATCGGATTCGCCGACGCGGCGCGGCTGCCTCGAACAGTGTCCGGGACCATCCTGGACGTCAGCCCGCACGTGCTGGCGCTCGGGCAGGCCGGTAGCGAGCAGCGTTTCGTCCTGACCGCCGACGCCTTAGCCTGGCGCGGCGCGCAGTTAGAGCCCTCCGGGCTGCGTCGGGGCGATCATGCTGTTGTCCGGCTGCGCCCGTCGGCTCGTAACGTCGCCGACCGGATTTGGGCCAATATCGGCCGGGTGACGGGGATAATCACCGAGCGATCCGGCAGCACGCTCGTCGTCGATGAGGGCGCCACCAGGAAGCCGCAAGTCATCACAATCCGGCCGGGGGCGGTAGGCCGTATACAGGTTCGGTTTCCCACGCTGGAACCCGGATACCTGGTCGACATCATCGGCCTGCGGAAGGATGCCGAGCTCGACGCCGTCCTGCCGGCCACCTCGCAGCCCGGATATCCGGTTGACCGCCTCCCCGCTCCGCCCCTCGTGAGGGGCCATCTACCAGACCCCATCAGCGGTTCGGCCACCTGGCACGAACCCCGAGACGAGCCGCCGGGAATCCTGGGCGTCGCCTACCCAGCTATTGACCCGGAGATCGGCTGCGCCGAAGACCGGGCAACTAACGTCAGGCACGGTTATGCGCGGATGCCGTACCTGGCGATGGGCAGCGTCCTGCGGGTTAAGAGCGATTGCACCGGCGCCGCGTGCCTCGTGCCCGTGACGGGCTGCGCACCGGTCGCGCGCCTTTTCAACGACCGTTGCGTGACCTGCGGCACATCGCAGCGGGGCCGAATCGCCGACCTCACGCTGGCCAGCTTCATCGCGCTCGGCGGGGAACTTGAGCGCGGCTGTTTCAACGCGACAATCACGATCGGCCAATGACGGTGTTGAGCGTCATCCGCGAAGTCCAGATTCCGGTGGTCGCGGCCTTGTTGCTGGCCGGCTGCGGCGCCAAGCTGCTCCGGACGGTCCGAACTCGGTCGGGGGACGCGGGCTTCGGCCCGACGACGCTGTTCCCGGTCCGGCTGCGAAGGCCGGTGGCCATATCCGTGTGCGTCATCGAGGGCGGCCTCGGCTTGGGGCTCGTGGTGACGGCCGGGCGATTCGGCTCCGGCGCTCCTGCTCTCTGCATCCGGCTCGGCGCAGGACTGCTGTTCCTCGTCGCTACCAGCGCCCTGATAGAACTACGAGCCGCTCGCCCGGAAGCTGGCTGCGGCTGCTTCGGGCATTTCAGCGCGGCGCCGGTCAGCGGGCGGACGCTGGCCAGGTCCGCGCTGCTGGCCGCGGCCGCGCTGTCGACCATCTCGCTGCGCGAGATACGGCTGCCCGGCACAGTCGGCGCCGCCCTCCAGCTGCTCGGCATCCTTGGCGTTGAGCTCGTGGTGATCGCCGCGCTCTCCCCGGAGATCGGGGAGGCGCTTGTCCGGCTCGGCTATTCCGAGCCGTGCGAGCTGCGTGCGGTGCCGGTCAAGCGGACACTGACCGCTCTGCGCCGGTCCAGGCAATGGAGCAAGTTCGGCGGGCAGATTGTCGCGGAGGTCCCCGCCGACGTTTGGCGGGAGCTGTGCTGGCGCTACGTGGTATTCCAGGCTGAACATGAGGGACGCCCGGCAGAGGTGGTTTTCGCGGTATTCCTTCAGCGGCGACGGCCAGCGATCCGGGCTGTGCTCGTCGACGCGGCAAGCGGCTTGCCGGTGCCATGGCCCGCCCCTGGCCCGCGACGGGCGGCAATCCGCCGCCACGATGAGGAACTGCATCCCGACCCGGCTCCTGGCGGCAACAACAGGGCCACGGAGATCCCGCAGGCCGTTATGCCGTTCTCTAGCGGTCTCTAGCACGATCGCTAGAGACGGCAAGACTTCGTCATAAGCCTGCCCTGATCAGGCAGGCTGGGTCCGCAGGAAGCGCCCGAAATGCGGCACGGTGAACGCGATCAGGCCACGTTCGGAGCTGTAGATCAGGCCCTTCTTGATCAGGTTGTCCCTCGCTGGCGAGACACTCGAGGGCTTGCGGCCAAGCTCCTCGGCCACGTGCGCGGTCGGCACCGGCTCATCGCCAAGCATGGCCATGGCCCGCATGTACTCACGCTCGGCCGGAGTGGCCCGCTCGTATCTGCTGCCAAAGAAGCCGATTGCCAGCTCACCGGCCGCGACCGGCCCGGCGACGCCGACATCGCGCGCGGTGACCGGGCTGCTCGCGGCGACATCCCACGTCACCTTGCCGTAAGCCTGCACGAAGTACGGGTACCCGTCCGCGGCGGCATACAGCGCTTCCAGCGCCGCGAGCTCGAAGTCTGCTCCTTCCCGCCTGGCAGGCGCGAGCAGCGCGATGTCTGCTGATTCCCGGTCCAGCTTGTCTATCGCTACGTACCGGAACAGGCGCTCCGAGTAGCTCTTGCTGGCCGACAACACCGAAGGCAGATGCGGCAGACCAGCTCCCACGACGATGACAGGACCGTTACTTTGCGACAGTTCATGGCAGGCGGCGCAGAGCGCAGAAATGTCGGAAGCGGGCACATCCTGCATTTCGTCCACGAACAGCGCGATCCCGACGCCAAGGTCGCCAGCGACCGAGGCAGCATCAGTAAGCAGCTCGGTGAGGTCGACTTCGAGATCGCCGGAATCTGCCCGTCCGCGCACAGCGGGCGCGTCAATACCGAGATGGCTCATGACCGGGCCTTTCGACGCCCGCGTGTCTCGCGCCGCGAATGCCTTAAGCACACCGAGGAAGTGATCGATCCGGTCCGGCGCACGATGCCGGGGGGCCAGTTCGCGCACGGCCATGTGCAGGGCACCCGCAATCGGGCGGCGTATCGACTGATCGGGCCTCGCCTCAAGCTTGCCGGTGCCCCACAGTCGCTGCATTGCCATGGACCGGAACGAGTTCAGCAGCACGGTCTTGCCCACGCCCCGAAGTCCGGTCAGCACCATGCTGCGCTCAGGGCGTCCACGCGCGACCCGCTCCAGCACGACTTCGAACTGCGCGATCTCCCGGTCGCGGCCAGCCAGCTCCGGCGGCCGCTGCCCGGCACCAGGAGCGTACGGGTTACGAACTGGATCCATGTACAGGAGAGTATGAGGGAATCTAGAACATTCCTTAGATTGACGTAGAAAACGCAGTCGGCGTGTCGCCCGGCTAGGTCCGCAAAGTTCTGGCCCACGCTGCTGAACCGCCGGGGCCGACTGGCCGTACTAGCGGATAGCACCGTGCCGTGGCCGCACCCGCAGGCGCGGGGCGTTCGGCTCGCCGGGCTCGGGCAGCGAACTAATTGGCCCCGTTCGCTGCACGGCCCGGCGGGCTCATCAACGCAGCAGGCGTGCAGGCGAGCACGGCTGGGCGCGCCTGGGCGCGCCCGGTTCCCTTGCGCGCCCGGTTCCCCTGCGCGTCCGGTCGTTAACTGTGGCCCGTTGCCGACGGATCATTGAGTCTGGCCAGATAAGCGTTGTACGCCGCCAGATGCTCATCGTCATCGACGCCGCCACGGGCTGCCGCCCCGCTCGGAGCCGAAGGCCGGCCAGCCTCCGGCTGACCGGAGCTGACAAGAGCCGCGAGGTTCTCCTGCCGGGCCTGCTCAAACCAGCCGCGTCCGCTGACGGCGGCACGCTCGTCTCTGCTCCACATGAGGAACACCAGCATCATCAGCCCGAACATGATGCCGTCCCCGCCGATCCACATAACCGCGCCACCGAGGTGCAGGTCCTGAACCGGCGACGGCGCCCATGCGGGCCGCGGGCCGGTCGGCACCCCCGGCGAGCTGGCGCTGCCATAGCCGAGGACAAGTCCGGTGAAGGTGTCGACCGGCATGATCAGCACCAGCACCACGAACCGCACCGGGTACGACAGCCGCCACCTAATCGGCTCCTTGCCAAGGATCGGTAGGAAGAACAGGTATCCGATGAGCAGAAAGGCGCCGTGCTCAAGGTCGTGATCGAGCTGGCTCTCCTCGACGAGGTTTGCCAGGCCGGTCAGGTGCGCCGCGGCGATACCGGCCGCGTAAGCAGCGGCTCCGAAGACCGGCCAGGTGAGAAAGCTCGCGACTGGCGACCTGAGGACGCGCTTGGTCCAGGTGTGCAGCGGATTGCGGCTCGCGTGCAGAAGGAGCGTGATCGGCTGCCCCACTATCAGCAGTGGTGGCGCCACCATGATCAGCATCAGGTGCTGCACCATGTGGTCCCAGAACAGGACGTCGTCGTATGCCCCGATGCCGCTCTGGGTCGCCAGCACCAGTACGACCAGGCCGCCAAGGAACATCGCTGTGCGCCAAGCGGGCCACCGCCGCGCCGGGTGCCGACGCGCGACGCGCACTACACCCCAGACATAAAGACCAGCCGACGCGGCCGCGAACGCAGTCACGATCGGCGCGAACTGCCAGTGCGTCAGAACAGCCGACATACCCAACGGGGGAGGCATTGCCAGACTCCTTTCACGGCGAGCCTACTGGGACGCCTGGCCTGGCGCTCTCGCAGGCATGGCACCGCTATCGTTGTCGGCGGAGGGTTCGCCTAGTGGCCGAGGGCGACGGTCTTGAAAATCGTTGTGGCGTGCAAGCGTCACCGTGGGTTCGAATCCCACACCCTCCGCTCATCCGTGCGCGACTCAAAAACGCCCCAGGCCGCCGGCGGTCGCCTGGCGATCATCGGCAGCGTCCTGCCGCTGGGAGGACAACCGGCCCAGCTCATCACCTGATGGAGGACGGCGCCCGCCTCGGCAAGATCGTGCTGGCCACCGGCACGATACAGAACTAGCCGACCCGCTGGTGCACCCGGCGGGCAGCGCCGGCAGACTAGGGGCATGACCGAGCAGACCAACTCAGATGTTCACGACAATCCTCGAATTGTCGTCGTCGGTCCGGATGGCGTAGCGACTGAGACTGCCATGGAGCAGCCCTCTCGCGAACGGCCCGTCACGGAGATGGTTGAGCAGCCAGCCAAGGTCATGCGTCTCGGCAGCATGATTCGCCAGCTCCTTGAGGAGGTCCGGGCAGCTCCGCTTGACGAGAAGAGCCGGGTCCGGCTGAAGGAGATCTACTCCAGCTCGATCAAGGAGCTGGAAGATGGGCTCGCACCAGAACTGGTGGCGGAGCTCGAGCGACTGTCGCTGCCGTTCGCGGAGGACGAGGTTCCCAGCGAAGCCGAATTGCGGGTAGCGCAGGCACAGCTGGTCGGCTGGCTCGAGGGCTTGTTCCACGGCATCCAGACCACGCTGTTCGCTCAGCAGATGGCAGCGCGGCAGCAGCTAGAGCAGATGCGGCGGGCGCTCCCGCCAGGCATGATGCCGCAGCAGGCCGAAGCTGACGACGGGCAGCACCTGCCGCGCACCTCGGGGCCGTATCTCTAGGCGCTGCGATGCACCAGCAGGCCTGGGAGCTTGAGTATCGGCATGCCCTGATCCGGCCAGCTGGCAGGCCTCGTCAGCCAGGCCGCGTCGACGCGCGATAAATGCGATCTGATCGGCCGCATAGCCAGGCCGTGCGATTGCTCGGTTACCGCTGCGTCCCCCGCCAGGCGTGTGCCCTGCGAATCCGCCGTGTCGCCGACTCTCGGGCCACCAGGGCTCTCGCGACGTCAGCGAGCTGGTGAAGCCGGTGCAGCTGGGATCGCCAGTCGTTGCCAGTAGCGCGATGGGAGAGCGGAACATCGACCTCGGTGATCCGCAGCCCTTTTCGGACCAGGTCGATCGTCATACCGGTCTCGACGCCCCAGCCAGGTGCGAGCGGCCGGGCTGCCTCGAATGCAGCTCTGGTGAGGCAGCGCTGGCCGTTCAGCGGCTGCGCCGGGCGCCAGCCGATAGCGCGCTCGATGCCTGCGCCTGCCATCGACGTCACGACGCCGAATCCGCCCTTGCGGACCCTGCTGGTGAACACCGCGATCGTCATGTCAGCCGTTCCGGCGCGAATGGGCCCGGCGAGCGCGCCCGCGTTCACGGCGCTGTCGGCGAGGTCGGCGTCAAGAAAGAGCAGGTGGCGCGGGCCGACGGAGCTGGATCCCGCGGCCGCCGACTCGATCAGCTGGACGGCCCGCGCGCCTGTCTCCATGGCGGCTGCCTTCCCCCGGTTGCGCGGATGCCTGATTACCTGCGCTCCGGCAGCCTCAGCGGTCGCCGCGGTGCGATCGGTCGATCCGTCGTCAACGACCACGATTATGTCGGCCCCGTCGAGCTTGGCGGCTGCCGTCACCGTAGCGCCGATCCGATCGGCCTCGTTCCGGGCCGGAATGATCACGGCGAGGTCGCCTGGCGCCATGGCACAGATATTAGGGGTTCGGGCTTCGCCGCTCGCGGCCAGCGATCTCGGCGAGCTACATTCCTTCGCTACTGACCGGGCACCCGGGCCGGAGCGTCGAGCACGGTGAACACGGACTCAAGGCCCGTCACCTGCAACACCTTCCGGGTTGCGGATCCGGGACCGGCAAGCTGGAGTTCGCCGCCGCGCTCGCGAGCGTGCCGGTGCGCGGCGAGGAGCACATTGATGCCGGTCGAGTCACAGAAACCAACACCCGACATGTCGACGATCAGCCGGGCCGGGCTCTCGTTCAGCGCCGCCATGAGTTCCGACTGCAGCCTGGGTGCCGTGTAGAGGTCGATCTCGCCCGCCACGGAGATGACGGTGTGATCGCCTTGCGACCGCGTCGTGACCTTTAGCTCCACCTGCCGCAGACTATCGGGTCAGCAACGATGCCGGCTAGATGGCGTCCCTCGAATTGGCCTCCGCTAGCGTAACTGTACATTCCGCCAGAAAACGCCGTCACTGTTTACCATCGTTCCGCGTCGGCCCGGAACTTTGTCGAAGGTTCCACGGATTCGGGCTGCTCTGCCGCCCCGATTTGCGTGGTTTGTGCGGCCGGAATCGGTGGAACCTCGGGTTCGGAGTTACGCGGATAGCGGGCAAGCCGGGTTCCCGGAGGGTGCGCTCGGGGTGTAGCCCCCAGTGGCTGTGGCGCGTTCGGACGGTGGGACGTAGCGTGTAGTCATGCTTCGCATACTGCTGTTCGTCGGGGGTGCCGTCGTCCTGGTGCTGGTGGCCTTGGCGGTCATAAGGCTGCTCGCCATGGTGGCCGTGTTCGCGGTGCTGATCGTGATCGTCGCGCTGGTATTCGGCTTCTTCAGGCTCGGCCGCAGGTCGGCCGGGAGATCGCGCCGGAGCTAAGCTCGCGGGAGCCAACTCCGTCGCCAGCCTGCGCTGGCCGGGGACAGATCTGCCCTCCGGCCGGGACAGTTCAGGCTCACTTGGCTTATCAGCAGGCTGCGCGCTTGGGTCTCGCGCGATCGCACAGGCCATGCACCTTGGGCCGCCGCGGAGACTGCCAAGCTCGCTGCTTGGGACCCGCAGCACCTTGATGCCGGCCTCTTCGAGCCGCGAGTTGGTCTGCGCGTTGCGTTCATGGCTGACCGCCAGCCGCCGCCCGATCGCGAGTACGTTCCCGCCGTCATTCCACTGGCCAGGCTGACCCCAGGCAGGATCCACGCCGGTGTCTATGACCCGGAGTTGATCGATGCCCATTGCCACCGCTGCCGCCTCAAGGAACGGCTGCTCATGCGAAACCCGGATTCCGTCCGGCCGCGGCGTGATCGTGTGCGCCGTGAGCGTGTACGCGACGGCAGGATGCATCAGGACGGAGTCGATGTCGACGACCGCGCAGACGGTGTCAAGGTGAGCGCAGCTGGCGTGCTGGTGCATCGGTACGGCAAGCACCGTGTGTGCAAGGCCGCCATCGAACACCTGCCTGGCAAGGCGCTCGGCCCCGGCGGGTGTGGTGCCCTGGCCGACACCGACAGCGACGACGCCGGGCGCGAGCAGGAGCACATCGCCGCCGTCCACGGGCTCAAGTCCGGGCTCATTGAGCCATTTCGTGCCGGCGAACCGGGGGTGATGCCGGTAGACGACGCAAGCCAGGTCGGTCTCTCTGCGCCGGTGGCCGTCGGCCAGGCTTGCGATCGCCAGGTGGTCACCGATCCAGAAGCTCGAGTCCTTGGTAAAAACCAGGTTCGGCAGCGGGTCCAGCACGAAGTCGTGCCGGTCGAGGAGCTCGAACACGACGCCGCGGCCGATCTTGAATTCCTGCGGGGTCAGCCCGGCTATCAGAACCTGGGCAAGCGCCTCGGGCGGGAGGTTTTCCAGGAATTCGCGGAGCTGCCCGCGGAGCTCGACCCCGAGCCCGGCGTCCGCGATAGTCACGCCGATGGCCGCTGCCCTGGCAGCCTGGTATTCCAGCACGTCTTGCAGGAGCTCGGTGAAATACAGAACCTCGACGCCCTGATCCCGCAGTTCCTGACTAAGCAGGTCGTGTTCCTGCCGAGCCTTGGTCACCCAGGGCAAGCCACCGAACAGCAGGCGGTCCTTGTGCCGCGGCGTGATCCGTTGCAGCTCCGGCCCGGGTCGGTGCATCAGCACGGTCCTGAGCTGGCCAACTTCGCTGTCCACGCCCTGGATCCGGCTCACGATTTCCCCCCGCGTCGCGCTCTGCGCTCCAGGCCGGACCGGCTCGCGTAAGCGATGTACGGACTCCGCTGACAGCGCACCCCCGCCACGAGTATCACCGCTTAGCCGCCTGCCTACGCCTGTGGCGGGCCAACTTTCCGCAGGTCACCCGTGTGCCGGTCGCCGGGCGCCGCGAGGATCGCCCAAACGGTCAGACCGCCGTCGTCGGTCCTGATGCCCCAGCTACGGGCCAGGTACTCCACGATGTCCAGCCCGCGTCCGCCGAGCGAGGAAACGGTCGGCTGAGTCGGCCGGGGCCTGGTAGGCGCGCCGCCGTCACTGACCGCTACCTCGACCGCCCCGCCGTCTACGGCCCAGGCCACCTGCACGTTCGCGCCCGGCAGCGGCCTCGCGTGCCGGATCGCGTTGCTCAGCAGTTCGCTCACCACCAGAACTGCGTCGCCGACGGCGCCCGCGTAGATTCCGGCCGCCGTGAGGTCAGCCGCCAGGCGCTGGCGAGCAACGGCAACGCTCGCGGGTGCGCAGGGCAGGAGCACTGTGCTCAAATCGTCACCTCCTGCGCAAAAGCCTCCGAGGATGCCGCGAGACGATGCGGGCGAGCCGCTGCTCGCGAGATGCCCGCCGCTGCGTGAGCGGAAACCGCACCCATAGTGCCCGCTGACCGGCCGCATCTCGCCGAGCGGCGGGATCGCCAGGCAGGAGGGGAACGCGGGCGCCTGATCAGCCGCCAGCGTTAGTTGCTAGTCCCGGATGGCTCCGCGAGCAGGCCCTCGGCGGCCAGCCCCCGAACCAGTCCGCGCAGTCCGGCCGACAAGCCCGCCCGCTCGTCAGCGGAGAGTGCGGCCAGGATTCTGGCCTGGCGGAATTGCCATGCCCGCCAGACGCGCGCAGCGACTTCACCGCCCTGCGGCGTCAGGTAAAGCCGCAGGTAGCGCTGGTTATCCTCGTCACGGCCGCGCCGCACCCAGCCCTTGCGCTCCAGGCCAGCCGCAAGCCTGCTGACTGTGCTCTTATCCAGGCCAAGGAGCCCGGCCAGCTCGCCCTGGGCGATACCGCGCGCGGCCACAAGCTCGATCAGGGCACGCGCCTCGGAGGCAGACACAGGCGGGACGCGGGAATCGCCGTCCGCAGGCCCACTAGCCGACTGGAAATCCGCAGCTGACGTCAGCGATGCCGCTGATTCGCCATCCGATACGCCATCCGCTGCGCTTCCGGCGCTAGCCTCAAGGGCAGCAGGTCCCCCGTTCGCGGCAGCGTTAGCCCGGTTCGTGCCAAGGCCGGGTGCCACGACTCGCAGCAACTGCGTCAGCAGCTTCTCGAGCTCAGCCTCGTCGGGAGATGCGTCAGGCACAACTACAGTTGTATCGCACAACTGACGTGATGGTACAGTCGCCCGCGTGACAGTTGCCCGCCACAACTCTACGGCTAGCAGGAGCGCAGCTTGACCGATCAGAAGACGCCGCTGCGCGCGCGGCTGGGGCGGGCCAGCCGTGACCCCGCCGCGGGCCGCCTGGCAGGACCTGGTCAGCTTCGCACGACCGATCTGGGCGTCGAAGCGGGCGGCTCAGATGGGCTTTCGCTAGCCGAGTACGCGCTCGAGCACGGCCTCCGGCCGAGCGCTGAGCGACCGTCGATCCCGGCTTACCTGCGCCAACTCTGGCGCCGGCGTGCATTTCATCATGGCTTTCGCCACCGCGCGCAACGTGGCGATGTACACCGAAGCCAAGCTCGGCCAGCTATGGCAGGTGCTGACGCCGCTGCTCAATGCCGGTGTCTACTTCCTGATCTTCGGGTTGCTGCTGCACATTAACCGCGGCGTGCCGCACTATCTGGGCTTCCTGGTCACCGGTGTGTTCGTCTTCAACTTCACCCAGCGGGCCTTCATCTCCACGTCGACGGTGATGACCGACAGCCTGGAGCTGATCAGGGCGCTGCATTTCCCCAGGGCGTCGCTGCCGCTGGCTTACGTGATGATCGAGTTCCAGCAGATGCTGCTGTCGATCGTGGTGCTGATCCCGATCCTCCTGCTGACCGGCGAGCCGATCACCTGGTACTGGCTGCTGGCCATTCCGGCGCTGCTGCTCCAGACGATCTTCAACGTCGGCGTCGGGCTGGCAGTGGCTCGCCTGGGCTCACAGGTTAACGACTTCAGCCAGCTGCTGCCGTTCCTGATGCGCACCTGGCTGTACGTATCCGGCGTGCTGTTCAGCATCGCGACCGTCAGCTCCAACGCCAAGGTTGTCGGGCTGCTGGAGCTGAACCCCGCGGCGCTCTACATCACGCTGACGCGCAACGCCCTGATGGCAAGCCAGCGGGAGAGCGCGCCCGGCAGCAAGCTCTATAACGCAGCAAAGTGCCACCAATGGACCACGCTCGGCCACCAGAAGGGCAAGCCGGAGATTTACCAGACCTACAGCGCGTACTGCCACTTCGTCGGCGCCAACCCGGCCCACTTCTGGTACTACGCCATAGGCTGGTCCGTAGTCGCGGTGGTCGTCGGATTCCTTTTCTTCTGGCGAGCAGAGACGAGGTATGGCCGTGGCTGAACCGATGGTGGTCGTCGACGACCTGCACGTCGTCTACCGGGTCTACGGCGCCGGCGGCGACCGGGGCACGGCCGCCGCTGGCCTGCTGCGCATTCTCGGCCGCAAGCGGCGCGCGTCCATTCGCGAAGTGCACGCGATCCGCGGCATGTCATTCGTGGCTTACCGCGGCGATGCCGTCGGCGTGATCGGCCGGAATGGCTCCGGGAAGTCGACCCTGCTCCGCGCGATCGCCGGCCTGCTGCCGGCCGAGCAGGGCAATGTGTACACCGCCGGCGAGGCCGCATTGCTTGGCGTCAACGCCGCGCTGCTCAACGACTTGACCGGCGAGCGCAACGTGGTGCTCGGCTGTCTTGCCATGGGCATGAGCAGGCAGGAAACCCGCGAGCGTTACCCAGGCATCGTCGAATTCTCCGGCGTTGGAGAGTTCATCGACTTGCCTATGAAGACCTATTCCTCTGGCATGGGTTCCCGGTTGCGGTTCGCTATCGCCGCTGCCCGGAGCCAGGACATCCTGCTCGTAGACGAGGCGCTGGCGACCGGCGACGCGGAATTCAGGGTCAAGTCCCACAAGCGCATTGAGGATCTGCGCGGCGCGGCAGGCACAGTGTTCCTCGTCGCGCACAACCTGGAAGAGGTCGAGCTGACCTGCAACCGGGTGATCTGGATGGAACGCGGCCAGATCGTGACGCAGGGCGAGGACGTCATCGGCATCATCGATGACTACATCGCCGCCTCCGGCGGCGCGCCGATCATGCGCGATCCCGTCACCAGAGCCCGCGTTAAGGCACAGACCATGCAGCCGGCTACGGGCTGATCCCAGGCACTTCGGTAGGGCACGGGCACGGGGATCTCGGCTGGCTTGCTGGCCGGGCCGGCCGGCGCCGGTCAGCCCGCCGCTGACTGCTCGCTAGCGGGCCTGGGACGGGGCAAGATCTTGCTGGCCAGGCCGTTAACGGGAACCGCACCGGCGCTCGTCGCCTGTTGCATCCAGAGCCGCATAACGGTGCCCGGTCCGTCATGAGCAGCGACCGCGATCTCGGCGCCCTGCGCCTCGGCCAGCTGCCTGACTATGTAAAGGCCGAGGCCGATGCCGCCGAAACGGCGCCGATCGCCGGCTTCACCCTGGACAAACCGATCGAATATCCGCTCTCGGTCGTCCGGGCGGATGCCGATGCCCTCGTCTTGAACGGTCACCGCGATCGCGTCGCCCTCGGTTCTCGCCCGAACCGTGACCTTGCCGCCCTCGGGCGAGTACTTGAACGCGTTCTCTAGCAACTGGCCGATGATGATGTCAGTGGCCATGGCATCGCCGTGCGCCGGCGGCAGGCCGGACTGGACCTCGACCTCGAGCGTATGCAGGTCGGAGAGCGGCCGGAAGGCCACGGCCGCCCCGTTCAGCAGGCTCGCAAGGTCGAACGGCCCGTTTGTGATCTGAAACTGGTCTGCGCCCGCCCGCGACCCGAGCAGTAGCTGCTCCACCAGCCGGGCCAGCGACCCTGCGCGCTCCGCGATGATCTGCACGGCCGACCTCCTGTCGGCGTCGGCCAGCTTGTCCCAGCGGCTGGCCAGTGTGCTCGCGAAGCCCTGCACCACGGTGATGGGAGTGCGAAGTTCATGGCTGGTGGTAGCGAGGAAAAGGTCCTTTGCTTCTTCCAGTTCCTTCGCCGCGGTTATGTCGCGGAAGTCGAGCACCTTCTCGTCCCGGCCGCTCAGGCCGGTGCACAGCAGGTCTATCCACCGGCCGTTGGCTAGCTTGTACGTCAGCTTGGAGCCGGGTTCTGGCAGCGGGAAGGGCGGCCGCCTGCCGGTGGCGACCTCGGGCGACAGCCCGGTGAGCCGGTGCGCCGCCGGGTTCCACTGCCGTACCAGCCCGTCGGAGTCCAGCACCGCGATGCCGTCCGCGCTGGCGTCGATCACCGCGCGCTCATGCGCGCGCTGCCGGACGACCTCCTCGAAAGCGGTGACGTTCGACAATGCCACGCTCGCATGCCCGGCCAGCAGTTCCAGCAGCTCAAGGTCCATGTGGCCGACCTTGCGGCCGCTATAGAGGGCGTAAAGCGCGCCGTAGGGACGTCCGGCCACGTGCGACAGGCTGAGGGTGATGGTGTGCAGGCCGGGCAGGGCAGCCCAGATCAGGTCATCGAAGCCACCGGAGTCACTGGTCGCCATCAGGACGCTCTTGCCCGACCGCATCAGCTGGCCGACCGTGCTACTGGACAGGTCTGCAGTCCGGCCGCGCAGCTCAGCTGGCAGCCCGTCCAGGCTGACCAGGCGCAGCCTGCCTTTCTCAATCAGCACAAAGCCACCCGCGTCGGCCCTGGTCAGCTCGCGCAGGCTGGCGGCAATCCGGTCGAGCACCGCTTCAAGGTCCAGTTGCGCGTTCATGTCCGCCACCACGTCGCCGAGCCTGCGGACTACCCGGGCGCGCTCAGCCATGTAGTGCCGTACTGCCTGGTCATCAACATTCTTGTGGCAAACGCAGACCCAGCCAGTGATCTCCCCGGCGCTATCCAGCAGCCTGCTGGCGTCAATCCGCAGGTCGACCATCGTGCCGTCCTTGCAGATCCGGCGCGTGGCGAAAGAGACCTGACCGCCGCTGGCAACCCGCTCGAGCACCGCGTTGTGCTCGGCCCTGAGTTCCTCCGGGATGAACGGCGGCTCCAGACCGACAACCTCGGCTGCCTGCCAGCCGAACAGGCGCTCAGCCGCGGGGTTCCAGACCGAGACCCGGCGGTCGTGACCGACCGCGATGATCGCGTTGGCCGCGCATTCGACGATCGCGCGCGCGGTCCCGTCGATGCGGTCCCGGTCCCGCTGCGGCACCGCAAGCTTCCACCCCACGGCCTCATGGTTGCACTAGCGCGCAAACTGTGGTCGGCGAAAGGCGTAAAACCGCTGGTAGTACGGTGCTGCCGCGAGTTGCACGCTGGATCTGGAGCGGGCCTTGGGATTTCTGGGCGAGGATTGCGTGCAAGGCTGGGAACCGAGAGCGGGAAGGCGCACGTCTAATGGCAATGACGCCACAACTCGGCCGGGCAGGCTCGAGGCCCTGGCACCAGACGGTCCTGGCGCGCGCCGCGGTGATCGGCGCTTGCGGCCTGCTGGCGGCGGCCTGCGGCACCTCAGCCGCCCCAGCCACCGGTGCCTCCGGCACCACCGCCCCCCACGCCGGAGCGTCTGGCTCCGGTTCGGCGCGAACCGTCTCGTCCTCGAAGGTGGCGCTTGATGTCACCTTTAGCCAGGCTTACGGCCATCCTGCCAGCCACTGGACGCTCCGCTGCGAGCCCGCGGGCGGTAACTATCCCGATCCCTCCGGCGCCTGCGCCAGGCTGATGAAGTGGGCGAATATCTTCTCGCCGCCCGTCGGCCACGTGATGTGCCCGATGATCATGACAAGTGCGCAACGGGTCACGGTCACCGGCACCTACTTCGGCAAGAGGATCAGCGAGACCATCGTGGCCGGCGGTTGCCAGCTATCGCGCTACTACGAACTGAAGCAGGTCTTCAACTAGGCAGCCCGGGAACGCCCGTCAACCCCCCCCCGGCCGACCGCCGTTACTTCAGCAGGCGCGACATCCTGCGGTCGGCCAGCGGCTTACCACCGGTCTGGCAGGTCGCGCAGTACTGCAGTGCCGAGTCGGCGAACGAGACCTCGCGGATCGTGTCGCCGCATACCGGGCAGAGTTCTCCGGTCTTGCCGTGCACGCGGAGGCCCGCTTTCTTCTCCTTCTTCAGATCGCTCGCGCCTAGCCCGTCGGACCTCCCGATTGCCTCGCGCAGCGTTCCGATTATCACGGCGTGCAGGGCCGCGACCTCGTCGGCGGTCAGGCTGGAAGCCAGCCGGAACGGCGACATCTGGGCGGCGTGCAGTACCTCATCGGAGTAGGCGTTACCGATGCCCGCGATGAGCTTCTGGTCCCGCAGTACGCCCTTGATCTGGGTACGCCGCCCGGCCAGGATCCCGCCCAGCACGTCGGCGGTGAAGGC
Organism: uncultured Actinomycetota bacterium; assembly: GCA_963804435.1. Taxonomy (GTDB): domain Bacteria; phylum Actinomycetota; class Actinomycetes; order Streptosporangiales; family Streptosporangiaceae; genus JAJYUU01. Next base: position 877,963 of record CAWDQI010000003.1, on the reverse strand, counting down.
AGGATCCAGCGGTTCTGGCCCGAGCGCCGCCACGCCAGGGATCGAGTCAATGTCAGTGACCAGATAAACGGCGAGCCGCTTTCGAGTCCCGGCCTCAGTCAGGTCGAAGCCGGAACCGTCGGTGAACCGCAGCCGGAAGGCCAGCGGCCCCTTGCCTGGCTTCGGCGGCGTCTCCGGCAACGAGTCCCGCCAGCGCAGCCAGCCAGCCCTGGCGAGGTGGGTGACCAGGTGCAACCCCGGCCCACCGTCAGCGGGCTCGGCAATCAGGTCGAGGAACTTGCCGCGCCGGGAAGTGCCGGTCAGCCGGGCGCCGCGCAAGGCTGTCAGCGGTGGGTCGTAAGTCTTGAGTACCGAGAATTCGGCGACGTCGGCCCGGTCGATCTCCCGGCCGACGGCACGCTCGCGCAGATCGGCGGCGAGCGCTTCGACCTCTGGCAGTTCCGGCACGATACCGATTCTGCCTGAAGCGCGGTACTACAAGCACCGGGATGCGCTGCTTGCTCAGCCGCGCCGCGGTTGCGCAAGAAGGGCCGTGAGATTCGCCTTGATAACCGGGCGCGAGCCGAAGACCAGCAGGAACATTGCCTCCCTCGCCAGCCGCTGCGGATGCTCGCTGGTCAGGATCGACCGGCTACCGGCGGCCGCGACCAGCGTGCCTGCGGCCCGGAACGCAAGCTCTGCTGCGGCTGCCCGTGCGGCGGGCATCGATCCGGCACCGGCAGCGTCCAGTGCGGCCCGGATGGCCGATAGCTCGCCGTCAAGTGCCGCCGCCTGCGCGTCCGGGGCAGCCTGCGCGTCCGGGGCAGCCTGTACCTCCGGGACAGCCTGCGCGAGCAGTCGCACGCAACGAGCAGCGAGCCCGAGCGGCAGCGACCCATTGGCACGCAGCCCGCCCGCGTCCCTGGCCAGCCAGTCGGCAGCCGACGTCAGGCCGGTCACCAGCGACGATGCCACGAAGTACTCGGTGAAGCGCAGCTCGACAGTCCGGCTGGCGTTGACTGCAGCCAGGCTGAGGTAGCTGACGGATAGGCCGTGCCCGGCCTGGGCCGGCAACAGCGCGCCAACTATGTTCCCGGACTCGTCCCGGCCAAGCGCGTGGACGACATCGATCAAGTCCCAGCCAGTGACCCAGGGCGCGGTCCCATCCAAGAGGTATCCGCCCGGCACCACCCGTGCCCGCAGCAGCGGCGGACCCGGCCTGGCTCCGCCGAGGGCAATCCCGGCCCGCTTCGCGCCAGCGCAGAGTGCTGGCAGCCAGGTCGACCGCAGGCCCGGATTGGCCGAGGCAGCCAGCGCTCGCACCGCAGAGTGATGCTGCAGCCACACGAATGTGGTGGCCAGGCAGCCGCTCGCCATGATCTCGATCACAGCGCAGAAGCTGGCCAGGTCGGCATCTCGCCCCCCGGCTGACGGCGGCCCGGCGAGGCCGTACAGGCCGGCCGCGGCCAAGGCGTCCAGGTGCGACGCCGGGATCCGGTCGGCGGCATCGACTTGCATCGCCGCCGGGAACAGCACGCCGTCGGCGATCTCCTGAACCGATTTCAGTATCGCTTGGGCCGTCATGCGGCCATGCTGCCAGACTCAGCTGCTGGCAGCCGGTTGCGAATCAGGCAAGGCCTTAGGCCAGCGCAAGCGATCGGGGTTTGAGCACCCTGATCCCGGTGACAAGGACCGCATCGGGCGCCTAAGCTGCGGCCAGCCAACGATCGCGTCGGTTACTGAACACAACCGGGTTACGGAGCACAACCGGGCTGAACGGCACGCTAAAGCGAAGTGGGCGAGGAGGGATTTGAACCCTCACGTCCTTTCGGACACACGGACCTGAACCGTGCGCGTCTGCCGTTCCGCCACCCGCCCTAGGGCAGCAGTCAGGTTAGCACGTCCTCAAGCTGTCCCACTTCGCCGATACCATCGGATACGGCAGGGAGAGGAGGGCACCAGGTGGGAGTTCTGCAGCGCTTTGAGCACAGGCTCGAGGGGATGGTCGAAGGTGCCTTTGCGCGGGCGTTCAAGTCTGAGCTTCAGCCGGTCGAGGTAGCCAGCGCAATACAGCGGGAGATGGACGACCGGGCAGCGATCGTCGCCCAGGGCCGGACCCTTGTTCCGAACGACTTCGTCGTCGAGCTCGCCGAGGACGACTATGCGCGCCTCGACGTCTATGCCGACAGCCTCGGCATCGAGTTGGCCACCCTGGCCAGGGAGTACGCAAAGGAACAGGGCTACTCCTTCGTTGGCCCGGTCCGGATGCGGTTCGAGGGCGTGCGGGACCTCACGACCGGCACATTCAGGATTTTGTCCGGCGTGATCAGGGGCACCACGGTCGAGGATGGCGAGATCCGGCAGCAGGCCAGCGACCTGCCGCAGCCGTCTGGCGGGTTCCGCGGCACGCCCCGGCTGCTGGTGTCGGGCCCTGAGCCAGGCCCGGACGGCAGCACCCAGCGCACTTACGAGATCAATACACCACTGATCATCCTGGGCCGTGGCACTGATTGCGATCTTCGACTCGTCGATCCTGGGGTGTCGCGCCACCATGCCGAGATCCGGGTTGAGGACGGTGAGGTCGTGCTCGTCGACCTCGGCTCCACCAACGGGACTTTCGTGAACGGCCAGCCGGTCAGGCGAGTGATACTCACCGACGGGACCCGAGTCACCCTGGGCCGGACGACCCTGGTCTTCCGCCGGGACAGTATCTACTAACCGACCGATCTACTAACCGACCGATGGCTCCGACACGATCCGCTGACTAACCCGCTACCGAATGGCCAGCTACTGAATGACCGAGCGCCACCCCCGGCCAGCCAAGGACTCATGACCCGATGAACGCGCTTGACCTCACTCTCGTCAGGATCGGGTTCCTGGCTGTCTTGTGGCTGTTCGTAATCGCCGCCGTGGGCGTCGTTCGGACCGATTTGTTCGGCCCGACCTCCCGGCGACGCCGACGCACGTCTGCCGTCAACTCGCCGCCACTGGCCCGCCCCCCAGGTCCAAGCCGGTCCGGATGTCGCGTGCGTCTCCGCAGCAACTGCTGGTCACTGCCGGCTCGCTCGCGGGCACGAGCCTCGGCCTGTCGGACCAGCAGATCACCATCGGCCGAGCCGATGACGCCACGCTGGTGCTCAGCGACGACTACGCTTCGACCCGACATGCCCGACTCTTCCCGCAAGATGGGCAGTGGCTGGTGGAGGATCTCGGTTCGACAAACGGCACGTACCTGGACCGGCAGAAGGTGACTCAGCCCACGCCGGTGCCGATCGGGGTACCGATCCGCATCGGTAAGACGGTTCTGGAGCTGCGCAAATGACGCTTGCACTGCATTACGCGCTCCGGTCGGACGTGGGCCTGCTTCGCGAGGGGAACGAGGACTCGGCCTTCGCCGGCCCTCGTCTGCTCGCAATCGCCGACGGGATGGGCGGCCACGCGGCCGGCGAGGTGGCCAGCGCAGTCGCTATTGCCGCCATCGCGCCGCTTGACCGGCAGAACCTGACCAGCAGCGAAGACATGCTGGCGGCCCTCGCAGGCGCCGTTGCCGCCGCCCGGAACACGCTGCACGACATGAGCCTGTCCGATCCTGCCGTAGAGGGCATGGGCACGACGCTGACGGCCCTGCTCTGGGCCGGTGCCACCGTGGCCGTCTGCCATATCGGTGACTCCCGCGCTTACCTGCTGCGCGATGGCGACCTCTACCAGATCACCCGGGACCACACGCTGATCCAGTCGCTAGTGGACGAGGGCCGCTTAGCCCGGCTGCGGCCGCCAATCACCCGCAGCGGTCGCTGATCATGCGGGCGCTGCAGGGCAGCACCGATGCCGACCCGGACCTGGCCATACACGAGGCGATACTCGGCGACCGGTACCTGCTGTGCTCGGACGGCCTTACGGATGTCGTCTCGGACGAGGCGGTGCACGAGCTGCTGAGTACGATCGACGACGCCGACGACGCCGTAAACCAGCTAATCGATCTCGCCATCCAGAATGGCGGCCCTGACAACATCACGTGCATCGTCGCCGATGTCGTGGACTCCGCCGCCGGATCAGTGCGGCCCAGCCGGGACACCCAGATGGTCGGCGCGGCAGCTAACGGCGACGCCGATTCGCTGTTGCGGGCCGCTACCGGCGGCGCGGCCGGCCAGCACCCGGCCGGAAAGCACGTGCCCGGCCAGGGCGCGCCCAGCGCCAGCGTCAACGGCCACCGCCGGACAAGGCTCCAGCCCAGGGACGGCTACCAGGATCCGGATGAGGACTCCGCCGGGACCAGGCGGCGTTGGCCGGTGGTGACGTCGATATTCGTCCTGCTCGTCCTGCTCGTCGTGGGTGGCCTGTTCGTGGGCTACCGGTTCACCCAGAACGAGTACTACCTCGCGTCCGATGGCGGCAATCTGACGATCTACCGCGGAGTCAGCCAGAAGATCGCCTGGATCAGCCTGTCGAGCGTCTACCAGCGGACCGGGATTCCCAGCTCGCAAGTCCCAGCTGGCCTGACTCTGCCGACCACGCCGACCACGCTGGCGACGACTCAGCAGACCGTGCTCAGGATCAAGCACACGACCATCTGCAAGCAGGCCGTGCAGGAGCGGAGCATCTGGCTGCTACACAAACCCAAGCCGGTGCGGACGACGATCACTAGCAAGAACGGCACCCGGCACGTGAAGACCGTCGTGAAGCCATACCGGCCGGAGCCTCCGCTGCCCGTGTACTGCCGGGCATTGGGGTACCAATGACGGCAGCCACCGGGCCCGACCGGGCGGTTCCGTTGCCGCAGCGCCGGCGGCGGACCGAACTTGTCATGCTCGCCTTCGCACTGGGCGTCGTCCTGCTCGCCTACGGCGCGGCCGGACTCGGCCTGAAGGGCAAGCTACCCTCTGGCCTGCCCACCTACGTCCTCTTGCTCGCGGCGATGATGCTGACCGCGCACGCGGCAGTACGAAGGTGGGCCCCCTTCGCCGACCCGCTGCTGCTGCCGCTGGCCGCGCTGCTGAACGGCCTCGGCATCGTCATGATGTACCGGCTGCAGGAGTCGGGCCGAAATGCCAACCCTGGCATTCAGGTGGCGGAGCTCACCTCGTCATCCACCGAGCTCCAGTTGTTGTGGACCGGTATCGGCATCGTCGGCCTGGTCCTGGTGCTCGTGCTGATCCGCGAGGCCCGGATCCTGCAGCGATACACCTATACCCTCGGCGCGGTCGGGCTCATCCTGCTGGCGATCCCCGCGCTGCTGCCCAGCTCGCTGAGCGCTGTCAACGGAGCCAAGGTCTGGATCCGGCTCGGCGGCCTTTCCATCCAGCCCGGCGAGTTCGCCCGGCTGACGCTAGCCGTCTTCTTCGCCGGGTACCTGGTGGCCAAGCGGGACGTGCTGGCGCTTGCCGGACGACGGGTGCTGGGCATCGACCTGCCCCGGGCGCGCGACCTCGGGCCGGTGCTCATCGCCTGGGGAGCCAGCCTGCTGATCCTCATATTCGAGACCGATATCGGCATGTCGGCGCTGTTCTTCGGCCTGTTCGTAGGGATGCTCTACATCGCGACCCAGCGGACATCGTGGCTGCTGATTGGATTCAGCCTGTTCGTGGCTGGCACCTACTTCACGGCCTTGGCCTTCAGCCATGTGATGGAGCGGTTCACCGTCTGGCTGCACCCGTTCGTGAACGGCAACCAGTTCGGCGGGGCATATCAGCCCGTCCAGGGAATGGAAGGCATGGCCTTCGGCGGTATTTTCGGCACCGGCCTCGGCCATGGCCAGCCCTACATCACCCCCCTGGTCCAAAGTGACTTCATCTTCACCGCGTTCGGCGAGGAACTCGGCCTAGTCGGCGTGATGGCGCTGCTGCTGGTGTTCGGGCTGCTTGTCCAGCGTGGCCTGAAGGCTGCGCTGGCGGTGAAGGACCCCTTTTCCAAGCTGCTGGCCGCGGGCCTGTCATTCGTGCTCGCGCTTCAGGTTTTCGTGATCGTGGGCGGGGTTAGCGGCCTGATACCGCTGACCGGCGTGACGACCCCGTTCCTCTCCCAGGGCGGATCGTCGCTGGTGGCCAGCTGGCTGCTGATCGCGGTGCTGATAAGGATCAGCGACTCGGCCCGCAAGCCGGCGCCGCAGCCGATACAGGACGAGGGCATGACTCAGGTGGTGCGGGCCGCATGAACCGCGCAATCCTGCGTATCTCGCTGGCCTGCCTGGCGCTATTCGTGCTACTGCTGATCAACGTCAATTACGTGCAGGCGTTCGAGACAACCAAGCTGGCCGGCGAGAGCGGCAACACCCGAATCTTTAATCAGCAGTTCTCCTTCCAGCGCGGCACCATCCTCGCTGGCAATCTCAAGATCGCCGAGTCTCAGCTGGTCAAGGGCACCGACATCTACAAGCGCGTCTATCCCTACGGCAAGGTCTACGCCCCGGTCACCGGCTACGACACCATCTACGGCAAGTCCGGGATCGAGCAGGCCGAGAACAGCATGCTGAATGGCTCTGACCCACGACTTGCGGTGCGCAACTTCACCGCGCTGCTGACCGGCAAGCAGAAGCAGGGTGCCACTGTTTCGCTGACCATAAGCCCGGTCGCCCAGGAGGCTGCGTATAACGCGCTTGCGCAGGGCACCCATGGCCACGCGGCCGCGCTAGTCGCGCTGAATCCGAGCACCGGGGCGATCTTGGCACTCGCCTCGTACCCGACGTTCGACCCGAACTTGCTGGCGACGTTGGACGGTACGAAACTGGATAAGATCGACAATCAGTTGCTGACCGACAAGAGCCAGCCGTTGCTGAACCGGGCGATCCAGGCGACCTACCCGCCGGGTTCCACATTCAAGATCGTGACCAGCGCCGCTGCGTTCACCACCGGCAAGGTGGCCAGCACCAGCAGCACCATCCCCGCGCCCTCCCCGCTCCGGCTGCCCAACGGCAACCATCTGGTCAACGACAACGGCGAGCTCTGCGGGAACGGGAACCCGCCGATTATCCAGGCGTTCTGGATGTCGTGCAACACCGCTTTCGGCGGCCTTGGCATCAAGCTGGGAGCGCCCGTCCTGCGCCAGTACTCGAGCCGGTTCGGCATGAACAGCCCGCTGTCCATCCCGTTGCCAGTCGCGCCGAGCGTGGTGCCGGAGAAGCCGGGGTGGACCGACAAGTCGCTATCGGCCTTCACCGCGATCGGTCAGTACAACGACCAGGTCACGCCCCTGCAAGAGGCGATGTTCGCGGCCACCGTCGCCAATGGCGGCACGCTAATGAAGCCCTACCTGGTCCAGCAGGTGCTCGGCCCGGGACTGTCCCCGATCCAGTCGCAGGCGCCGACTGTGCTTAGCCATGCAGTGAGCCCGCAGGTAGCTGGTTACCTGCAGAACATGATGTTCGAGGTCACCCACAATGCCGGCGGGACAGCGGTAGCCACCGCCGGGCCGCAGGCGACCGGCAACATCACGATTGACGGCAAGACCGGTACGGCCGAAAATGGCCCCAATAGCGCCGGATTGAACGACGCAGTGTTTACCTGCTTCGTGCCCGGTAGTAACGGGCAGCCATCGCCGATAGCCGTGGGGGTCATCGTTCAGGGCGGCGGCTATGGTGCCGCGGCTGCGGCGCCGCTGGCGGTCGCGGTCATCAAGGCTTACATGGCACACCAGGGGCAATCATGATCACGCAGAAAGACGCCGGGGAGACCGGATCCGCCGCGCACACGTCGATGAAGGCAGGCTACCGGGCGCACGACTGCCGCCCGCGGCCTGCCATGCTGGCCGCAGTCCCCGAGTTCAGGACGGTAATGTAAGTGCGAGACATGACTCAGCCACGGCTGCTAGGCGGCCGCTACGAGCTCGACGGCATCGTCGGGCGGGGCGGCATGGCCGAGGTCTTCCGGGCACGCGACATTCGTCTCGACCGCATCGTCGGTGTGAAGACCCTCCGCGACGATCTGGCCCGCGACCAGACCTTCCAGGCAAGGTTCCGGCGCGAGGCGCAATCAGCCGCCTCGCTGAACCACCCGTCGATCGTCGCCGTCTACGACACCGGTGAGGACATGGTGGGCAGCTTGCCGGTGCCCTACATCGTGATGGAATTCGTCGACGGCAGGACGCTGCGTGACCTGCTGCGCGACGACCGCCGGCTGCTGCCCGAGCGCGCCGCCGAGATCACCGACGGGGTCCTGCGGGCGCTTGACTACAGCCACCGCAACGGCATCGTGCATCGCGATATCAAGCCCGGCAACGTGATGCTGACCAGGTCCGGCGACGTCAAGGTGATGGACTTCGGCATCGCCAGGGCCGTGTCGGACGGCCAGGCCACCATGACGCAGACAGCGCAGGTCATCGGCACCGCCCAGTACCTGTCACCGGAGCAGGCTCGCGGCGAGCGGGTCGACGCCCGTAGCGATCTGTATTCGACCGGCTGCCTGCTCTATGAACTGCTGACCGGAAGGCCGCCGTTCACTGGCGACTCGCCCGTGGCCATTGCCTACCAGCACGTCAAGGAAAACCCGGTGCCGCCGTCGCAGGTGGACCCGGAAGTCCCGGCCTGGGCCGATGCGATCGTGCTGAAGGCCATGCAGAAGGATCCGGCCGACCGGTACCAGTCGGCCGGCGAGATGCGCAATGACATCCAGCGGGCCCTATCCGGTGCGCCGGTAGCCGCTCCGATGCTGGCCGACGCCTACGGTGCGGGCACGCGCCGGATGGGCTCGACCGCTACTCAACTGGTCGGGCGCACCACCGCGGTCCCGCCGTACCAGTACGGCCCCACCGATGGCGGCCCTGACAGCCCGATCCGGCGCCGCCGCGTCTGGCCGTGGGTTGCCCTGTTTACGGTCGTTGTCGTGCTGGCAGCCGCCATCATCGCGATCAAGTACATCGGCAGCAGTACCAACGGCGTCCCGGTACCGCCGCTGGCTGACCTCACGCTCAAGGCCGCCGAAAGCCAGCTGACGACTGCGGGCTTCAAGCCAGGGACCGTGACGCATAGGCCGTCATCGACTGTGCCCAAGAACCGGGTCATCGGTACCAATCCGGCGGCCGGCACGAGCGAGCCCAGGGGCACGACGATCGGCATCATCGAGTCCTCGGGCCCGTCTCAGGTCAAGGTTCCGACCGTCACCGGCTTGAGCCTGGCCATGGCGGAAGCCAAGCTCAGCCTGGCCCACCTCAAAGCAAACCCGGTCAAGGGCCACGATTCAAACTTCGGTCCAGGCCAGGTCATCAGCCAGACCCCGCCAGCGGGCACGGGCGTGGCGCCCAATAGCACGGTGACGATCTCGGTGAATTCCAACACTCCCTCGCTCAGAGTGCCACAGAGCGTGCTCGGCCTCAGACAGGACGCGGCCACGCAGGTCCTACAGAGCGCTCCGTACTTCTACGTCGTAACCCCAGTTATTCAGCTGGGCGGCGGGGCGTACGCTCCGGGCCTGGTCTGGAACACGAACCCGGGTCCCGGCACGCCGCTGGCGAAGGGATCCCCGATCACCATTTACATCAATCCAGCCGCGGCCACGCCTACGCCCACGACGCCCTCGCCAACCTCGCCAAGCCCGACGAGCCCGAACCCGTCGTCGACTTCACCGACCCCCAATCCCTCCTAATCCGGGCAGCCGCAAGGACCGGCCATTAGCCTGTCGCCAGGAGGCGGCACGGCCCAAGACCAACTACGCTTACGGCGATAGGCGCGTGCGGGTGGTCCGCGCGCCTCCGCCGCCGGGCGCCGCTCCGGCGGGCAAGCCGATCAGGAGATGACCCGTGCCGAAGTCCCGCGTCAGAAGCAAGGCGGTCTACACCCCGCCGCCCCGGTCCGCCAAGGCCAAGGTCAGCCCGCGCTGGCTGGCGCCGACGATGCTGGCGAGCCTGCTCATCGGTCTGGTCTGGATCGTGGTCTTCTACGTCAGCCAGCAGAATTACCCCATCCACGCGCTCGGCCCCGTGAACCTCGTCGTAGGCTTTGCCTTCCTCGTGACGGGCGTCGCCCTGTCCACGAGGTGGCGCTAGCGGCCCCTCGAGGGGCCGCTGGAAACAGGCCGCTAGTACGGGACTACGTGTGCGAGCTGGTGGTTTCTGAGCACGACCGCGAGGACCAGGATGGCCACGATAGCGAGGGTGGCCACCACCTGAACAAGCGTTCGGTTCTGCTTCGGCGCGTACGCGTAGGCAGCCGTCAGGGCGCCGCCCGCGATCAGGCCGCCGACGTGGTCCTGCCAGCCGATGTTGGGCAGGACGAATCCGATGACCAGGTTCAGCACGATCAGGCCTACTATCTGGTTCGTGTTGGCCCGCATGCGCCTAGCCATCACGAAGAACGCGCCGAATAGGCCGAAAATAGCTCCTGAAGCGCCAATCGCTGGCGTCGTAACCGACGCGATGAAGTAGTAGAGCACCGCGCCGCCCAGGGCGCTGACCAGGTAGATCATCAGGAACCTGACCCGGCCGAGCACCCGTTCCAGCGGCGGGCCCACCACGATCAGCGCCCACATGTTGAAGAGAATGTGGAAGATGCCGAAGCCGCTGTTTGGCGGATAGTGCAGGAACGCGTTCGTGATCAGGCGGTACCACTCGCCGTTGGCGACACCATAGTGAGTGCCGAACTTGCCCAGCATCTCGCCGTCGTTGATGAAGTTCGGGTACGCCACCTCCGCGATGTAGCAGATCACGTTCAGGGCGACCAGCGTCCACGTAACCTTCGCATCCGTGGTCACCTGGCCGCCGAACCGTCCGCGCGCCTGGCGCACGCCCCGGTTACCCGAGCGGATGCAGTCGACGCACTGATGGCCTACGGCTGCGGGGCGAAGGCAGTCCGGGCAGGCTGGTCGGCCGCACCGCACGCAGGATACGTACGTAGGCCGACCAGGATGCCGGAAGCAAACTGGCGGAGCCTCCGGAAGCTGACCTGTATCAGTCTGGCCTTGATTGGGGGGGATGGCCATCAGGTACCAATCGCTTGCTACTCGTTCACGCCGCGCCCGATCTCTACCGATTCGAGGACAACATCCTGGGCCGGGCGGTCGCCACGGCTCGTCTGCACGTGGCTGATGTCATCAACCACATTAGCGCCCTCGACGACCTCGCCGAATATCGTGTGCTTGCCGGTAAGCCAAGGGGTCGGCACGGTGGTGATAAAAAACTGCGATCCGTTCGTGCCCGGCCCGGCGTTGGCCATCGCCAGCAAGTAAGGCCGGTCGAAAGCCAGGTCCGGATGGAACTCGTCGCCGAACTTGTAGCCCGGGCCGCCGGTGCCGGTCCCGAGCGGGTCGCCGCCCTGGATCATGAAGTCAGGGATGACCCGGTGGAAGATCGTGCCGTCATAGAGCTTGGCCTGCCCCGACTGGCGGGTCACGGGGTTGGTCCAGTCCCTCGTCCCCTCAGCCAGCTCCACGAAGTTGCGCACTGTCTTCGGTGCGTGGTCAGGAAAGAGCCGGACGACTACGGGCCCCCGGCTTGTCCGCAGCGTCGCGGTCATCGTGTTCGTCATAACACGAATCCTCGCACGCCCCGGCTGGCGCCGTGTCACTCCGGCTCCCCGCCGCAAGCCCCCTGCGTGGTTGACCTTGAGGTCCCTGGGAAGGTGTCTGCCGATAGAAAGAAACACGGGAGGTCTTTGTGTCTGTTTTGACCAGAAAGTCGGCTGCCAGCGAGCGCTCCTGGCTCAGCAGCCAGACCGCTACTGCGGCTCGGCAAGTAGCACCTATCACGGCGAAGGCAGTTCCGCTCGCTCAGCAGGCGGCCCAGCAGGCGGTGCCGCTGGCGAAGCAGGCAGTCCCGCTGGCCCGTAACGCCGGCTCCTCTGCCCGACACAGTGCCGACAGCGCCGTAGCCTGGGCTACGCCCTTGGTAGAGGCCGCGAGATCCTGGACAGCGCCACAGCTTGAGCAAGCGGCGCATGCCATCAGCGAGAGCATCGCGCCGATGATTTCTGACGCGCTCATCACCGCCGCACACAAGATCGACGTACCCAAGCGCACGCGGCGCCGCACGGCGCGGCTGGTGGTCGCGTCCTTGCTGATAACTGCGGCCGGCGGGGCAGCCGCGGCGATGGCTATGCGCGGCCATCAGAACTGGAGCGGGTCCGCCCCAGGCTCGGCCGGCGGCACTACAACCGCCAGCGAGGGCACCGGATACGACATCGACCGGTCGCCCGACCCGGACATGAACGGCGATACCGGTCAGCGAGACGCCTGACCAGCCGGATGCCGGACCAGCGAGTCGCCTGGCCAGCACTGACGGGATCCGCCCGCCCTGGCCCGCCGTCCGCTTGGCTTCGCGCCCTGGCCATGACTGATGTCATGGCCAGGGCAGTATTTGCTGCAGGTGACGCCGCGGCCGGCCGCTGCCTAGCCTGGGAGCATGACCCCAGATCTGCCCGTCGTCGCCGCCCACGGGGACCGAGCGCGATCATCGGCTCTGAACCGGCGGGTGCTGATGGGCGTCATCATCGCGGCGGTCCTGCTCGGGCCGACATTGCACCTGGTCCAGCGCCCGCTGACCGTCGTGGCGGCTTTCCAGTTGGCTGCCACGGTCTGCCTGACGGCCCTGGTTGCGCACCGGAAGGACTGGCTGTAGGCACATGCTGCTGGATTCGGTCGTGCAGGCCTCCGCTGCGGTCACCGCCAAGCCTGGCCGACTCGCCAAGATCGACGAAATAGCCCGGCTGCTACGCGACGTTCCGGCGGCGGAGATCCCGGTAGCGGTGGCGTTCCTATCGGGCGACCTGACGCAGCGCCAGATAGGCGTCGGCTACGCGGCGCTAACCGACCTGCTCGGCGACGACGCCGCGGCGGCGGACCAGCCGGAGGTCGCGAACCCGGTGCTCACGCTCGCCGAGACTGATCAGACGCTCGGCCAGATCGGCGCGCAGGCGGGCGCTGGCTCGCAAGCTGAGCGCCGTCGGCTGCTGGCAGCCCTGATGCGCCGGGCCACGCCGGCGGAACGGCGCTTCCTCGTCCGCCTGCTCGCGGGCGACCTGCGCCAGGGCGCCCTCGACGGCGTGATGACTGAGGCGATTGCCAGTGCCGCCGGACGGCCTGTCGCCGACGTGCGCCGGGCCTATCAGCTCACCGGCTCGCTCTCTGAGGCCGCTACCGCTGCCCTGGATCCGGACCGGCCGGCCGCCGCGCTGGGCGACGTAACCCTCCAGGTCGGCCGGCCGGTCAAGCCAATGCTGGCCAGTTCCGCGCCGACCGTGGCCGCGGCCATGGCGCGGATCAGCCCGGCGGCCGTGGAGTGGAAGATCGACGGCATCCGCGTGCAGGTTCACCGGCAAGGTAACGAGGTCCGGGTCTTCACCCGGACGCTGGATGACATCACCCACCGGGTCCCCGAGGTCGCGGCGGCCATCCTGGCCCTGGACGTCTCGGCCGCCGTGCTGGACGGGGAGGCTGTCGCGCTGCGACCAGACGGCCGGCCATACCCATTCCAGGTGACATCGGCACGCGCCGCCAGCCAGGCAGGCCCGTCTGCCAGCCTCGGCCGGTCAACCCAGTCTGGCCAGATTCCGCTGACGGTCTTTCTGTTCGACGCGCTCCACCTGAACGGGAAAGACCTGATTGATAACCCGGCGAGCGAGCGGTTCGCGCGCCTGTCTGGCGTAGCTCCGGAGCTGGTGATTCCGCGCCTGCTGACCGCGGACGCGCAGGAGGCTGAGGACTTCTTCGCTGACGCGGTGCAGCGAGGCCACGAGGGCGTCGTCGTGAAGGCCGTCGAGGCTCCCTACGGCGCCGGCCTGCGCGGCAGCGACTGGATCAAGGTCAAGCCCAGGCACACCCTCGACCTGGTGGTACTTGCCGCAGAGTGGGGGCATGGCCGCCGCCAGGGCTGGCTGTCCAACTTGCATCTAGGCGCTCGCGATCCGGTCACCGGCGGCATGGTCATGCTCGGCAAGACGTTCAAGGGACTGACCGATGCCCTGCTCAGCTGGCAGACGGAGCGTCTGCTTGAGCTGGCCTCCCCCGAGCACGCGGAGCCGGGCCATGCGCAGCGCGGCGTGGTCCGGGTCAACCCGGAACTGGTGGTCGAGATCGCCTTCGACGGAGTGCAGGCGAGCACCAGGTACCCCGGCGGGGTCACGCTCAGGTTTGCGCGGGTACTCAGGTACCGGCCCGATAAGGGCCCGGAAGAAGCCGACACCATTGATTCGGTTCGCGCCCTGTGGTCAGGGGACTTGTAGCCCAGGCCGAGACGCCAGCGGCCGGCTGTCCGGCGCAGGCGGCCGACCCGCACATGCGGTTAAGCCGGCGGCTTGATTCGGCTGAGCCGGATACGGAGCAGAATCCAGATGGCCTCGACGCCGTCCCGCCACGTCAGCTTCTTGCCTGCCTCGCGGCTGCGGGCCTTGTATGTGATCGGCACCTCATAGATCGGGATCCGGCGCCGCAGCAGCTTGCCGGTTACCTCTGCCTCCATGCCGAACCCCGTCTGCCGGATGTCCAGCTCCCGGTACAGCGGCGCGGGGATGAGCTTGAAGCATGTCTCAAGATCACTGATGTAGCAGTTGAACAGGACGTTCGCAAATGTCGTGACGCCTTTATTACCGAGCACGTAAATGTAGGAGTACGAATTATGACTGCCAAAGGTCCTGGTCCCGTACACGACTTTGGCGTCCCCGGCCAGCACCGGGGCCAGCAGCGCCGGGATCTCGGCCGGCGAGTACTCGAGGTCGGCATCGCACATGATCACGTAGTCGCCCGTTGCCAGCGTCGCCGCCGTGCGGATCGCCGCTCCCTTGCCCTGGTTGCGGTCGTGCATGTGCACGCTGACCCGCGGATCGTCGGTCAGGGACGGGTACAGTTCCCTGGTGCCGTCTGTGCTGCCGTCGTCCACGATGACAAGCTCGGTCTCGCACGGGAAGTCGACACTGAGTACCTCCTTCACCGCAGCGGCCAGGGTCGTGTACTCGTTGTACACGGGCATCAGGATCGACAGCTTCATAGCAAACGACCTTACCGGATAAACAGGATAAGAGCCCCGATAGGCTCGTGGGGCTCAGCACGTCAACCCCTGATGGTCAGCCGTCAGCATAGCCCAAGGAGCGGTAGTGGAATCAGACGCTAGCGTCGGCCGGCCTGGTACGCCGGAACCTTTCGGGCAGCGCGTCCTGGTCACCGGAGGATCGGGATTCCTGGGGTCTCACCTGTCCCGGCGGCTACTCGAGCACGGCCACGACGTCCTAGTCGTTGACAACTTCTACTCAAGCTCGCGGCACAACCTGATCGACCTTCTCGGCCATCCGCGCTTTGAGCTGATCCGCCACGACGTCACGTTCCCCCTGTACGTCGAGGTGGACCAGATCTACCACCTCGCCTGCCCCGCGTCGCCCGTCTTCTATCAGCGCGACCCAGTCCAGACCACCAAGACATGCGTGCACGGCTCCATCAACATGCTCGGGCTGGCCAAGCGCCTAGGCGCCCGGATCCTGCTGAGTTCCACTTCCGAGGTCTACGGTGACCCCGCAGTCCATCCGCAGACCGAGTCGTACTGGGGAAACGTCAACCCGACGGGCATCCGGTCCTGCTATGACGAGGGCAAGCGGTGCGCCGAGACGCTGTTCTTCGATTACTACCGTCAGCACCGGCTGCCGATCAAGGTCGCCCGCATCTTCAACACCTACGGCCCGAACATGCTGGCCAATGACGGCCGGGTGGTGTCGAACTTCATCGTCCGCGCGCTAGCGGGCAAGCCGCTGACCGTGTTCGGAGACGGCTCCCAGACCAGGTCGTTCTGCTATGTCAGCGACATGGTCGACGGCCTCATCGCGCTCATGCACTCGGCTCCCGACGTAACCGGGCCGATCAATCTCGGCAACCCGGGCGAGTTCACCATGCTGGAACTGGCCAGCCGAGTCCAAGCGCTCAGCGGCACCGAGGTGCCCATCGAGTTCCAGCCGCTGCCCGCCGACGATCCGGCCCGCCGCAGGCCGGATATCAGCCGCGCTAAGGATCTGCTCGGCTGGGAGCCCAAGGTGCCGCTTGAGGAAGGCCTGGTGCCGACCATCGACTACTTCCGCAAGACACTGGCCCCCGCGATCTGAGCGCTGACTGCATCATGGAAGGCAGTACCCGCGAAGGGACACCGCGAAGGGAACGGCACCGGGTGCGAACATTGCGGCTTGACGAGGACGGCGCCTGGCGCACGCCGCTCCGTGGCCGGCAGGTTCTCGCCGAGCCGCGGATCAACAAGGGCACTGCCTTCAGCGACCAGGAGCGGGCCGAGCTTGGCCTGATCGGGCTGATCCCGGCCGGCCACATGACGCTTGAGCAGCAGGCAAGCCGGGTGTACGCGCAGTATCTCCGGCAGTCATCCGACCTCGCGCGCAACGTGCTCCTAAACGAGCTGCAGGACCGTAATGAGGTCCTCTACTTTCGCCTGCTCTCTGATCATCTCAGCGAGATGCTGCCGGTCGTCTATACGCCGACCGTCGGGCAGGCGATCGAGAACTACAGCCATGAGTACCGGCGCCCACGGGGCGTTTACCTCTCGGTGGATCATCCCGAGCTGATCGAGGATTCGCTCCGGGCGCCAGGACTCGGCGCCGAGGACATGGACCTGATAGTGGCCACCGACGCCGGGGCGATTCTCGGCATCGGCGACTGGGGCGTCGGTGGCATGAGCATCGCGGTGGGCAAGCTCGCGGTGTACACGGCCGCGGCGGGGATCGAGCCCAACCGGACGCTGCCCGTGATGCTGGACGTGGGCACCGACCGCCAGAGCCTGCTCGACGATCCGCTCTACATCGGTAACCGGCACCCGCGAGTGGCTGCCGCCGAGTACGACGCGTTCCTTGATGCCTTCGTGGCCGCCGTGCGCAGCGTATTTCCCGGTGCACTGCTGCACTGGGAGGACATGGATCCCGCGAACGCCAGGCGGCTGCTGTCCCGTTACCGTGATCAGCTGCCGAGCTTCAACGACGACATTCAGGGCACCGGCGCGGTAAACCTAGCCGCCGTGCTCGCCGCGGTACGGGCAACCGGGGTCAAGCTGGCCGACCATCGCATCGTGATCTTCGGTGCCGGAACGGCGGGCATCGGAATCGCCGACCAGCTCACCGCGGCGATGGTCGCCGCCGGCCTTACCGAAACGCAGGCCCGAGCCAGGTTCTGGACGGTCGACCGGCATGGCTTGATCGTGGCCGGGGATGTCCGGATCACCGATGATCAGGCCCGCTACGCGAGGCCGGCCGCGGAAGTAGCCGGCTGGCGATCGGACGAGTCGATCGGCGGGATCGAGCTGGCCGAGGTGGTCAGGCGGGTGCGGCCTACCGTGCTTATCGGCACCTCGGCCCGAGCCGGCGCGTTCACCAAGGCCATCATCACCGACATGGCGGCGCAGGTGAGCCGTCCGGTCATCATGCCGATGTCCAATCCGACGCACCTGGCCGAGGCCAACCCGGCTGACCTGCTCGAATACACCGACGGCCGGGCGCTGGTGGCCTGCGGCAGCCCGTTCCCGCCGGTCGATTACTTGGGCACGAGATACGTCATCGGCCAGGCCAACAACGCGCTGGTCTTCCCCGGTCTCGGTCTTGGTGCGATCGCCAGCCGGGCCAGCCGGATTACCGACAACATGCTGAGCGCAGCGGGCCACGCGGTAGCCAGCCTCGTCGATGTCAGCGCGCCCGGAGCTCCGCTGCTGCCCGAGATCGGAGCGCTGCGCGAGACCTCGCTCGCGGTGGCTGAAGCCGTGGCCAGGGCGGCAATTGCTGACGGCGTAGCCCGCGCCAACCTCGGCGACGATATCGCCGCGCGAGTTCGCGCGCTCAGGTGGCAGCCTGCTTACCGCCCGGTCCGGCCTGCCTGAGGCGAGCCTGGGCGCTGCTGTCACCGCGCAGCGCGACGGCATCGGGGGAACGGGGTACTAGCAGGGCTGGCCGTTTGCTACAGGCGCGGGTCGACGGGCTCGCTCTCCAGCGCCAGCACGCCGAAGACGCATTCGTGCACGCGATACAGCGGCTCGCCCGCCGTGAACCGCTCTAGTGCCTCGATGCCGAGCGCGAACTCGCGCAACGCCAGCGAGCGCTTGTGCCCGACGTTGCGGCTCCGCAGCCGGGACAGGTTCGCCTCGGCCAGGTACTCGGGCCCGTAGATGATGCGCAGGTACTCCGGGCCACGGCACTTGATGCCGGGCTGCGACAGCCCCCTCGGTCCCCGGTGCACGACCTCGGCCGGCTTGACTACCATGCCCTCGCCGCCCGCCGCGGTCAGTTCCTCCCACCACCTGGTCGCCGCTGCCTCGCCGGCGTCGTCGCCGAGCCTCACCGGCAGCGCCGCCGTCCGGCGGAACGTCACCGGATCCTGCTGGCACAACCGCTCGGCCAGGCTCAGGTGCCACTTGTGCGGCCGGAGCGCGAGGACGTCCTGCTCGCTCGCGAGGACCTGGAACGGGGCCAGCGCCAGGTCAGCGATGCTGTGGACCGGCCAGCAGTACCGGCGGTAGGCGTCGGCGAACGACGCTGCCTGCTCCCGGCGGTCCACGAGGCGCGCGAGCAAAGCGGCCGCGTCGACGCCGCGGCTCACCGCCGCTTCCGCTGCCGTCGCGGACGCGGTCAGCGCGGTGGCCGCGGCCGCCGCCACCGGCGCGTACTGACTGCGGAGCAGTTCGCCCGCCTTGGCCGACCAGGGCATCAGTTCACAATCAAGCGCCACCCAGTCGGTGTCGAGCTCCGCCCAGAGCCCGGCGCCGGTAAGCGCCGCCGTCACCCGGCCCAGCACCTCCCGCTCCGTCGCTTCAGCGGCGAAGAAGGCTCGCCCGGTTCGGGTGTACATCGCACCGGGGCCGCTGACGCCGAACCGCCGTTTCCCAGCGTCGTCGTCCCGGCAGGCGATCACGACCGCCCGCGAGCCCATGTGCTTCTCCTCGCAGACCACCTCCGGCACGCCGTCGGCCCGGAAGGCGGCGAGAGCCTCGCCCGGGTGCTCCAGCAAGCCAGGCTGGCTTGCCGTGGCCGTGGGTGCCATGGTGGGCGGCAGATAGACGAGCCAGCGCGGGTCGATCGCAAATCTGCTCATCACCTCGAGCGCGGCGAGAGCGTTCTCTTCCCGGATGGTCACGGTGCCGCCAGTTAGCCGCGTCTGCACGATGCGCTTGCCGATCACGTCGTCGATGTTGAGCTCGCCCGCGTCGCGCCCGCCACCGTCCGGGGCCGACACCCGATCCGCTGAACCGGCGCGGGCGTCTGCTGATCCTGGCCTGGCCTCGGCCGCGATTAGCGGCCTGGCTGGCTCGTAATACACCCGGGCGGCCGGGACACTGACCAACTCACGCTCCGGGTAGCGCAGCGCTGTGAGTTTGCCGCCGAACACGCAACCGGTATCAACGCAGATCGTGCCGTTGACCCACTCAGGCTCCGGGACGGGCGTATGCCCGTACACCACCATCGCCCGGCCTCGGTAGTCCTCGGCCCACGGGTACCGAACCGGCAGCCCGTATTCGTCGGTCTCACCGGTTGTGTCCCCGTACAGCGCGAACGCGCGCACGGCGGCTGAGGCCCGGCCGTGCATGGCCGCCGGCAGGCCCGCGTGCGCGACGACAAGCTTGCCGTCATCGAGGACAAGATGCCCCAGCAGCCCGTCCATGAACGCCGTCGCCTCGGCCACGAAACCGTCGGCTGCTGCCGCAAGCTGGGCCAGGCTCTCGGCTAGCCCGTGGCCGACAGTGACGTTCCGGCCGCGCAGTGCCCGCACGAGCTTCGCCTCGTGGTTGCCGGCTACGCACAGTGCCGAGCCGGCCGCGGTCATGCCCATGACCAGCCGTAGCACCGCTGGCGTGGCGGGGCCGCGGTCAACTAGGTCTCCGACGAACACCGCGGTGCGCCCGGCCGGATGACTGGCCGCTGTCCCGTCCGCCGTTACCTCATACCCCAGGCGGTCCAGCAGCAGCGCGAGCTCGTGGTAACAGCCATGCACATCCCCGATGACGTCGAACGGCCCGTGCCGGTCGCGCAGGTCGTTCCACAGCCGCTCGCGAGTCACCGTGGCCGCAGCAATGTCGGCCTCGCCGGACAGCACGTATACCCGGTGGAAGCCTTCCCGGCGCAGGCCTTTCAAGCCGCGGCGGAGCTGGTTGTGCTGCTGCCGCAGCACGTGTGCGCCGAAGTCACGGTCAGGGCGGGCCGAATTGCGCGCCGCGCAGATCTGCTCGGGCAGGTCAAGGACGATCGCCACAGCCAGCACGTGATGCTCGCGGGCGAGCGCGATGAGTGACCGGCGAGCCTCCGGCTGCACGCTGGTGGCGTCGATGACGGTCAGCCGGCCGGCCGTCAGCCGCTTGGCCGCGATGAAGTGCAGGACGTCGAAGGCATCCTGGGTGGCTGACTGGTCGTTCGGGTCGTCGCTCACCAGGGCGCGGCAGAAGTCCGAGGAAATGACCTCGGTCGGGGCAAAGTGCCTGGCCGCGAACGTCGACTTACCCGAACCGGAGATCCCGATCAGCGCCACCAGGCACAGGTCAGGAATCTTGACCGTGCCGCGGCCCGGCGCCGCCGGTTCCGGGGCTGGCGCCGCGGCCGGTTCTATGGTCGGCTCGGTCACCGGCTGAACACCGCCAGCTGGGTCGGGCAGCCCAGCTCGGCGTCCTCCGGACCGATACCGGATAGCCGCACCTGGTAACCGTTGCGCGCGGCCGCCCCGGCCGCCCACTCGCCGAACTCGGCCCTGGTCCACTCGAACCGGTGGTCGGCGTGCCGGAGCGTACCGGCCGGGAGCGTGTCGAACAAGGGGTTGTAATCGGCGTTGGGGGTTGTCAGCGCGATAAGGCCAGGACGCGCGTGACTGAAGACGTTGCGCTCGAACGCGGCGAGCCGCGGCGCGTCAAGGTGCTCGATCACCTCGACGACCGCGGCGGCGTCAAAGTCGCGCAGCCTGCCGTCGCTGTAGGTCAGCGAACCGTGCAGCAAGTCCACCCTGGCGCGTGCCCTCGGCGACATCCGGTCAAGATGCAGCCGGCCAGCTGCGGCCTGAAGCGCGCGATGCGACACGTCCAGGCCCGTAACCTGCTGCACGCTGGCGTGCTTGAGCAGAGCGGCCATCAGCTTCCCCGACCCGCAGCCGAGATCAAGCACCCGCCGCGCGCCGGCCTGCGTGATCACCGCGACGACACTCTCGATCCGCTGGTCGTGCAAGCCGACCTTGCGCTCGGCCGCCTCCTCGGCCGCGTCGTTCTCGGCGTCCGCGCGATCAGGGTCGGTGGCCTCGTCGGCGACCAGCCGGGCCAGCGCTGCCCGGGTGAGCTGGCGGTCGTGCCGGAGATAGCGCCGTGCGATCAGGTCCTTGTCCGGGTGCCCGGCGAGCCATTGCCCGCCGCGGCGCAGCAGTTTGTCAACCTCGTCGGTGCCAACCCAGTAATGCTTGTCGTCATCGAGCACGGGCAGCAGCACGAAGAGGTGCTCGAGAGCGGCGCGGAGAGTCAGCGTCCCGGCCAGCGTCACCGACAGGTACCGGCTGTCACCCCACTCCGGGAACTGCCGATCAAGGGCTACGGGCGTAGCGCCGACCTGGTAGCCAAGCGGCTCGAACAGCCGCCGCATCAACGGTGTGCCGCCGTTGCACGGCACCACTGACAGCCCGATCTCCAGCGGGATGGCCGCTCCAGCGAGTTCCGGCCGTTCCTTGCTGCGGCCGCTCATCGCGGTCCCGAACAACTTGGCCAGCGCGACGCTGAGGTACGACGAGGCCACGTAGGGTCTGTCGTTGACATAATGCGCCAGGCTCGCCTGGCCGGCCTGGCGGTGGCCGCCCCGGACCAGGCCCACCGGGTCGATCTCGAGCAGTACGGCGGCCTCACACCGGTCTGCCGCGGCGACCGGAAATAGTACGTGCGCGGTGCCGAAGCTCAGCTCGGCGACATGATGCCGGTCCGGGTTCTTGTGGAGCAGGAAGCCAAGGTCGGCGGCCGGCCGGTGTGATGTGGCGATCGTCAGGATCATCGCTCTCACCCCGCTCCGGAAGGCGACGCGGCTTTGGTTGACCGGCAGTGATCCGGCCAGCAGCGTCCAGGCAAGTCAGGCTAGCCGACCTGGTTTGAAAGTGGCCACGAGGTTTATCGTGGCCACTGATGCCGGCCAAGATCGTTCATGGGTGGCTCGTAGGTGTTGCTCCTGCCACCGCAACTCGGCACCCGTAAGCGGCAGTCGCGCGACTGTCCCGCTGGCGTTACGAATTGCTGGCGGCCGTCACCACCTGGGCCGCCGTCACGGCCGCTTGTTGCGCCTGGGCGATCCCAGCCGCTTTGGTGGGGTTGTCCCTTGAGAGGACCACTACCAGCAGTTCCTGCCCGTTGCGGCGGACAATCCCCATGCTGTCGACGACCAGCAGCCGCGGATCTGCCAGCCAGCCGTTCCAGACTGCGAAGCTGGTATCGACGCTCGCCGCGGCCGGAACGCCCCACCGCTGCCCAGGCGCTACGTGGTCCATGAGACCGACGGCGTAGGCGCGCGATGCCGCATTTAGCGGCGAGCTCGCCGAGGCCAGGTCGGTGAGGAGCTGGAGCTGATCACCGACGGTGGTACTGGTCAGGCCCCAACGACCGGCAGTGCCCAGCCTGGTGTGCCTCAGCTTCAGCACGCGGTTAGCCGCTTTGACGCCCGCAACGCCGCCGACATGCCGCCACAGGGTGCTAGCGGCGGCATAGCTGCTGTTCTCGATCATCTCGGTGGCCAGGGTGGCGTCTTGAGCCGCAACCGAGGTTCCGTTGTTCTGGTGCTGCAGCAGCAACGTGGCGAGAATGTCTGCCTTCACCACGCTCCCGGTGCGGCAGCGGAGGTCCGCGTTGTAGACCGCGTGTCGGCCCGTAGTGGTGTCAATGACGCCGACGGCCAGCGTGCCAGGGTTCGTGCTGACTTCTGGCCGCAATGCCGCCGCCAGTTGCCCGTCAAGGTTCGCGCGGGACCTGGTCCTAGCAGCGGAACCGCCCGAAATGGTGGCGCCCGGCACGCCTGCTTGAGTCGTAACACCAGCCTCGTGCCTGGCCTTGGTCGCCGATACCGTCACCACTGCGACGAACGCCGCCATGAGCCCGAATATCAACGCGAATACCATCCGCTCTTGCGCGTGCAGGCCGCCTGCATGAGCAGGCGCCCGCAGCCTCCCTGAATGAGAGGGCGTCCGCCTCACTGCGTTCTCCGGAGCACAACCGTTTCCCCCGCATGCCCGTTACACCTTGCCTCCGCACGGTTTGCGAAGAACCGCTTCCGCCCGGTTATCAGGTAAATGGCAAAGGAGTGACCTTAAATGGGCGATTTATATTCCCTCGAAATTGCTGAGATTTTTGATAAGGAGACGGTACCAGAGCACCCATTCCGCGCGGGGCTTACTGGCCAGGTCGAGCAGGTCAGACGGCAACGCGAGCGGGACTGGAACTAATTGTAAAAACCTGCACTTGAATTTGAGGTTTATGGCCCGTGCCGGGCAAACATTCCCGACTGTGCCAATTGGTGCGTGCAAGGCAGTAATACTCGTAGAAATCACATTCAGTGCCGATGCCGGCACTCATGCCGCCTGTGATGACCCAGGGACGAGTCAAGCCCGGATGCGTATAGCGCAGTGGCCGACGGGTAAGACGGCTTCCGGGGGGCGTCGGCGCGGGGCGCGGCACGGCGGGCGTTTTCAGGCTAACCCCCGCGCAGGTAAGCGCTTTTCGATCCCGTGCAGCGGGCGCCGGTCATGGCGTGGCCAAGGGCCGGCGTTGGCGGCCTGGACCGGGGAGCCGTCAGCGTGCCCGGCTTCGAGGGTTCCGGTTAGCTGAGGGAGATCGCTTCATGTCCAGCACAATGCGGGCCATTCAGGTCAACGAGATCAACGCACCACTGCGTGTGGTTGACCTGCCGCAACCCAGCCCGGGCCCCGGGCAGGTCCGTATCGCCGTCGAGGCTTGCGGGGTCTGTCACTCCGATGCCGATATGGCCCACGGCCTGTTCGGCGACGGGCCGTTCCCGCTTACTCCCGGCCACGAAATCGCCGGCCGGATCGACATGGTCGGCCCGGAGGTCGAAGGCTGGAAAATAGGCGACCGGGTGGCAGTCGGCTGGTTCGGCGGCAACGACGGCCAGTGCGAGGCGTGCCGCGGGGGTGATGCGATCAACTGCGTACACCTGCAGGTGCCGGGGCTGGCCTATCCGGGCGGGTACGCCGAATCGACGGTAGTGCCGACCAGCGCGCTGGCTCGCATCCCCGACGAGCTGACTTTCATCGAGGCCGCCCCGATGGGCTGCGCCGGCGTGACCGTGTTCAACGGGCTGCGCCGCACTTCGGCCCAGCCCGGCGATCTGGTCGCGGTCCTCGGGCTAGGCGGCCTCGGCCACCTGGCAGTCCAGTTCGCCGACAAGATGGGTTTCGACACCGCCGCCATCGACCGCGGCAACGACAAGCAAGAACCCGCCGAGCAACTCGGCGCGCGGCACTACATCGACAACACCCGGCAGGACGTGGCCCAGACACTGCAAGCGCTCGGCGGGGCGAAGGTTGTCCTGGCGACCGTTTCTCAGCCGGCGGCGATGACGGCGGCCGTCGATGGCCTGCGCGCCCGCGGTGAGCTGATCGCGATCGGCCTGTCCCCGAACAAGATCGAAGTCAGCCCCGTGCAGCTGATTACCGGGCAGAAGACGCTGCGCGGCCACGCCGCCGGCACCGCGCGGGAGGCCGAGGAGACGATGAGGTTCGCGGCACAGTCCGGGGTCCGGTCTGTCAGCGAAGTCGCGCCGTTGCAGGACGCGCCGCAAGCGTTCGACCGGATGCTCACCGGAACGGTCCGGTTCCGCGGCGTCCTCACCCCTGCGAGCAGCTAGCCGCGACCTTCGCAATCTTGACCCGGCGCATGAGGCTGCGGGATAGCCGCGCCCTGTCAGCCGGTTACCGTGCGTGGCAGCCGCGCTGCGGCCCGTGAGCGATCCCCGACCCGGCACGGCCAAAGTCACTGCCCAGGCGCGAAATGCCGAGGTGAGGGCCTCAGACTGCTCGGTGCCGCGCCTGTGCGCGCAACTGAGCCGGGTCCCTGTCGCCCGCGACGTCGATTCCGGAAATGGCCATGTACGCGACGATCGCCACGAGCGGCACGGTCAGGATCGCAGCGACGACGCCGCGGCCCCAGTCCAGCCCGCCCAGACTGTGTGGCACGCCCAGCCAGTCCGCCACGGAGGCGCCGAGCGGCCGGGTCACCGTGTAGGCGAACCAGAACGCCAGCACGGGATTCATGCCCAGCCGCCAGGCGACTGCCGGGATCGCGATCACCACGAGGAAGAGGACCGCCGAGGAGAAGAATCCGATCTTGAACGTGAACGCGGTGAGGTCCCCGAGCGCCGTCCCGAGCGCGAAGGTGGCCATGACGGTGGCCCAGTAGAACGACTCGCGCCGGAACGTGGTGATGCTGTGGATCGACAGCGTTCCCTCGGTCAGGTACCAGGCGGCGAAGATGATCGCGAGGGCGACAGCGCACAGCGCCGTGGTTTCCTTGTAGGGGAGCCCGACCACCAGGTGCAGCCCGTCGGCGGCCATGGTGCCGGTGACGGCGACCGCGGTGACCGCGAGCCAGTAGATCCAGGTGTTGTAGCGCTTGGACCGGAACTGCAGGACCAGCGCGCCTCCGAGCAGGACGGCGCCGAACGCCGCGGTCGGCGCCTTGCCGTAGCGGAAGTAGATGAAATCCGCCAGAGCCTCGCCCATGCCCGTGGTCAGTACCTTCGCCACCCAGAACCACGCGGTGATTTCCGGCACCTTGATGGCGGCCTGCCTGGCTGGCGCACCGAGCCGTCCCGCGACTTCGCGACTGGTCATGGCGGTCAGGATGCCATACGACCCGGACTGGTTCTGACGGCCTTTACGAGAAGTTTTCGGGGCAGGTTTGTCGGTTCGTGCTCTAGCGGCCAGCTGCCGCCGCGCGGCTCGTAGTGTCGGATCAACGCCCCGCGAACGGCTCGCCACCGGTTGACTTCGCCCCTAGGGCCTGGCCCAGCCTGAATGGGCCGGGCAGCCTGTCTGGTATGAGGAGGGCCATGCCAGTGGGTCTGATGACCAGCGGGGAGTTCGCGAGCGCGTCGGGGCTATCGCGGAAGGCGCTGCGTCTGTATGACGGGCTCCGGCTTCTCAGCCCCGCGGTGGTCGACCCGGCGACAGGGTACCGGCGCTGCGCGTCCGCCCAGCTGGAGCAGGCTAGGCTAGTCGCCTGGCTGCGCCGCGTTGACATGCCACTGGCCCGGATCCGCTTGGTAGCCGCGCTGGAACCCAGCCTTGCAGCGATGGAACTGGCGACGTACTGGGCCCAGGTCGAGAAGGACACGGCGGCAAGGCGTGACCTGGCTACCTTCCTCGTCGGGTACCTGTCCGGAAGGGACGCTGCCATGCAAGAGGGTCAGAACACGCTGGCGATCCGGTACGCGGTTCGGTCCGACGCCGGACTGCGCCGGGAAGGCAACGAGGACACCGCTTACGCCGGAGCTCGCTTGCTGGCGGTCGCGGATGGCCTGGGGGGCCACGCGGGCGGCGAGCTGGCGAGTGCGGCCGTCATCGAGACGCTGAAGCCCCTGGACACCAAGATCCCGGCCGGCGAGCTCCTGAACGCGCTCGACCACGCAGTACGGCGGGCGAGCGGCAGGCTGAGCGATATCGTCGCCTCCGACCCATCACTCAGCGGCATGGGCACGACCCTGACCGCGCTGGTCTGGTCGGGCTCACAGCTCGGGCTGGTGCATGTCGGGGACTCGCGCGCTTACCTAGTACGCGACGGCGTCGTGTTCCAGATCACCCATGATCACACAATGGTGCAGTCGCTGCTCGACGAGCGCAAGATCACGCCGGAGGAGGTCAGCTCACACCCGCAGCGCTCGCTGTTGCTGCGGGCCCTGATGGCCGACCACGGCGAGGCTGACCTGCAACTGCGCGAGATGCTGCCGGGTGACCGTTACCTGCTGTGCTCCGATGGCTTGCATGCGGTAGCTGCGGCTGAGGACATCGCCCGCGTCCTAGTCACCGTCAGCGATCCCGATCGCGCGGCGGGTGAGCTGCTCACCTTGGCCATGGACGGCGGCGGCCCCGACAACATCACGTGCATCGTTGCTGATGTGGTAGCCGCGGAGGTCGCTGCGCCCGGCGCGGCGTAGATCGGGCGGCGATCCTCGCCCCTCGCAAAAGCGTGGCGGATTCTCAGCACCTAGCGCTGAGAATCCGCCACCTTGAGCGCGAGATCCCTGGCCGGAGTTAGCCGATCGCGGCGTCCAGCGGAACCGCCAGATTGCGACGACCGCGCCTGCCACTCCCCAGGCGAGCAGGACACCCAGCTTCCCCCAGGCAAGGCCTGGGTGCTGGCTGAAGGCAGCTATCAGCGTTCATTGAGTGGCCGCACCGGCAGCGCGGCCGAGATCCTGCTCAAGGTGCCGGAATGAATCGGCACGTAGGTACCGGAGATGAACAGCAGCGGGAACATCACGATCTGGACCACGGCCGGACCCGCCTCGGCGTTCCTGATCACCGATGCCACTGCCACGCCCAGCGCGCAGAAACTGGCACCGCCTAGCAAGAGCGATGCGCCGATGGCCAACCGGTCCGACGGCACCTGAATCCCGTAGATCCAGCCGATGCCCACGATCAGCGTGACGTCGATCAGGCTGACCACAATGCAGTGCGCCAGCAGCCCCGCGAAATAGGTCCAGGCTGGCAACGGAGTCGCGTGCGCTCGCTTGGGCGCTCTGCGGGTTGCGCCAGAACGACAGCTGCTCGTAGCGGACCTGATGCCAGAGCAGAGCGGCGTTCCGGCGCCCAGCGGACCTGGCTGCCATGGCAGGCGCGACTGGACTGGCTGCGATGGTCATTGCAAGCTCCCTTCCGGCACGCGAGCCTCATCGCGGCGCTCGGTCCTCCTTGCGCCGTCCGGACGGCAGCCAGATCGCGGCGCCGCAGTGCCGGTCATGCTAGCGCCCGGCGTCAACCTCGCGGAATAGTGCGCAGCACCAGGTGCAACAGCTGCTGGCCATTGACCGCCGATGCCGGCCGGAACGGGCACCGCCGCGCGCCGCAGTTGTGCTGCTGGATCTGGCTGCGGGCAGGCAGGAAAGCCCGCTCAGGGTTCATCGGTATCCGGGCCGGTGATGTCCGAGTATCCGAGGCATCCGGACAGGCTGGTGGCGTGGAGCCCACCACAGTTCCTTGCAGCCGGGCGCGTTGCAGGCGACCTTGATATGACCGCCGCGAGCCGCCCGTGCGGCCTCGCAGTCGCACGGTTCCCAGGTGATGGTCACGGAGCCGGGCCGCCATGGGTGATGGCTGCGGCACTCCTCAGGAAAACCGGGCCACAGTGATGATTGCGCCTGGACCATGCCTGTATTCAAACATGTGATCGATATCGGCTGGAAGTCGGTGCGCCTGCGGACAGATCGCGGATAGGCGAATCGAGTCCGCGCCGCTGCGAATGCCGCGCCGCTGCGAATGCCGCGCCGCCGGCACACCGCACGACCCGTGAGACCCACCGCTACAAGGCCGGGCAGAAGATTCTCGGTCATACGCGGATCAGCGTGACTCTGGAGATCTATACCGACATGGACGGCCAGGCTAGGCAGGATCTCACCCGGCTCGATCAGGATGAGCCATGACTCCCGCTGCTACAGACGATGGCTACAACTGGGTAAGCCATGATCTTGGAGCCAGGCGTTTGTCCAGTCCAGCCAGTGGAGCTAAGCGGGCTCGAACCGCTGACCCCCTGCTTGCAAAGCAGGTGCTCTACCTACTGAGCTATAGCCCCAGGAAACCGCACTTCAGCGGTGTTCATGTTATCTCGCCCCCCGGGCTGCGCGCGCACATCGCCGGAGCTCCGGAAAGCCCTTCGGCCGGATTATCAGGATCGAGTCCCTCACGATCGGCAACATTCGCCGCTGCCCGTCGCACAGCATCGGTGGGCGCAAAACCGCGTCAAGGACGCGCGTAGCGTGCCGAGCGTCGAAGCACAGCGCGATCGCAGAACCGACTAGGAAAATCCAGCTGCCCGGCTTCACTCCTAACGGGTGATGAGGCCGCGCCAGATGCTGCCCTAGCCTGCAGACATGAAACTGGCGGTTGACCTTACCCGGTGCCAGGGATACGGGCAGTGCGTGTTCGCCGCGCCGGAGGTCTTCAGGATGCCCGGCGGGGAGGCGCTGCTGTATGAGCCCAACCCCGACGACGAGCAGGACGGCGCCCAGCGCGAGAAGGTCCTTCGGGCCGCCGCGGCCTGTCCGGTACGGGCAATCCTGCTGGATGACCGGGCGGGCGAGGCTGTTGCGGCCGCCAGCATGCGGGCGACCGGGACACCCGCCCAGGCCGGGCGGATCGTCATCGTCGGTGCGTCCCTGGCCGGGCTGCGCGCCGCACACGCGCTTCGTCGCGACGGCTTCGCAGGCTCGCTGACAGTGATCGGGGACGAGCCTTATGACCCCTACGATCGGGTGCCGCTGTCCAAACAAGTGCTGACCGGATGGGTGCCCCCGCAGAGTACGGCACTACCGCGCAGCGGTGGGCTCGACGCGGATTGGCGCCTAGGGCAGCCAGCCACCGGGCTGGATCGCCGGAACAAGCGGGTTCTGCTGGCCGACGGGGAGCAGGTGGCGTTCGACCGATTGCTGATCGCCACCGGGGTGCGTGCCCAGCCCTGGCCGAAGGCCGACGAGGCGGCGCTGGACGGTGTCTACACGGTGCGCGGCCGCGACGACGCTACCGGGCTGCAGCAGCGGCTGGCTGCTGGCCCTCGGCGTGTGCTGGTTATCGGGGCCGGGTTCATCGGCTCCGAGGTCGCTTCCGTCTGCCGTGAGCTGGGCCTGCCGGTGACGGTCGTGGAGCGCGGGCCGGAGCCGCTGGCCGGGGCTCTTGGCGCGGCTATCGGCCGGATCGCCGCCCAGATGCAACGCGAGGCCGGCGTCGATCTGCGCTGCGGGGTGTCGGTGCTCGCGCTGGAAGGCGACGCCGACGGCCGTCTTCGGCGAGCGCGGCTGTCGGACGGCAGCACGCTTGAGGTCGACGTGGCGGTGGCGGCGCTCGGTTCCCGGCGCAACGTCGAGTGGCTTGACGGGTCCGGTCTGGGCGCCGGGCGATGGGGCGTGGCCTGTGACGCGGGTTGCCGCGTGTTCGACGTCAACGGCGTGGTCACTGACGACATCTTCGTGGCCGGCGACGTGGCCCGGTTCCCCCACCCTGCCTACGGGTACCAATTGCTGGCCCTGGAGCACTGGGGCAACGCGCTCGACCAGGCCGAGATCGCGGCACACAACATGATCAGCGCCGAGCCGGACCGCTGGCCGCACCTGGCCCTGCCGGTGTTCTGGTCGACTCAGTTCGGCACCGAGATCAAGTCCGTCGGTGTGCCCACGTTCGCTGACGAGATTGTCATTACGCAGGGATCGACGGCCGACCGCCGGTTCGTGGCCGCGTACGGCCGCCAGGGCCGCATCACCGCCGCGGTCACCTTCGACCAGGGGATTTGGCTGGAGTTCTACGGCAGCCTGATCGAGCGAGCGGCGCCGTTCCCGCCCGGCTTCCGCACCGTCGACCAGCCGCCGACCCGCCAGCCGGTGCCCGCCGAGATACCCGATAAACCGGATGCCCTGCCCGGCCAGGCGACGGTCGTGCTCACCGGCCACGAACCTAGCGAGCGCCGTGCCGTACTCGTGGGCGGCGGCTGAGCCGGAGCCGCCGGCCAGCCGCGGAAAGGAGCTTCATGCCAACGGCCAGCATCTTCCAGCAGATCGTGGATTACGCCAACCGGGCTGATCCTTACCCCCTGTACTGGGAACTACGGAAAACACCGGTGGTGCGCGAGGCCGACGGCACCTATGTGGTCAGCAGGTACCGGGACATCGTCGCGCTGCTGCATGACCCGCGGGTCAGCTCGCGGACAGTGGGTCTGCAGGGCCTTATTTCCCAGGATCCGCCCGAGCACGACCGCATGCGGCGGATCCTGATGCGGCACTACGGGCCTCCGGAAACACCCGGCCGGATCGATGGTATGCAGGGCAGCCTGCTGGACATCGTCACCAGCCTGATCGACCGCCTCGTCGGCAAGAACGAGGTCGATCTGGTCGACGACTTCGCCTACCCGCTTCCGGTGACGGCGATTTGCCGGCTGCTCGGCGTGCCGCTGGAGGATGAACCCCGGTTCCAGGTCTGGGCCAACGCCATAGTCGAGGGTATCGGCGCTCAAGGCAACGCCGAGGCGGCCCACCGCAACCGCGATGACGCATTCGCCGAGATGGGCCGGTATTTCGGCACGCTCGCCGACGCCCACCGCGAAGTCCCCGGCGAGGATCTTCTGTCCGCACTGGTCACCGATGACAGGACCTGGGAAGGCATGTCGCGTACCGAGCTTCTCTCCAACGCCTCGCTGCTGCTCGTCGCCGGGCACGAGACCACGGTCAACCTCATCACCAACGGAATGCTGACCTTGCTCCGGCACCCCAGCATGCTCGATCGGGTCCGCCAGGAACCGGGCTTCGTCATCCACACGGTCGAGGAACTGCTTCGCTACGAACCCCCCGTGCACTTCCTGGTGCGCGAAGCGCTTGACGACATCGACATCGCCGGCACAACGATTCCGGCCGGCGCCATCATTACTCTGGCCCTTGCGGCCGGCAGCCGGGATCCCGATCACGTGCGTGACCCGGACCGGTTCGAGCCCGACCGGCATGACCTCGAGCGCGCTGACAGGCCTGCGCGTGGCGGTGGCATGCGCCTCCTACTGGAAGGCCAGCACATGGGCTTCGGCGGCGGCGTCCACTTTTGCTTCGGCGCACCGCTTGCCCGGCTCGAGACCCAGTTCGCGCTCACCGAACTGGCCCGGCGGCTGGAGAATCCCCGGCTGCTCGCCGACCCGCCTCCGTACCGGCCCAACCCCGTCCTGCGAGGCCCGCAGCACCTTCCCATCGGATTCGACCGCGTCCGCCCCGCGCGCGAACCCGGCATCCCCCGTATGCGGGACACCGTCAAAGAGGCTGCCGGACAACGCCGGTAGCTTCCGCGAGACACGTCCTGTCAGCGCCGGCAGGAGCCACTGGAAACCCGCAGAATGAGGGCTCTTGATGGCCCGTGGACGATCCGCCCCGGCGGGCACCCCGGTTGCTGCATGAGCACGCCGACCTAGGAGCTAGTCGAGCATGGGCACGACCGCGGGTGACTGTTGTCAGCGGACCGAGGCCGGAGAGCGGGTCGATCGCCAGGGGCCAGGGAGACGGTGAATAGCCACACGGCGAACGTGAGACCGACGACCAGGGCGAACCAGCCTTGCCGAGAGAACGCACCGGTTCCTGCCGTCACGGCGAACGGACCCACAAGTTGATCAGAGCGACCGGAACGCCGATCCATGCTGTCCACGGCGGCAGCGCCCGGTGCCTGAGGGCGGCCACTACGACGATCGCGATCCAAGCATCAAACGCGAACCCCGCGGAGTTGTACGCCAGCCCTCAATTCATTTGACCGTTGTCGGAGGCTGGGTAATGATCACCGGCATGCAGTTTGTCGCCGTAGCGATCATGGGTGCAATCGCGATTGCTGCGAGCCTGATGGTGAGTCAGTGGCTGACCTAGTCCCGGTCCTGTGGCTGACCGGTCCGGCTGGGGTCGGCAAGTCCGCGGTCTCTTGGCAGATCTTCACTGAGCTGGCGCAGGCCGGAATCCACGCCGCCTTCGCTGACGCCGACCAGCTGTGCATGTGCTATCCGGCACCGCCGGGGGACCCGGGTCGCGAGCGGATCAAGACGCAGAACTTCACCGCGATGCTTCCTCACTATCGCGCGGCAGGTGCCAGGTGCGTGATCGCGAATGGCGTCCTTGATCCAGTCAACGGCCTGGACTCCGAGCTGCTGGCGCACGCCAAGGTGACAGTCTGTCGCCTGCGTGCTGACCGGGCCGAACTCGTGCATCGTTTCGTCGGACGGCACGGGCCGAGCGACGATCTCGACGACGTAGTCAAGGAGGCACTAGCCGAGGCCGACGCGATGGATGCCAGCGTTTTCGCCGATGTGTGCGTGGACACCAGCGGCGCCACGGTGGCCGAGATGGTCGGTCTCGTAAAGGACACGTGCCACACCTGGCCAGGCTTCAGCGGAGCGGTCCCGGAACCGGGTGGGGCGTCAGGTGGAACGACGAGAGGTGGTGACGACGATGAAGCTGACGGCGCGGATGGGAATGTCCTGTTGATTTGTGGGCCTACTGGCGTCGGCAAATCCACCATCGGCTTCGAGCTCTACATGCGCTACCTACGCGCCGGCCGCACGGCCGGCTACATCGACCTCGACCAGATCGGATTTCTTCAGCCGGGCGCGGCGAACGATCCCGGCCGTCACCTGCTCAAGGCCCGCAACCTCGCCGCCATGTGGCGCACCTATCACGCTGCCGGCGCCAGGCACCTCATCGCGACCGGCCCGGTTCCAACTGAGGAAGTAAGCCAGGCCTATATCGGTGCCTTGCCCGCGGCAACCGTTACCGTATGCCGCCTTCACGCCGGGTGCGCCGACATGCGCGCCCGGATTATGTCCCGCGCTTCAGGGGGCAGCTGGCCTCAGCCCGGAGATCCGCTGCAGGGAAGATCAGCCGAATACCTGAGCTGCGTAGCTGACCAGGCGGCAGCCGAAGGTCAATCCCTGGAGCGCGCGAAGGTCGGAGACATCCGCATTGACACTGACGGGCGAACCGTCAACGAAGCCGTCGACTTGATCGGTGCCGCGACCGGCTCCCTGCCAGACGAGGCGGTCACACACGTCTAGCGGCTGCATCGAGACGTTCGATCCACGCCGTAGCTTCCGCAGCTCCGACTGGAATGTCTGACAGGCTGAGAAGACCTTGCACCATCACGGCGGGCAGCATTTCAGCAAGGCCGTCGGATGAACCGTAGGCGTCGATCGCCTCCCCCCACCGGGAGGGATCCACCGACGACACCAGCATCCATGCAAGATCGTAAACGCCAGGTCCTGCGGATACGTCTTCCCAGTCCAGCAGCGCAATCTCGCCGTCCGGGCTGGTGCGCATGTTCAGCATCGACGCGTCTCCGTGGGCCAGCGTCGTGGCGCCGGCGCCGGCGGCCGTGTCTTCCGCGTCGGTGACATGGCCGACCAAGTGCTCGCCAAGAGTTCCGACCAAGGGGGTCAGATCTCCGCGAGTTGCTAGCTGCGGCCACCTACGATCAAACAGCTTCTCCACCAGCTCCACGGCGGCCCCGTCAGTCCGAAGCCACGGCCAGCGTCGTTGAGCCTCGCCTTCCCACCGCCGATGCAGGCCCGATAGCACGCCGGCGGCAACCGATGGGTCGGCTCCGGGCTGCCAACCTGACAGATCCTCCAGCACCAGCAACGTGCCTTCGTCGGTCTCCCGAGCTTCATAGCAGGCTGGCACCCGGACGCCTACCACCGGCGCAATCTCCCTGTAGAACCGAAGCTCGCATCGGAACATGTCCAGCACGTCGGGAATCGAGCCGGGCTCCGGCCAGTTGCGCCGTTTCACGTAGCTTTGCACCGTGTCAGCCTATCGAGCACTCAGAACCAACCTATGCTGGCTTGCGGTTGCCAATGTCGTAGCGAAACCTACTTCGGGCTCGAGCCCTGAGGTCCGCCCATCGTTCCGATGGCCGCGTGAGTCAAGTCAGTGGCCGCATGGTCGATGGCCAGACGATGTCCGGTCGCGTGCGGGTCGAGTGCTGACACCGAAGGCCCTAGTGAGGACGACGGCGCCTCGTCCGGCATCATAATTGCGTTAATCCGGCGGATAGGAACGTGAGCGGAGTGCCGTGTCTGACGTGAAAGAGGAACTACACCGCAAGCTCCAGGCCAGCCGGGCCGCGCTGTTGTCCAAGATCGACAACCTGAGCGAATACGATATGCGCCGCTCGATGACGCCGACCGGCACGAATCTGCTCGGCCTGGTGAAGCACTTGGCCGGGCTCGAGTATGGATACCTGGGTGAATCGTTCGGCCGGCCGGCTCCGGAGAGCATGTCGTGGATCGAGGATGGCTCGATCTGGGAGGGCGCCGATATGTGGGCCAAGCCCGATGAGTCTAGCGAGTACATCATCGGCCTCTATCGGCGAGCCTGCGCCCATGCCGATGGCGTCGTAGCCGCGCTCGATCTAGAGGCACCGGGGTCGGTGGCGCACTGGCCCGAGGACCGGCGGGATACCACGCTGGGCGTCTTGCTTATCCGGATGGTCGCTGAAACAGCCCAGCACGCTGGCCACGCGGACATCATCCGGGAACTCATCGACGGGAAGGGCGGCCCGGACCAGGACGCCTTCGACGAACCGACCTGGCGGGAGTACGTCGCTCAGGTTCAAGCCGCAGCCAACGTGTTCGCTACCGGCTCCGAGGCCCAATCGCGACCTTGAGTTGCCATAGCCGCACAGGACGTTCCACCGATGTCGGCCTCCATAAATCGGGGCAAAGTATCCCTATCAAGTAACCGAAATCGGTGGAACCTCGAGTTGCCCATGAGGACTGTTTGTAAGCCTGCCGTCACGCGGTCCTCGTTCAGGCGGCGGAGCGCTCGCGGACCGGTCGGCGGCGCAGGTTCGCGTTCGAGACGGCCGGCGGTGTGCAGGCAACGTCGTTGGGGCCGGCGCCGGTCCCAGGCCCGGCGCTTCACCACACGCCAGGTGCGCGAGGATCGACTAACGGAGGTGACCGGCAAACGTGGACGGCTGGATGGCTTAACGCCCAGAAGTGCGGCGCTCTGTGCCTACTTGCGCCGGAATGTTGACGCTTGCCGGCCTGCCGTGCGCCCGGCCCGTCGGTGTGAACCCTGAGCCGCTGCGTTCCGGCGCCCGCTGCTTGGGAGGTCCGTCCGCGTTACCTTCCTTGCCAAGTTCCTGGCCGTAGCTCGCCAGGAGGCCGGGCAGCTGAGCGAAGCTGTGCAAAACATGCGTCGCTCCGGCCTGGCGCAGCCGCGCGGCCGAATGCGGTCCCGTCAGCACGCCGACCACCAGCGCGGCGCCGGCCCGGCGGCCGCTCTCCATGCCCGCGCCAGTGCCGTGCACGAATGCCATCTCCCGCACGTCATCAGCGCCTGCCCGGAGCAGGGCGGTCAGCGGCAGGTCCGGCGCCGGCAGTCCCCGGTCAACGTCCTCTGCGCTAAGCGCTACATCGAATCTGCCCTGCCAGTCAGCCGCGTCCAGGACCAAGTTCAGGATCCGGCGGGGCAGCGTGGTCACGACCGCGGCCTTAGAGCCGGAAGCGGCCAGCGTGTCCAGCATCTGGCGCACGCCCGGAATCGGCCGGATCTCAGCCCGCCGGATCGCGTCGAACAGCGCGCGGTCGAAGGCTAGTTCCGCCGCCTGCGCCCGCGCCTCGTTGTCCGGGAACAGGGCCCCGAGCACATCGCCAGGTCCCTGCCCGCGCAGCCGGTGCACCTGAGCCATCCGCCGGGCGTATGCGCTGGTGCCGCTGACCACTCCCTGGGTCGCGATGGCCTCGGCAAATGAACGCTCGATCAGGCCGTCGTCGGCTACCAGTGTGCCGAGCACGCCGCAGCACACCAGGGTGATGCCCGGCGTATCAGTCATGATTCCGCCCGTGCCGGTCGTCAGTCGTCAGCTGATGTCGCCTCGGTCCACAGGTTGAGCTCAGCCCGGTCTGCCTGGACCTTCCGCCATACGGCAGCGGCGCTGAGCACGAGGACGGCGACCACGAGCAACTTCTTCACGGCTTGGAATCCCTCCGGCGACGGCTTCCGGGACGGCCGCGTCACTGGCGCGAGCCCCCTCGAGATTCAAGCAGCCTAGCAAGGCCCGGCCTAACGCGGTCGCTGCACGCGGCTCTCGTCCCAGACCGGCCCGGCTGACTCGTAGACGCCGCCGTCGGAACCAAAGACCAGGAATCGGTCAAACGACTTGGCGAACCAGCGGTCGTGTGTTGCCGCGATCACCGTCCCCGAGTAGGACTCCAGCCCCTCCTGAAGCGCCTCGGCGCTGGCCAGGTCGAGGTTGTCGGTCGGCTCGTCGAGCAGCAGCAACGTGGACCCGGCCAGCTCCAGCAGCAGGATCTGCAGCCTGGCCTGCTGCCCGCCGGACAGTGTCGCGAACGGCTGTCGGGCGCAGCCAGACAGCTCGTACCGCGCCAGCGCTGACATTGCCTCGTTGATCAGCAAGGCATGCTCGGTCATCAGGATCTCCAGCGGAGTCCGTCCAGCCAGATCCGGGCGCGCGTGGGTCTGGGCGAACATGCCGGGAACCACCCGCGCGCCCAGGCGGCCAACACCGGAGTGAGCGACATGGCCGCCAGCCAGCAGCCGGAGGAAATGCGACTTGCCCGAGCCGTTGGAACCGAGCACGGCGATCCGCTCGCCGTACCAGACCTCCAGGTCGAACGGGCGCATCAGGCCGGTCAGTTCAAGTTCTTCGCAGATGACCGCGCGTTTCCCGGTGCGGCCGCCGCGCAGCCGCATCCGCACGTTCTGCTCCTTAGGGGCCAGCTCGGGCGGCCCGGCCTCCTCGAACTTGGCCAACCGCGTGACCGCCGCCTGCAGCCGGGACGCCATATCGGCGTTGTATGAAGCCTTCTGCCGGTACATCCGCACCAGCTGCTTGAGCTTCTCGTGTTCCTCATCCCAGCGGCGCCGCAGCTCGTCTAGCCGCTCGTTGCGCTCCCGGCGGGCCTGCGCATAACTGGCAAAGCCACCGCCATGCACCCAGACGTGCCGATCCTCGACCGTGATGATCCGCTGTGCGCAGGCCGCGAGCAGCTCGCGATCGTGGCTGACCAGCACCACCGTCTTCGCCGTGGCCGCTAGCTGCTGCTCCAGCCAGATCTTGCCGGCCACGTCGAGGTAGTTGTCCGGCTCGTCCAGCAGCAGGACCTCGTCCTTGCCGCGCAGCAGCGACTCCAGCACGAGTCGCTTCTGCTCGCCACCAGACAGCGTCCGCACCTCGCGCCACTGGCAGCGGTCGTAACTGATGCCCAGCGCCGCTACGCAGCACGCGTCGAAGTGCACCTCGGCGTCGTAGCCGCCGGCGTCGCCCCAATCGGCCAGCGCGGCCGCGTAGCGCATCTGGGTCGGCTCGTCGTCCCGCTCCATCATCGCCAGCTCCGCGGCATCGAGCCGACCAGCCGCGTCCCTAACCCGGCTCGGAGCCACCGACAGCAGCAGGTCCCTGACCGTCGATGTGTCCCGGATCCCGCCGATGAACTGCCGCATGACGCCAACGCCGCCACTGGACGTCACGGTTCCGGACTGCGCCGTCAGGTCCCCGGTCACCAGGCGTAGCAGGGTGGTCTTGCCCGCGCCGTTCGGCCCGACGAGGGCGGCCACCACGCCGTCGCCGACCCGAAACGAGACGTCTTCGAGCAGTGTCCGGCCGTCAGGCAGCGCGTGGCTCAGATGCGCCGCCTCCACATGGCCCATCACGGTCTCCTATTCCAATTGCGGACTTTCGTCTACCGGCGGGTATGCCTGACAATAGCTGGGTGGACCCCCAGGGCTTCAACGAGATTTCCCGGCTGCGGGCCTCGGACGCCGACCGTGACGCGGCGGCGACCGTGATCAACAATGCCCTGGCCGAAGGACGTCTCACAGCTGAGGAGCACTCAGACCGCCTCGACGCGATTTACGCGGCGAAGACCCATGCGGACCTCGTTCCCCTACTGGACGACCTGCCGCAACCGCTGGGCGCGATGCAGGTCCGCCGCACCCAGCCGGGCAGCGATGTTGACTTGCCCGTCGGCTCCAAGCGCGGCGGCCGGATCGTCGCGATCTTCAGCGGTGCCAGCCGGAAGGGCGTCTGGCACCCGGACCCGGTCATCAACGTGCTGACGGTGTTCGGCGGCGCCGAGATCGACTTCCGGGATGCCATCATGCCCGGCAAGGAGGTGGTCTTGCGCGCGACCACCGTGCTCGGCGGAGTCGAGGTCACCGTTCCGCCAGAGATGAGGGTCGTCGACAACGGCATCGCGATCCTGGGCGGACGGGACATTGCGGGGAACGCGGACGAGTCTGCCAGCCCGGATGCTCCAGTGCTGCGGATCGAAGGGACCTGTGTACTGGGTGGCGTCGAGGTGAAGCGGAAGTCTCGCAAGTCGTTTAAGGCACTCGAGTTCGGCAAGCGCCTGAGCCCTGACCTGGCTCGCTCGGCCTGAGCTCGCCCGACACCCTGTCAGTTTGACAGGCACAAACCAGTCGAAACCGGTCGCCTGAGGCTGCGCAACTGTCAGGGTGTCGCTAGATCGCGCCTTGAGGCGCGCCGGCGTCGGCTCGGATCTCGGTGCGGCGGCGGACCGGGTCGGCCAGCGCGGCCGCCAGCTGATCGACCGCCTGCAGGGAATGGCCGCTGACTACTGCGTCGATGTGCGGCCAGGCCGCCGCCATCCCGGCCGCTAGCGGCTGGTAGGCAGCGCTCTTAGTCCGCGGGTTCACCCACACGATGCGGAACGCGACCAGCGACAGCCGCTCCATCTCGCGGCGGACCACCTCGGGATCCCCGGTATCCCAGCCATCGGAAATGATCAGCACTACGGCGCCCCTGGCCATGCCGCGACGGCCGTACTTGTCGTTGAACTCCTTGAGCGCCGCGCCGAGCTTGGTCCCGCCGTGCCAGTCCGGCGCGGTCTGCGCTGCCCTGGCCAGCGCCACGGCCGGTGATGACCGCGCCAGCGCGGTGGTCAGCCGAGTCAGCCGGGTGGCGAACGTGAACACCTCAGCGTCAGCCCCGCCTGCAGCGCAGTACAGCAGCTGGATCATGGCCCGCGCGTAGGGTTCCATCGACCCGGAGATGTCACAAAGCACTACGAGGCGCCGCGGCCGCTTCTCCGGCACCTCGCCGATCAACCGGAACGCGTGCCCGCCGGTGCGGCGCGCCTGGCGAAGGGTGGAGCGCATGTCGGTGCGCCGGCCGCCGGGGCGGCGTCTGCGGCGCCGCGACCGGCGCGCCGGGACCGCGAGCGTCAGCTGGCGCATGAGCACGGCCAGATCAGCTAGCTCAGCCGCCGACAGTTCGGCGAAGTCCGTGCCGGCCAGCCGCTCGGCCGGGCTGCCCAGGTAAGGCGCGGCTACCTCCAGCTCGGCTGCGGCATCGGCGTCGTCG
This sequence comes from uncultured Actinomycetota bacterium, assembly GCA_963804435.1. Taxonomy (GTDB): domain Bacteria; phylum Actinomycetota; class Actinomycetes; order Streptosporangiales; family Streptosporangiaceae; genus JAJYUU01. The sequence continues at coordinate 838,019 of CAWDQI010000003.1, read as the reverse complement.
CTGTCAGCGGCCCCGGCGACGCCAACGGCTGAGTGGCTGCGTGCTACCTGAGCCGCCTCGGCCAGTTGCCAGGGCTCGGTCGCGCCGGCCGAACCGGACGGGCTCCCGGCCGGGACGGGCAGCGGCCCGGTCACTTCCGGTGGACCGAAGACGTCGGCAAATACTGCGCGCAGCGTGATGGCGTGCTCCCGGCTGGACACCAGTGTCGCCAGCGCGCAGTTGAACAGGTCGGTCCTGGTGGCCGGCCTGGCAACAGCGATTGCGGCGGCGAAACGCTGGCTTCGGCCCGGCCCAACAGGCAGCCCGGCCCGTCGGAGCGCGGCGCCGAAGCGGGCAGCTACCTCGGCCAGGTCGCCAGGAGTCGTGCCAGGGCCGGCTTGCTCGTCAGGCATCGCGCCCATCGTCGACGGAGGCGCGCCCGGCGAGCCCGGCGAGCCCGGCGAAGCCCGCGGCCCGCGCGGTCCGCATGTCGTCGGCGTACTTGAGGACGGCGCCCATGGTCTGCTGCGCCCTGGCGGCGTCCAGTTCCGCTGCGCCCAGCACATGCAGTGCGCTGGCCCAGCTGATCGCCTCCGCCACGCCGGGCGGCTTGGCCAGGTCGAGCCCGCGCAGCAGGGCAACGCCGGCCGCCACCTGATTCGCGAGCTGCTCGCCGGCCTCGGGCACCCGCCGGCGGATGATCGCCGCGACCCTGCCGGTGTCGGGATACTCGATCCAGTGGTACAGGCACCGGCGCTTCAGCGCGTCGTGCAGGTCGCGGGTCCGGTTCGAGGTCAGCACGACGACCGGGGGATAAGTGGCCCGGCGGGTGCCGAGCTCCGGAATCGTAACGGCAGCCTCGGCCAGCAACTCGAACAGGAACGCCTCGAACTCGTCGTCGCCCCGGTCGACCTCGTCGATCAGCAGCACCGCCGGCCGCGGGCCAGGATGATCGAGCGCCGCCAGCAGCGGCCGCTCGAGCAGGTAATCGTCGCTGAACAGGTCCGCCTCGCGCGGCGCCTCGCCACGGGCCTCGGCCAGCCTGATGGCCAGCAGCTGGCGCGGATAGTTCCATTCGTACAGCGCCTCGGCAGAGGTCAGGCCCTCGTAGCACTGCAGCCTGATCAGCGGCGTGTCCAGCACCTGAGCCAGCGCCTTGGCCGCCTCGGTCTTGCCGACACCCGGCTCGCCCTCCAGCAGGATCGGCTGGCCCATCCGGGCAGCGAGGAACAGCGCCGTGCCCAGCGGTTCGTCCGCGAGGTAGCTGACCTCGTCCAGCGCGGCCAGCAAGGTCCGCACATCTGGCAACTGCTCGGCGAGATCGCTCATATCCCCATCTTCCGACACCAGCGACATTAGCTGATCGCCAGGTCGGGCCGGACCGGGCGGCCCTGGATGGCGCACCATACGCTGGCCGGGGTCAGCGGCATGTCCGCATGCAGGACGCCCAGCGGCGCCAGCGCGTCGACCACCGAGTTGACCACGGCGGCCGGCGACCCGACAGTGGCCGACTCGCCGACGCCCTTGGCGCCGATCGGATGGTGCGGCGACGGCGTGACGGTCGCGCCGAGCTCCCAGGACGGGCATTCCATCGACGTCGGCAGCAGGTAGTCCATGAACGAGCCGCCGAGGCAGTTGCCGACCTCGTCGAACGCGATGGCCTGCATGAGCGCCATCCCGATGCCGTCGGCCAGCCCGCGGTGCACCTGGCCCTCCACGATCATCGGGTTGATCCGCACGCCGCAGTCGTCGACCGCGATGAACCGCCGCACCTTGACCTCGCCGGTGCCCGGATCCACGTCGGTGACGCAGATGTAGGCGCCGAACGGGAAGGTCAGGTTCGGCGGGTTATAGACGGCCGACGCGTCCAGGTGGCCCTCGACGCCCGTCCGGCAGCGCCAGCGACGAGTGCGCCGCCATCGCGATCTCGGCGATGCCGCGGCCCTGCTCGGGATCGCCGCGCACCCGCCACTTGCCGTCCAGCCACTCCAGGTCGTCCGGCCGCCACCTCGAGCATCGCCGCGGCGACGATCCTGGCCCGGTCGCGCACCTTCCGGGCGGCCATGACCGCGGCCGCGCCCGATACCGGCGTCGACCGCGACCCGTAGGTGCCGAGGCCGAACGGGGTGCGGTCGGTGTCGCCGTGCACGACCTCGACGTCGTCCGGCGACAGCCCCAGCTCGTGCGCCACGATCTGGGCGAACGTGGTCTCGTGGCCCTGGCCCTGGGTCTGCACCGAGATGCCGAGCACCGCCTTGCCGGTCGGGTGCACCCGCAGGTCGGCGCCGTCGGCCATGCCGAGGCCGAGGATGTCCATGTGCTCGCGCGGTCCGGCGCCGACGCCCTCGGTGAAGAAGCTGAGCCCGATCCCCATGTACTCGCCGCGTGCTCGCCGCTCCGCCTGCTCGCTGCGCAGCTCGTCGTAGCCGGCCATGTCCAGCGCCAGCTGCAGCGCCCGCGGGTAATCGCCGGAGTCGTACTGCCAGCCAGTCGGGCAGGTGTAGGGGAACTGCTCGGGCCGCAGCAGGTTCCGCATCCGCAGCTCGCGCCGGGTCGATGCCGAGCTCGCGGGCCAGCATGTCGACCAGCCGCTCGACCAGGTAGACGGCCTCGGTGATGCGGAACGAGCAGGAGTAGGCGACGCCGCCCGGCGCCTTGTTCGTGTAGACGCCGGTTACCTCGCAGATACGCGGCCTGCAGGTCATAGGAGCCGGTGAAGATGTGGAAGAAGCCGGCCGGGAACTTGGACGGCTGGGCGGTCGCGTTGAACGCGCCGTGGTCGGCCAGCACCGCAGCCCGCAGGCCGAGGATCCGGCCGTCGCGGGTCGCGGCGATCTCGCCGTGCATGTGGTAGTCGCGGGCGAACGAGGTCGACATCAGGTTCTCCGACCTGTCCTCCACCCACTTGACTGGCCTGCCGGTCACCATTGACCCGGCGATCGCGCACAGGTAGCCGGGATAGACCGGCACCTTGTTGCCGAAGCCGCCGCCGATGTCGGGCGAGATGACCCGGATCTTGTGCTCCGGCAGCCCGGTGATCATCGCGTACAGCGTGCGGTGGGCGTGCGGCGCCTGGCTCGTCGACCACAAGGTCAGCTTCCCGTCGACGGCATCCAAGTCGGCGACGACTCCGCAGGTCTCCAGCGGCGCGGGATGGGAACGGGGGTAGACCATGTCGCCGCCGACCACGACGTCCGCGGCGGCGAAGACCGCGTCGGTGGCCGGCCTTGTCACCGGCGGTCCAGTCGAAGATGCGGTTGTCGGCCAGCCCGGCCAGGTCGTCCCGGACCACCGGCGCGCCGGGATCGAGCGCCGTCCTGGCGTCGATCACCGGCGGCAGCGGCTCGTACTCGACCACGATCAGCTCGAGCGCGTCCCGCGCGGCGTACCGGTCGTGCGCGACCACGAACGCGATCTCCTGGCCCTGGAATCGCACCTTGTCGGTGGCCAGCACCGCCTGCACGTCGCCGGACATCGTGGGCATCCAGGCCAGGCGCTGCCCGGCCAGGTCGGCGCCGGTGATCACGGCCTCGACGCGGGGATGGGCCCGGGCCGCGGTGGCGTCGACCGAGATGATCCGGGCGTGCGCGAGCGGGCTGCGCAGGATCGCGCCGTGCAGCATGCCGGGCAGCGTGATGTCGTCGACGTAACGGCCCCGGCCGCGGATGAACCGGGCGTCCTCCTTGCGCGGCACCGAGCCGTACGGCGCGTGATCAGGCATCGGGCCCGCCACTGTTCCGGCTCGCCCACAGCACGGATCGCACGATGTTCTCGTAGCCGGTGCAACGGCAGATCTGGCCGGAGATCGCCTCGCGGATCTCTGCCTCGGTCGGCTCCGGGTTGCGGTCGAGCAGCCAGCGGGCGGTCATCATCATGCCGGGCGTGCAGAAGCCGCATTGCAGCCCGTGGCACTCGGCGAAGCCCTGCTGGACCGGATCGAGCTTGGCCGCCGTCCCGAGACCCTCCACGGTCCTGATCCGCTGCCCGTCTGCCATCACCGCGAGCACCGTGCAGGACTTCACCGGCGTCTCGTCGAGCCACACCACGCAGGCGCCGCAGTTGGAGGTGTCGCAGCCCCAGTGCGACCCGGTCAGCCCAAGCTCATCGCGCAGGAAGTGGATGAGCAGCAGCCGCGGCTCGACCTCGCGCGCGTACTCGGTCCCGTTGACGGTGACTGTCAGCCTCATGACTGCTGTCCCTCATGTTGGCGGGCATGTCACGACGCCGGCCTGGGCACGCGACACCGCCTCGCGCAGCGCCCGGGTGGTGAGCTCCCTGGCCAGGTGCCGCTTGTAGTCGGCCGGGCCGCGCTGGTCAGCGACCGGGCGGCAGTGCTCGGCGGCGATCTCGCCGGCCGCGGCGAGATGGTCCTCGCTGGCCGACTTGCCGCGCAGGAACTCCTCGGCCTCGGCCGCGGCGAAATGCGTCGCGCCCGACCGCGGTCAGCCCGATGCCGACGTCGGCGACGACATCGCCGTCAAGCCAGACCGCCGCCCCGGCGGCGCCGACCGGCCAGTCGCCGACCCGGCGCGCCACCTTCTGGTACGCGCTGCCGCCGCGCTGCCGGATCGGCAGCCTGATCTCGGTCAGCATCTCGGCCGGGCCGACGACCGTCTCGTACGGACCGGTGTGGAACTCCCGGGCGGACACCTCCCGGCTGCCTGTTCGCCCTGGATGACCATCGTGCCCTTCAGCGCGGCGAACGCGGCGGACAGGTCCTCGGACGGGTCGGCCTGGCAGAGCGAGCCGCCGACCGTGCCCCAGTTCCGCACGATCGGGTCGGCGATCACCCGCTCGGCGTCGTGCAGGATCGCGAAGTGCTCGGCCGCTGCCGGCGAGTCCAGCAGCTGCGCGTGCCGGGTCAGCGCGCCGATCCGCAGCTCCTGCCCGGTGACGTTGATATAGCAGAGGTCGGTGATGCCGTTGATGTCGATCAGCACCTCCGGCTGCGCCAGCCGCAGCTTCATCATCGGGATCAGGCTGTGCCCGCCGGCCAGGATCCGGGCCGCCGGGCCGTACCTGGCCAGCAGCGCGAGGGCGTGCTCGACGCTGGTGGCCTTCTCGTACTCGACCTGCGCGGGGACCTGCACCTCGCCTCTCCCCCTACGCAGGGCTTGCCCCCCGACCGATTCGGGTTTCGGGGGTGTCCCCCGACTGTGCCAACATTCCGGGCGAATACCTCGTAACTACTCCAGGTGTGGCTACGAAGGACTCTGCTGGGCCACACTGGACACTGCTATGACGCTGACTCAGCTGAACGCGTTCGTGCTGGTGGCCCGCCTCGGCTCGGTGACCGCGGCCGCCAGCGCGCTCGGGCGTCAGCGAGCCCGCCGTGTCGCAGGCGCTGTCAGCGCTGCGGCAGCACCTCGGCGACCAGCTGATCACCAGGGGCCCAGCCGGGATGACGCTGACGCCCGGCGGCTCCCGGCTGCTGGCCACCGCGTCGCAGATCGTCGTGCTCGGCGCCGAGGCGCATGCCGCCGTCCGCGCCGCGCAGGGCGCGCCCGAGCAGCTGCGGGTGGTCGCCACCTCGACGTTCGCCGAGTTCGTGGCAGGCCCGCTGATGGAGGCGTTCACCAGGCGCTTCGCCGGGTCGGTCGAGGTGTCCGCCGGGGTCGCGGTGTCCGGCGAGATGGCCGTGCTGGTCGCGAACCGGCTCGCCGACGTGGCCATCGGCCCGGTCCTGGCGGCGACGACCCGAGCATGCCCGTGGTCAGCGAGCCGATCTTCAAGTACCGGATGGTCGTGGTCACGGCCGGCCATGCCCGGCTGCGCGGGCCGGCCCGGCAGTGGCGCTGGCTGGTGGACCCGTCCGGCACCGATCCGGCCAGCGAGACCGGCAAGGCTGCTGGCCGAGCTGGGCGTTCCGGAGAGCAACATCGGCGTTTTCCCGAGCCAGACGGCCGCTTGGGCGGCCGCCGCCGACGGCGCCGGGGTGGCACCGGCCGTCGAGCACCTGGTCTCCCAGCAACTGCGGCGCGGCGAGCTGTCGCTGGTCGACGTGCCCGGCTTGCCGATCGACGCCTGCTGGTACGTCACCCTGCTCGAGCGCGAGCACCGCAGTACCGCGGCCAGCGCGCTGCGGCGCTTCCTCGGCACGCCGGAGGCGATGCAGCTCATGCGCTCGCCCGCGGCGGGAGTCCCGCCGTCCAGGTTCCGCCCGCCGGTGTACGTCACGATCTGGAGCTAGCGGATGCTGCGCGGCGGCCGGACGCTTCTGCCCGCTCTCACTGGTCGGGCCGGGACGCCTGTGAGCTGACCAACTTAAGCAAGAGCTTATTGGCACGTTGCCTTGCCCTGCGGCCTGGCGGATCATGCGAGGCAATCTCCATCGACAGGCGCGCGCAGAGCGTACCCCAGGGCAGGAAGCGGGCACATGCGGATCGAGTCCGACGGCCATAGCCGAGGCAATCCCCGGCTGTTCGAGCTTATCGAGCACGCGCCCAAGACGGGGAAGAGCCCGACCGTGTGGGCCTGGCCGGAGCTGATCGATTACCTCAAGATCGCCGGTCAGCCGGTTGCCGGGCCGTGGCCGCCACACCAGCAGCCGCGGCCGGACCCCGAGTATGACTCGCTGCCAGTCGCGGTTCCCGACCCGGCTGCGGCGGCGCGGCCCGCCGCCGCCAGTACGGCCGCACCGGGCACAGCCGATCCAGGCCCTGCGGACTCAGGCGCCCCCGGTGGCGGTGCCTGAAAGAGCCGAGACAAGCGAGGCCGGCAGCGCCGCTTCCTGACGACGCCATCTCCTGCACCCTTCCCGCAGACCGGAGGACATGAATGTACCCGTCGCGGTTCCGTTACGAGGCGCCGCAATCGCTGGACGAGGCGATCGGCCTGCTGCACGACGGCGGCGACGATGCCAAGGTGCTCGCTGGCGGCCAGAGCCTCGTTCCGCTGATGAAGCTTCGGTTTGCCTCGCCCGCGCTCATCGTCGACATCAACAACGTGCCCGCCCTCGCCTACCACCGCGCTGACGGCGACGGCACGCTGCGGGTCGGCGCGCTGTGCCGGCACGCCGACCTTGAGCGGTCTGAGCTGCTGCGCAGCAGCCATCCGACCATGGCGGCCGCGGCGCCGCTGATCGCCGACCCGATCGTGCGCAATCGCGGCACGCTGGTCGGCTCGCTGTGCCATGCCGACCCGCAGGGCGACTGGGCATCGGTCATGGTCGCGCTGGGCGGCTCCATCGTCGCGCAGGGACCAAACGGCCGCCGGACGATTCCGGTGGCGGATTTCGTCATCGGGCCGTTCCAGAACGTGCTCGATCCGGACGAGATCGCCGTGGAGGCCATCGTGCCGGCCGCCGGCGGGCGCCCGGGCCGGCGGCTACCTGAAGCTCGAGCGGCGGGTCGGCGACTTCGCCACCGTCGGGGTCGCGGTTGCGATCGAGACCTCCGGTGACACGGTAACGCGGGCCGGCATCGGGCTGACAGGCGTCGGCGGCGCCACCATCAACGCCGCCGAGGCGGCCGCCGCGCTCACCGGGAAACCGCTGACAGCCGAGTCGATCGGGCAGGCGGCCGAGCGGGCGGCCGCGGCTTCAAGGCCGCGGACCGATCACCGGGGCAGTGCCGAATACAAGCGGCACATGGTCGCGACGTTCGTCACGCGCCTCCTCAGCGCAAGCAGCAACGGGCGCGGCGACCTCGCGGAAAGGGCGGCCTGACGATGACGATGGTCTACGAGGACCGCGGCGACGAAGCCGAGGCAGACGTACCGGTACGACGGATCAAGTTCACGGTCAACGGCCTCAAGAAGATCGCCGAGGTCGAGCCGCGGCTGCTGCTGGCCCACCTGATCCGGCGTGGTCTCGGGTTGACCGGCACGCACATGGGCTGCGACACGACCAACTGCGGCGCGTGCACGGTGCTGGTCGACGGAGTGGCGGTCAAATCCTGCACCATGCTGGCGGTCCAGGTCGACGGCCACGAGATCAGCACCGTCGAGGGACTTGCGACGGCCAGCGAGCTGCACCCGCTGCAGGAGGGCTTCAAGGAAGAGCACGGCCTCCAGTGCGGCTTCTGCACGCCGGGCATGATGATGGCCGCCAAGGCGCTGCTTGACGCCAACCCTGACCCCAGCGAGGAAGACGTGCGCTGGGCCCTGTCGGGCAACCTGTGCCGGTGTACCGGTTACCAGAACATCGTGAAGTCAGTGCTGTGGGCCGCGCAGAAGCTGCGGTCTTCAGCCGGCGAGTCAGCCGGCTGCCGGGAATCAGGTCCTCGAGCTGACTCAAGACGGGAAGCAGGAAATGTCGCAGGCAGTAGACGAGATCAAGATCGGCGGGATCGGCGCGAGCCGCAAGCGGGTCGAGGACAACCGCTTCATCCGGGGCAAGGGCAACTACACCGACGACATCGTGCTGCCCGGCATGCTGCACATGGAAATCCTGCGCAGCCCGCTCGCTCACGCCCGGATCAAGTCGATCGATGCCAGCAAGGCGTGGGACATCCCCGGCGTGCACCTGGTGCTGACCGGCGAGATGATGGCCACCCGCAACCTGGCCTGGATGCCAACGCTGTCTTACGACACCCAGGCAGTGCTGGCCACCGACAAGGTCCGGTTCCAGGGGCAGGAGGTGGCGTGCGTCATCGCCGACGATCCGTACATCGCCAAGGACGCCTGCGAGGCGATCGTCGTCGACTACGAGCCGCTGCCCGCCATCGTCAATCCGTGGCAAGCGGTCGCCGAGGGCGCGCCGGTGATCCGCGATGACAAAGAGAACCAGCCCGACAACGTTATCTACGACTGGGAAGTGGGTGACCGGGACGGCACCGACCGCGCGTTCGCCGCCGCCGACCTGGTGTCCAAGCTGGAGCTGCATTATCCCCGGTCGCATCCGTCGCCGATCGAATGCTGCGGCTCGATCGCTGACTTCAACCGGGCGACGTCCAAGCTGACCGTCTACATGACCACCCAGGCGCCGCACATCATCAGGGCAGCCGTCGCGATGGTGGCCGAGTTGCCCGAGCACATGATCCGGATCATCTCACCGGACATCGGCGGCGGTTTCGGTAACAAGGTGCCGGTTTACCCAGGCTATGTCTGCTCGATCCTGGCGTCGATCCTGCTGGAGCGGCCAGTCAAGTGGATCGAGGACAAATCGGGCAACCTGATCTCGACCGGGTTCGCCAGGGACGTATACCTGAAGGGCGAGATGGCGCTCCGGAAGGACGGCAAGATCATGGCCGTCCGGATACACACCGACGCCGACCACGGTGCGTTCTTCTCTGATGCACAGCCGAGCAAATTCAAGATCGGCCTGATGCATTCGGCCTTCGCGGCCTATGACGTTCCCGTCGCCCATCTCACCGCCCGCGGTACCTATAGCAATAAGGCGCCCGGCGGGGTTGCCTACCGCTGCTCGTTCCGGGTCACCGAGGCGATGTTCTTCCAGGAGCGGATGGTGCAGGCCGCCGCCGCGGACCTGGGGATGGACCAGGCCGGGTTCCGGCGGATGAACTTCGTGCGGGACGACCAGTTCCCGCACCGGACGCCGTTCGGTTTCCTGCTGGACTCCGGTCAGTACGGCAAGTGCCTCGACGTCGGGCTGAAGGCGATCGACTACGACAACTTCCGTCAGCAGCAACAAGAAGCGCGGGCGCGCGGGCGGCTGCTCGGCCTCGGCATCTCGACCATGACCGAGCCGCTCGGGGCCGGCAACAGCCGGGAGTACGACATTCTCGGCATCAAGATGTTCGACTCCGCTGAGCTGAAGGTCCACATGACCGGCAAGGCCATCGTGCGGACCGGCGCGCGGGGCCAGGGCCAAGGGCACGAGACAACCTGGGCGCAGATCGTGTCGCACGAGCTCGGCATCCCGGCCGACGACATCGTGGTCGAAGAGGGCGACACCGACACCGCCCCGTTCGGCATGGGCACCTACGCATCGCGGTCGACGCCGGTGGCCGGCGCGGCGGTGGCGATGGTGGCCCGCAAGATCCGGGCCAAGGCCCGGAAACTGGCCGCGCACCTCCTCGAAGTGTCGGAGGAGGACGTCGAGTGGGAGCTCGGCCGGTTTTACGTGCGCAGCGCTCCAGACCACGGGGTGACCATCCAGGAGTGCGCGATCGCGGCCTACGCCAACATGCCGGACGGCATGGAGCCGGGCCTGGAAAACACTGCCTTCTACGACCCGCCGAACCTGACCTGGCCGTTCGCTGTCTACATCGTCACCGTCGAGGTCGACCCGGAGACCGGGGTGTGGGACGTGCTGAAGATGGTCGCGGTAGACGACTGCGGTGTCCGGATCAACCCCATGATCGTGGAAGGGCAGATCATGGGCGGTCTCACCGAGGCGTACGCGATGTCGAACATGCAGTTCATCACCTTCGACGCCGACGGCAACTGCGTCGGCGCGAACTATATGGATTACCTGCTGCCGACCGCGTGGGAGACGCCCGGCTTCGAGCTGCACAGCGAGGTGGTCACGCCCTGCCCGCACCACCCGATCGGGGCCAAGGGCATCGGCGAGTGCGCGGCCGTCGGCGGACCGGCCGCCTTCGTCAACGCGGTGATCGACGCACTGAGCGGCACGGGCGTGCGGAACATCGACATGCCGCTGCTGCCGGACCGGGTCTGGGAGGCCATCACCTACCGGCGCGACGTTTCCGGCGCGCCGCCAGTGCGGGCGGACGACTAGCAGGCAGCCATGGACAACAGCTGGGAAGTGCTCGAGCAGGCGGGTGAGCTGGCGCGCAGTGGTGAGCCGTTCGCGCTGGCGACCGTGGTCTGGCGACAGGGCCCGTCGTCGAGCCAGCAGGGTTCCCGCGCCATCATCACGGCCAGCGGGCAGCTGCACGGCTGGATCGGCGGTGCTTGCGCCGAGCCGTCCGTCATCCGGGAAGCCCAGCAAGCCATCTCCACCGGGACGGCGAGGTTGCTACTGCTCGGCAGCCCGGAGCAGTTCGGCCGGACTGCGCGCGCCGGTGACCCGGCCCCCGAGGGGATGACGCTTGTGCCGATCTCTTGCCAGAGCGAGGGCGCGCTGGAGGTGTACATCGAGCCGGTACTGCCGGTACCGCACCTGGTGGTGATTGGCCGGTCGCCGATGTCGCAGACGCTGGTCTCGCTGGCCGCGACCCTCGGCTGGCGCGCTGACCTGATTGACGGGCCGGATTTCAGCGCCGCCGACGCGGGGCCGACATCGATGGTGGTGGTGGCGACGCAGGGTCACGATGACGAGGCCCTGATCGAGCGCGCGGCAACTGCCCAGCCGGCCTATCTCGGACTGGTCGGGTCGCGTCGGCGCGGTGCCGCGGTGCTCGGTTACCTCGCCGATCGCGGCGTGCCGAAGGACCAGCTCGACCGGGTGCACGTGCCGGCTGGCCTAGATCTCGGCAGCATTACCCATCCCGAGATTGCTGTCGCGATACTGGCCGAGCTCGTTCAGCTCCGGGCATCCGGCGCGATCCCGCGCAGTCCGGCGGCCGGCCAGCCGACGGCTGCCGGCACGCACTCGGGGGCGGGCGAGACCGGCGCCGAGGCAGCCGACGCAGTCTGCGGGATGACGGTCCCCGTTACCTCTCTTACCGTGACCGCCGAACATGAGCACAGCACCTACTACTTCTGCAGCGCAGGATGCCGCCAGGCTTTTGTGCAGGATCCCGCGGCCTATCTGAAGAGGGATGCCCGATGCTGATCAGGAACGACTTCGAGGTCGCCGAACCGGTCGAGAAAGTCTGGCAGTTCTTTCAGAACATCCCGCAGGTCGCCGCCTGCCTGCCGGGCGCCGAGCTGACCGAAGATCTCGGCGGCGAAAAGTACAAGGGCCGGGTCGCGGTGCGGATGGGGCCGGTCAAGCTCCAGTTCGCCGGCACGGCCGACATCACCGAGCGAGACGAGGCCGCCAACCGGGTGGTCGTGCACGCTAGCGGCGCCGATGAACGGGGCCGCGGCCAGGCGAGCATGGTCGTGACCGCGACGCTTGCCCGAGCCGGCCGCGGCACCAGGGTCGACGTGACCCAGGACCTGCAGCTCTCCGGCGCCGCGGCGCAGTACGGGCGGGGCATGATCAGTGACGTCACCTCGGTGCTGATGCGCGATTTCTCGGCGAACATGCAAACCCGAATCAGCAGGATGGACCGGGGCGAGTCCGCCGAACAAATCGCCGCGGCCACGGCGGCGCCGGCCAGCGGTTTCATGATCGGCTTGCGCGCCGCGCGGATGGCGCTGTTTCGCGTATTCCGCCGGTTCTTTGCCCCCTATCAGCCGGCCAGCTAAGGAGGACTAGGCCATGGTCTTGTGGTGGATTGGCAACGCCGTGTTGCTGCTGGTAATCCTGCCTGTGGTGATCTTCCTGCTCAACAGGGTGCTGGCCGCGATCGAGCGGATCCGCGGTGCGACCGACCAGATCCTCAGCGGCGGCGTTGCGCTGATTGGAGAGCTGCAGGGCGTGCCCGAGGCACTAGCGACCACCGACGCCACCATCGGCGAAGTATCAGTCGGAGCTGTCCGGTATGCGGGCTCGGTCGCGAAGCTTCTTGGCTGAGGCGAGACCGAGCAGAAGGGAAGGTAGTCATGCCGGGAGCTGCCTGGGTGACACTGATCATCGCCGCGCTGATCATCGCGATCACAGCGGTGGGCCTGTTGCGGGTCATTTTCCACCTTCGGGCGATCCGCGCCACGCTTGCCGCCACGACCGGAGGCGTGCAGGCCGTAGCGCAGCTGACCAGCACTGTGCCAGCCCGGCTGACCTCGGTTAACGACAACCTGAAGCCCGTCAGGGACTTCTGCGAGACGGTGTAGGCGCGATGACCACACAACGTTTTGTTCTGTCGGCGGCCGGAGCCGCTCACTTCAGCGACTTCGGCTGGATCACCGGCTACGTCATCGGCGGCGTGATCGTGCTGGTCGTCGTCGCGCTGGTGGTGCCGATCCTGCTGCTCGCGCGCTCGATCGGCAACGAGGCACCGAAGATTAACGCCGCCCTTACCGACGCTGTGCACAACACCGCGCCACTGGGCGCGCTGCGCACGACAATCGAGCACGCGACGATCATCATCGGCGGGCTGCAGCGCGGCCGCGAGAGGCTTGGAGGTTAGCCGATGCACACACTGGCCATGTCGTCGAGCGAGCACACCTGGTGGGTCGTGACGATCATCGTCGGCTTCGTTGTGGTCCTGGCCGTCGCAGCGCTGCTGAGCCTCCTCATCTACTTTGTGAAGATCATTGACCGGCGCGTTGTGGAGGTGCGCGACACGCTGACGGCGGCCGCCGCCAACACCGCAGACACCGCGCTCATCCCGCAGGTGGCTGACGGCGTTGAGGCCGTCTTGGCCGAGGGCCTCAAGCACCACCTCTTCCTCGGACGCGTGCTCGGAAAGGTGAAGTCATGACCACGCTGGTCATCCTGACGATTGTCGACATCGTTCTGCTTGTCGCTGGCCTGGCGTCCTACCTGTACTGGGTCGGGACGCTACTGACCAGAATCGCCGGGAACCTGGAGGAGTGCGCCGAGCTCGTCCGGACCATCGTCGGTCACGCCACGCTCATCGGGCCAGGCGTCGGGCACATCAACGAGACCGGCGGCGTGGTGGCAGGCGCGCTGCCGCTGCTGTACGGCATGGCCGAGGAGATCGTGACGGGCGTTACTCCGCGGCCGGAGGAACCCGCAGTGCCCGAGCCGGTCCGGCCAGCCTCCGGGACCCGCCGCTCGCGACTGCACGACGCAGTCGGGTACGCGCCGCAGAAATAACGCGCAGCGCGCTACGCGGAGCGCGCTACGCGGTGCGGGCTACGCGGAGCGGGCGGCGTAAGCGGCTGTGGCCGACGCCGCCGAGCGACTGCTTTGCCTTTTACGTCCGCTATCGGGCCCTTGCGTTGGCCCAAGGATCTTGGACGTTTAGCGTCGCTCTCACAACGCCGACAAACTATTAGCGGCAGCCTCACAACGACGCTAAACGTCCGAGGGCGCCAGCTGGCTCCTTCGCCCTCTTTGCGGCTTACGTCCACTTGCTTACGTCCACGGCTCGCGACTGCACGACGCGGCCGGGTCATACGCCCCGGCACTAGGCCGATGCCGGGCCCTCAGTCCGGCCTGGGCTGGTCCGGGCCGCGGCGGGCGACCGGGCCTGTCGTCGGCGCGGTGTACTCACCGATCCATTCATCCTTCCAGGCCGGATCGAACTGCTGCTGATTGCACGTGGGCCGGTATATGGCCGCGAGCTCGCGCGCAATCTGCTCTCGGTGCGGCCGGTTCCCGCCCGGCACCTCGTAGGTGCAGACGTACACCTTCCACTTTGAGCCGGCCCGGCTGATCCAGCAGGGCGCCCGCGGGTGCTGGAACGGGAATCGCTCGGCTGACAGGTCGTCAGAGTGCCCCACATAGATGACTGCATAACGATCCGGGCGGGCGGCAGGATCGGGCTTGTACGCGATCGCGTACACGGCGGCCGCAGCAGAGGGCGTCCAGCCTGCCAGTATGCGCGGTCCCTCGAACGGGTAGCCCGCCAGCGAGCCAAGCCGGATCACGGCAGCGCTTCCTCTTCCTCTTCTTCACTCACTGCCTCGGTCCGCACCAAGGGCGCGGCCGGCAGTCCAGCCATCGCCACGGCCGCCAGGAATGCCTGCGTCGCCAGCCCGATCGCCTCGTCCCGGCTGGCCGCTTCGACCAAGAGCTGGGCGCCGTACCGGCTGGTGCCGATGCCGGTCGCGATGCCATTGCTCGTGGCGATCGCGTCCGCGAGTTCGACGATCTCCTCGCGAGTCAGTACCCGGTCGCTTTCGGCCTCAATGCCTATGCTCCACCTCACCCGGATACTCCTCTTGGTTATCGAAATCTGATCACGATTCCTGTTGCCCTGCTACCGGCCGGCCGACGGGCTGGCTAATGCAGGGTGGGCAGCAGCCCCGCGAGTTCCTCCAGGCTGGCCAGGTCATGGCCGGACAGCAGCAGGTCAACATGCGGCGCTGCCACCATCATGCCAAGCGTGCTCGGCCTGAAGTCCTGGTTATCGCCCTTGTGCGGGTTGAGCCACACGACCTTATGGCAAAGCCGGGCCAGCCGCTCCATAGCGGCAGCCAGGAGCTCAGGGTCGCCGCGATCGAGGCCGTCGGAGCAGATGACGACAACACCGCCACGGCACAGGCCCTTCCGCCCCCACAGCCGAACGAAACTGTCCAGTGACGCGCCGATCCTGGTGCCGCCATCCCAGTCGACCACCGCCTGTGCCGCCCGCTCCAGCGCCGCGTCCGGGCGGCGATGTTCGAGTGTCCGGGTGATCCTGGTGAGCCTCGTCCCGAAACAGAAAACCTCGACCTTCGCCGCCGCGTGCTTGGCCGAATGCGCGAACTGGAGCAGGTGGCGCGAGTAGTCGGCCATCGACCCGGAGACGTCGAGGATCAGGATCAGCGGCCGCAGCCGGACGCGGCGCTGCCGCCAGAACAGCGTGGCCGGGTCGTCGTGCACACGCAGCGATTCGCGGATGGTCTTGCGCAGGTCCGGGGTGCGTCCATCCGGGCCGGACCGCGTGCGTCGAGTACGCCGGCGCGGCGGGGTCAGCCTGATCCGCTTCATGATCTTCCGCAGCATTGCCGCCTCGGCTGGCGTGCAGGCAGCGAACGAGCGCTGCTTCAGGGCCTCGACGTCCGAAGCCATCAAGCCGAGCTTCGCTTCCTGCTCACTGTCAGCGCGGCCCGGCTCGGTCGCCGGCATGACGAAGGAGGCCTCGGCCCGGGCGACCGCGCTCGCCGGCAGCCTTGGCAGTGCCCGATCGCCGCCCTCGTCTCCCAGGAAGAAGGTCCGGAAGACACGATCGTAGGTAACGATGTCCTCCGGTCGGCTGATGAGTGACGTGCGCCCGGCCCAGTAGAGGTCGGTCAGATCGGCTGGATCTAGCAGCCCGGCCGCAGCGCAGTAGGTCAGTACGTCACCAGTGCCAACCGCCAGCCCGGCGGAGCGGAGCGCCCCGGCAAACCCGGCCAGCACGCCAGTGAAGTCGGCCCGGTCAGGCACCGGCGGTGAGCTCCGCGAGGTTCTCCCGGACAACGTCGAGGTCGTCGCGATCCTTGAGCACTGACCCAAGAGTGTCGGCCGCGGCCTGCACCGACAGATCGTTCTCCCCGAGAAACTCCAGTGTCCGCACCCAGTCGATAGTCTCGGCGACGCCGGGCGGCTTGGCGAGGTCCAGCTCGCGCATCCGGTGCACGGCCGACACGACCTTCCTGGTCAGGCTGGCGGACGCGGCCGGCTCGCGGATGAGCACGATCTCGGCCTCGCGCGCGAGGGAGGGATAGCCGATCCAGTGATACAGGCAGCGGCGCCGCAGCGCGTCGTGCAACTCCCTGGTCCGGTTGGACGTCAGGACCACGGCAGGCGGAGTCTGGGCGCTTATGGTGCCGATCTCGGGGATCGTGATCTGGAAGTCCGAGAGGATTTCGAGCAGGAATGCCTCGAATTCGTCGTCGGCGCGGTCGATCTCATCGATCAGCAGCACGGCCTGGTCACCGGCCTTGACCGCGGCTAGCAGCGGGCGCTCGAGCAGGAACTTTGGTCCGAACAGCTTGTCCACGGCCTGGTCGTCGGCAGCCTGGCGCTCTGACAGTGCGCGGATCTGAAGCATCTGGCGCGCGTAATCCCACTCATACATGGCCTGGTTGGTGTCGATGCCCTCATAGCACTGCAGCCGGATGAGCCGCCGAGCGAAGACACTGGCCAGAACCTTCGCGACCTCTGTCTTGCCGACGCCGACTTCGCCCTCAAGCAGTAGCGGCCGGTGCAGGGACAGTGACACGACCAACGCGGTGGCCAGCCCGCGGTCAGCTATGTACCCTCCCTCGCGCAGCTGCCCGGTCAGCTCACCGACGGTGCTGGGATAATCCACGAAGCGAATCTCCTCGCCGTCGGCACCTGGAATCAGGCATGCGGCAAGCGCGCTTCAGGCGCGGGCTCGGACTGGCCCAGGACCAGATCCCGGAGGCTTCCCACTGACCGGGCTAGTTTGCCTTCGCGCTCCAGCCGCGCCCGCCATGCCGCCCTGAGGTCTGCCTCTCCGGCCGCAAAGTCATCGAATCCGACATCCTGCATCTTCTTGCAGGACTTTCCGCTGCCAGTGGCATCATCGAGCTCAACCGAGCGCTGCCCGCTGCTACGCCACACCTCACGCAAGACGTCGAGTGCATCGTCGGCATTTGCGCTCATCGCGAATCCCTCCAGCCTGGGAGCCGCCAACAGGGGGCACCCCTCGCCAGACTGTAACTCCGGCTCCATAGCCGCGCCGAACGCAGATTAAGGGATCTCTTAATTGATGCGATCTGGCGGCGCGCCGGTCCGGGGTAGCCGCCTTCCCTTGCCGGCGTCGGCATGATGAGAGTTGGCCGGACTGGGCAGGAGAAGGACCGTTCGAGAAAGCAGGCCCTGATGGAACTAACAGTGGCTGCAATGACAGAAGCCCCCGCGAGGACAGAGCCAGCCGCGAGGACAGAGCCAGCCGCGAGGACAATGGCGACCGTGCCCGACATAACCTTCCGCAGCGACATGACGGTCGAGCTGATCAAGCACGCGGCGTCCGATGCCGATGTCATCTGGGCGGCCCGGGTCTCGACGAAGGGTGAGCAGACGCTCGCGGAAATCAACGAGGATCCCGAGCGCTCGGCCGGGCTGATCAACTTTCTGATGCGGGACCGGCATGGCACGCCGTTCGAGCACTCCTCCATGACCTTCTACGTGAGCGCGCCCATCTTCGTGTTCCGTGAGTTCATGCGGCACCGCACGTTTAGCTACAACGAGGAGAGCGGTCGTTATCGCAAGCTCGACCCGGTCTTCTATGTCCCCGGTCCCGACCGCAAGCTGGTGCAAACCGGGAAACCGGGCGCTTACGTGTTCAGCGACGGCTCCGCCGAGCAGCATGCACTGGTCACCGAGACAGTCCAGGCCGCCTGCCGCCAGTCCTACTCGGCATACCTCGAAATGCTGGAGACCGGCGTGGCCAGGGAAGTCGCGCGTACTGTGCTGCCGGTCGGCCTGTACTCCTCGATGTACGCCACCTGCAACGCCCGTTCGCTAATGAACTTCCTTTCGCTGCGCGTGCGCCATCCCGATTCGGTGTTCCCGTCGTTTCCGCAGCGTGAGATCGAGATGGTAGCCGAGGAGATGGAGGCCTACTGGGCGCGGTTGATGCCGCTGACCCACGCCGCCTTTGAGCGGAACGGCCGGGTCTGTCCGTAGTCATGATGACATCCCTGAGTACGGACAAGCGTCATCAGCTGCCGCACGCAGCTACCTCTCGACGGCGCTCTGCACGTCGCTTGTACTCGCGGATGGATGTGCCAATGATCGAAACACGTCGATTTCCGGTGATCCGAACCAGTCAGCGGGAAAGCCGAGAACACGCTGGCGCTCCTCGCCCTGCCTGCCCGATGGAAGCGTCCCTCCCACCCCGCTGGGGGCATCCTCCTGCTCACCGCCCTGCCTGACATGCTCAGCTGCCCGCAACGGTATGCCTAGGACACGGTTTCGTTCCGGCTCGCTGCCCAAATCGTTCCTTCCGAGGCGGCAGACTGATGTAACTCTCCAGCCTTTATCCACAAGCTTTGGTGCGCCTGCACAACTCATGCAACTCCAGGTGAGCGCGGGAGGTCTCCTCCGGCGTTTGATCGACGTCACTACTGTGGCCGGCGGTCGCGCTCCCTGTCTGGCCTGCTGCCATGATCACTGCGCAGCCTAGCCCTGGCCAGACCGCCGCGGAGGGTGCCGATGTCATCGTCGGGATGGCCCAGATCGGCGCAGACGGCCCCACCGGCGGGTACTTCGACGCCAGCGGTCCCGCGGCCTGGTAGTCGGGCGCTCAAGTGGCTGGAGCTGTTGCCATGATCCCTGAGACGCCTTAAACGTTTTGCTGGCCGGCGACCCGCCAGGACACACTCGACGCATGGTTGATTCTGCAGTTCAAAGTCTTACTCCCGCGCTGCTGGTTTGCGGGATCGTTCTCCGTGTTCAGGAGGATGTCTGTGAGATTCTCCGGGCGGGACAGCTTTGCTCCGTCGGGTACGCGAAGCCCTTCCCGTCGCCGCGGACGGAAAGGGTGTCACCTGGTCACCTAGTAGCGGTCGCGGCGGCGGCGGACGGCGTTGAAACGGTGGTCTGGCGGTGGTACGACGCGGTCGTGCTCGGCGAAGAGACCGGGCTTGTCCGGCTATGGGAGCCCTCGCACGGCGAAGTCGTTGCGCATCCCCGCCGCACCCAGCAGCATCGACAGCCCGGAACCCGAGCCTATTTGTCCGCCGGACTACCCGGAGCCGACTGGTGGGTCGCTGGCGCCGCCATGGCGAGGGCTGAGGACGCCGAGGTCGAGTTGGATGAGGTCGAGCGTTTCTACACCGAGCGCGGTCTCTGGGCCGGCCTGGATTGACCACGCCATTGCGCGCAAGTCCGGATGCCGAGCCTCGGGCTACCCAAGCCACCCACTGAGCCGCTGCCGTGCATGGCTATGAGATATCAAGTGGTTGCGGCGGCACCTGCCGGGGTGGGACCAGGAGACGGCAGCTGCTTCTTACTTGATTCGAACCGCCCAATCCGGCTGTTGTCCAGCGCCTGGAATGATGGGGCGATGAGTGAGCACGAGGCCGGCAAGTCGATCCCTCCTGACGACCAAAACGCTGTCGAGCTGCTTGCCGCGATTCGTGCAGGTGACGTCGAGGCGATCCAGAGATTGCTGCGCAATGACCCCGCGCTGGCGTCAGCCGGGCTTGTAGGCAGGGGCGGCGGCACGAGGACGCCATTGCACCTTGTCACTGACTGGCCCGGCTATTTCCGCAACGGCCCAGAGATCATCCGGCTCTTGATCGACGCTGGCGCCAATCCCAACGCCCGGACGACCAGTCCAGGTTCGGAGGCCGGTCCGGGCGATGAGACGCCGTTGCATTACGCGGCAAGCAGCGACGATGTCGACGTGGCCGCAGCCCTGATCGAGCGAGGAGCCGATATCGAGGCGCCTGACGGTTCGATCGGCACTCCGCTCGACAACGCCGTTGGCTACGGGTGCTGGCATGTCGCCCGCTTGCTGGTGGCGCGCGGCGCCAGAGTTGACAAGGCCTGGCATGCAGCCGCTTTGGGCATGCTTGGCCGCCTCGAGGTGCTCCTGGGGAGCGACCCGCCGGCGGAGGAGGTGTCGCAAGCGTTCTGGCACGCTTGCACTGCCGGCCAGCGCCGCGCCGCGGAATATCTGCTCTCGCGCGGCGCGGATCTCCACTGGGAGCCGGACTATGCGAACGGCACGCCGCTTGACGCCGCTAGCGGGCTCAGCACCAGGCAGGAGAACGTCATCTCCTGGCTGCGCGAGCTGGGAGCCCGTTCCTCCCGCTCCGATTGATTCGAAGACACCGAAACAGGTGACCAGACCGATCAGGAATCGAGAAGCGCGGCCCCCTGAGCCGCAGCTAGCGTGACCGCCATGGACAGCACGATTCACGCGAGTTTCCTCCGGCACGACCCGGACGCATTCCTGGGCTGCTTTCGCGACCCCCGAGAGATGGTCCCAGTGGTCCTCCTCCTCTCGCGGGCTGGGCCAGGTTAAGAAAGCACGGCCGGCGGCGGCGAAATCGCCATCCGGGGCGATTGGGCAGCCGATCTTGCCGACTTCCTGTTTCTTTAAGCCAGACAATCCCGACCAGATCCACGACTTCAGGAGTGACCTATGACCGGCTCTTCCACTCAGGGAATCAAGACGGTGCTGCATCCCGTTTCCGACCTGGCAACCGCCAAGGCGATGTACGCCGCCCTGCTCGGGGTCCCGCCGCAGACCGACGAGTCCTACTATGTCGGCTTCGAGGCCGCGGGCCAGCAGATCGGGCTGGTGCCGGGCGGCGGACCGCAGGGCATGACCTCCCCAGTGGCCTACTGGCACGTGCCTGACATCGAGGCGAAGCTGGCCGAGGTGACCGCCGCGGGTGCCACCGTGAAGGAGCCCGCTCACGACGTCGGTGGCGGCCGCCTGGTGGCCACCGTTACCGACCCCGATGGCAACGTCCTCGGGCTGCTTCAGGACCGATGAGCGCCCACCCCTGGCTCCCGCGTTCAGCGTCGCGCCGACACCGAGGGCGAGTCCAAGTCCTCAAGATCGAGGCGCTGCCGCAAGATCGGGCTGACCGGCTCGCCGCCCGCATCGGCCTATACTCGCGTGCGCTGGCTGCGCGGTGCCCCTGGTCCGGTATCTCCCCGCGTCGCATCCAGACTTGGCGTGAGGTGAACGATCTGCCCGACCGCGAGCCGATGCGCGACGGCCCGCTGGTTGCCCAGACGCCTCGCGGGCCCGCCGCGTGGCCGGGACCCCGAGGCTCCACGGGCCGAAGCGGAGGAGAACCAGACGTACAGCTCGTAGCCGGTCAGATCGAGCCAGGCGACGCCGACGGGGACCGCGAAGGCGGCCCCGCCTAACAGAGGGAGACACGATGAGCATGGCCACGAGGACGGACACGCAGTCGCCTGCGCCGCACGTTGCCGACAGCCACGATCTGATCCGCGTGCACGGAGCCCGCGTGAACAACCTCAAGGACGTCAGCATCGAGATCCCAAAGCGCCGGCTGACGGTGTTCACCGGTGTCTCCGGCTCGGGCAAGAGCTCCCTGGTCTTCGGTACGATCGCTGCCGAGTCGCAGCGGATGATCAACGAGACCTACAGTGCCTTCGTACAGGGCTTTATGCCGACGCTGGCGCGGCCCGAGGTCGACGTACTCGAGGGACTGACGACCGCGATCATCGTCGACCAGGAGCGCATGGGTGCCGACGCCCGCTCCACGGTCGGCACCGCCACCGACGCCAACGCGATGCTGCGCATCCTCTTCAGCCGACTAGGGCGGCCACATATCGGCTCGCCTAACGCGTTCTCCTTCAACGTTCCCTCGATCCGAGCGAGCGGAGCGATCACAATCGAACGCGGTGACGCCAAGACCGTGAGGAAGACCTTTACGCGCACCGGCGGCATGTGTCCGCGCTGCGAAGGAATGGGCACGGTCTCCGATGTCGACCTGTCGCAACTGTACGACGAGTCCAAGTCGCTCGCCGAGGGCGCGGTCACCATCCCCGGCTACCAGGCGGGCGGCTGGAACAATCGGCTATACACCGCGTCGGGCTTCTTCGACCCGGATAAGCCGATCCGCGACTACACCAAGACCGAGCTGCACGACTTCCTTCACCGCGAGCCAACCAGGATGAAGATCGCGGGCATCAACATGACCTATGAGGGGCTGATCCCTCGAATCCAGAAGTCGTACCTCTCCAAGGACAGGGAGGCGCTGCAGCCGCATATCCGGGAGTTCGTGGACCGGGCCGCCACCTTCACCGCCTGCCCCGAATGCGGCGGCACCCGGCTGAGTGAGGCCGCTCGGTCATCGAAGATCAAGGGGATTAATATCGCCGACGCCTGTGCGATGCAGATCAGCGACCTTGCTGAATGGGTGCGGGGTATGGACGAACCGTCCGTCGGGCCGCTGCTGGGGTCGCTGCAGCAGACCCTCGACTCGTTCGTCGAGATCGGGCTCGGCTACCTCAGTCTCGACCGCTCGTCAGGGACCCTGTCCGGCGGCGAGGCCCAGCGCACCAAGATGATCCGTCACCTCGGGTCCGCGCTCACCGACGTTACCTATGTATTCGACGAGCCCACGATCGGGCTGCATCCCCACGACATCCAGCGGATGAACGAGCTGCTACTGCAACTGCGCGACAAGGGCAACACCGTCCTGGTCGTGGAGCACAAGCCGGAGGTGATCGCGATCGCCGGGCATGTCGTCGACCTCGGCCCGGGCGCCGGCACCGCCGGTGGCGAGGTGGTGTTCCAGGGCACTGTCGAGGGGCTGCGGGCCAGCGACACGCTCACCGGGCGGCATCTGGACGACCGGGCCGCATTGAAGCCGTCAATGCGGAAGCGGTCAGGAGTGCTGGAGGTGCGCGGCGCCAGCGCACACAACCTGCAGGACGTCGATGTCGACATACCGCTTGGCGTGCTTGTGGTAGTGACCGGCGTGGCCGGGTCGGGAAAGAGCTCGCTGATCGACGGCTCGGTGTCGAGCCGGGACGGTGTGGTTTCGGTCGATCAGGCCGCGATCAAGGGCTCGCGGCGCAGCAACCCGGCGACGTACACCGGGCTGCTCGAGCCGATCCGCAAGGCGTTCGCGAAGGCCAATGGCGTGAAACCCGCGCTGTTCAGCGCCAACTCTGAGGGCGCCTGCCCGTCTTGCAACGGCGCCGGGGTGATCTACACCGACCTGGCGATGATGGCCGGCGTCACCTCGATCTGCGAGGACTGCGAGGGAAAGCGGTTCGAGGCATCGGTGCTGGATTACCATTTCGGCGGCCGCGACATCAGCGAGGTGCTCGCGATGTCGGTCACCGAGGCCGAGGAGTTCTTCGGCACCGGCGAGGCGCGCACGCCGGTCGCGCACGCTATCCTCGGCCGGCTCGTAGACGTCGGGCTCGGCTACCTCAGCCTCGGCCAGCCGCTCACTACGCTGTCCGGCGGCGAGCGGCAGCGGCTCAAGCTGGCGACCCGGATGGCGGAGAAGGGCGGCGTCTACGTCCTCGACGAGCCGACCACCGGCCTCCACCTCGCCGACGTCGAGCATCTGCTCGGCCTGCTCGACCGGCTCGTCGACTCCGGCAAGTCCGTCATCGTCATCGAGCACCACCAAGCGGTGATGGCGCACGCCGACTGGATCATCGACCTCGGCCCTGGCGCCGGCCACGACGGCGGGCGGATCGTCTTCGAAGGCACACCCACCGATCTCGTCGCCACCCGCTCCACCCTCACCGGCGAGCACCTCGCGGCCTACGTCGGCACTTGACCGAGGCGCCGCGGAAACTTGAGACGACTTCTCTCACCTGTTTCGGCTCTCGCGGGCCGCTCGGGAGCCGGCCGGGCGCGGGATGCGCTCGGCACATTCGCTCGCGGCTGGCCAGGGCGAGTTGCCAGGTTGAGCGCGGACCGTCAGCTGAACCGCCATTCCTGGGCGGCCTCGGCCAGGCGATCCTGGCCGAGGCCGAACGCCGTGCTGTAACGCGGGCTGAGGTTGCCCGGCTCGAGGGTGAAGGCGCGCTGCGGAGGATGAGACGGCGTCATCAGGGCGGCCGGTCGCGGCGAACAGGTCGCCTTATTGCTCAGTCAGAGACGGGTCGTCGGGGGGCAGTTCCAGGCCCCTGTGAATGACATGCCCTGCCCGGTCGCAATCGCAGGCGAGCAGGTATGCACTGGCCAGAACCTGATGCTCGCGCGGATCGGCGGAAGCGGTGGCGAGCCGCTGCTGGTAGCGGCCAATCGTCTTGTCGGCCTGCCCCGGCGCCGCAATGGCGGAGACCAGCTGCCAGCGCAGCTTGTCATACCGAGGGTCGGCCTCAATGGCCCGCTCATGGCAGTGCTCAAGCTAGTAGAAGGCGGACCGTTCGGCTGCGCCGGGGCCGAGCTCGCCGCGCTCAAGGTAGCCGGCTAGGAACGACTGCAAGATCGGCTAGTCCAGGCCGTGATCGGCGGTCCACAGGAAGTCATCCACCGGATCGCCGCGGCGCGCTTCGACGTCCGCTCACCTGCAACGCCGCAGGCGCGGGCGGCGATATGCGATGCGGAGGCCGACTCGACCACTCATGTCTTGGCAAGGCCCCAGGCGTCAGCAAAGCCGTAATGCGCGTTCGGGCACCGGATCACGCGCCGACTGTAAACAACGCACGGCAAGAACCGCGTCACACCTGCATCGCGCGCACGGCAGGAACGAGGACCCATGACTGGCCCTGGCACCACGATCACCATCGGGGAGGTGCTCGCCGTGCTGCGGGCGGCCCGGGAGGCCGGCCGTGACGTGGGGGAATCGATCCGGATTTTGCAGGAGCTAATCACCGAGAATCCCGGGTCAGAGTGGTGCCAGTGCGGTCACGTAGAGGAAGCGCACCGCCGTCACTGGCGTAGCAGGGACTGCGCGCTGTGCAAGTGCGAAAAGTTCCGGGCGGGTTAACGCTGTGGACACGAACTGCCGAGGTGCTGGCCAAAGGCGCAGTCTGGCGACCGCTACGGACCGTGAGGCCCCTGGATTCACCTTGTTGACGGGCACGCCGCGGGCACGACGGGTGCCGACCACATCCAGCCGCCAGGCCAGCGTGAACGCAGGCAGCGCATGGCTCACCCCGCACCGGGCGCACCGCAGCCGGGGCACGAAGATCTTCCACTACCGGCGCGCCTCCCGGACATAACGCCGGTACCCCCGACCAGAACACCAGCGGCCCGCCACACGACGGGCAGTCCGGGCGCGGGAACCCCAGATCACGGCCGGCCGCCGCGTACGCATCGACCGCAAGCGGGCATGGCCATACGATGGCCACGGGCGACACCGCCTCGGATCCCTTCTGGCGATCGGCGCAACACGGGCGTCCCGACCCCGACGATGTGCCGCCAGCGGTTGCGACGACCGGCACCACGTCGACCTGCTGCCCAGGCCGGCGGCACGTTGTGTCCGTCGCCGAGCAGCCAGAGGAGCGCCGTTAAGAAACAAGAGGAGATCGACAAATGTCGGCGACGCTGAAGTTGACTCATAAGGCAATCGGAGCGGAGGTCCGTCGTGGCACGTACGATGTCGTGGTCGACGGTGAGCGGGTCGGGTCGGTCGAAATGAACCACACGATCGAGATACCAGTCGAGCCTGGACGTCACACCTTGCAAGTTCGCAATGGACGAAACTCGAGCAGCACTCAAACCTTCGACGCCGCCGAGGAAGAGATCGTCGCCTTCCGGTGCACCGGAAAGAGGCTCTTGCCGATCTTTCTCGCATCCTTTGTCGTGCCCAGGCTGGCACTGAAACTCGTTCGCGATTGAGTCGGCGTCGCCGCGACGCTCAAATACACCTACACCACCTCGGACACCAAGCAGAGCGAATTCGAGCTGCCGACGGAGTCGGCGGGGAGATCGACGCCCTCGCCTATCTGTACGAGGGCAGCGTCGTAGGCAGGCGCGCCTTCGTGCTGCTCGCCGCGATCTTCCTCACCGCAGCCGCCGCCAACGGGCCCGCCGTGCGATTGGGCAGGGTCGCAGTTCCCATTCTTTCCGGGCAGCCTGCGAACCCTCCCGCCATCCGGACCCCGTCACCGCAACGAGCTACCACCGCAAGGCCGCCTAGGGTACCCCGAAAACGGCGCGCATGCCCAGGTGGGCGACCAAAGGGCAGCAGAACACAATAGAGCGGACGAAAAACTAGCCGGAAAACCTCCGATTGGACGTAAGAG
Organism: uncultured Actinomycetota bacterium; assembly: GCA_963804435.1. Lineage (GTDB taxonomy): Bacteria > Actinomycetota > Actinomycetes > Streptosporangiales > Streptosporangiaceae > JAJYUU01. Next base: position 811,846 of record CAWDQI010000003.1, on the reverse strand, counting down.
GTAGTCGCGATATGAACAGAGCAGGCACCGTCTGAGCGATCAGAATCCCGAGCGGGCCGACCCTATCGCCGCGCTATCCGGGTCCTTCGTGCTCCGGGTCCGCGGCCAGCGCTGACATGAACCTTCGCATGCGCTCGGTTACCTCCTCCAGGCAGTGCGCAATCAGCGAAACGCGGCCGTCGGGACCGAACACCGGCGCATTCACCACACTCCAGTACCGCCTGGCGAACTGGCCCGGCCTGCCCGGTATCTCGACGTCGTACTTCTGGAACTCCATGGCGTCAGGCTGGCCGGTGGCCAGGACCCGGCGCAGCGACGCGATCGAGTTGCGCACGCCCGTCGCCCCCGGATCCGACGGGTTGTCGGGGAACGCATCGAAGGCGTCGCGGCCCAGCAGATCCTCCTGCGTGCGGCCCATCGCCTCCATGTACGCCTCGTTCGCGTCGGCTATCAGGAACTCTGGCGTCAGCGCCAGTACCGGTACCGGGAGCTGGCGGTATAGCGCCCAGTAGTCGACTTGCGGTGCGGTCATCACTTCACCCCCCAGTTATCCATCTGCTACTCCCCGCCTCGCCGCGCCCGAACCGTCCCTGGCCGGATGCCCGTGCAGGACCCGAACCTGAGCAAAGTGGGCGCCGACCCGGCGAGAAACGCGCTGGTGTCAAGTGGCTGTTGCAATGAGCAGGTCGTTGTGGGCTTCTTCGGGGGAACCGTAGCCGAGGACGCGGCGGGGCGGGTGTTGAGCTGACGGGCGATCTGGTCGAGCTGTGTGGTACCCCGCGGTGGATGCCGCACGGTTATGCGACAAGAAAACGACGCCAGCCGACGGTAGCGATTACCGGCAGGGTGAATGGGGCCGGACGAGCGCAAGCAAGGCCGCCCCTCATGAATGTGAACATCACGAGAAACGGCCCTCTGACCTGCGAATTTGCCTGGTGGGCCTGGGAGGACTTGAACCTCCGGCCTCTTCCTTATCAGGGAAGCGCTCTAACCGTCTGAGCTACAGGCCCGCATGCGTGCCAGTTGCATCCGCATCGGGCACGCCGAGCTAGGCTACCGCAAGCTGCGACTAGGTGCTCAGTCAGATTCCTTGAGGGTTACCTCGATGCCACCGGAGAACGTTGAGAGAAGGTTGTAGATCACCGCGCCGACGGTGGCGAGGGCGGTCATGACGATGACGTTCACCGCGCCCACCAGCATGGTGTAACCCAGGACGCGCGACGCGCTGAACCACCTGGAAGCGCTGGACGCGGGGTGGTTTTTGCTCGTGGTCACCAGGCCCCACGTCTTCTCGATCGAGTGGAACACGCCCAGCTTTGACAGCGTAAAGAAAAGGATGGCCACCGCGACGAACAGGACGACCCAGCCTACGAGCGAGATCAGGAAGCTGAACTTCATGACGGACCACGGCTCGATCCGCTCCAAGCTGAGCTGAGCACGCCTGGTTTGCTTGCCCGGACCCGGCTGCGGTCGCCCTGCCGTTGGCGTGCCCGGCCTGGTCGCGCCGGGCCCAGCAACACGCGGCCTGGGGCCCCTCGGTCCGGCAGGCCGCCTCGCCGGCGGATAGCCTCTGGGCTTGCTCGTACGGGTCAGCCCGGCGAACGACGACGACAGGCGCGCGGCGATGCCTGCGGCCCCGACGCTGCCTGCCGGACCCGGGAGCGGAGCGGCCTGGCTCATGCCAGCACCATCTCCCGCAGGGGTGAACGCGGGGCCGGGCTGCGGCGCGGGCGGACTCATGATGCCCGGTTGCGGAGCGGGCGGACTCATGATGCCCGGTTGCGGAGCGGGCGGACTCATGATGCCCGGTTGCGGAGCGGGCGGACTCATGATGCCCGGTTGCGGAGCTCCAGCGGACGACCCGAGCCCGGACGCTGGTCTGGTCTCGGGCGTTGCTGGCCTCGGGGAAGAGCCGGGCGCGGATCCGGCACCTGGCCTGGACCCCGACGCCGCAGGCTGCCGGGCCGAAGGGACACCGGAACCCTTGACCACGGGCGGGCCGACCGGGCCGCTTGGCTTGGCCGCCGAGGCGGCCTCGCCTGCTTCAGGTCCAGCTGGGGCCCCGTTGGCCGGGCCCGACCCAGGTGCGCCGGCAGGAGAGCGGTCCGCCGCTGGCGATGCTGCCTCGGCAGGGCTCTGGCCTGAGGCCTTGCCGTCTGAACCTTCGCCGGGCGCCCATGAGGGCGCCTGCACGCGGTTGTCCACCCCGTCCTCCTCCGCACCGTTGTCTGACACGAGGTTATCCCCAGTCAGTACTGCCTGATTCGCTCGAACCAGGATCCGCTTCCAACGGCTATTGTCATGACGTCCGAGACCGCCTTTTTGTTGCGCCCCGGAGGCTCTCGATCCAGACGCTGCCCGATTACAGAAACAGCATCCCCCGTCGCCGGCTCATTTTGAGTTGCTTTCGGCACAATACTACGGTGCATGAGCTCATCTACCAGGCATGATCCCAGCATGCGCTGCTAGCGGGCGCAGGGTGACCACAATGGTGACCCTGCTTTGCCGCCCCGTTACTAACTGTCAGTGTCACCGTGGGCCTCAATGTCAGCGTCGGCGTCGGCCGTGCCCACTCCGACACTGTCCGCATCGATTATGTCCGGCGCATCGCCACTGGAGGTATCGTCAGGCGGCTCGATATCACTGGCTGCATCGACGACGTTGCCGCCTTCGATAGCTTCAGCGTTCCTGGCGATTGCGACCACGCTCTGGCCGCTCGCGAGGTTGACGAGCCGAACGCCCATGGTCTGGCGCCCGGACAGCTTAATCTCCGACGCCGCCGTCCTGATCACCCCGCCGGCCGAGGTGATGGCGTATACCTCGTCCTCGGGATACACCATAAGGGCGCCGATCAACTCTCCCCTGGCTTCCACGATCCGGGCAGTCACGACACCAAGGCCGCCCCGCCCCTGCACCGGGTACTGGTCGGCCGGCGTGCGCTTCGCGTACCCGCCGCCGGTCGCAACGAGGACGTCGGCGCCCTCGTCCACGACATGCATGCCGAGCAGTTGGTCACCGTCGGTGAAGCGCATCCCGATCACGCCCGAGGTCGCCCGGCCCATCGGACGCAACGCCTCGTCGCTGGCCCGGAACCTGATCGCCTGGGCGTGCTTGCTGACGAGCAACAGATCCTGGTCTGGCGAAACGAGCCGGGCCGCGATCACCTCATCGTCTTCGCGCAGGTTGATGGCGATAATGCCACCGGACCGAGGCGAGTCGAAGTCGGCGAGCCGTGACTTCTTCACTAGACCGGATGAGGTCGCCAGCACCAGGTACGGCGCGACATCGTAATCGCGAAGCGCCAGCACCTCCGCGATGCGCTCGTCCGGCTGGAAGGCGAGCAGGTTCGCCACGTGCTGACCGCGCGCGTCCCGCCCTGCTTCGGGCAGCTCGTAGGCCTTCGCCCGGTACACCCGGCCCTTGTTCGTGAAGAACAGGATCCAGTGGTGCGTCGAAGTGACGAAGAAGTGATCGACGATGTCATCGGTTCGGAGCTGGGCCCCGCGCACGCCCTTCCCGCCGCGCCGCTGGGCTCGGTACAGGTCGGTCTTGGTGCGCTTTGCATATCCGCCCCTGGTGATGGTGACGACCACGTCCTCTTCCGCGATCAGGTCCTCCATGGACATGTCACCGTCGTAGGCGATGATCTCGGTCCGCCGGTCGTCGCCGAACCGCTCCGTGATCTCCGCGAGCTCGTCGCTGACGATCTGGCGCTGCCGCTCGGGCGAGGCCAGGATGGCCTCGTACTCGGCAATCTGGGTCATCAGCTCTTCGTACTCGTCGATGAGCGCCTGGCGCTCCAGCGCGGCGAGCTTGCGTAGCTGCATGTCGAGGATGGCGCGGGCCTGGATCTCGTCGATCTCCAGCAGGTCCATCAGGCCCTGCTGGGCTGCGGCCGCGGACTCGCTGGCCCGGATCAGCGCGATCACGGCGTCGATCTGGTCGAGCGCCTTGACCAGCGCGCCCACGATGTGCGCTCGCCGCCGTGCCTCGCGCAGCAGGTACCTGGTCCGCCGGACGATGACCTCGATCTGGTGGTTGACCCAGTACCGGATCATCTGGTCCAGGCGCAGCGTCCGCGGCACGCCGTCAACGAGGGCGACCATGTTGGCCCCGAAGGTGTCCTGCAACTGCGTGTGCTTGTACAGGTTGTTCAGCACGACCTTTGCGATGGCGTCGCGCTTGAGCAGGATCACGATCCGGCGGCCCACCCGGGCGCTGCTCTCGTCCTGTACGTTGGCGATGCCGGGGATCCGGCCGTCGGTGGCAAGGTCGGCGATGTTCTTGATCAGGCTGTCCGGGATTCACCTGGAACGGCAACTCGGTCACGACCAGGTTGGTGCGGCCCCTGCTGTCTTCCTCTGCCTCAACCACCGCGCGCATCGTGATGGACCCGCGGCCGGTGCGATAGGCGTCCTGGATGCCGCGGCGCCCGACGATCTGGGCTGCCGTCGGGAAGTCCGGGCCCTTGATCCGCTCGAGCAGCGCGTCCATCAGCTCCTCGTCGGTAGCGTCGAAGTTCTGCAGGCACCACTGCGCCCCGGCAGCGACCTCGCGCAGGTTGTGCGGCGGGATCTTGGTGGCCATCGCCACCGCGATTCCCTCCGAGCCATTCACCAGCAGGTTCGGGAACCGGGCCGGCAGCACGACCGGCTCGGATGACTTGCCGTCGTAGTTAGCGCGGAAATCGACAGTCTCCTTGTCGATGTCCCGCAGCATCTCCATGGCCAGCGGGCTGAGGCGGCACTCGGTGTACCGCATCGCCGCGGCCGGGTCATTGCCGGGCGAGCCGAAATTACCCTGCCCGTCCACCAGCGGCATCCGCATGGCCCAGTCCTGGGCCATGCGTACCAGGGCGTCATAGATGGCCGAGTCACCGTGCGGGTGATAGTTGCCCATCACGTCGCCGACCACGCGGGCGCACTTGTTATAGCCCCGGTCCGGGCGGTAGCCGCCGTCATACATCGCGTACAGGATGCGGATGTGGACCGGCTTGAGGCCGTCCCTGACGTCCGGCAGCGCCCGGCCGACGATGACCGACATCGCATAGTCGAGGAAGCTGCGCTGCATCTCGACCTGGATGTCAACGGGCTCGGTACGGCCCCGCCCCTCCGACGGAGCGTCGGGTGTGGTCACGTCAGGCACTTACTGGTTCCTTCTTCCCTTTCGTCGTGCTGCGGCCTTTGCATGCTGCCGCCGGTGCGGACCGCCCCGTGCCCGCCCTAGATATCGAGAAACTTGACGTCCTTGGCGTTGCGCTGGATGAACGAGCGGCGCGCCTCGACGTCCTCGCCCATGAGGACGCTGAACATCTCGTCGGCCTGCGCCGCGTCGTCCACGGTGACCTGCTTCAGCAGCCGCCGGGCCGGGTCCATCGTGGTGTCCCACAGTTCGTTCGCGTTCATCTCGCCGAGGCCCTTGTAGCGCTGTACGCCATCACGCTGCACCTTGCGGCCCTCGGCGGCGGCAGCCTCGATGAGCGCGTCCCGCTCCCGGTCGGAGTAGGCGTAGCTGGGAGGAACGCCCCGGCCTTCCCACTTGATCTTGTAGAGCGGCGGCTGCGCCAAGTAGACGTGGCCAGCCTCGAGCAACGGCTTCATGAACCGGAACAGCAACGTGAGGAGCAATGTCGTAATGTGCTGGCCGTCGACGTCGGCATCCGCCATCAAGATGATGTGGTTGTAGCGGAGCTTGGTGATGTCGAACTCGTCGTGGACCCCGGTGCCGAGCGCCGTGATCATCGACTGGACCTCGTTGTTCTTCAGGACCCGGTCGATCCTGGCCTTCTCCACGTTGAGGATCTTGCCGCGGATCGGCAGGATCGCCTGGAACTTGGAGTCGCGGCCGCCCTTCGCCGAGCCGCCGGCAGAGTCACCCTCCACGACGTAGATCTCGCAGATCGTCGGGTCACCGGACTGGCAGTCGGCCAGCTTGCCTGGCAGGCCGGAACCGCCCATCGCGCTCTTGCGGGTCAGGTCCCTGGCCTGGCGCGCGGCGATGCGGGCGCGCGCGGCCTGGCTGGCCTTGAGCACGATGGCCTTAGCCTCGCCCGGATTGCTGTCGAACCAGTCCTTCAGGTGGTCGTTGCAGACCTTCTGCACGAAGGACCGCGCCTCGGTGTTCCCCAGCTTCTGCTTGGTCTGGCCCTCAAACTGCGGCTCGGACAACTTGACGTGGATAATCGCGGTCAGGCCCTCCCGGATGTCCTCGCCGAGCAGATTGGGTTCCTTCTCGCGCAGCTGATTCTGCTCGCGCGCGTACCTGTTGACGATGGTGGTCAGCGCGGACCGGAAGCCCTCCTCGTGGGTCCCGCCCTCGGCCGTGTTGATGGTATTGGCGAAGGTGTGCACGGACTCGGAGTAGGACTGGGTCCACTGCATGGCGATCTCGGCCGAGATCCCGACGCTCTCGTCACCGAACTCAATCACCGAGGCGTGCACGGGATCCTTCGTCGCGTTGAGGTACCGGACGAAGTCTGCGATGCCGCCGTCGTAGCGGTAGGTCACAATATGCGGTCCGCCATTGATGATGTGCTCGGGACGCTCGTCGGTCAGGGTGATCGACAGGCCCCGGTTGAGGAAGGCCATCTCTTGCAGCCGCCGCGAGAGCGTCTCAAAGTTCCACACGGTGGTCTCAAAAATGTCAGAGTCCGGCCAGAATGTGATGATCGTCCCGGTCTGCGTCGGTCTGCTCGCCCCGAACCACTGGGCCGGTCGGCACGCTCGCGGCATAAGACTGGCGCCAGACATAGTCGTCTTTGCGGATCTCCACATCCAGTCGGGCAGCCAAAGCATTGACGACGGACACGCCTACGCCGTGCAGACCACCGGAAACGGCGTAGCTTTCGCCGTCGAACTTGCCCCCGGCATGCAGCGTCGTGAGCACGACCTCGACGGCCGGGCGCTTCTCAATCGGGTGCTCATCAACCGGGATGCCGCGGCCGTTGTCGAATACCCGAACGCCGCCATCGGCGAGCAGGGTCACGTCAATGCGATCGGCATAGCCAGCAAGGGCCTCGTCAACGGCGTTGTCGACAACCTCTTGGACCAGGTGATGCAGACCGCGCTCGCCGGTTGATCCGATATACATTCCGGGACGCTTGCGGACGGCTTCGAGGCCCTCCAAAACCGTGATCGAACGTGCGTCATAGGACAAAGCAGAAGCTCCTCTTGGAACAGGGCAAACACGGGGACTCCGCCGCCGACACCCCCGCATGGCGTCAGCCCTCGTGCGCTTGTTCATTTTACCTGGCCAAGCTGTCAGGCTCAGCCGTACGTGTCACGCGGGCCGCGACCACCGCGCACCCGCCATTCACCCGGCCTTCTCGTGCTCGTTACCGGTCCCCGGACCTTAACTCGCACCACGGTGCCGTCGCCTAGCTCGGCGTTCAGCCGCCGGACAAGCTGGGCCGCCAGCAACCGCACCTGGGTCGCCCAGGCGGTGGAGTCAGCAGACACCGTCAGCTCACCATCGGTGAGCGACTGAGGGCTCGTATGGGCCGCCAGGTCCGCGCCGACGATCTGCGCCCACCGGCCGAACACCGATCCTGTAGCGGCGGCCAGTGTCCAGCCCTCAGCCGTCAGCAAGCCGTCGATTGCGCGTGCTAGCGACCGCGGGTCGTCATGGCCTTCCTGGACCGGAAATCCGGGCCGGGCCGCTGCCCGGCGCCGCCTTCCGGAAGCGGGCTCCGCTTTTGCTACAACCCCATCCGGCGGCTGATCATTCCCGCGCGAACTAGTGCCGTCGGCACTAGCGCCGGCGAGCGGGACCACGGGGCGCAGGCCGCGGGCCCTTGCGTCGGCCACGGCCGAGGCCAAGGCGTCCCGAGCACGCTGGAGCTTGTCACCGGAATCCTTGTCAGGCACTGGTTATCAGCCCGCCTGCCACGCTGAACCTGGCGCCAGCCAGGCCGTCCGGTACGTCCTGCGGCACAGCCGCAGTGACCAGCACCTGCTCGGCGTCGCGCACGAGCTCAGCAAGCCGGTTCCGGCGCTCGTTGTCAAGTTCGGCGAACACATCGTCGAGCATCAGCACTGGGTCATCCCCGCCCGAGCGGAGCAGCTGGTAAGCGGCCAGGCGGAGCGCCAGGGCCAGCGACCACGACTCGCCGTGGCTCGCGTAACCGCGCGCGGGCAGCCCGCCGATCATCAGTTCAAGCTCGTCGCGGTGCGGCCCGACCAGGCATACCGCCCGCTCGAACTCGGCCCGGCGCCGCTCGGCCAGGGCGTCGCGCAGCAGCATGGCGAGCTTGCCTGGTTCCGGGTCCGGCTCGGCCGCCAGTACGGTGCCAGCAGTAGGCCCGGTTCCCGTGTCGCCGCGGACCTGGGCGAGGGCCGACATGCGATAGCGAAGACCAGTGTCCCGCTGGGTTCCCGAGACCGCGCTATAGCAACTGCCTACCAACTCCCGGATCTCACTGATCAGCCGCAGCCTGCCCGCGGTCAGCTCCGCTCCGGCCGAGACGAGATGATCGTCCCAGACTTCCAGCGCCCCGGCCGGTAGGCCGCCCCTGGTTTTCGCCGACTTCAGTAGCGCGGTCCGCTGCCGCAGCACGCGGTCGTAATCCCCGCGCACCCCCGCATAGCGCGGGCGCGTCGCGACCAGCAGGTCGTCGAGGTACCGGCGGCGCTGGTCCGGGTCGCCTTTTACCACCGCGATGTCCTCCGGCGCGAACAGCACGCAGCGCAGCGCGCCGATGACCTCACGCGGGCGCGTCGCGGGCATTCGGTTCAGCCGGACCCGGTTGGCGCGGCCCGCGTTGATCTCAATCTCGATCAAGCTTTCCCGTCCCGCGGATGAGACTAGGCCGCGCACGATGGCCCGGTCAGCCCCCTGCCGGATCAGCGGTGCGTCCGTAGCCACCCGGTGGCTGGCGAATGTCGCCAGGTAACCGGCGGCCTCGACGAGGTTGGTCTTGCCCTGGCCGTTGGCGCCGACGAAGGTTGTGGCGCCCGGCCCCAGTGTCACGTCCGCGGTCTCGTAACTGCGGAAGTCAGTGAGCGAGAGGCGGGTCAGGTGCACACCTGGTGAGACTAGCCCAGGCGGATCGGCATCAGCAGGTAACGGAATTCCGGGTTGCCGTCCGGTCCCGGCTTGCCGGTGAGCAGGGCCGGCTTGCCGGGCTCAGTGAACGAGACGCGAACCACATCGGAGTCGATCGCGGTCAAGCCGTCCAGCAGGTACTGCGGGTTGAAGGCGATCGACAGGTCGTCCCCGGAGAAGTCCGCCTCGATGGTTTCCTCGGCCTGCGCCTCATCGCCCGTGCCGGCCTCCAGCATGAGCTGCCCGGCGCTGAAGGCCAGCCGGACGGGTGTGTTCCGCTCGGCGACCAGGGCGACGCGCTTGACCGACTCGGCCAACAGGCCGGTGGACAACTCGGCCGCCGCGTTCACGGTCTTCGGCAGCAAATTCTGGTACCGCGGGAACTCGCCGCTCAGCAGTCGCGTGGTGGTTCGCCTCCCCGCCCCCTCGAAACCGATCATGCCCTCCCCGCCATGCCCGTCGACTCCGGGGAGTGCCAGGGCGATCGAGACCTGTGCTCCGTTCGTCAGCGAGCGAGCCGTGTCGGCGAGGGCCTTCGCGGGCACCAGCATCGCCGCGGTCAGGTCGGGCCGGGCCGGGGTCCAGCGCAGCTCACGGACGGCCAGCCGGTACCGGTCCGTCGATACCAGTGTCAGGGTTTCGCCATCTATCTCGATGCGGACGCCGGTCAGGGCCGGCAGAGTGTCATCGCGCCCGGCCGCTGTCGCGGACTGGCTGACTGCTGTCGCGAACGCGTCGCTGCCGATCGAGCCGGCTGCTGGCGGCATCTCCGGCAGCGCCGGATACTCGTCTTCGGGCATGGTCAGCAGCGTGAAGGTGGCGCTCCCGCACTTGACCACGGCCCGGCCGTCCTGCGCGGTGATGTGGACGGGCTTGGCCGGCAGACTGCGGCTGATCTCGGCGAGCAACCGCCCCGAGACGAGGGCGCTGCCGGGCTCGGCTGTCGTGACCGGCACAGTCGCCTGAGCCGAGATGTCATAGTCGAAGCTGGACAGCACGAGTTCATCGGTTGCCTGCAGTCGGATTCCGGCGAGCACGGGAACCGTTGGCCGGGCTGGTAGCGCGCGGGCAGTCCAGGCCACGGCCTCAGCGAGGACGTCACGCTCAAGGACGATCTTCACGGCTTGGCCTCCTTATCTTGATCGGATCTGCTGTCTTGATCGGATCTGCTCCGCGGAACCGGCTGTGCTCCGGGGCGGTCGGCTGACGTCTTTCAGTTGTAACTATCGGCAATAACAAATTGGTAGTCGTCATAGGGTCGGTGGATCTTGGGGATAACCCTCGCCCGCGCTGGTGGCGCCGGTTGCGGCCGTGCACACCGGTTGTGGCCGACCCGGGTGAAACCATAGGCCCGGCTGTGCGCGGCGCTCGGCCGCACACTGGACACTGCCTCGTTACCCTCTGGACGGAAGGGGTTTTCCTCCGGATGTCCCAAGGTCATCCACAGGTTTGTCCACAGCCTGTGTGCGTGGAATGCGCCGCGCGCGTAGTTTGGGTGTCCGGACGAATACAGTTCGTGGCCGGGAATCCCTGACCTGCTTCCGCGCAGGCCGAATATGCGAAGGCGCACAATGCTCACCCTGACAGGACCTGCTGCTTGATCCGGTTCGTCAGCTCGGTGACCTGGTTGTAGATCGACCTGCGTTCGGCCATCAGCGAGCGGATCTTCCGTTCGGCGTGCATCACCGTGGTGTGGTCGCGGCCGCCGAACTGCTGGCCGATCTTGGGCAGCGACATGTCGGTGAGTTCGCGGCAGAGGTACATCGCGATCTGCCGTGCGGTCACCAGCACTCTGGACCGGGACGTGCCGCAGAGATCGTCAATGGACAGACCGAAGTAGGACGCCGTCTGCCCCATGATCGTCGCGGCGGTGATGTCCGGGCCGTGCGTTTCCGGGATTAGGTCCTTGAGCACGAACTCGGCCAGTTGGAGGTCTACTGACTGGCGGTTCAGGCTGGCGAACGCAGTGACCCGGATGAGCGCGCCCTCAAGCTCGCGGATATTAGTGGAAATCCTGCTGGCGATGTACTCCAGCGCCTCAGGGGGCGCATTGAGCCGGTCCTGCACCGCCTTCTTGCGCAGGATCGCGATCCGGGTTTCGAGCTCGGGTGGCTGGACGTCGGTCTGCAGGCCCCACTCAAACCGGCTGCGGAGCCGGTCTTCGAGGGTGACGAGCCGCTTGGGTGCCCGGTCGGAGGAGATCACGATCTGCTTCTCAGCGTTGTGCAGCGTGTTGAAGGTATGGAAGAACTCCTCCTGGGTGCCTTCCTTGTTCTCCAGGAACTGGATGTCATCCACGAGGAGCACGTCTACGTCGCGGTATCGGCGCCTGAACCCGTCCTGCTTGCCGTCACGGATCATGTTGATGAAGTCGTTGGTGAACTCTTCCGAGCTCACATATCGAACCTTCAGCCCCTGGTACAGGCTCTGCGCGTAGTGGCCGATGGCGTGTAGCAAATGGGTCTTGCCGAGACCGGAGTCGCCGTAGACGAAGAGCGGGTTGTACGCCTTGGCCGGCGCCTCCGCGACGGCGACGGCAGCGGCGTGCGCGAACCTGTTGCTTGACCCGATCACGAAGGTGTCGAAGGTGTACTTAGGGTTGAGGCGGGCCTGCCCTGGCCTTGGTGCCTGCGGTCCGGTCATCGGAACTAGCTGCGGTCGGTGCAGGCCCGCGTCGCCGGTCGGCGTGCGATGCGCGCCGAAGCCGTCTGCAGCCGCGGGGCCCGGCTGCTGGCCCAGTTCGTGGCGGGCATGGTCTTGTACCGGACGGTGTCCGGGGCTTCCGGTTTCGGAGGGGAACGGGGCCAGTCCGGCTCTCGGCCCGGCGTCGGCTCTCGGCGGCCCAGCCGGATCGTGAGCGGTGCTGCCGAAATGACCGTCGTCGAACTGGGTATCGCCGAAAGCGCCGATACTGCCGGACTGCGGGGCGGTCAGTCCGTTAAGGCTCTGCCGCCCGGCAAGACCCGGCAGTCCTGCGGGCCCTGGGAACGGGTCGGCGCCGTCGTCGGGCAGATGCTCGGCGGGGTGGCCGAGATCTGCCGTGGCCGCAGGGTCGACGGTGACGGCGATCTGGATGCTGCGGGCCAGTTCTCTTGACAAAGCATTGGTAATAAGCGCGCGCAGCCGCGTCTCCAGCTGCTCTTTGACGAATTCGTTGGGAGCGGCGATGAGCGCGGTGTTCTCGACCAGTCCGAGGGGCCTGGTGAGCTGCAGCCAGGCCCGCTGATGCGCCTCTATCTGCATGCCGGCTAGGTCGGCGAGTGAGCGGGCCCAGACTTCAGCGAGGTCATCTTCGCTCATTCGGCCGGTCACCCGAGCCCCCCACATGTGATCAACAGGTTTTTCCACAGCTTGTGCACGTCTTTCGCGGCCGGGCGGCTTCCCGCTCGCACTGCCGGTTGCCCGTCCGCTGAGCGGTTGCCGATCCGCGTAGCGGCACGAGTGTGGCCTTTGGTGCCGGAGCACGCAACCCAGATGCCCTATCCACAGCCTAGGGCTGGAGTTCGCGGTCCGTTCGGGAAATCGTCCGGTCGGCGGCCGCGCCTGTCGTCGGGGCCCGAGTTTGACCGGCCGCTCGGCCGGCGCGTACCTTGTAATGGTCCGGTCACCCCCGGCGCGGCTGCCTCATGGCCTGATACTGGTCGGTGGCACTGCCGGATCTACCCGAACCACCTATTTAGCGCAGCATGGCACAGCACAAAGAACTGGCCTGATAAGAGACGGCCTGCAGAAAGCCACAGCTTCGCTGGGCGGCCCTGCCGGAACCTGGAGTCCTAGTGAGCAAGCGTACGTTTCAGCCGAACAACCGTCGCCGCGCGAAGACTCATGGCTTCCGGCTGCGCATGCGCACCCGCGCGGGCCGGGCAGTCCTGGCAGGCAGGCGCCGGAAGGGTCGCGCGCGCGTCAGCGTCTGACGGGCGCGCGGCGATGGGCTCGCGATGCTTCCCTCAGCAGCGCGGATGCGCCGCAAGGCCGACTTCAAGTCTGCGCAGGACTGTGGCAGTAAGGCGGGACGGCCGCTGGTGTCCGGTCAGTTGCTGGTGCGGCCCGAGCAGCCGAATCCCGCCAGAGTTGGCTTCATCGTAAGCCGCCGGGTGGGTACCGCCGTGGTTCGAAACCGGGTCCGGCGCCGCCTGCGCCACTTGGTCAGAGGGTATCTGGGGTCGCTGCCGGGAGGTAGCCTGCTTGTGTTGCGCGCGGCACCGCGGGCGGCAACGGCTTGCCAGGCGGATCTCGCCGCCGACCTCGACCTGGTAATCGGAGCTTTGCTTCGGCGGCAGGGTGAGGTGACGAGCCGGTGAGCATCGGATCTGACCGGAAATCGCGGAGTTTGTCAGCAGCTGGCTGGGTGCTGGTAGGGCTGCTGACCGGCTACCGGCGCTTCATCAGCCCGCTGCTGGGTCCGCGCTGCAGGTTCTACCCGTCGTGCAGCGCCTATGCGTTGGAGGCCGTGCAGGTGCACGGTGCGCTGCGGGGCTCGTGGCTGGCCCTGCGCCGCCTCAGCCGGTGCCATCCTTTCCATGCTGGCGGACTCGATCCAGTTCCGGGGACGGACCGAGGGGTTTCAAGCGTTGAAGTAACAGGCAGTCAGGCCATAAGCGCTGAAAATCATGAGGCCGAGCTCATGAGCAGAGCGCAGCATTCGTGAGGAAACGGCCGCGTTCATGAACAAAGCAAAAGGGAGCTAGCAGGTGTCGAATCCACTGGATTACCTCTACGAGGCGGTCGGCTGGGTTTTCACGCACATCTACGACGTGCTGAATCCAGTCTTCGGCCCGACCAGCGGATGGACCTGGGCCCTCAGCATCGTGATCCTGGTCGCACTGATGCGGCTGGTCATGGTGCCGCTGTTCATCAAGCAGATGCACACGACGCGGGCGATGTCGTCGCTGCAGCCGCAGATGGCCGCGCTGCGCAAGAAGTACAAGAACGACAAGCAGACGCTCAACCAAGAGACGATGAAGCTGTACCAGGAGGCGGGCGTCAACCCGCTGATGGGCTGCCTGCCGTTCGTGCTTCAGCTGCCGTTGTTCTTCGGCCTGTTCAGCGTGCTCCGAGCGATCGCGAATTACAAGCCGCACACGACCCCGCTCTATGGGCTGCCCGAGCCCATGGTGACGGCCGGAACGCAGGCGAAGATCCTGGGCGCCAAGATCTCCGACAAGGTGCTGTTCACGCACGGTCTGCACGTGCCGTTGCACGCCAAGCTGGTGATCTTCGGCGCGGTACTGATCAGCATGGCGACGACCTACCTGACTATCCGGCAGAGCATGAAGCGCGGCATGATGCCGGCCGCGACGCCGGATAACCCGATGGCGTCGTCGCAGAAGTACATGGCGTACATCATGCCGTTCTTCGCGCTGACGGGCCTGTACTGGCCGTTCGGGTTGGTGTTGTACTGGGTCACGACCAACGTCTGGACCCTGGGCCAGCAGTGGCTGCTCGGCCAGCGGTACCCGTACACACCGCCGGCTCCGGTTGATGGTGCGGCTCCGGCCTCGGCTAGCCCGGCCGCTGCCAGGTCGCTGACTGGAGGGCCAGGCAAGTCGCTCGGCGCGGGCGGACGCAAGCAGCTCGAGACCGGGCGCCTCAGCCGGGCGGCGGCGAACGGCGCGGCCGCGAAGAATAGTGCGAGCGCGAGGAATGGCGCCCCGGCGAAGGGCGGGACGAGCGCGAAACGGGGCCCGGCAAGTGGGGCCAACTCGCAGCGGACCGGACCGCAGGACGGGGCGAGCAGCAGCGTGCTCAAGCGACTCGGCCGCGGACGGGCGGAGCCCGAACCGGAGCCGGAGCCGGAGGTTAAGCTCGTGAGGCATCAGACTCAGCGCCAGTCGCGGAGCAAACGAACGGGCAAGCGCTAAGCTTCGCGACGCGTGTGTGCGCGCGCTGCACGGAGGGGGCGCCGGCTGGCCGGACCCATTACTAGTCCGGGCCCTGCACCGGCAGGGCACTGAGGGCCAGCGCGGTTGGCAGCACGGTGCGATCGGCGGACCGAAGCCGGTGACATACGGATCGAGGAGGAGCCTGGCAATGAGCCAGCAGGATGACATGGTGGCGGAGGAGGCTGGCCGCGACGATGAGGCTGGCGACCGCGAGGCTGGCGCGAGTGAAGCCGAGTCGGCGGCTGGCGCCTACTCAGGCGTGACCGCGGCCCATGCGGCCGATGGGTCCGGGCCCGTCAGGGTGCACGATAACGATGACGCGGACCTTGATGATGACGCGGACCTTGGCGATGACGCGGACCTCAGCGTTGCCGCTGGCGGTCAGGACCAAGTGGCAGAGCAGCCGAAGGCGTCGGTGGGCGATCTTGAACTGGAAGGCGAGATAGCGGCTGACTACATCGAGGGGCTTCTCGACGTCGCGGACCTGGACGGCGATATCGACATGGACGTTGAGGGCGAGCGGGCAGTCGTTTCGGTCGTTGGCGCCACCCTCGATGAACTTGTCGGTCGCCGTGGTGAGGTCCTTGAGGCGCTGCAGGAGCTAACCAGGCTGGCGGTGCATCAGCACACCGGCAACCGGACCCGGATGATGCTGGATGTCGGGGGGTACCGGCAGCGGCGCAGGGCGGAGCTGGCCGAAGCCGGCCAGGACGCGGCCGAGGAGGTACGCCGGACTGGACAGCCAAAACGGCTCTGGCCGATGAATCCGTTCGAGCGCAAGGTCGTGCACGATGCGGTGGCAGCGGCGGGCTTGCGCAGCGAGTCTGAAGGCGAGGAGCCGGACCGGCGTGTGGTAGTACTCCCGGTTGGGTAAGGGGCGGCGCCCGGACTCGCGGGCTTGTGGCGCTCGAACGAGGCTCGAGCCTGGGCCGTGACGCCCGGCTAAGGGGAAGGTCGGCAGGATGGCAGATACAGCGGAGCAGCCCGCGCCGGGACTGGCTGGCGCGGAGCTTTTTGGCGAGGCATTGCCGATCGGGCAGAAGTATGCGCAACTGCTCACCGGAGCCGGCGTCGAGCGCGGAGTTGTAGGCCCGGCCGAGGCGGAGCGGGTCTGGGATCGGCATCTGCTGAATTGCGCTGTGATCGCGCGGCTGATTCCGTCCAAGTCCTCGGTTGTTGATCTGGGGTCGGGTGCTGGGCTACCAGGCATCGTGCTGGCGATGCTCCTGCCAGCTGCCAAGGTGACATTGCTGGAGGCGCTGGCCAGGCGAGTGGCTTTCCTGGAGGAGTGCGTGGCCGAGCTTGGCCTGGCGAATGTCGAGGTCGTGCGCGGCCGGGCCGAGGATCTTGCTGGTCACCTGGCGGCCGATGTGGTGTGCTCGCGTGCGGTTGCGCCGCTCGAGAAGCTGGCTGGCCTGAGCCTGGGACTAGTGCGGCCTGGCGGCCGGATACTCGCGATGAAGGGCGCATCGGCGGATGCCGAACTGGCGCGAGCACGGCCGGTGCTGGCCCGCCTCGGTGTAACCGACGCGCGGATCTCACAGGTGGGTAGCGCCGACAACAGCGTGACTGCAACAGTGGTGATGTTCACCGCCCCGGAGCGGCGTGGCACCGGTCCGGGCGCCGGACGGGCCGCCAGTCGGCCGGAGGGTCGGGCAGGGGTTCATGGCGGGCAGCGCAGCCATGCGGGCGCGGCCGTCGGCCGGAAGGCACGTCCGAACAGCCGGCGGGGCGGAGGATAGACAGACGCGCCGGGAAGCCGCTTTAAGGCGGGCATGGCTTGCTGAGGAGAACACCACGATGACGAAGTCCGCCCCAGGCCTCGGCTGGCCGGATGGCCCGAGGACTGACGCGGATGCCGACAGCGACGAGCCACGCGGCGGTCTTGGGATCCCAAATGCCGGCGACCCGGCTGCGGCTGGATATGCGGCAATGTCGCCCAGTAGTATTCCGGACCGGTACGCGCGGCGAGCAGTGCGCATCGGCTTGGGGTGGCCGCTCGGCGCCCCGGAACCGGGTCATGCGTCGAGCGTGCGTCCTCTAGGCTCAGTGTCTGCAGCTGCGCCGGACGAGGCTGGGGCAACACCGGAGCGCGTCCGGCGGGCGCTGGCCCGTGTTTCACATGAAACAGTCGCTCCTGTGCGGCCCCTGGTTCCCGCCGGTGACGCTGGCAGCAGCGCGGGCGGCCCAGGCGCGCCGCCGCCTGCCAGTTTCGCGAGTGAGAGTGCAGGCCGGATGCGACCTGCTGGGGCTGCGGCTGCCGGGCCAGCTGCGACTAGCAAGCCGGGTGCGCCCGGCACCGGTAGCGTGGCCGGGGGAACCGGAGGCCGGGTTGCCCCCGCAACAGGCTGGCCCCAGGCTGGAGCGGCCGAATTTGGTGAGCGGACAGGCGAGAGCGAGGAAAGCGTGGTCATCCCTGTTATCTCCGGAGCCTCCGCTGCAGATACGCCGATCGCGAGAGCGGCCCAGGCTGCGGTCGTCGCACGTTCCGGCGGCGAGATGTGGCCCCGACCGACGTCGTGCCGCGTTATCACTATTGCGAACCAGAAGGGCGGCGTCGGCAAGACGACCACAGCAGTGAACCTTGCCGCGGGGCTGGCGATGCACGGTGGCCGGGTCCTGGTGATCGACCTGGATCCGCAAGGCAACGCGTCGACGGCTCTGGACGTTGACCACCACTCCGGGATTCCGTCGGTGTACAACGTCCTGGTCGACGAGCAGCCGCTGAGCTCGATTGTCCGTCCGGTGAGCGGATTCCGGCACCTGTACTGCGCTCCAGCGACGATCGATCTGGCCGGGGCGGAGATCGAGCTGGTGCCGCACGTGGCCCGCGAGTCGAGGCTGGCGCGAGCCCTGGCAAGCTACGATGCCTCGAATCTTGACTACATCTTCGTTGACTGCCCGCCGTCACTAGGGCTGCTGACCGTCAACGCCCTCGTCGCGGCGCCCGAGGTGCTGATCCCGATCCAGTGCGAGTACTACGCGCTTGAAGGGCTCGAGCAACTCCTGCGCACGGTGGAGTTGGTCCGCAGCCATCTGAATCCAGCCCTCTCCGTAACGACGATCTTGCTGACGATGTATGACGGCCGGACGCGGCTGGCCTCTCAGGTCGCTGACGAGGTGCGGGACCACTTTGGCGCTGTCGTCCTGGGCTCGGTTATCCCGCGCAGCGTAAGGGTTTCAGAGGCGCCGAGTTACGGCCAGTCAGTGATGACTTATGATCCTGGTTCCACCGGCGCGCTGGCGTACCTCGAGGCAGCGCGGGAGCTGGCGCACCGGAACGTGCAAGCTCCGGCCGGCTGATAGCTCTGGCACGATGGCGAGTGATAGCCGAATCGCCCGGATGCGTTCGTATCGGGCCGCGGCCAGAGGTGAGGAGGGCCAACGATGGCGCAGCCGAAACGCGGGCTAGGTAAGGGACTCGGTGCCCTGATCCCGACGGGGCCGCCGGCATCGGTGCCCATGGCGGGCCTGGCGGGTGCACCATCAGCTCACGGGCCAGCGTCCGGATACGAAGGTGTCCCTATCTCGGGCGCTTACCTTGACGAGATTGCCGTCGACGCGATCAGGCCGAATCCGCGGCAGCCCAGGCAGTCGTTCGACGAAGACACGCTGGCTGATCTGGCCGCGTCGGTCGAGGCTGTGGGCTTGCTCCAGCCGGTGATCGTACGGGAGGCGGGTCCAGACCGCTACGAGCTGATCATGGGCGAGCGCCGGTGGCGTGCCTGTCAGCTGGCGGGCATCGCTGTCGTCCCGGCCATCGTCAGGCAGACCTCCGACGACGACCTGCTCAGGAATGCGCTGATCGAGAATCTGCATCGCGAGCAACTCAACCCGCTCGAAGAGGCCGCGGCTTATCAGCAGCTGCTGGACGACTTCTCAACCACGCACGAGGAGCTCGCCAGGCGTATCGGCCGCTCCCGCCCGCACATTTCGAACACCATCCGTTTGCTCAATCTGCCACCTGCGGTGCAGAAGCGAGTGGCTGCGGGAGTGCTGAGCGCTGGGCATGCCCGCGCCCTGCTGGGCGTCGAGGATCCGGCTGCCCAAGAAGAACTGGCTCGGCGGATTGTCGCCGAGGGGTTGTCCGTCCGGGCCGTCGAGGAGATAGTCGCGCTTGGTGCGCGCCCGGTCAAAGGCACCCGCGCGCCTGGCGTTAAGGCTCCGGTCGCTCCCGGTCTGAAGGACCTCGCCGACCGGTTGTCGGACGTCTTCGAGACGCGGGTCAAGGTCGAACTCGGTCAGCGCAAGGGCAAGATTGTGGTCGAGTTTGCCTCGCTTGATGATCTGGAACGCATCGTGCGCACCATGTCGCCGGGGCTGACCTCCCGCCGGGGCTGACCTCCCGCCGGGGGCTGAGCGCCTCAGGCGGATTCGGAGGCATGCGCGACGCACCTGGTCGCCAAGCATCGCGCACGCATCAGTGGCAGGCGTGGCTGCGCCCTCGCCAGTCGGGCTTCGTGCCCGCGCCGCTAGGCTCAGCCCCGTGGCTAACCCAACTGGTACAAGCTTCGGCAGCGATAACCATGCTGGCGTGCACCCGCAGGTCCTGACCGCGATCACCGCGGCGAACGTCGGCGACGCGCCTGGGTACGGCAATGATCCGCTCACCCGGAGCGTCCTGGACCGGCTGTGTGCCGAGTTCGACGCGGAGCAGGCTTACCTTCTGTTCAACGGGACCGCTGCCAACATCTTCGGCCTTAGCCTGCTGCTGCGGCCTTATGAGGCGGTGATCTGCGCGGAGTCATCGCACCTGAACGTCGACGAGTGTGGCGCAGCAGAGCGGATCATCGGTTGCAAGCTCCTGCCGGTAACTTCGCCGGACGGCAAGCTGACACCGGAGCTCATTGCGGGCAAGCTCGGTGGCCGCGGCGACGAGCACAGGGCACAGCCGCGCTTGGTGCAGATCTCCCAGGTTACCGAGCTAGGCACGTGCTACACGCTGTCTGAACTCGAGGCGATATCGGCCTTTAGCCGCGAGCAGGGATTGCTCATCTACCTTGACGGCGCCAGGCTGGCGAACGCGGCGGCCTTTCTGGACTGCACGCTGGCCGACATCGCCGCGTGCGTGGATGTGCTGAGTTTCGGCGGCACCAAGAACGGCGCCCTTGGAGTCGAGGCGGTGCTGGTGCGGACATCCGGGCTGGCAGTCGGCGGCGAGTACCACCGCAAGCAACTGCTGCAGTTGGCCTCGAAGATGCGGTTCTTGGCCGCCCAGATGGACGCGCTGCTCGCTGGGGACCTCTGGCTGGCCGGAGCCAGACATGCCAATGGGATGGCCCAGAGATTGGCCGCCGCGGTCGGCCAGGTACCGGGCGTCGGCTTCGCGTACCCTGTTCAGTCGAACGGGGTCTTTGCGACCATGAGCCTGTCTGAAGCGGCAGCGCTGCAGCGCGAGTGGGGTTTTTACGTCTGGGCGGAGGGTCCGGACGATCGGTGCACCGTGCGCTTCATGACCGCATTCGATACCTCTGCGGCGGAAGTCGATGCCCTGGCGGCAGACATCCGGCGCGTTGTTTCACGTGAAACTCAATCTGCCGGCGCATGACGGTCCCAGGCGCCGGTCAACCCGCGCGACTCGATGGCCGGGGTCCGGCTATTCGGACCCCGCCATTAGTTCAAGAAGACCCCAATACGCAGGGTCCAGGGGCCGTCAGCCTGGGTACGATGTGCCCAGGGCCGGGGGGATACGCTCAACGGCTTCCGTCTGGCGGCGGGACATCAGTGATGTCCCGCGCTGGCTTTCGACCGCAGGGGTACTTCGTGTCGCGCCGACTCGCGAGCATCACGCTAGACAATCTCGACGACTTGCCGCCCCGGTGCCGCCGCTGCGTGTTCTGGGAACTGGATCCGGTCAGCCAGGCCAGGGCCCTGGAGGTCGGTGACCCCGCGCTGGAGAAGGAAGCCTGGATCTCTTCGGTCTTGCTGGAATGGGGCAGCTGCGGCAAGATCATCTATGTCGACGGCGTGCCAGCCGGCTATATGACCTATGCGCCGCCAAGCTACGCGCCAAGATCGGTCGCGTTTCCCACTAGCCCGGTCAGTGCCGACGCGGTCCTGCTGATGACGGCGCACGTGATGTCCGAGTTCGCCGGCGGCGGCCTGGGCCGGATGCTAGTCCAGGGCCTCGCGAAGGACCTCACGCGCCGGGGCATCAAGGCCATCGAGGCGTTCGGCGACGCGAAATGGACACAGCCATCCTGCGTCGTCCCCGTCGACTACTTGCTCTCAGTTGGTTTCAAGACCGTACGGCCGCACGCCCGATACCCGCGCTTGCGGCTCGAGCTCAAGACCGCTCTGTCCTGGCGCGAAGACGTGGAAGTCGCCCTGGAGCGCCTGCTCGGCTCGATGTCCCCCGAGCGGTCCCTCCGCCTCGCCTAAAAGCAATCCCCCAGCCCAGAACCCGTCTAGCTATAAATCACCCTTTGCGGCCTCTGAACGGTCCCAGAGGTTGTCAGCATGCTCGCCGCCGTTGAGCTTTGCGAGCAACCGCGTTGCCGGTCCCGACGTGCGCGGCCCTTGAGGATAACGGGCCGCTCCGGCCGAGATCCGTTAACGCTCGCAACGGTCCGCCTGATTGGCCCAGGGCTTTGATCCGCACATGACACCGCGAGGCCCGGCACCAGACCGGCCCCGATGCAGCCGTTTACGTTTGGCTGCATCGGGCGTCGGTCGGCGCCGGGCCGGACTGCTCGGCTCGCGGCCGAGCCCGAATTGATCAGATGAAGTCGGCGAGCTCGCGGAGCAGGGCGGACTTTGGCTTAGCGCCGACAATCTCCTTCACGACCTCACCACCCTTGAAGACGCTCATGGTCGGGATGTTCATGATGCCGTAGCGCTTGGTCACGACCGGGTTCTGGTCTACGTTCAGCTTGACGATGTCGATCTTCTCGCCATGCTCGCTGGCGATCTCTTCCAGCACCGGACCGACCATCCGGCACGGTCCGCACCACTCGGCCCAGTAGTCGACAATGACCGGCTTCTCGGCCTTCAGCACCTCAGCCTCGAAGGTCTCGTCGGTTACTGCCTTCGTTGCACCCACTGTTCGGACTTCCTTCCATCTGCGTTACTTCGGTCTGCCGGGCATGGCAGGCCGTCAAGTTGTTAAGGACCCATCGGGCCGGACAGGTCAGGATTCGTGATCGGCTAGCCAGCGCTCGGCGTCAAGAGCGGCGGCGCAACCCGTCCCGGCCGCGGTCACCGCCTGCCGGTAGGTCCTGTCGACGACGTCGCCGGCGGCGAACACCCCCTCGATGGCAGTCCGCGTCGACGGCTGCTCGACAAGGAGATATCCGTCGATATCGGTCGCCAGTTGTCCGGTGAACAGCTCACTGCGCGGGTCATGGCCGACCGCGACGAACATCCCGGTCACCTCGAGGAGGCTCTCCTCACCGGTCTTGACGTTCCGCAGCCGCAATCCGGACACCCGGTCGTCGCCCAGCACCTCGGCAACCTCACTGTCCCACGCAAAGTGGATCTTGGGGTTGGACAAAGCCCGGTCCTGCATGATCTTCGATGCGCGCAGGGAGTCGCGGCGATGCACGATCGTCACGCTGCGGGCGAACCGGGTCAGGAACGTAGCCTCCTCCATGGCCGAGTCACCGCCGCCGATGACGGCGATGTCTTGCTCGCGGAAGAAGAAACCGTCGCACGTGGCACACCAGGAGACGCCGTGTCCGGACAGGCGCTTTTCACCGGGCACGCCCAGCTCTCGGTAGCTGGATCCGGTAGCGATGATCACGGTCCGGGCCAGGAAGGCGTCCTCGCCGGCCTTAACCAGCTTCGGGTCGGACTTGAGATCCACCTCGGTCACATCGTCCGCGATCAGCTCGGCGCCGAACCGCTCCGCCTGCTTGCGTAGCTGATCCATCAAGTCGGGGCCAAGCACACCGTCCGGGAAGCCAGGAAAGTTCTCCACGTCAGTGGTGCTCATCAGGGCGCCGCCAGAGGTCACCGAGCCCTCGAAGACAAGGGGACGCAGCCTGGCCCTGGCCGCGTAGAGCGCGGCTGTATAGCCGGACGGCCCTGAGCCGATGATGATGACGTCCCGAACTTCGGTCACTTGCTTCTGCCCCTTTCGGAATGCATCGGCATCAACCACCTGCCGGGCCTGGAGATTCCCAGCAGGAAGCCTAAGTGTGCGCGGACCCCAGGTATGCGCGGACCTTAGGTAAGCGCCGACCCCAGGTATGCGCCGACCCCAGGTGTCCGCGGACTCTAGGTATGCGCGACCCGCACGTGATCGAGCAGCTCGGTATTCGCGGCAGAGCAGGTAGGGCGCACAGCCCAGACATCGGCCGAGCCGACCGTGGTAGCCGCGATGACGATAATCGTCGCATGCTGTCCGTCGAATTTGGCGAGTTCCACTAGTAGCACCCGCCGGTCGTTCGCGAGATGGTCGACGCAGCCGGCTAGGTCACGCGACTGCGCCGTGGAGTTCGGCTGAATGCTGGGCACGTTCGTGCTGTAGCTCCCGGTTGCCCTCGCTGCAGCGCCTGTTTCGGGCGACGTCGCCCCCGCGGTCGGGGCAGCGGAATTGCCCCTGACCTGGTCCGCCTTTAGAGCCTGAACCGCCAGCGTGGCCAGGGTCGGTCCAGTGAAGTTCGTGTCCGAACTTACGGTCCGCACGCTCTTCGTGTGGAGGCCCTGCTGGTACGTAATACTCGGGCCAACGCTAAGCCGGAGACCACCGGGCGGCGCAACGGCGGCCCCCGAGGAGTTGGAGCTGGTGGACGTCACGCTGGCGGTGCCGATGTGGGCCGCGATCTCATAGCCGCCACCGGCAATGATCACCAGCGCGCCTGCGGCAGCTACCAGGCGGCCAGCAGGCCCGGATAGTAGGGGGACGCGCCAGCCCTGGCCGCTGCGCCGGGGACGCGAGCCCCTGGCAGGCAAGTCGCGTCGGCCGGCTTCAGTGGCAGGCTCGCTCGCCAGCCGCTGCGCGGACTCGGCGGCAATCGCGCTCTCGATCCGGCTCGAAAGGTTCGCTGGCATGGGCGCGGCTGGCACGGCGGCAAGCAGGCTCGAGACATTCGCGAGCTGGTTGTTAACGTCGGTGCAGTAGGCGCAGCCTGAGAGGTGCGCGGAGATCTTTCCCGCCCTACGCGGCTTGAGGACGCCCGCGGCAAGGTCGGCCAGTTCGTCGGCGCTGGCATGACGCTTCATAGCGTGTCGTCACCCCCCTCCTGCGCAGGTTGGACGCGCCGGCTCGCTCGCTGGTTCCGGTTATCCTGGCTCGGCACCGAGCCAGGCCGAAGATGTGCGAGCCTTGGCAACAGCCGGGCTCGCCCCCTCGCGGCGCGACTCTTGACCGTTCCTTCAGAGACCCCGAGCACCTGGGCGGCGTCGGAGACCGAGTATCCAAGCATGTCTACCAGAACCAGGGCAGCTTGCTGATCGGGCACAAGGTGCCGAAGCGCCGCCATCACGTCCAGGGCGGTGTCCGTAGTGCCGGATGGGTCGGACAGCGGCCTCCCGGTGGCCAGGGCGTCGAGCATGTCTTCATCCTGGCCGCTCGCGGTCGGCCGGGCGGCTCGGCGACGCATCCGGTCAAGACAGGCATTTACCACAACCCTATGCAGCCAGGTCGTTACCGCGGAATCGCCGCGGAAACTGGAGGCGCGACGGAATGCCGATACCATCGCATCCTGGAGCGCGTCGGCCGCGTCTTCTGGATCCCCGAGCGTCCGGATCGCTACGGCCCATAGCCGGTCCTTGTGCCGTTTGAACAAAGTGCCGAAGGCATCGGGATCGCCGTCGATATGCATGCGGAGCAGGTCAGCGTCTGATGGACCGCCTTCGGCCTCCGTCGCCGCAAGATCCGCCCGAGCCCCGCCTTGCGATCCGGCAGCAGGCACAAAGGGCGCGGGCGTTTGACCGCTCGGCGCTTCGGGACGCGGAGTTTCGGCAGGCTGACGCGGCTCGGGCAGCGGAACCCGGCCGGACGTGTGCTCTGGTGGCTCCGTCTCGCTGCCTCCCCCCGCCATCTTCGAGCTTGCTGCAGCTAATGGGACACTTTCGTGACTGCCCGACAGTACTCCGGATGCCTCCAGCCCACCGTGCCGGGCGGGCTTCCCCGTAAGCGCTGAACCGGTGATCAGGCAGTGATTTTGATCATAGTGAATCGTCAGCCGAGGCCTTGGACCGAGACGGCATAGACGTGCGCGGCATACGGGTACTTGGGGTTGAACGAGCTGGGATCCCGTGGCAGCTTGGTGAACCAGATCAGCAAGTACCGGCCGGCAACGGGGTGGGTCACGGTGAAGGTGCTAGTGCCGCCGGACAGAGTAGTAGACGGGACTACCGTTTGCATGGAGTTCAGAGTCTGGGCGCTCCTGACGCCGGAGTCTCCGACCTTGAGTTGCACAATTGCACCCGGAGCCGTGCCAAACCGGACCTGCACCTTGGTTATCTTGACTGACTTGCCCATATCCAGGATCAGACCCACGCCGGCCTTGATGCCGCCGAACTTGGGGGTGGTGTAGTCCTGGCTGGCCCAGCCGCCCCCGGTCCCGCTGAGAACGTAGGGAGCCTGCGCGCTGTTTTCGTTTCCGGAGTCGCTGAGGTTGAGCGGGTCGAAACCGGACGCCGACTGCGGCGTCAGCGTGACCACCTGGCTGCTTGGGCTGCCCGATGGCGTTGAGCCCCGGCCGGGCGGGGCATTGTGATGCGGCTTACGTAGCAAATGTACCGCTGCGGTCGCGCCGGCCACCGCGACAACGACTGCCAGCGTCAGCGCAGCCAGCTTGCCGACGTTACCGCGTCGACCTGGGCGGCCATCCTGATACCGGGTGGCGCTGCCGCCCTGACGGTCGGTTTCCTCTTGCCAGCTGCGTGCCTGGCTGCGGCTCGGCTGATGCCGGGTTTGCGTCGCCAGGCGGTCGGCTTCGCGCCGAGGATCTCGCCCTGCGGCCGATGCGGGCGGGACCTGTACGGGCGGGATGACCGCGGCCAGGGTGCCGGCCAGCTGCGACGGGGAAGTGAACGGGGCCTGGCCATCACGTCCCGGCAGGGCGAGCGCTCGGCCGGCAATCTCGTCAAGCGCCGTTGGCACGCCTGCCCGCACCTGCCTGGGACGCCTCAGCTGGCCGTCGGCCATCGGTGCTGCAGCCAGGCCCGGATAGTCAGGGCCCGGCCAGAGGCCGGTCAGGGCCGCGTAGAGCAGCTGACCCAGACCCTGAGTGTCGGCCAAGGCGGGATCGTCGGTAGCGATTCCGGAAAGCGCGGCGTCGATGCCGAGACCGGTGACCTTGACCCCGCCGCCGGCCGTCCAGCGCACCGATTCGGGGCGCAGGCACAAGTGCGCGAGCCCGGCCGCGTGCGCGCCGGCCAGCGCCGAGGCAACTTCCGCGACGATTCGCGCCCCGGCCAGCGGCTCCATCGGGCCGACCGCCAGCAGATCGGTGAGGGTGTCGCCGAATGGCCACTCCAGCACGATGTAGGCGCGATCCCAGTCGTCCTCGACGTCGAAGACCTGGGTCAGCCGGGTGTCGGTCAGTCGGCTCGCGGCCCGCGCAGCCGTCACCACCTGCTGCAATCGCGGGAATCCGGCGGCAAATGTGATCACGCTGACCGGCCGGGCCAGTATCTCGTCAATCGCCTTCCAGGCAGACCACCCAGCAGCCGCGGCGAGCCGGTCCTCTAGCCGGTACCGGCCGCCGAGTCTCGTACCCGGCTCTGACGTGAACGTGCTCATGGTCGTGGTTCAAGGACGCGCCCGCCCCCGAACCTCCCCTCGCAGGCCGTAGGTGGTCAACAGTCCCAGACAAGACAATGACGTACTGGCCTCCATGCTAAGGCGCATCGCCACCCGGCGGCAGGGCGCGTAGCCTCCCGGCGGCAAACCGTTACCGGCTGGAGACGTCCGTTGGCCGGTCATCGTCGCAGCCTCGACATTACGGTACTGGTTAGCCTGGTCAGTTCCTCGATGCGCAGCGCCCTGGCGAATGCCAGGTAAAGCAGCACCGCCAGGCCACCACCGATGATCACGGTTGTGTAAGGGTTCGGGGTCAGCAGCCCGACCAGGATGACGATGAGCGCGGCAGGCAGCGTCGCGGCGTGCATCCGGACTAGGGATCGGCCAATCAGCCATCCGTCCAGCCCGCGCAAGCGCCGGCTCAGTATCCGCCAGGCCAGCACCGTTCCGAGCAGGTTGGCGAGGCCAAAACCGACGCCCAGGCCTGCCACGACCTCACTCTTAGGCAGAACTGCTAGCGCGACATAGTTAGCCACGATGTTCATGCTCATGGTCGCCAGGCCGATGAAGGCCGGAGTGCGACTGTCGCGCAGCGCGTAAAAGACGCGCAGCTGCAACTGGAACAGCATGTAGGGCAACAGGCCGAGGCAGAAGAAGGCAAAGACGACACCGGTGGGCCTCGCCTCTGTCGAGAAGTGGCCGTGCCCGAAGAGCACCCTGGCCAGCGCTGGGCCGAGTACGGCAAGCACGAGCGAGCAGGGGACCACGATCGCCGAAGCCAGTCTGACTCCGGTAGAAAAGTCACTGCGAACCAAGCCAAGGCGCCGCTCGGAGGCATGGGCGCTCATCCGGGGCAGCAGGGCCGTGATCACCGAAATGCCAACGATGGCGTAGGGCAATTGGAACAGCTGCCAGGCATAGGTGTAGTCGGTGAACCCGCCGTGCGTGGCGCTTGCCTCGTTAGCGACCTTCGTAGTCACTAGGAAAGCCACCTGGGTCGCGGCGATGTAGCAGAACATCCAGCCGGCCATCCGGCCGATCTCGGAGATCTCGATCCGCCGGAAGTCGAACCGGGGCAGCCAGCGGAAACCCACTTGGCGCAGTGCCGGGATCAGTGCCAGCGTCTGCGCGACGATGCCGATCGTGGTGCCGACTCCCAGCAGTTCCACCTGCCCGGACGTGATGTGCTTATCGCCCCCCGGCCCGGCGATGGCCAGATACATGCTTAGGACGACCATGACCACGACGTTGTTGATGACCGGGGTCCACATCGGCGCGGCGAAGCTCCGCCGCGCGTTGAGGACCGCACTGATGAGCGAGCTCATGCCGTAAAAGAAGATCTGCGGAATGAAGAAATAAGCGAAGATCACCAGAACGTGGAGCTGGCGGCCGGTGATATCGCCCTTGTACAGGTCTGCGATCGGCGCAGCTGCGATCGTTGCGACCAACGTGATGCCGAGTAGCGCGAACGTGATCAGCGTAAACATCCGCTGGTCATACGACTCGCCGCCGTCGGCGTCGCGCCGCCCCGCGGTTACGATCAGCGGCACGATGACGCTCGTCAGGATGCCGCCGAGGGCCAAGTTGTAGACGACGTTCGGCAGCGTATTCGCCGTGTTGTAGGCGATGGATATCCAGGCACCGCCCAACACCCAAACCTGCACCAGCGTCCGCAAGAAGCCAGTGAGGCGAGACGCGAGTGTGCCCACGGCCATGACACTGCTTGACCTGACGATCGACATGGTGCCGGTGTCGTCGCGACGACGCCCGGCTGGTAGCGGCCTGGCTGGCCCAGGCCTGCCTGGCCTTGCCGGGTATCCGTCGGTCGCGTCGGCGTACGCGCCGCCGGGGCCGGCCTGCCCGGTGCCGCCGGGGCCTGGCCGACGAACGCCGACGCCGGGACCGCCTGGTCTAGCCGTGCCCGCGTACCCAGCGGGCGGCCGCGCGCTGGCGGGGCGCATTCCGGCTGGCCGCTGGCCGTCGGGTCGGCGCGGCCCGTCGGGCCCGCGTTGCCCGTCGGGTCGGCGCAGCCCGTCCGGCGCCCGTCGACTGTCCGGCCCGCGTGGCGCTTCCGGCCCGCGCAGCCCGTCCGGCCCGCGTGGCGCTTCCGGCCCGCGTGGCGCTTCCGGCCAGTCCGGCCGGCGCTTGCCGATCTGGCCCGGCCGGACCGCCGGGCGGGTAGCCGCCGGGATCGTAGCCACCCGGCGCGCGCGGGTCAGGCCTGTACCCGTCCCGGACACCCTGGCCCGCCGGCGGGCGGCCAGGGCCGCGGTCCTGGTAATCCCAGTCCCGGTGCTCGCGCACCGGCCCACCCGTGCCCTGGTCCCAGTGAGCTGACTCGCGGCCGGTTCGCCCCGAGTCGTGGTCCGGCGGCTCTTCCCAGACCGGCTCTCTCGGCGGCCCGGTGCGGGAGCCAGGAGGGCCAGGCGGCAACCGGTCGGCCTCGGCGCGGCCGCCGCGAGCGTGCCGACCACCGTGCCGATCGTCCCGGCGGTTAGCCCGGTCGTCGGCTGTCCAGTCAAAACCGCCGAAGGAAAAACGGTCCCCGTTCCCTTCCTCATGCTCTTGACTTTCATAGCGGAACGTAGCGTCTGGAGGTGCCTGCGGTTCGTATCTGGGGTCGTCCCAGTCGACATTCGACAGGTCGATCTGCCAGCCGGTGTCGTCGTAATGCGGGCCCGCGTACCAGTCCTGCCCCGCGCTCCAGCCCGGCACCACAGGCTGGGTACGCCAGCTCTGCGA
Source organism: uncultured Actinomycetota bacterium (assembly GCA_963804435.1). Classification (GTDB taxonomy): domain Bacteria; phylum Actinomycetota; class Actinomycetes; order Streptosporangiales; family Streptosporangiaceae; genus JAJYUU01. Next base: position 782,485 of record CAWDQI010000003.1, on the reverse strand, counting down.
TTCGCCGCCCGCGTACGGGTCAGGCTCGGAGTCGGGGGTGCTCAATCGGTCTCCCTCAGTCACAGGCCAGGCGGGCGGGGTGCGCCCGACTCGCTGCGCTCAGGCACGACGGTAGCCGGTTCGGCCGCCATCTCGCCTTCTTCGAGGGCGTCGCTGGTCGCGCGCTGGTCGTCCGCGACCTTATTGCCCGGCTGGTCACCACCCATGCCAGCAGTTTTCGCGCCATCCCGCGGCGTACTCGCTTCGGCGGCCACGGGCCGGCCGTGACGGACCGCGCGGGCCGCCGACGCAATGAGGACCACGCCGAGGGCGCAGGCGAAGATGATCACTCCGAGCACGCCCACCTGCGTCGCCTGCACAGTCATTCGCGCCACTCTGGATGATGGCAGCAGCTGGCCTTGGGAGTTCTCCAGCCGCATCGTGAGAGTAGTTGATCCGACCTTCGTGGCCTGAACGTGCAGCCTGATCGTCTTCGGGCTGCCCGCCGAAATCGTCACGACCAGCGGATCCTCGACAATCCTGACACCGGATGCCTGGTTGTAGTACAGCTTCACCTTGACCTTGACGGCGAAACCTAGCGGATTGTAGATCGAGACGGGCACGTTGCCCTTCAGGCCGCCGAGGGTGATCCGGATGCCGGCCTTGCCGACCACAAAGTGAACCGCGCCCTGCTCCCTGGTCACCTGGCCCGCAACCGTTTGCAGCATGGCGTGCGCGGTCGCGCGCGACCTCCCGTCCCAAGCCGACGACTCGATCGCCCCTAGTGCCAGGAACAGATCCGTGTCAGGGATGGCCTGCATGCCCTCTATCTGGTAGATCTGCTGCCCGACCAGCGTCAGCTTGCTGAGTTCCGCCTTCGGATAGAAGGGCCCACCTGGGCTGTTCTGGGGCACGCTGACGTTGGGCGCAGACTTCGTGCTAGCCAGGGCCGTCAGACTGACCGGGCTCAGCCACGGTGCGGAAGCCGTCTCGCCGAGCACGTCGGCGGCCAGGCTCGCCGGCGGATCCCAGCGTTCTGGCGGCGCGACCACAATCGGCTGGCCGGATGGTTGCGCAGCCAGCAACGCGGTCTGCGCCAGGAAATCTTGCGACGCGGCAAACACAGAGCCGGGTGCATGGCCCGCCGAGCTCAGCAGCGCGCCGAGGCTCTCATTGGCTAGCAGCAACGTTGAGGAGCTACCGCTTCCATTCGGCGCTCGCACGACAGTGTCGGGCGAGCGCGGGAACGGAGAATGACTCAGCACAACGGTGCGGACCCGGAGCTGGTAGCGGGCCAGGTTCTCGATCGTGGCGTAATCAGCGGTGCCGCCGGCCAGCCAGGCAATGGCCGCGGTCTGCGCGGATGCGTCGGCTGGCTGGCTGGCCGATGGCGATACGTCACGACGCAAGATCCGCTTGGCAACGTCCCGGCCGAGCTTATAGCCGTTCTTCACATCCTCCTGGTGGTTCTGGCGGATCAGGGCGACCACGTTCGGGTCGCCGTAGGGCATGGCGAACAGCGGCTCGTCGGCCGTGGCCGTCCCCACGGACGCCAGCCAGGCCGTCGCCGCCTGGGCCAGTCCTGGAGCGCTTGACCGGCAGGTCGTCAGCGCCTTGGCGTTGGCGAGCAGGGCTGGATCAACCGCCCAGGTGACGCCGCTCAGCCCGGCTAGGCTCTGGGACGCCTCCCCGCGGGCAGCCTTGCTACCCGCCGACTGGCCGGCCAGTTCCTCGGCCTGCCACACCGCCGTCGCGGCGGCCCCGCCGCGCTGACCCACAGCGACTAGGTTGGCAAGTCGGCCGCCTGGGCTCAGACTCCGCGCCAAAGCTTTCGCCTGCGGGCCCGTACAGATGTTCTGCCAGGGCGACCCGAGCATCGGCTTGTCGATCAGCGGCCACAGCCATGAGATCTGCTCGGGCTTCGGCCGCGAGTACGGGCTCTTCTTGCCCGGCATGAAGGGCAGGTAGCTACTGCTTGCGCCGAGGGTTGCGCCCGCGCGGTCCTGTAGGACCGCGACAAGCGGGTAGACGCCGAACTGCGTCATGCCAATCTTGCGGGCGCGGAAGCCGATTTGCCAGCGGACCGACTGGCCCGGCTGCAGCCTGGGCGACCGCCACCGGGCGCCGGCGAGCAGCTGGAAGCCGGCCAGGTCGTTATACGTGACCGCACCGGGCGCCATCTCGGCGATGCTGCTGACCGGGGTCGGCGATGCGTACAGCTGGACGACCAGACCGCTGACCGACGTTTTCGAGGTGTTCGTGACCGATCCTGAGATCGCGACCGCCGACCTTGGCCCTGCCCAGCGCGGGTTCATGCCGGTGATGGTGACGGCTGCGGGCGAGTTCGTCCCCCGGGCGGTGTCGCGGGTGGTGGCCGCGGCGGCTCCGGTGCTGGCCAGCAGCGCGGCCGGAATCGCGGCGAGGCCAGCCAGCGTGACGGCCGCAACTACTGCGCAGCCGGCTCGCCTCACGATTCTCGTGCCACATCTCGCTGCAGGTCGCACGCCTGAGAACGGGTGATATCCGGGCAGCGAGGGCATGCCGAGAATGCTATTGCCGATCGCGGAGTGCCTGAGGCGCCGCACGGCGATGAGAGCCGGCGGTACGCGACGGCAGTATCCTGCGACAGGTCCCCCCGGGTCTCTTCGCTTCCCGGTCCGTCAACAGGGTACGCCAGCCACCTATCCTCAAAGCCCGTGCCAGATTCAGAATCCCTGAACGAGCGCCAGCTGCATGCTGCGGCCGCGCTGCTTTCGGCCGTGTCGCCGCTTGCCAACGAGCTCGGCGGCTTGTTCGCCGCGGCCGGGCATGAGCTTGCCCTAGTCGGCGGGGTCGTCCGGGACGCGTTCCTCCGACGCAAGTCCGGAGACGTGGACCTGACCACCGACGCGCGGCCAGGCCAGATCCTGGACGTGGTCCGCGACTGGGCCGACCAGGTCTGGACTGCCGGCATCAGCTTCGGCACCGTAGGCCTGCGCAAGGCCGACTCGATCTTCGAGATCACGACTTACCGGAGCGAGAGCTACGGCCCGGACTCCCGCAAGCCAGATGTCGGGCACGATCATGTGACGTTGGAAGCCGACCTGTCCAGGCGCGACTTCACCGTCAATGCCATGGCTGCCCGGCTGCCCGGCCACCAGCTCGTCGATCCGTTTGGTGGACTGGCCGACCTGCAGCGCAAAGTTCTGCGCACCCCCGGCGCGCCCGAGACCTCGTTCACCGATGACCCGCTGCGCATGCTGCGGGCGGCCAGGTTCACCGCCCAACTCGGCTTCACCGCAGTGCCAGCGACCCGGCAGGCGATGACCGACCTGGCCGGGCTGCTTACCCCGCCGAAGGTCTCGGCCGAGCGGATCCAGGGCGAGTTGACCAAGCTACTGCTCTCACCCCGGCCGGGAGGGCCCGTGGCCGGCATCGAGCTGCTGGTCGAGACCGGGGTAGCCGAGCAGGTGCTGCCGGAGATCCCGCGGCTGCGGCTGGAGTCAGATGAGCATTACCGGCACAAGGACGTCTACCAGCACTCGCTGACGGTGCTGACTCAGGCCGTCGAGCTAGAGGCCAGGTACGGCCTGGAGCAAGATCTCGTTCTCAGGCTCGCCGCGCTGTTGCACGATATCGGCAAGCCGAAGACGCGGTCCAAGCTGCCGGACGGCCGAGTCGCCTTTCACCACCACGAGGTGGTGGGCGCCAAAATGGCTAGCAAGCGCCTATCGGAGCTGCGGTACCGGAAGGAGATCGTCGCAGACGTGGCCCGGCTGATCGAGTTGCACCTGCGTTTTCACGGTTATGGCGGCGGCGAGTGGACAGATTCGGCGGTGCGCAGGTACGTGACCGACGCCGGACCCTTGCTCACCCGGCTGCACGCGCTGACGAGGGCAGACTGCACCACTAGAAATAAGGCGAAGGCGCAGCGGCTCGAACAGGCCTACGACAACCTTGAGGCGCGGATCGCCGAGCTCCGCGCCCGAGAGGAAGTGGACAGCATCCGGCCGGATCTGGACGGCAACGAGATCATGCAGATTCTCGGGATCCCGCCTGGACCAATCGTCGGGCGCGCCTACAAGCACCTGCTAGAGCTGCGGATAGAGAACGGCCCGCTCGACCGGGATGCCGTAGTGCAGGAGCTACTGCGCTGGGCCAGGGCGGAAGGCCTCGACGTGCCGCCGGACGCCGCGAGCAACGGAACGTAGCCTGGGCCGCGGGCCGCGGGCCGCGTCGGGTGGCGAGCGCGGCCACAGGCGCATCAGGTGGCGCGGCGGCTTAGCAGCCAGTACCCGGCGGCGCTCACCAGATAGCCGACCGCTACCGCGCCGATCAGGGCGTCAGACCGGCCCGTCACCGGCATGAACGCCGCGCTGATGGCCGCGCCGGCGACGAACAGGATGTTGAACATCATGTCGTAGAAGGAGAAAGCCCGGCCGCGGTAATCGTCGCCGACGTCCTCCTGCAAGATCGTCGTCGCGGAGATGGCTATGCCCTGGCCGACCAGGCCCAGGCAGAAACCGATGACCAGGAAGCCGACCTGGCTGAAGAACGTCCCTAGCACACCGGTCACGACCGCACCCGCGACGAGGAGCGCGGTGATCCAGGCAGCCTTGCTCAGCCGGCGTAGCGCAGCGGGCGTCACGAATGCCGCTGTCGCGTAACCGATGGCCACGAGGCCGGTGAGGACCGCGTAGTGACCGAGCGCCTTGTTGGCTCCTTCCGCGCGGTAGAAGTAGTTCCGGTAGAGCAGGATGGACATCAGGAACAAGATTCCGTAGAAGAGCCTGTTCGCGCCGGTAGCGGCGAGCACGGCCGAAGGCCGGCGCCGGGCCAGGATGTACCTGGCCCCAGCGACAAGACCGGCCAGCACAATGGCCAGCTCGGACCGGATGGTGTTGCGCGTGCGCTCGCCCTGGCCGCGGCTCGGGCCGAGCAAGTCTCGCGGGATGGTGGCACTTACCGCGCCCGCGATCACGTAGCAACAGCCTCCGGCTAGCAACGTCGCCGCGTACTCGCCCTGGCCGCCGTGCAGCGCCTCATGTACCCCGAGGCCGGCCAGTCCGCCGATGGCGGCCATGATGCCGCCGGCCGTAGGGGACACGGAGTTAGCTATGACCAGCTTGTCCTCGGCGACCACGTGCGGCAATGACGCGGACAGCGCGGACAGGAAGAACCTGTTCACGCCCAGAACGGCCAGCACGCCGACATACAAGGGGACGCCGAGCTTGCCGGATGCGACGAGCCCGGCGGTGATGACGACGAAAACCGACCTGAGCAGCGCGGCGCGGACCAGGATCTGCCGTCGCGACCACCGGTCGATGAAGACACCGGCGAACGGGCCGATCAGCGAGTACGGGAGGTACAGCACGGCGAACGCCGCCGCTCCCGAGACCGGATTGGGGAAGTTCGTAGCGTTGAAGAAGACATAACCGCCCAGTCCGGCCGTGAACAGGCCGTCACCGGTCTGCGAAATCAGCCGCGTCGAGAACAGCCGCCTGAAATCGTGCTCGGCCCACACCAGGCGCAGGTCGCGAAAGAACGAGGACCGAGGTGGCAGCGAAGGAGGCTGCCCGGCAGCAGGTGCATGATCCGCCGTCGGCGTTGGAGGAGGTTGCTCCGGCCTGGACACGGACGTCAGCCTATGGCGCGCCGGCCAGGACGGCCAGACGCGGACAGCGAACTGGGAGCCCTGGACCCGCCAGGACTCCCGTCGCGGTTACTGCGGCCGCGCTGAAGCTGGACCCCGTTACCTGTCCAATTCGCCGCGGATGAACTTGTCGACTGCCTCGCGGGCGACGTCGTCGCTGTACTGCTCTGGCGGCGACTTCATGAAGTAGGAGGAAGCCGACAGGATCGGGCCGCCGATGCCGCGGTCCTTGGCGATTTTCGCGGCGCGGACGGCGTCGATGATGACGCCGGCCGAGTTCGGCGAGTCCCAGACCTCGAGCTTGTACTCCAGGTTCAGCGGGGTGTCGCCAAATGACCGGCCCTCGAGCCGGACATAGGCCCACTTGCGGTCATCCAGCCACGGCACGTGGTCAGACGGCCCGATGTGCACGTCGGCCTTGGCCATCTCGTGCGGGATCTGCGAGGTAACCGACTGGGTCTTGGAGATCTTCTTGGACTGCAGGCGCTTGCGCTCCAGCATGTTCATGAAATCCATGTTGCCGCCGAAGTTGAGCTGGTAGGTGCGCAGCAGTTCGACGCCGCGATCCTCAAACAGCTTGGCCATGACGCGGTGCGTGATGGTGGCGCCGACCTGAGACTTGATGTCGTCGCCCACGATCGGGACGCCAGCCTCGGTGAACTTCGCCGCCCACAGCGGGTCGGAGGCGATGAAGACCGGCAGTGCGTTCACGAACGCGACGCCCGCGTCGATCGCGCATTGTGCGTAGAAGCGGTCAGCCTGCCTCCGAGCCGACTGGCAGGTAGGAGATCAGCACGTCGGCCTGCGCCTCGCGCAGCACCTGGACGACGTCCGCCGGCTGCTCGTCTGACTCGGTGATGATCTCCCGGTAGTACTCGCCGAGACCGTCCATGGTCGGGCCGCGCTGGACCGTCACGCCGGTCGGCGGCACGTCGCAGATCTTGATGGTGTTGTTCTCGCTAGCGACGATCGCCTCAGCGATATCCCGGCCAACCTTCTTCGCGTCAACGTCGAACGCGGCAACGAACTCCACGTCCCGGACGTGATACGGGCCGAACTGGACATGCATCAGGCCCGGCACCCGGCTCGCCGGGTCGGCGTCCTTGTAGTACTCAACGCCCTGAACGAGGGAACTTGCGCAGTTCCCGACGCCCACGATGGCTACCCGTACCGAACCCATGAGGATTGCTCCTTAATCTCTGCCGCGCAGCGATGATCGCCGTCGTCCGACTTAGACGACGGTGCTCGCTCCGCCGCTCTCTCTGGTATCCCCGGGCCGCATGCCGGGCCGGGCGCCCGACTGCCGCTCTGAGGCGATCAGTTCATTCAGCCAGCGGACCTCGCGCTCCACTGACTCAAGTCCATGCCGCTGCAACTCCAGCGTGTAGCTGTCGACCCGCTCGCGAGTCCTGGTAGCTGCCGCGCGGAAGCCCTCAAGCCGCTCCTCGAGCCTGCTGCGGCGGCCCTCGAGGATTCGCAGCCTGATGTCGGCCTGGGTCAGGCCGAAGAACGCGAAGTGCACGCCGAACCCGTCGTCTTCCCAGGACGCCGGGCCCGACTGGCGCGAGCAGGTCGTTCAGCCGCTCCTTGCCGTCAGCGGTCAGCCGGTAGACGATCTTCGATCGTCGGGCAGGCCGGTCGACCGGCCTGCCGCGATCGGCCACGGTCTCTTCCGCGATCAGTCCTTTGCCGAGCAGGTCCTTCAGGCCCGGGTACAGCGAGCCGTAGCCGAATGCGCGGAAAGCGCCGAGCAGCGAGTTCAGCCGCTTGCGGAGCTCGTACCCGTGCATCGGGGTCTCGTGCAGGATGCCGAGTACCGCGAGCTCGAGGACGCCAGACCGCTGGCTAGTCATACCCGCTCGCACCTCGCAATCCACGCAGCGTTAGCATCTTGGCTACCGCCAGCCGAATGCTCGGCGAAGCCGTTAATGCAAAACTCGATGTATCGAGTTGATACATCGCAACGATATGCGCTGCGCCGCTAGCGCGCAAGTCCCGCTTACCCGGCGCTGATTCGCGGTCAGCCGCACAAGCGCTCGCCTCGATCGCGCGCAAGCCGATGACCAGTCAGGTCTCCTGTCCGGGCCAGTTCCGTCGTAACCTGTCGGGCATGAGGCGATCGGTGGTCGACTACGGACTGGCCAGGCGGGCAACCCTCGCCTCGGTGCTGGCCGGCCGGACTACGGTCACCGATGTATGCGACGCCCATCCTTACTTGCTGCGCGCCGCCAAGTTCCACGGCGAGGCGACCGACGTCACCTGTCCGATCTGCCGCCGGGTGAAGCTGACGCATGTGACCTACGTCTACGGCGATGAACTGGGCCAATATGAAGGCCGGGTCAAGCGCGGGCCAGAGCTAGACGAAATGGCCACGGAATATGGAGAGTTCCAGGTCTACGTGGTCGAGGTCTGCCAGAGTTGTGCCTGGAACCACCTCGCGACTTCATACGTGCTCGGCACTGGTGAACCGACTACCCGGCGCGGTCGGCGAGCCAAGGTCAGCAAGTAAGCGGCATTCCCGAGGCGAGGTGCCGCAGCGTTTCTTTGCGCGAGCGTGACGCAATACGTGCCGGGATAGTAGGTATCGACAGGTAACGTGTTTTCCTGGCGGATCGCCGCTCGCTTGCGACCGCCGTGACCCCCGACCAGCGAGGACGCGTGAGTAACCCAGACTTGCCCGGACCGTACTGGCAGGACCAGGACAATGCCGGTTACGGCAGCGCCTGGCGCGGCGAGCCCAACGGCCCGGCGCGCAGCGACTCTCCGTGGGAAGACGGCGCTGGCTTCTGGCGTGGCGGTGAGACCGGCGCACGTTCCGCCGACAGCAGTCCTGTCGGCCGCGGGCAGCGGGACGGCCGCGTTTCATGGGGGGAACGGGCTCGCGCCGTACGCGGCGGCCGTCGATCGGCGCGTGGCCGCGCCCAGGACGGCCAGTATGCAGCGCCGGTCGAGTATCCAGGGCCCGACGCCGCTGCCCCGCAGTCGCGGCATAACGGAGCCCGGCACAACGGAGCCCGGCACAGTGGCCGCCGCGATAACGGGGCGCTGGATAGCGGGGCCCGGCGAGGCGGTCCCGCTGATGACTGGGCGGGAGCGGATTACGGCGCGGCCGACTACGATGCCGCGGACTACGGGCGCTCGGCTGGCCGACGCGGTTACCCGGAGTCCGCTGGCGAGCGGACCGGGCGTTTCAGTCAGACCGCCGACGACCTGAGGAACCGCCTCGGCCTGCGGGGCTCGGCGCTGAGCCGGGGCAAACGGGAACTGGCGGGCCTGGGAGCGGCGGACTACCCGCCGGACGACTTCGGCCTCGCGCCCGCAGCCAGCCCGGCAGCCAGGGCCGATCGCGGTGGCTACCGAGGGTCCCGGCGCGCGAGAGGCACCGCAGCCACCTCAGGCTTTGGTGGCTATGGCGGTGCGGACGGGTATGACGACCGCCTAGCTGGCAGCCGCACCGCGCTGGGCGATCAGCGTGATGATTGGCCGGGCGAGTATCGCGGCGGCCGCGGCACCGGGACTACCCAGCGCATCGGCCGGGGTGGCCGCGGCGGCGGTGGTGGCCGCGGCGGCGGTGGTGGCCGCGGCGGCGGCTGGGACGGCGATGACCAGACTCCGCGCAACTTCCGCGAGCGCATCAGGCACTCGTTGCGCACCGGACGCTGGTGGCGGCACTGGAGCTTGAAGAAAGTGCTCGGCGTGCTCGGCGGGGCTTTCGCCGCGCTCGTGCTACTTGCCATCCTCGGTTTCTTCATCATCTACTCGATGACGCCCATCAGGTCCGCGGCCGATCAGCAGGCCCTGTGGCAGTCCTCGTCGGTGTACTTCAGCAACGGCAAGCTGCTCGGCACTTTCGCAAACCAGGGCCAGAGCCGCCAAGTCCTGACGACGGCGCAGATCCCCCAGGTCATGAACCAAGCCATGGTCGCGGCCGAGGACCGCCACTTTTACACCGAGGGCGGCATCTCGATCCCCGGTATCTTCCGTGCCGCCTACCAGGACCTATTCGGCAGCGGCGGCCTGCAGGGCGGATCCACGATCACCGAGCAGTACGCGAAGAACTCCTACGCCAGCATCGGCACGTCCCAGTCCATCACCACGAAGATCAAGGAGATCTTCGTGGCGATCAAGCTGGCACACGCGCGGTCCAAATCCTGGATCATGACGCAATACCTGAACATTGTTGCGTTCGGCCCGCAAACCTATGGTGTGGGCGCGGCCGCGCAGCAATATTTCGGTATCAACCTGGCCAACCCCCTCGACGCCAAAAAACTGACCGTCGCGGAGGCCGCCATGCTGGCTTCGATGCCCAACGCGCCGAGCGTCCTCAATCCCGATCCGAGCGCGGGGGCCGACTTCACCGCGCTGGTGAGCCGCTGGCAGTACGTGCTGAACGGCATGGCGACCGACAATGCGATCACCCAGCAGCAGGCGAATGCGCTGTGCGCGAATTGTTCGCTAGGCCAGGCGGAGAAAGCGTTCGAGAAGAACGTCAAGATCGTGCCGGCCGGGCAGACTAGCGGCTTCTCCGGCTACCGCTACTACCTGATGTACATGGTCCAGGACGAACTCGAAGCCAGATACGGCCTCACGCAGAATCAGATACAGACGTCCGGCCTGAAGATCACCACGACGTTCAGCCCATCGATGATCACGCAGCTCAACCGCGCGGTCAACCAGAACGTGCAGCAGATGAAGATCGACGCCCGGCAGGGGAACGGCCACCCGCTTCCGCCCTACGCGCACGTCGGTGCGACGCTGATCGACCCGAAGACCGGCGGCATCCTGGCCATCTACGGCGGCCCTGGCGTCAGCTTGAGCACGAAGGCCTGCGACAAGGTGCATTGCTTCATCAACACCGCGGAGATTCCGCACCAGCCCGGATCGTCCTTCAAGCCGTATGTACTGGCGACTGCGATCAGCCAAGGCATGAACGCCAAGACCAGCATCTTGAACGCCTACTCGCCGATCTGCGTGCCGCCGGACTACCCGTTCCCGCAGCTGCAGCTGTCAGCCAGAATCTCGCTCGCTGCCTGCAGTTCGAAGGAGCCTCTCGGGTACTGGCCGGCCACGGACTCCAGCAGCCTGGGGGGGATCCCGGTAGCCGAGGCAGCGGCTATCTCGTCAAACCCCGGTTTCATGGACCTGGCCCACCGGGTCGGCGTGGACCACGTCATCCAGAAGGCCGCCAGCTTCGGAGTTGGCTCAACGCCCTATTTCACTTTCGGCGGGACCAATGACCTCACCAGCAAGTACGGATTGGAGAAGACTTTCGGTACGGGCGGCCAGCACGCCGGTTCGGTCACGATGTCGCTAGGTGCATCGGGCACCGATCTCACGTCCATCGAGCAGGCAAGCACCTTCGCCACGCTGGCCGATCACGGTGTCTACCACCTGCCGCACGTGATCGCTAGCATCTCCGGCGGCCCCAAGCCTATTAAGGTCACCATCCCCAGCCACCAGGCCCTGATGCCGGCGCAGGCAGCCGACGAGGATTATGCGCTGTCATTCGACAACCAGCCGACTTATGCGGCTGACGGCGCCACCGGGTATCCGGCAGCCGCCTGGAACCGGCCGGTCATCGCCAAGACCGGGACGACCGATACTGCCCAGGACGCCTGGTTCATCGGCGCTATTCCGCAGTACGCGCTGGCCGTGACCCTTTACACCAACGATCAGAGCAGTTTGGCGACGGCCCAGTCGCTGAACGTGCTGCCGACGCCTGCGAACTCCTCGCTTACCGGCGGATATGGTGGCGCCTGGCCGGCCACGATCTGGCACACCTTCATGACTTCAGCGTTCGCGAACCTGCCGGTCGCGAACTTGCCGCCGCCGGACTTCGGGAACCCGTTCGTCAAGTGGAACCAGGTGCCGCCGCCGCCGAAGCACAAGGCGACCTGCGGTCAGGGCCAGGGCGGCCAGGGTCAGGGCAACGGCAACGGCAACGGCCATGGCAAGCAGTGCAAGGGCTGCCCGCCGGGCGGCTTCTTCGGCCAGCCATGCGGCGGCAACCCCTCGCCCACGCCCAGCTGCGGGCCTGGCACTGGTCAGCAATGCGGCAGCCCGTCGCCGTCGCCTACGTCGCCGTCGCCCACGCCGACCTGTCACGGCAATGGTCAGCCTTGCCGTACCACGTCGCCCACGCCCACGCCCACGTCGCCTAGTCCCTCCTGCTCGCAAGGGCCACCTTGCTTGCCGTCACCGGGCACGCTGGGCGCCATCTCGGCCCGACAGGCGACGACAACTGCGCTGATCCGGCCGGCCCTAGGGCTGACCCCCCTGCAACTGGCGATGAAAGTACGTGAGGCCTTGCTGAGCCAGCGCCTGTAACGTCCGCCTGACCACGCCAGCTGGCGCGACGTCGACTAGCTGCCTAGGGAAAGCTGTCTAGGCTAGCTTTCCAGGGCTACCTCAGCCGGGCCCTGAGCCACCGCACGTCGGCGTCGGCATTCGGCGTCTCGCAGATGGCCGTGGCCCCGGCGGCGCGGACGACGTCGACTAGCTGACCCGGGTCTATCTGACCGGACTCGAGGTTGGCATGCCGGTCTCGGCCAGAGGCGAACTCGTCTCGCGAGTTATTGCAGTGCACCAGATCGATCCGGCCGGTAATGGCCTTGATCCGGTCCACCAGTCCGGTTAGGTCCTCGCCAGAAGCGAATGCGTGGCAGGTGTCCAGGCAGAAGCCGATTTCTCCGCCGCCATCGGCCGCGTCGGCGATGGCGTCCCACAATCTGGCGATGGCGTCCAGGCCCTTGGCCATCGCACCGTCACCGCCGGCTGTGTTCTCGATCAGCATGGGCAGCGGTCGGTCGATCCGCTCGACGGCCTTCCGCCAGCTGTCGTAGCCCTCTTGCAGGTCGGCGCCAGCGGTGACATATCCACCGTGAACGATCAGGCCCTTCGCGCCAACCGAGGCAGCGGCCGTGAGCTGCTGCTCAAGCAACTTCCGGCTGGGAATCCGGATCCGGTTGTTGGGTGACGCGACGTTGATGACATAAGGAGCGTGGACATAGCCAGCGATGTCAGCGGCATCGAAACCGGCCCGCAGCTCGGCGGCCTCGCAGGGGAACGTGGGCGCCTTCCAGCCTTGCGGGTCGCCAAGGAAGAACTGGACCGCGTTAGCGCCCAGGGCCTGGGCCTGTGCTAGCGGGTCTCCTTCATGCAGATGTGCACCGATCCGGGTCATCTGCCGAGCGTATCGCTGGCCCTCGACGGCCGGACGGCGGGCGCCGTGCCACCGGCCGGCCGGAACCGGCGGGCTGTCGGCTAGCCGAAGCCGCCGTGCGCGATGCCGAGGCCCATCCCGACGAAGCCTGCCACGACTCCAGCCATGACGACGATGCGCTGTTCCCTGGTGGCGGAGTACAGCTGGGCGAGCAGGCCGACGCCAAAGGCAGCCATGCCGAGGATGGTCGCGAGCAAGTGGTCCTTGACGATGAGGCCGAGCGGGAAGGCTGCCACCCCGGCGACGACGGTCAAGAGAGCGACGGAATTCAGTAACAAATGGCGCTCGCCGTCGCTGTTGAGAGTCAGCCGCTGCCGGCGGCGGTGAGTCTGCGAGCGGCTCTGAGTCGGCGTGCTGATGGCCTCGGGCACCGCTACCCCCAACGACGAATCTGGATCGCTCTTGGGTCTGCTGGTACCAGTGTCGCGCGGGCAGCGGCAGAAGAAAACCACCTGCTCGCCCCGAAGGTCCGTGGGCGCGTCGCTCCGGCCGCGCTGGCGGGCACTTCCGGCGCAAACTGTGCGCCCAAGCGCGAGTTCCGGTGCTCACGGGGGACCTTCTGGCCAGGTCCGCGGACGCGTCGCTCCGGTGAGCGCCCGGACTTACCCCGCCCGCCAGCACTACTTGCTGGCACCCAACGCCAGCTGGTCAGAAGTGCTTGTGGGAGGACGCGCCGGAGAGCCTGGCGTACGGGCCAGGACTGTCGCAGCTGGCTGGTAAGCTGGCCGCGCTGCGCGGGACTGCCGGACCGGAGCACTCAGATCCGGCGGGCGCGGCTCCTCCTGTCACGGAAATACCGTGACCGCCAGAGTCCGAAGGAGGCATGTAAGTCTATGCGCAAGTACGAGATGATGATCATCCTTGATCCCTCTCTTGAAGAGCGCACCGTACAACCGTCACTCGACCAGTTCCTCACCGTCGTCACGTCGGCCGGCGGGACCGTCGAGAAGGTAGACGTATGGGGCCGCCGTCGGCTGGCTTACGAAATCGACAAGAAGTCCGAGGGCATCTACACCGTCATCGAGCTGGTGGCGGAGCCGGACACCGTCAAGGAGCTCGACCGCCAGCTGAACCTTAACGAGGCGGTCCTGCGGACCAAGATCCTGCGGCCTGACCTGCACTAAGCCAGGTCACGGCTGCGCGAGCTCGAAATCAACCCGACCCGAGCAAGCGGGAGTACCCCGATGGCAGCAGGCGACACCACCATCACGATCATCGGCAACCTCGTCAATGATCCGGAGCTTCGTTACACCCCGACCGGCCAGGCCGTAGCGACCTTCCGGGTCGCGTCGACGCCGAGGTACATGGACAGGACCACCAACGAGTGGAAAGACGGCGATTCGTTGTTCCTGTCCTGCAACGTGTGGCGGCAGGCGGCGGAGAACGTAGCGGAGAGCCTTCAGCGTGGCATGCGTGTCATCGTCTCGGGACGGCTCCGGCAGCGGTCGTACGAGACCAAGGAGGGCGAGAAGCGGACCGTGTATGAGATCGAGGTCGACGAGGTCGGCCCGTCCCTGCGGAACGCCTCGGCCAAAGTCAGCAGGTCAACCAGGTCGAACGGCGGCGGCGGCTTCGGCGGCAGTCAGTCCAGCCCTGCTGGCCAGGGCGGGTATGGTGGGGGCGCTGCTCGCGCCAGCGACGACCCGTGGGCCGCTGACCCCGCCGGGGACAGCGGGTTCTCCGACGAGCCGCCATTCTGACAAGTACCAATGTAACGAACCGACCATCCCCGCCGCAGGCGGGGCTCTGCCAACCATCCCGGTAACCACCGGGACTGCGAAGGAGCACCACGATGGCCAAGCCACCGATCCGCAAGCCCAAGAAGAAGGTCTGCCTTTTCTGCCAGGAGAGGGTGACCAGGGTCGACTACAAGGACACCGGGCTGCTGCGGAAGTTCATCTCCGACCGCGGCAAGATCCGCGCTCGGCGGGTTTCCGGTAACTGCACCCAGCACCAGCGCGACGTAGCCACCGCGATCAAGAACGCACGCGAGATGGCGCTGCTGCCCGTACACGAGCACGGCTCGCTAGGCCGAGGGAGGTAACTGACGCCATGAGCGGTAAGCCGATGAAGCTCATTCTGACCCAGGAAGTAACCGGCCTGGGCGCGCCCGGGGACGTCGTCGAGGTCAAGGCTGGATACGGCCGCAACTACCTCGTCCCGCGCAGCCTTGCGATGCCCTGGACCCGCGGCTCGGAGAAGCAGATCGAGCTGATCCAGCGGGCTCGGTCGGCTCGCGAGATCCGCAGCCTCGATGACGCGAGGGAGGCAGCCGCCGGCTGTCCGGCCTCCGCGTCAGGCTCCAGACCAGGGCCGGCAGCGGCGGGCGCCTGTTCGGCTCGATCTCGACCGCCGACATCGCCGCTGCGGTGCGCAGTGCCGGCGGTCCGGAGCTCGATAAGCGAAAGATCGAAGTCAAGAACCCGATCAAGACCGTCGGCTCGCACCAGGTAGCAGTGCGCCTGCACCCTGAGGTGAGCGCGACCCTTGAGGTCGAGGTCGCCGCCAACTGAATCACGCGGGATCGCAGCGGCCCGGTTCGTCGATCGCGGGTGGGATAGGCGCGACACCTATCCCACTTTCGTCCGAGCCTGACAGCAGAAGGGACATTCTGATTCATGGCCGCACGCCGGGATGTCGTGATTGTCGGCGGCGGCCATAACGGACTGGTCGCGGCTGCGTACCTGGCGAGGGCGGGCTTCAGCACGGTCGTGTGCGAGCGCCGGGACATCGTGGGCGGGGCGGCGGTCAGCGAGCACCCGTTCGGGCCCGATTACACGGTCACGTCGCTGTCGTACGTGGTGTCGCTGCTGCCGCAGGACCTGGTCACTGACCTGGCCCTGGTGAAGCATGGCTATCACGTCTTCCCGCAGGGCCCGTATTTCGCCCCTCGAGCCGACGGCCGATACCTGCGGCTGCCGCCGGACCCGGCCGAGCGCCGCGGCGAAATCGCCAAGTTTTCCGCGCGCGACGCTGCCGCCTATGACTCGTACGAGGCGCACATGGCGGGCATCGGCGCCATTCTCGGCCCGATGCTCACGGAGATTCCGCCCCGGCTGGGCTCGCGCCGGGCGCGCGACCTGCTGCGTCAGGGCCTGCTGCTGCGCCACCTGAGGAAGGTGGACACAAGATCGGCCGTGGACATTACCAGGCTGCTCACTGGTAGCATCGCGGACCTGCTCGACCGCTACTTCGAGAGTGACGCGCTCCGCGGCTTGCTATCTGTGTCCGGCGTGATCGGCACCTGGGCCGGCCCGCGCTCGGCCGGCAGTGCGTATGTGACGCTGCACCATCATCTGGGCGACGCCGGCGGCCAGGCTGGCGCCTGGGGCTTCCCGAGGGGCGGCATGGGTGGTGTTACCACGGCCCTGGCTGCCGCCGCCAGGTCGTTCGGTGCGGAGATCCGCACCGGCGCCCAGGTCGCTCAGATCAGGACCACCGCAAGCCAGGCGACTGGCGTGACGCTCGCCAATGGCGAGGAAATCAACGCCGGCATCGTGATCACCACCGCGCACCCGAAAATCTCCTTCCTCGACCTGGTCGACCCCGCCGCTTTGCCAGCCGATTTCGTCGCTGACATTCGTGGCTGGCATTCCCGTAGCGGCACCGTCAAGATCAACCTGGCCGTCGACAGGCTGCCTGTCTTTGCCAGTCACCCCGAGTTCGACCCGCAGGTCCACGGCGGCACGATCGTCTTCGCTGAAGGCCTGGATGACCTCGAGAACGCTTACCAGGACGCGGCGGCTGGCCGTCCCTCCGCCGTTCCGTTCGCCGACATCTGCATCCCGAGCGTCTTCGACGATTCACTGGCCCCGGCCGGGCAGCACATCGTGTCGATGTTCACTCAGTGGGTGCCGTACACCTACAGCGAGCAGGCCGATGCGCCCGCGCTAGCTGCCTATGCCGACCGAGTGATCGCCAGGATGGAAACGGTCGCGCCCGGCTTCTCGAGCTCCGTGCTGCACCGGCAGGTCATCGGTCCCCGCGAGATGGAGCAAGAGTACGGCCTGGTCGGCGGCAATATCTTCCATGGCGAGCTCACCCTCGGCCAGATGTTCCACGCCCGGCCGGCCGCGGGGTTCGCGGACCTGCGCACTCCTGTTCACGGGCTGTACCAGGCGGGCTCGTCGACGCACGGTGGCGGCGGGGTGACCGGCATTCCCGGCCGGAACGTGGTCCATCAAGTGCTGGCCGACAGGAAGGCTGCGCGGTGGCACCGGCGGAAACCGACGGCCTGAGCCCCGCGCGCACCCCTCTCCCGCACGATGTCAGTCCCACGATGTCAGTACCGGGCTGTGCGCGAAGCGACCTCCGGATCAGCCCCAGTGATCATCGCCCAGGCAAGGGCCAGGCGCTCGGCCACCTGCGGGCAGCCGGGTTCGACGCGGTCGACGACCGCGGCTAACTCGTCGATAGCGCTGCCGAGCTCGGCGGCGAGATCTGCCGGCGCCTCGTCCTGCGGGTCCGCTGGCGCGGTGTTCGAACACATACTCGAACTCTAGTCCGGTCGGCCGTGCCCCGCCCGACAAATATGCAAGGTCTCCTTGGCGCCTTATGTCGGCTCGCCAAACTTCTGGTGTGACGTTGGACGTCAAATTTCGGTGTGGATAACTTATGGCCGCCAGGCGCGTTGTCCGGTGCCAAAAAAATCTTGTATGCACAGCCCGTGCAGAACGTTCTCGCAGGCCGCGACCACAATTGAAGTACTGCTTGTGCAGTTTCCACATGCGCGTCCCCAGGCTGCGCACAGTGCTCGCGGCGTGTCTGCACAGCCTGTCCACAGGGCTGTGCACACGATGACTCGACGGCTGAGCGTACTGGCTGAAGACTGTCCGAGGCGTTCGATAGAACAGGGTTTATTGAATCTGGCCCGAGTGGAGTGCCGCCGTTGCTGGATTGGCGGTTGTTACTCGTCTGCTTTGGCCGGGCATCGGGTCTGGTTTTGGCGTGGCATCGGGGAGGCGCCGGGTGAGCGTTGCGGAGATTGTGCCTCGGGGCGAGGAGTTCGAGCGGACACCGCCGCACGACCTGGCCGCCGAGCAGTGCGTTCTGGGCGGCATGATGCTGTCCAAGGACGCTATCTCTGATGTGCTGGACGTGATCAAGCCGCATGACTACTACCGGCCCGCCCACCAGCTCGTGCACGATGTCATTCTCGACCTGTACGGCCGCGGCGAGCCTGCTGATGCCGTCACGGTCGCGGCGGAGCTGACCAGGCGCGGTGAGATCGCGCGAGTCGGCGGCGCGCCGTACCTGCACACCCTCATCGCCTCAGTGCCGACCGCCGCGAACGCCGGCTATTACGCCCGCATCGTCCGCGAGCGGGCCATCTTGCGGCGGCTGGTCGAGGTCGGCACCCGGATCGTGCAGCTCGGGTATGCCGGCGACGGCGATGCCGATGACCTCGTCGACCGGGCCGAGGCGGAGATCTACGGCGTTACCGACCGCCGCGTCACGGAGGATTACCTGCCGCTAGCCGAAATCATGCCGGGAGCACTGGATGAGATCGAGGCAATCGGCAGCCGGGGCGGAACGCTGGCAGGCGTGCCGACAGGCTTTGCGGATCTTGATGCGCTGACCAACGGCCTGCACCCAGGCCAGATGGTCGTCATAGCGGCCCGTCCTGCTATCGGGAAGTCCGCGCTCGCACTAGATATTTGTCGTGCGGCGTCGGTGAAGGCCGGGATGACGTCGGTGCTGTTCAGCCTGGAGATGAGCCGGAACGAGATCACGATGCGACTTCTGTCGGCGGAGGCTCGGGTACCGCTCCATGCCATGCGGACCGGGCAGCTAGGCGAGGACGACTGGACCAGACTCGCTCGGCGTATGAGCGAGGTGGTGGACGCGCCATTGTTCATCGATGACTCGCCCAACATGTCGATGATGGAGATCAGGTCGAAATGCCGGCGGCTGAAGCAGCGCAATGACCTGCGCCTGGTGGTCGTCGACTACCTGCAGCTGATGAGCTCGCCGAAACGGGTGGAGAACCGGCAGCAGGAAGTGTCCGAGCTCTCGCGATCGCTGAAACTGCTGGCCAAGGAACTCAACGTGCCGGTCGTTGCCTTGGCGCAGCTCAACCGCGGCCCCGAGCTGCGAACGGATAAACGCCCATTGCTCGCGGACCTGAGGGAAAGCGGGTGCCTAACGGCGTCGACCAGAGTCGTACGGGCTGACACCAACCAGGAGGTCTCGCTCGGCGAGTTGCTCGCTGCGGGCGAGCGGGACATCCCGGTCTGGTCTCTGGACGAGCGCCTCAAGTATGTCCAGGCCACGATGAGCCACGTGTTCCCCACAGGTCAGAAGGAGGCCTACCTACTGCGACTAGCCTCCGGCAGGCAACTCGAAGCCACTGGAAATCATCGGTTCCTAACCCTTGATGGCTGGATTCCGCTCGCGGAGTTGCCTATCGGCTCGCGCGTTGGCGTACCGCGCGTCGCACTGACACCGCTGACTCCCAAGCCCTGGCCTCAGGAGCGGGTAGTGCTACTAGCGCATCTGCTCGGCGATGGCTCGTTCGTCAAGAATCAGCCAATCCGGTATGCCAGCGTCGACGAAGCAAACCTGATAGCCGTTACAGCGGCGGCGAGCCACTTCGGGATCACTGCGATCCGCGACTACTATCCGGCCGCTCGAGTGATCACGTTGCGCCTTCCTGCTCCGTTCGGCCTCGCGCGTGGGAGTCGTAATCCCATTGCGAGCTGGCTCGACGAACTTGGCCTGTTTGGCCTCCGCTCGCACGAGAAGTTCGTGCCGGATGGCATTTTTCGGCTTCCGGATGATCAGGTGGCGCTGTTCCTGCGGCATCTCTGGGCCACCGACGGCTCGGTGACTATCAACCGCAAGCAGCGGGGAGGACGGATTTATTATGGGTCCACAAGCCGTCGGCTACTCGATGATGTCGCGAGCCTGCTCCGCCGGTTCTCGATTAATGCCCGTGTACATGACGTAACGCCAGGCCCGCACCGGCCTCAGTTCACTCTCGACATCTCGGGTCGCGAAGATCAGATGACCTTCCTGGAGAAGATCGGGGTGCACGGCGCCCGTGCCGTGCCCTGTGAGCGACTGCATGCGATCTTGAGCGGAATAGCAGCCAACACCAATTTGGACACCATTCCGGCCGACGTGTGGAGGCGAGTCCGCGCTGTTCTTGCCGACCAGAAGATGCCGCATCGGCAGTTCTCGGCTGCGATGGGCACCCAGTTCTGCGGCAGCACTCTCTGGAAACACTCACCGAGCAGAAGCCGACTAGCGAAGGTGGCTGCGGTGCTGGATGACGCCGAACTCCAGCTACTCGCCACAAATGACATCCTTTGGGACGAGATCGTTGACATTCGGGCGTTGGGTGTCCGCGATGTCTACGACGCGACCGTGCTTGACCTGCACAACTTCATCGCCGACGGCATAGCCGTCCACAACAGCATCGAACAAGACTCAGATGTCGTGATCCTGCTGCACCGCGAGGACGCCTATGAACGGGAGTCGCCGCGGGCGGGGGAGGCGGACCTTATTGTGGCCAAGCACCGGAACGGACCGATCGCCACCGTGACCGTCGCCTTCCAGGGCCACTACAGCCGGTTCGTGGACATGGCCCCGATCTAGCCGAAGCCGGGCCGACGTCAGCTGGCCCTGGTCCCCCTGACCGCAGGCCCGGCCTCTGACGCTAGGCCCGGCTCACATGCCGGCCGAGCCGTCGATGGCCTCGCGGAGTAGGTCGGCGTGCCCGTTGTGGCGCGCGTACTCCTCCACGAGGTGCTGCCACATCCACCGCACCGAGGCGGTCTTCTCCCGGAACGTGAATGTCTCGTCCAGCTTCGCTGCCTCCAGCGCGGCATCGACGGCCCGGCACTCGGCCCGATAGATGTCGAAGTCCTTTTCTGCGCCGGCCGGGTCTGCCTCTTCGATGTCCGCGTCCGGGGCATCGGAGCGGTAGTACAGGTCGGATATCTGCTCGCCGCGGAAGGTCTGCCTTACCCACCCGCGCTCGGCGTCGCTCATGTGCCGGACCAGGCCGAGCAGGGACAGGTTCGACGGCGGCACGGCGCGCTTGGCCAGCCGCGTCGCATCCAGCCCGGCGCATTTGCGCAGCAGGGTGGCCCGGTGCCAGTCGAGCCAGTCGCGGAGCATCTCCCGCTCCGGTTCGTTGCGGCGCGCCGGATAGTCCTCCGAACGCTCGACGTCGGGTGCGATCCAGGTCATGGCGGCACCCTATGCCTGGGTTTGTCCCGGACGCCAGCGAAATCACCGCTAGCCCGAGCAAGATCGGAGACATCGTCCGCGCCGCCCTGGTCCTCACCCATTCCGAGCACGGCTACATCACATGAAAGTCGTTGAGATCACTTCAGTGGCGCGTGACGGCGCGGAGCGGCTGAGAACCGCTAATCCGGGGATTCAGTGCGGATGATGATGCGGCCATTCGAAAGTCGTCTGCGGGCCGCCGCGACGCGCGGCACGAGCACAGCTGAGAGCGCCGACCGTAGCCGAGCTGCGGATCCTGGCCGTCGCGGTTATGACGGCCGCCCGCCGAACTGCCAGTTGTGCACCTCGATGTCGGCGTACCGGTCCGGGGTCAGGATGGTCCGTGCCGTGCCTGGGTCGGGTGCCCGGACGAGCGCCGCGGTACCCAGCCAGGCGGCGGCGTTGTCGGAAAGCAGCGGCCCGTACGCGATCAGCTGGTCCCTTCCGGGCGGCAAGGCGAGGTCGGCGGGCAGCCGGTGCCGAGGCCGATCACGAGGTATCGGTTGCCGCCGGTCCGGCCGCCGGGGAAGTCCCACATGGTGCGTCCGAGCGTGTTGCGCCATCGCCGGAGCAGCACGTCGCGGTAGACGCCAGCCTGGTAGTTGGGCTCGTCGAAGGCGAACGTGCGGGCGGCGGTGGGGTCGGGCAAGTCGACGATGTGCAGGCTGCCGGTGGGCATCTGGCCGTCGCCGGCGAAGGTAGGGCCGCGGGCGATCATCTCTGCCGTATGCCGGTCCAGGTAAGACCAGTGCCCTTCCAGCAGCTCGTCGCGCAGCGCCATGGAGCCGGGCCGGTCGCGGTGGTAGCAGAGGAACTCCATGCCTCCTAGTCTCGACCAGCGAGACAACAGGGAGGATCATGCCGCGCGGCCTGCCGGGCTGACCTGGGTTGCTCAGCCGATACGATCGGTCCAGGCCGTGGCTGGCGCTCCCTGGGATGGGATCAACAGCAGGCAAGTTCCGGTCAGAACGGACAAGTGCCGGGCGCCGGCCCTTCTGCTCGTGCAAGGAGTCGCATGCAGTCGCCGAACGCTGAATCTGTCGCCTATCGCAGCGCGCTGGAGGTGATCCGCGGCGTCGAACCGGGGGTGGCCGATGCCATCGTGGCCGAACTAGCGGGCCAGCGCGAGTCCCTCAAGCTGATCGCGAGCGAGAATTACGCCTCTCCGGCAGTGCTGCTGGCGATGGGTAACTGGCTGTCCGATAAATACGCCGAGGGCACCATCGGACGGCGGTTCTACGCGGGCTGCGCCCAGGTTGACGCCGTCGAGTCGATCGCTGCCGAGCACGCCTGCGCGCTCTTCGACGCGCCTCATGCGTACGTCCAGCCACACTCTGGCATTGATGCCAACCTGGTCGCGTTCTGGGCGGTCCTCGCCGACCGGGTGGAAGCGCCCGCGCTGGCGAAAGCCCAAGTCCGGCAAGTGAACGAACTGACTGAGCAAGACTGGTTCGAGCTGCGCCGTGAACTGGGTAATCAGCGGATGCTCGGGATGTCGCTAGATGCTGGCGGCCATCTCACGCACGGATTCCGGCCGAACATCTCCGGCAAGATGTTTGATCAGCGTTCTTACGGCACCGACCCGGTGACCGGCCTAATCGACTACCAGGCGGTTCGAAGCGCAGCGC
Source organism: uncultured Actinomycetota bacterium (assembly GCA_963804435.1). Lineage (GTDB taxonomy): Bacteria > Actinomycetota > Actinomycetes > Streptosporangiales > Streptosporangiaceae > JAJYUU01. The sequence goes on along the minus strand of CAWDQI010000003.1, from coordinate 759,789 downwards.
ACGAGTTCCGGCCGCTGATCCTGGTCGCTGGTTATTCCGCCTATCCCCGTAAGATCAACTTCGCGATCATGCGGGACATCGCCGACGAGGTCGGCGCGGTGCTGATGGTGGACATGGCGCACTTCGCAGGGCTAGTCGCAGGGAAAGTGTTCACCGACGAGTTCGACCCCGTGCCGCACGCGCAGATCGTCACGACCACGACGCATAAGTCGCTTCGCGGTCCGCGCGGCGGAATGGTGCTCTGCCAGCCCGAACTCGCCGAACAGGTGGACCGGGGCTGCCCGATGGTGCTGGGCGGCCCGCTTCCGCATGTCATGGCCGCCAAGGCCGTCGCGCTGGCCGAGGCGCGCAGCCCCAGCTTCGGGGGCTACGCCCAGCGAATCGTTGACAATGCCGCCAGCCTCGCCGAGGGTCTGCTGCGGCGCGGAGCCACCCTGGTGACCGGAGGCACCGACAACCACCTGGTCCTCATCGACGTGCACCGGTACGGCCTGACCGGGCGCCAGGCTGAGCAGGCACTACTAGAGGCGGGCATCGTTACCAACCGCAACGCAATCCCCCAGGACCCTAACGGCGCTTGGTACACCTCCGGGATACGGATCGGTACGCCGGCGCTGACCACGCGCGGGCTGGGCGTTGCTGAGATGGATGTGGTCGCCGACCTGATCTGCACCGTGCTCAGCCAGACACAGCCGGGCACCACCTCGGCCGGCGCGCCGTCGAAAGCCAGCCATGTCCTGGATCCGGCACTGGCGGCCCGCGTCTCGCAACAGGCCACTGAGCTTCTCGCCGACTTCCCCCTGTACCCGTCCATCGACCTGGACTGAGCCAGCCGCATCCCTGACCTGGGAGACCGGGTCGCCGATCGAACTGGCCAACCCGAGCCCTGACCTGCGGATATTCCAGCTAAACTGTAGTCGGCCTAGATCGACCAACGGGCAGGCGCGACGCGGTTAGCCACTGGTGCCGTACAGTATGCGAGGTCTATTTGCGCTCGTAGCTCAACGGATAGAGCATCTGACTACGGATCTCTCCGAGGCTATCGACGCAGCACTCAGGCACCTGACCTGGTCAGGCAGCCCGCCGGGCTCACCGGCAGCGGCGAAATCAGACGTTTAAAACTCCGGCGGCAATGAGGTCCCGCAAATCGCCGAGAGGTTGATGGCTGGCAGGGGGGCGCAGCAGTGGCGGCGCTGTTCCGGGCCGGCCCTGACCTAGCCCTGGGCGAGGACCGCCAGGCGCCCAGCGCGCCATCCCGCCGGGCTACGGCCAGCAGGTGAGGCCGCGACAGGCCAGCGGTGCCGACGACGACGGGCCCGGCGGGTGATCGTGGCCAGCCCGGCGTGCACCCGTCCGTCCTCATCGAAGAGAATGCAGAACGGGAGGGGGGCCAATGTCCGAGCGAACGGCGCGGCGGCGGGTGCTGCGAATCTCGCTGCCCGGCGGCGGTCGGTCCAGTGACAGCGCGCCTCGCGCCGACTTCCTCGCTGGCGAGGAGCCACTCGCGATCAGGGTGAGCGGCGCCGCGCTGGCCATGACCATGCGCACCCCCGGCGACGACCTCGAACTCGCCGCCGGGTTCCTGGTGAGTGAGGCCGTGATCCGCTCACCGGCCGACATCGCCGAGATCAAGGTCTGCGACGGGACCTCCTGCGGCCACGCCGATCATGACGGGATGGGCAACATCGCCGACGTGACCCTGGCCGCGGGTGTCGAAGTCGCGCCCGGCACCCGGCGCAACTTCTTGACCACCAGCGCGTGCGGTGTCTGTGGGAAGACAAGCATCGCCGACATCTGCGTGCTGCCGCATGCGGCGCTGGCCGGGGATCCGGCACGATTCGCGCCGGCAATGCTGGCCACGCTCCCGGACCAGCTGCGGGACGCGCAGCGGGTGTTCTCGCGCACCGGCGGCCTGCATGCCGCCGGGCTGTTCACCGCCGAGGGCGAGCTGATCGCCGTCCGCGAGGACGTCGGCAGGCACAACGCCGTGGACAAAGTGGTGGGCTGGGCGCTGCTAGACGGCCGCCTGCCGCTAGCCGGCTGCGCCCTGCTCGTCAGCGGCCGAGCCTCGTTCGAGCTGGTCCAGAAGGCAGTCCTGGCGGGCATCCCGCTGCTCGCCGCTGTCTCTGCGCCGTCGTCGCTCGCCGTCGACCTGGCTGAGGAGGCAGGCCTCACCCTGGTCGGCTTCCTGCGCGGCCCGTCGATGAACGCCTATACCGGAGCTCACCGGCTGCCGGTCTCTTGAGGTGGACCATGCTGCGCAGCCGCAGTCGGCCCTAGGGCCCAGCCCGCAGGCCGCCACGGACTGCATGTGCGCGCCACGGGCGAGGACTGCCATGTCGGCCAGCTGCTCATGCCGGCCACCGGCTGCGGCCGGCCGACCTGGCCGCTGCCGCCGCGGCCGGGCATGCCGCAGTGGACGTCACCCCAGCGCCGTGATCATCCCGACCAGGGATGAGATCCAGCCGATCGGATCGGCGCTCGGGCCAGGCGACGTCACCGACAGCGATTCCCTCCTGCTTGCCTTGGGGGCCAGGGAGGGCACCGCCCGGCCCCACGTCAGTGACGTGCAGCCCGACGAGCCGGACGCGCTTGTCGGCGACGTACGCGGGCCGCGCTCGCCGCCGCCACCGTGCTTGTCATCGCGGGCTCCAGCGCCGGGCGCAGCGATGACACGGCCGCCGTCCTCGCCAGGCCGACGGTCTGGCCGTCCGTGGCGTGGCGGTCTGGCCGGGCCACCCGGGTGCTGCTCGGCTAGCCAGGCAGGGCCGGGTGCGGCGCGCACATCGACGTCCGGCTGATACCTGGTGCACACCGATGACCGGTCAGCAGCCGGCCGGTACCCGCGGGCACGCTAGCGGTCAGCCGACCACCCCAGGGCGATCTGCTGGAGCTTCGCTGCCGTTTCCGCTAGTGGTGCCCCACGGCCGACGGCAACGCCCAGGAAGTAGGCGGTCAGCGGCGCAGCCGGCCGGTCTACCGTGTGGGCCACGACCCTGGCCAGGTTGAGCACCGTTTTCTGGCTGACGTCCTCCGGGTCAAGGCCGAGTTCGGCGCACAGCGTGTCGGTCCAGTCGTCCAGTGTTCTCATCGTCCTCCGTTCGGCATCGAGCCCGGTGGCTCGCGCATGGTTCGGCGATCGTCGGCGCAGTCGCCGGGTGACTCCCTTCCGGTCCAGCCATTCAAGCAGCAGAATCACCACCCGCCGCGTCGCCTGCAGCCCTGCCTCGCCTCCGCTGCGGTGAACTGCTGGGCCGACTCGTCGCTCAATCTGATGACGTCCGCGGAAGGGATGATGACGCGTGTTCTTCCGGTGATGGTGGGTATGCAACGCCGGGGGAAGGCTAGAGGGCACATGGGGCCTGTTCACGGGGGGTATCGCGGTGGACGTTGTCGGCTGGATCGGGTCATGGCCGGTCTACCGTCAGCTTTCGCAGGGCGACAGGCTCGGGCTCGGCGCAGCGGTTAAGAACAAGCGCACTCAGCGGCTGACAACCCGGGTGGCCACCGCCGACACAGTGGTCAAGTCGGTCTGTCCGTACTGCGCCGTTGGCTGCGGCCAGCAGGTCTACGTCAAGGACGACAAGGTCACCCAGATCGAGGGCGACCCGGACTCGCCGGTCAGCCGCGGCCGGCTCTGCCCCAAGGGCTCGGCAAGCTTGCAGCTGACGACTGGCGACGCCCGCGAGTACAAGGTGCGCTACCGGCGACCGCATGGCGCCGAGTGGGAAGACCTGGACCTCGACACCGCGATGGACATGATTGCCGACCGGGTCATCGCGGCGCGGCGGGCAGGCTGGCAGGACCAGGTAGACGGCGCGCGTACCCGGCGCACGCTCGGCTTCGCCAGCCTCGGCGGCGCAACCCTCGACAACGAGGAAAACTACCTCATCAAGAAGCTGTTCACCGCGCTCGGCGCAATCCAGATCGAGAATCAGGCCCGCATATGACACTCCGCCACCGTCCCCGGTCTGGGGACTAGCTTCGGCCGCGGCGGAGCCACCAATCCGCCACGTGATCTCATCCACTCCGACTGCATTCTCATCGAAGGCTCGAACATGGCCGAGTGCCATCCCGTCGCCTTCCAGTGGGTGATGGAGGCCAAGGCCCGCGGCGCCGCGGTGATCCACGTCGACCCGCGGTTCACCCGTACCAGCGCCGTCTCGAACATCCACGTGCCGATCAGGGCCGGGGCCGACATCGCGTTCGTCGGCGGCCTGATCAACTACGTACTTCAGAACGAGAAGTACTTCAAGGAGTACGTCGTCGCCTACACCAACGCGGCCACGATCCTGACGGATGAGTTTGCCGATACCGAAGATCTCGACGGGGTGTTCTCCGGCCTGAACGCCGAGGAGCGGTACTACGACTTCGATACCTGGCGTTACCAGGGCGAGGAAGTCAAGCCTGCCAGCGGCGAGCATGCCGATCCCGATGCTCGGCAAGCGGACGGCGACCGCCGGTGCCAGGCCATCCGCGGGAACCTGCGGCGGGCCGCACGCGGCGAGTCGCACGGTTCCGGCGGCGCCGCCGCCAACCCCAGCCCCGACACCGACGAGACCTTGCAGCATCCGCGCTGCGTGTTCCAGGTGCTGAAGCGGCACTTCGCGCGGTACACGCCGGAACTCGTCGAGCAGGTCGCCGGGATACCACAGGGCCAGTTCGCCAAGGTCTGCCGGCTGATCACCGAGAACTCCGGGCGCGACCGGACCACTGCCTTCGTTTACAGCCTGGGCTGGACGCAGCACACCGTCGGCGTCCAGTACATCCGCACAGCCGCGATCCTGCAGTCCCTGCTCGGCAACATCGGCAGGCCCGGCGGCGGGATCCTCGCCCTGCGCGGTCATGCCTCCATCCAAGGGTCAACCGACATCCCGACGCTGTTTGACCTCCTGCCCGGCTACCTGCCGATGCCATATGCCGACGGGAACGAAGACCTTGACACCTATGTCAGGGCCGAGTCAGTGCAGGACGGATTCTGGGCTAACACGCGCGACTACATGGTCAGCCTGCTGAAGGCCTGGTGGGGCGACGCGGCGACGGAGGGTAACGATTTCTGCTACGACTACCTGCCCCGGCTGACCGGCAGCCACAGCACCTACGACACGGTCCTCGCGCAGCTAAACGGGATCTGCAAGGGATACTTCCTGTTCGGCCAGAACCCGGCGGTCGGGTCCGCCAACGCCAGGATGCAACGGGAAGGGATGGCCAGCCTTGACTGGCTGGTGGTCCGGGACCTGGTGATGATCGAGAGCGCGACCTGGTGGAAAGACGGCCCGGAAATCAGCACGGGCGAGATGCGCACCGAGGACATCGGCACCGAGGTCTTCTTCCTGCCCGTCGCCGCCCACACGGAGAAATCCGGCAGCTTCACCAATACCCAGCGGCTGCTGCAATGGCACCACCAGGCAGTGGAGCCAGCTGGCGATGCCCGCAGCGACCTGCAGTTCACCTACGATCTCGGCCGCCGAATCCGCGCGAAGCTGACCGCCTCCACCAGCGAGATGGACCGGCCGGTGCTGGACCTGACCTGGGACTATCCCACAACGGGGGAGCTCGGCGACCCGGACGCGGACGCGGTCTTGGCCGAGATCAACGGCCGGGGCCCGGGCGGGCAGCCGCTGTCGGCCTACACCCAGCTGAAGTCCGACGGATCTACCGCCTGCGGCTGCTGGATCTACTGCGGCGTGCGCGCGGACGGCATCAACCAGGCAGCCCGCCGCAGGCCAGATAGTGAGCAGACCTGGGTGGCGCCAGAATGGGGCTGGGCCTGGCCGGCCAACCGCCGCGTTCTCTACAACCGCGCGTCTGCCGATCCCGACGGCAAGCCGTGGAGCGAGCGCAAGGCGCTGGTCTGGTGGGACGCCGAGCAGGTCAAGTGGGCCGGGCCGGACGTGCCCGACTTCGTCGCCGACCGGCCGCCCTCCTACCGCGCGCCGGAGGGAGCGACCGGTGTGGCCGCGATCTCGGGCGCCGATCCGTTCATCATGCAGGCCGACGGTAAGGCCTGGCTGTTCGCCCCGGCCGGGCTCGTGGACGGTCCTATGCCAGCTCATTACGAGCCGCAGGAATCCCCGTTCCGCAACCTGGTTTACGGCCAGCAGCACAACCCGGTAAGGCAGATCATCCGCCACGCGGAGGACCGTTTCCAGCCCAGCGGCGACCAGCCTGGAGCAGGCGTTTTCCCGTACGTGACGACCACCTACCGGCTGACCGAGCATCACACCGCCGGCGGCATGTCGCGGTTCCTGCCCTACCTGTCGGAACTGCAGCCCGCGTTCTTCTGCGAGGTATCGCCGGAGCTCGCCGCCGAGCGGGGCCTCGAGCATCTGGGCTGGGCGACCATCGTCACGGCTCGCGCAGCGATCGAGGCTCGCGTGCTAGTCACCGGGCGCATGCGGCCGCTGAATGTCCAGGGCCGGACGCTGCACCAGGTTGGGCTGCCCTGGCACTGGGGGCCGAACGGGTACACGACCGGCGACGCCGCCAACGAGCTGGCTCACCTGTCGCTGGACCCGAACGTGCATATCCAGGAGGTCAAGGCGATGGCCTGCGACGTCCGGCCCGGCAGGCGGCCCAGAGGGCCCGCCCTGCGTGAGCTCGTCCGGAGCTACCAGGAGCGGGCCGGCATTACCGATGAGACCGGGACGGAGATGTGAGATGGACACGGCGTCTGCGCAGGACCTGACAACGACCTTCGGGCTGGGAACGGGGCCGAGTGATCTCGGTCTTGACCCGGCCGCGCGGGCCGGGTACTCCGAGCACCCGCCGCGGATGGGTTTCTTCACCGACACCTCGGTGTGCATCGGCTGCAAGGCCTGCGAGGTCGCCTGCAAGGAATGGAACGCGGTGCCCGAGGACGGGCTGCTGCTGACCGGCATGTCCTACGACAACACCGGGGAGCTGAGCGCCTCAACCTGGCGGCACGTGGAGTTCATCGAGCAGGCGGTCCCCGTCGCCGTCGGTGGCGGCGACGAGGTGCGGTGGCTGATGGCCAGCAACGTGTGCAAGCACTGTACCGAGGCGGCCTGCCTGGACGTCTGCCCGACCGGCGCGCTAATGCGCACCGAGTTCGGCACCGTGGTCGTCCAGGACGACGTCTGCAACGGCTGCGGCTACTGCGTGTCGGCGTGCCCGTTTGGCGTGATCGGCAGGAGCGAGACCGACGGCGGCGCGCACAAGTGCACCCTGTGCTACGACCGGCTGGGTGACGGCCTGACGCCCGCGTGCGCGAAGGCCTGCCCGACGGAGTCCATTCAGTACGGCCCTTTGGACGAACTGCGCGAGCGCGCGCAGCAGCGGGTGGAGGTCCTGCATGATGCTGGCAGGCCCGAGGCACGGCTGTACGGCGAGAACCCGGCCGACGGCATCGGCGGCGCCGGCGCGATGTTCCTGCTGCTCGACGAGCCCGAGGTCTACGGCCTGCCGCCGGACCCGGTGGTCACTACCCGTGACCTGCCCAGGATGTGGCGGCACGCGGCCGCAGCTGCCTGCAGCCTGGTCGCCCTGGTCGCGGTCGCGGCAGGCCGGGAATGACGGCCAATACCGGCCGCCGCCAGCGCGGTGGCGGCGAGAAGCAGATGGTGCCAAGAGCCGATTTCAGCTCGTACTACGGCCGGCCGGTAGTCAAGGAAACGGTATGGGGACCGGACATCCCGAGTTACCTGTTCCTCGGCGGTCTGGCCGGCGCCTCGTCCACGCTGGCTGCGGGCGCGCACCTGACCGGGCACACGGAGCTGGCCCGCGCCGCGAAGGCCGGGGCGGCCGGGGCCATCAGCTTGTCGATGGTGGCGCTGGTGCATGACCTGGGCCGGCCGGCCAGGTTTATCAACATGCTCCGGGTGCTCAAGGTGACCTCACCGATGAGCGTCGGCACCTGGATACTGTCGGGCTACACACCGATCGCACTGGTAGCTGCCGCGTCCGCCGTGACGCGAAAGCTCCCGCGGACGGGCCTGGCAGCCACCCTCGCCGGGGCCGCGCTCGGCCCCGCGGTCGCGTCCTACACCTCGGTCCTACTCGGCGATACCGCCGCCCCCGCCTGGCACGAGGCGCACCGCGAGCTGCCGTTCGTCTTCGTCGGGTCCGCAGCCACGGCCGCGGGCGGCCTCGGCATGCTGGCCGTCCGGCCGGAAAAGGCGAGCCAGGCTACCCGGCTGGCCGTGCTGGGAGCCACGGGCGAGATCATCGCCACGAGGCTGATGATGCGCCGCCTGGGCGCCGAGGCCGAGCCGTACCGGCAAGGGCGGGCCGGGCAGCTCATGGACGCGGCCGACATGCTGATTGCAGCGGGGTTGGCGGGCGCGGTGCTAGCTGGCCGCAGCCGGGTAATTGCGCCGCTGGCTGGCACAGCGCTGATGGCTGCCTCCGCGCTGACCCGCTTCGGCATCTTCGAGGCAGGCCGGGCATCCGCCCGCGACCCGAATTACACCGTCAGGCCGCAACGCGAGCGCCTCCAGGACTTCGGCGCCAGGCAGCACCGTGGATCATCCCGGCCGGGACCTGAGAACTGAGCCGGCAGTGGACGGCCTGCAGCAGCTCGCATGGGGTCCGCGGCCGGTCAGGCCGGTCCAGATAGCCGCCAATCAGATAGTCTTGCACCGACGCAGCACATGCGAGTACGGTACAGCGGCCACATAGTCACAGGTCAGAACCCTAAAGACCGAGCGCCTTAGGCTCGACGGATAGAGTATCTGACGGTCACTTGGAAGCCGGCCGCATAATCGCAGGTCAACACAACTGAACCAAGCGCTCGTAGCTCAACGGATAGAGCATCTGACTACGGATCAGAAGGTTGGGGGTTCGAGTCCCTCCGAGCGCGCCGCCACCACGCCACATTCCGCAGGTTAGGGTCACGGAGCCGCACGGGGCGCGTGGCCAGCAGTGCGGAGGTCAAGTCGCGGTCATATCGCGGCTGCTTCCGGCGGCAGCGTTACTCGTAACGCGCCAGGCACCCACGGGCTATCCGTCACTTGGAAGCCAGCCGCCGAAAGGATGTCGCGGTACTTCTGCAGTCCGCGCTCACGCTTTCTTCTCGCGCCGGGCCAGCCCGGATAGTACGTGACCGCGACCCATCCACCCTGGGGGTCGCCTTCAACCTGAAAGCCTTGCCGGCCACCTTCCCACTCTTGGTAGCCGGCGTTGCGCAGTTCAGATCGGACCCGGGCAGCGGCCGAACTAACGTCCACAAGCAACGAATACCACCCTGCGACCAGCGCTTCAAGCCATGAGTAGCTCGTACATCAGCGCCACGAGCGATGGGCCGCACGGGCCCGGTTCGGGGATGTGCCGGATTCCGGTCGTCATGACCTGAAGCCAGGTAGGCGGCTTCGATGCCAAGGCCGCAGCCGATGTCGATAGCCGTTCCCTTCCTAGTGAGCCAGCCATCGGACGCAGCTGCCAGCGGCTCAGGCGATGGCCCGCTGAGGTGCCACTAGCGGTAGCCGCCATCAAGGTACGGATCCGTCGGGGTCACGCTCTTACGATGCCAGGACCGCCCGCGGCGTGGCTGGCGTCCTGGGCCGAACCTGATCGGCAGCTGACCGGCCGAGGACGATCGGGCAAAGGTCAGTGGCCTGATCGTGATGTACGGGTGCCAAACAGACCGTTGATTTCGTGGTGATGGTGGGGATACCGTCTAGTCGGCATGTAGTTAACTCAGGCGCAACATCGGGTCACAGCAAGGAGGACCGTATGACAGCTACCACGGCGGACCCAGTCTCCGGGCAACGGGGATTGTTTTCCTCGCTGATTCACCGGCAGCTGGACTCCTACCCGGATACCGGTCGCAGGGTCTTGTACCTGGCGATCACCGTACTGGCCACGATCACGCTGTATTACGAGCTGTACGTCGGTGGCTCGGTGGCCACGCTGATCCTGCCCAACCTGGGCATGAGCTTCACGTTCTACGTGGTGACGGTCGCGTTCGGTAACCTGATTGGCGCCTTCGGCTCGCTGTTCGCCGGTCTTACTGACCGATACGGCCGCGCGAACCTGGTGGTGTTCGGGCTGCTGTTCTCGGGCGTCTTCGTTACCTTTATCTTGCCCGCTGCTACCAGCAAGTGGCCCTTCACGATCGAGAGCTTCGTCGTCGGCGCGGTCGAGGGCGTCTGCCTGGTCGCCACGCCAGCGCTCATCCGGGACTTCTCCCCGCAGGTCGGCCGGGCCACCGCCATGGGCTTCTGGACCAGCGGCCCGGTGCTCGGCAGCCTGATCGTCGCTATCGTCGGCTCCATCACGATCCCGACGGGGATCATCACCAACCAGCGGTTCTGGACGCACGAGTTCTACATCGGCGGCACCGTGGGTCTGGTGGTGTTCGTGATCGCACTGATCGGGCTGCGGGAGCTGTCGCCGGGGCTGCGGGACCAGCTGATGGTCACGATGCGGGACCGGGCACTGATCGAGGCGCGGGCCAAGGGTCTCGACGTCGAGGCCTCGGTGAAGAACCACTGGCGGCAGCTGCTCAAGGCCGACGTCATCATCTCGGCCCTGGCCGTGTCAATCATGCTGCTGATCTACTATGCACTGGTCGGCTTCTTGGTCATCTTCGCGCAAACGATCTTCCACTTCACCCTTAACCAGGCCAACAATCTCGGTTACTGGTGCTGGGCCTTTAACGCCGGCGCGGTGATCCTGGTGGGCATGACCTCCGACCGGTTCCGGGTCCGAAAGCCATTCATGGTAGTGGGCGGCATCGGCGCCGCCGTCATGCTCGTGTTCTTCCTGCTGCAGTCGAAGCCCGGAGCGCACCCGAGCTTCGCCACGATCGCGGCGATCCTGGCCGTCATGCTGTTCTTCCTAGGCGTGGCGTACACCCCGTGGATGGCCAGCTTTACTGAGACCGTCGAGCACCGCAACCCGGCAGCCGTTGCCACCGGCCTGGCGATCTGGGGCTGGATCATCCGGGTCGTTGTCTTCGGCTCGTCCCTGCTGCTCCTGGTCGTGATCAACTCCGTCACGCCGCTGGTCAACTATGGCGGCACCGTCGCCGGGTACGCAGCCCAGTACCCGTCGCTCGTCTGGGCAGGATCGCACCCAAAGATCGTGGCTGACGCGACGCAGTACGCGGTGCCGCTGACGTTCGCGGCGACGCACCCGACCATCGTCGCAACCGCGAAGGCGGATATCACGCAGATCCAGAACGCCGCGAAGTTCGCGCCCGAGCTGGCAATCATCGCGGCTCACCCGGCGCTGTTCACCGAGGCAGCCAAGTACCCGTCGGCAAGCAAGATCCCGCCGAAATTGCTCGGGCAACTCATCGCCGCTGCTGGCGGCGGTAGCAAGGGCATAGGTCTCCTGACGACGATTGCGGCGAACAAGGCAGCGATCGACGGCGTCATTGCGGTAGCGCCGGCGCTCCAGACCCTGAAGCCATTCACCGCACAGCTGACGGCGCTGTCACAGGTCCCGGCATCGGTCATCGCAGAGGTAACGGCGCCTGGCGTCGGTGCCGAGTTGGCAGCGCTGCAGAAGGTGCCGCCTTCGGTGGTTGCCTATATGAAGGCGCACGGGTCAGATGTGGCGGCAGCCGCTGCCAAGTCCCCTGGCCAGTGGCGGACATGGTACTGGGTGTGCTTCGGCGGCATCATCTTCTTCCTGCTCAGCATCCCGTTGCTGCGTGGCCGCTGGCGGCCACGCGACGCCAAGCGGGACGAGGAAGAGCACGAGGCCATGGTCCAGGCCGAGCTGGCCAAGCTGGGCAGCAACGCCTGATCCCATCCGCTAACCGGAATATGACAAGCCGGCGGGCCGCAGTACTGCGGCCCGCCGGTTTCCATGTGCTGGGAACCATCAATAGCTGCAGTGCATCAGCCGGCGCACTGCGCCTAGGGTGTCAGCGGCAATCGACCGGGCGCTTTCTGTGCCCGCCGCCAGTACGTCGCGGAGATATCCCTGGTCAGTGGCACAGTTCAGCGCGGCGCGCCCGGATGGCAGCGAACCGGTCGTTGACCGCCTCGGTCACATCGGACTTTAGTGCGGCCGCGCCCCCGCCGCCGATCCGGTCGGCAACGGCCTGCGGCGTCTCATCGCGGCACAGGGCTGCCAGCAGTAGCAGGTTCGCTACCTCGGGCCGACGGTCAGGCTCGTAGCTGATCGAGATGCTCGGAGTCGGTGCGCGCCCTGGCGATCAGCTTGCGCTGTCTGACCCGCTGTAGCCCGCAGCGGCACGGAGTTGTTCCGGCTCTTGCTCATTTTCGTGCCGTCCAGGCCGAGCAGCAGGGGCGCGGCGCTGAGCAGCGCCTCTGGTTCGGGGAAGTAGGGCTCGGCCGGGCTGTACCGCTCGTTGAAGCGCCGGGCGATCGTCCGGGCGATTTCCAGGTGCGGCAGCTGGTCCTTGCCGACCGGCACCAGGTTGGCATGACAGAACAAGATGTCGGCCGCCTGGTGCACGGGATAACTGAACATCAGGCCGGTGACGGCTCCGAGTCCCAGCCGCCGCGATCTCATCCTTCACCGTCGGGTTCCTGCCGATCTCGGCGACGCTGACCAGGCTGAGGAACGGCAACAGGAGCTGGTTCAGCGCTTCTACCTGGCTGTGCGCGAAAATGGTGGCGCGGGCGGGGTCGATGCCGACGGCCAGGTAGTCGGCCACCAGTCCCAGCACGTCTCGCGGCAGATCCGGCAGACGCGTCCCGGTCGGTGATGGCCTGATAGTCGGCGATCAGCACGAGCAATTCGACGCCCGCTTCCTGCAGCCGGACCCGGTTCTGCAGGGTGCCGAAATAGTGGCCGAGATGAAGCGCCCCGGTCGGGCGATCGCCGGTCAGAATGCGAAACGGGCGCGGATCTCGTTCGATGGCAGTTTCGATGGTCGTCGCTGCGCTGCTGGCTGGCCAGCAACGAGGGCGTAGCAGTGGCGAGCATGACGGGTGCCTCCGGGGAATGATTGACCAGCCCGCCCGCGACCACGCCGCTGACATGCGAAACGGCGCCACCCAGCAGGCGCGCCGTCGGAAAATGCAAGGACTGGCGGCCGCTAGCGCGGCCACCACCAGCAGGTGCTCTGCAGTCGTTGCATACTGCGCACTGTAGCCGACGCTGGGGGCTGACCGCCATCGCCGTTGTGTGCCTGTCACCCCGGCGGCCGGGCAGGTTGTCTGCACTGCGCCCGCCGGGCGGTCAGGCAGGCAGCAGGTCGTTGCCGGTCAGGTGGCAGCCGGGCAGGAGGAGATCCGGCTGCGCCGGCCGGTCACCGGTCAGGATCCACCGGCACGTGGCGGCAAGCTGGTAGCTGATCAGCGGCGGCACTGCGTCGCCGATATGCCGGTACATGTTCTGCACCGGTCCGATGAACCGGTAGTTGCGTGGGAAGCCCTGCAGGATCGACATCTCCCGCACCGTACAGAGCCGGTCCTGATCCGGGTGGGCGTACCGGCCGTTGCCGATGTGACCGCACTCCCGCTTGATCGTCACCGCCGGGCGGTCCCACCACATGCGGCCGTAGATGTCTGGATGACTGCCGAGATCGCCGAGTCCAACCCGCCTCGTCATTGCCGGGGTCAGCAGCGCTCGCTCGCTCCGGTGGCCGATCAAGTCGGCCCAACTGCCTCCGTCGCGCGGTATCGCGGCGATCCGGGCTTGGTTCCCGGCCGACCGGAAGGCAGGCGCGACATGAAGCGGATCGGCGGCGCTGGGCTCGCCGGCAAGGACCGGCGGCAGGTCCCAGATGGCGCGCCGGACATGCGTTGCCTTCGCCTCGACCCGCCAGCCTTGCCAGAGGTCGGTCAGGTCACGCGCGACCAGTGGCTGCCGGGCCGCGATCACGAAGGCCCGTTCCCGGCGCTGCGGCAGGCCGAACGCGGTGAGCAGGTAAGTTCCGGCCCGGCCGCGGTAGCCCAGGCCTGCCAGCCGGTCGAGCAGGTGGACCAGGTGCCCGCGGAATCGGCCCATCACCAGTTCGCGGGCATTCTCTACCAGGACGATGTCCGGCTCGAGCAGCGCCGCGTAGTCACCGACGCGACCGACGAGGTCGTTCCGGCGATCGTCGCGGAGGTGATTGGTGGCGATAGCTCGCGAGAACCCGGTACATGGCGGGCAGGCTGCCAGCACAGCCGGGCGTCGACCGGCGAGGGCCATCGCTGCGCAAACGTCGGCCGGGTCAGCCGTGGCCAGGTCGGCGACTATCGGCTGGATGCCCAGGTTGGCGGCATAGGTGGCATTGCAGCCAAGCGAGCCCGCGGCCGAGCTGGGCTTGCCGACCTGCGCGTCGGCCGCGCCAATCAGGCTGAAGCCGGGATGGCGGCTGAACCCGCAGCTCATGCCGCCAGCACCAGAAAACAGGTCTACTACCGGCCACGGTTTCGCCACCTCTACCTCCAGTGGAGAAGGTTAGGAGGTTTCTCCGCCGTCGGCGCTGCGCCAGGCCGATCGCGGGGGAACAGAGCGAGCGCCGGGCCCGGTCAGTGATCGCCAGCGTCGCGACCGTCGCGATCGTCGAAGATGAGGTTGAGCAGCCATCCCACGATGCCGACAATGATGGCTCCCCAGAAGGCCGGCCAGAAGCCGGTGATATGGAACGGAAGCCTGAGCTTGCCCGCGACCCAGCTGCACAACCACAGCAGCAGTCCGTTGACGACCAGTCCGATCAATCCGAGGGTCAGGATGTAGAACAAGCAGCCGATGGTCTTGATGATTGGCTTGAGTACCGCATTGACGAGGCCGAAGATCAGGGCGACGACGATGAGCGTCCCGGCCTTCGTCCAGCCGCTGCTGCCGTTCAGTTCGATGCCGGCTACCAGCAGGTGAGCGACGTAGAGGGCAGCTGCGGGTATGAGAATGCGCAGCAGGAGCTTCATGCCGTCATACTGCCATGTTCGACTAAACGGGCATAATCCCATTCGGAAGGTTCCGTCAGTTCTGAGGGCGCGGCCATCGCGGGCGGGGCCGCCGCCCGGTAATGAACCGGATCCTGAAGCAGCTGTAGCGTCATTAGTGCTGATATTCGGATATCTCCTCGACACCAGTGCGTTGAACTAAGCAGTTATGGACAGCCGCCGCCCGCGGTGCGACCATCGCTTCGGGGGAACGGACGCCACGGGCGGGGCAGCTGCGTGGCGGGCTCGGGGGCGCGGGATGAGTTTCGCATGGATACCTGAAGACAACCGCATTCGTCATGTCGTCCGGGCCGAACGGGTGCGGACCGACGAGCGGCATGCCCACCGGAAGGGCCAGCGGGCAGCGCACGGAGGGATCGTCGGGACTCGTTCGTATCGGACGGCCCGGCCGCTGCTCGGGTTGCGGCCTAGCGCGGCCGCCGGGACCGCCCGGACAAACGCGGCAGCACTCGTCGCCGGGTCACCCACCACGGCGAGGCACCGTTCCGGATTCCCGGCTGGCCGCTGAGCGGTCCGGGCCGTGTCGTTACCAGCAGACTCACGCGGTGGACGGTCGCCGGTACGTCCCGCGGTCCACCGGGCAACGTTCGGGATGTGCCCTAGTTACCAGCGGAAGTGGACGAAGATGCGGCCGAAGTTCTTGGAGTCCTTTTCGACTCGGTGATAGAGCGCCTTGATTTCTTTTTGCTGGAGAAACCTCAGTACGCGCTTCTTGAGCTGGCCTGAGCCCTTGCCGGGGATTATCTCGACCAGAGGCGCCTTGGTCCGGACCGCTTCATCGATGATCCCGCGCAGAGCGCGGTCGATGTCGTGGCCGCGGTTATAGATGTCGTGCAGGTCCAGCGTGAGTTTCATCGGGGCGTCTCCGGGTGCGGTGGGTCCACGTTACGTGGTCACGCGCAGGCGGCAAATGGCTCGTGCCGAGAAGCGAGTAATTTCCTTATTGTCAGTTTCAGACGCCAATCCGGCCCCGCGACGGCCCTAGTAGCTGCGATCAAGAGCCGCCGACATGTGACATGGCGTGAGCAAGCGTGTTTGTAGCGTGACCACGGGTACCAAATGCCTAACGCCTAGTGGCAGCTTGTCAGGAGGCCGTCGCGAACGTCGTCATGGCGGGCGTGGATCGGGGGGAACAGATGAGCAGCATGCCTGACCGGGGCGCATCCGGACAGTCGGGCGCCCCGCAGAGCGCTCGCCCCGGCGAGTGGATCGGCACCTCCCAAGGCACTCCGCCGGCGCACCTGCAGCAGTTCGGCGGCGTGCCGTCGGGCAATGTGCCGCCTGGCGGCGCGAGTGGCCAGCCAGAGGGCGGTATGGGCAACCAGCAATGGGGCAGCCAGCCGGGCAGAATGAGCCCGGTCAGCGAGGCCGAAACCCGAGTGACGGGGCGCCGTATTGTCCAGTACCTCATCGACGCGTTCATCGTCTCGATCATTCCGTCGCTCGTGTCGATTCCGTTCGACAACAGCAGCAGGACGAGTATGCACATCCTCGGTGCGTTGGTCGCCTTCGTCCTGTTCGTACTGATAGGCCTGTGGTACTGGGTCATCTGGCCGACCTCCCACAACGGGCAGACATTCGCGATGAAGTGGCTCGGCCTGCGAGTCATCAGCAAAGGCGGTGGCCCAGCCAGCATGGCGCAGATGTTCATCCGCTGGATCTGCCTGATCTTCGACGCCATCCCGTATACCTGGCCCTTCACCGGCCTCGTCGGGCTGATCGTCATGCTCTGCTCGCGACGCCGGCAGCGGATCGGCGACCACCTCGCCGGGACCCTGGTGATCTCGACTAGCTATGGCATGAGGCGCCAGCCGCAGTTTGCGGGCGCCGACCGGACGGGCATGGGCGGCCCAGGTCAGCCACCCGCGGACATGGGCAATAAGACCGGGCCAGGGCAAGCGACGCCTGGCGACTCGCGGTAACCGGCATCACCCGGCGGGTAGGCAAGCCAGCGACAGAAGGGCCCCAGCAACCCGCCGGGCCCTTCTTCGCTACCGTCAGCGAGCGAGAGCGCCGCGAGCAGTCTCAGCCGCACTGTGCATTCGTGGGCGCCCCCACCTGCCGCAAACCTGACGCAGCGAACTGGGCAAAACCGGGCGCGCGCGTCGGCCAGGCGCTGACTTTTCATCGATTCCGCAGCCGCAAACCCGGCTAAAACGTACCGCTTAGACTGCGAAATCGAGGATGAAAGTTAAACTGGGCCAGTTCGGAGGGCCGCGCCACCCAATACATGCACCCGGTTTCGGAGGAAAGTCCAGATTATCCGGCCGTCGCTGTCCAGATTCCGACGCCGTCTTTGTCGGCCTCCGACGTCAGGCCGCGTGACTGCAGCTGCCGCAGGTGCGAGAGCACCTCGCCGACCGCTGCCTGGCGCTGGAACGAGACGAGGTCGGACCAGGCGCGGGACCAGGTCACTCCGGTGGCGACCTGCCAGGCAGTCAGACCCAGCAGGGCCCGGCGCCGACCAGGATGTCCGCAGTCTCGGCGAGCCGTTCCCGGTGATGCTCGGCCAGGTCATCGAGCCGGGAGTCCAGACCGGTGAACCGGTACTCGTGCGCGGGCAGTACCTCCCGCGGCTGGATTCCGCGCAGCTTCGCCAGCGAGGCGAGGTAGTCATCGAGCGGGTTGGAGGTCATGTCGTAGGAGGACACGTTCGGCGTGATCCGGGGCAGCACGTGGTCTCCGGTGAGCAGCAGGTCGTGGGTCTCGTCGTGGAAGCACAGGTGACCGGGCGTGTGGCCGGGCGTCCAGACGGCGCGCAGTCGCAGGCCCGGCACGTCGATCAGGTCGCCGTGCTCGAGCATCCGGTCCGCCCGGACCATCGGCTCGACCGAGCCGACCTGCCCGCCTGCTGGCGATCAGCTCGTCCAGATGAGCCGTCGGAGCGCCGCACCAGCGCAGGTAGGCCGCCATGCCGTCGTGCATCATCCCGCGGTTGCCCTGCATCTCGAGGAACGCGTCCTCGGCCGGGTGCATCCCGACCCAGGCGCCGGACAACTCGCGCACCTTGCCCGACTGGCCGTGGTGGTCCGGATGCGACGTGGGTGATCAGCGACGGCGGTCACCGCGCTCAGCGGGATCTCGCACTCGGCCAGCCCTGCTGTCAGCGCCTGCCAGCTGTCCGGGTGGTTCCAGCCGGGATCGACCATCACGAATCCCGAGTCGTGCTCGATGAGGTAGCTGAGCACGTAGCGCAGCGGGTTTCCGATGATCGGCACCGGCACCGACCAGACGCCGCCAGTGACCCGTCTCCACCGGCGGGAACTCCGCCCGCTGCCATGCCTCACGCTGCCGCGTGCCGGTTACCTGCATCAGTCCGGAGTCCCTTCGCGCGAGCCCGGCTCCCGCGGGCGTCAAACCCGAGTTGCCACAGCGCGGCCTCGTTCCCGCACAGGAAACGCGACGGATGGGCACGCTCCGGTTGACATAGGATCTGGCGCCGTGCTTCGCTCGGAGCCAGGCAAGAAGTATAACTGATTTCAGTTTTTGCCCCCGCCCGGCGGGAGCACGCCGTCACGGCGGAGGGTGCCAGCGGAGCGGGGGCTGCCATTAACGAGAGGTGCGCCGATGAGCGAGGATTTCCGCGCCAGGGCACGGGCATGGCTGGCGGCTAACGCCCCGCGCCGGGGCGGCTGGCGACGACGAAGAGGCCAGTGGCCAGACCACGCTCGCGGAGCAGAAAGCCTTCCAGGCCAAGCTCTACGATGCCGGGTTCGCCGGCATCACCTGGCCGAAGGAATATGGCGGCCAGGGCCTGACCAGCGCCGAGCAGATCGCGTGGAGCCAGGAGTCGCGCGACTACGACCTGCCGACCGGCGCGTTCTTCATTGGTCATCAGCATGCCGGGCAACACCCTGCTGGAGGCTCGGCAGCGAGGAGCAGAAGAAGCGCTACCTGCCGAAGATGCTGCGCGGCGAGGAGATCTGGTGCCAGCTGTTCTCCGAGCCCGGCGCCGGATCGGACGTGGCCAGCCTGCAGACGACCGCCGTACGCGACGGCGACGACCTGGGTGCTGAACGGGCAGAAGGTCTGGACCTCCGGCGCCCAGTTCAGCGACTACGGCGCGATCCTGGCCCGCACCGACCCGACCAAGCCCAAGCACAACGGCATCAGCATGTTCATCGTCGACATGCACGCACCTGGCGTCACGGTCCGGCCGCTCAAGGTCGCGACCGGCCACTCGCCGTTCAACGAGGTGTTCTTCGACAGCGTTCGGATGCCGGCCGACGCGCTGATCGGCGAGGAGAACAAAGGCTGGGATGCGGCCGTGGTGATGCTGCGGCACGAGCGGATCGCGATCGGCACGATGGGGTCGTCCCGCACCAGCCCGCTCGGCCTTCGACTCGCTGCGGGACCTCGCCGCCGGGCCTCGGCCGCACCAGCGACCAGGGCGTCCGCCGCCGACCTCGCCGAGCTGTACGCCAGGGGTCGCGCCGTGCAGCTGTTCGCGCTGATGCTGCGCGAGGAAACGATGGCTGGCCGGCTGCCGGGGGCGCGCGGATCGGTGGCCAAGCTGGCCGGCTCCGAGCTCGGCCGGTTCGCCGGAAATGTGGCCGCTGACGTTCTCGGCGACCAGCTCGCCGGGTTCGACGCCGACGAGTTCGCAGGCGGTCACCACCGTCGATCATCGCGGCCCCCGGCAGCGCTATCGCCGGCGGCACCAGCGAGATCCAGCGGAACATCATCGGCGAGCGAGTGCTCGGCCTGGCCAAGGACCCAGGCGTCGACCGGGCTACGCCGTTCAACCAGCTGCGCGTGGGCACGCAGCGCAAAGACGGTTAAGGCGGAGGAGCCACGATGGCACTCATACTGACCGACGACGAGCAGGCGCTGGCCGACTCGGTGCGCCGATTCGTCGCCGACCGCAGCCCGCTGACCTCGCTGCGCCAGCTGATCAGCTCCGGCGAGCCGTTTGACGCCGACGTGTGGAAGCAGCTGAGCGCGCAGCTCGGCCTGGCCGGCCTGGCGATCCCCGAGGAGTTACGGCGGCTCCGGCGCGGGCGTCTCGGCGCTGTCGGTTGCCCTGGGCGAGCTCGGCGCGGGCCTGGTTGCCTCGCCGCTGCTGGCGTCGGTGCTCGCAGCCGAGGCGCTGCTGCGGCTGGACGACCAGGCAGCCAAGACCGAACTGCTCCCCAAGATCGCTGATGGCCAGCTGATCGCGACGCTGGCGCTGGCCAGCGGCGCCGGCGGACAGGTAACGGCGTCAGGGTCTGGCGACGGCGTGACGCTGACCGGGCAGCATCTCCCCGGTGCTGAACGGGGCCGAGGCGGGCGTGCTGCTAGTGCCTGCCGACAGTCCGGACGGCACCGCGATCTACCTGGTCGACGGCGGCGCCGCCGGGCTTGACCCAGGACCCGGCTGACCGCGGTGGACCACAGCCGCTCGCTGGCCCGGATCGCGCTGACCGGCACGCCGGCTCGCGCGCTAGCGCGGCGATGCAGCCGCGGCGCTCGCGGCCGCCGCGGACCTCGCCAACCTTGCGCTGGCCTCCGAGTCGGCCGGGGCCATGAAGGCATGCCTGGACATGACCAGCGAGTACGCGAAGATCCGGGTGGCCTTCGGGCAGCCGATCGGCGCGTTCCAGGCGGTCAAGCACCGGCTCGCCGACATGGAGAAGTCCTGGGAGCTCGGCTACGCGGCGCTGCGGGATGCCGCGCGGGCCGGTGACGCGCGAGCCCGGCCGGTTCCCGGTCGCGGCGTCCGTGGCCAGGGTGCTGCTCGCGGACGCCTACGCCGACGCGGCGGTGGACACCGTGCAGCTGCACGGCGGCATCGGCTTCACCTGGGAGCACGACGCGCACCTGTACTACAAGAACGGGCTGTCGAACAAGGTGCTGCTCGGCGGCGCCCGGCGAGCAGCTCGACCGGCTAGCGGACGAGCTCGGCATCTAACCTGGTGCGCGGGGTTGCCGCTCGTCGCCTGCCCGTGAGTTGGCTCGCCGTGCCCGCGCAGCTATAAAGCTGGCCAGCCTGGCGGTAGCCAAAAAAGCAGAACGGATTCCAGAAAGCGGGTAAGCCGCGTGCCACAGGCAGGACCGGCCATGCCGTCGACTGCCGCCCAGCACGGCAGGCACGACCGGATCCTGGCTGCCGCGACGGCGATGCTGGCGGCGGGCGGCGAAGACGCGCTGCAGATGAAGGAGCTGTCGCAGCGCGCCGGCGTGTCGGTGGCAACGCTGTACCGGTACTTCCCGGCCAAGGATCACGTGCTGCTGGCGATCCTGCTCAGCCGTTACTCGGACGCGCTGGCCACGGTGACTGGCGAGGTACCGCGCGGCGCGAGTGCACGGGACCGGGTAACTGGTCACCTGCTCCGCGAGTTCCGCGCAGAGCAGCGCGAGCCGAGGCTGACCGCTGCTCTCAGCCGGGTTATCAGCGAGACCAGCCGCAGTTACAGCGAGGTCATCGAGCGGGTCGAGGGCCTGCATCTGCAGATGCTTGAGCATGTGGCCGGAGGCGGGCCAGCCGATTAGCGCCGAGCAGCGTCAGCTGCTACCGGTCGTGCAGGCCATCTTCGGCGCCGCCACCAGGCGCTGGCTCGCGGGCGTATCGTCTCCTGCGCAGGCTAGGTTCCAGATCCGCGCTGGCTGCCGGCTGCTCGACCTGCCGGACGAGGTCATCGCGGCGGACACGCTGCTGGCAGGCACGCCCGGCCCGGCCGGCTAGCCCAGCCCGGCCGGCTCGGCCCGGCTCGGCTCGGCCCAGCCCGCGGGCATGGCCGAGGCTCACATCCGGCGGCCACGGTTCGGCCAGGATTGGCCGGGACATGGTCGGCGGACGATTGGACCGAGCGGATGGCGGTAGACGTGACAGCGGTGGACGCGAGCGCGCTCGATGCGATTGCCAGGCGCTTTGCCGCCGGAGGCGGCCAGCCAGGACTGGCGTACGGGATCGTGGCGGAGGGCGAACTCGTGCATTCGGGCGGGTGCGGCGAGCGCTGGATCGGCGGGCCGGTGCCCGACGCTGGCACCGTGTTCCGTATCGCGTCCATGACCAAGAGCTTCACCGCGGCGATGCTGCTGCTGTTGCGCGAGAAAGGCGCGCTGCGACTCGACGACCACGCCCGCGACTACGTGCCCGAATTGCGCGGCCTAGAATTGCCGGCTTCAGACTGCCTGCCGATCAGCATCAGGCAGCTGCTGACGATGACGGCCGGCTTTCCCGCCGATGATCCGTGGGGCGACCGGCAGCAGGGCCTTGAACCCGGCGCGTTCGCCGCGCTGCTGGCCGAGGGCGGCGCGCGATGCGCCTGGGCGCCGGGAACACGATTCGAATACTCCAACCTTGGCTACGCGGTGCTGGGGAAGGTCATCGAGGCTGTCACGGACATGGATTACGCAGCTGCGATCCGCGAATATATCCTCGGCCCGCTCGGCCTGGACCGGACCGGTTTCGCGGCATCCGAGTTCGAAGCGGCGGATCTCGCGCGCGGCTATGGCCGCGAAGCTGGTGGCTGGGCCGAGCTCGAACCGGCCCCGTACGGGGCGTTCGCGCCGATGGGCGGCATCTTCAGCTGCGTGCGGGACCTGTCCGCCTGGGTAGCGGGCTTCGCGGGCGCCTTTCCCGCTCGCTCGGCCCCAGAAGACGGGCATCCGCTGAGCCGGGCGGCCCGCCGCGACATGCAACTGGGCCAGGTCGCGGTGCCATCGGACGTGCCCGCGATCCTCTTCGCCTGTCCCGCCAGCCTGAGCTACGGCTTCGGCCTGTTCGCCGAGCAGGACCGCGCGTTCGGCACGATCGTCCAGCACAGCGGCGGCTATCCCGGCTACGGCAGTCAGATGCGCTGGCACCCGGCGACTGGCCTCGGCGTGATCGTGTTGGCGAACGGCACCTACGCCGGCGCCGGGGTGTTGGCAAGCCAGTTGCTGGCGGCGCAGCTACGGGCGTCCGCGAAGTCGCCAGTGACGTCCGACCGGCTGCGGCGCGGGTCAGTCCCGGCACCGGGCGGCCCTTGGCCGGAGACGCTGGCAGCCAGGGACGCGGTCACTGACCTGCTTCAGGCCTGGGACGACTCGCGGGCAGATCGCCTGTTCGCCGCCAACGTGGACCTGGACCGGCCCCGGCCCGCGCGCCGCGCAGACATCGCGCGGGTGCGGGAGCGAATCGGCGAGTTTCACCGCGATCCAGCGCGCCCCGAAGAGTCCGAGTCACCCGCGCACTGCCGCTGGTGGGTGACCGGCGAGCACGGCACGGTGAGCGTCCAGATCCGGCTGGCACCGCTGCATGAGCCGCTGGTGCAGCAACTGGTACTGGCGGTGCCGCCGGGGCCAGACTCGGCTCTGGCAGCGGCCATCGGCCTGCTGACCGCATCGCTCGGCGAGGGCGTGCCAACCTGGCCGCCTGGGCTGGCCGCCGACAGCGCACTCGCCGTCGGCCCGGTCCTGCGATGGCTGCGGGCGGCGGCGGCCTGGGCCGGCCCGAGCAGGCTGGACTGCTACCTTGCCGGGAACGGCGAGACCAGCAGCACAGTCCGGCTGGCCGGAGAATCCGGCGCCGTGCTCCTGACCGTAGCGATCGCGGACGCTGGCGTGCGGCAGGTCGAAGTCGGGCTTGTAAGCGACCGTGAGGACTAGCGCGCCGGCTCGAGGATGACCACCGGAATCTTGCGGCTGGTCTTCTTCTCGTAATCTCCGAAGCCCGGATATTCGGCCTTCTGCGCCGACCAGATCGGCTCGCGCTCCTCATCGCCGGCCACCCGCGCGGTCAGCGGAACGGTCTCGGTGCCGATCTCGGCCTGCACTTGCGGATTGGCAACCAGGTTGTGGTACCAGTCGGGGTTGGTGGGGGCCCCGGCCTTGGATGCAAACACGGCGTAGCCGCCGTCAAGCTCGCGGTACATCATGGGGTTCACCCGCTCGGAGCCGGTCTTGGCGCCAACGGTATGCAGCAGCAGGATCGGCGCGCCCTGGAACGGACCGCCGACCTTCCCGCCATTCGCGCGGAACTCCTCGATGATCTTGCTGTTGAAGTCTTCAGGCACTGCAGCTCTCCCGGTGCTCGCCGGCGCGAGGGGTCTTCAGACGGCTCGCCTCCGCTATGGTCAGGACGCCGACGCCGCCCGTTGGCCTCGGATCTCAAGCTGATCCAGCAGGCCTTGGGTGGCCGCCGCGACGGCCGCGACGGCGTCATCGAACGCCTGGGCGTTGTGGCCGGCTGGCGCGCGGAACCCGCTGATCTTGCGGACATACTGAAGCGCGGCGGCCCGTACGTCGGCGTCGGTCACGTGCTCGGTGTAGGGCTCACGAAGGGTCTTGATACTGCGGCACATGACACCGACGTTACGCCAGGGAACGGGGTTCCTGTGCGGCCGCCGCCGCTTCTGCTGCAGTCAGCGGGGTGGCCGGTCATAAGCGCCGCGGCCGCCGCGGCCGTCAGGGCTGCTAACCACCGGGTCCTGACATGGGATGACACGGGACACTGCATTGCGGCGTACTACCCTGCCAGTCATGACCTCATCTACCGATTTCGAGCTGGACCGTGACCTCGATGCCGTCCGGCTGTACCGCCGTGGGCCGGCGGCCAAACTCGAGCTCAACCGGCCCGACAAGCTGAACGCGTGGAACGAGAAGCTCGGAATCGCGCTGCGAGACACCGTGCGGGAGCTGGCTGCCGATAGCTCGGTACGGGCCGTGCTGATAACCGGAGCAGGACGTGCGTTCTCCAGCGGTGCCGATCTCGGCGAATCTCGGCCCGAGTCACCCGAAGGCGGCCCCGACGTCTACACGGTGCTGACGGAGCGGTACCACCCCATCATCACCGGAATCCGCGAGATGCCCAAGCCCGTCGTGGCCGCCGTGCACGGCGCGGCGGCTGGTATCGGGCTCTCCCTGGCCCTGTCCTGCGACCTGGTGGTAGCCGCCCAGTCCGCGTACTTCGTGCTGGCTTTCGTCAACATCGGGCTGGTTCCGGACGGCGGCTCGTCGCTCCTGGTGCCGTCCAGGATCGGGTTCGCGCGGGCGGTGGAACTGGCGATGCTCGGCGAGCGGCTGTCGAGTGCGCAAGCGCTCGACTGGGGCCTGATCAACCGCAGCTGGCCCGACGAGGAGTTGATGCCGCGGGCGGAGGAGCTGGTAGGGCGGCTGGCAAACGGGCCGACGCGTTCCTACGCCGGCGCCAAGAAGCAGCTGAACGCCTGGCTTTACAGCCGGATCGACGAGCAGCTTGAGCTTGAGGCTCAGGTCCAGCAACAGATGGCCGGCTCGGCGGACTTCGCCGAGGGCGTGGCCGCGTTCACGGAGAAGAGATCTCCGCGGTTCAGCGGCGCTTAACTGGCCCCGCCAGATCATGGGTGCCGACTTTGGGTGGCCCAGGGCACTCAAACTCGGCACCCACTGTGGCTGCCGTCGCGACGCCTCCTTTCGCCGCGCAGCTTGCGAATCTTCCCGGATTTCAGAGCTGGCCCGGTGCCGGATCCGGTCGGCGCATAGGCTGCCATCGTGGTGTTAGATGCGCGAACAATTGCGACTTCGTCCGGACGTCCAGCGGCGCAGCTGACCCGCCGCGATGTCGCCCGCGGCCTGCTCGAGGTGCCGTCGCGGGATGCGCTGACGGCCCTGCCCGTCCTGCGCAGGCAGCTGATCGACGCCGGGAACCCGCTGTCGGCCGCCTTCTGGGACAGTGCGGCCGTGGTTCTCGAGAAGATCGCCGATCGGTCAGCCACCGTTGGTGACGTTCAGGACTGGCTCGAGGCCACCGGCACCGAGCCTGCATCGATGCTCGGGATGGTCGTATGGGACGAGGAAGCCGACCGTAGCCCCGCGCAATCGGAGGTATTCGACCTGCTCGTCGCCTATCTGGAGAACCTGCTCGCGGACGGCCTGATCGACCCGGATGCGCTTTTGACCGGAGGCACTTCGGCCTTGCGGGATCACCGGCGGTTGCAAGAGGACTGGATGATGGCACCGCTGGCTGACGGGCGGATTCCGATGTGGGTCGTCCTGGACGAGGAGGATGAAGCGCTATCGGCTGAATGGGACGCGGTCGAAGCCGATGCCCTGGACGAGCTGCGCGAGGTGCTGGCCGACCTGCCGGAACGACCCATTCCCGAGAACGAGCTGCACGCGGTTTGCGATCGCCTCCGGGCTGCCATGAAGGCGCCCGGCTGGCCGCGTGATCTGCTTGCGGCCTGTGGCGGCCTGGATCCGCGCAACCTGCCAACGGACGACGCCGAGCTCTGGCTGACACTTGCGGCTGGCCTCGTCTCGCCGCAGGACGAGCTGCCGCCGGTCGCTGGCGGCGGAGCTGGCGGCGGCGGCGACGATCTGACCGAGGACGAACAGGCCATGGTCGCCCTCTGCACGCTGGAGCACTTTGACTGGCTCGCTGTTACCGCAGCGCTGGCCAAGGGCGGCCCCGGTACGCCGGCGGATGAGGACGAACTCGCCCTGTACGTGACTGACTACGAAGACGACGGAGACGACGACGACGAGGACGACGACGACGAGGACCTGCTGGACTCGTTGTTCCTCCACGTCGTGGTGCTATGGCGGGTGCTCGGCGCTGTCGATGAGGACGACCGGCTGACGGCGCTCGGCTGGTGGGGGATCCCCGAGGCCACGCAGCGCGCCTGGCAGCCCGCTGCGTAGCGCCAGGCCGCCGTTGCCTAGGAGCCTGACGAGCGGGCTGGCGGCTGCGGCAGTATCTGGCGCGGTATGGCCGGCGCTGTCGCGCGCCGTCGCCATTCCCTGGGATAGCCCAGCGATACCTCCTCGTGGCGCACTCCGTCGTGCCAGGTCGTCCGCGGGATATGCAGGTGACCGTAAACGACCACTTCTGCGCCGTACCGCACCGGCCAGTCGGCGGTGTGCACAGTGCCGCACCACTGTACGAACTCGGGATGCCGCATGACCCTGGTGGGCTCCTCGACCAGCGGGAAGTGATTCACCAGGATGGTGGTGCCGTCGGCGGGCAGCTCGGCCAGCCTGCGCTCGGTCTCGGCCAGCCGCGCCTCGCACCATGCTTCCGTGCTCGGATAAGGATCGGCATGCAGCAGCCGTTCGTCCGTGGCCACGACGCCGGCGGCGTAGGCGAGCTCCAGGCCGTCGGCCTTGGATGTCGCCCCCCTCGGCCTGAAGGTGTAGTCGTACAGCACGAGCATCGGCACGATCACGGCCGGACCGCCATCGCCATTCCACTGCAGGTACGGGTCTTCCGGCGTGATCACGCCGAGTCCGCGGCAGAGTCCGACTAGGTGCTGATAACGCTCGACGCCGCGCAGGCTGAGCGGCTCGCGCGGATGAGTCCACAATTCATGATTGCCTGGTGCCCAGATGACCTTGGCGAATCGCTCGCTGAGCGTGCCGAGCGCCCATTCGATATCGGCAGCGAATTCTCCTACATCGCCAGCCACGATCAGCCAGTCATCGTGTTCTTGCGAGCGCAGGCCGGATACCAGCTGCCGGTTCTGGGCGAAACCGACGTGCAGGTCGCTGACGGCGAACAGTGTTGCCACGTGTCCGATCATCACACCTGCGCTTCAAACCTAGCGCCGGCCGCGTCGTGGAGCACGCCAACCGAGCGTGTAACACCTAGGTAGCGTCGAGGTAACGGGGTCGGCGTTACCGTCTGGGTCAAGGAGGGGACGGACCCCTCCGGGCCGGGTGACGTCCCGAATGACCGCGGTGCCCGGTGACCGCGGTGCCCGTGATTGAGGTGCCCGTGATTGAGGTGCCCGTGATTGAGGTGCATAGTGCCCGTGATTGAGATGCCCGTGATTGAGGTGAGCTGTGACCACTGACGCGAGCCTGTATGACCTGCTGAGCGGCGACCGCGAGCCGATGCGCCTGGTAATGGCTTCGCTGTGCCGACGAATGCTCGCCGACGAATTGCTTGGCCCGTATTTCGTCACCGTCGACATGGGCAAGCAGGCGGTCATGCTGGCCGAGTTCCTGGCGCTGGCATTCGGCGGACCGCACGCGTACACCGGCCGCGACCTCAGGACTGCGCACGCTCAGCTTGCTGGGTTGACCGACGCTCATTTCGACCGGGTCGTCAGTCACCTCGGCAGCAGCTTGCGCGAGTTCGGTGTCGACGAGGGAGACATCACCACCGCCTTGGCTGTTGCCGAGACCGTTCGCCCTGACGTGCTCAACCGCTAGCCGCCTGGGTCGCGAGAAAGGCGGGCTCGTTGGATATCGCTCGGCTCAAGCGCAGCTTCGCCCGCATTGCGATGCACGGGGACGAGGTGCCGCTGCATTTTTATTCCGACCTGTTCCTCAAGTACCCGGAAACGCGGTCGATGTTCCCGGTATCCATGCAAGCCCAGCGCGCTCACCTGGTGGACGCACTCGTGAGCATCCTCTCCAGCGTCGACAACCTGGACGCACTTGCGGTGTTCTTACGAGACCTGGGCCGCGGCCACCGCAAGTTCGGCGCCCTGGCCGAGCACTATGACGCGGTCGGCGACAGCCTGCTGGCCACGTTCGCGTACTTCTCCGGCGGCGCCTGGAACGCTGACCTGGAGGCGGACTGGAAGGGCGCGTATGAGCTCATCGCCAGCGTCATGACGGCGGCCGCGAAGGAAGACGAGCAGCATCATCCGGCGTACTGGGCCGGCCAGGTAATCGCCCAGGAGCGCAAGGCTTACGACGTCGCTGTTCTGACCGTGCGGACCGAGCCAAGGCTGGAGTACTTGCCGGGCCAGTCAGTTGCCGTCGAGTCTCCGGCCCGGCCCAGGCTCTGGCGCTACTACTCGATGGCGAATGCGCCCCGCCCGGACGGCAGCGTGGACTTCCACATCAGGCTGATCGACGGCGGGGCCGTCAGCATGGCGCTGACGGCCGGCACAGCCGCCGGCTCGGACCTGCGGCTCGGCCCGCCGGTCGGAGTCTTGCGGCTCGACACCGCTTCTCGCCGGGACGTCCTGATGGTCGCCGGAAGTACTGGGCTGGCTCCGCTCAAGTCCATGCTGGAACAGGCGACCGGCCTCCGGCAGCCCCCTAAGGTGCACTTGTTCTTCGGCGCCCGCACGGTTGAAGGACTCTACGACCTCCCCAGCCTTGAGAAAATGGCGGCCGGGCATCCGTGGCTCACGGTGGTGCCCGTCGTGTCGGCCGGGCAGTTCACCGGACTCACCGGCACGCTCCCGGCGCTCGTGCCGGGTTACCAGGACTGGTCGGGACACGACGCCTACCTAGCCGGTCCGACCGAAATGGTGCAGGACACCGCGACGCAGCTGGCCGCAGCTGGAATGCCGGTCGATCAGATACACGTCGAGGATTTCGGCTGGAGTGAGCCATGACATCGGATGCGTGGTACGACGAGCAGAAGAGGCTGACTCCGGATCAGCTCCGAGCGGTCACCTTCCCGCTGACTCGGTGGGGCCGGAACGGCTACGAGGAAGAACCGGTACGCGTGTTCCTCGCCGACGTGCACGCCGAGATGGTGCGCCTGATCAACGAGCGAGGTTCGCTGTGGCAGGAAGTTCAGCGACTGCGGCGCAGGATCCTCGGCAAGGATAACGGCAACGATGCCATCTTGCTCGGAAAGGACGACGCGCATGTCCATGCGGTGCGCATCCTCTCCAGTGCCCAGCGGACTGCCGACCGCTACGTCGCCGACGCGCAGGCATATAGCGGACGATTAACTGAGGAAGCCCGCGTCCGGCGCGACGAGATCATGGGTCAGGCGCAGCAACACGCCGACATGTTGCTGGACGAGGCCCGGACAAGGGCGCGAGCAGCGGCCGTCGACGCGATGAACCTCGACGGCCTGCCGCCTCAGACCGACCAGGAACGGCGCGCCGTACATGCGGAGCTGGCCTATCTGCGCACGTTCAGCGAGGTCTACCGGCAGCATCTGAAGATCTACACCGAGGACGTGCTGCGCACCATCGAGGCCTGGGAGAGCAAGGAACGCGCGGCGTCCCGCGACATTCCCCTGACGGGTCAGGCCAACCCTGGCATCGGCTGGCAACACAGCAGCTGAGGTCGACGGCTACGCGGGTCCGGCCGACCGCGTTCCCCCGTGGACTAGCACCGGAGATCGCCACATCGTCAGGTCCCGGTCGGGCAGGGATAGAACATGCTCCCGTCGAGGTTGACGTCGAATTTGACGGCGGCAAAGCCGTACCGCGGCGCATAGACCGTGGCGCAGAACGTGCGGAACAGGCGCTTGTGCACGCAGTGCTGGCCGGGGTTGCAGACGTAGTTGTCGGCGGAGTACTCGGCCTCGCCAACCCATTTGCCCGTGGGCTGGCGGCTGGTCCGGTCGGTAGTGAAGTCGTCCCAGCCGCACGGCGTCTGGCCACGCAGGGCCGTGCAGGTGATTCCATATTGCGCGCTGCCGCGCAGCTGCGCCGCCAGGCACTGCTGGTAGACGTAGCACTCCTCGACGACAGCGCCATCTGTGTAGTTGCGGCCCCACCAGCTCAGGTACGGCGAGTTCTTCCATAGTGCCGTCATGCCGAGCCGGTGGATCTGGTTGAAGGCGTAGGCCAGGTAGTTCTGGGCGTCGCCAGGCGTGAGCTGGAAGCCGGTCGTCGCTGGCGGATCGAAGCTGTCGATGTCGTCGAGCTCAACCGCATCGAAGCCCTTCCGGGCGCACATCCTGATCCGCTCGTCCAGCATCGGCTTGAGAGCGTCGAGCTGGCGGAAATCGACCCATCGTTCCTGCGGGTAGCCGTAATAGACCGCGCCGAGGGTGGCAGCCGGGAAGAGCTTTCCCGGGCTGCCATCCGGGCGGTAGTCCTCCCAGGCGAGGTCCAGATAGCAGATCAGCTTCGGGTGCCGCAGGGTCGCGGCTCGCCAGCTGTCGTGGATCGCCCGCGCCTCGCCGGCTGTGGTCAGGAAGCCGTCGACGTCATAGATGTCGACGGCGCGCGCGCCGGTTCGCGGCAGCGGGGTCACCCGGCCGATCTGCCAGTCCCACCGCATCGGCTTGCGTCGAGAGTTGAGGTGGGGCGGATACCAGCATGGCCGCCCATGCCGGGGCCGGCAGAGGAGCGGTGCCGGCATCGGCACGACCCGCCAGCGGAAGGTGAGGGTCGTGGCCCCGGCCGAGTCGGCGGTGCGCACCTGCACGCGGTGGCGGCCGACACGGAGCCTGCCGGTGTAGAAGACGCGGCTGGCCCGCAGCGGCCGCCAGCGTCGGCCGTCGACCCGGTACCGCTCAGTAGCCACGCCATTCGCGGCGTTGTAATGCGCCGCGTCAACCTGGAAGTACTCCTCCGCGGAGGCCGTCCGGCGCTCCGGCGTCCCATTGAGGAATTCGGTCGCCGGCCGCTGGCCAAGCGGATAAGCACCAGCCCGGGTCGCGGTCGTGACGCTGACCGAGGAGCTGAGCGCGCTGAACGCGAACGTCGCCGGGTTAGTCTCGACCACCTCGGTTGCGGTCACGGTGACGGCGAGGCGTTTGCCGGCATCGGCGTGGCCGACAACGTAGCGCCTGGCAGCGAACGGCGTTGCTGTTGAGTCGGCGCCCCGCGTGCACTTCCCGCGGCCGGAGCAGGCATGCCAGGCATAGGCCACCCCGAAGCTGAGCAGCTTGTCGCCGCGCGGCAACTTGCCAGGATGCCAGGACAGGCCTGCCGCCGTTACCGTAGCGCCGTCGCGTAGCTGGCCGGTGATCCGCAGCCGGCCTTGGTGACTGGGGCGCGGTATGGCGCGAGCCGCGGTCTGCGGATGCGCTACCGAGGCAGCCGCGGGCGCTATCGCGGCGAGGCTGACGCCCAGGGCAGCGGCGCCGAGTCCCGCCATCAGCCGGGCACTGCCGGATCGCGAGCCGGACATGCATGGCTCCTTTCTCCGGCTGGCGCCGGGTCGCTAGCGGGCTAGACCAGGCGGCATCAGGTGGGCGTGCGCCTCGAGCAGGTCGTCGCACATCGCGACGGTCTGCGCGGTTGTCAGCGTGGCCGCCGTATTCGGGTCCAGCAGCGCGGCCTGGTAGACGTGATCACGGCGCCCTTCAAGCGCCGCCAGCACGGTGAGCTCGACGACGTTCAGGAAGGTCCGGTTCAGCGCCGCGAGCTGCGGCGGCAGCGCGCCGACGGGCCGCGGCGCCGCCACGCCCGCTGACAGGTCGCAGGGCACCTCGACGCAGCACTGCGGAGGCAGGTTGACGATCAGGCCGTCGTTGCGGACGTTGACGTAGATCTCGCGCTCGGTCCCGGTCTCCAGCGAGTGGATGAACTGAGAGGCCAGTTCGTCGGTCGGCTCCAGATCGAGGTCAGCGCCGTCACCGAGTCGTGCCTGCAGTGATTGCAAGCTCGGCCAGGTTCTCCTCCGACCGGGCCAGGTAGTCGCCGACGAAGATCCGGTACTGCGTCTATCTGGTCATCGTGTCGCATGAACCAGGGCACGTATTCGGCTGAGTGCTCGCTCGACTCGGTCGGGAAGTAGCCGAACCGGCGGTACAGCTCGACCCGGACCCGTCGTCTGCAGTTCCGGTGAGGAGTCGATGACTTCGGACAACCTCGGATACAGCGAGACCCCGTTACGCTCAAAAATCAGCACGAACGCCTGGTGATTGAAGCCCGCCGTCACGAACCGCACCTCGGACGGATCGACGCCGACCAGCCCGGCCAGGAAGTGCGTGCGTGTCCCGGACCGAGTGGCACAGCCCGAACACGTTGGTGAAGGCGGTGCCTGCGTATACCGCCCACGGCAGCATGGCCATCGGATTGGAGTAGTTGAGCAGGAAGGCGTCGGGACAGTACCGCAGCATGTCCGTGGCCAGCGCAGTCACCACGGGAATGGTGCGAAGCCCGCGGAAGATCCCGCCAATGCCCAGGGTGTCGGCGATCGTCTGGCGCACCCCGTACCTGGCTGGGATGTCAAAGTCCGAACGGGTGGCTGCGTAGCCGCCGACCTGGACCTCATTGATAACGTAACGGGCGCCTTCAAGGGCCGGTCCGCGCTCGCGGGACGCAGATACCTTCGCCCCCGATCCTGTCTGGGCCACTATCTGGCGGGTCAGGGTCGCCGCGAAATCGAGCCGTTCAGGGCTGATGTCATGCAGGGCCAGCTGCAGGTCGTCGGCAAGCTCGGGGTAGCTGCACAGGTCGGTGACGACGTTGCGGGTGAACTCGATACTGCCAGCGCCGATGAACGCAACTTTGACCACAGCTCGACAGTGTTGCATTCGAGCTTGTAATGAGCAAGACCGTGCAGAGCCTGATGGCAGGTCCATGCGCTAATTAGTCATGAATTGAAGGCGGCAAGGGGTTGACAACGCTGCTTGCTAACGCGCGATGATGTCTGGAACATCGGAGATTTGCGCAAGAGCCATCAATGCGCAAGAGCCATCAAGGGGTCCGCCATGGGGAAACAATGGCTCCGTGTCGCGCTGGCGGCTGCCCTTGCCGGGTTCGGCCTGGCTGCGTGCGGCTCCGGTAGCGCCGGAACAGGCACAAGCACTGGCCTGCAGATCTGGGAGGGCTATAGCGGCGCCGAGGCCAAGGCGTTCGCGCACCTGCTCAGCAAATGGAACGCCGCGAATCCCGAGCGAGAAGGTCACCAGCCTTTACGTCAACAACGACGACTCGCTGCCGAAGCTGCTGACCGCCGTGAAGGGCGGCAGCCAGCCGGACATCGCCTACGTGTACGGGTCGTGGGCGCCTAACGTCGCCCAGATCCCGCAGGTCGTGAACCTGACCAAAGTTGTCCAGCAGCCGGGCGTGAACTGGACTGACTTCTGGACCGGCGAGCGGGACGTGGCCACCGTCAACGGCAAGGTAATCGGCATACCCGGCGCTGGTGGACAACCTCGCGGTGGTCTATAACAAGACGCTGTTCGCGGCCGCCCACTTGCAGCCGCCCAGCGCCAAACTGGACCTGGAGCCAGTTCATGGCCGACGCGCAGAAGCTGACCGATCCCGGCCAAGAAGCAGTTCGGCACCGCCTACGTCACGCCGGGCAGCGAGGACACGGTGTGGCACTGGGAGGCGCTGCTGTGGGAAGCGGGCGGGCAGATCCTCAACTCCGCCAACACCAAGGCCGCGTTCGACTCGCCGGCCGGGCTGCAAGTCGCTGCAGACGCTGCAGACCATGGCCGTCACCGACAAGTCCATGTACCTGGACCCGACCGACTCAGCAGTACGCCAACCTGTTCAACTCCGGCAAGATCGGGATGCTGGTTACCGGTCCCTGGGACCTGTCCGTCGTTCCCCAACGTGAAATACGGCGTGCAGATCATGCCGTCGTTCCCCGGCGCGCAGCGGCGGGCACCAGACGATCTCCGGCCCGGACAACTGGGTCGTCTTCAACAACGGCAGCGCCAGGGTGGCCGCGGCGGAGAAGTTCCTGCTCTGGCTCACCGCGACGCCACAGGCTACCTACTTCTCGCTGCAGACCGGCGACCTGCCGACCCGGCAGTCGGTGGCAGAACTCGCCGGGGTTTGCCCAGAAGATGGACGCCTCGCTGCCCGGCGTGGACACCTTCATCACCAACCTGGGCAACGTCAAGCAGGCCCGGCCGCAGCTGCCCAGCTACCCGCAGATCTCCACGATCCTCGGCACCATGATCGTGTCGGTGCTGCTCGGCAAGAGCCAGCCGCAGGCGGCGCTGGCCACCGCGGCGCAGCAGGTCAACCAGGTGCTGGCCAGCAGCTCGAGTTCCTGACGTGCTGACTGCCGTCGCCGCTGCGCGCAATCGGCAGGCGTCAGCCTGCGGCGAGCCGCGGCGATGCGGCCTCGCGCCGGGGAGCAGGTCGGCCGCCTGGGCGTTCGTCACGCCCGGTGTCGTCGATCATCCTGCTGTTCGGCGCCGTGCCGATCGTCTGGTCGGCGGTCATGTCGTTCCAGCGCAGCAACCTGCTACACGCCGAGCACGCCGTTCGTCGGCCTGGCCAACTACCGGCAGATGGTGCACGACCCGGTCGTGGCGCCAGGCGATCGAGCACACGCTGGTCTACACGGCGCTGTTCGTGCCCGGCACCATGATCGTCGGGCCTGTTCCTGGCCGTGGCCATGAACAGGAAGATCCGGTTCATCTCGCTGTACCGGACCGCCGCCTACGCGACGATGGCCATCTCCACGATCAGCGAGGCGCTGGTCTTCATCTGGCTGTTCGACCCGTCCTACGGCATCGTGAACTACCTGTTCAGCCTGGTCGGCATCCCGCAGCAGCAGTTCCTGAACTCCCCGTCCGAGGCGCTGTACGTCATCGTGATCATGACGATCTGGGGCTGGACCGGGTTCGCCGTGGTCATCTACCTGGCCGCGCTGCAGGGCGTCCCGCAGGTGCTGACCGAGGCGGCCGCGATCGACGGTGCCAGCCGCTGGACGACGTTCCGCCGGATCACCCTGCCGCTGCTCAGCCCGGCGTCGCTGTTCCTGCTGGTCTGGCTGACGATCAACGCGCTGCAGTTGTTCGACGAGGTGTACCTGAGCACCCAGGGCGGCCCGCTGAACTCCACCACGGTGCTCGTCTACTACCTGTACAGCCAGGCCTTCGGCAGCTCGACGTTCAACTTCGGCTACGCGTCCGCCATCGCCTACTTCCTGTTCCTCATCATCCTCGTGGTCACCGCGATCCAGTTCCGGGTGGGCCGGCGGCTCGTCCACTACCGGTCATGACATGACCGCGCCCGCACCGTCGCCGCTGGCCCAGCGCGGCGCCGCGACGCGGCGGCTGCCGTTCAGCCCGTGGCACCTGGTGCTGATCCCGGCCACGATCGTGCTGATCTTCCCGTTCGCCTGGCTGATCATCACCTCGATCGAGACGCCAGCCGAGGCGCTGCACTTCCCGCCGATCCTGATGCCGCACAAGCTCCGACTTCGCCAACTACCCGCACGCCCTGCAGGCCGCGCCGTTCGGCCGGTTCTTCATCAACAGCGCGGTCGTGGCGGTGACCACCGTGCTGAGCAACCTGGTGCTCTGCTCGCTGGCCGGGTACGCGTTCGCCCGGTTCCGGTTCCTCGGCCGCGGCGCTGCTGTTCGCGGTGATCATGACGACGCTGATGGTGCCGTTCCAGGTGACGATGATCCCGCAGTTCATCATCACCAAGTGGCTCGGCGTCCACGTGCTGGCGGCGGTCGGGATCAACCACATCGGCGCGCTGATCCTGCCGAACGCGGCCACCGCCTTCGGCATCTTCTTCCTGCGCCAGTTCTTCCGCACCCTGCCGCTTGAGTACGAGGAAGTCGGCCCGGGTGGACGGCGCGAGCAGGCTGACGGTGCTGTGGCGGGTCGTGCTGCCGCTGTCCGCTCCCGCGCTGGCGACGCTGGCCGCGCTGACGTTCCTTGACTCCTGGAACAACTTCCTCTGGCCGCTGATCGCCATCACCTCGACCAGCCAGATGACGCTGCCGCTCGGCCTGGCGACGTTCCAGGGCGCGCACTCGACCGAGTGGACACTGCTGATGGCAGGCAACGTGATGAGCCTGACGCCGATGCTGATCATCTTCTTCGTGGCGCAGCGGTACTTCGTCCGGTCGGTTGCAGCCACCGGGCTGGCGGGCACCTGAGGCAACTGAACCGGGCAGCGATCACAGGCAGGAGTGGGCAGGCATAGTGGTAAGGAGAGCGGACGTGGCTAACGCAGCGGGGCTTACCGGCAGCATCGAGGCGGAGATTGCCTCCCAGCCTGCCTGCTGGCGACTGGCAGCCGAGCTGGCCGCCGATGTAGTCGGCCTGCTGCCAGCCCCAGGCGAGCGAGTAGCGGTGACCGGCTGCGGGACGTCGTGGTTCATCGCCCAGTCCTACGCGGCGGCACGTGAGGCGTCCGGCCAGGGCGAGACGGACGCGTTCGCCGCGTCGGAGATGCCGTCGCAGCGGCGCTATGACCGCGTGCTGGCGCTGTCCCGTTCGGGTACTACGACCGAGATCCTCCGGCTGCTGGCGAAGCTGAACGGCTCGGTCCGCACCGTCGCGATCACCGCTGACGCAGCCATGCCCGTCGCCAGCGCCGCGGACGCCGTCATCGTTCTGGACTTCGCCGACGAGGAGTCCGTCGTGCAGACCAGGTTCGCGACCACCGAGCTGGCTCTGCTGCTCGCGCACCTGGGCCATGACATCGAGCCGATGGCGGCTGCGGCGGAGCGGGTGCTCGCCAGCGCTCTGCCGCCGCAGTTGACTGCAGCGCGGCAGTTCACCTTCCTCGGCACTGGCTGGACCTGCGGGCTGGCCAGCGAGGCCGCGCTCAAGCTGCGAGAGGCGGCGGGTCTGTGGACCGAGGCCTACCCGGCGATGGAATACCGGCACGGCCCGATCGCCGTGACCGGACCGGGCAGCGTCGTCTGGCTGTTCAGCGCAGCGCCAGACGGGCTTATCGACGAGGTCGCCGCGGCAGGCGGCCTGCCGTGGCAAGCCCGCGAGGTCCCGCTGGCCGAGCTTGTCCGGGTGCAGCGGCTCGCGGCCGCGATCGCGCGATCCCGCGGGCTGGATCCGGACCGGCCGCGGAACCTGACCCGCTCGGTCATCCTCGCCTGCTGGCGGCCGTGATACTGGTCATCTGCCTCAACCCGGCGCTCGACGTCACCCACCACGTCCACGGCGTGGACTGGGCGGGCGTGAACCGGCCGGCCAGCGTACGGGCAGTCGCCGGGCGGCAAGGGCGTCAACGTTGCCAGGACGCTGCACGCGCTAGGCGCGGACGTGCTGCTGCTCGGCATGCTGGGCGGCCGCACTGGCGATGAAGTGCGGCTCGGGCTTGGTGCGACCGGCGTGCCCACGGTCGTCACTGAGATCGCGGCCACGACCCGGCGCACTTTCGCCGTAGTCGACACCAAGCGCAATGATGTCGGCCTCTTCAACGAACCCGGTCCGGCGGTCACCGCGGCGGAATACACCCGGTTCCTCGCCACCTACCACGAGGCCCTCGACGGCTGCGACGCCGTCGTGCTATCGGGCAGCCTGCCAGCCGGGCTCCCGGCCGGAACCTACGCGGAGCTGATAAGGACGGCAGCGGCCGCCGGCGTGCCCAGCTTTCTCGACACCTCCGGCGACGCCCTTCGAAACGGCGCGGCCGCCCGGCCGGCGCTAGTGAAGCCCAATCACAGCGAGCTCGCGGCTGCCGTGGGCCGCATTGTGCCCTGGACAGGACCGGCAGACCTGCGAGCTGTCGTCGGGGCGGCGCGCGAGCTGCGAGCCCACGGCCCGGAGGCGGTGGTCGTTTCCCTCGGCGAAGCCGGGCTAGCTGGCAGTCACGCAGGAGGGCAGCTGGCTCGCGGCGGCGGAGCCGGTGACCGGGAACCCGACCGGCGCGGGAGATGCTGTCGTCGCCGCACTTGCCCATGGTCACGTGCTCAGCCGTTCGTGGCCCGAGCGGCTGGGGCACGCGGCCGCTCTTGGCTCGGCCGCTGCTGCCGCCGCTACGGCTGGCGAGTTCTGCCACGAGGACTATCACCGCGCGCTCGAAGGCGTTCACGTCACGGACGTGGAGCAGCCCTGATGGCAGTCGTTCCCATCACAGAGATCATCGGTCCGGCGTGTGCGGCGGGCCGTGGCGTGGCGGCGTTCAACGTCATCGGGATCGAGCACGCCGAAGCTATCGTCGAAGGCGCGGAGGCGGCGGGAGCGCCGGTCATTTTGCAGGTCAGCGAGAACTGCGTCGCCTACCACGGGGCGCTCGCGCCGATCGGGCACGCGGTGCTAGAAGTCGCCAGGGCGGCCACGGTGCCGACGGCCGTGCACCTGGACCACGCGACAAGCGCGGACCTGGTGCGCGATGCGGTCCTGCTGGGATTCGGGTCGGTGATGTATGACGCGAGCGCGCGCGCGTATGCGGACAACGTCACGGCGACCGCCGGCATCGTGACCTGGTGTCACGACCGGAAGGTGTGGGTGGAGGCCGAGCTCGGCAAGATCGGCGGCAAGGATGGCGTGCACGAGCCGGGAGCGCGCACCGAGCCCGGCGAGGCAGCCTCCTTCGTCGCGGCGACCGGCGTGGACGCGCTGGCGGTTGCGGTCGGCAGCTCGCACGCCATGCTCACCCGCGACGCCGTGCTCGACCTGGAGCTGATCAAGGCTATACACGCCGAGGTGGCGGTACCGCTCGTCCTGCACGGCTCATCCGGCGTACCCGACGAGACGCTCGTCGCGGCGGTGGCGGCTGGCCTAACCAAAATCAACATCGCAACCCAGCTGAACAAGGTATTCACCGCGGCCGTCCGCGATTGCCTTGCCCGCGACGACATCGGCACCGACCCCCGGCGCTACCTGTCAGCAGGCCGGGAGGCCATCGCCAGTGAGGTGGCACGATTGCTCCGCCTCGTGCTCGAAGCGGGGAAAGCTCTGTGAGCCGCTACCGCCGCTGGAATCAGCTGCTGGAGTTGCTCGCCGCCGAGGGTCAGGTCCAGGTTGAGCGTGCAGCTCGGGAACTCGGCGTGTCGGCGGCGACGATCCGGCGGGACTTTGACGAGCTTGCCAGCCAGCAGATGCTGGCCCGGATCCGCGGCGGGGCAGTCGCTCAGGGCGTGACCTACGATCTGCCGCTGCGATACAAGTCCGAGCGTCATCCGTCGGAGAAGCAGCGGATCGCAGTGGTATCGGCCGGGCTTGTCCAGCCTGGGCAGGTGGTAGGGCTGAACGGCGGTACGACTACTACCGAGGTAGCCAGGCGACTCGCCACCAGGCCCGACCTGACTGCCGTCAACGGGATCGCCGGCCGTGACAGTAGTGACCAACGCGCTGAACATCGCCACCGAGCTAGCGGTCCGACAGCACATCAAGATCGTCGTGACCGGCGGCGTGGCACGTCCGCAGTCGTATGAGCTGACCGGGCCGCTGGCCATCGGTGTCCTGGAGCGAGTGAGCATCGATATCGCGATCCTCGGAGTCGACGGGATCGATCCGGCCGCCGGGGCGATGGCTCAACATGAGGGGGAGGCAAGCACCAACCAGCTGATGGCCAGCCAGGCCAGCCTGGTCGTAGTGGCGGCCGACAGCTCCAAGGTGGGCCGGCGGGCATTCGCCAGGATCTGCGCGGCCGCGGATGTGGACGTGCTTGTCACCGACGCCGGCATCGCGGCGGAAGCGGCAGCGCGATTCGCCGACGTGGGCGTGCGGGTGATGATCGCATGACCAGGCCGCCGTAACCGACGCCGAGCGGACGTGTGCTGGCGCGGGCGGTCAGCACGTCCGAGCCAGCTGCCCGGCGGCTACGGCAGACAGCAGGCCGCCGAGGGCTGAGGCTCCTCGTTCCCAGCTTGCCTCGGCCGCCATAGCGACACCAGCGCTGGCCAAGCGGCTGGCCAGCGCCGCGTCGCCGAGGACCGCCGTCAAAGCCGCCGCCCACTCGGCCACGTCGCGGGGCTGGATCAGCACTGCCGCGGGCCCGGCAATCTCGGCCAGCGCCCTGATCTCGCTCATGACGACCGGAACGCCTGCCGCCATCGCTTCGAGCACCGGCATTCCGAATCCCTCGGAGAGCGACGGAAACGCGAAGACCGACGCGGCCCGGTAGACCGCAGGCAAGCATTCTTCGGCCACCTCCGGCACCAGCTTCACTCTCGACTCCAGCCCCAGCTCTGCGATCAGCCGGGGCAGCGGATCGGCGAACCTCGGATCGCGCGAGCCGACGATGACGAGGGACACGTCAGCCGGCATACCGGCTATCGCGCGGACCA
Source organism: uncultured Actinomycetota bacterium (assembly GCA_963804435.1). Lineage (GTDB taxonomy): Bacteria > Actinomycetota > Actinomycetes > Streptosporangiales > Streptosporangiaceae > JAJYUU01. The sequence continues at coordinate 719,445 of CAWDQI010000003.1, read as the reverse complement.
GGATGTCGTGATTCTTGTGCGGGCGGTGCGCACCGACGGTGAGAACGAAGTTCTCGGGCAGCTGGTAGCGTTCTCGCGCCGCGCTCACGGCGGCCGCGGTGACGTTCCGAAATTGCCTGATGTCCACTCCGTTAGGTACGAGCGTGGGCATGGGCGCGGCTGGGTAATGCACCAGAAGCTCGTCCAGGCTGGCCGTGCTCGGTGCCGTCGCGGCGGCTGCCCGCCGTAGCGCCATCCTCGTTACCAGCCGCACGCCTGCCTGGCGGGCCCGGTTTTCTGCGAAGCTCACATCGCTCTCGAGCGTGCAGTCGTGAATCGTCACCACGAACGGGCACGGCCTGATTATCGGCGTGAACGGCGGGTACGGGATGTACAAGACGGCCGGGTCGGCCGACCGGATGAGCTTCGCGAGTTCCCACCAGCGGTGCACGGCGCCCGCAGCGATGCCTGTGCCGATAACGTCGGCATACGCCGGCAGCTCGGACAGGGGGAAGAGCTGCTCACGACGATCGTTGACGAGCACTCGCAGCGCCAGGCCGTCGGCTGGCTCGCTCATGTGCGCTACGAGCTTCATCACCGACCGTGCGATCCCGTGGGCACCAGGGAACGCATTCACTCGCGCGTCGATGACCATCGAGCGACGACCGCGCGGCATGGGTCCATTGTGCCGACACCCGGGTGATCGGGCGCAGCGCCTTGCCAAGACAGGTGCGGCGCGATAGCGGCGCACCCTGGTGCGGGTCGTCACGACCGCGCAGCTACTAAAACGTCACTGTTATACCGTCGATCTTTGGCCTGCTGTTTGGCTACGTGTTCAACAGAACCATCATCCTTCCAGGGCATGGCAGCTACCGGGATTACCTCACCGCGGGCAACTTCGCGGGCAATATGGGCGGCTCGGCTCAAGGAGCGGCCATAGGCCTCGCGGTCGATCCGTCCACTGGACTGGTCGACCGTTTCCGTTCGCGGCCGATGTCGCGCACGAGGGCCCTGGCATGCCGCGTCCTTTTCAGCGATCCCGATCCGGACGCAGCCCGGCCACGAGCGCGCCGCCAACGACTGGTCCTCAGGAGGGCGCAGGTGCGCATCATGGTTGTCTCTGACCAGTACGAACCCATGGTTGGCGGCGTCCCGACAGTCACCAGGGAGCTGGCGCAGGGGCTGGCGCGCCGGGGGCACGCCGTGGCGCTTGTCGTGCCGAGTCCGCGCACCCGCGGCTGGCTGGACACCGACGCCCAGGTCAGCGTGACCCGCCTGGGGTCACTGCGGTGGCCGTGGTACGAGGGCATGCGGCTGGCCGTTATGTCACCCTCAGCGGCAGACAAGCTGATTGCCGGATTCACCCCCGACGTGGCCCATATCCATTCCCCTGTGACGCTGGGTGTCACGGCCCGGATGGGGGCCAGCCGGCAGCGCGTACCGGTGGTATATACAAATCACTACCTGCCGGACAACGTGCGGCCATCGGTGAAGCCGCGCTCCCGGATTGTCGACGCGCTGTTCTATCGCCATGTTGTCGGATTCTCGAACAGGTGCACCCACGTCACCGCGCCCACCGCCACCGCGCTGCGGCTGCTGCGCGAGCGAGGGCTGCGAGTGCCGTCCAGGGTCGTGTCGAATGGTGTCGACCTGCGCAGGTACTCGCCGGGCCCGGTCGACGCTGAACTCCGGCGTCGTTACGGACTGAACGCCGACCGGCCGCTGATCCTGTCGGTCGGCAGGCTTAGTCCCGAGAAGCGCGTAGACGTTCTCCTCGAGGCGGCGGCCCGGCTACGGCCCGGCGCGCAAGTGGCCGTCGCGGGCACGGGACCGGACGAGGCCCGGCTGCGGGCTCAGGCCGAACGGCTAGGCCTGACCAGGAACGTGAGGTTCCTCGGATTCGTGCCCCCAGCTGATCTCCCCGGCATCTACCGGCTGGCGGATATTTTCGCCATAGCGTCTGAGGCGGAACTGCAGAGCCTCACGACCATGGAAGCCATGGCGACCGGCCTGCCCGTCGTCGCCGTCGACGCATGCGCCCTCGGTGAGCTGGTGAGGCACGGACACAACGGGTACCTCGCCCCTCCTGGCCGCGCGGGCGATTTCGCGGCCTACCTGGACCGCCTCAGCTCGGACTCGCGCTTGCGGGCCGAAATGTCTGCTGCCAGCGTGCAGACGATCGGCAGTCATGAACGAGATCGCTGGCTGGCGGAATGGGAATCCCTCTACGGAATGCTGGCATCGACCGGACCGGGTGAGAAATGACCAGCCGCAGGGATACGCCGGTGCCGTTGCTCTTCCTGATCGGTGACACCGGAGGCGGGCACCGTAGCGCTGCGAAGGCCGTGGCTCAAGCGATTACGCACGCGTACCCCGGCCGGTTCGCGCCGTTGATCTGCGACCCGTTGCGGGGCCCCGGTGCCCCGCGCCGGCTGCGGTGGCTTGTCGCACTGTACGGGCCGAACATCAGGCTGGCGCCATGGCTGTGGGGCGTGCTGTGGCGCGTGTCCGGCTCGCCCAGGACTCTCGGCTGGCTCCGGCGGACGCTGCTGTCGCCCGCGTACCTGAGCATCGCTCGCGCCGTTGCAGCCTGTAATCCCGCGATGATCGTGGCCTTCCACCCGATGACGGCCGAGCCGGCGGTGCGCGTGCGCGAGCGCAATGGCGGGCGGCTGCCGGTAATCACCGTCGTCACTGACCTCATCACAACGCACCTGTCCTGGCGCGACGCCGCGGTCGATCGCATCATCGTGCCGTCCGCGACAATCGCGGGCCGCTGCCGGCAGGACGGGATGCCGGAGGAACGTTACGCCGAGATAGGGCTGCCAGTCGCGACAGAGTTCTGCCGGATGCCGGCCAGCGGCCCCGAGCGGCACGCATTGCAGCGTTCCCTCGGCCTCCGCGGGCAGTTCCTTGTCGTCGTGACGGGTGGTGCCGAGGGTTCGGGCAGCATCTACCGCCGCACCGCCGCCATCCTCCGCCGGGTCGAGAATGTGGACATCGCCGTCATCTGCGGTCGCAATCGTTCGCTTCAGGGCAGGCTGACGCGCCTCGCAACGCGGGCTGACGGTCGGCTCACGGTGCACGGATTCGTCGACAACATGGCCGACTGGCTGCGGTGCGCTGACGTCGTGGTGGGCAAGGCGGGACCCGGCACGATAGCCGAGGCCGCCTGCTGCGCCGCGCCGCTCGTGCTCACCTCCTACGTGCCCGGCCAGGAGGAAGGCAACGTCGAGTTCGTCGTCGAAGCGGGCGCAGGCATCCACGCGCCCCGGACCCGCCAACTCGCCGCGGAGATCGGCAGGCTGCGAGATGATCCGGCCGCTCTGGCCACCATGCGCGCGGCCTCGGGCGGCCTCGGGCGGCCCGACGCAGCGGCCGACATCGCCCGCCTGCTCAGCGCCGTCGTCGACGACACCGCAAGCCCCGCCGAGCCTGATGAGCAGCTTCAGCTGACCTATCGCTACCGCCGCTGGCCTGCCGAGATCGGCGGTTACCCGCTGCCGGTCAGCCTGCGGTCGAAGGCACGGCTAAGGCCGCGCCGTGAACGGCAGCTCGAGAGGTTGTTCGCGGCTGCGAATTCGCTCCCGGCTGAGCAGATCACGGAGTGAGCAGCTGACCGCCGGGGCTGCCGCCGGGCTGTCGCCGGGGCTGTGGTGGCTTGGCGCAGCTTCGTCAGCCGCCCCCGTTGGCAACTAGCTGGGCTCGGCCTCGATGTGGACCAGTCCCACCTCGGTCACTCGCCGCGGATCTCGGGCGTACAGGAAACAGAGATAGATCACGCCCACGACCATCCAGCCGGCCACGCCCAGACCCATGTAGGAATACGGTGCAGTTAGCGGTGCGACAAAGGAGAAGACCTTGATCCCGGCCGCGGTGAGCCAGGCGGGAACGAACGCCGCGATGCCGAGCACCGGGATGGTCAGGTGCGAGAACCAGTTGAAGCCGCCGCGCTGGCGGGCAAAGTAACCGATGCACGCGGCGTTCATGAGGATGTACACCGCCACCAGCGGGATCACGATGCCGACCCCCACCATTGCGAAGGCCACGCCCGGCGTGTACTTGAGTCCGAGACCGAGCGTCACCGCCACCGTTACCACGAACGCGGTGAAGATCGCGGCGACCGGCGACCGGTGCCGCGGGTTTACCTGAGCTAGGAACCGGGGCAGCGCTCCGATCCGGCCCATCGCGTAGCCGGTCCGGCTGGACACGTTAATGCCCGCGTTAGCATTGGCAATCGTCGAGTTGACGATCGCGAGGAAGACGAAGAACCAGAACAGCCCGTACAGCGACCGGGCCATGCCCTCCCAGGACGCGCTGGTGGTGCCAATCGTGAAGCTGGTGAACCGCTTGGGCCCGAAAGCGACGTCGACCGCATAAGTGGTGAAGACATAGAGCGCGCCGATCAGCAGAGTGGCCAGCAGCACAGCTCGCTGGATAGTGCGACGGGGATTCCTGGTTTCCTCCGCCAGCGGTGCGGCGCCCTCGAAGCCTCCGAACGCCAGGATGGTATAGACCGAACCGCCGATTACCCCGGATATGCCGCGGAAACCCGACGGCGTGTATCCGGTGCCAAATACCGACCACGTGTTGTGGCTGCCCGCGTGCACAACCAGGAAGATCCCCAGCACCAGGAACACCGCTATCTCGCTGATGCCGAGCACCGTTCCTAGCCGAGCCGACGTGCGGATGCCATAGAAACCGGCGACGAGGATGATCACCGCGCCGGCCAGCGACCAAGGCCACCAGAGGTTCGCCGGATAGCCGGCGAAATCCGAGTGGATGGTCGCCGCCGTGGTGAAGCCGAGTTGCAGAAGGACGAGGGGCGGGATCAGCAGCCCGACGAGCACGTAGGCCCAGGCGACCAGGAATCCGATGGATGGATGCAGGCCGCGGGCCGCGTAGGTGGCCATGGACCCGGCGGCCGGCATCTCACGAGCGAGCAGGCCAATGCTCCAGGCGCACAGTAAGCAAGCCACCAGCGCGAAGACAACAGAGAGGGGCAGCGAGCCGCCGGCGGCGAATACCCCCGCGGGAATCGACGCGGCGATCGCCGCGCCGGGGGCCATGTCGGTGATGCTCTGGAACAGAACCTCGCGGAGTCCGATCGCGTCTCGGCGAAGCCCGGCCTGTGTGACGGTTGGAGCTGATGCGGTCATCGCTGCCTCCGTGGCTCAGGGGAGGGCCGAATAAGGCGATAATCCCACGCCGGAGGGCCGGGAAATAGCTCCACTTCGCGCGTTTCTTCGGCGGTGGCCCAGGGCCGGAGCGCTGGAACCTGCGGGTGCCGGAGAGCTTCCCCGGCACCAGCGAGCTGGCTGACGTGGCCACAGCGGGTGCAGAACTACGTCAACCGCCGCACCTTTAGGCGCGTCAACTAAAGCGCTTGAACATTTCACTGGATAGCTCCCGCAGACAGGACCGAGCCGACAATGAAAAAGAGCGACTTGGAAGGCCGGATCTGGAGGCGCCGGAAGCTCGGCCCGAAGCTCCAGGTGGCCAAGTTGCATCGTCGGGACGATTTGCCGCCCGCTGGCCAGGTCGGCGACCTCGCCGAGCTCGCGGAGATCTTCACGACCATGAAACGCGACGAGGACCACCGGGCAGATGACGCCTAGCAAGTGCATCGGGGGGCTGCGCGGGCTCAGCCGCTGGCTTGGCGACGCAGTTATCCAGCTCAGCCGGGAAATCGCAGTCACGAAGGGCCGTCTGCTGGACGGTCACCTGGTCTTAACCAAGCAGCAATGGTACGGTCGTGCCTCGCTCGCTACGGGCGCCGTTGCGTGTCTTCTCGGTAATATGCCGTTTGCTCAGGCGTCGCAGGCGATGCCCGGATTTCAGGGGTCCACATGGTGGTGGCTGTATCATGACAAAGCACCTGCACCGGCACCGGCTTTTGGTAGCGCTAGGCGCCGGATTGCTGTTCTGCGCCGCGCTGGTCGCCGGGACGGCTAGCGGAGCCGCCGCGAGCGTACAGACGCGGGCAGCGAGCTACCAGGACTGGCCGACGTTCCTGCAGAACACCTCCCGGACGGCCGCGACTACTGATCCCGTGCTCAGCCTGGCCAAGGCGCCCGACCTGACCGTGAAGTGGGCCTACCAGACCGGCGGCCCCATGGCGACCTCGGCCAGCATCGTCGGCACGACCGCGTACGTGGGGTCGTGGGATGGCTATGAGTACGCCATCGACACCACGACCGGCACGCTGATCTGGAAGACGTTCCTCGGTCAGACCACCGACCCGGCGTGCAACCCCAACGTTATCGGCATCACGTCGTCGGCAGCCGTGGTAGGCGGCGTGGTGTACGTCGGCGGCGGAGGCCTGAACTGGTATGCGCTAAACGCGGCCACCGGGGCCGTCGAGTGGCACGTGTATACCGGCCTCAACACCCAGGCCGGAGCGCATTACAACTGGTCCAGCCCGCTCATCGTCGGCAACTACGCCTACATCGGGATCGCCAGCAATTGCGACGCGCCGCTGGTGCGGGGCGAACTGATGAAGGTGGCGATCTCCGGAGCGCAGCAGGGCCAGGTCGTCGCTACGCACTACTTCGTGCCGGCCGGGCAGATCGGTGGCGGGGTGTGGACATCGCCCACCTACGACGCGGCCACCAACACGATCTTCGTGTCCACCGGCACGATCAACGACTACACCCAGACTCAGTCCGATGCGCTCGTCGCGGTTGATGCGACCACGCTGGCCACCAAGAGCGTCTGGCAGCTTCCGTTCGAGGTCTCGGTGTCAGACTCCGACTGGGGAACGACGCCGACGCTGACCACGAACTCGTCAGGCGATCCGCTGATGTCGGTCGCGAACAAGAACGGCGTCCTCTACACGTTCCACCGCAACGACATCGCCGCCGGTCCGATCTGGCAGCACCGGGTCGCTATCGGCGGCGACTGCCCCCCTTGCGGTGACGGAACCATAGCCTCCGGGGTGTTCGCGAAGGGCGTGCTTTACTACGCCGGGGGCAGCAACTTCTCGAATGGGAGCGGCTCCAGCGGGTCCATCACCGCGTTCAACCCGGGGACAGGGAAGGTCCTGTGGAGCCGCCAGACCGAAGGGGCGATCCTGGGCTCGCCCGCCTACGTGAACGGCATGATCGCCGAGGCCGAGGGCAGCACGTTCGAGGTGCTGAATGCGGCCACCGGCGCGCTGCTGTACAGCTACCAGCTGCCCGCACCGGTCTACGGGGCGGTCTCGGTGGCCCGGGGCAAGTTCTTCGTCAACGCGCAGAACGGCGTTCTGTATGCCTTCGGGCCAAGGACGGTGGTCACCACCCCGCCGCCTGACCCGAACTGCCCGCAGGGGTTCACCTGCCAGGACATCGGCAATCCGGGCCTGGCGGGCAAAGAGAGCACAAGCGGCGGCGTGCTGTCGGTGACGGGGTCGGGCTATCAAAGCGCGACCGCGGACAAGGGCCGTCTTGTCTCCCAGCCGGTCACCGGCGACTTCCAGGCCAGCACCGAGATCGTCTCCCAGACACCGGCGCCTCCGGCCGGCCCCAGGCCCAACGGCGGGCTGATGGTACGACAGTCCACGGTCTCGGGGTCGCCGGAGTACGCCGTGCTGGAGGGGCCGAGCGGGCCGACCGATGGCGGCGGGGCGCCGCGGCTGATCATCTGGTACTGGAGTGGGTTCGGCGCACCCCGAATCGAGGCCACCAGGGCATTGGGGGTTGGCCCGCCCGTCTACGTGATGATCCAGCGCCGGGGAAATCTGTTCAGCACCGGGTTCTCTACCGATGGTGGTGTCCACTATCAGCTAATGCCTGGGTCGACCGTCGACCTCGACCTGCCGGCCACCACGCAGACTGGCTTGTACGTGAACTCCGGGTCCGCGACCGTGACGAACACGACGTCGTTCAGCAACACCGCGATCGGCGGCCTCACCACGACGATGGCGCCGCAGCCCACGGTGCACCCCTGCCCGGCCACCTGGACCTGCACCGACATCGGGAACCCGAGCCCGCGCGGCGACACCACATCGACCAGTGCAACCGCGCTCACGCTGGATGGCACCGGAACGGGCATCACGCTGGGGCCGACTGACGCCCTGCATTACGTCTACCGGCCGGTCTCTGGCAACCAGACGCTCAGCGCGCAGGTGGTCACGACAGCCACGAACCCTCCCGGGGCGCAAGAAGGGATCATGATGCGGGCGAGCACTAGCCCCGCATCTCCCTACTACGCCGTGCTGCTCAATCCGGGCGGGTCGGCCACGGTTCAGTGGCGCAGCTATGACGGCGTCCCGAATCGGAGCGCGCACCTCGCGCTCCCGTCGGTGACCTCGCCGGCGTACGTGCGGATCGTGCGCTGGCAGGACAACAACATCAGCCCCGCCCGGACCTTCTTCTCCGCGCTTACCTCGACCGACGGCACGACGTGGACGCCCGTTCTCGGATCCACGGCCCCGATCGACATGGGGACCTCCTACCTTTCCGGCCTGGCGGCCACCTCCACCGCGCCCCGGGTCACCCCGGCGGTCAGCTATGACGCCGTCGCGATGACGGCGGCGAGTTCCCAGCCCCCCGGGCTCTGCCCAGGCGGGTTCAGCTGCAACGACGTCGGCGTGGACATCCTGCCGGGCAACCAGGTCTACCTATCCCCGTCGCAGAGCGGCACCCCGGCCGGCACCTGGGCCATCCAGGCAGGCGGGTCGGACATCTGGTCCGTGTATGACAACTTCCGGTTCATCTCGCAGCCGTTCCCGCAGGACCCGGCCAATTCGCGGAACGGCGACGGGACGGTCAGCGCCCGGATCGTCTCGCAGGGCGGCACCTCGCCTGCCCCGTGGATGAAGACCGGCGTCATGATCCGGTCTAGCGCGACCGACCCGCAGGCGCCCTACTACGGCGTGTTCCTCACGCCGCAGCACGGCGTGCTGGTGCAGTGGCGCCCGACGGAGGCCGCCCAGACCGGCCAGGTGTCGGGGAGCCCGGCCGCGGCCACCCCGATCTGGGTAATGGTCAGCCGCTACACCGACACCACCCGCCACACCGTGCTGTACAGTGCCTACACCTCCGCCGACGGGAAGACGTGGACCTACGTCCCCGGCTCCACCGTACGGTTGAGCTTGCCCGGCAAGCTCGTCGCCGGCATCGCCGCTGACTCTTACCAGCAAACCCTCACAGCCCCGTCCGTCGTGGACGACCTGGCCTCGTTGCCGGGGGCCAACGCGCCGCCGTTCATCTGCCCGACGGCCTGGTCGTGCGCGGACATCGGCGGTGCGCTGCCGCCAGGCCAGGACCAGCTCACGTCGCGCGGTATCTGGAACGAGAGCGCCGGCGGCGGTGACATCTGGGCTAAAGCCGACAGCTTCCATTTCGACTGGCGGCAGCTGGCCGGGGACGGCACAATCTCGGCCCGTGTCACCGCCCAGCAGGCGGTCAGTCCGTGGTCCAAGGCCGGCGTGATGATTCGGGCCAGCATCCGGGCCGGCTCGCCGTACTACGCGGCGATGATCACCCCCGGCTACGGAATCGACGTGCAATGGCGAACCAAACTCGGCGGCACTACCAACCAGGTGCTGACGCCCGGCACGGTGCCGGTGTACCTGATGGTCGCGCGGTATATCACGTCCGGCTCCAGACCGAAGACCTACTACACGGCCTACACCTCGGCTAACGGCAAGACCTGGACCGCGGTACCCGGCTCGTCCGTCCCCATCCCCATGACCGGGCGGCTACTGGCCGGCATCGCGATGACCTCGCACGCCCAGGGCACCGCGGGGTCCGTCACGCTGGCCGGGGTGAAACTGGCCTCGGTCAAGCTGCCGCCGCCGGTGAGGTGCCGCCCCGACCGGTCAAGTTGGTGGTACCGCCTGTCGGCAGGCCAGGTCTGAGCATTAGCAAAGTCCGCACGGCCTTGCGGAAAGCGGCGACAGCCGGCGGATCGCTATCGATCTGCCAGGCCTGATGATAAATACCGCTGTATTGCGCGTAGTCGAAATAGACCAGTCCCAGTAGGTGCCGGGCCCGGATTCCCGCGAACAGGTCGGGTATCTTCGCTGCTTGACCAGCGAGCTGGCCCACGCCGGTCTCGGATATCAGCACCGGTTTGTGCGTGAAGTCACGAATCGCGCCGAGCGTAGGACCGAACACATCGGCGAAGGTCTGCGTCGGCAGGACATAATAGCTATCCACGCCTACCCACGAGACATAGTGCCGGCCGGGCCACCATTCGCGGATCGGAGCCTCGCCAGCGGCCAGGCCGTTGACTATCCACAGCCAGGTCACGTTGTCGGCCCCGGCGTTCCGGAAGAGTGTGACGACATGCCGCCATGCGCTGACGAAGACCTTCGGCTTCGTGTGCGTCCACCCCCACGGGTACCAGGAGCCGTTCATCTCGTGTGCGAAGCCGATTATCACCGAGTGTCCGAAACTGCGTACGGCACGAGCGTACGAGCGCAGGTAACCGTCCTGATGCCCTGCTGCGATGGACGCCATGGATACTGTCGTGGGCTCGATCTCGACGAACGGAACCGCACCGTGTTGCCGGGCTGTGCCAGCGAAGGATGTCTGGAATCGCTCCCCCCAGCCGCTGAAGTACATGACCACATTGGGTTGCATGCCTATGGCCGACGCGAATGTGTCGACAAGCCCGTAGGACCTGGGAACACCGCCACGGTAGACGCCGAGGATGCTGCCCGGCGCTGACGGAAGCGTGGCGCGAGCGGGCCTGACAGGAGCGGACCTGACAGGAGCGGACCTGACAGGAGCGCCCGCCTCATATGGGTAAGCGGGCGACGCACACGACGTAATCATGGCGCATCCTGCAGCGATGACGAGAGCGGGGATGACGCGCGCTCTCACTTAGAGTTCCTTCCCGGAAAGATTACGCGACCGACGATCACTGCATTGGCGACTCCGAACGCTGCAATGGCGGCAAATCTCGGTGAAAGCGTCGCGGCCGTGCGCCAGGCGGCGAGCGAAAGCCAGATAAGCGCGAGGCTGCCATTCCATCTGAGGACGGCCTTTCGGAAGCGCCGGGTTGCATCCCCCGGACCGCGGCTTGGCTGCCAGGACATAACGGTGCCGTGCCCGTAATCCCACAGGGCAAGAACCTGGGCCCAGCCGGTGGCAATCGCCAATGGCCACATTGACAACGGATAACGGGAGTTGTGCCAGAGCGGATAAAGGATAGTCGCGACAACGATCGCCGGTATCAGAAGGACGGCGTTGTGAAGCTCGATCTCACCGGGCAGGAATGCCAGCAGGATGATTGGGAACAGTGGCAGGATTAACGTTCGGATCGCCGTCAGGAAATTCCATAGCCATCCCGCGATGTAAGGCAGCCGCGATACGAGTGGCATGGGAACGTCCCACATGTGGCGGGTCCACAGCAAGGACGTGGCGCCGCAGCACCACCGGTATTGCTGGCGCATGAACAAGTCAACGGTGGATGGGCAGATCCCAGCGGCGAGCACCACGGGCACGTACTTGAGTTCATAACCGTGATACCGGACGTCGAGGCCGGTGTGCGAGTCCTCGGCATACGGGATTGACGTGAAGCCGCCCTCGCGGCTAAGGGCCTCGCGGCGGTATACAGCGTTAGAGCCCACGCAGAGCGCGGAACCGAATCGATCCCTGGAAACCTGCACTGCCCGGTAGAACACCTCCAGGGATGCACCCGCCGCCTGCTCGACCCACGTCTGCGTCGGACGGACCCGGAAGAACTGCGGGCTCTGAACGAGGCCCACCTTCGGGTCATCCAGGTAGGGCAGGAGCTCGGCCAGGAAGTCTGCGCGAGGGCGGAAGTCGGCATCGAAGACGACGAGGTGCTCGCCACCGGTGCGGGAGAACGCGTAGTTGAGGTTGCCGGCCTTCTTGTGGTGACGCAACTGCGGACGGCGGAAGTAGCCGAGGCCGAAGGACGGGGCTAGGAGCCTGGCCTCTTCGCTTGGCCCATCGTCAAGGACATAGGCGCGTGCGTCACCGGGGTAAGCCTGGATCAGCTCGAATACGCCGGTCCAGGTGTTGCGCAAGACCTCCATCGGTTCACCGCAGGTCGGCAGGAAAATATCCACGGTGGGGTAAGCAGCCGGCCGCCAGCGTGCGACGAGCCGCCTGTGCTCGGCGTGGTCGAAACTCTGCCCAGCGAAGTTCATCGGAATGCTGACGGCCTGATAGACGACGTACAGGAAGGTGTAGATGGCGAACGGCAGCGCCAAATGGTTACGGACCTCAAACCAGGCCTGCGCGGCAATCACGAACAGTGAGCTGACGATGAGGGCGCCAGACAGGAACGGCAGCGACCGCCATACGTAAGACCATTTCTCCTCCCCGGTTGGAGGTTCCGGCAAGACAAGGCCGGCCTGGCGGCGATGACGTCCGGAAAGGGGTGGCGCAGCGGCGGTCATTGGATCCTCTGGCGGTCATGGCCGGGGGCCGTCCTGCGGCCCGCTGGGGTGGGGTGAATGACCCACACCTGGTAGCTGCCGCGCGAGCCATACGCGACGAACCGGACGACCGCAGCCAACCGGTAGTTACCTGCCGCGGCAATGGCCCGATTAATGGTGTCGTCCTCCTGGCCTGTGCTACTGAAATCCAGAGCGATGATCGAGAAATAGCCGTGCATGATCGCATCCGCGTAAGCACGCTGACCGCTGATCAGCCTCCCGGTGGCCGGATCCTGGTAGGAGAAGAAGCTCGTCGAGATCACCGTCCGCCATCGCAGTCGGGGAACATAGTACTGCGGGATATTGTTCGCCTCGAGTATGGGCCCCGGATAAGCTGCTGCCACGATTCCGAGTCTGGCGCTGAATGCGGTCGAATTGGGCCAGGAATGAAAATGGCTCGTCGCGAATGCTATCCCAACAATAGCGCTGAGGACCGTGGCAGCGAGACTCGCTCGCATTGCCCCGGCCACCTTTCCCGCTGGAACCGCCTCCAGGAAGGAAGCTAACGCGAATCCCGCGATGATGCAGCCGAACCAGGCGCCGAATCCAACGTGCTTGAATAGACTCGTAATGGTATGTATGCGGGCTTGCTGGACCGGGGCCAGAAACAGGGCGCCGCATAGAACCCCGGCCATGCTGGCTATGGTCCACCGGCGATGTCTCACGCACGCTGCCACGGTGCCGATAACCGCGAGGATGGCGACGCTGCCTATCCACAGGGCGCTCGCGTACAGAACACCCGGCGCAGGGGTATCACTGCCTGACCTGGCCAGCGTCGTGACCGTGATCCCGAGCCAGTAGGCATGCCCGCCCGCCAGAATTGCGGCGCCGAGCATGGCGGTGAGCGTGAGCAGCGGGCATGCGGCGGCCACCAACCCGGCCCGTCGGCCCCGCCGGCGCCAGACGTACGCGGCCACGGCCGCGATCACGACCGGGTCGAACAAACTGGCGGCGTACTTCGTCGCATCTGCGAGGGCGAGAGCGCTGCCTGCCAGCACCAGGAGTGCAATGCCGGGACCCGGTCTGGTGTCCGCTGTCCTGATGCCGAGCCAGGTGGCAAGGGCCAGCAGGGCGACAGCCATCGCGTCGTAGGTCGCCAGGGCGCCGAGGAATTGCGTGGCGCCGAGGCCGGCGAAGAGGGCGGCGCCAAAGAATGCCGAACGACTGTCGAAGACCCGGAGAGTCACGTAGTAGAGCAGGCAGGTCGCGCCGAGCATCAGGCACAGGGACAGCAGTCGGGCCGCGGCCAGTCCGCCGTAAGTGTCGGCCAGCGCCCCGAGCGGCGGGTACACGACCGGTGCACCGGAGAAGTACGTCTGGAATGCTGGTATCGGCGCCCCATGCAGCCAGTGCGACCACTCCATGTGGCCAGCCCAGAGGTACAGTGCCTCGTCCTGGAACGCCGTGTTAGAAGGCACTAGCCGAAGCGACAGGGCGGCTTGGACGGTAGCGATTGCCAGCAGTGGCCATGGCAGGCTCTGCAGGGCGCGCCGAGTTATTCTCGGCCCGGTCCCAGCCCGTGCAGTGTCCGCCTGCGCGAGGGTCACTGGCGCCGTTAGCGCCGTTGCCTGCGACCCGGCAGCACTCACAAACGTTTCATCCGGCCAGATCGCGGTGCTCGGCCGGGCGTCTGCCGCCTCGCTCACACGGACCCTCCTGGCGTCAGGTCGGGCGCATGTGCCGCTGGAAGCGGCGCCACTAAGGTTCTTGGCGTTGCCGTGCGCCTGCGGATTAGTGCACCCGGTGGTCCCGGGCGCGACCCCGGCTGGCGCCGCGCCGCACGCTGAAAGTCACCCAACAGGGAGCGACTGGCCATGTCATCGGCCCTCTGGGGCCTGGGCTGGCCAGGCCCCAGATGCGCGCCGATCATCGGCCCAGTATCGGCTTGGACTCTGGCCCACCGCAGCGAGAAGGATCAATGCGCATCACAGTCCGCAATCGTACGACTCCGTACGGTTTCCGAGGCCGTGGTTATCACGACGCGAGGCTGGTCGGCAGCAACGCCGTACCGGAGTGATCGCTCGAGAGCTATGGGAGCCCCGGTATCTCTACTTCGTCCGGCGTCGCCGTCCGCGTTTACAAGCGGGCCAACTGAAAACCTCACTGCCGGTAGCTCGCGGCCACGGCCTCGAGGGTGCTCCTAGCGCAGCCGGATGGCCTACCCCGGGCAAGTGCCCGATGTGCATTCGGCCGGCAATCAGCACAATCGCTCCGGGACCTTTGTGGGGACGGGAGATTGTTGTGCCAAGAATCAGTGTGTCAAGAATCAGGTGGACGAAGCTCGCCTTGGCGGCGTCGCTGGTGGTGTCAGGCGCGATCCTGGCGGCGCCGGCGCCGAGCGCGCTCGCGAGCACGCCGACTCCGCCGCCCGTCATCAATATGTCGGTCATATCCAATGACGGCACTTCCCAGGCGGTGCAGCAGTTCGAGACCAACGCCGTCAACGAGGTCCTGACCGACCACAGCCTGCCGGCCGGCGACGCCAACTCCGTGCTGGCGTGGGGGCGTGACGACGTGCGCGCGCAGGAATGGTCCGATCTCGTCAAGATCATCAGTGAGACGGGGACTAGGTCGGCCAACGATCAGGCGGTCTACGACTGGTTCCAGGGCGTCATGAAGAAGCAGCAGATCGCCGCCGCGCAGGACGCCGTTAACGAGTACCTGAAGTGGTCGGGTCACACGTCGATCACCGACGGCTCGGCGCCGCTCAACACCGCGGGCAGTACCTCCGGCTACTGCAATTTCCGGCCGCCCGGAGGCGACAGCGGCCCGTTCGCCGGCACCTACAACGACAACCAGGACCAGGACTGCTACACGCCGTGCACCGACTTCGTCACCGGCTGCACGCCTGCCTACCCCTCCGTCGATCAGTTCCAGCAGTGGGGTCTCTACGACGCCCAGCAGGCGCAGACCAACACGCCCGACTACTACTCGGCGATGGTCGGCACGTCGGTGTCGATGGGCGTCGCCCTGACGGCCGCGCTCGGATCACTCGCGCTACCGTTCGGGACGGCGATCGATGCCAGCGCCTTGGGCGGGACCGCGATCCAGCAGTTGGTACTCCCGTTCGCGTCGCGCGTCGATTATGTGCTGTACGCCGCCCGCGGTGGGCTCACCATGACGCAATTCGCAGCGGACGCGGCGCCGGAAGCGGCCGCGGGCGCCGAGCTAGCCGGCGCCATCGCGTTCGTTGTGGGCGTCGCGATCTTCTTTATTGTCTCCACGGTAATGGCCTCGATCACGCTCGCCCAGAACGCGGCTGTGCACACCAGCCTGGGCGACGCGCTCACGCAGGCGAACGATCCGAACAACCAGCCCGACCTGAATTCGCAGGTCGCCACCAGCGACGGCTACGGCTCGATGTACAGCACGTTCATCGCCCAGACGCTGCCGGAGGCAGACCTGAGCTGCACCAGCGGCCAGAACCTCGTCCAGACCACGCTGTGCGCCAACGCGCCGGCAATACCCCCGTCCACGGGCACCGACCCGTCGTTCCTCGTGAGCGCCAATGGGACGACGACGCTCCAGCACTCGATCTACTCTGTCGACCCTCTTGGCATCTTCGACAACACCTACATGAGCGGCAATGGCTGGTTCGTGACGCAGAAATTCGCCTCGACCGACCCGGCCAACGCGACCAGCCCGACGAACGCCGGAGCGACCGTTCAGTCGCTGTCCTTCCCGTACACCGACTGGGCCGGCAACCACTGGTTCGCAGAACGCGTGGTTGGGGCAGGTGGCCAGCCGATGTTCGCGGTCACGCCTGTCGACTCCAGCAACGGAAGCGCCTGTGCCATCCCACAGGGCAGCACCACCACGCCCTGCCTGACCCCATCGATCCAGTTCCAGGAGCCGAACGGGACCGGCACCCCGATCGACGCCACCGCGCAACTGGTGCCCGCGTCGGCTTCGGCGCCGACCCCGGTCGCCAGCTTCCCGGCGATCGTCCAGACGGGGAAGTCGGTCACGTTCGACGCGGCCTCCGGCAGCTCCGACCCGAACAGTCTGCCGCTGACTTACACCTGGCAGCTGCCCACGCAAATTGTCAATAACAGCATCGCGTGCGACTTCAAAAGCCCGTGCGTCACCACCCTGACGGGCGCGTCCCCGAGCTACACGTTCACGGTGCCAGGCGTGTATCACGGGACGCTGACCGCCACCAACTCGGCTGGCAACGCGTCCACGGAGAGCTTCGAGGTCTCGGTGTCGGACCCGACGACCACGAGTGTCTCCTCGTCGGCCAATCCGTCGGCCTACGGCCAGCCGGTCACGCTGACAGCTGAGGTCGCCCCGACGCTGATCGGCGCGAACCAAGCGTTCAATTATCCCCCGGTCGTGGGGGACGTGCAGTTCGAGGTCGACGGCAGCCCGTACGGGCAGCCGGTGGCGCTGCAGCCAACGTCCGTCTACCCGGATGGCACGGCGTCCATCACGGTGCCGAAGCTGTCTGTGTCGCCGGCCCTCAACGGCATGACATCACGGCGCAGTTCGTGGGCACGAGCACGTACGCCAGCAGCAAAAGTTCCCTCGGTGCGGGCGGCCAGGTGGTGGACCCGGCTACTACCAGCACGACCGTCACGCTGTCGGCCAACCCCAGCGTTACCGGTCAGCCGATCACGTTCACCGCAGCCGTAGCGCCGGTGTCGCCTGGTGCCGGGCGGCCGACTGGCACCGTCCAGTTCCAGTTCAACGGCGCGGACGTCGGCGACCCGGTACCGCTCGACGCCACCGGCACGGCGACCTACAGCTTGACGCCCGCGCACGCCACCCAGGGCGGCAACCACCTTCAGGGCTACTACAGCACCGAGGCGGTTTACTCCGGCGGTACCGGCTTCGCCGGCAGCTCGGGCGGGGCCGACCAGGAGGTCCTGACCGACGCGACCACGACCACGGTCACGTCGTCGGCCAGCCCGAGTTCCTACCGCGCCTCCGTCACCTTCACGGCGACCGTCGCGGCCGCTTCCCCGGGTGGCGGCACCCCGACGGGTAAGGTGCAGTTCAGCTTCGATGGCACGACGGTCGGCAGCGCAGTGAGCCTGGACGCGAACGGGGTGGCGACCCTGACGACAGACTCGACCGACGTCCTCGCGCAGACCGGCCCGGGGACGAGCTACCCGACCGGGCACGCCATCACCGCGCAGTACCTCAGCGTCCCGTGCCCCGACATAACCTTCTGTCAAGGCTACGTGCCCGACTTCGGTCAGAGCACTGGCACCTTCGACCCCGGCGGCGAGGGCCAGGATGTCAGCTTGCCGCCGCTGACCATCACGGCGTCCAGTCCGACCGTGACCTACGGCGACCCAGTGCCGGCGATCACGCCGGGCTACGGCGGATTCGTGGCCGGCGACACGCCAGCGTCGCTCGCCACGGCACCGACGTGCGCAACGGCCTACCAGCAAGGGAACGGGGCCGACACCTACTCGGCGACCTGCCAGGGCGCAGTCGACTCGGACTACCAGATCGGGTATACCCCCGGCACGGTGACGGTGACGCCTGCCACCCTCAAGGTGGCCGCCAAGGACGCGTCGATGCAGGCTGGTGGCTCGCCGCCCGCCTACGGCTTCACGCTCTCCGGGTTCATCGGCAGTGACGGCCCGTCGTCGCTGACCACGCAGCCCACGTGCGCGGCCGACGACCCGGCGACTGGCAATCCGGTCTCCTCGGCGACCCCGGCCGGCACGTACCCGATCACGTGCACCGGGGCGGCCGCGGCGAACTACGGCTTCACTTATGCGGCCGGCACTCTGACGATCAGCCGCAACCCCACGTCGGTGATGTACACCGGCGATCAGACGGTAGTAGCCGGCAGCTCGTTCAGCGCGCAGGCGCAGGTGTCGAGTGCGGCGGCAGTCTGCTCGTCTGGCCAGGCGGTGGCGTTCAGCCTCGGCCGCAACCCGGCGACCGGCGTCAGCGGCTCCTACCCGCTGGGCACGGCCAGCACGTCGGCCAGCGTTGCCGCCACTACGGTGGCAACGAGCGGCTGGCAGCAGGGCGTCTACGTCATCACGGCAGCGGCTCAGGCAAACGGTGACTGCGCCAGCTCCACCGCCACGGCGACGCTGACGGTGGGTGCGGCGGGCAAGACTGCGAGCGGAAGCGGCTGGTACAACGTGGCCGGCGCTGGCAAGGTGCAGTTCTCGCTGGCCGCGAACCCGGTTGCGCATTCGAGTCCGCCGTCCTACACGGGCGCGTTCACGCTGTCGGACAGCCAGTGGCAGCTCACCGGGACAGTCTCCCGGTACGTGTTCACTAGCGGCGGAGCGGGCAGCGTGACCGGCACCGGCTCGCTCTCCTGGTGGAACCCGTCGCTCAACAAGGGCAGGGGCGGCTGGCAGCTCGCCAAGTCCGGTGTCAGCTTCACGGCGTCCTTTAGCCGGGCATTGACGGTGCCGAGCGGCAGGCCCGCCAGCCTCGGCGTCAACATCACCTATAGCCCGGCCTCGTCGCAGCCCGCGCTGCCGAACTCGACGCCGCAGTCACTGGGTGGCGGCAGCATCAGCGCTTCGTGAGGAGACGGCATGGCGCCTGCCTACGGGGAGGCAGGCGCCACGCCAGCCCGGATGGCCCAGGCGACCGCTTCACTGCGGCCTCGGACGCCGAGCCGCTGGTAAATGGCGACCGTGTGATGCATGACTGTCTTGGGCGTCAGGCCAAGCTGCGCCGCGATCTCCTTGTTCGTGAGACCGCCGACGAGCAGCTGAACGACCTGCAGCTGCCGGTCCGTAAGCGTCGGGCGCCATGTCCGGGTCTTCGGGCCGGGGGCCGGCTCGCCAGGGGTACTGGTGGTGTCTACGACCGCGGTGGCTGCCTGCTGGGGCTCGACGACGGCCGTCCGGGCCAGCGCGTGGAGGTAGTCGCTGACCTCGGTGATCGCGGACTCCCAGGCCAGGCCGGTGCCAGCAGCGACGGCGGCGTCGAAGGCATCGGCGCCGAGCGCCTGCCGCGTATCGTCGACAGCGTCCTTGTGCGCGGTCACGAAGCTGGCCGACATCGCGGCGTGCAGGCGCGAACTGGTCTCCTCCAGTCGGCCATGGGCGCGCGCGGCGACCTCATGGTCGCCATGGCGGCTTGCGGTCTCCACGGCCGCGAAGAACGCGAAGCCAGCGGGATAGGACGTGGCGTCGAAGCCGGAAATGTCCAGGGCTGAGCTGCACCACCTGGCCGCTTCGGCGACGTCCCCTGCAGCTAGCGACTGCAGTGCGAGCAGCGGGAGCAGGAGCGCCTCAATGAGTCTCTGATGCGTCGCGCGAGCCATGCCGAGTAGCTCAGGCAGGGGCGGGACGGCAGCGGCGACTGCCGGCGAGCTTGGCGCCAGCGTGTGGAGAAAGTAGGCCGCGTTGAGGACCGCGCGCGTGTCGGCTGCCCGCCGAGCCTCGCTCAGCGCAGCTAGCCCGAGTGTCACCGCCTTGTCCTGGTCGCCCGCGAATTGCGCCCACCGCGCGGCGTGCAGCTCGAAGCGGCTGACCCAGCACGTCTCGCCGCGACGCCTGGCGATGCCGAGACCGTCATTGGTTGCCTGAATGCCGCGTTCGACCTCGCCCGTCATGACAGTAGTGAGGGTGCGGCAATGTGCGGCGAGCATCATCAGCCGGTCGTCCGCGAGCTCGCGCGCGCTCTCCTCACCACGCTTGAGGCGCTCGACGTAACGATCGGCCGCGTCGGTGATGAGCACGCGAATGCCAATAAGACCCGACCACAGCAACGCCTCGGCGAGTCCAGCGGACTGGACGCCGCGCTCGTCGGCGAGGTCGATCGCCCGGCCGAGGAGTCGGAAATGTGCGGACTGAGACGCGCGCGAGTCCCAGTACGGCGCCAGCGCCGCGAGCAAGTCAAACGCCGGCTCGAGTCGCCGAGAGTCGAGGCACGCCTGCAAGGCGTTGCGCAGGCAATCGTGCGCGCCTTCGAGCCAGTTCCACTCGCCGTCCGGCGCCGGCCCGGTGAGCCCCACGGCCGCAGCCCGCGCCCGCCGCGCCAGCCAGGCGATCCACCATTCCTGAATCTCCTCAGCCTCGCTGGACGACGCCAGCTCCTCGGCTGCGAAGTCACGGATCGACGGCGCCAGCTCGAACCAGGCCTGGCCGCCTGTCGAGACCGGGCCGATCAGGTGGAAATCGACAAGCGAGGAGAGTGCATCGAGCGACTCGGCCGGCTCACCCTGACCGAGCGCCTCCGCGGCATCGATATCGAATGCGCCCCCGGCGACCGAGAGGCGACGGAATAGACGCCGCTCGAAGTCGGTGAGCAGGTTGTAGGTCCAGCCGATAGCTGCTCGCATGTCGCGGTGGCGAGGTGGCGCATCCGGGCGCGCGGAGCGCAGCACGTCCAGCCGCTGGCGGGCGACCCGGACCGCCAGTTCGGCAGCCGGCAGCGTCATCGCGCGAGCCGCGGCAAGCTCGATGGCGAGCGGGAGTCCTTCCAGCTCGTGGCAGAGCCTCGCCACGGCGGCTGCGTTGTCATCCCCGAGGCGGAACTTGCTGTTCACGGCCTTCGCCCGGTCGCAGTACAGCGCTACGGCCGGCTGTGCCGCGATTGCGGACGGCTCGGTCACCGTCGGCTCTGGCAGCGTCAGCGGCTGGAGGTGGACCACCTGCTCGCCTGCGAGCCGGAGCGGCGCCTGGCTCGTGACGAGCAACGTGAGGTCCTGGCACGCGGTCAGCAGGTCAGGCAGCAAGCCCGCGGCACCCAGGAGATGCTCGAAGTTATCCAGTAGCAGCATGCGAGCCGAGCGGCGGAGCCAGCGGACGAGCGCGTTGGCCACCGGGACGCCGGGTCCGGACGTGAGCTCCAGCTGGGCGGCGACCTCCGTGAGCACCAGCTCCGGATCTTGAACGGAAGCCAGGGAGACAGCCCAGACCGCGCCAGGCCGGGCGGCGTCGACCGCCCGCGCAGCCTCCAGCGCGAGCCGGGTCTTGCCAACGCCGCTACGCCCCGTCAGCGTGACGAGCCGGGCGCCCGGCTCGGCCAGCAGCCCGGCCACCTCGGCAAGCTCGGCATCCCGCCCAATGAGCCGGGCTGGCTGAATGGAACAGCGCAGCCTGCGCAGTGGTCGCCCCGGCCCGTACTCTTCCAGATTTTCGAGGTAGGCAACCTCCGCCAATGTCCCCCACGTCCCCCCACGGCCGCGAATCACAAGACGACATCCTGGTCACACAGGATGCAGTGACTATGACACAACATTTCCGCCAGTGTCGGCTTTCGCGAACGTCATCACTTCGCTGGGCTGCAGTAGTCGACGTTCCTCCACCAGGGAGTGAATGTGCAACAGGTGTGCAATCGCAGCCCGTAAGCATGAGGCTAGTCGATTCGATCAGAAAACTGAATCAAAGCCCTGACCTGCAGTGTCCGAGGGGGGACTTGAACCCCCATGCCCTTTTGGGGCACTAGCACCTCAAGCTAGCGCGTCTGCCTATTCCGCCACCCGGACGTGGGCCTGGCCTGAAGCTAGGCCGGCCTCACGATAGCAAATGCGGGCACGTTCCGGCGACGCGGCTTTGGCCGCCGGGCCGGCCTGCAGCACCCGACAGATGGTGCAACGATGGCGAGATGACCGACAACTTCTCCGTCCCCAGCGCCCGTGGCACCGCAGCCCAGGACGAGGTGGCCACCCTGGCCAGCGACCTGATCAGGATCGATAGCAGCAATCCCGGCGACCACTCTGGCCCGGGCGAACGGGCGGCCGCCGAGCACGTTGCCGCCCTGCTGGCCGAAGCGGGCCTGGAAGCCAAGATCTTCGAGTCCCATGAAATGCGCGCGAGCGTGATGGCCAGGATCGAGGGAACGGACTCGTCGAGGCCAGCGCTGCTCATTCATGGGCATCTGGATGTCGTGCCCGCGGACGCGGCCGACTGGCGGGTGCATCCGTTCTCGGGCGAGATCTCCGAGGACTGCGTCTGGGGCCGCGGCGCCGTCGACATGAAGGACATGGACGCCATGATCCTCGCGGTTCTGCGGCAGCGCATGGCTGAGGGCCGCCGCCCGCCGCGCGATGTCGTCGTCGCCTTCCTGGCGGACGAGGAGGCGGGCGGTAGCTGGGGCGCGCGCTGGCTCGTCGAGAATCATCCAGCCGAATTCGAGGGCGTGACCGAGGCTATCGGCGAGGTTGGCGGGTTCAGCGTCACCATCGGCGGCAAGCGGCTCTACTTGCTTCAGACCGCGGAGAAAGGCATGGCCTGGATGCGGCTGACCGCGCGCGGCACGGCCGGGCACGGTTCCATGCTGCAACGCGACAATGCGATTACCGAGATCGCGGAGGCGGTCGCGCGGCTCGGGCGGTACGAATGGCCAGTGCGTGAGACCGAGGCGGCGTTCGCCTTCGCCCGCGAGGCCTGTAACGCCCTGGGCGTCGAATTCGACCCGGCGACCGTAACCGCGATGCTGAGCAAGCTCGGCCCGATCGCCAAAATGGTCGGGGCCACCTTCAGCAATACCGCCAACCCCACCATGCTGTCGGCTGGCTACAAAGTGAACGTCGTGCCGCAGTTTGCCGCCGCCCAGGTCGATGGCCGATTCCTGCCCGGTCACGAGGAGGAGTTCTTCCGCGAGGTCGACGGGCTGATCGGGCCCGGCGTGACACGCGAGCAGGTCCACCGTGACATTGCGCTCGAGACCAGCTTCGACGGTGACCTGGTGGCCGCAATGGCGGCGGCGCTGCACGCGGAAGATCCCGATGGCCGTATGGTGCCCTACTGCCTATCCGGCGGTACGGACGCGAAGTCGTTCTCCCGGCTCGGCATCCGCTGCTTCGGCTTCACCCCGCTCCGGCTGCCGCCCGAGCTCGACTTCGCAGGCATGTTCCATGGCGTAGACGAGCGCGTGCCCGTTGACGCTCTCCGTTTCGGAGTGCGCGTGCTCGACAATTTCCTTGATCGCTGCTAACCGTTCTCCGAGGTCAGTGCTGGATTGGTCGGCCTGGCCAGGTTGACGGAGATGAGTCAGGATGCGGGTGTCTTATCGTTTATTGACGTATGCACGTTGAGTAGTGCTATCGTGACTCACTGTGCGGGGCTGAATCCCCGGGGCGCAACCCCCTTTTCTATCGCGCATCGGTCAGCGGTCTCGCACCTTGGCGGGTCATTGGGACGACCTCTCTGTGGCCAGCGCCAGCCGGCCAGATGAGGAGGGTCGCCCGTGTTGCCGGAACAGGGTCGAAGTCCGGCCACGCCGCTTCGCAGTCGCGCTTGGTCGCCGCGGCACGGCGCCGCGACAGGCAGCGCGCGGACCAGGCGCCCGGACTCCGTGACCCTCCCGGCCGGCTGCGGGCAGGTGCCCGCTTTGGTGGCCACGGCTAACGGCATTGCCTTAGCGGCGTACCGGGCCGTGGCCACCGCTGACCAGTTATTCGTGTAACCCGTTGACGGCAGCGGCCGACTCGGCGAGCACCCCCGCCTGCCGTGAAGCCGGGCAGCCAGCCAGCCCAACGGAGGTAACGCTCAGTAAGTGATCCAGAACCTAGAGCATTTACAAGCGGAGTCAACTGAGTGATCAATGCGATAAGGGAAGAAAAGGATCAGGAATGAACGGTATTGCCGCCATCGCAGTGAAAGAGGTAGCTGTCCTGTCCGGGTTTGGCTCGGGGCTGTTGGCGCCGAGCGCGGTCGACGGGTTCGCCGTCGGCACCTTGTTGTCCGGCGTCTGCCTGCTGGTGGCCATCGGGCCGGGACGCCGCCTGCGCCGGGCGCGCCAGGTTCGTGTCACCCAGTCTTCGCGCGACGTCGCGCCGGCGAAGGCGGCCGCTATCTCCGCCGGGAGCCGATACTCGGCAGCGGCAATGTTCGGTCCCCTGGCCGACGAATCGGCCGAGGTCGTTGCGCTTGCCGGGACGTCCGGGCGGGACGAGGGCGCGCACGCGAATGACAGCAAGTACAACGGCTACCGCAGCAAGCACAGGCTCTCAGACCACTCCGATGCCAATCGGCACCCGGAGACGCGGCGGAGCGCGCCCCGACACGCCGCGCGCGCCCACCGCATCGGCAGGATGGCCAGCGAGCTGCCGCCGCACCCGGTTCCGGTGCGCGATTGACCTGGGGCAGTCAGCTCCATCCAGGAAGCAGTAGGTCCAGAACAGGTACCAGGCCTGACAACATAGATGGCTCATCGCGCGCGGGCCCGTCGGCTGCCAGCTGGCGGGCCCGCGGCCGAGCGCCTACGCCCGGCTCGCGGCCTCCGCGGGTCACCCGCATCTCCCGGCGTCAGTAACCGGCTCCAGTGGACTGCCGCGGGCTGAAGGCCAGCTGGGCCCGCGCCTGCCGGATGATCAGGCGGCGTAGCGTGGCTTTACGGCTCCCGTCGGGATACAGCCGTAGCCGGGACAGTTCCCAGTTGCCATATTCGGCGTGATCGGTCAGGATGCGACGAGCTGCGTCCCTGGAGGTGCCCCGCGGCAAGTAGAGCACCAGGTAGGAGTACTCAGTCATCAACTTATTGTGCGCGCAAGCCGGGATGGTTCAATCCTCTTGACAGAATCTGCCGCGAAGGCTGGGGCAGCCGCAGGGAACACGATGGCGCACAACGCGAGTTAGCCCATTGGAGCGGGAACGGGGTCGCGGCGACCAGCTAGCTCGCTAGCTTGCCGCTACAAGGCTTATGGAATGGGCCAGTGCGCCGGGTGGCCGCAGGTTTAGGTGCGGTAGCCTCCTGGGCGATTGCTGGATGTAAAGGGTGGGAGACGTGGCAGCAGGGACCGAGGAAGAAACTGCCAAGAGCCCGAAGGCCGGGGCTAACGGCGGCAGAAAGCTGGTTATCGTCGAGTCGCCGAGGAAGGCGCGGACGATCGCTGGCTTCCTCGGCAAGGGCTATGTCGTCGAATCCAGCATCGGCCACATACGCGACATGCCTGACAAGGCCGCTGAGATCCCGATGAAATATCGCGGCGAAGCTTGGGCTCGCCTCGGCGTGGATGTCGACCACGATTTTGAGCCGCTCTATGTCGTCAACTCCGATAAGAAGCAGCAGGTCTCCAAGCTCAAGGAACTGTTGAAGGATGCCGACGAACTGCTCCTGGCGACTGATGAGGACCGCGAGGGCGAGGCCATCGCGTGGCACCTGCTGGAGGTGCTCAAGCCCAGGGTCCCAGCCCACCGCATGGTCTTCCACGAGATCACGCCCGAGGCCATCGCAACCGCGGTGGCCTCGCCGGGTGAGGTAGACCAGGGCAAGGTCGAGGCATACCAGACCCGGCGCGTACTGGACCGGTTGTACGGGTACGAGTTGTCGCCCGTGCTCTGGAAGAAGGTCATGCCGCAGCTGTCGGCCGGCCGCGTGCAGTCGGTAGCAGTGCGGCTTGTCGTCGACCGGGAGCGCGAGCGGATCGCGTTCCGGGCAGCTCAGTACTGGGATCTCGAGGCCGACTTTGCGCCGCAGCATGCGCCAGCGACAGGAGACGTGTCCTCTTTTACGGCGACACTGGTGTCCGTCGACGGGCGGCGGATCGCCCAGGGCCGCGACTTCAGCTCCACTGGCGAACTGCGGGTCGACGGCAAGGCAGGCGAGGCAGAGCTGGCCCTCCTGCATCTGGACGGCGAAGCCGCCGCCGCGCTGGCGGGCAGGCTGCAAGGCTCCTCATTCTCGGTAAAGTCGGTCGAACGGAAGCCGTATCGTCGTTCGCCCTATGCCCCGTTCCGCACCACGACGTTGCAGCAAGAGGCGTCCAGGAAGCTGGGCTTCTCGGCCAAATACACGATGTCGGTCGCGCAGCGGCTGTATGAGAACGGCCATATCACCTACATGCGGACCGACTCGGTCACGCTGTCGCAGACCGCCCTGAACGCGGCCAGATCCCAGGCCCGGCAGCTATACGGAGCCGAGTATGTGCCGGATGCACCGCGCATCTACGACAGCAAAGTAAAAAACGCTCAGGAGGCGCACGAAGCGATCCGGCCGGCCGGCGACGCCTTCAAGACCCCGGCGCAGTCCGGCCTGTCCGGCGACGAACTCCGGCTGTACGAGCTGGTCTGGAAGCGCACCGTCGCGTCGCAGATGAAGGACGCGACCGGCGAGTCGATCTCGGTCCGCATTACCGGCGCGTCCAGCCAGGGCGAGCAGGCGGACTTCGGCGCCTCCGGCAAGGTCATCGCCTTCCATGGTTTCCTCAAGGCTTACGTGGAAGGCTCGGACGACCCCGATGCCGAGCTCGACGACAACCAGCGCAGGCTGCCAGCGATGGCGGAGCGGGACCCGATGAGGGTGCTCCGGATGGACGTCGCCGAGCACGCGACGAGGTCGCCGGCTCGCTACACCGAGGCGACCCTGATCAAGGAGCTGGAAGACCGGGAAATAGGCAGGCCGTCCACGTATGCCTCGATCATGGGGACCATCCTGGACCGGGGGTATGTCTTCAAGAAGGGCAGCGCGCTCGTCCCGTCGTTCCTGGCGTTCGCGGTCGTTACGTTGCTGGAGCGGCACTTCGCGCATCTGGTCGATTACGCATTCACCGCGCGGATGGAAGACGCGCTCGACGAGATCGCGCGTGGCGAGGCGGAACGGGTGCCCTGGCTGCGCCGGTTCTACTTCGGCTCCGATGGCGAGGAGGGCCTGAAGGAACTGGTCAGCGACCTGTCGGATATTGACGCGCGCGACGTGAGCTCGTTCCCGCTGCCCGGCTCGGACATCGTGGTCAGGGTCGGGCGGTACGGGCCGTACCTGGAGCGGGATGGCCAGCGGGCGAACATACCCGACGGCACGGCGCCCGATGAGGTAACCGCCGAATTCGCGGCCGAGCTGCTCGACCGGCCAAGCGGGGACAAGATCCTCGGCACGGACCCGGAGACGGGCAGGACCATAGTTGCCAAGGCCGGCCGGTTCGGGCCGTACGTCACCGAGGTGCTGGAGGAGGACGCTGCCCCAGGTGCCGCCAGCAAGGGGGCCAAGCTGCGGACAGCGTCGCTGCTGAAGTCGATGGACCTGGACAGCGTGACGCTGGACGACGCGCTCCGGCTGCTCACCCTGCCGCGAACGCTCGGTGAGCTGGACGGCGAGCCGGTAACCGTACAGAACGGCCGTTATGGTCCGTATGTCAAGAGGGGTGCGGAGAGCCGCTCTTTGGAGTCCGAAGAGCAGATGTTCACGCTGACGATGGGTCAGGCCAAGGCGCTCCTCGCCCAGCCCAAGCCGCGCGGCCGGGCGGCCCGGGCCGCGGCCGCGCCGCCACTGAAGGAGCTCGGTGAGGACTCGGGGACCGGGAAGCCGATCGTGCTGAGGGAGGGCCGCTTCGGGCCCTACGTAACCGACGGCGAGACCAACGCCTCGCTGCGCAAGGGCGACACGATCGAGTCGATCACGCCGCAGCGCGCCATCGAGCTACTCGCTGAGCGCCGCGCGGCCGCGCCCGCGCCGAAACGGCGAGCGGTCAAAGCGGGCGCGGCGAAGGCGGGCACGACCAAGACAGGCGCGGCGAAGACAGGCGCTCGGACCGCAAGAGGCGGGGGCGGCCAGGACGGCACGGCCTAAGAGAGGACGCTGGCTAACATGGCTGGCGCGATGTCTGAGCGGCCCCGTTCCCTGATCGATTTGTCATAGCGGGGCCGGGCAGCTTATGGCCGAACGCGACCGTTCCATGGCCGGGCCTATACCCTGGCGCAGTGAACTTTAGATCCCCTTTGGGCGCTAGTGGATCTGGCGTGCTGTCGATCACGCCGTTCCGCCGCCTGTGGATCGCGCTATCGCTGTCCAGCCTGGGGGACTGGCTTAGCCTGCTGGCCCTGTCGTTCCTGGCGACTAAGCTCGGCGGCCGCACCGGCGGCGCGTATGCGGTCAGCGGGGTGTGGCTGACCTCACTGTTGCCCGCCCTGCTCTTCGGGCCGCTGGCGGGCGCCGTCGCCGACAAGTTCGACCGGCGTATCAACATGATCATCGGCGACGTGATCAGAGCCGTGCTGTACGTCACCATCCCCCTTAACCTCACTCTCGGCTTCGCCAACCGGCTGACCTGGCTGTACCTGGTCCAGTTCCTGGCTTCGTGCGCATCGCTGTTCTGGACGCCGGCCAAGGACGCTTCTGTGCCGAACCTCGTGCCGCCAGGCAAACTCGAGCAGGCCAACCAGCTGAGCCTGTTCACCACCTATGGCACCGCTCCGGTTGCCGGACTGCTGTTCTCCCTGTTCGCGCTACTGGGTAGCCATATTTCGCACTACTTCGTCACAAACCAGGTCAGTCTCGCGCTGTATTTCAACGCCGCGACTTTCGGCGTGTCAGCGCTGACGATCTACATGTTGAAGGAACTCCGCCGGCGGCCTAGGGCCGCGATCTCGTCGCCGTCGGTGCTCAAGTCGATCTGGGAAGGCTGGCAGTTCCTTGGCCAGACCCCGGTAGTGCGCGGCATCATGCTCGGAATGACGGGCGCGTTCGCGGCCGGCGGCGTGGTCGTCGGCCTGGGGCCGTCCTATGTGCGGGACACCCTGCGGGGCGGCAGCGCGGGCTGGGGGGCCGTCTGGGCGGCGATCTTCTTCGGCCTGGCCATTGGCATGTTCCTCGGGCCGCGGGTCCTTCGGGGCTTCTCCCGGCGGCGCTTGTTTGGCTTGTCCATTGCGAGCGCTGCCGTCCCGTTGGCACTGATCGCCCTGATACCGAACCTTGTTCTGACGATCGTGCTGACCGTCCTGCTCGGGGCTTGCGCCGGCGCTGCCTACGTGACCGGCTACACGGTTATCGGCTTGGAAGTCGACGACTACACCAGGGGCCGAACCTTCGCATTCCTGCAGGCCACTATCCGAGTGATCCTGTTCGCCGTGATCGCGATCGCGTCGCCGCTGGCAGGAGCGTTCAACGCCCTGGCGCATGCCGCCCACATCACCACCCTGCGGATCGGAGGCGACGTATACCGGAATCTCGGCTACAACCTCGTCCTTCTCGTCGCCGCCGTGGTCGCCGTGCTGCTCGGCCGGGTATCGTACCGTCAGATGGATGACCGCAAGGGCGTGCCGTTGTGGGCGGACCTGGCCTCGGTGTTCCGCGGCAGGCCGCGCCAGGCCCCGCGCGGCCACCGCAAGGGGGTGCCGCCGCCAGAGCAGCCTGTCGGTCGGCCCGGCGTGTTCATCGCGCTGGAGGGCGGCGAGGGTGCGGGCAAGTCGACCCAGGCCAGGATGCTCGCGATCTGGCTGCGCGACCAGGGCTTTGACGTGGTTACCACGCACGAGCCCGGTGCCACGAAGATCGGCATGCGGCTGCGTGCGCTGCTCCTGGACAATGTCCACGCCGGGCTCGCGCCGCGAGCAGAGACGCTCATGTACGCGGCGGACCGGGCCGAACACGTCCAGTCCGTGATCATTCCGGCACTCGAACGTGGCGCGATCGTGGTGACAGATCGCTATGTCGATTCCTCGCTTGCCTACCAGGGCGCCGGGCGCCAGCTTGCGATGGCCGACATCGCCGAACTGAACCGGTGGGCGACCGGAGGCTTGACGCCAGATCTCACGATCCTGCTCGATCTGCCGCCGCTTGCCGGCCTCGGCAGGCGGCGCTCATCTGCGGACCGGCTCGAGGCCGAGCCGATGGACTTCCACCAGCGAGTCAGGGCCGGTTTCCTGAGCCTGGCCGAGGCTGAGCCATCGCGTTACCTGGTACTGGACGCTGCCAGGCCCGAAGCCGAGATCAGCCGCGATATTCAGCTCAGGGTCCGCGAACTGCTGCCAGACCCGGTTCCGCAGGCTACCGAGGAGAACACCGGGTCGTTCCCCGCAGTGCGGGATTGACAGTGGTGGGAATCAACAGCGGTGCGGCGGGGAGCGCTGACCTGGCGGCTATGGGCGGCGTGGTATTCGGCGAGCTGACCGGCCAGGAGACCGTGGTCGATCAACTACAGCGCGCTGTGGCGGCGAGCCAGGCGGGCCGGAGTGGCGGGGCAGGCGCGAACGTAACGGACGCAGCCGCGCCGGTCGGTCTCGGTACGGCGGGAATGACGCACGCGTGGCTGTTTACCGGTCCTCCTGGCTCTGGCCGGTCGCTGGCGGCCCGCGCCTTCGCCGCCGCGCTGCTCTGCGAATGGCAGGGCTGCGGGCAATGCCAGTCCTGCCGTCAAGTCGCCGGCGGCACGCACGCCGATGTGCTGCTCGTTCGGCCTGATGGCCTCTCCTACGGAGTGCGCCAGACCAGGGACCTCGTGCTTAAGGCAGCGACCGCGCCGGTCTACGGCCGGTGGCGGATCGTGCTGTTCGAGGACGCCGACCGCGCGACCGAGCAAGCGGCGAACGCGCTTCTGAAAGCGATCGAGGAGCCAGCCCCGCGGACCGTGTGGCTGCTATGCGCCCCGTACGCCGACGATCTCCCGACGACGATCCGGTCCCGTTGCCGGCTCGTCACCCTGAGGACGCCACGGACCACTGCGGTCGCCGAGGTGCTCGGGCGCGAGGGAGTGCCAGCAGAGCGGGCGCGATCTGCTGCCCTCGCTGCCCAAGGGCACATCGGGCGGGCCAGGCGGCTGGCGACCGATCCGGAGGCGGCCCGCCGGCGCGGCGAGGTGCTCCGCCTACCGACTCAGGTAGGAAGCCTGGGCCAGGCGCTCAAGGCGGCGGCAGCCCTAGTCAAGGCGGCCGAGGCGGAAGCCGCAGCCGTTACCGAGGAGCTTGACGAGCCCGAGCGCGAGGCGTTGCGCCGGGCGTTCGGGGAAGGCTCGACTGGCAAGGGCGTGGCGTCGGCGCTGCGTGGTGGTGCCGGTGCCCTCCGGGAGCTCGAGGACCGGCAGAAATCGCGCACGACGCGGGTCAAGCGGGACTCGCTGGACCGGGCGCTGCTCGATCTGGCGGGCTTTTACCGGGACGTGCTGGCGATTCAGCTCCGGGCCTCGGTCGAGCTGGCCAACGAGACGCGTGACGAGGAACTCGCGCAGGTGGCCGCCACCTCGGCCCCGGCCGACACCGTGCGCAGGATCGAGGCGATCATGCGGTGCCGGCAGCGGCTGGCGGCAAACGTTGCCCCGCTGCTCGCCGTCGAGGAGATGGCCCTGGCCCTGGCCCGCTAGACGCCTGCAGCCAGGCAGGCCGGGAACGAAGCGCCGTTAACGGACATTCAGGCAGTCCGTCGGCCGACCATTACCGACATTTCGGCGATTCCGGAGCCACAAACCAGATGAAAAGGGTCCGCGCGGGCTGCGGAGTCGGTGAAGAGTCGGTTGACGCCAAGCAACCGCGCGGCTGATCGCGCGTATGAGCGGCCGCGCCCGGGGCGCGACGAGCATTTCACGGCGAATCACAAGGAGCCGCTGGATCGCGCGACGGAGCCGTCAGGCGAGGTTGGCTCCGCGACGGCCAGGTCAAAGAGCTGGGTCGCCGCGGACCGTTCGGTTGGGACGAGATGCTTGCCACCGCCTGGTGATGACCGCGGG
The DNA here is from genome assembly GCA_963804435.1 of uncultured Actinomycetota bacterium. Lineage (GTDB taxonomy): Bacteria > Actinomycetota > Actinomycetes > Streptosporangiales > Streptosporangiaceae > JAJYUU01. The sequence goes on along the minus strand of CAWDQI010000003.1, from coordinate 687,754 downwards.
GCGCGAGCCCGACAGCAATTGGATCGGCTTGCGATGAGGCGGATTTCGTTATGTCCCCGTAATGTGGTGGCGTGGGCATGATGATGGCGGTGAGCTTCCAGCGCAGCGGGCGACTTTATTACCTGGACCCCGGCCCCTTTCAGCCTGCCGTCGGCACCAAGGTTCTCGTTCCCACCGACACTGGGCCGGAGGTAGCTGAGTGCATCTGGGCGCCCCAGTGGGTGGATGACGACATCACCGGCCTGCCTGTCTGTGCGGGCCTGGCCACGCCCGAGCATCTGAGCCGGGACGAGGCCAACAGGTCCCGCCGCGCGGAAGCGCGGGTTGCCTCCCGCAGGCTGGTCCGCGAGCATGAGCTGCCGATGAAGATCGTTGCCGTCGACTATGTGGATGAGGCCAACGTCTTTACCATCTACTTCAGCGCCCCGCAGCGGGTCGACTTCCGCGCGCTGGTGAAGGATCTGGCCGCCCGGCTACGGGCTAGGGTCGAGTTGCGGCAGATCGGCCCCCGGGACGAGGCGAGGTTGCAGGGCGGCATCGGGCCGTGCGGCCGCGACCTGTGCTGTGCCACGTTCCTCAAGGACTTCGAGCCCGTTTCCGTGCGCATGGCGAAGGACCAGGACCTGCCGGTCAACCCGCTGCGGATCGCCGGAGCGTGCGGCCGACTGATGTGCTGCCTGAAGTACGAGCACCCGCTGTACCAGGACTTCCGGGCATCCGCGCCGCGCATGGGCGAGGCCGTCGAGACGCCCGACGGGCCGGGAACCGTAACCGGTCACAACGTTCCCGGCGACAAGATCATCGTCAAGCTCGCCGAGGATGGCAGGCGGACGTCGTGTCCGAAGGCGAGCGTCTGCGGCTCGCGGCACGCGTACGAGGCCATGCACGGTAGTTCGCGGGACGGCTCGGCTGGCCGGTAGACTCCTGTGGCTCGCGCGGTTGACCGCAGCGTGCGCCGCCTTAGCTCAGTCGGCAGAGCGATTCACTCGTAATGAATAGGTCATCGGTTCGATTCCGATAGGCGGCTCGACTTCATTGCCCCAGGTCACCCTCGCTGACATGGGGTTTCTTCGTAGCAGGAAGTGCGCCGGAACAGGTCGGCTCCGCCTCAGCTGCACCTTGTCAATAACTTTGTAAATGCGCCTACCGTCCAACCATGCCTAGCACGCCTACCTCGCCGGCTGGCCACATCTGGCTCCGCGGGAGCCGGGTCTGGATCTCGCGATCAAGTGGGGTGGGCCGACCGGAACCTGGCCCATCATGCCAGCCCGCCCCGGCCCCAAGTGAGGCCAGAGAACGCTTATTGCTCGGCAAGTGCGGGGACTGTATCGTCCGTCCTAGCGGCCATGAGCAGTCTCAACGATCGACGTGGAGCCAGCATGGCATCTGGGGCGGGCATGATCGGGGCCGAGCCAGGTGCTGTGGCGCGCATCGTTCCCGGATTTCTCCGGGCGGAAGCCTGCGATTGCGGGGCGTCAACAAAGCACCCAATAAAAAGCACCCAGTAAGGAGAAAGGCATGCAAAGGAGCATGACGCGCACGTGGGTTGCGCTGCTGTCGTTACTGTCGCTTCCGCTGATGCTGCTCAGCGCCGCCGGAGGGGCAACGGCAGCCACTGCGAGACCTGCCGTGGCCCGGCCGAGCGCGGTGACCACATCCAGCCTTGGGGTATTCAAGCCAACGTTCGCGGGCACGGCCGCCACGGGCTGCCCCATCGCCTGCTCACTGCTCACCGGTCCGCTCAACACCCCATCCACCGCGGCTGCCGCACGGGGCCACCAGGCCACCGTTCGGTCCGGCAAACTGCCCCGCCCACACGCCATGCCGCTGCCGGATCTCCGGCATATCCGCATCACCGCGGCCCAACGGCGCGTTCTTAGCGGCGCCTCCTTCCCCGTTCCGTCGGTGAGCTGCCAGCCACTAGGCCCCGGCTGTGACCGCATCAGCACGTTGGCGGGCGGCGCCACCAGCGTGAAAGGGCTGAACGCGGTCGACAGCGCCTCGCTGTCAACCAACCCGCTGGGCGACATCGAGCCCCCGGACCAGGGCCTATGCGCGGGCAACGGATCCGTGGTCGAGACCAACAACATCGGGGAGATCCTGGTCTTCAACACCGCCTTGAATCGCGTATCCGCGCCGATCCCGCTCGACACGGTCATGGGGCTCACCGGCCTGGGATGGAGCAGCGGCGGGGATCCCTCCTGCCTGTATGACTCCGCCAACGGCGGGCACTGGTTCTTCACCGAGATCGTCTCGGCCAGCCCGGAGTCCAAGGGCGGTCCTTTCGCCGGCTGCTTCGCGGGCGTGGCCAACGCCTGCTACGAGGGCATCGCGGTAACCGACGGCCCCAACCCGTTCGGCCCCTACCACGTGTACTTCTCGAGCGCTGACTACAACCCGGCCGAGCCGGGCTACCCCTCCCTGCTCAACGACTTCGCGAAGATCTCGGTGACCCGGGACGCCTTCATGATGTTCTACGACGAGTTCCCGCTGAACGGGTCGCTGCCCGGCATCGGTGGCGGTTTCTTCAACGGCGCGCAGGAACTCGCATTCAACAAGAACGCGCTGGAGGGGGGCCTGCCCGTCACGCTGTCCACAGGGCAGCCGAACCCCGCGGTCACCGTGGCCATCGAGAATATGGGCCACGTCCCCACCCCGGACGGGACCTGCGCCCGCGACAAGGTGCTACACATGGGCGGCGTCACCTGCTGGGTGGCGGTCATCCCAGCACAGCCACCCGCGGGCCAGTTCGACAACAGCCGTGGAGGCACCGGGTTCATGCTGGGCTCGCTGGACTTCTACGGATTCTTCGGAACGCTGCCCACCTCCGGTGACAACCGGATCGCGGCGTGGGCCTGGACCGGGCTCTCCGCCCTCAACAGCGCCGGCTGCGCAACCTGTAACGCCACCATCCGCTTCCGGGGCCAGCTCTTCCGCGGCGTCAACAAGTACTACGATCCGGAGACGGTCAACACTGGCGGGATCTTCGCCCCGCAGCGGAACGGCCCGATACCGCTGGGCGCTCAGTGCGGAGCGGCCGGCCTGAGCGTGTTCACCTCCTGCCCATTGGGCGGGCTCGCCACCAACGGCGACAACTTGACGCAGGTCTCGCAGGCGCAGGGCCAGCTCTGGGCAGCCACCTCCACCCAGATCGCCCAGACGTACACCAGGGCCAACGCGGAGATCCACATGGGCGCGGTGTACTGGGTGGTCGGCACCCGCTCGTTCGGCAGGACCGGCAAGTTCACCCTCACCAGCCAAGGCTACGTCTCGCCGATGCATCAAGACCTGACCATGCCGGCCATGGCCGGGCAAGGCGCCGGCGGCAACGGCCGGGCGATCATGCTCTTCACGCTGGCCGGCAACGGCGGGCCGACCGGCGCCGACCACGGCGGCTTTTTCCCGAGCACCGCCTTCGGCCGGCTGACCAGCACCTCCAACGGCCTGCTCAGATCCACGATCAACATCACCGCTATGGGCCAGTCTCCGCAGGACGGCTTCAGCGAGTACCAGGGCTTCCCAGGCCCGACCCGCCCCCGCTGGGGAGACTACAGCTGGGGGATCTTCCTGCCGGACTCCGGCGGGCGGATCTACTTCGCTAACGAGTACATCCAGTACCCGAACTGCACCGGGCCGTTGTTCACCCTGGCCATCGGAACCTGCGGAGGGACCAGGGACGGTTTCGCGAACTGGGGAACCTCGGTCAACTACGTGGTTCCCTAGCTCCGCGCAGCCCGCGCGGCAGGATGAACAACAGGTCGTGACCTGGCCGCCGACCGCCCGTGTCGCTCAGAATGCCCCGGCATCCTGGGTCACGGGCGGTCGGCGGAGCCCTGCCGAGTACCCCGCGCACCAGAAGCGCGTCGCTCGCGCGGCATGACGCGCCGCAGACGTCCCGTGTCTAGACGCCATGTCTTGATCGGTGAAGTCCGCCGAAAAATGGGTATGAGCAGGCGGCCCGTCGCGCCCCGGTTGGACCTCAGGCCCCACCATTCGCCCTTTGGGTCGATCGTTAAGCAGACCAACCTGCGCCCAATCGGGTGAGCCGACCTGTGCCGGATCGACAAGGCCGACCGGCATAGCGCTTCGAGGACGGCCGCTGACGCAAGTACCACCACAATGGAAGTGTCGACGACCCCGCTGCCCTGCGCGCCTAGCAGCAAGCCACTCAGGGTTAATGCAACGGCGCAACGGCAAGGCCCGCTACGGCGTGCCGGCGGAGGTTTCCCGTACCGACTCCGCGGCTCGGCGAAAGCCCTCCATCTCCATCGTGAGGTACCGGCGAGAAAGGCGGCTTGTGACGGCATACAACAGCCGGGCAAGGGGCCCGTTCATGCGGAGGGTCAGGGTGATCCTCGAGCCCTGACCGTCTGCGTCCACGATGTGGCCGCCGACAGTGGTGATTCCCCGTGCACTCGTCTCCCAGAAGAAGGAGTGGCCCGGCTCCAGCTCCGTTACCCGCCAGCAGGCTTTGGGCAGGCGTGGCTGTTCGATGATTGCTTCGCTGCCAACGTGCAAGGGCCCTTCGTCCACTCGGCGCGCCGCGCTGATGCTCTTGGTCATCTCGGGCCAGCGTTCCATGTCGACAAACAAAGCCCACACCTGCGCGGGCGACGCGTCGGCAGCGGTCGTCACGCGATGTTCCATAACTAACGATGTACCATCTGGTACATGGCGAGCGCAACCCCGAAAGAAAAGCTGCTGGAGGCAGTAGCCGACGTGGCTCTGGCCGGCGGGATCGCGGACCGGAGCCTGCGCTCCATCGCTGCGGCGGCCGGGACGAGCCACCGCATGCTGATCCACCATTTCGGGTCCCGGGAGGGACTGCTCGTGGACGTTATCCGCGCGGTCGAGGCGCGGCAGCGAGGTGCCCTGAGCGAACTCGTCGCCGAGTCCGCCGAGGCACCCGGAGACCGGGCCGACCGTTTCTGGAAGCACCTGCGCAGTCCGGAACTGGCGCCCCAGGAGCGCCTGTTCTTCGAGGTCTACGGCCAGGCGCTCCAGGGCCGTGAGTGGGCAAAGCCCCTTCTGGAGGGCGTTGTCGACGACTGGGTCGGACCGGTCGCGGCGATGCTGGAGGCAGAAGGAATCAGCCCGGATACGGCGCGTACCGTAGCCCGGCTGTACGTTGCCGTAGGCCGCGGCCTGCTCCTCGACGTCCTCGCGACGGGAGATGGCCGCGAGGTCGACACGGCCATGCAGTACTTCTCCGAATTGCTGCTCGCTCACCTGGCTGGTACCTAGCGGCGGGTCTGGAAGACTCTTGTCGCGACCGGCCGCTAGAACACATGCCGCGTGTGGCTGAAGTTGCCTTTCGCGAACGCGAAGACTTTGGCCGGTCGCACCGAGAACACCAGGACGCCATCGCCCTGGAAGCCGTCGTCGCCCGGCTCGTACTGCCAGCGGCCGTCCCACTTGCGGGCCCAGGCCTCGGCTAGCCGCTGCAGCGTGGTGCGGTCGGTAACCCTGACCGCCTGACCTTCGACCACTACATCCAGTCCGCGATCCCACTGGTTGCAGCCGGTCATCAGGATCACCTTCTGGTTGCCGCGCAGGTTGACTGCCTTCTGCTCCGCATCGCCGGTGCAGAAATGCAGTGCGTCGTCGAGCCAGACCGCGACGAGTGGCGTCATGTGCGGCCGTCCGTCTGCCCGCACGGTCGCTATCCAGAACAGCTCCGCCGTTTCCAGCGCCTTACGGGTGTCGTCCCAGCTAGTGGCCGTAGATCCCGGGTCGCTGAAGATCGTGTCCAGTTCGGTCGTTGGGGTCGTCATGATCTGCTCCTGCCTGGCGCGGCGAACTCGTTTAGTTAAGTAATGACTTTAGTATAGCTCACCGACGTCGGCATCGAGACGCTGTAACGAAGTTGCGACAAATCACCGCGCACGAGGCCGCCCGCGCGTGGTCGCAAGAGCCTCATATATTCACGACCTTCTCAGCATGTTCGAGACTGTGATGTAACTCATACGGATGACGTAACTCTCACAGACGACAAAACGGACGGGAATCGCATACCCTTTGCGGTCGACTTGTCGTCTAAGAGAGGGAAAGTACCAGTGGGTTATCGCAAGCTGGGTATGCTCATCGCGGCTCTATCGGCCATCGCTGTGATGCAGACCGGACTGGCACACGCGAGCATCGCGCCGGCATCTCCGGCGTCTTCCGGGCTGCCGCCTTTCCAGTGCAGCGCTCAGCATGACGTCAGGAAGGTCACCAAGCTAGGCGACCAGTTCGGCGTCGGCGGGAAGCCCAGGACCTTCCGCGGCTTCACGATGTACCCGATCGGCTCAAGCTGGAACGACCCCACGTTCCCGTCCTATGTCACGAAGGTCCTGAACCTGGCGAGGTCCGCGGGGCAGACGCTCGCGCGGCCCACCGACGAGTGGACCAAGACCGGCACCGGGCAGACGTGGAACGACCCGGTGATCTGGAGCAACATCGATGACGTCGTCTGCCAGGCCGCAGCCCGGCGCATGCACGTCGTGATGGACCTGTCGGCTTACAAGTGGCTGCTGGAGTCGCACGGCGAGAACCCGCAGGACGCGCAGCTCTGGCTGCCGTTCCTCCAGGCCGTGGGAGCCCACTACCGAGGCGTTACCGCGATCGCCGAGTACAGCCTCGATGGCGAGCCAGCGTTCCCCGTCGACAAGACCCAGATGTACGCGCTGAAGGCGTTCTACCGGACCCTGACCGATGCACTTTACGCAGCCGACCCGACGCATCTGATCTCGGCCGGCGGATTCAACAACATGAACAACGGCTACCCGGAGTGGTGGAAGCCGATCTACGCCCTGCCGCACAACGACGTCGCCGGCTTCAAGACCTACTCGGAAGCGGACCTCGCCGACGAGGGCGGCTACATCCAGGCAATCCACTCGATCCACAAGATCGCGCTCGATGAGGAGTTCGGCGAACCGCAGTACGTCGGCGACGCGGCCTACACGGGCCAGCCGTACAACAGGCTGGCGATGTCACGGGCGCAGTTTTACCGGGGCGTCTACGGCACGGCTGACGCGAACCACTGCGGCGGTGAAATCTTCTGGAACCTGGCGCGGCTGGTTGGCCCGCAGCATTATGACGTCAGCCCGGAGACACCGGCAGTGTGGCAGGTAGTGCTCCGCTACGGCGGCAAGTAGGCCGGGAACGCGCCCAGGCGCACCGCCCGGCCACGACAGCGGCCCTTAGCTCACTTGATATGCGAGACCGGCATTGTCGAGTTGCCTGACTTGGCGCCAGAGCATCGACCCGCCGCCATCTTGTTGGCCGTCGAGTGAGCCTGGGCGTCGATGGCGTTGATCTGGTCTATGTAGGAGTTTCCCGCGGCTATCGCCTGCTTGAGGTTCGCCTTGGCGCTGGCGATGACCGTGGCGGGCGAACTCGGCGCCGGATGTCCGGCTTTGCCCAGGTGTCGCAAATCAGCCCCTGCGATCGCGATGTCAGCACGGACGACAGCGACGTCCGCCATCAGGGACTTCGCGTCGCCCTCTACCGCGGCAAGGTCACCGTCAACCTTCTGAGAGTCCCCCGAGACCGTGAAGGCCGCCTTGCAGTAGCCCTTGGCGCCGGAGGCATCACGGGTCTCGGTTGCCAGGTCGGATTTTGCTGTCTGAATGTGGTCAGCGAAACGGGTAACGCTGGCAGCGAGCTTGCCGCCAGCCGCAAGGCTGGAGTCGTAGTAGAGCACGCGGAGGCCCTTCTGGGCGCCCTGTTCGGCCTGGGTCCTCGCTGGCTGCGCTTGCTGGCCCTGTTGCTGCGCGGCCAGCTGGTTGGCATGTCCGACCGAACGACGAAGTGCCACGATCGCGCTGTGATAGCTGGTGCCGTCGGACTGGCTGAACGTGACCGGCCGGATTGCTCCGTCGGACCCTGGGAGACGCAGCGTCAGTCTGCTGCCGCTCAACGTGCCCTCGGCCCCCGTCTGCAGGAAGTACAAGGCTCCGAATGTCAGCCTGACCGAGCTGCCCCTGATGGTCCCCGTGAACGGCGCGCTGCTGACCGACATTTTCTCGGCCGGTGCGCTCCCACCGGCATTGCGGTAGGTGATCGTGCCTCGAAGGTGACCGTGGGATGAGGCTTGCCAATGTATGAAAGCCACCTTTGAATTGCTCGCGGCCAGGTAGCTCGCCGGGCCGTCGGAGCTGGTGGACCCGCTGGAACCCCCGCAGCTCACGATGGCGAGCAGCACTACTGCCGCGCCAGCGATTGTCGGGTATTTCATGACGCCAGCCTCCGCTTCCCGACACAAGGACGAGACGGGGACCCGAATCCAATGTGGCGATCGATCCTACGGGGGTCCCCGGCAAGCGTTGTGGCCGCCCCAGCGGACCGCTCCCTTAGAGGTAAATGATCGTTTCGAATCGAAAAATAGAGGAAGTTGCTGAATCGTCAGGCGGACCGGGCGATACCCAGGGAGTCGGCCCCGGCGAACTTCGGGCCGCCCTTCTCGTAGAAGACGTCCACGTCTTGGAGGGTGAAGCCCGCCGTGGTCAGGAGCTCAATGATCGGACGGGTGAAATGACATCCGCCAGCGACCCGCTGCTCCAGCGGGTCCAGGCGATACTGCCAGCGGCGGACCCGCTCGTCGGGCGCCAGCCCGTGCTCAAGGAAGTGGAGTGATCCTCCCGGCTTCAAGACCCTGCGCAGCTCTCGCAGCGCCCCGGCAACGTCGGGGATCGTGCACAGCGTCCAGGTGGACAGCGCGGCGTCGAAGCTGTCATCCGCAAACGGCAGCGACTGGCCGTCGAGACCGGCGCGTTGCACTGGAACGCTGGCTGCCACCACGCGCTTGCTCGCCAGCTTCCAGCTCAAATCGGATGGCTCGACCGCCGATACGCTGGTGACGGCGGCGGGATAGAACGGCACGTTGAGCCCGGAGCCGAAGCCGATCTCGACGACGTCCCCGGCCAGGTCCTCGCAGACGCGATTCCGCAGTGGCTGGAGTGTCGCGGCGCCGCAGACGGTATTGATGATTCGCGGCAACACGAGCGTCTGGTAGAACCCCATGTCTCCCACCGTCCTGTGGCACTTCCTGGCAGGCAGGCTCGCACGTGGGGGCACTGGATCGCAACCCTGGCCGCGGGCCGCACTGGCCGCAGCCGATCGAGGCGCATCGCCCGCGGGCCGGCCTCGCCGGTCGGCCTACTGGCACAACGTGCGGAGTAACACGGGGATCCTCGTCACGCTCTCACTGCGAAGGGCGCATACTGGTATTGATGAATACCCGCCCGGCGCCAAGGCGCTTGCTGCCCGGAAGTCCCTTCAACAATCAGACTCCGTTGCCGCCAGCGGAGGTCTTTGCCGTCCAGGATCTGGTGACCCACGACAAGTACGGTCTCGGAACCGTGCTCAGCGTTGAAGATGATGTCGCTGTCCTCGTGGATTTTGGCCAGCAGCACAGGGTGCGCATCCCCGTCCCCTGCTCGAAGCTCAGCAAGCTTTAGGCGGCCCGTTACCGTCCGTAAGGAAGCGGTGACCGGAAGCTCACCCTGGGCCGAGATCGTTGCGCGGCTGCGCGCGTGCGGCTGCGTGTTCGCCGAGGATGAGGCCGATCTGCTCATGGCAGCGGCTGACACCTGCGCCGACCTCCAGTTGATGGTCGACCGCCGGGCCGCTGGGCTACCGCTCGAGCAGGTCATCGGCTGGGCCGAGTTCTGCGGTCTGCGGATCCTGGTCGAGCCGGGAGTGTTCGTGCCGCGCCGCCGCAGCGAGTTCCTGGTCGGCCAGGCGGTCGCCATCCAGCGGCGGCAGCCCGAAACTGGCCCCGTTCCCTCCATCGTGGTGCTGGACATGTGCTGTGGCTCTGGCGCTGTCGGCCTGGCCGTGGCTACCGCCCTAGGCGCGGCCGACTTGCATGCGGCCGACGTCGACGGTCAGGCCGTCAGGTGCGCGATCGCCAATCTCATACCGCGCGGCGGCCAGGTATACCAGGGCGATCTGTACGAGCCGCTGCCGGACGGCCTGCGGGGCGCAGTCAATCTCCTGGTAGCCAACGCTCCCTATGTACCGACCAGTGAGGTCGCGTTTCTGCCCGCTGAGGCGCGCCTGCACGAGCCGCTTGTCGCGCTAGATGGCGGCGCGGACGGGGTGGAAATCCACCGCCGGGTCGCCGCCGGAGCCGAGGACTGGCTGGCGCCGGACGGTCACCTTCTGATCGAGACCAGCGAGCGGCAGGCTCCGCTCACGGCGGCCGCGGTAGCTAACGCCGGCTTCCGGCCGCGAGTCGTCGCCAACGATGAACTCAGCGCCACTGTCGTGATCGGGTGCCGCCCGCACTCCGGCTAGCCCGATCCGGCCGCGACTCGAAAGTGGCCGAACTCCTCGGCCAGGCCAGCCATGCCCCAGTGCGCGTTTAGGCCACTCGGGTTCGGCAGGACCCACACATTCGTCCCGCCGACTCGATCAGTTTGCGGCCCGACGACGGCCGCGGGCTGCCCGGACGCGGCTCGGTACGCGGTCACGCCGAGCACGGCCAGCCACGCCGGCCCGATTCGCGCCGTGACTGCCGCCAGCTGCTCCCAGCCGGCCCGCAGCTCGCCCGCGTCCAGCTCGTCTGCTCTGGCCGTGGCTCGGGCGACGATGTTGGTGATTCCCAGCCCTAGCGGCAGCAGCAGGTGCTGCTCGGACGGGGCGAGCTGGCGGCTGGTGAAGCCAGAGTGGTGCAACGCCGGCCAGAACCGGTTGCCCGGCCGGGCGAAATGGTATCCGACGGCTGCCGAATACAAGCTCGGGTTGATGCCGACGAAGAACACTCGCAGGCCGGGTGCCACCAGGTCCGGGATGGTGTGGCCGTAGGCCGCGGCGACCTGGGCCGGAGTCGGGCGAGGGGGCCGTACAGACGGGTCAGGCAAGGCCACGCCCACCAGGATAAGAGCGTGCCCGCGGCTGTCAGGGAAAATGAGCGTGTGATCATCGTCGATGCCGAGTCGTTTGAGCAGATGGTGGCGACCGCGCTGGACTCGCTGCCCGAGGAACTGGGCGACTTGATGCGGAATGTGGCCGTGCTGGTCGAGCATGGCCGAGGCCCGCGCAGCCTGCTTGGCCTTTACGAAGGAATCCCGCTGACCAGCCGCACGACCGGTTACGCGGGCGTGCTGCCGGACCGCATCACGATCTACCAGCAGGCCATCTGCGCGATCTGCGACACCGAGGCTGACGTCGTCGAGCAGGTCCGCCGCACCGTGATCCACGAGGTCGGCCACCATTTCGGCATCTCGGACGCCCGCCTGCGCGAACTCGGCTGGTGACCGGCGCCAGACCAGCAAAGCCGCACTGAATCCGGCGCAGGCAGTGACACAGCGGGCGATGAAGAGGGGAACGGGGCCCCCTAGACCCCCAGGCTTCCTTTGGCCGCCGCCTCGAACACGCGGAATGGCAGCACCCGCTTGGCGACCAGGCCGGCTCGCTCGCCCGCCTTGCCAACCGAGACCCGGCGGGGCGGCCGGGCTGTCTCGAGGACGCGCTGAACCACGGCGGCCACCAGCTCGGCAGGCGCGCCATTGGCCTCGTCGCGCTCCATGGCGCGGACCGCTTTCGTCATCGCGGCCGCGTACAGGCGATCCTTATCGGCTGCATGGTCGGTCTGCCTGCTGGCGGTGAAGTCAGTCTTGATGTTGCCGGGCTGCACCAGTGTCACCGTGACGCCGAACGGTGCGAGCTCATAGCCGAGCGATTCAGCGAATCCCTCCAGCGCGAACTTGCTGGCGCTGTAATAAGCCTGGAACGGGATGCCTATGACGCCGCCGATGGAGCTGATCAGCACAATCCGGCCACCACGCTGTGCGCGCATCTGCGGCAGCGCTGCCTGGACGACCCTGACGCAACCCCAGAAATTTGTCTCGAACTGAGCCTTAGCCACGCTGATACTAGTGAACTCGGCAGCGCCTGCCACGCCCCAGCCTGCCGCGGCGACAACCGCGTCCAGCCGACCGTGCTGCTGACTTATCGCGGCCACGCCGGCCGCCACTGCCGCATCGTCGTCCACGTTCATGACCAGGCCCGCCCACGGGCTAGTGGCGGCGCCATCGCAGCCGGTGCCGCGCCTGCTGGCGCCGGTGACGGCCCAGCCCGCTCGGGCCAGCCGGTCGGCGCACGCGCGGCCGATTCCGGCTGACGCGCCGGTAACGAGAGCAACTCGCGCACTCGGGCGTGCACCGCCCGGTGACGCACCGGAAAACGGTGACTCAGCTTGTGTCATTCGCGGTCCCTTCTGCGCGAAGCCCGCTGTCGGTAGTGCTGGCTACATTCAGTGTCCATGAGCGGGCAATGTCCATGAGCGGGCTGGCTAGCGTCCTTGACAGCCTTAATACTGATCAGTTTCGGGCAGCGACTTACCAGGGTGGCGCGCTACTTATTCTCGCTGGCGCGGGCACCGGCAAGACCGGCACGCTAGTGGCCCGCGCGACCTGGCTGCGGGAGCAGGGTGTCCAGCCCAGCCGGATCCTGCTGCTGACCTTTACCCGGCGCGCCGCTGACGACATGCTGGCCAGGGCCCATCCCCCCGATGCCACGGCGGCCGAACGGATCTTTGGCGGCACCTTCCACGCCGTCGCGCACCGCATCATCAGGGCCAACGCCGAGGCGTTCGCCCTGCCGCCCGAGTTCAGCGTGGTCGATCCGGCGGATGTGGCCGACGTGATGGATACGCTGCGGGACGCTAACGGGCTTGTGGGTACCAGCGCCGGTCGGCGCACGCCCCGTGCGGCGACCTGCGCCGACATCTATACCCGTTGCGTCAGCACGGGCATGCATCTCGATGACGTTGTCGGTGCCGGGTTTCCATGGTGCGTTCCGTTCACCGCGCAGCTGGCCGGCTTGTTCACCGACTTCATCGCCTATAAGCGGCGGTATGGCCTGGTCGATTTCGACGATTTGCTGCTGCTATGGCGAGCGGCGCTTGCCGATTCTCAGGCCGGCCCGTCACTGCGCAGCCTCTTCGATGCGGTCCTGGTCGACGAGTACCAGGACGTCAACGCCGTACAGGCGGAGATCGTCCGGCTATTGCGTCCCGATGGCACCGGGCTCACCTGCGTGGGCGACGACGCGCAGGCAATCTACGCATTCCGCGGCGCCGATCCCGAGCACTTGCGGGCGCTATCCCGGCACTTCGCCGACCTTGCCGTCATCAGGCTCTCCCGCAACTACCGCTCTCACCAGGCCGTGCTCCGGCTGGCCAATGAGATCAGGCCGCAGGCGGACGGGCTCGAGCTCGCCCTTACCGCCGAACGCGGCCCAGGGCAGCGCCCGGTGCTGGTCCGCTGTCACGACGAGGCGACCCAAGCCCGCGAGATCTGCTCCAGGGTGCTCGACAGCCATGAGGCGGGGGTGCAGTTCCAGCAGCAGGCAGTGCTGGTGAGGACCGCCCATCACAGCGACTTGCTCGAGATCGAACTGTCCGCCCGCGGGATTCCGTACGTGAAGTACGGCGGGTTGCGGTTCACCGAGGCGGCGCACGTCAAGGACTTCCTCGCGGCCGCGCGCGTGGTCGCGAACCCGGCCGATGACCTCGCGTGGTTCCGGATTCTCCGGCTCCATGAAGGTGTCGGGCCGGTGCTCGCGCGGCGGGTGATCCAGACGCTGCGCATAGCCGATCCCGGGCAGTTTGAGCGCTGGCCCGATGCCGCGGCGGCCCTGCCGCAGCGATCCGCCCCTGCGGTAACCGGCACGGTTGGCCAGCTTGCCGAGGCGGCAGGCCAGGAAAGCACCGCTGACCGGGCCGCCATGATCCTGGCGGCGTTGCGGGAGCCGCTGGCCGCCCGTTACGCGGATGCTGCGGTGCGTTTCGCTGACCTGGAGCGGCTGGCCGATGCCGCAGCCGCAAGCCCGTCCCTGCACGATGCGCTCGTGCAGCTAGCGCTCGATCCGCCACTTTCAGCGTCCGACCTGGCTGGGCGGCCGCGACTTGACGATGACTTTCTGGTTATCTCCACCGTGCACTCCGCAAAGGGACTCGAATGGCCAGTCGTGCACCTGCCACAGCTCGTCGACGGCGCGGTGCCCAGTGACATGGCACTGACCACTCCGGCCGGGCTGGAGGAAGAGCAGCGGTTGTTCTACGTCGCCGTTACCAGAGCGCGCGACACGCTTTATTTGTACGCGCCGTTGCGCATGCACCATCACCGGCTGGCACGCGACGACAGGCATAGCTACGGCCAGCTAACCCGGTTCCTCGGCCCGGCAGCGCTGGCCCAGTGTGAGCTGACTGACTGCGAGCTGACACGGGGGGCGCGATCCCGGCCGGCGCTTGTGCCGATGGCCCCGCTGTCGGCCGCTGTGGACCGCGACCTGCAATCCCTATGGGGACAGCCGATCGTGGCTGCTAGCCCGGCGCCGGACTAGCTGGGTGCTCGACTACCAGGTGACGACAGCCCGGCCGGATAGCGGCGGGCTGCCTCGCTAAGCTTGGCGTTCGCGGCCACACCTAGGTCTATATCCAGTACGTCTGCCAGCAGGATCAGGTACAGCAGCACGTCCGATAGTTCTTCCGCGGCCCTGCTGCGCAGTGGCTCGTTCGCGGCCAGTTTGGCTGCGGCGTCGGCGGGCAGCCACTGGAATAGCTCGGAGAGCTCACCGACCTCACCGACCAGAGCCAGCAGCACAGACTTGGGGTCATGGAAGCCGCTCCAGTCCCGCTCAGCGCTGAACTGGCGCATGCGGTCCCGCAGTGCTGCTAGATCCGACACGATGCCAAGCATGACACGGCCGTCACATCGCGGCTAACTGCCAGAGCACAAATGCGAGAAGATCAGCCGGGCGCCAGTAATGCCGCCGGCTGAGGAATAGTTGGAGGAACGCTGCATGAGCTCTCATCGGCATATTGCACAGATTGTCGCTGCCTGCGCGCTCGCCGCCGTCACTACGGCGTGCGGCAGCAGCAGCAGTACGGGGAGTTCGTCCACGGGCCCGGCGGCGACCATCAAGACTAACTGGGAGACGTTCTTTGACGCCTCGACCCCCGTCGCCAAAAGAGCCAGCTTGCTCCAGGACGGCTCAATGTTCCCTACCTCTGTGCTCGCGGCCACTGGCCTAGCCGCCCACGCCAAGGCGCAGGTGCTTGCGGTCACGAATGTCACAGCTACTCAGGCAAAGGTCAAATACAACATTCTGCTCGCAGGCACGCCGGCGCTGAAGAACGAGATGGGCATCGCTGTGCACCAGGACGGCACGTGGAAGGTGGGGGTGGCAAGCTTCTGCAGTCTGCTGACCCTGGAGAACGGTAACAAGACGTCCGGCCTGCCCGCACCCTGCAAGTCCGCCGGGTAGCCTGGGGCTCCGCCTGCGAGACGTCGCGGCCGGGGAGGCAATGGCCGAACGCTCGGCCATTGCCTCCCTCGCCCCTCGGTGTGTGCTGGAAAGCTGGCCCGGTGCTGCCCCGGTGCTGGGCCGATCTGGCGACGGTTCCTTGGCGCCGGACAGGTTGCCAAGCTGACGCGCGCGTCACCTCGGCGCTAACGGGTGGACTGCGAAGTGCGAGAGGATCATCCCGCGCATGGAATGCCGCTAGCTGATAGGTAGTTGAAGGATGGCTGTATGGGTAATAACCGGCATATCTAGCGCGACCGCGCATGAGTGCCCGTCGTCCGTAAGAGCATCTTTCCAGCCCAGAGTTAGGCAGCCCCATGGTCAGCTCGGTTGACATCTCCGAAGGCGAGGCAGTTTCGGCCCGCTACGGTGGGCGCTCGCTTGCGCTGGCGGTTCTTTGTATCGTACTTTTCCTGACATTTCTTGACAACACGATCGTCAGCATCGTTCTCGGCAACGTGCAGAGCCAGTTGCAAGCCGGCGTCACTTCACTGCAGTGGGTCGTAGGGGCGTATGCGCTGACCTTCGCTGGCGCGATGCTCGCTTTCGGGATGGTCGGCGACGAATTCGGCCGCAAACGGGTCATGATCATCGGGGTCGCGATCTTCTGCGCTGGGTCAGTGCTGTCGGCGCTGGCTCCCAATGTGGGCGTGCTGATCGCGGGCCGCGCCGTCATGGGCCTCGGCGCTGCGGCCTGCGAGCCAGGCACGCTGTCGATGATCCGGCACATTTATACAGACCAGCGGAGCCGGAACCGGGCCCTGGGTGTCTGGACGGCGGTATCTGGTCTGGCGCTTGCCCTGGGTCCGGTAGTCGGCGGTGCGCTCGTCGGCAGCTTTGACGGGAACTGGCGCGCCATCTTCTGGTTCAACGTTATCTTCGGGCTGCTGGCGCTCATTGGCGTTGTCGCCATCCTGCCGGAGAACTCTGACCCCAACGCTCACCGGGTCGATATCGCCGGCACTTTTCTTGCTGCGGCTACCATCTCCGCGCTTGCTTTCGCAGTGATCTCGGCGGAGAGTTCGGGCTTTGGCTCCGTAACGGTGATCGCCCTGCTCTGCTTGTGCGTCGCCTCGCTCGTCGCGTTCTTCTGGTGGGAGCACCGTGCGGCGCATCCCTTGCTGGACCTCAGGTTCTTGCGGATCCCCCTGTTCTTCACCGCTAACGTTGTGGCGTTCTGTGCGTATTTCGCCACGTTCGCGGTCTTTTTCTTCACGGCTCTCTTCCTGGTGGAAGTGGTTGGCGACTCCGGTTACCAGATAGCCCTGGTGTTCCTGCCCATGACCGTGCTCATGGTGATCGCCTCCGTCGTGACTGGCCGCGTGTCGACACGGGCCGGGCCAGGCTGGTCCATCTTCGTTGGCTGCCTGCTGTTCAGCGGCGGCTTGCTGCTGACCTCGATCGCCATCAGTCCCAGCCCGTCTTACCTGCCGCTTGCCGCGTCGCTGGCCCTGGCCGGCATCGGAATCGGCGCCACGGTAGTGCCGACGACCTCGTCCGCGCTGTCCGCCGTGCCGCCCGAGCGTTCTGGCATGGCAGCGTCGACGGCGAACACCAGCCGCGAGGTAGGCGCCATCACTGGGGTTGCGGTTCTGGGCGCGCTGGTCGCATCGCGGCTGAATAGCAACCTAGTCGCCAGCCTGAATCACCTGGGCGTGCCCAAGCTCTACCAGACACTGGTGATCAACGCGATCGAGACCGGCGCAGTCCCGTCAAGCGGCAAGAACAGCAGCCAGGCCGGAGGCTTCAACCCTAAGGAAGTACAGCAAGTCATCAAGGCCACCTACTCCGCGTTCCAGACTGGACTGCACGCTGCGCTCTACCTGTCGGCTGTGCTCGTGCTGGCGGCCGGGGTAATGAGCCTGGTCCTGCTGGGGCGGCGCCGCGAGTCCGAGCCGACCCGCGCGGCCACCCCGGCGAGTACGACGACCGCAGGCTAACGCCAGGCGGCTTTTCACCTGCTACCCGACGCGGCGAATCGATCACGGCACGTCCGGGTTAGGCGGTGCGCGCAGGGCCGAGGCGTGCGGCGAAGTAATTGAGGGGAACAGTAGTGGCATGACTACCCAGGCAAGCATCGTGCCCGACTGCGTCGCCGGTTACGCCGCGCGGCTGCACGCGGCGATCGGGACTCAGCATCATGTGGCCTCGCCGCTGGGAGCATGGCTGCTGCTTGCACTGGCTGGCCCGGCGGCGCGCGGCAACGACAGGGCAACGCTGAGCGGCGTGCTTGGTTGCGATATCGACGCCGCTGCAATGGCCGCCGCCGGGTTGCTTGCCGATCCGCACCCGCTGGTGGCAGCCGCGGCCGCGGTGTGGACGGCCTCATGGGCCCCGCTTCCAGCCAGTTTCGCCGACTGGCAGGGGAACCTGCCGTCGCAGGTCGCCAGCGGTGAGATGCCGGATCAGGCCGGGCTCGACCGCTGGGCCCGCGACCATACCTTCGGCCTTATCGACACCTTCCCGATCGAATGGACGCCCGATCTTTACCTGGTACTGGCCACCGCGCTCGCGACCAAGGTGTCCTGGCTAGTGCCGTTCGACCTGGCTCCAGCCGCCAGCCTCGGCTCCGATAGCCGGTGGGCGGCACAGGTACGCCAGGTCCTGCGCACGCCCGAGCGGGCGCCGGGGGGCGCCCATGTCCAGTTCATCGCTGTAACTCCGGAGGCAGGCGACGTCGCGGTGCACATCGCGGCCGCAGCGGGTGGACTGCTCGTTGTCTCTGTGGTCGCGCCGCCAGACGTGCCAGCGAGCAGCGTTCTCGCCGTCGCGCACCGGATCGGAATCGACCATGCGACCGGGGGCCAAGTCGCGCGCCGTAGCCTGTCCGAGTTGCCGGTCGGCGATGCGCCGTGCTGGCAGCTGCGCGAAGAGATGGCGACGACCGACCGGATTACCGCCGTACTGCCAGCCTGGTCGGCGAGCTCAGTGCATGACCTAGACCAGCCAGCGCTCGGCTTCGGCGCGGCCGCGCACGCGCTGACCGACAGCGATGACCACTGGGAGGCAAAGCAGGCGGTCCGGGCGACGTACTCGCGGACGGGTTTTGAAGCGGCAGCGGTGACAGGGCTCGGCGTCTTCATGAGTGCCATGGCCGCGCCGCGCCAGCACCGGGTCGCCGAGCTTCGGTTCGGGCACCCATATGCGGTGGTCGCCCTGACAACCGATCCCGGCGAAGGCGCTGGGCCTGCCCCGAGCGGGAGGAACCCATGGCGGGGCCTCCCGGTTTTCTCCGCCTGGGTGAGCGAGCCGGCAGAAGCGTGAGAGCGTACTAGCAGCGCCGGTCGGGCCGCGCGGCCACACCGCCACTGCGTACCGCCGTCCCGCCGTACTAGCTTGTCGACCATGCATAGCGTCGACCGTACGACAGAACAGATGATCAGGTCTGTGCTCGCCTACGCCGAGAACCGTCTTCGGCTGGATCCCGTCCCGCTGGACAAGGGCTCGCGGAACCCGGCCGAGCTCGACTTCGCCGTGGCGGGGCTGCTCGGCGATGAGGGGCACGACCCGGATCAGGTGCTCGGCGCTTACGCGGCGACGCTCGCGCCCGCCGTGATCTCAGCCGATAGCCCGCGGTTCCTTGGTTTCATACCTGCCGCGCCGACCAAGGCGTCCTTGCTCTTCGACATGCTGATCTCGTGTGCCTCGATTCAGGGGATCTCCTGGCTGGAGGCGGCCGGCGCGATTCACGCGGAGAACCAGGTGCTCCGGCTGATCGCCGACCGGGCTGGGATGCCGCCTGCGGCCGGCGGCTGCTTCGTGTCGGGCGGCTCGGCGGCGAACCTGTCCGCGCTCGCGGTCGCCCGCGAGGCCGCCAAGCGTCGCGCTGCAGCAGCGTCCGGGGGCCGATCGCAAGCCGGCCAGCGCTGGCGCGCGGTGGTTGGCGCCGACACCCATTCGTCTGTCGGCAATACACTGCGCCTGCTGGAGATGGAGCCGCTGGTGGTACCGACCGCCGACCACCGGCTTACCGGCGACGCCGTCCGCGCCGCTATTGCCGCTGACGCCGATCCCGGTTCGCTCGCGGCGATCGTGGGCACGGCGGGTACCACGAACGCGGGCATTATCGATGACCTAGCGGGCCTGGCGGCTGTGGCTGCCGAGCGCCAGCTGTGGTTCCACGTGGATGGTGCATACGGCGGGGCAGGCCTGTTCGCGCCCAGTGTCCGGTCCGCCTATGCCGGGATCGAGCACGCTGATTCCTTCGTCGTCGATCCGCACAAGTGGCTGTTCGCTCCCTACGACTGCGCCGCTCTGGTCTACCGCGATCCGGCCCTGGCGCGGTCCGTGCACCGTCAGGATGCCAGCTACCTGGATGTCATCCACGAGCAGCCAGCCGAGTGGAACCCGACCGACTACGCCTTCCACCTGACCCGGCGAGCCCGAGGCATGCCGCTGTGGTTCTCGCTATGCGTGCACGGCGTGCGCGCCTACACCGAGGCCATCGAGGCAGCCATCAACCTGGCCCGGCTCGCCGCTGTCGAGATCAAGTCGCGGGACTATCTCGAGCTGATCCGCGAGCCGGACCTCTCGGTCGTGCTGTTCCGCCGAACCGGCTGGCTGCACGCCGATTACACCGCCTGGGCCGACAAGCTCCTCGACGACCAGGTGGCCTTCCTGCCCCCGACGGCGTGGGAAGGCGAGACCGTTGCCAGGCTCGCCTTCCTTCACCCGCAGACTCCCGCGACGCTGGTCACTCAGATCCTGGACCGGATGGCCGGCGCGTAGTGCTGCGTCAGCGAACGTTTGCCCCTCAGGACGCCAGCAGGCTGGGAGACACGTTCGGCTGGTCAGCGAAGGCCGCCGCCGTGGTCGGGTGCTCAGTGGGCGGAAGCGGGGGCCGTCATCGGGGCGTGAATGTCGTCGGCGGGCGCTGCCTGATTGATGTCGGATTGCTCCAGCTGTTGGTGGCGCCACTGGCCGGGCGGGCGTCCGTGGTGACGGCGGAACGCGGCGGCGAAGGCGTAGGGCGAGGCATAGCCGGTGCGAGCCGCGATCTGCGCGAGCGTCAATTCGCCGCTGCGCAGGTGATCTCTCGCCAGCGTCATGCGCCAGTCGGTCAGGTACTCGATGGGTGGCTGACCGAGTGCCTGCTGAAAGCTCCGCGCGAAAGCTGCCCGGGACAACCCGCTGGTGGCGGCCAGTTCTGACACCGTCCACGGGCGGGCGGCGTCTGCGTGCATTGCGCTCAGTGCCGGGCCGAGCCTCGGGTCGGCCGACGCCCGATACCAGCGAGGCGCCGTGGCGCTCCGCTGGAAGCC
The DNA here is from genome assembly GCA_963804435.1 of uncultured Actinomycetota bacterium. Lineage (GTDB taxonomy): Bacteria > Actinomycetota > Actinomycetes > Streptosporangiales > Streptosporangiaceae > JAJYUU01. The sequence continues at coordinate 667,196 of CAWDQI010000003.1, read as the reverse complement.
CGCACGCATTGCGAGCACCACAAGGACGTCCAGGAGCCGGTCGAGCACTGTCTGCTGGCCGGGGGCGGAAGCGGCGAGCTCACGGGACAGCAGGGCGATGACGTCGTGCAGGGGGTCGTCGGCCGCGGCGGACAGCGGAAGGAGCGGCGGAAGCGCCTCGACCAAACCCCGGCCGACATCGCCCGAGAACCGGTATGCGCCGCACAGGAACACGCTCGCGCGACGATCGCCCGAGCGTTCATCGCCAACATGGCGGGCCAGGAACTGCTCGGGCGACACGCAGCTCCCGCCGGGTTCGTGAGCGATGTGGTGGTCAGCGCCGCCCCGGACCAGTGCTATGTCGCCCGGCGCGAGTTCGAGCGCGGCTTCCGGATCGTCAAACCACAACCACGCCCGTCCCTGGATAACGGCGTGCAGCGTCAGCGGGATGGTGCCGGGCAGCCGCAGGCCCCACGGAGGCTGGGCCACCGAGCGGGCGAAGACGCCGCCGGAGGCGCGAGCCCTGGCCAGGTGAGCCTGCAGGACGTCCACACGCTGAGCGTCTCACATAAAGAATTAAGCGTCAAGAGCATTGATTCACTCGGATACTGCTCACAGGATAGAGTTATGACTAATACACCTTCCAGCACACTCGTGCTCGCCGGGACCGGAAAGACCGGCTCCCGAGTCGCCGGCAAACTGATGAAGCTCGGCCTCAGCGTCCGGACAGCGGCACGCAACGGGGCTGATGTGCGCTTCGACTGGGACGACCCGGCCACTCACGGTGCCGCCCTGGTGGACATTGACCGCGTCTACCTCGTAGCACCGGTCATGAGAACCGACTTCGCCGGCCAGGTGTCGAGCTTCCTGGATCTCGCGGAGGCCGCCGGCGTGCGTCACGTGACGTACCTCAGCGCGTTCGGGACCGACCAGGCCGGGCCTGAGGTCGCCCACCGGGCCGTGGAACTCGATCTCATGGGCCGCGGCGCCGTCACGTATTCCATCCTGCGTCCCGCCTGGTTCATGCAGAATTTCAGCGAGACATTCCTCAGGCCCGTGGACGGAGTGATCACGGTGCCCACCGGTGACGGCGCCGAGGCCTTCGTCGACGCCGAGGACATCGCCAACGTCGCGGCCGCGACGCTCGCGAGCCCGGACGCCCATGCCGGCGCCCAGTACGCGCCTACCGGCCCCCACGCGCTCACCGTGAGCGAGGCCGCACACGCCTGGGCCCGGCAGGGGGCCCGATGACCACGATCAACGACCTCGACGACTTCAAGGCCCTGGAGCCGTTCTTCCGTATCATCCAGGAGGCGCTCGACGGCCTCGCAGATGGCGAGCACTTCTTCGACCTGCTGGCCGAAGACGTCGTCTTTGACTACATCATCACCGTTCCCGGCTACCCGCGGCACGTCGAGGGCCGCCAGGCCATCGCGGAGCTATACCGCCCCTATGGCGAAACGATCGTCTTGGACCGGTTCCACGACCTCGCTGTCTATCACGACCGCAGCAGCGGCGTCGTCGTGCTCGAATACGCCTCACAAGGCCGGGTCGTAGCGACCGGAGCTCCCTACGCAAACCGGTACATCTCGGTGCTCACGATCACCGATCGCAAGGTCAGTCGCTGGCGTGACTACCTCGACCCGCTAGCGGTCTTCGAGGCTGTCGGCTGGCCTTCGCACTAGTGTCGCGTCAGGCCTGACCCGCTGCTGGCGCGAGAGTGGGGCCCTGGGGGGGAAAACGGCCGGGCGACCTGGCTGGTTCAGTTCTGGGCTGCCGCGTGCGGCCGCCGGGTCATAGGCTCGCCTGCACAGCATCATCGGGAACATCCGGCCGACGACGGCCGGCTTGAGCGGGAGGAGGTCGCAGATCACCAGTCAGCAGGGCAGTACCGGGATTCACGTCACCGAGACTGCAGCAGTCGCGCTGCGGTCGATCGGCCACCCAAATGCGGCGGCGAGGCAGTTCGACTTCTGGGACACGAGTTACGAATGGCGGCGTCTATTCAGCGAGTTGTTCGGCACATTCCTCCTCGTCGTCGGCGCTGTCGGCGCCGACATGGTCAATGCGAGATTCGGCGGCGACGTCGTTCCCGGCCCGGCCAGGGTCGTCGTCCCTGCGCTGATGGTTATGGCGGTCATCTTGTTCATGGGCGCCGTTTCCGGAGCGCACTTGAACCCGGCGGTGAGCGTTGGGTTCGCGCTGCGGAAGGACTTCCCGTGGCGGCGCGTGCCCCTCTACATCCTCGCTCAGGGGCTGGGCGCGGTGCTCGCGACGCTGCTGCTGGTCGGCTTGATCGGGAAGCAGGGCAACGCCGGGCTGACTCTGCCCGGACCCGGTATCTCGGCCGGTACCGCACTGGCCTGGGAGGTGCTGCTAACTACTGGCCTGGTCAGCGTCGTGCTTGGCACTGCGTCCGGGGCCCAGCAACTCGGGGCGGTCGCTGCCTTCGGGGTCGGCGGCTATATCGCACTGGCCGGGCTCTTCGGTGCCCCCGTCAGCGGGGCCTCGATGAACCCCGTCCGGTCGCTCGGCCCAGCGCTGGTCCTTGGTGATTGGACAGCCTGGTGGGTCTACCTGCTCGGGCCGCTGATCGGGGCGGTCATTGCCGCGGCGATTGGGTTCATCCTGCGCGGCCCTGGCGGCGGGGAGTTCGGCACGCGGGCCGCCCAAGGCGCGCTCGGCAGGCGCTGGCGACCGCTGCAACCGCCTGGCCGCCCGGACCCTAACGGCCCGGACCCTAACGGCCCGGACCCTAACGGCCCGGACCCAGGCGGCCCGGACCCCGTCCGGCCCTGAACAGCGGGCCAGGATCGAGACGTGGTCGGTCGCAACTCACCCTGCCCGGCGGCGGCGGCCCTGCTGACCTGCGCAGGTGATGCAGGTGTCGGCAGTCGGCCGCGCTTCCAGCCGCGCTGACCCGATGGGCTGGCCGCATAGCCTGCACACCCCGTAGCTGCCGTCGTTGAGACGCTGCAGCGCCGCGTCCAGCTGGCTAAGCTGCTCGCGGGCCTGGTCGAGCAGTGCGGCGAGGTGCTGCCGCTCGAAGGCGATAGTCGCTCCTTCCGGGTCATGCTCGTCGTCGGCGTTCGCCGAGCCGGCTGCCTCGACGATGCCTTCGAATTCCCGGTCCAGGCCCGCCAGCCGGTCAACCGCGGCTTGTCGCTCCGCCACAAGCCGCATCCTCGGGTCGCCCGCTTCGTCCATCAATCCTGCTTATCACTGCGGTTGGCCGCCGCCGCCGCTGGGCCGGGCCCGATGTGCGTCCGGCGGACTGATGCGGCAGGCTGGGAACATGGCAGAGACACTTACCCTGATGGCCGTGCACGCACACCCCGATGATGAGGCGTCGAGCACTGGCGGCGTGCTGGCCCGGTATTCCGACGAGGGTGTCCGTACCGTAGTCGTGACCTGTACGAACGGAGAGTTCGGCGACGCTCCTGGCCAGGTCAAGCCGGGCGAGGACGGGCACGACGAGGAAGAGGTGGCACAGCTGCGGCTATCCGAGCTGCGGCAGTCCTGCAAGATCCTCGGAGTCACCCACCTCGAGCTGCTCGGTTACCACGATTCAGGCATGCCCGACTGGGAGTACAGGCTCCGGCCGGAGGCGTTCTGCAATGTGCCGCTTGACGAGGTGGCTGGCCGGATCAGCGGCCTGATCGACACCTACCAGCCGCAGGTCGTCATTTCCTACGACGACAAGGGCATGTACCAGCACCCGGACCACGTGCACGCGAGCCTGGCCGCCGCAGCCGCGGTAGCCGCTACCGGGACGCCGGCCAAGTTCTACCAGAGCGCGATGCGCGGAAGTGACTGGCGCAAGGTCTGGGAAGCGCTGCGAGAGCTCGGCGCGGACGTGCCGGATCAGCGTGAGTTCACGGCGGAGCAGCGGGAGCAAATGGAAGCCGCCGAACAGCGGATTACCACCACCATCGACATCCGGCCGGTGCTGGCGCGCAAGCGGGAGGCCCTTTTCGCACACGCGAGCCAGATTCAGGATTCGTGGTTCAGCAAGCTGCCGGCCGAGATTGCGGAGACCGCGTTCGGCCGGGAGAGCTTCATCCGCGCCGTCGACTTGACCGGCGCGCCAGTGCCAGAGGACGACCTGTTCGACGGCCTGCGCTAGTGGACGTCAGGCTCCCTGGCGCCGGATGCGGCTGCTGTGGCCCGCTGAACAGCACCAGCCCCGCTGGCTAGGGCGCGCCGCCACGGCACGACCCCCTCGATCTCGATCTCCAGGGAGAAGCTCAGGAAGGTCCTGATCAGCACGATCAGGCCGAGGACCAGCACGTTGTCCACCGTCGGGGCGACCGCGATCGTCCGGATCAGGTCGGCGGCAACGAGGATCTCCAGGCCAAGCAGCAGCGTGCCGCCGAAGGCCCGGCGCAGCACCCTGTAACAGTGAGCCAGCTGCCGTGAGCGCCGCCAGGCCACCAAGGCCAGGACCATCGACCACAGCACGCCAGTCACCAGGATGAGCGCGCCCAGCGCTTCAAAGCCCTGGGCCACGTGCTCCATCACGGGTGTGAAGGTCGAGGTGCTGGCGGCCTCGGGCGCCAGCGTCCGCAGGATCATGAAAGCCCCCCGCCTCCCCCTTACCCGCCGGTTCCCCTCGGCTACCGGGACAGCCAGGAGATCACGAGCCGGGCCGCTAGCTATTGCCCAGCCGCATTGCAATACTCATCGTGAAAAGCGGCTTGGACGGGGGACCGGTGAGCACGCATACCAGCAGCGACATCACTGCTCCGGATACTGGTGGCTCCGGGCCAGCTGGTCCCGGCGGGGCAGGGTTAACCGGCCGGGTCAGGCCGTGGCGTCGTCCGCGGCTGCTGATCTGGCTAGGCATCGCCGCCTGCTTGCTTGGCGCGCTGGTGGTCGCCGCGGACTGGTTCTTTACCGGCCTCAGCTATCAGCCACTGACCAACGCCGGATCTGGCCCCGATCTGCTCGGTTCGATCGTGCACCGGCCGGTCAACAACTTCGGCATGTACGAGGGCGAGATCTGGGTACCGGAGCAGAAGCCGGCCACGGGCGCCCTCTATATGAGCCTGCAGAACACCGGGAAGCAGCCGGTCACGATTGAATCGATCGGCGAGAATTTCCCCGGCTCGGCCGGGGTCCACGTGCTGATAGGCACCGGTCCCGCCACCTATACCGACTTCTTCGGACCGCAGCCGCCCGTCTCGCGCTGGAAGAAGCTGGCCGGCTCCGTCCTGCTGCCCGGCGGCGCGGACCTGATCCGGATCCCGGTACGTCTTACCCGCTGCTGGATACGGGGCGACAGCTATGTTCAGTTCGGTGGCTTCCGGGTCACCATGAAGTACAGATGGTGGACCCATCAGGTCTGGATCAGCTGGCCAGGGCCGCCGATCCTCGCGCACGCCGGTTCGCAGTTCCCGCCGGCCGTCCAGTCCGAGCCGGTTTGCCTATCCGGCAGCCCCTCCTGAGCGGGGACTGCCTGTGCTGCGGGGCATCGCGCCAGCTTGCATGCCATGGGCGCCGGCTGCGGTCACACTGGAGAAGTGACTGATCGGGTCAGGACCGCGGTCCGGGTTGAGGGCATAGTCCAGGGCGTCGGCTTCCGGCCCTTCGTCTACTCGCTTGCGACCAGGCTGGGCCTCGGCGGACTGGTCGGCAACGACGTTGACGGTGTGTTCGCGGAAGTCGAGGGTGCGCCGGAGGCTGTTCGCGAGTTCCTCGTCCTGCTCGAGCGCCAGGCACCACCGCTAGCCAAGATCGAGCGCGTTACCACCAGAAATCTGAACCTGACCGGCGCCGCTGGTTTCGCCATCGCGGCCAGCCAGCCCGGCGGACCGCGCCGGACTCTCGTGTCTGCCGACAGCGCAACCTGCGCTGACTGCCTGCGCGAGCTGGCAGATCCGGCGGACCGCCGGTACAAATACCCGTTCATCAACTGCACCAACTGCGGTCCGCGCTTCACCATCGTCCGCGATGTGCCCTACGACCGCCCGTACACGACGATGAGCAGCTTCCCGATGTGCGCGGAATGCGCGGCCGAGTATCACGAGCCGGCTAGCCGACGATTCCATGCGCAGCCTGTGTGCTGCCCGGCCTGCGGGCCGCGACTGCAGCTCGTCGACGCCGGCGGGACGCAACTGACTGCCGGTGATCCGATCGCGGCCGCGGTCGCCGTGCTCCGGTCTGGGCAGGTGCTGGCCGTCAAGGGCCTCGGGGGTTACCACTTGATCGTCGATGCAGGAAACGTCGCCGCTACGGCGGTGCTGCGAGCCCGCAAGCACCGGGAGGACAAGCCCTTCGCCGTGATGGTGTCCGACGTCGCAGCCGCTGGCAGGCTCTGCGAAGTGGACGAAACGGCGGCCGTGCTGCTTAGCAGCGCCCGGCGCCCGATCGTGCTCCTGCCGAAGATGCCTGCCGCTGAGGCGCAGATAGCGCCGGCGGTGGCACCGGGCAACCGGCAGCTCGGCCTCATGCTGCCCTACACCCCCGTGCATCACCTGCTGCTGGAGGCGGCCGACGGCCCGGTAGTGGCTACGAGCGGGAACATATCCGATGAGCCGATCGCCTTTGCCGACGCCGATGCGCTGGACCGGCTCGCCGGGATCGCCGACGCGTTCCTGCTGCACGACCGGGCGATCCACATTCGCACCGATGACTCCGTGGTCCGCTCGTTCGGCGGCAAGCAGACCGTGATCCGGCGATCTCGCGGCTACGTGCCCGAGCCGCTCTGGCTGAGCCGGCCGGTTCCGCGACCGGTGCTCGGCTGCGGTGCCGAGCTGAAGAACACCTTCTGCCTGGCTAAGGAGAGCTACGCATTCGTCTCGCATCACATCGGCGATCTGGAGAACGCCGAGACGCTGCGATCCTTCACCGAGGGCATCCACCACTTCCGCCGCCTTTTCGATGTTGAGCCGCGGGTGATCGCGCATGATCTCCACCCCGACTACCTGTCCACCAAGTACGCGGCTCAGATGGCGGACGGCGTGGTCGGAGATACCGCGCTCGCTGACGCGGTGCTGGTCGGCGTTCAGCACCATCACGCGCACGTCGCGTCGTGCCTGGCCGACAACGGCGAGGACGGGCCGGTCATCGGGGTCGCCTTCGATGGCACCGGGTACGGCACTGACGGCACCATCTGGGGCGGCGAGTTCCTGATCGCCGACCTGATCAGATTCGAGCGAGCCGGGTTCCTGGAACCGGTGCCGCTGCCGGGCGGAGCGGCTGCGATCAGGCAGCCCTGGCGGATGGCCGCCTCCTACCTGGCCGGCAGCTACCCGGATGGCCCGCCAGGTGAGCTCGCCGTCCGCGACCGTAACCAGGGCCAGTGGAACGCTGTCCTCGCAATGGCGCAGCGGGGCATCAACTCGCCGCGCACCTCCAGTGCCGGGAGGCTGTTCGACGCGGCAGCCTCGCTGCTCGGTGTCCGCGACGCTGTCAATTACGAGGGCCAGGCCGCCATCGAACTCGAGCAGCTCGCCGACCCTAGTGAACTTGGCGGCTACCCCGCCTCCATCTGCGATCAGGATGGTTCGTTGCGGGTGGCCGGAGCAGACCTGATCAGGGCCGCTGCTGACGACCTCGTCGCCGGGACCGAACCGCCTCTGATCGCTGCGCGGTTCCATAACGGAGTCGCGGCTGTGATCGTCAGCGTCTGCTCGCGGCTGCGCGAGCAGACTGGCCTCGGCGTGGTAGCGCTGTCCGGCGGGGTGTTCCAGAACCTGCTGCTGACTCGCCAGGTCGTCGCAGGCCTCGAACGCGAGAAGTTCCGGGTACTGCTGCACGGCCGGGTCCCCTGTAACGACGGCGGCATCAGCCTCGGGCAGGTGGCCGTGGCCGCGGCGCAGGAGCGCTGATCGTTGCGAGCCAGTTCCCGGCTACTCGCGCGGGGCGGGCGCGCGGCGGCGCAGCCAGTCGTACCAGGCCTGTATGCCGTCGCCGGTCGTGGCCGAGAGCTCAAGCAGCAGCGCGTCTGGCGCCGCTCGCCGGAGGTCTGACATATACCGCCTCAGATCGAATTCAACATAGGGCAGCAAATCGATCTTGTTCAGCAGCACGAGGTCGGCCTGCCGGAACATGTGCGGATACTTCAGCGGCTTGTCGGCGCCTTCGGTCACTGCGGCGAGCACGACCCTGGCTTCCTCACCGAGGTCGAACAGCGCTGGGCAGACAAGGTTGCCGACATTCTCGATGAGCACGACTGAACCGCTCGGCGGGTCGAGCCCGCGAAGTCCCCGGCCGACCATCTCGGCGTCCAGGTGGCAGCCGACGCCGGTATTGATCTGCACGACCGGGCTGCCGGCCGCGAGGATGCGCCTGGCGTCCAGGGCCGTCTCCTGGTCGCCCTCGATTACGGATATCGAGACCCGGCCGGCCAGGCCCCTGGTGGTGCGCTCCAGCAGCGTGGTCTTGCCCGCGCCCGGAGAGCTCATCAGGTTGACCGCCAGGATGCCCCGCTCGCGCAGCCAGTTCCGGTTCTGCTCGGCAAGCTCATCGTTCTTCGCCAGCACCTTCTGCTGAATTTCGATGGTCCGGCCAGCGTCGCCTGAGCCGGCCGGGTGCGCGCGATCGTGGCGGGCATGGACGTGATCAGGCCCGTGATCGGCCGGCAATTGGGCGCGATCGCGCTGGCTGTAGTCAACGGCTGCCAGCACGGTGATAAGGGCGCTCGAAGAGCAGCCACACGTTCCGCACATAACTAAGCCACCTGCACTGACGTGATCCTGAGGTCTCGCCCGGCAAGGATTGTCACTTCGGCGCTCCCGCACGGGCACATCACGATCGGGCCGTCCGGCGCGAAATCCTCGCCGCAGATCCGGCAATGGCACACTGCGGGCGGCTGGGCGATCTCCAGCGCGGCGCCCTCAAGGTTGGTGCCCTCGGTCACCAGGTCAAAGCAGAACCGCACCGAGTCCGCGACGACACCGGACAGGGCGCCGATCTCCAACCGGACGCAAGTGACCCGCTGGCCGGGCAGCCGCTCGCTAACGGCGTCCACCAGTCCTTCGGTGATGGCTAGTTCGTGCACCTGCTTGGCTCTCTCCCGGTCGGTGTCAGCGGCTCGCGCGATCAGCAGATCCGCGGCAACGGGTCGCCGACGAGCAGATCGACGATCCTGGTGCCGCCGAACGACGTCTTGAGCTGAACGATGCCGGGCGGCTCGGCCGTCACGGTCCCGATGACGGCGGACTGGCTGCCGAGCGGATGGGCGCGCAGCGCCGCCAGGGCGGCGTCGGCGTCGAGCGGGCTGACGACCGCCACGAGCCTGCCCTCGCAGGCGACATACATCGGGTCGATGCCGAGCAGCTCAGAAGCGCCGCGCACCTCCATCCGGACCGGGATCGCCTCCTCGGACGCCTGCACCCCGACGCCGGCCGCGGTCGCGATCTCGTTCAGGATGGTGGCCACGCCGCCGCGGGTAGCATCGCGCATGGCCCGCAGGCCCGGCGCCGCGGCGAGCAGGTCAGCCGCCAGGCCATTGAGTGGGGCGGTATCGGAAACGACGTCGGCCTCGATGTCCAGCTCACCGCGGGCGAGCATGATGGTGACGCCATGGTCGCCGATAGGTCCGGAGACGATGATGACGTCGCCGGGCTGGGCCTGGGCGACGCCGAGGTTGAGCCGGTGCTCGATCATCCCGACGCCGGCAGTGTTGATGTAACAACCGTCGGCCTTGCCTTTTTCGACCACCTTCGTGTCACCGGTGACCACCTGAACGCCAGCAGCCTGAGCGGCGGCCTGCATGGAAGCGACGATCCGGGTCAGATCGCTGACAGGAAAGCCCTCCTCCAGGATGAAGCCGGCCGATAGGTAGAGGGGCACCGCGCCCGCCATGGACAGATCATTCACGGTGCCGTTCACCGCGAGATCGCCAATGTTGCCGCCGGGGAAGAACAGCGGCTTGACGACGTAGGAGTCGGTGGTCAGGGCGACGGTGGCGCCGTTGACGTGCAGCCGCGCCGCATCCTCGAGCGGCTCAAGCAACGGATTGCGGAACGTTTCCAGGAAGACCGCCTCGATCAGCGTCTGCGTCGCCTTGCCGCCGGCGCCGTGGGACATCGTGATGCGCTCTTCCTTGACCCGGGGCCGAGCGCGCCTCGCCCGGTCGATCCGCTCGAGCACGAGCTCCTCACGGACGGTGCCGGGGAGAGGCTGGGGCGAACCGCGGCGCTCAAAGCCCGCTGACTGCTGAGCGTGCTCGAGCAGTGCGTCCTGAACCCAGCCTGCGCTCGGCGCCGCTTCTGCTGGGCTGTCCGCTTCGCTCATTCCGGGGTCGAGGCTGGCGGGCGCGCCAGACCGGTCCACCTGGCTGGGGGTCATGACCTGCTCGCCTCCTTCACCCGCTGCCGGGTCAGCCGCCCGTAGTTGTAGTAGGCGGCGCAGGCGCCCTCGGGCGACACCATGCAGGTGCCGATGGGCGTTTCCGGCGTGCAAGCGGTCCCGAACACCTTGCACTCCCAGGGCTTGAGCACGCCCTTGAGCACCTCGCCGCACTGGCACGCCTTGGGGTCAGCTACCCGCACGCCTGGCACGGAGAACAGCTTCTCGGCATCGAATCGGGCGTAATCGTCACGGACCTGCAGTGCCGAGTGGGAGATGAAGCCTAGGCCGCGCCACTCGAAGTAAGGCCGCAGTTCCATGGTCTGGCCGATAGCGCGAAGGGCGACCACGTTCCCGTCCCAGGGCACCACGCGGGAGTACTGGTTCTCCACTGTCGACTGGCCCTCTGACAGCTGGAGCATGAGCATGTAGATCGACTGGAGGATGTCCAGTGGCTCGAAGCCGGCCACCACGACCGGCTTGCGGTAGTCGCGGGCGATGAAGTCGTAGGGACGGCAGCCGATAACCGTGGATACATGGCCGGGGCCGATGAAGCCGTCCAGGCGCAGGTCCGGAGAGTCGAGTATGGCCTTGATCGCCGGGATGATCGTCACGTGGTTGCAGAAGACAGAGAAGTTCTCCAGTCCCTCGGCGGCCGCGCGCAACACCGTCATCGCCGTTGACGGCGCAGTTGTCTCGAACCCGATGGCCATGAATACGACCTGCTTGTCCGGATTTTGCCGGGCAATCTTCAGCGAGTCGAGGGGCGAGTAAACCATCCGGATATCCGTGCCCCGTGCCTTGGCATCAAAGAAGGAGCCGTTGCTTCCCGGCACTCGCATCATGTCGCCGAACGAGGTCATGATCACGTCTGGGTTGTCGGCCAGCGCCATCGCGTCATCCACTCGACCCATCGGGATGACGCAGACCGGGCAGCCAGGACCGTGTACGAGCGTGACCTGCTCCGGCAGGTAGTCCTCGAGTCCGTGCTTGTAGATGGTATGCGTGTGCCCGCCGCACACCTCCATGAGCTTGTACTCGCGGCCGGGTTCGCACAGCCCGGCTATCTTTGCCGCCAGCGCGTGCGCCCTGTCAGCGTCACGGAACTCGTCGACGAATCGCATCGTTGCGCCTCCTAGTCGATCCGGGACTCGGCGAGCGCGGCCAGTTCGTCCTCGTAGGCCTGTCCGATGCCCGCCAGGAACTCAAGCGCCGCGGCAGCCTCCGCTTCGTCGATCTTCGACAGGGCGAACCCGACATGGATGAGGACCCAGTCGCCCGGCTCGACCTTCTGCTCCGCCAGCAGCCCTACATTGATGACCCGCCTGACGCCGCTGACATCTACCCTGGCCAGGTCCGGCTGGTCAGGAACGAACTCGATCACCTCACCGGGAATCCCGAGGCACATATGCCCGCTCCTTCGCAGCTAGTAGGTGTCCGTCGCCCGACTCCGCCGCGTCGGCGATCAGATCAAGGACGAGCCGGACTGCCTCGTCAACGGCGGCGGCGACTGGCTCGCTGAGCCCGATGCCGTACTCGACGGTGGCCGGCTCGCAGCCGACGATGACGACCTGCCTGGCCTCCGCACTGAGCATGCCGAGCATGCCGAAAACGACGTCCGGCTGCATGCCGTGCGCGTTGAACAGCGGATTGCCGGCCAGCATGTCATTGTCGCCACCGGCTACCGCGACCGCAGTGAGGTCAGGCTCGATCAGGTAAACAGTGCCGGGCGGGCCGCCGCGGGCCGCCGCGTCGATGACGATGGCCGCGGTGTAGTCGCTTGCCAGGTCGTAGGCCAGGTGCATGCCCCTGATGCCGTAGTCGACCACACGCGCCCAGTCCGGCAATTCGGCCGAGGCAAGCCTGTTGGCCACCTCGACGCCGAAGCCGTCGTCGCCGAGGAAGATGTTGCCGACGCCCGCGATGAGCACCTTGCCCGTCATGGTGGTCCGGCCACACCGCCGGGCGGGCCGAGGTCAGCCTGACACAGCTCCCACAGCACGTCGTACATGGTCGTCTGCGCTTCCTGGATCCGGTGCACAGACGTCGATGGCGCGACGAAAAGGTAGTCAATGCTTTCCAGTTCTGCCATCTGGCCGCCGGAGTACCCGGCGATGCCGACGGTCAGCATCCCGCGCCTGCTGGCCTCGTCGAAGGCACGCAGCAGGTTGTCGGAATTACCACTAGTGGACAGGCCAACGGCGATGTCGCTCTTGGTGCCGAAGGCCGCGATCTGCCGGGCGAACACCACGTCGACGCTGATGTCATTGCTCAGCGCGGTGAGGACCGAAGCGTCGCTGGCCAGGCTAAGCGCAGGCAGCGGCCTGGCAGTACCGCCCGGATACAGGAACAGGGTCGCGATCTGCTGGGCGTCGGTCGCGCTGCCGCCATTCCCGAACGCGAACAGGCGCCCGCCCGCTACGAACCGGCTCGCCATCTCCGCGGCGCATGCCAGCAGCCTGGAGCCGTCGGCATCCCGGATCGTCCGGCGTAGCTGAAGGATCTCTTCGGCCTTGGCCACTGTGGACTGGCGTACCTGCTCGAGCACGACGGACGCATCTGTCGTGCCGGAGTACAAAAACGGATACAGCGATTCGAGCGAGCCAGACTCGAGCGAGCCAGACTCGACTGAGCCCGCAGGCACGCTGCCGTTCTTCGAGACGGGATTCATCGTGGCAGCACCGCGATCGCTTCACTGGCGTGCACGAGGATGGTGTCGCCGACGGTGGCCGGCACCAGCGCCACGCTGACTTCCTCGGTGCCCTGGCTGGTCCGCACGAGCGCCATCGCGTCATCGAGCAGTCGCACGACTGTGACCTGGACAGCTGTATCCGAGCAGGTGATGCAGACCTCGTCGTGACAGTCGGGCACGTTCACGCGACCACCCCAGGTGGCAGCCCGCCAGGTTGCTCGAAAAAGACGTGCACTAGCTCCCAGAGCACGTGATAGCAGGTGACCTGCATTTCCTTGACAATTCGCGGGTCGGTCGACCGGGTGACCAGCAGATGGTCCACTGCCGGGGAAGCGGCGACGGCGCCGCCACCGCCGCCTACAAGCGCGATCGTCAGCAGGCCGAGGTCCCGTGCGGTCAGCATCGCCGACAGCACGCTGGCGCAGTTGCCGTCCGCGGAGATGCCCAGCGCGATATCTGCGGGAGCGGCGAGGTAGCGAAGCTGGTGAGAGAAGATCGAAGCCATGCCGCTCCGGGCAGCGATCCCGGTTACGGTGGCTACATCCGAGGTGAGAGAGATGCCGGGCAGTGCCCGCTTCCCGACTATGACGGGGTGCACGAACTCGACCGCCACGTGCTGGGCGTCCGTGCTGGCGCCGCCGGTGCCGAATACGATGAGCTTGCCGCCCCGATGGAACCTGATCGCCATCTGATGGCAGGCCGTCGCCACCGCCGCAGCCTGCTCCGCGAACTCCCGCACCGGCTGGTCCCGGCGGTCGAAGAGACTGTTGACCTGCTCATCGGCGAGACCAGGAGGAGGGCGTGACGGGCGCTCGTGCGAGGCGGTCATGCGGCCGGCTCCTGTTCCGCCACGTCCGACAAGTCCAGGTTGACTTCAACCTGCACAGCATCGGCGACCTTGAGCGAGCCGAGGAAGGCGGAGTACGGCTTGATCCCGAAGTCGCTGTGCCGCACGGTGGTGGTGGCCCGGTACCGGCTGGGGCCGGCCTCCGTCACCTCTAGGCGCACCGGCCTGGACTGACCGGCCAGGGTGAAGGAGCCCGTGACGACACCACCGGAACGGTCCGGGCTGGCCTCGAAGCCGGAAGCGGTGAAGGTTGCCTGCGGATAGCGGTCCACGCCAAGTACCTTGCGAGCGGTCACCGAGATCTCCCGCTTATCCCGGTCAGAGAGCGGCTTGATGCCGCCGGTGCCCTCGCGCACGACCAGCGCGCCGAGGTCGACTGTGACCTCGAGGCTCACAGGCTCCATGTCGGCGCCGACGACAAGCGCACCGGACCACCTGGCCGCGTCAATGGTCAGGTCGTGACCCGCCGAGGCCGCCAACCCGTCGCGGGAGGTCCGTAACGTGATCAGCCCCTGGTCGGGGCCGAACTCGTGGTGGCCAGCGTGAATCGCCATAGCAGAACGGTAGGACACATGTGGGGGGACGTCCAGCAAACCGGAAAGACAGGTTTGGCCGATAGTCCGCAATTGAATGACGGAAGTGCGCCCCGGTTACGGCAGCGGAACCTTGCCGAAAACCTCCTGAATACGCCTCAGGTCGCGCATTCTGGGCTCGGTCGCGCCGCCGACCCAGCGGCTCACGGTTTTCACTGACACGCCAAGCTGCCGCGCCGCCGCTTCCTGCGTGAGACCCTCGCGCCGAAGCGCGCTCGACATCCATTCCGCGAACGTCGCCGGGGAGTCATCCTGCGCGCGGCTTCCGGCCTGCCCGGCTGGGCCGGAAGCGGGCAGCGATGGCAACCCGCGCAGGGCCGCTGGCGGCTGATCAGCTGCTCGGGCCGATCCGTCATCCACTGCCATGCTGGCTGTGCCCGGGCGTCCGGCTGGCGTCGGCTGCGGGTAGCTCACTGGCGGGCCGGGAATCACGGGCGACTGGATCGGGGTGTCGGAATGCAGGACGTCGACCTCTACGTGCTCGGGGAAGATGCGAAACGCGACCTGGATGGAGCCGGTCGGACCAGCCGCGTCGAGCAGCGCCCGGAACACGGTCTCCCCGACCTGGCGGGTCCCCTCCTCGGTCAGCGGCGACTCGGCCAGGCAGCGGCGAACGAAGTCCCTGATGTCCGGGATCGATGATGGGCGCGCCGGGAAGACCTGCGAGAGCACGACAACAGGGACGACCTCAATCTGGCCCCCCGCAGCTCCGTAGCCGGGCTCCGCCACCGCTCAATTCTCCCTCTGGCAGTCACCCCACGTCGCGCCACAGCAGGGCTGCAAGCCAATGTACGTGTTACCGGACGGAACTGGAACCCGCTGCGACTGTCCGCCTGCCGCTCAGCGCCTTGCCGAGACTGATGCTCGGTAGTCACCAGTCATAAATGACTGGACGCACTTTGTTGAAGATTGGTGGGTTTTGGACGAGCTTTCGGCGCGCAATCAGACTTTTCTGTCCGGTGAAAAGGCCGATACTTCTTGTTACGGTATCGCGGCCGGTCTAGCATGACGACGTCCGCGCATCACTGAAGGCGAGGTGCGTTGTGGGGGTCCTCATCGGCGCATTTTTGCCGGCCGCAGAGATATTCGCGGCGCCATTCAGGGAACCGCACGACCGCGGGTCAGCCGCCTGGAAGCGTGCGGGCACCTTATGCCCGCTGGTTAGTGACGCCGCCGGCCACAGCTGCCGTACCGGCGGGGCGGAGATCGCCTCGCTTCCAGCCAGCCCAGTGTCGGCCAGGACAGTGTCGACCAGGCCAGTATCGACCAGCCCAATGTCGACCAGGACACAAGCGTCCAGCACACGAGCGAGGAGGTGGCCTTGCCATGGCCGCTGACACACAGACTGACCAAGGACCGGTCAATACTTCTCAGGCCGACACCGCCGAGCCGGTTGTGCACATCCTCTGGATGAATGGTGGCCTCGGCTGCGATGGGGATTCCGTCGCGCTGACGGCGGCTACCCAGCCGAGCATCGAGGAAATTGCGCTCGGCGCGCTGCCGGGACTGCCCAAGGTGGCTGTGCACTGGCCGCTGATCGATTTCGAGTGCGGTCCGGAGACCGGCGCAGACAACTTCATCGAGTGGTGGCACAAGGCCGATCGCGGCGAGCTCGATCCCTTCGTGCTGGTGGTCGAGGGCTCTATCCCGAACGAGGCGATCAAGGACGAAGGCTACTGGTGCGGTTTCGGGAACAACCCGGCTACCGGGCAGCCCATGACGACAAGCGAGTGGCTGGACCGGCTGGCGCCGAAGGCGATCTGCGTTCTGGCGGTCGGCACCTGCGCGACTTACGGTGGCATCCACGCCATGGCCGGCAACCCGACCGGCGCTATGGGGGTGCCTGATTACCTGGGCTGGGACTGGCGGTCAAAGGCCGGGTTGCCGATCGTCTGCGTGCCGGGCTGCCCGATCCACCCGGACAACCTGTCCGAGACGATTCTCTACCTGCTGTACCAGGTGGCCGGCGCCGCTCCGATGATCCCGCTTGATGAAGCGCTGCGGCCCACCTGGCTGTTTGGCGCCACCGTGCACGAGGGCTGCGACCGGGCCGGCTACTACGAGCAAGGCGACTTCGCCAATGAGTACGGCTCGCCGAAGTGCCTGGTGAAACTGGGCTGCTGGGGTCCGGTGGTGAAGTGCAATGTGCCGAAGCGCGGCTGGATCAACGGAGTAGGCGGCTGCCCGAATGTCGGCGGCATCTGCATCGCCTGCACGATGCCGGGGTTCCCGGACAAGTTCATGCCATTCATGGACGAACCGCCCGGCGCCCGCGTGTCCACTGCCGCGAGCAGCCTGTACGGAACTGTTATCCGCACGCTGCGCAGCTTCACCGCCAAGACGGCCGACGAAGAGCCCAAGTGGCGGAAGAAGAGCGACGAGCTGCTGACTGGTTACAAGAAGACCTGGTGACATCCCCCGGCGCAGCGTGCCCGCGGGCCGCGCCGCGCTCTGCAGCGGAAGAAGGAGCCGGAAATGACAGCGGTTGAAGACACCAGCCTTGTGGAGATGGCTTGGGATCCGATCACCAGGATCGTCGGCAGTCTCGGCATCTATACCAAGATCGACTTTAAGCAGAAGAAGGTAGTGGAGTGCCACAGCACGTCCTCGATCTTCCGCGGCTACAGCATCTTCATGAAGGGCAAGGACCCGAGGGACGCGCACTTCATCACCAGCCGAATCTGCGGCATCTGCGGCGACAACCACGCCACCTGCTCGGTCTACAACCAGAACATGGCCTACGGCGTGCGACCGCCGCACCTGGGTGAGTGGATCATCAATCTCGGCGAGGCGGCCGAGTACATGTTCGACCACAACATCTTCCAGGAGAACCTGGTCGGGGTTGACTTCTGCGAGCGGATGGTCAGCGAGACCAACCCGGGCGTCATGGAGCTGGCGAATCGGACCGAATGCCCGCACGCTGCCGATCACGGCTACAAGTACATCGGCGACATCATGCGGTCGCTCAACCCGTTGCAAGGCGAGTTCTACCGCGAGGCACTCCAGGTGTCCAGGTCCACCAGGGAGATGTTCTGCCTGATGGAAGGCCGTCACGTGCACCCGTCGACGCTGTACCCCGGCGGCGTCGGTACCACGCCGACGGTACAGCTCTTCACGGACTACCTGACTCGGCTGATGCGCTACGTCGAGTTCATGAAGCGCGTCGTACCGATGCATGACGACCTGTTCGATTTCTTCTACCAGGCCATGCCCGGTTACGAGGAGGTCGGCCGCCGACGGGCCGACATGGTCTGCTGGGGCAGCCTCAACGATCCCGAGCACTGCGACTTCCGCTACGACCACATGACCGACTGGGGCCGCAAGATGTTCGTCAGCCCCGGCGTGATCAGGGACGGGCAACTGCTGACCAACGACCTGGTAGAGATCAACCTGGGCATCCGCATCCTGCTTGGCAGCTCTTACTACGAGGACTGGGAAGACCAGGAGATGTTCGTTACCCGCGATCCGCTGGGTAACCCGGTCGACCGCAGGCACCCGTGGAACCAGCACACGATCCCGAGGCCCGCCAAGCGCGACTTCGGCGACAAGTACAGCTGGGTCATGTCGCCCCGATGGTTCGATGGCGAGAACCACCTGGCCGCCGACACAGGCGGCGGGCCGATCGCCAGGCTCTGGGCGACGGCGCAGGGCCGCCTGGTGGACTTTGGCTACGTCAAGTCGACCGGCAACAGCGTGCTGATTAACCTGCCGCGGACCGTTACCAAGCCCGAAGTCACCTTCGAGTGGAAGATTCCGACCGATGCCAGCGGCGCGCCGTTGTCGAACGCGATCGAGCGGGACCGGGCCCGGACCTATTTCCAGGCGTACGCCGCCGCCTGCGCACTTCACTTCATGGAGAAAGCACTTGCCGAGCTGCGGGCCGGCCACACCAAGACCTGGGAGCCGTTCAATGTTCCGGATGAGGCCAACAGCTGCGGCTTCACCGAAGCGGTACGCGGCGTGCTCTCGCACCACATGGTGATCAGGGGCGGGAAGATCGCCAACTACCACCCGTACCCGCCGACGCCGTGGAACGCGAGCGTTCGTGATAGCTACGGAACGCCTGGGCCTTACGAGGACGCAGTCCAGAACACCCCGATCTTCGAGGAGAACCCGCCCGAGCGCTTCAAGGGCATCGACATTATGCGGGCCGTACGCAGCTTCGACCCGTGCCTGCCCTGCGGCGTGCACATGTACCTCGGGAACGGCAAGGCCCTGCAGAAGGTGCACTCGCCGATGGCAGCCATATTGTCGACCTGATAGTCCTGGACTGGCCCGGACGAGCGGACCCGGGCCAGTCCAGATCCGGCGGCCGCGACGGCGGCAGCGAGCGCACGCGGGCAGCCCAGCAGCCGCCCGGTACACGGAGGCGAGTGGCATGACCGGCGTGCAGACAGTCAGCGCACGAGTCGAGGAACTGCTCGGGGCACTCAGTTCCGGCGGCTTCGGCAACGCTGCGCCGGCCGCGGAGGAACTGGTCAGCCTGCTGGTCGGCTTGTACGGCGACGGGCTGACTCAGATTGTTCGCACGCTGAAGGCTCAGGGGCCGCCCGGCGAGGCAATGCTTGCGCAGCTGGCCGACGAGCCGCTGGTGGAAAGCCTGCTGCTGCTTCATGACCTGCACCCGCTCGATGTGGACGCGAGGATCCAGCGGGCGCTTGACCGGGTCCGCCCGTACCTGGGCTCGCACGCTGGCGGCGTCACCTACCTCGGGGTTTTCGATGGCGTCGCCAAACTCCAGCTCGAGGGCAGCTGCCACGGCTGCCCGTCCTCGACCGTCACCGTGCAGCTTGCGATCACCGGTGCGGTGCGGGATGCCGCGCCGGAGGTCTCCGAGGTGGTGGTGGAAGGCATGACGGCCCCGCCGGAGCCAAAGCTGCTCCAGATCGGCAAGCGCCCGGACGCTGACCAAGATCATGCCGGGAACGGGGTCGGCTGGGTCACGCTGCCCAACATCGGCCCGCCCAGTTCACGGCCTGTCAGCGCGTCGGCGGATGGCGTCGCCGTGCTGGTCTGCTCGGTCCGGGGCACGCTGTATGCCTACCGTGACTCGTGCCCTGGCTGCGGCGCTTCGATGGCCGCCGGTCAACTCGACCGCGAGGTGCTGTCCTGCCCTGCCTGTGGTGCCACGTATAACGTCAGGCTGGCCGGCCGCAGCACCGACGGCTCCGATCTGCATCTCGACCCGCTGCCGTTGCTTGCTGACAGCCAGGGAGTGCGGGTGGCCGTTCCGGACGCGGTGCCATCATGACTGGCCAGACCGGCTTGCGCCGCTTCGTCAAGCCCTCGGGGGCGCCAGCACCGGGCGCATCAGCGAGGGCACCAGCGGCCGGGCCGGAAGCGAGCCCGCTGGTCGCGAGCATGCTCTCCAGCGCCGGGCAGCGGCCGCCCCCTGCGACTGCGGTGCCGTCCCGGGCAGGCCGGCCTGGGCCGGTCGCGGACCAGGGCGCGCCGGAAGTCGGCGAGCGATGCGAGCTCTGCCGCACCGAAGTGCCCGCCGAGCATGGTCACATCGCCGACCTTGAAGTGGCGTCGTTGCTGTGTGCCTGCCGCGCCTGCTACCTGCTGTTCACCCTGCCGACCGCGGGCCGCGGCAAGTACCGGGCGGTGCCCGACCGGTACCTGCACGATCCGGACCGGGCGATGACGCCGGCCGAGTGGGACCAGCTTGAGATTCCCGTTGCGCTCGCGTTCTTCCTGCGCAGCTCGCGCAGCGGCGGCGAGCTAGCGGGCTTCTACCCGAGCCCGGCGGGTGCCACCGAATGCCAGCTCGACCTCCAGCTGTGGGCGCGGCTTGTCGCTGACTATCCGCTACTGGGCGCGCCCGAACCGGATGTTGAAGCGGCTCTGATCAGCCGGTCTGACGCAGGCGTCGAGTACTTCCTCGTGCCCGTTGACGCGTGCTACGAGCTAGCCGGGCGCATGCGCTTGTACTGGCGCGGCTTTGACGGCGGCACCGAGGCCCGGGACAGTATCGCCACGTTCCTGGCCGGCGTTCGCAAGCGTGCCCGGCATTTCCGCACCGGCAAGCTGCAGGGGCAGGCGAGTTCGGGTGCCTGACCTCGTATTCGACTGCACAGGCGCGCGCGCCGACAAGTACTCGGTAGTGCCGTCCATGTTCATGTCGTTGCGGATCAGCGAGACGAGTGGTGAGCGGGTCGAGGCGATCGCGCTTCGTTGCCAGATCCGGATAGAACCTGCCCGGCGGCGCTACTCCGACGAGGAAGCGGAACGGCTGAACGACCTGTTCGGCGAGACCCAGCGCTGGGCTGACACTCTCAAGCCCGTCCAGTTCATCAACTTGTCGATCATGGTTCCGGGCTTCAGCGGCAGCACTGACATTGATCTCCCCGTGCCGCTGACCTACGACATGGAAATCGGCGCAACCCGCTACTTCGCGGGGCTCGACGACGGGGAAGCGCCGCTACTGCTGCTGTTCAGCGGCACGATCTTCAGCATCGCTGATGGGCGCATGTCCGTGACTCAGGTGCCGTGGAGCAAAGAGGCGACCTACCGGCTGCCAGTGAGCGTTTGGCGCGAGGCCATCGACGCGCATTTCCCGAACGCGGCATGGATCAAGATGAGCACCTATACCTTCGATGAACTTCTCCGGTTCAAGCTCGCCAGAGGGCTGCCCACCTGGGAGGCCACCATCCTGACGTTGCTGTCTGAGGCGGCTGACCGAGCGGAAGACGCGGTATGAGCCTCAACGCCGAGCATCTGGATCACGCGCGCAGGGTTGCGGACGCGATCTTGTATGAGGGCTACTTGCTGTACCCGTACCACAAGTCGGCGCAAAAGAATCAGGCCCGGTTCCAGTTCGGCGTTCTTATGCCACCGGGCTACGCCCTGGTCGATCCGCACGAGCCGAGCTCTAGCCAAACGGAATGCCTGCTCGAATGCCGCGACGATACGGAGATAGAGGTCCTGGTCAGGTTCCTGCAGTTGCAGCGGCGGCTCGCACAGCGCGTCTCGCCGGAGAGCGGTGAGCTGCACGACGTGGGGACGCTGCACGTTGACGGGGCCGAGTACACGTCCTGGGATGAGGCCACCGAGCGCGAGCAGCGCATGACGGCAACGGTCGGGGATCTGCTCGGTGCGTCTACCCGCGTCGAGTTTCATATCCGGGCCGGTGAGACGGTCGAGGAGCTCACCGAGTCCGGTGGCCGGACAGCGGGCCGGCTGATCCGGCGATGGGGCGCCCTCGACGGCTCGATCGCCTTGCATGCGGACCGCGTCGCCGGGCCGTACCAGGCGCTGCGGTTGCGGGTGCTGGTGGAAAATACCTCGACCCCGCTGGCGGAACTAGTCCGCCGGGATGACGGCCTCAGGTGCGCAATGATCGCCGTCCACTCCCTGATCGGCGCTCCTGGCGGCTCGTTCCTGTCCCTGACCGATCCGCCGGAGTGGGCCGCCGCCGTCGTCGCCGCCTGCCGTAACGTCGGCACCTGGCCGGTTCTGGCCGGTCCCGACGACTGCCGGGACCTGATGCTGTCGTCGCCGGTGATTCTCTATGACCATCCGGAAATCGCGGCCGAGAGCGCTGGCGACCTGTTCGACGGGACGGAGATCGACGAGATCCTGACCCTGCGGACACTAGCCCTGACCGACGCCGAGAAGCAGCTGGCCCGTGCGACCGACGGCCGTGCCGCCGAGCTGATCGACCGGCTGGAGGACATGCCGCCGCAGATGCTTGAGCGGATGCATGGCGCGATCCGCTACCTGAAATCGGCACCGGCCGGGGCGGCCGCATTCCGGGCCGAGCCTGGCGACGGAATCGACTGGCCCGCGCCCGAAGCCACCGGCCGGCCGCCGTGCCCTGGTGGGACCCCGGTTCCGACGCGTCGGTGTCGCCAGAGACGGATTCCGTCCTCGTTGATGGCGAGCGCATCGCCCGCGGCTCCAGGGTCTTGATGCAACCGGGAACCAGGCGAGCCGACGCACAGGACCTGTTCCTGGCCGGCCGTGAGGCTATCGTCGAAGCTGTCCTGCATGACGTCGATGGCCAGGTTCACCTGGCCGTCACGCCGGCCGATGACCCGGCAGCGGACCTGAACCGCAATCATGGCCGGTTTCTTTACTTCGCGCCCGATGAAGTGCGGCCGCTTGAGCACGGCAGGCCGGTAACCGAGTAACCGAAGGGAGGGGAACGATGATCACGAGGCTAGTGAAGGCGGCGCTGCTGGCCGCGGTTCTCGCCGCGATTGTGCAGTCAATTCCGGATATCAAGCGGTACCTGGAACTGCGGGACATGTGACCGATGGCGGACCCAGCCGCCGCCAGCTTTCTGTAGACCCCTAAGAGGCAAGGCACGATCATGGAGACACTCTTTGGCTTCGTAGCCGGCTACCTGGCCGGCTGCCAGGACGGGCAGGACGGCCTGAAACGGCTGCGCGCTTCGGTCGAGGCGATCATGAAATCGGACGAGACGAAGCGGGTCGCGGCGGAGGCGATGCGCTTTGCCGAGGTCGTCGTGCGACGCGCGGCGTCCGGCCGGAGTCTGTCGGGAACCGTGGGTTCTGTCACCGAGATGCTGGTGCATCGCGCAGCGGAGATTGGCAAGGGGGCTCGCGCCGCCTGAGCCAGCGTGAGTCCGGCCGGGGTACCGATTGCCATCGAAGGCTGGCCCGGTGCCAGTGTCCGGCTGCATAGGCTAGGCAGGTGCCTCCACCATCGTCGTCCCGCACCGCCTTGGTCCGCAGGGCCCGCAAGATCAACCGGGAACTTGCCGTTCTGTACCCGGACGCGCACACCGAGCTGGACTTCAGCAGCCCGCTCGAACTCCTGGTGGCAACCATTCTCAGCGCCCAGACTACCGACAAGGGTGTCAACCTGGTCACGCCGGTCCTTTTCGCCAAGTACCGGACGGCTGCCGACTACGCGGCGGCCGACCGCGGCGAGGTGGAAAAGATCATCCAGTCGACCGGCTTCTTTCGGGCGAAGACCACCAGCATCATCGGGCTGGGGCAGGCGCTCTGCGATCGCTATGGCGGACAAGTGCCGTCCCGGCTGGCCGACCTGGTCACGCTGCCAGGGGTCGGCAGGAAGACGGCGAACGTGGTGCTCGGCAATGCTTTCGGCGTGCCGGGCATCACCGTCGACACCCATTTTGCCCGGCTGTCGCGTCGCTTTGGCTGGACCGCGCAGCAGGATCCGGTCAAGATCGAGCATGAAGTCGGCTCGCTGTTTCCCAAGAGCGAGTGGACGATGCTGTCCCACCGGCTGATCTGGCACGGCCGCCGGGTCTGCCATTCCCGCCTGCCGGCCTGCGGAGCCTGCGCTGTGGGCGCGTTGTGCCCGTCCTACGGCGCGGGGCCAACCGATGAGGCGACGGCTCGCAAGCTCGTCAAGGCCGGGCCGTTCTCTTGACCGTAGATGAGGGCAGCGGTCACCGCGGCGACGCGTCTGACCAGGCGCCGGACTGGCTGACCAGGCTGGCAAAGTCCGCCACGCAGATGCCAGTGCCTCCGGCACTGCGGCCGCCGGCCTCGGGAGGCCGGCCTGCAGCGGTCCTGATCTTGTTCGGCACCGGTCCGAACGGTCCCGACGTGCTGCTCATCGAGCGCGCCGCGGATCTCCGCAAGCACGCCGGGCAGCCCGCCTTTCCCGGCGGCGCGATCGACGAGGCCGATTGCGGCCCGGTGCCAGCGGCGCTGCGCGAGGCGGCCGAGGAGACCGGGGTCGACCCGGACGGCGTCCTGGTAGTCGGCGTGATGGCCGAGCTCTACATTCCCAGGAGCGACTTCCGGGTGACTCCGGTGCTGGGCTGGTGGCACACGCCCGTCGCGGTTGCTCCCGGCGACCCCGCCGAGATCGCGGCCGTGCTCAGGGTGCCGGTGGCCGACCTGGCCAGCCCGGCCACGCGGATGATGATCCGCTATCCGGCCGGCCTGCCGGGCCCCGCCTTCCGGGCGGGCGGGCTGATCATCTGGGGCTTCACCGCGGTGCTGCTCGACCGGCTGCTGGCGCTCGGCGGCTGGGAGGAACCGTGGGACTCCAGCCGCATAACGGCGCTCACCGCTGACGAACTCCCGTCCGGCTGGCCAGCCGCGCCCAGTTGACCCAATAGGCGGCCCTAGCTGGCCGCATCGGCGCCAGCCGCCCTATAAGTTGTGTGAGTGCCCGGTGACTTGCTCGACCTGATACTGCTTGCGCTCATCGCGGCGTTCGCCGTGGCCGGATACCGGCAGGGCTTCATCATCGGCGTGCTGAGCCTGGCCGGCTTCGTCCTCGGTGTCGCCGCGGGCGCGTACATCTCGCCGAGCATCTCCAAGCTGGTCGCCAAGAGCGCACCCTGGCAGGCATTCATTGCCATCCTGGTGCTCTTCATCGCCGCGGTTGCCGGCATGCTGATAGCGTCCGCGATCGGCGTCGCGGTCCGGTCCCGGCTGACCGGCCGGCCAGCCACCTTCGTCGACGCGCTCGGTGGCGCTGCAGTGAACGTCGTGGCCGTTCTGGTGGTGGCCTGGCTGATCGGCTCCTTCGTCGGCGGTGCGCGGTTCCCTGTCGTCGCGCGGCAGGTCAGCAACTCCGCGGTATTGCGGACGGTGAGTGCGGTGATGCCACACGGAACCCTGTACCTCCCGGTGTTCCCGGCGCTCAAGACCTTGCTGAGCAACGGACTGTATTCACCGGTTTTCACTTTCGGCGCGGGCAACGCGTTGAACCTCCCGCCAGCCGACGCCGCAGTCCTGGATTCCAGCGGGATGGCGCTGGACAGGGCCAGCATCGTGAAGATCAAGGGTGTCGCGCCGTCTTGCTCGCTGCAGATTGAGGGCTCGGGCTTTGTCATTTCGCCGGACCACGTGCTCACCAACGCGCACGTCGTGGCGGGCGTCACGCAGGGCCCGTTTGTCTCCACCAGCACCGGCGGAAACTTCAATGCCCGGGTAGTGCTGTTTGACCCGCAGCGCGATATTGCCGTGCTGGATGTTCCCGGCCTGACCGCAAAGCCGCTCCGGTTCGCCCCAGCGGCTGCTGACGGGGCGAACGCCATTGTGGCCGGCTATCCGCTCGACAGCGCGAACCTCACTCTCCGGGCGGCGCGGGTCGGCCGCAGCTTCCCTGCCTTGGGGCCCAGCATCTATGCCACCAGCGAGGTGGACCGGCAGATCTACGAGCTGCGGGCGAACGTGCAGCCCGGAAACTCCGGCGGTCCGCTGCTGGCCCCCGACGGCCGCGTGTACGGCGTGGTGTTCGCCGCGTCGACGGCATATCTCGACACCGGGTACGCGCTCACGGCAACTGAGGTCGCCAGAGATGCTGCCAGGGGCGCGAGCAAGTACGCCGCGGTCTCGACCCAGCACTGCCAGGGCTAGCCTTCCCTGGGCGGCGTGACGAGCAGCAGCCGCAGGTCGGTCTCCTGTACCGCGGTCAGGCCCGCGCTCTCGATGCGGGCCGCTAGCTCATCACATCGAGCGGCAAGGCCAGTGACATCCACCTGGTGCGGGCCGGGGGCCGCGTAGCGGTCCAGCCGGTCGCGGCCCCGGCGCAGCAGTGCCACGGCGCCGTGGGCATTGCCGCGCCGGGCGTGCGTCAGGCCGACGGCGACCTGGGCCAGGCCCTTCCAGAGGTCGCGCTCGTCCGACGGCGCCGCTTTCCACGCCGCCTCAAGGACCTCGTGCGCGTGAAAGGGCAGGCCCTGGTCCAGCAGTCGCTGGGCGCTGGCGAGCGCCTCGGCCGGAGGCAGGGCAGCCTCATCGGCAGCCGCCATGCCACCTGCGGCATCCCTGGGCAATGGCCTGCCAAGCTCATCACGCGGCCTGGAGTTCCGGGCTCGGCCCGTAGCGTCCCGGTCGCGGCGATCAGCACCCTTGCCGCTGTCAGTCCGGCCGGAAGTATGCATCGTGACGGTCTAGCGTTCCGGCTCTGGATCGGCCAGCCACGACCGAAGTTCCAGGTCGAAGCGCTCGGGCACTTCCTCGTGCGGGAAATGGCCGGCGCCGTCCAGCAGGCGCCAGCGATAAGGCGCCTCGACGTGCACGCCGGACCCGCGGGCCGCGTTCGGCAGTACGCACGGATCGAGGGCACCGTGCAGGTGGAGCGTCGGGGCCTGGATCGGCGAGCGCATCATCCGGGTGTACCGGATACCGTCCGGCCGGAACCTCGACCGTAGATACCACCGGTGGTACTCAAGCGCGGAGTGCACGGCCGACGGGACGCTCATGGCGTCCTGATACCGCTGCTCGGTTTCCGGGTCCGGCCAGCCAGGTCCTGACCAGGCCTCGAGCAGCTGGCCGACCCGGCGGGCGCCATCCTTCAGAAGGCGCCGTTCCGGCAGCATGGGCAGCTGGAATCCGAGCGCATAAGTCATGCTCCTGGCCTGAGCAAACGGTGCGGACAGCACAGCTGCCCGCAGCCGGAGCGGGTGTGGCATCGAGACAATGGCCAGACGGCGAACTACTTTGGGATGGTAAGCGGCCATCGTCCAGGCGATGAGGCCACCCCAGTCATGACCGACGACAATCGCGTTGGCTTCGCCGAGCGACCGCACCAGCCCGGCCGCGTCCGACGCGGCCGTCACCAGATCGTATCCGCGGGGCGGCTTGTCGCTGCCGCCGTAGCCGCGCAGGTCGGGCGCTACGACGCGAAAGCCGGCCTCGCTCAGCGAGCTCGAGTTGCTGCCGCCAGGTCCACCAGAACTGCGGGAACCCGTGCAGCAACAGCACGAGCGGGCCGTCGCCGCTCTCGGCAACGTGAAACCGCGTGCCGTTCGCGCTCACCGACCGGTGCGACCATGGCCCGCTGAGGTAGATGGATGCGTTGCCGCGGGCCATGGCTAGCCTGTCTTGGCGCTAGCTTTAGGGACGGCCGACCGTGACTTCGGCCGCCTGCGCAGCACGGTGATGCCATCGGCAATGCTACGCCGGGTCTTGCTCATGCCATCGACATGGCGGACCATCCGCAGCGCGATCAATGCCGCGCAGGCGATGAGCAGTAGGCAGACCCCGGCCACGATCAGGAATGCGGCCCACAGCCAGATTCCCACCGCCTGAAGGCCGAACGCGAAGGCGAAGCAGAGCAGCATCAGCACCAGGCAGGCAGCGAATAGCGCTACCCCCAGAGCGCGCCCGCGATACCAAGGCGTTTAGCGTCCGCTTTGAGCTCGAGCTTGGCTAGATCCAGCTCGTACCGGACCAGTTGGGAGATGTCTCTGGTCGCGACAGACACAAGATCGCCGATGGACTGATCGGCCACGCCCGCAGACGTGCGCCTGACCGCCGGATCGGCCATAGATGCCTCCCTCTTGTTCATGCTGTTAAGTCAAAGTCTTGCTTATACCCAATGGCTACTGGAGCCGGCCTGCCCGAATTGGCAAAACACGCACTTCACAAGGGTTCGCTTTGAGCGGATTTTGGGCAGCCGCCTACTCGGCATTTTCGCTGGGTGGTTCACGGGTCCGGCGATCGAGGAGCGCGCCGATCAGCCTGCCATGACCGAGCCGCGGCCGCCACAACAGCAAGCTGGCGACAAACGCGGCTAATCGTGCGATAGCAGGCTCAGGAGACATCCTGACCGGCGCAGAATACGGTCCGCCCGCGAGAACGTGCAAACGGCGCCCCGCAGGGCGCCGTCGCACAGACACGTCAAGCCGGGCTACCAAGCGTGCACCTTCACTGCCGTGGTAGGCGGACGAGGCTTGTGCTTCTGCCCAGTTCGCCTGCCACGGCACGCCTCCCGCGGCTGGTCGCGCGTGGGTACCCGGCTGCCGTGTACGGACTCCGTGTCCGTCCGTGATTCCTTTCTACTGGCCTGCGGCGGCTTTGGAAAGCCCCAGGCGTGATCGATTCGTTATCTGAATCGATCACGCTGCTCACATGCAGCCGGCCTTTCGCTGAGGAACCGGCCTGGCTGAATGCCAGCTGAGGCCAGCCTCGCCGGTTGGCGACCTTGTGCAGCCCGCCGTCGGGGTTTACCAAGCGCGGGCGTCCGGCAATCTCCAGCAGCCGCAGGTTGGTCACCGAATCGCGACCGGCGGTCCAGCCACAGCGCAGCGCGCTGACCTGCTCGCGTATCCGCTCCATCTGGTAATGACCACCGCCGGTGAAGCGAAAGTTCAATTGTGCGCAGGCCGCCGCGCGGTACTTGAAAGCGAGTGATCAGGTCCCAGTAAAACGCCGGCCCGAACGCGAGCGTGCTTGATCTGGAGATGATGGTCTTGTCTGGCTCAAAGAAAGCAGCCGCAGTTGCGCTACTACCCTCGACGGATGTGCCCGCTGTCCGGCAGCATAGGGGAAGGCACCCAGAACCCTTTGCCGTTCGGCCTTGACCGGCTGGTAACTTGCACCGATTGCAACTAGTCTTTCTTGTGTAACGGACCCGGCTCTGCCCCCCCGGAGCCGGACCGTCTGGCGACCCCCGTTCTCCCCCCCGACGGGGGTCGCCCCATGTCCGGACAGAAGTCGCCTGCATCTCCCGACCGGGTTGGTCGCGGCTAGCCCGTTCCCCCGCTAATCGTTCCCTGGTAAATCGGGGCTCGGCTCATCGCGCCGTGGTTAATCGGTTGGCGGCCAGCGTCTATCTCGTCGGGCGGAACGTGCTCGCTCGGCCGGATTCCCGGCGGCGGCGCGCCAGCCAGCAGGCATCGAAGCAGGGTTACCGCATCCGCGCTTGGCCAGCGGGTGATTGCCATTGCCGCACTTTGGCGACTGAATGCACGAAGGGCAGCCGGCTGTGCATTCACAGCTTTCAATAGCGTCGGCGGTGGCGGCTAGCCACGCGCGAGCTGCGGCGAAACCACGCTCGGCGAAACCCGGCGCCGCCAGCATGGCCGTCGTAGACGAACACCGTCAGCTTTCCTGTCGCTGGGTGAACATCTGCGGATACCCCGCCGACGTCCCACCTGTCGCAGGCGGCCACCAGCGGGAGCAGGCCGATCGCGGCGTGCTCGGCGGCGTGCGCGGCGCCAGCCAGGTCGACACCCGACGCCGCGAGCCCGGCCCGCTGAGCGGCCGAGATCGTCCACCAGACAGCCCTGGTCGGCAACCTGCGCTCGGGCAGATCGAGGACGTCCTCGCCCGATAAGCAGCCCAGTCTCGGCGCTGCGCCTGGCGTAGGACACCACCTGCCTGGTCACCAGCACGTCGCCGAAGCACACCTCGGCCCGGCCCCAGTCGGTCCTGGTCAGCTCAGCCTGGACTTCGATGCTGGTGATCTCACGGGCGACGGTGGCGTAACCGGGATCGGCGAGCTCCACCAGCGCGATCCGATCGGCCAGGTCGAGCTTGCTGACCAGGTACATCTCTCCCTGGTGCGGATAGACAGCCCCGGTGTGCGCGAGGAAATGCGCGGACGGCTCGTCTACCGTGCCGACCAGCCGCCCGGTGGCCAGCTCCACGATCCTTACCGGCTCACCGTCAGTGCCGCGCAGCCCGGTCCGCAGTGGCAAGGCCCTGCCGAGTGCAGAACCAGCGGCCGCCGCGGGCGCGCAGCAGGCCGTCAGCGGCCAGCCTGGCGGCAAGCGGCCGCTGCTGCGGCGCTGAAAGCGGCCAGGTCATGCCCGGTCAGCGGAAGCTCGGCCGCCGCCGCGCACAGGTGCGGCGCTAGCACGTAGGTGTTGTCCGGGTCCAGCACGGTCGCCTCGACCGGGGCGCCGAGCAGCGCCTGCGGATGATGCACCAGGTAGGTATCGAGCGGGTCATCCCGTGCGATCAGGACGGCAACCGCATCCCGGCCGGCGCGCCCGGCCCGGCCCGCCTGCTGCCAGAGCGCCGCCCTGGTGCCGGGCCAGCCCGCCATCAGTACCGCGTCGAGCCCGGTCACGTTGACGCCGAGTTCCAGCGCGGTGGTGGCGGCCAGGCCAGTAATCTCGCCCGGCTCGGAGCGCTTCCTCCAGTGCGCGGCGTTCCTCCGGCAGATAGCCGGACCGATAGGCAGCGACGCGCTCGGCCAGATCGGCCGCGCCCGCATCGGCCAGGTGCCTGCGGGCCGACAGCGCCACCGACTCCGCGCCGCGCCGGGACCTGACGAAAGCCAGGGCCGCGCACATCGCAGCGGACCAGATCGGCCAGCAGCTGGGCTGCCTCGGCAGTTGCGGCGCGTCGAACCGGAGCACCAGCTTCCCCTCGGGCGCCGGTCAAGGGCGGCTCCCACAGCGCGAACGTCAGCGGCAGCGCGGGGAGCGCCGTCGGCACTGACGGCCTGCACGACCCGGCCAGTCAGCCGGGTCGCGCAGCGGGCTGGCTCGCTGATCGTGGCAGACGCCAGGATGAAGACGGGCTCACCGGCGCTGTGGTGGTAGGCGACCCGGCGCAGCCGGCGAAGCACGTGAGCCACGTGGGAGCCGAACACGCCCTCGATAGGTGTGGCACTCGTCCACGATCACCACGCGAAGCTTCCGGAAGAAGCCATTCCACCGGGCATGCAGGGGCAGTAGCGAATGATGCAGCATGTCGGGCGTTGTCAGCAGGTAATTGGCGTGCGACCTCGCCCTGGTCCGCTCGGCCCACGGCGTGTCGCCGTCGACGACCGCGGCCCGCACCCGGCTGAGTCCGACGGAGCGCACCAGCTTGAGCTGGTCGGCGGCCAGAGCGCGCGTCGGAGCCACGTACAGGGCGGTGCCCCCGTCAAGCACGGCGGCCAGGGCGGGCAGCAGGTAACCGAGCGATTTGCCCGAGGCGGTGCCGGTCGAGATGATCACGCTGCGACCCGACCTGGCCAGGTCGGCTGCGTCGGCCTGGTGCTGCCACGGTGCCGTGATTCCCGCTCGCGCCAGGGCATCGATGAGATCGGCAGGCACCCAGCCCGGCCAGTCAGCGTGGCTACCCGCACGCCCTGGTAGCTCGGCCCGGAATGTCAACCTGCCTGCGCGCGCCCCGGCCGCGAGGATTGCCGCTGCCGGGCGCGAATCAGCGCCGGTGAACAGCGTTTCGCCGGGGACAAGCGGCGGTACGGGTGACATCAGATCCCAGTGTCTCTCACGACGCACGGTGCCCGCGACGGCGATCTGGTATAGGAATAACGTCAGGGCGTGGTTGAATGCGCGACAGGGCACGCCTTACGGGAGACGGCCGAGCAAACCGCCGCTGGACATAACCGCCGTAACTGGCGCTGGAGGATTTGTGGATCTGAAGCTGGACCACCACAGCAAAGATGGCATCGAGATCGTCGATGTTGAGGGCGAGATCGACGTCTACACCGCTCCGCGCTTGCGTGAACTGCTGATCGAGCTAGTCAACAACCGTTTCTACCAGCTCGTCGTCAATATGGAGAAGGTCGAATTCCTCGACTCCACCGGCCTTGGCGTTCTCGTTGGCGGGCTGAAGCGGGTTCGGGCGCACGATGGCTCGCTCGACCTGGTCTGCACCCAGGAGCGGATCCTGAAGATATTCCGGATCACCGGGCTGACCAAGGTATTTGGCATTCACGACACCGTCGACGAGGCTATCGCGGCTCGCCGGGCAGAGAAGTAGGCTGCCGGGGCGCGAGCTAGCGAGGCCGAGATGGCAACAGTCGAGCTGAGTTTCACCGCGCTGCCCGCTCATGTTCGGACGGCCAGGCTGGTAGCGACCGCCGTGGCCAGGCGCAGCGGAGTCGACGAGTCCTTGCTTGACGAGGTCAGGCTGGCGGTGGGCGAGGCGTGCTCGCGCGCCGTCGAGGGCCACCAGCTCTACTGTCCCGACCGAGCCAGTGCGGCTCGCCCTTACCGACGGGGCTGGCCGGTTCGAGGTTGAGGTCACCGATAACTGCGCTGTGGACGCGGTGCCGGCCGGGCCAGCGGGGCTGGCCAGGCCAGCCGGACGAGCGGTCTCGGCTGGTTCGGGCGGTCCCGGCGCTCAGCTTGCGGGCCTGGACAGCCGTCCGTCGGGGTTTGGCCTGCCTGCCTCGCTCGGCATCGCGGTCATCGAGGGCCTCGCTGATGACGTGCAGATCAGCGAGACCCCGGCGGGCACGAGCATCAGGATGAGCTGGCCGTCGGCCGGAGCCCGCTAAACCTGCGGTGATGGCTGCCGCCTGGTTGGCGGCTCGGATCACTGGCAGGGCACCGTTACGTCACAAATTCGTCGCGACTGCGTAAGTAACCGCACCCGGTTTACATTCGGCTTACATCGATGCGTAGACTCCCGGCACCGTCGTTGGTCGGCTGGGCATGCCTTTTATCGGCAGCCGGCGCCGGGCCGCTACGAACTAAGCCAACCGAGATCGTGCCATTTGCGTCGGCTCGGTACTAGCTTGTAATCCCCTGTCAAGGAGGACGGATGTTGCACAAACTCGCCCTGGCGGGAGGCACGGCCACGGTCAGTGGCGGCAACCTGGCCTGGGTAGCCGTGGTGGCCGTCATCGCGCTGATGGCGCTCGCCGTCGCGGGCTGGCTGGTCCGAGACGTACTGGCGGCCAGTCAGGGCACGCCGAAGATGCAGGAGATCGCCAAGGCCGTTCAGGAAGGCGCCGCCGCTTACCTGCGCCGCCAGTTCAGGACCCTGGGCGTCTTCGTCGTCCTGATCTTCTTCGTGCTGCTCGTACTGCCGGCCGTCAACGAGTCGGTTCGGTTCGGCCGCTCGATCTTCTTCCTTGTCGGGGCTCTGTTCTCCGCGGTAACCGGCTTCACCGGCATGTGGCTCGCGGTCCGCGGCAACGTCCGCGTCGCGGCTGCCGCCAAGGAGGCAGGCGAGCGGCCGGCAATGCGGATCGCTTTCCGCACCGGCGGCGTGGCGGGCATGTTCACGGTCGGGCTTGGCCTGTTCGGCGCCGCTGTTGTTGTGCTCATCTATAAGGGCAACGCGTCCAGCGTGCTGGAGGGCTTTGGTTTCGGCGCCGCCCTCCTCGCCATGTTCATGCGGGTGGGCGGCGGAATATTCACCAAGGCCGCCGACGTGGGTGCCGACCTGGTCGGCAAGGTCGAGAAGCACATCCCCGAGGACGACCCCCGCAACGCGGCGACCATCGCCGACAACGTAGGCGACAACGTGGGCGACTGTGCGGGGATGGCCGCGGACCTGTTCGAGTCCTACGCTGTCACGCTGGTGGCAGCCCTGATCCTCGGCAAGGTCGCATTCGGCAACGAGGGCCTGGTATTCCCGCTGATCGTGCCGATGATAGGCGTGATCACCGCGGTGGTCGGCATCTTCATCGTGGCTCCGCGCCAGAACGACCGAAGCGGCATGACCGCCATCAACCGGGGCTTCTTCGCCTCGGCCGTGATCTCGCTCGTGCTGGTCGTAATCGCGGCCTTCATCTACTTGCCGTCCAAGTTCAGCGGGCTGCATAACGTTAGCCCTGCGATCGCGCGGCACGGCGGCGACCCGCGGCTGCTGGCCATCGGGGCCGTCGTGGTCGGCCTGGTGCTAGCCAGCGCCATCCAGCTGCTGACCGGCTACTTCACCGAAACCAACCGGCGGCCGGTCAAGGAAATCGGCGAGAGCTCGCTGACCGGCCCGGCCACCGTGATCCTCTCGGGCATCGCGGTCGGGCTTGAGTCGGCGGTGTACTCGGCACTGCTGATCGGCGGCGCGGTGTACTGCGCGTTCCTGCTCGGCACCGGCAACCCAACGATCGCGCTGTTCGCGGTGGCCCTGGCCGGCACCGGCCTGCTGACCACGGTTGGCGTCATCGTGTCGATGGACACCTTCGGCCCGGTGTCGGACAATGCACAAGGCATTGCCGAGATGTCCGGCGAGGTCGAGGGCGAGGCGGCCCAGGTACTGACCAAGCTGGACGCGGTAGGCAACACCACCAAGGCGATCACCAAGGGCATCGCGATCGCGACTGCGGTACTGGCCGCGACTGCCCTGTTCGGGGCGTTCCGTACCCAGGTCACAGCCGAGCTGCTGGCCAAGCACCTGCACGGCTTCAGCCTGGGCATCGACGCCCCGAACGACCTGTTCGGGCTGATCATCGGCGCATCCGTGGTGTTCTTCTTCGCCGGCCTGCTGATCATGGCAGTCGGCCGGGCGGCCGGCCGCGTGGTGTACGAGGTCCGGGAGCAGTTCCGCACCCACCCCGGCATCATGGACTACACCGAGAAACCCGAATACGGCCGAGTCGTGGACATCTGTACCAGGGATTCGCTGCGCGAGCTGGCCACTCCTGGCCTGCTTGCGGTGCTGATGCCGATCACGGTGGGCTTCGCCTTCGGCTACGCGCCGCTCGGTTCTTACCTGGCTGGGGCCATCGCGGCCGGGGCGCTGATGGCGGTGTTCCTGGCCAACTCGGGCGGTGCCTGGGACAACGCCAAGAAGCTCGTCGAGGACGGACATCACGGCGGTAAGGGCTCCGAGGCGCATGAGGCAACGATCATCGGCGACACCGTGGGTGACCCGTTCAAGGACACCGCAGGTCCGGCGATCAACCCGCTGATCAAGGTAATGAACCTGGTGTCACTGCTGATCGCCACCAGCGTGGTCGAGTACAGCGGCAACCTCGGCCTGCGGGCCGCGGTCGCGATCGTGGCCTTCGCCATCGTCGTGACGGCGATCATCGTCTCCAAGCGCCGCTCGACCTCCATTGCCGGGGGTGACGCTGCAACCGCCGGCCGGCCAACAAGGTTGCCGCCTGACCAAGGCAGCGACCCGGTTTCCGCGCGGCCGACGGCAGCAAGGCGGGCGGCAGGTCTTGACGACCTGCCGCCCGTTTGTGCTGTTCCACCGCGCTAACCTGCGCCTTTCTCCGCGCGCCGGCGGGCGCAGGCGGCCGATCTAGCCGACGATGGACACATGCGGGAGGAGCATCGGCTGATCGTGATGCGGCACGCCAAGGCAGGCGAGCTGCCTGGCGGCCCTGACTACGAGCGCGCGCTCCGCCCGCGCGGCCAGCGCGACAGCGCCGCGGCTGGGTCGTGGCTCGCGCAGGCTGGCTTCCGGCCGGACGCGGTGGTCTGCTCAGCCGCCCGGCGGACCCGGCAGACCTGGCAGTACGTGGCGGCGGCGCTCGGCGGCGAACCGGAATTCACCGCGGACCGCCGGCTCTATGAGGCGGACAGCGAGAATGTCGCCGAAATCATCCGGCAGACTCCGGCCAGCGTGCGGACGCTGATGTATATCGGGCATAATCCGGCCGCGGCCGGGCTCGTCGGGCAGCTGACCGGCAGTGAGCCGCATTTTCCCACGAGCGCGATCGCGGTGATCGCCGTGCCTGGACAATGGGCTGAGCTTGCCGAGGGCGAAGGCGCGGTGATCGCGTCCTGGTCGCCGCGCCAGGGAGCCGCCGAACCTGACGCCTAGCCCGGGACCGATCGTGGCTCCGGACCTGCCCACGGCTCGCTGCCGGGCAGCAGCGACGCGTCTTCGGCATCGGCCGCCTCCACCTCGTCTCGGGAGATGCCCAGCAGATACAGGACGGCGTCCAGGTGCGGCACGCTCAGTGAGGTGTCGGCTGCGTCGCGCACGGCGGGCTTCGCGTTGAACGCGATGCCGAGACCGGCGGCCGAGATCATGTCAAGGTCGTTAGCACCGTCCCCGACAGCGACGGTCTGGCTCAGCGGCACGCCAGCCTTGGCTGCGAACCGCCGTAGCGCGCGCTCCTTGCCCTGCCGGTCCACGACCGGCCCGATGACGCGTCCGGTGAGCTTGCCGTTGGCGATGTCGAGCGTGTTGGCTTCGGCGAAGTCCAGGCCGAGCTCTACGGTGAGCCAGTCGGTCACCTGGGTGAACCCTCCGCTGACCACCCCGCACCGGTATCCGAGCCGTTTCAGCGTCCGGATAAGGGTCTGCGCACCGGGTGCTAGCCGCAGGCCAGTGAGCACGTCGTCGATGACGGCGGCGTCAAGTCCGGCAAGCAGTGCAACTCGCTGGCGCAGCGCCTCGGAGAAATCGATCTCACCGCGCATGGCGGCTGCGGTCAGCTCCGCGACCGCGGCCCGGCAGCCGGCCCGATCGGCCAGCAGCTCGATCGCCTCGTCCTGCAAGAGCGTGGAATCGACGTCCATCACGACCAGGCGCATAGCCCGGCGGTGCAGGCCAGCGCGTTGCACGGCGATGTCGACGCCGAGCTCGACCGAGTCACGGGCCAGCACCGACCGCAGCGTCACCGGGTCGGCGCCCGAGATCTCGAACTCAATACAGGTAACGGGGCGGTCGGCCAGCCGGGTGATCCTGTCGATGTTGGCGCCGTTGGCGGCGATCCGGCCCGCGATCGATGCGACCGCCGACGGCTCAAGCGGCCAGCCGAGGACTGTGACATGCAGGCCGCCGCGCCGCCGCGGTGGCGGCTCGCCGGATCCCGTGGTGATCTCGGCGTCCATCCCCATGTCCGCGGCCAGGCCCGTCACCTGCTGGTGGATTGCGGTCAGGTCAGGGGCGGCGCCGCAGGCCAGCAACGCGCCGAGGACCAGGCGGCCCCGGATCACGACTTGTTCGACGTCGGTGACCGTCAGGTCGTGCCCGGCGAGGGCCCCGAACAAGCGAGAGGTGACCCCCGGCCGGTCGCGGCCTGTCAGGGTCACCAGCAGCGTGATCTGCGGACCGGACATTGCGTTATTAACGTTATCTACCGGCACTGCTCGCGAGTCGACCGGGTGCAAGGGCCGGGCAGGCTGCCCTCGATGCGGCGGGCCCGCTAAGGCAGCAGCAGGTGCACGTCACCGAACTCGTGCCAGCGGTAGCCACGTTCGGCCGCCTCTTGGTAGCAGCGCTCGAGCAGGCTGGCCGGGGCGAACGCCGCGAGCATCCACAGGTGGGTGGAACGGGGCTCGTGCAGGCCCGTCAGCAGGCCGTCGACCGCCGTCACGCCGGTCTGCGGCGTGACCACATGCGATGTCCACCCGGCTGAGGCGACGACCGCGCCGCAGCGATCGCCGTCGCGGCGCGACGCAGCAGTTTCGAGAGCACGGACCACCGTCGTGCCGGCCGCTATCACCCGCCCGCCATGCTGCCGGGTGAGATTAACCAGCCTCGCCGTCGCGGGTGGCACCTCGTAGCTCTCCGGATACGGGTCCTCACCACCTTCGAGCGATGACACGCCAGTGTGCAGGGTCACTGGTGCGATGGTCACGCCCTTGGTGACGAGCCTGGTCACGACCTCTGCCGTGAACGGCCTGGCCGCACTCGGCATCTCCGCACTGCCCGGCCGGATCGCGAACACGGTCTGGTAGGCATCGATCGACCAGGGCACCGGCACGTAGGAATAGCGGATCGGGGCGCCGTAGCGCATGAGGTAGGGAATGACCGCGGTGGACAGCCGCGCATGCCAGAGCCGCTTGCTGAACGGGCTGGCGAGAGTCAGCACTGCGCCGCCGGGCAAGCAGAACCGCTGACCCGGCGTGCCGCCGCTGAACGGCACGGTCATACTCCCGTGCCCGGACCGCAGCTCGACCAGCCAGTCACCTTCGGGCATGGCAGTGGAAAAATGAACGGTCAACTGGTCCGGCAATGCCACCGCGGCGGGCAGCGTGGCCGAGTTGTTCACCACCAGCAGGTCGCCAGGGAGCAGGAGGTCCGGTACCTCGGTGAAGGCGTAATGACTCAGCTCGCCGGCCGCCGTGCGGCTGACCAGCAGCCGGACCGAGTCTCTGGTCCTGCCAGTTGCCTCGGGCGGTTCATGGGCCTCGAGTTCGGGCGGCAGCACGGAGCCATCGGCCGGGAGTTCGAGCGAGATGGTCATGACGCTGCGCCTGCCGGCACGAGTTCTGCTGCCCGGTACCGGCCGCTCGGCATCCGCTCGGCGATTAGCCGGAGAAATCCCGGCAGCACCGCCGCTGGGAGCGGCCGGTCCGAGATGTCCTCGCCGGGGAAAGCCTGCTGGTGCATCCGGGTACGGATGTCCCCTGGATCCACCCACCAGACCCGCACGGCCGGTTCCTCGGCGGCGAGCACGTTGCTGGCCTGCTCAAGCGCGGCCTTGGTGGCGCCGTAGCCGCCCCACCCCGCGTACGGCTCGACGGCGGCATCGGAGGTGACGCTCAGCACGGACCCGCCGAGCCTGCGCAGGTCGGGCAGCACTAGCTGGGTGAGCGCGACCGGGGCGACAACGTTCACCTCGAACGCCGCCAGCAGCGCCGCGGGTGGATACTCGGCCAGCGGCGGCAGCGGACTTGCCCCGAGGGTGCCGGCGTTGTTGATCAGGAGGCTAGCGCCGCCCTGCTCGCCCGCGGCCGCGACCAGCGCGGCCCGATGGCCGGCATCGGAGATGTCGCCTGGCAGCGCAAGCACGGCCCGGCGTGGCAGGTCATGCCGGGCGCGAATCTCCGCCGCGGCGGCCTCCAGGGCATCGCCGTCCCGCGCGTCAATGATGAGCTGGTAGCCCGCCTCGGCCAGCCCGCCAGCGAGCGCGAGGCCAAGCCCGCGGGAAGCTCCGGTCACGATTGCTACTTCGGAAATGGTCATGGCATCGACGCTAGGTAACAAAGCGGGGCAGTACATCGGCCGGCCGACCGGCCCGGCCTGCGACTTTAGGCCTAGGACCAGCGCCCGATTCGCACCGCCAGCCTGGCCGGTACCGTCATGACATGACCCAGGAAGCCGGTCCGGGGCAGGCCGGAGCGGACGAGATCTTCCAGCATGTCAGCAAGGTCGTGCTGGCGGTGGCCAGCCAGCTCTCGGTGCGCGACGTGCTGCAGATGATCGTGCGCTCAGCCCGGTCGCTGGCCGGGGCCCGTTATGCGGCCCTGGGGGTGCCCGGCGACGCCGGCACCTTCGCCGAGTTCGTTGTGGACGGCCTGACGGCGCAGGAGCAGGCGGCCATCGGCCCGCTGCCGCGCCAGCACGGCATCCTGGCGGTCATGCTGCGCGAAGGCAAGCCCCTGCGGCTTGCCGACATCCGCCAGGACCCGCGTTTCTGGGGCTGGCCGGCCGCGCACCCCGAGCTCACCGACGTGCTCGGCGTCCCGATTACCGAAGGTGAGCAGGTACTCGGCTTCATCTTCGCCGCTTGCAAGACCGAGCCGGGCGGCTTCACCGAGCGCGACGAGCGACTGGTCAGCCTGTTCGCCGCGCACGCCGCGATCGCGCTGACCAATGCCCGGCTCTACGAGCGCGGCCGCGAGCTCTCGGTGCTGCAGGAACGCGCCCGGCTCGCCAGGGACCTGCACGATGCGGTGTCGCAGAAGCTGTTCAGCGTGCGAGCCAAGGCCAGGGCGGCGGCCGTGCTGGTCGGACGCGACCCGGCCAGAGCGGTTGAGGAGATGGGCAGCGTCGCCGACCTGGCCGGGCAGGCGCACGCCGAGTTGCGCGCGGTCATCGACGGCCTCGCGCCGCCCGAGCTCGCGGCAGGCGGGCTGGCAGGCTCGGTGCGGGGCTATGCCGTCATGGCCGGCCGTACCTATGGAGCCGACGTTCAGGTCCAGGCAGGCGACCTGCCCGCGCTCGACCCGCAGCGTGAGACCGTCATTTACCGGGTGGCGCAGGAGGCGATCGGGAACGCGCTGCGTCACTCCGGCGGAGGGGGCGTGACGGTAATGCTGGCCGGGCGCCAGGGCCGGGTCGTTCTGGAGGTCCGTGACGACGGGAACGGCTTCGATTTGGGCACGACGCAGTCCGGCCTTGGACTTGCCTCCATGCGCGAGCGAGCGGCCTCAGCCGGCGGCAAGCTGACGGTGAGCTCGTCGCCGGGCACTGGCACGATCGTCCGGCTCAGTGTGCCGACCAGCGCCGGGCTCCGCCCCCCGCTCACCCCCCGAAAGACTCCGCGGGCTGCGGCGCGAAAAACACATGCCAACAGGGGCTCCGGTTGACCCCTCGAAAGATCACCGTGCTGATTGCCGACGACCACCCCGTCGTCCGGCAGGGCCTAGCTGTGCTCCTAGAGGTCCAGGACGACATCACGCTCGTTGGCCAGGCCGCCGACGGTGCCGAAGCGGTGAGCCTCGCGGTGGCGTATAACCCGGACGTACTGCTGCTCGACCTGAAGCTGCCGGTGCTGGACGGCCTCGGCGTGCTGGCCGAGTTGCGCACCCGCAGCCTGCCGACTAAGACACTCGTGCTGACAAGCGCCGCCGGACCCGCTGGTCCCGCGATGGCACTCCAGGCGGGCGCGGCCGGGTTCTTGTACAAGGACGTCGATCCCGATGCCCTGGTACGGGCGATCCGCTCGGTACACGACGGGCACACGGTGCTGGCACCGGGGGCTGCGAGCCTCGTGGCCGCGCGGCCAGGTGC
This sequence comes from uncultured Actinomycetota bacterium, assembly GCA_963804435.1. Taxonomy (GTDB): domain Bacteria; phylum Actinomycetota; class Actinomycetes; order Streptosporangiales; family Streptosporangiaceae; genus JAJYUU01. The sequence goes on along the minus strand of CAWDQI010000003.1, from coordinate 626,762 downwards.
CGGGGCCCGCGGCCTCGAGGCGTTGACCGCCAGGGAACGTGAGGTGCTTGCGCTGCTCGCCGACGGCCGGTCGAACCGCGAGATCGCGCGCATTCTCACCGTCTCGGAGAAGACAGTCAAGACGCACGTGAGCGCGGTGCTGGCCAAGCTGGGCGTGGCCGACAGGACTCAGGCAGCGCTGATCGCGGTGCGCCAGCAGGGTTAACTCCCTGGGCCTGCCGCACCGCCGATCATGCCGTAAGTTCGAGCTGAGATTGGCGGCACTCGAAGGGAACCGGATGGCGCCCGAGGTACTCCGGCTGCGCGGGGTTACGGTCCGGCACGACAGATCGACATTGCTGCGAGACGTCGACTGGACCGCGCATAGTGACGAGAGCTGGGTAGTCATCGGGCCGAACGGCGCCGGAAAGACGACCCTGCTGCAGGTAGCCGCTACTTTGCTGGCACCCACTCAGGGGACTGTCGAGATACTCGGCGAGGCCCTGCATGAGGCGGATGTCGCCGACCTGCGAACCAGGATCGGCCTGTCAAGCGCCGCGATTGCCGATCAGGTGCCGCCCGGCGAGAAGGTCATTGACCTGGTGCTGACCGCGTCGTACGGAATACTCGGCCGGAATGCGGAGGACTACGACTCCTTCGACGTCACTAGGGCCGTCGAGCTGCTGGACGCACTGGGCTGCGCGCACCTGATCAGGCGCCGGTTCGCTTCGCTGTCGGAAGGCGAGCGTAAACGAGTTCAGATTGCCCGGTCCCTGATGGCAGACCCTGAGCTGCTGCTGCTGGATGAGCCCGCCGCTGGCCTTGATCTCGGCGGCCGGGAAGACCTGGTGCAGCGGATTACCGAGCTGCTGCGTAATCCGCGCTCGCCCATGATGGTGCTCGTGACGCACCACGTCGAGGAGGTACCTCAGGGGTTCACGCACGCGATGCTGCTACGGAAAGGCGCGGTACTGGCGGTCGGCCCTGTCTCCGAAGTGTTTACCGAGCGTAATCTGTCACGCTGCTTCGGAGTCCCGCTCCTGGTGGAGCGCAGGGCGTCTCGCTGGTCTGCGCGCGCGGTGTAATCACCCTGACCAGCCACTGGTGCTGAGCTGCCCGGTTCTAGCCTCGTCTACGATCATGGACATGCAGGAAACTCGTGGGTCCGGCTGAGGCACTCGCGATCTTCGCGGCCGGCGGAGCCGCAGGTGCGGTCAATGCCGTCGTCGGCTCCGGATCGCTGATCACCTTTCCTACGCTGCTCGCATTCGGCATCCCGCCCGTTGTCGCCAATGTGTCGAACAACGTCGGCCTGGTCTCAGGTAACGTCAGCGGCGCCATCGGATACCGCCGGGAACTCGCGGGCCAGCGGAGCCGGCTGATCCGCCTCGGCGCGATCGCGGCTGCTGGCTCTGTGGCCGGTGCGGCCGCCCTGCTTTCCTTGCCGTCGTCCTCTTTCCAGGTCATCGTTCCGGCGCTGATCCTGATCTCCTGCGCGCTGGTGGTGGTACAGCCTTGGCTCAGCGGCCGGATCATCGCGCGACGGCGGCTGCGAGCCGAGCAGGCCGGCGCCGCGCAGCCCGGTAACGAGCGGACCGGCCTGCTCCTTGGCACGGGCGTGTTCGCCTCGGCCATCTACGGGGGCTACTTCGGCGCGGCTCAGGGAGTGCTGGTCATCGGACTGCTCGGCACCTTCCTGGACGAGAGCTTGCAGCGGGTCAACGGCGCGAAGAATGTCCTCGTCACGGTGGTCAACGGCACGGCGGCCGTTGTCTACATCGCGTTCGCGCACGTTGCCTGGCTCGTTGTGCTACTGATCGCCGTTGGCTCGACCTTGGGCGGACTGGTCGGCGCCCGCTATGGTCGGCGGCTACCGCCGCTCGCGCTCCGTATCTTCGTCGTCCTGATCGGCGTCATCGCTGCGGTCAAGCTGATCTTCTTCTGACCGGCTGCGGAATGCCGGGCTTACGCTCCGACGGGGCGCTGGAGATCCTGGCGCGAGTCCGCGAACCAGGAGGTCGCGCCCATGGCGGCGAACTGGGCCCCCGGTTCGACGTGCTGCCGGGCGGTCGGCGAGCCGAGCAGCTACTGTTGAAATCAAGCAAAGGGCACTAAACCGCTAACAGCCAGCAAAACCGTGTAACAGGAAGAACCGGATGCCAGCTAGAGAAGTAGTTGTCGACGAGCGTGGCCGGACAAGCCTGGCCCGCGTTCGGAGCCACGACTATGACAGGTACACCGCCGAGGAACTGCCCGACGGCACTCTCATCCTTACTCCGGCCTTGACCATCAGCCCCGTCGAGCTAGCTGCTCTGAACAACCCGAAGGTCCGCGCCGCAATCGCGGCCGCCAAGGCTGGCGACCCGAGTGAGCTTCGGACCCGTCAGCGCAGGCATCCGCAGGACCGGGCAGCGTCCTAGCCGCAGCTGGTCCGTCGGCTCCCATGTGCTGGCTGGTCGCCGAGCACCGGATCGGCCATGTCCGCATCAGGCAGCCCAATTTCAACCGGGGGCCGGGTAGCGGCTGGCGCGTCGAGATCTATGCGCAGAGCCTGCCGTGGGGGCGTGACATGGGCACCAGTGAGGAGAACGACATGGGGCAGACCTTCACGCTCGGCCCGTTACCCGGCTGGATGGCAGGCGGCGGCATCACGCAGCATGACCTCGTGACCTATGGCGGCATCACCAGCGTGACGTGGACGTACCGGAATACGAGGGAGAACCGCTGCGGGCGCGGTTACACGCGGGTGCTCTTCGCCTACCAAACCGACCCGGTAGGGGCGGGGCGGATCCTGGCCGCCTGCGAGCCGAGCAGCAAAGCCTGACCGTGCGGAAACGCCTGGCGGTCGCGGCCCTGGCCCTCCTGCTGGCCGGATGCGGCGCAAATGGGCCGTCACCGCTGGGCGATCCAGCCAACGGGGGCAGCGGTCTGCAGTGCGGGCCCGGAAAGACCCTTGCGAATGGCTTCTACACACTGCAGAACAGCAGCAACCAGACGGTCACAGTAACCGGCGTGCGGCTGATCGGCGGGGTCGGGCAGAAGATGACATCACCGGTCTACCTAATCCCGGTAGAGCAAACAGGGGGCGGCGGAACCGTGATCCTCGGGGAGAACTACTGGCCCGTGCGCTGGCCGACGTGGAAGTACCGCAAGCGCCTGCTCGCGACCATCGCGCCGCACGCTACGACGAACCTCGTGTTCGCCCAGACCCGCACGAGCGACCACCCGAAATCGGCCACGATCCAGGTCAACTACACTGCAGGCGGCAACAGCTACACGATGACCGAGGCTACGCGCGTCCTGGTCGCCGTCAAGTGCTTCTAACCACCACGGCTAGCCGGCCGCTGCCGCGATCTCGGCTTCGGACGCGGCCGCCGCAGGCGCGAGTATTCCGTCCCGCACCGCGCGGCCGATGATGAATCGCGCGAACCGGCCGAGTTCGGTCGACCCGTCCTCGATCAGCGCTACTTTCTCTAGGACCTGCTCGGCGCTGATACTGTGCTCGCGCCAGGTTCCGCCGCCGGCCTTCACGTTTTCGAGCATCGGCGCAAGGCGGTCGAGCGCTCTGGCAAACCTTGCCTCAAGGCTTTGCCGTTCCTCAAACTCATCCCAGAGCTGGCGGAGACCATGCGCCTGGTCTGGCGGCAACAGGCCGAATATCCGCTCCGCCGCGGCCTGCTCGGCCGCGCGTTGCCTTACCTGGTCGGCCTCGCCCGCGTAGGCAAACAAGTCACCGGCATCCACCTCGACCAAGTCGTGGATGGCTAGCATCGCGGCCACCCTGGCCAGGTCGGTGCCGGCCGGGGCGTATTCGGCTAGCGCGATCGCCATGAGACCGAGGTGCCAGGAGTGCTCGGCCGAGTTCTCCCGCCGGGCCGGGTCGGTGAGCGTTGTCTGCCGCTGCACGCCCTTCAGTCGTCCCGCTTCCGCAATGAACTGCAGCTGCCGATCCAGGCGTTCCATGCGGTCTATTGGATCAGGTTGGCCGGGCGCTCGGACGGCAGGCAAGAGGCAAAAAGTCCGGCCAGGGTCGATGATGTAGGAACCACCCCCCCTGCAACGGCCTGTAACGAGTATGTCATCCTGTGTAGCGGGGGACCCATTGAGATGAATCCGGGGGGACCGGTCATCGCGCTCGCCCTGGTGAGGCAGCTGCTTCGCCAGGGCGAGCTTTCATCTTCCTTGATCGCCTAGTGGCGCGACCTAGCCACTGCCTCAGCCATGCCGCGGTTGGCCAGGGCGTCAGCCCGTTCGTTCCCCGGGTCCCCGGCGTGTCCCTTTACCCATAGCCATTGCACGTCATGCGGTGCCGCGGCGGCGTCAAGACGCCGCCAGAGATCCTCATTCTTGACCGGCTGCTTGCTCGCCGTGCGCCAGCCGTTGCGCTTCCAGCCGGCCAGCCAGCTTGTGACCCCGTTACGCAGGTAAATGCTGTCGGTATGCAGGCGAACCACTGACGGCCTCGTAAGGGCCTCCAGCGCCCGGATCGCGGCCATCAGCTCCATCCGGTTATTGGTGGTAGGGGCAGCCTCGCCGCCGGACAGTTCCCTGGCCTTCCCGCGATAGCTGAGCACGGCCCCCCACCCGCCGGGCCCGGGGTTACCGCTGCACGCGCCGTCCGTGTAGACCTCAACGACGTCCTGCCCCGCGCCGGTCCGCCCAGGCTGCTTATTCATGCGCGCAATCTAGCGCTAACCCGGCTGGGGATGCGGGCTCGGCGGCACGTCGAGGGCCGGGTTGCGGTCGAAGAATCCCCACGGCTTCAGCCAGAACGAGGTGCGGTCCGTCGGCATCACCGGCCAGTCCTCGGGCCGGGTGATGTGGTGAAGGCCGAACACGTACCAGAGCACGACGTCGGCGTCGGCGATTGGCCGGTCCGCCGCGGTCCAGGCCGGCAGCCCGGTGTCGGCCGCGCTCTGATTCGGGAACTCACCGCAAGGCCACCGCTCCTCCGGACGGTACGGCGTCACCCAGAGCGTGTGCCCGATGACTTCGGCCCGCCTGCGCACCAGCGAGGACGGCTCGATCATCGGCGGGAAGCTGCCGCCCGGGACCAGCTTGTAGGCGGGCGCCTGGCCGAGGCCGTTGCGGCGACCTGGCGCCGCGATCTTCCAGGTGCGCTGCGTCTGCCAGCTGGCGTCCTGCCTGCCCTCGGCCTCAGTCCGCAGCGGCGTCTCATCGATGACCAGCGCAAGCCCGTAGGGGTTACCGGGCCCGGCGGCCAGGGCCCGCGCCTGCGCGGCGAACACCGTATTCTCCCGGCCGTCCACGTCCATATCGAGACGGGCCACGATGAAGTGCTGGTGGTATGGCGCGTAGGTGCGCTGGTCGACGAGGGCGCCCGTGGCCGGCTGGCGGCCGGGAGGGAAGAACGAAGTGACCATGATCCCGGTCGCCCGCACCTCGCACTCGATGTTGCCGTCCTGATAGAAGCGCCAGTAGACCAGGTACTCATAGTTGGCGACGGTGACGTGGAAGGAGATCACCAGCCGCCGGGCCCGGCGGACCGCGGCGCCGGTGCGCTCATCGACGTGCTTCCACAAGATCCCGTCGTCCTCCTCATGGACGCACACGGCATTGCGGATCGTGCGCGGCTCGCCGCGCGAGTCGTGCAGCACCGCGTCCAGGTACCGGATCTCGCCCAGGCAATCGCAGCCGAGTTCAAGCGAGGTGGTCATGAAGCCCAGGCCCCACTCGCCGATATCGAAGGCCGTGCGACGGTAGTGGTCGGCGGTCGGATCGCGGTAGGGCACGATCATCTCGGCGAACGACATCCGGTGTGCGATCGGGCGCAGTCGCCCGCCGTCCCGGAAGCCGACGGTATGCAGGACAAGGCCCTCGCGGTGATTGAACCCGAGCCTCAACTCCCAGTTCTGCCAGCGCAGCAGCCGCCCGTCCAGGGTGAACGAGACTCCCGCGGGCTGCTGCACTTCCAGCGGGCTGACGCTGCGCATCTGGTTGGCGAGCAACTGCGGCAAGTATTCGCCGGCCACTTCCGGTGGTCCAGAGCCGCCTTCAGCGTCCCGGCTGTCCTCAATCTCGAGCAGTGCCATCCGGTTCAGGTCCACTACCGGATGCAGCCCGGTGATGTGGTGCGCGTACGGGTTACCGTCCGGGCTGCCGCGGTCCCAGACATCGGCCCAGCCGAGCCGCAGGCCGCGATACCGCTCCGGCACAAGTTCAGCACCATAGGCCCAGACATCCGTCAGGACCCGGCTCATGTCGGTGATGCCCCGCCCGGCCAGTGCGTCAATGACCGCCGGGTGAGCGCGCAGCATCAGATCGCACTCGTGCCACTCGTCGAGCGTCATATTCGGCTGCTGCCCGGGCAAGTGCTCCCAGTGCGTCACGCTGTCGTTCGCGAGCGAAACCAGCGCCCGGTAGGCCCGTCCGTTGGTCGTGTTCCAGCAGACCACGTGGGCCGTCCTGGTGATGCTGTCAGGACCAGCCGCGAGCAGGTCCTTGGGCGGCTCGGCTAGCTCGATCGAAGCGAACCGCCAGCGCTCGTTCAGGCCTTTTCCCGCCCGCAGCGTGGCCGCCACCCGGCTGATCTCGTCCGCAGCGAGCGGGTCGAGCGGGTGTGGCGCGGCGGCCGCCTCGGGCTGCCCGACTGTGCTCGCCACCATGCCTCCCGGCAAATCTTGACAGCGATTGACGACTGACGACAGTCGGAACAATTCATCTTCATTAGTTTTAGTGGGTCTTTATAGAGCTATCGGAGCACGCCGCCTGCTTGCTGACCGATCGCTCCTCCGGGACGGGAGTGCCAAGCGTGAGGTCATCAATGAGATTTCCGCGCACCCGGATCATGGCGGTGATTGGTATCAGTGCGTTGTCGGTGGGTATTGCCGGAAGCGCTGCGCTTGCGCCGGCAGCCGGAGCTTCAAGACCTGCTTGCTCCGCAACGCAACTTTTCTTGTACCCCGCCAATGCCCTGGGCGGACCCCATCGGCCGCATGCGGCGGCGAGTACCCGCCGGTTACTCGGCTCGAACGATCACCGTGAACCAGCTCTCGCACCGCTGATGTATCCGGCGACGGCCTGCCGGCTCTGAACGGTGAGGTCTACATCCTGCCGTGCGCGGCCGGGCCGGTTGTCGGCTTACGGCAGCGCCCGCGGTCATCGGCACGGCGGCGCACCTGAGATCTATCGGCGCCTGGCGGACTTCAACGGCGACGGAAAGGTTGACCTGCTGGCCAGGGACTCGTTGGGCCGCCTCTGGCTCTACCTGGGCAAGGGGAACGGGTGGTTCGCGGGCCCCCGGCACCGGATCCTGGTCGGTACCGGGTTCACTGCGGCCAAGTACCCGCTCATGACCTCGATCGGCGATGCCAATGGGGACGGGATTCCCGACCTCTATGCGACCACGGCCCACGGCAACCTGGTCTTCATCCCCGGCCGCAAAGGCGGGCTGTCATTCGGCAGGCCGGTCGCGACGATCGGCACAAACACCGATTGGAAGCTGATCCGGGCGATCGCATGAGCGGGCGCGGGAGAAATCAACGGGCCGAGCCCGGCTAGCCGCCTTCCCGCAGCCGGTTCAGGTGCTTGCGGATGACCTGTTCCATCTCGTCGTAGAAGTCGACGATCAGGCGCAGCTCATCATCGGAGTAACGGCTCGCCAGACGCTGCCAGTCGGCGACCATAGGTGCGAATACCGGGGCCACCTCGCGCAGGGCCCGGTCAAGTGAGATGGCAACGACCACTCGCCGGCGGTCGGTTGCATCGCGCTCTCGGTTCACGAATCCCGCGGCCTCAAGGCGGTCGATGACGCCCGTAATCGATGCGGTCGTCAGGCCGGTTGCCCTGGCCAGCTCACCTGCCGTCATCTTGCCGCTGAAGCTGAGGATGTTCAGGCAGTTCAAGTCGGTGGCATTGATGCCGATCCGGTCGGCAGCCGCCTGGCCCATGACCTGCATCAGGGACCCGGTCTTGCGGACCGCCACGGCGAAGGCCATTGCCAGCAGCCGTCGCTCCGGACTCCAGCCCGAAGCCTCATCCCCTTCCGCCCAAGGAGCCTCCCAGACCGTCTCGTCCGCCCAGGGCACCTGCCAGGCCTGGTCACCCGACCCGGCTGCCTGCGGCTCAGCCGCCGTCTCGCCCGGGTCGTCAGACGACCCCGGCAGGTTATTCATCATCCCTAGGACTCCTGATCATTAAGTTAGCTAGACAATAGCAATCCAAGACGCTAGGTTGGCTACGTAACTAAGAACTTCCTTCCTGAGCGGAGATCTCTTATGGCTACCGACTCTCAGATCCTGGCACCTCCGCCGCTGTCAGGTGATCAGCCTGACCCGCGGAGGTGGCTCACGCTGATCATCCTGCTGCTGGCCGCCTTCATGAACCTCCTCGACGTGTCCATCGTGAACATCGCCATCCCGTCGATCCAGCGGGACTTGCATGCTAGCTACGCCGATGTCCAATGGGCGCTGGCCGGCTACACGCTGGCATATGCCCTGCTGCTGATCACCGGCGGCCGGCTCGGCGACACGTTCGGCAGGAAACGACTGTTCCTGATCGGCGTCACCGGTTTCACGATCATGTCAGCCCTCTGCGGCGCAGCAACCAGTCCCGGCATGCTGATCGCCTGCCGCGTCGTTCAGGGCGCGATGGGCGCCATCATGGTGCCGCAGGTACTGGCGGTGATCCAGGTCATCTTCCCCCCCGCCGAGCGGATCAAGGCGCTAGCAGGCTTCGGCATCACCGCCGGGCTCGGCACGGTGAGCGGCCCGTTGTTGGGCGGACTGCTGATCCAGCACAACCTGCTCGGGCTGACCTGGCGGCCGATCTTCCTGATCAACGTGCCGGTCGGCATCATCGCCGTCGCGGCATCAGCCGTCCTGGTACGCGAGTCACGGGCGCCCCGGCCGCCCAAGCTCGATCCGGTCGGCGTGGCGCTGATCAGCGCGGCGCTGCTGCTCCTGTTGTACCCGCTCGTGCAGGGCCGCCAGCTCGGCTGGCCAACCTGGACGTTCGTCTCGATGGCCGTGTCCGTGCCGGTCCTCGTCCTGTTCGTGCTCTACGAGCGGGTCAAGTCGCGCCGAGACGGCTCGCCGTTGGTCGAGCTCAGCCTGTTCCGCGAGCGCGCGTTCAGCGTGGGCATGGCGGTCGCCGTTACCTTCTTCCTCGGGATTGCCTCGTTCGCGCTCGTACTCACGCTGTTCCTGCAGCTGGGCCTCGGCTTCACGGCGCTGCACGCGGGACTTACCTTCCTGCCGTTCTCGGTCGGCGTCCTGCTGTCGTCTGGCGCGGCCGCGCGGCTAGCACCCCGCTTCGGCCGGGGAGTGACGATCGCGGGCGCGCTGATCATCGCGGCAGGCATGGCCACGATCATCGGCACCGTGCACCATTACGGAGTCGCGGTCACGACCTGGGACCTCGTGCCCGGCCTGGTTGCGGCGGGCCTCGGCCTGGGCGCGGTCATTGCGCCGCTGGCCGACATCGTGCTGGCCAGGGTGCCTGGGCAGCACGCCGGCTCAGCATCCGGCTTGTTCAACACCGGGCTTCAGGTCGGCAACTCGATCGGAATCGCCGTCATCGGCGTGATCTTCTTCGGGATGCTTGGCACGCAGGCGGCTACCGCTGCATCTGCCGTCGCGCCGCAGCTGCGTGCCGGGCTGGTCGCCGCTGGGGTGCCCGCCGGCGATACCGGCCGCGTCGTGGACCAGTTCGGCGTGTGCCTGCATGATCGGCTGGTCGCCGCCGACCCGACCGTCCTGCCGGCGTCGTGCAAGCCGAGCGGCGCCGCGGCAGCGCTGCCAGCCGGAGTGCACCGCGAACTGGCTGCGGCCGGCGGCGCCGCGGTCCGGCTCGACTTCGCCGGCTCGTTGGTACGAACGCTGTGGTTCCAGGTCGGCGTGTTCGGCTTGAGCGGCTTGCTGATGCTCGCATGGCCGTCCGGTGCGGGTCGGCGCCGCCCGCGCCGGGAGGCGACGCTGACGATGTCCGCGAGACGGGCGTTTGCCGCGAGGTTGCGGCGGCCGAGCCGGCCGTGATTGGCGGCTCGCGCGAGCAAGGAGACACCAATGCCTGAGCCGGAGCGCGCCGACCGCGACAGCCGTCCCGACGGGCAGGGACGCGCGCTGGGGCGGCAGGCGCTTGCGGTCTCGATAGCCCTGCTGTGCGAGTTGCTGCTCGGCATGGCCGTGAACCTGGACGGGACGATCCCGGCCGCCGATCGGGGAGCCGGGATCGTCCCCGCGATCGGCCGCGCCGTGTCGCATGGCCCGGCGGCCCTCGCCGTACACGGCGTTCTCGGGCTGCTGCTCGTCGTCGGCTCGCTCGCGGCCGCGGTCCGCGGCATCGCGTCGCGGTCGCCGGCGCTCGCAATCCCGGCCGTGGTCGCGCTGCTGTGCATGGCGGGCGCCAGCGTGAGCGGTGCGAGCTTCGTCGGCAGCCAGCGTGCTGGTGCGTCGATGGCGATGACGACGTGCACGGCGGTGGCCCTAGCCTGCTACGCGATCATCCTGTTCGTCCTCGCCCGGCCCGGCAGCGACCGCGGTGGCAACGCGGGCGCAGGCAGGAGGCGTAAGCCGACCGGGCAGACGTCGTTGACCGGAGGGAACTGACATGCAGCTCGCCATACTCGGAAGCAGTGGCCGGATTGGCGGTCACCTACTGACCTGGGCACTGGAATCCGGGCACGATGTGTGCGCGCTGGCCCGCAGCCCGCAGTCGCTCGGGCCGGCTACGGGCCTCACTGTGGTGAGCGGTGACGCGACCGATGGCCACGCGGTGGCGGACACTGTGGCCGGCGCGGACGCGGTTCTGTCGGCGCTCGGCCCGCGCGGTGCGAAGACGCCGGGCCTGCTCGCCAGCGCTGCGCGGAACATCGTCGTCGGCATGGACAAAGCCGGGATCCGTCGGCTGATCTGCGTGTCGGCGGCGGGTGCGTTCATCCAGGGTGATCCGGACACCGGCGCGTTCATCAAGTGGGTCCTGCCCCGGGTGCTGGCCAAGACGTTCGCCGACGTGCGGGAGATGGAGGCGATTGTCGCCGCTAGTGACCTGGGCTGGACGATGGTCCGCGCGACAAGGCTCGTGGACACGCCGCCGACCGGGCAGTACCGGGTCCGGCCCGAGTACCCGCCGGTTGGCGGGGGCAAGATTTCCCGCGCCGACGTGGCTCACTTCATGGCCGCGGTGCTAACCGACAGTGCGTGGCTCAGACAGGCCCCCGCTCTGGCCTACTGAGCAGGCTCGCGCTGGGCCGCGATCATGTCGCGGTACCAGGCAGACGATGCCTTCGGTGTCCGGCGCTGGCTGACGAAATCGACATAGGCGAGACCGAAGCGCTGGTGATAGCCCTCGTTCCACTCGAAGTTGTCCATTAGCGTCCAGACCAGGTAGCCCCGGACATCGACACCCGCCACTATCGCGTCGAAAACTGCCCTGATGTGCCCATCGAGGTAGGCGATACGCGGCTGGTCATCGATTACGCCGCTGGCGTCCGGCTCATCGGTTACCGAGCAGCCGTTCTCGGTGATGTAGATGGGCGGCAGGCGGTCGGCGTAGCGATCCTTCAGTGTCGTGAGCACCTCGGTGAGCCCGGCCGGGATGACCGGCCAGCCGAAGTTGGTAACCGGATAGCCGGGGATCGGCTCCAGCCGGAACGGCAGGGGCGAGTCCGGCAGGGCAGACAACCGGGTTGGACTGTAGTAGTTCACCCCGAGCGCGTCCATGGGCGCCGAGATTATCGCCAGATCCCCGTCCTGCACGCAGTCGAGTCCGCCCGTCGGCACCCCGAACGCCGACAGATCCGGATACGAGCCCAGCAGCACCGGGTCAGTGAACAGCCGGTTGTGCAGCGCGTCGTAGGCCGCCGTGGCGGCCAGATCGGCCGCACTCTCGCTGGTCGGCCAGGCAGGGGAGTAGTTGTTCGTGATCGCCACCCGGCTGACCCCGGCGGCGCGTAGGGCCGCCGCCGCCAGGCCGTGGCCGAGTAGCTGGTGATGCGCGGTCGCGAGCGCTTCCAGCACTAGCGCCTTGCCAGGCGCGTGGATGCCGAGCGCGTAGCCGAACGCTGTAACCACGAACGGCTCGTTCAGCGTGATCCACAGCGGGATGCGGTCGGCGAGACGGTCCGCGGCCAGGCTTGCGTAGTCGGCGAACCGGTAGGCGGTGTCGCGCGCCATCCAGCCGCCCGCGTCCTCCAGCGGCTGGGGCAGGTCCCAGTGGTACAGCGTCGGCATCGGGTTGATGCCCCTGGCCAGCAATGCGTCGGTCAGCCGGTCGTAGAAGTCGAGCCCGGCCTTATTGCCCGGTCCGGAGCCACCGGGCTGGATCCGCGGCCAGGCCAGGGAGAATCGGTAAGAGTCGATACCGACCTCGGCCATCAGGGCGACATCCTCGGCCCAGCGGTGATAGTGGTCAGCAGCGACATCACCGGTCTGCCCGTCTCTGATCGCGCCGGGCTGCCGGCAGAAGGTGTCCCAGATCGACACGCCGCGGCCGTCCTCAGCCACCGCGCCCTCTATCTGGTAAGCAGCTGTTGCGACGCCCCAGGCGAAGCCCGGCGGGAACTGCGGGAACTCAAGGTCGCTCACCAGGCGATCGTAGCGGCAGTCCGCTGGCCGGCAGCCAGCCTCAGGCCAGCCGAGTAGCGTAAGAGCATGAAGAAGCTTGTCGAACTTCTCCTTTGCTTCCTGCATCCGCTGGCCGTCGTCCTGATCTGGATCGACTTGTTCACCCGGCGGGACATCTCTGCTGTCGCCAAGCTGGCCTGGGCGATCTTCGCTCTCATTCCGCTGGTGCCGTTCCTGTACGTGCTGACCGGCGGCGACCTGTGGTGACGCCGGCCTAGACCCGGTCGCCACTGGCGACGACGCGTCCGCGGAATCGCGGTGGCCTGACCCTGAGCCGGGATAACCGTCGAGGCGGTCAGCGCCCTCGTACGCGTACTCAACTCGCGTACATGTACACCTTTCGCCCGTTGAGCGCGTCCTATCTGCAGCAGCTATCTGGGCATAGGCCGAAACTACCTGCGGATCGGGCAAAAGCGCCTCTCTCGGCCTTGGATGGCCGCAACCGACGAGAGGAAAGTTCATTGCTAAAGACACGCATCGCTGCCGCCGCTGTGCTCGGCGTGGCAACGCTGGGCGGCAGCGCTGTCGCGCTGGCGACATCCGGACCCGCAAGCACAACTCACGCAAGCACAGGCATATTTACCGCATGTGTGGGAGCACACCACGTCGTGAAGTCCTTGTACGCGGGGTCCCATACCTGCGCACAGGGCGAAACGACCTACACCTGGAGCAAGGCTGGGCCGCGGGGAGCGACGGGCCCCGCCGGTAAGCGTGGCCCAGCCGGCCCGCCCGGACCGCCCGGAACGTCGGCAGTTCTTGCCGCGAGCGCGACGACTACGGTGACTGCCTGGCCAGAGAACTCGGGCTGGGCAAACGACAACTTCACCCGCGTGGTCACGGTCACGCGCCAGCATGCCGCCAAGTCCTCCGATTGCGGCGGAACGCCGACCTGCTGGTTCTACACCGAGTCGCTATCGGACAACGGATCCTTCATGACGGTGCTTGGAGCCACGGCCCCGAATGGCAGTAATCCCGTCAAGATCAACGGCATCGTTTCCGGGACCATGGTTGGCGGCGGCAGCCTGGAGTTTTACGCCAGTTCCGGGTCGCCGAGCGCAGCCAGAGTGCCGGCCACGGCCACCGGCTCTGCCAAGCCGTCGACCACCACCAACTGGTACCAGCTGTTCTTCCCGGTCGGCACGACCTTCGGCCAGGCAGGCACGCAGAACGACCCGTGGACGACCTACTCGTGGGTGTACACCGCGCCGAAGACGTGCGAGGTGTGGACCGACGCGATCCTTCCGGGCGACGATGGCCAGGGCAAGGCTGACGGCAACATCACCGGCGTCAACGCCTGCGCGGCCTGACCAGTTAGGCCGGCCAGTAAGTGCTGACCGGCTTCGGCCGTCAGCGTCGCGGTCCGCGCCGCTTGCCGGCGCGGACCGCGCACATCGGCGGCTCGTCGCGGCCGCAACGGCTGCGGGGCAGAGGCGATCATGCGCGACATACCGGCGGATGCCGGAGCGGAAGAAGCCGAGCCGACCCGCCGTGCGCGGGCCAGTTGGGGAACGATCACGCGCGAGCGCCTGATCCAGGCAGCGATGGACGAGGTTACCGCTGGCCGCTATGAGCGGCTGACGGTGCGCACGCTCGCGGCTAGGCTCGGCGTCGCACCCATGTCCCTGTACCGTCACGTCCGGGACAAGGAAGACCTGCTGGACGAGATCACTGACCGGCTGCTCGCGGCGGCTTGGGAACCGGCCGCGGACCGGCGCGACACCCGGACCTGGATAGTCGAGGCGTGCGACCGGTTCCGTGGCCTCCTTGTCAGCCAGCCAGCGGCGCTGCACGTGTTCCTGTCGCATCCGGTGACGTCGCAGGCAGCAATTGTCAGGCAGCGGTCAATCCTCGACGTGCTTGAGGCGAGCGGTCTTGCCGAGCAAGCCGCCCGGCGGCTGTATGCGGCCATCCACACCTACACGCTGGGATTCGCCGCCCTCGAAGCCTCGCGCACACGGTGGCTTGTGAACAACACCGCTACGGCCGATCCCGACACGGCATGGCTCGCCGCCATGACCTCGCCCCGGCAATTCGCCGACGGGCTAAACGCCATGCTCGAGGGCTCGCTGAAGCTACCCCGACGCGCCATCCACCGGAGGGCTGAAAGTGGGTCCCAACCTCACGACGACTAGCCATGCGAGCTATCGAACGGCGCTGGCGTCGGCGATGGCCTTGCTGACCTCGCCCTCGCGGGCCGCCAGCTCGGCCGCGTACTTCTCCTCGTCGATCTTCTCGGCCAGTTCCTCGTCGGCATGCATGAGCACGTCCAGGTCGCTGTCGGCGGCGTCGATCACGCCGAGATCCGCGTACGCGTGCTGCACCCTGGGTCCCCACAGGCCGATGTCCCGGACGCACGGCACGATCCGGGAGAACAGCAGCGTCCGGAACGCCTGCTGGACCGGCGACTGGTCGGTGAACGCGACGCACTCCTCGACGTCGAAGCCCATCCGCTCCCATACCTCGCGGCCGGTGAACCTATTGCGCATCAGGTAGCAGCCCTCGACTACGAACTCCTCGCGGTCTGCCCGCTCGGCGGAGGTTAGCTCCTTGTAGTAGTCCCGCAGCGCCAGCCGGCCGAAGGCGACGTGCCTGGCTTCGTCCTGCATCACGTACGCCAGCAGCTGGGTAACCAGCGGGTTGTTGGACAGATCCCGCTGCACGCCGAACGCGGCTAGGGCCAGCCCTTCGATCAGCACCTGCATGCCCAGGTACGGCATGTCCCAGCGGGAGTCGGCAAGCGCGTCGGCCAGCAGCTTGGCCAGGTCCGGGTTGACCGGGTAATACAGCCCGATCTTCTCCCGCATGAACCGCGCATACAGCTCAACGTGCCGGGCCTCGTCCATGGCCTGGGTGGCCGCGTAGAACTTCGAGTCCATGTCCGGAACCGATTCCACGATCCGGGCGGCGACCGTCAGCGCGCCCTGCTCGCCGTGCAGGAACTGGCTGAACAGCCAGGCCGAGAGGTGATGAGCTAGCTCGTCGCGCTCGCGCTGGTTCAGCTTCTCCCACTGCCGGGAGCCGTAGATCGGGTTCAGCTCCTCGCTCTGCTCCATGACGTTGTAGGGATTGACCGGAATCGACCAGTCGATTCGCTTGGCCGCGTCCCATTGCTTGTCCTTGCCACGCTGGTACAGGTCGAGCAGCCGGCTGCGTCCGTCGTCGTACTCCCAGCTGAACCGCGCTGCCCCGGCCGCCGGGATATCCCAGGTGCCAGGGGCTACTGGCGTGGTGTAGTGCTCGTAGGTACTCACGGCGGTCCTCCCGATTTGTGGCGATGCCACCGACATTACTCGCCAGTACGGATTAGCTCTAGTGGCCGCGGCCAGGTACAACGATGGTGGGACTGGCTGCGGGTAGCCGCGGCCAGTCGCGCGGCCCGCGACAGTAAGGAAGCGTGCATGGACTTTGACATCCCGGCGGAGCTGGCAGCCTACCTGTGCGAACTCGACGAGTTCATCGAGCGCGAGATACGGCCACTGGAGCGGCACGATGACAACATCCGCTTCTTTGATCACCGCCGGGAGGACGCCAGGACTGACTGGGATCGCGGCGGCCTGCCGAACCGCCAGTGGGAGGAACTACTGGCCGAGGCGCGGCGCCGGGCCGACGAGGCTGGCCACTACCGGTACGCGTTCCCCGAAAAGTACGGCGGGCGCGACGGCACCAACCTCGGCATGGCGGTCATCCGCGAGCACCTCGCCAGCAAGGGCCTCGGCCTGCACTGCGATCTGCAGAACGAGCACATGGTGGTGGGAAACAATGTCGGCTTGCTGCTCATGATCGAATACGGCAGCCCGGATCAGCAGGCGGAATGGATCGACGGGCTCGCCGCGGGGCGCAGGGGCTTCGCATTCGGTATCACCGAACCCGCGCACGGCTCGGACGCGACCTTCATGGAGACAACCGCGGTGCGCGACGGTGACAGCTGGGTGATCAACGGGGAGAAGACCTGGAATACCGGCGTGCACTCGGCCTCGCATGACCTGATCTTCGCGCGGACCTCCGGCGAGCCGGGCGACGCCGACGGCATCACCGCGTTCCTGACCCCCATCTCGTCGCCCGGCTTCACCGTCGATGAGTATCTGTGGACCTTCAACATGCCGACCGACCACGCGCACGTGACGTTCCGTGACCTGCGCGTTCCGGACAGCGCGATCTTCGGCGGCGAGGGCCGGGGCCTGCAGGTGGTGCAGCACTTCTTCAACGAGAACCGGATCCGCCAGGCTGCCTCGAGCCTCGGCGCGGCCCAGTACTGCATCAATGAGTCGGTGGCCTACGCTCGCGAGCGCAAGCCGTTCGGCAAGCCGCTGGCGGCCAACCAGGCGATCCAGTTCCCGCTGGTGGAGCTGCAGACCCAGTGCGAGATGCTGCGCGCGCTCATCCACAAGACGGCCTGGCTGATGGACCGCGACGGCCCGTTCTCCGCCTCCGAGAAGGTCTCGATGTGCAACTACTGGGCGAACCGGCTGTGCTGCGAGGCGGCCGACCGCGCCATGCAGGTCCACGGCGGCCTCGGCTACTCCCGGCACAAGCCGTTCGAGCACATCTACCGTCACCACCGCAGGTACCGGATCACCGAGGGCGCGGAGGAAATCCAGATGCGCCGAGTGGCGGGCTACATGTTCGGCTTCATGCGCCAGCGCGCTCCGAAAGGCGTTACGGAGACCTGATGACCGCGGATTTGGACGGGAACGGGCTCGCCCTCATGCTGCGGCCGTTTGCCGGGCCGGTCGCCATAGAGGGCCTGACCCGGCTGCCCGGCGGCGCGTCGAAGGAAACGTGGTCCTTCGACGCCGTGGCCGAGGACGGGACGCGGACCGAACTCGTGCTCCGGCGGATCCGCCCGGCCGGCCGGCGAGCCCGGCCGCGGTCGCATCGCGAGGCGGAGGCCATCGTGCCTGGCCGGACAGGCCGGACTGCCGGTGCCAGAATTGCTGACGCTGCCAGAAAGCAACGGCGGGGCATCCGGCGCCATGATCATGCGGCGGGTAGCAGGCGAAACGATCGCGCGCAAGATCCTTCGGGACGAGGCGTACGCACTCGCCCGCGGCAGGCTTGTGAGCCAGCTAGCGCAGTTCGCAGCCGGGCTGCACGGCCTGACCGTGCCTGCGGGTTTCCCGGCTCCGGATCCGCTGGCGATGCTGCGCGAGCAGCTGGACTCCTTCGGCCACCCGAGCGAGGTGTTCGAGCTGGCCCTGACCGAACTGGCCGCAAGCCAGCCGCCGCCGCGCGAGCCGGTGCTGGTGCACGGGGACTTCCGGCTCGGGAACCTGATCGTCGGCCCAGAGGGTCTGCGGGCGGTGCTGGACTGGGAGCTCACTCACGTCGGCAGTCCAGCCGAGGACCTTGGCTGGCTCTGTGTCAAGGCCTGGCGGTTCGCCGCCAGCGCGCCAGTGGCGGGCCTTGGCTCACGAGATGAGCTGCTGGCGGCCTACCGCGCGGCTGGCGGCGCCGACATCAGCCCGGACGAGCTGCGCTGGTGGGAACTGCTCGGCACGCTGCGCTGGGGCGTCATTTGCCTGACCCAGGCCTGGGCGCACCTATCCGGCGCGCATCGCTCGGTAGAGCTGGCCGCGATCGGCCGCCGGGTCTGCGAGCAGGAGTGGGACCTGCTGCTGCTGCTCGACCCGGATGAGGCGGCCCGAGCCGCTAGCCAGCGGCCCCGGCCGGACGGCCTGGCGCGGCCGGCGCCGGCGCCCTACGGCCGCCCGACGGCGAGCGAACTGCTGGAGGCCGTCCGCGAGTTCCTCACCGGCAGCGTCATGCCTGCCACCACCGGCCAGCTCGCGTTCCACGCCAGGGTGGCCGCCAACGTGCTAGCTGTCGTCGCGCGCGAGCTGGAACTCGGCCCAGAGCCCACGGACGGGAATCTCGCCAACCGGGTCGTGGCCAACCTGGCCGTCGCCAACCCGAAATATTTCGAGTCGGCGACGCCGCCGTCCTAGCGCGGACAGTGGTCTATCGGCCGTCAATCGTGCATGGGCTGCTCGTGGTCGGCATGGCCGGCCGGCTCGAGCTGGAAGGTGGAGTGGTCAACGTCGAAATGCCCGCTCAGACAGGCCTGGAGTTTGTCCAGCATGATCGCGCTCCGGCCGCGCTCGATGATCACTGGATCGACGACGACGTGGGCGGAGAAAACAGGCAGGCCTGAGGTAATGGTCCAGACGTGCAACTCGTGCACCTCGCGGACACCGGACACGTCGGTCATGTGCTGGCGTATCTCGTCCAGGTCGATGCCTGCCGGGCTGGCCTCAAGCAGGATGTCGATGGCCTCTTTCAGCAATCGCCAGGTCCTGGGCAGGATCAGGAGGCCGACCACGAGGGACGCGATCGGATCGGCCAGCGCGAAGCCGGTAGCGGCGATGATGATCCCGGTGACGATGACGGCGGCCGCGCCGAGGGTGTCAGCTGCAACCTCCAGGAAGGCGCCGCGCACGTTCAGGCTGTCTGCCTGGCCAGGCCGGAGCAGCAGCAGGGAACAGGCGTTGGCCACCAGTGCGGCGCAGCCGAATGCGATCAGCAGCCCTGAGCTGACCTGGGTCGGTGACGTCAGCCGGCGGATGGCCTCGGTGAAGATCACTCCGGCCATCGCGAGTAGCAGCAGCGAATTTGCCATCGCGGCCAGGATCTCCGCCCTGGCGTAGCCGAAGGTGCGGCGCGCGGTAGCCGGCCGGCTGGCGAACCAGGCCGCCAGCAGCGACAGGCCGATACCGGCGGCGTCTGCGGCCATGTGAGCCGCATCGGCGAAAAGCACGAGCGAGCCGGTGATGATCGCGCCGGTCACCTCGCCGATGGCGATGCCGCTGCTGATCAGCATGACGGCGGTCAGCGCGCGGCGGTGGCCGCCGGTCGCGGTGTACCCGCGGCCATCCCCGTGCCGGTGCCCGTTGCCTGGCGACGGCAGCCGCGAAATCATGGTTGCTGGTCGTCCCGGCGGTCTCGGCCGCGGCGCGGCTCGGCCGGTGGCTCCGGCTCGATGGCGTCAGCCTCGCCCGAGGCCAGCAGCTGATAGGCCGGATTGATCATGACCGGCCTGCCTGCCTTCATGCCGACCTGACCGCGCAGCCTGACCCTGGCCCCTGGCCGCAGGCCTGGGATGTGCGACCGGCCATAGAACAGCGCGGTGAGCTGGCCAGTGGAGTCCTCAATGTCGCAGGCAAGCACCGTGTTGTGCTCCACCGGCCGGATCTCGACGGCGTGCACCCGGCCCTCCGCGACCGCCCGGCCCGGCCCGAGCTCGGCTATCGGCGTCACGCCTCGCGACGGGGTCGGCCGGTCGTAGGCCCTGTCGGTCCCGGCCCCGAGCGTATCTGGCATCGGCTGGCCGGGCGCTTGGCTGTCCGGCTGCGCGGCGGGCTCGGCGGGAGTCGGCGGGGGCGTGGCCGCGGCTGCAGCGGCCTGGGCCTGGGAGCCGCGGCCGGCCAGGCTCTCTACCCGGCTGCGCACATCGAACGGGACGATCGTGGCCGCGGCGTGCGGGATGCGGCTGATGGCGGCTGCCATCTTGTCGGCGGTCCTGTCGTGCAGCAATCGCCCGACGATGGGCGCGTAGCTGCGCCGAGGGAAGATCGCAGTGACACCGACTCCCGGCAAGGCGGCCTCGGCGCTGACCAAGGTCGCCGCGCAGTTAGCCAGCCGCCGGTCCGGGCAGTCGACGAATTCGAGCGGAATAGCAGGGTTAGCTCGCAGCCAGTCCTGACGCAGCTTGTCCGCCTGCAGGTTGTCGATCACGAAGTGCACCGCGCGCAGCGAGGTAGGTCGCAGGCTGCGCGCGTACCTGAGCGCAGCGATCGTGGCCAGGTCGAAGTCATCGACGAAGACATACACAGTCCGCCGGGAGTAGGTCGGCGGCTGGGGCGGGCCCCCCCGGCTCCCGATTCCCTCTAGCACCGTGGCTTCCATCCGGTACTGCCGGTTCAGCCGGATGAAGGCGAACACCAGCAGCGGGAAGACCACGACGACGAGCCAGGCACCCTCGGTGAACTTGACAATCGCGAAGATCATCACGACCAGGCCGGTATACACCGCACCGGTGAGGCTGATCGCGAGATGGCGTCGCCAGTGCGGGCCGCGATGCCGCCGGTGGTATCTGGCCATGCCGAATCCGGCCATGGTGAATCCCGTAAATACTCCGATTGCGTAGAACGGGATGAGGCTGTTCACGTTGGCGCCGACGACGACCAGCAAGGCCAGTGACACGACGGTCAGCACGATGATGCCGCTGGAGAACACCAATCGGTGCCCGCGCTTGGTCAGCCAGCGGGGCAGGAACGAGTCTTCGGCCACGAAGCTAGCCAGGAACGGGAAACCGCTAAAGCTGGTGTTGCCGCCGGTGAAAAGAATGGTCGCGGTTCCGGCCTGCACCAGGAAGAACAGTATCCGGCCCCCGGTAGTATGCCCGAACACCAGTTGCGCTTCCTGCGCCAGCACGGTCGGGTAGCCGCTGGTGTAAGGCGTGGCGTGGCTGACGTGGGCAAGCCAGGAAATGCCGGCGATCAGGAACGCAACGATGCTGCCCTGGGTGACGAGTATCGCCCGGGCGTTGCGCCCCTCGGGCGGCCGCAGCGCGCTTACGGCGTTAGAGACCGCCTCGATGCCAGTCAGCGAGGACCCGCCGTTAGCGAACGCTCGCAGCAACACGAAGATTGCGGCGGCTGTCAACAGACTCGAGCCGGAGTGGGGCGGCTTGCAGCCGTTGCAATAAAGCCCGACGGACTCATGCACGCGCGGCAGCCCCGAGATGATCTCCCTGGCCAGCCCGACGACGATCATAAGCCCGACCGCGCCCGAGAACAGGTACGTGGGCACGGCGAAGGTCCGGCCCGCCTCGCGGATGCCGCGCAGGTTCCCGTAGCACATGATCAGGATCGCCACGACTGAGATGTACAGGAGGATGTGCGACCCGATCACCGGGACGGTACTGAGGCGCGGGAACGCCGACACGATGGCCGCGCTGCCAGCGGCCGTCTGGACGGCCACCGTCACGATGTAGTCGATCAGCAGCGCGACGGCAGCCACCTGCGCTATTCGCGGGCCGAAGTTCTCCCTGGCTACCACGTAGGAACCGCCGGCTCGGGTGTAGACCGACACGACCTCGCGGTACAGGAGCACGACCAGGGCGATGCCGAACAGCACCACGAGGGTCATCGGCAGCAAGATCGAAAAGGCGGCCGCGTACCCGAGCGCCTGCACTAGCTCGATGAGGATTTCCTCGGTGCCATATGCAGCCGACGAGATGCCGTCGCAGGAAAGTACACCCAGGGCGAGCGGCCGGGAAAGCTTCTGTTCGCCCAGCTGCTCGTTAATGAGCGGCTTGCCGAGGAGTTTCCGCTTGAGCGTGTAGCCAAGACCCTCGGCTACGTCGCCCTGACCCACTAGCGAGCCAACGGCTCGTCGCATGGCCACGCTGCAGCTTCCTCCCCTTGCCAGTACCTTGACGTGGCCTTCATACCATTGCAGCGGCGCTAACCGGGAGACCGGGCGCAGGCTGGGCCAGCCTGGCCAGCGGGTCCGGCCGTGGCCGGCCGCCCGGGTCCGTCCGCCTAGACCCCGAGGCGCAGCCACAAGACTAAGCCAGGGCCCGAATTATGGCGACTTGGGGCGCTGTCCGCCGGTCCTCAACGGGCGCAGGCCCGGCGTGCCGGTCCGCTCGGCGGGCGGCCAGCTGGTGCCTGTCGCGCCGCGCGCCGGAGCCGTGACAAGCTGGTCCCGAGTACCTGTGCCCGTGGGAGCCGGGTTGCGGGCCCTGTCCCAGCTGTCGCGCGGAGGCAGTACATGAGCACGTCACCAGCCGGTCCGGATGAGCCTGCCGGCGGCTCTCGGACCCTGCATCTTTCGAATCTGCTCCGGCGCCCGCTCCTTGACTCCAGGGGAGAGCCGGTCGGAAAACTGTCCGATGTGATCGTCCGGCTGCGTGGTGCTGATCCACCGCTGGTGACCGGGCTGGTCGCGTCGGTCGGCGGCCGCGAGGTGTTCGTACCGGAGGAGCAGGTCAGCGCGGTTGACGGTGATATGCTGCGGCTCTTGAGTCCCAAGCTTGACCTGCGCAGGTTCGAGCGACGCGACGGCGAGGTGCTGCTGAGGTCCGATGTGCTGGGGCACCGGCTGATCGACGTGGAGACTGCCCGCCTGGTCAGGGCCGCGGATCTGGAGCTGGAGCAGCGCGCCGGTCTATGGGTGCTGAGCGGCGTGGACACCCATCGGCGCCCGCGGCGCTTTTTTGGTTCCCGGAGCAGGCCTGCAGGCAGTGACGTCAGCCACTCGTTCCGGCCATGGGCGAATTTCGAGCCGCTGATCGGCCACACGAGCAGCGCGCTGCTGCGCGGTCCCTTCGCCCGGATCCGGAGGCTGAAGCCCGCACAGATCGCTGACTTGCTCGAAGATGCCTCGAAGGAGGAGGAGACCGAGATCCTAGGGCAGGTGCACGCCGACCCGGAACTGGAAGCCGACGTCTTCGAGGAGTTGGACGAGGACCGGGCAACGCGGCTGCTCGGCGCGCGGACCGATACCGAGATCGCCGGGGTGCTCGCGAGGATGCGCGCCGACGATGCCGCCGACGCTGTCGCCGAGCTGCCGCAGCGTCGCCGGCAGCCGGTGCTCGATCTGCTCCCGCCAGGGCAGCGCACCAAGGTTTTGACGCTGATGGGGTTCAACCCGACGAGCGCGGGCGGCCTGATGGGGGTCGACTTCATTGAGGTCCCGGCTGGCGTCGAAGTTGGCGAGGCCATCGGGGCAGTCGTGGCCTCAGCCAGCCTTCAGCCAGAAGCGCTGACCAGTGTCCACGCACTCGACGAGCGCGGCCGGCTCCGCGGCGTCGCGAGCCTCGTCCGGCTGATCCAGGCCCCGCGGGACGCGCTGCTGGCCGAAGTGTGGGACGACGATCCGGTCCGGGTGGGGGCCGACACCGATGTGGTCGACGTGGCGGTGCTGATGAGTGATTACAACCTGATCACGGTTCCAGTGGTCGATGACGAGCGCCGCATGATCGGGCTGATTACCGTGGACGACATCCTGGAAGCAACACTGCCAGAGGACTGGCGGCGCAGGGAGGCAGCCGAGCCACCGGACGCGCACCGAGGCTCCGAGTGATGGCCTGGCCGCCTTGATGGCCGGGCCGCCGGAAATGAACGACGGCGGCGGCGGAGGCGACCCCGTTACCGAAGAAAACGCGGGCACCCCCGTCCGAGCGCGGGCAATGTCCGGCGTTCCGCAATCCGGCCGGTCGCTGGCCCGGCCGGACGCGGTCCTCGATGAAGCGCACGTGGGCGACATCGAGGGTGCGCTAGGGCGGATCCGGCTCGGCGAGGAGCCCGATCGCAGCGCCTGGCGACGGCGGCTGGTGACCTTCCTGGCCATCGTCGGCCCTGGCCTGATCGTGATGGTCGGCGACAACGACGCCGGCGGAGTATCCACCTACGCACAGGCTGGCCAGAACTACGGCTACAGCTTGCTGTGGGTCTTGCTGCTGCTGATCCCGGTGCTGATCGTCAACCAGGAAATGGTGGTCCGCCTCGGCGCAGTGACTGGCGTCGGGCACGCGCGGCTCATCATCGAGCGGTTCGGCAAGTTCTGGGGCGCCTTCAGCGTGGGGGACCTCTTCCTGCTGAACTTCCTGACAATTGTGACGGAGTTCATCGGCGTCTCGCTGTCGTTGCGCTACTTCGGGGTCAGCCCCTACATCTCGGTGCCCGTCGCGGGTGCCGTGCTTGTGCTGATCACCGTGACCGGCAGCTTCCGGCGCTGGGAACGGTCCATGTTCGCGTTCATCGCGGCCAGCCTGGTGCTGGTACCGCTCACGCTCCTGTCTGGGCCCCATTACGGCTCTATCGCCTACCACTTCGTGGTGCCGGGGATCCAGGGCGGGATCAGCTCGGCGGCCGTGCTGCTGATCATCGCGATTGTCGGAACTACCGTCGCGCCGTGGCAGCTGTTCTTTCAGCAGTCGAACGTCATTGACAAGCGGATCACGCCCCGGTTCATCCAGTACGAACGGGCCGACACGATGCTGGGCTCGCTGGTTGTGGTGGGCGGGGCTGCCTCGATCCTGGTAGTGGCCGTCTACGCGGTCCGCGGCACCAGGCTGGCCGGGAATTTCTCCGACGCTCTCGGAGTGGCCAACGCGCTCGGAATGCACAGCCGGGTGTTCGGCGCGTTGTTCGCGATCGTGCTGCTGGATGCCAGCATCATCGGCGCGGCCGCGGTGACCTTGTCCACGAGCTACGCCTTCGGGGACGTTTTCAACATCAAGCACTCGCTGCACCGGAGCTTCCGCGACGCCAAGCCGTTCTACGCCATCTACACGGCAATGGTGGCGGTGGCCGCCGGGATCGTGCTCATCCCGCATGCGCCGCTCGGGCTGCTGACGACCGCGGTGCAGGCCCTGGCCGGGGTCTTGCTGCCGAGCGCCAGCGTTTTCCTGCTGTTGCTCTGCAATGACCCCGAGGTCCTCGGGCCGTGGCTGAACCCGCGCTGGCTGAACATCGTTGCCGCAGTGATCATCGGAACCTTGCTGATGCTGTCGGGCACCCTGGTGGTGACCACGCTCTTCCCGGCGTTCGGCGCAACCGTGGTCGCAGCCTGGATCTCGGCGGCGCTGGTGGCGGGGGTGATCGCCTATGCAGGGCGGATGGTGCTCACCCGGTCTCGCCGCCTGCCGCGCGCGCCGCACCCGGCCACCCGCATGTCCCCGGCTGAGCGGACCAATTGGCGCATGCCGCCGCTTGCCCTGCTCAAGCCGGTGACGTGGTCATCGGTTACCAAACTGAGCATGACCGTGCTGCGCGGCTATCTGCTGATCTCGGCGCTGTTGCTGATCATCAAGGCTGTGCAGCTGGGCGGAGGCTAGTCCGCCGAGCCGCACCGGCTGGTCAGTGGTGACCCAGCGCGAGCTGAACGATCTTGATGATGACCAGGATCATCGCAACGCCGAGGTAGAGCCGGAGCGCGAACATCCCGATCTTGCGGCCGGTGGACATGACCGGCCGCTGCAGCAGGGCCAGCGGCGGCATCCGCCAGTTCTCCTGGCCGGCCCGGTCGACGGTCTGGGCGGCCACCGGGCCGGCCCGCAGCCGCCTGGTCAGGGCGTAGCCGGCGGCGACCGCTGACACGACGCCGCAGCAGGCCATGATGTCAACGATCTGGTGCGCGGTGATGTTCGGGAACAGTACCGAGGCGGTCAGGATGACCGACAGCGTCACCAGGATCGCGACCACTGCGGCGGTGAACGAGTTGAGCCTGCGCCCGTTGACCCAGGGGCCGAGGACTTCACGGTCGTTGCACAACAGCAAGAGGAAGACGCTGGCGCTAGGGAGCAGCACCCCCGCCAGGACCTGGACGCCGACGGTGAGCAGGCCGAGCGGCGAGCCGGGGATCAGCACGATTGTCGCCGCTGCGCCGATCAGCCCGGCGTAGATGGCGTAGAAGCCCTTGGCGTGCTTCACCCCGCGATGCAAGGAGTGGTTGAAGCCGAACACGTCGCTGATGGCATAGGCAGTGGACAGTGAGACCGCGAATGCGCCAATGATGGAGGCGTCCAGCAGCGCGATCGCGAACAGTACGCCCGCGGTCCGGCCGGCGTAGGCCTGCAGGCCGCGGGCAAGTCCGGCGGTGTCGCTGAACTGCCCGAAACCGTGGGTGTGCGCGAACGCGACAGCCGTAGCCCCCATCAGGGCCGCACCGCCGACGATCACGACGACGATGCCGATGCCCAGGTCTGCCTTCTCGTACTTCATGAACCGCGGCGTGATCCGCTTGTCGATGACATAGCTCTGCTGGAAGAACAGCTGCCACGGCGCCACCGTGGTGCCGACGATGCCGATGATCAGCAGCATCACGGTGGACAGCTGCCCGCCGCCGCCGGGCAGTTGCGGGATGACGAAATCATGCGCCATCTGGCTGACGTGCGGGTGAGCCATGAAGTACAGCGGAATGAGCAGGAGGCTGCCCGCGCAGAACGCCACCGCGATCCGCTCGAACCGGCGGAAGCTGCCGGTGAAGGCCGAGCCGACCACGACTGCGGCGGCGAGTGCGACGGCGGCGATCTTCGGAACGCCCAGGTATCCGGCGCGCCAGAGTGATCCCGATGAACTCCGTGACGATGGTCAGCGCGTTGAGTATGAACAGGTCGATGACGCTGAACGCGCCCCAGAACTTGCCGAACCGCTCCAGGATCAGCCGGGCATGACCGACGCCGGTCACGGCGCCCAGCCGGAGCACCATTTCCTGGTTCACATAGAGCACCGGAACCAGCAGGAGCAGCGTCCACAGCAGCTTCGTGCCGTAGTTCTGGCCGGCCTGGCCGTAGGTTGCGAAGGCGCCCGCGTCGTTGTCGCCGACCATTACGATCAGGCCAGGGCCGACGATGGCCAGCAGTGTCTTCAGTACAGCGGAGCGGCCGCGGCGGGGCGCGGTGTCATCGAGCCGGATGGTGCCGAGCGCGCCGCGGATGTCGCCGACGTGCTCGGAGTCGAGTACCGCGCTGCGGTTGCGGAGGTCCAGGTCGTCGTCATGGTGAACTCCTCCCTCTCCCCGATCGGGGGTGTCTCGGGAGGCACGCAGCATCCATCCGCGCTGCGCTCAGCGCAGCAGGCTAAGCGGAGGAGTTCGCAGGACGGGCGGTTACCGCGTGCCGGAAGAAAACGAGAACGGTCGGATGCGGGGCCGTTCATGGCCCGGTCTACTATCCATATCTCGCCTCCTTCAGCCGTGACACGCGCGGGTGCCAGCCTGCGACAGGCAAAGGGGAGAAATCCGGCGGCAACGCCGACGCACCCCTTCTCGTCAGAGCTTTGGCACGACACGACGTAGCACCTTCCGGTGCAGCCACTTCGGGTCACCCCTTAGGCCGGGGAGACCTGTCCTGACCCTGGGCGTCTCTCGACGTCGTCGGATCAGTGGCCTGTGTTCATGTCGACGCCTCACCGAACGAGGTGCCTGGTCTAAACCAAGCCGAGCATATCGTCAACCAGGGCTAATGCGCAATATCACCGGGACTGCGCCCCCCGGTATCCCCCAAATCCGGCGCTGGGCGCGTTACCCCAGAACCCGCACGGACGGGATGCACCGCCCGCCGTCAGTGCCGGACCGCGCCGGTGACAAGCCAGCGCGAACCATGCGCCCGCAACGTGAGGGTTGCGAACCTGGCGAGCATCCACGCGGTGTAGGCGAGCCACAGTGCCACCAGCCCGCCGCCGGAGGAAACGGCGACAACGGCGGCCGCACCAAACACGGCCAGCGTCGCCAACGCGGCCAGGGCGAGATAGTCCTGGTCGCCAGCGCCGATAAGCACGCCGTCCAGCACGAAGACCACTCCCGCTACCGGCTGCTGCACGATCACGACCAGCAGGACGGCTAGCAGCAGGCTCCGCACCTGCGGGGAAACGCCGAACAGCCCCGGCAGCGCCGGCCTGATCGCCAGCAGCACCGCGGAGAAGATAGCGCCGTATATCGCGCCCCATCCGATCATCCGGCGGGTCGCCGCGCGGGCAGCGCCGATGTCGCCCGCGCCCAGGCATCTACCAGTGATGGCCTGCGCTGCGATCGCGATCGCGTCCAGAGCGAACACGAACAGGCTCCAGATTCGGATGGCGACCTGATGCGCGGCGATGGCCGCATCAGACTGCCGCGCCGCGATGGCGGTCATCAGCACCAGCACCGCCTGCAGCGCCAACGTGCGCAGTACGAGCGAGGCTCCGGCGAAGGCCGCAGTCCTGATGCCCGGCAGGTCCGGCCTGAAGCGGACGCCTGCCTGGCGGGCCCCCCGCGCGACGACGACAAGGTAGGCCGCGCCGGCCGCTGTCTGAGCGACCACCGTGCCCCAGGCTGAGCCCGCGATGCCCCAGTGCAGCCCCAGCACCAGCGTGGCATTCAGCGCCACGTTCAACGCGTTAGCGGCGACTGGCGACCAGCAGCGGCGTCCGGGTGTCCTGCAGGCCGCGCAGCACGCCCGTGCCTGCCAGTACCGCCAGCATGGCCGGCCCGCCGACAAGGCTGATCCGCAGGTAGATGACGGCCTGCTGGCTGACGGCGGCGGTACCGCCGAAGGCCGAGACGATCTGCGGCGCCAGCGGCCAGCCCACCACGAGTACGGCCAGCCCGATGAGACCAGCCAGCCACAGGCCGTCGATGCCCTGCCGGATGGCCGCCTGATGCTGGCCGGCGCCGACCTGGCGCGCAACCGCGGCGGTCGTGCCGTAGGCCAGGAAGATCGAAACGCCTACCAGCGTGGTGAGCGCCTGGCTGGCCACGCCGAGGCCGCCCAGCGGCACCGTGCCCAGGCGCCCGACGATAGCGGCGTCGGCGAGCAGGAACAGCGGCTCGGTGACCAGCGCCCCGAAGGCTGGCAGCGCCAGGCGCAGGATCTCCCGGTCCTGCGGGTTGCGGCTAGCCAATCACGCCCCTGCCCCGCAGGTCCGCTATCTCCGCTTCGGTCAGGCCGAGCCCGGTGAGAACCGAGTCGGTGTCAGCGCCGAGCCGTGGCGGCGCGGCTGGCACCGGCGGCGCGGTC
Source organism: uncultured Actinomycetota bacterium (assembly GCA_963804435.1). Lineage (GTDB taxonomy): Bacteria > Actinomycetota > Actinomycetes > Streptosporangiales > Streptosporangiaceae > JAJYUU01. The sequence continues at coordinate 597,695 of CAWDQI010000003.1, read as the reverse complement.
CGGCCGAATCGCGGCGCCGGTGCAGGCTGGGTCAGCCCGTTGACGTCCACGAATGCGTTCCTGGCCGCCGCGTGCGGGTGCCGCGGGGCCTCGGCCAGGGTCAGCACCGGGGAAACGCACGCGTCGGTCCCGGCGAATACCTGCTCCCAGTCGGCCCGGCTCCGGCTGCCGAACTTCGCCGCGAATGCCTGCCGGAGGACGGGCCAGCCTGCCCGATCGTGCTGGCCAGGCAAGCCGGCCGCGGTGAGGCCGAGACCGTCGAGCAGCGCGGCATAGAACTGGGGCTCAAGCGCGCCAACAGCCACGTACTGGCCATCAGCGGTCCGGTAGGTGTCATAGAACGGCGCGCCGCCGTCCAGCAAATTGCTGCCGCGCTCGTCTTGCCAGGCGCCGGTCGCGCGCATGCCATAGATGAACGACGTGAGCAACGCCGAGCCGTCGACCATGGCGGCATCGACGACCTGGCCGAGTCCGCTGCTGGCGCGTTCCACCAAGGCGGCGAGGATGCCAAGCGCCAGCAGCATGCCGCCGCCGCCGAAGTCGCCGACCAGGTTGAGCGGCGGAACCGGCGGCTCACCGGCCCGGCCCACAGTGCTGAGCGCGCCGGAGATGGCGATGTAGTCGATGTCGTGCCCGGCCGTCGGAGCCAGCGGGCCGTCCTGGCCCCAGCCGGTCATGCGCGCGAAGATCAGGCCGGGGTTGCGCTCCGCGCAGGTCTGCGGTCCGAAGCCGAGCCGTTCGGCCACGCCCGGCCGGAAACCTTCGACCAGGACGTCGGCGTCTTCGATCAGGCGGAGCAGCAGCCCGATCGCGGCCGGGTCCTTCAGGTTCAGTCCCAGCGAGCGCCGGCCGCGGCTGAGCGGATCGGTCGGTTGCGGAGCGTCCGGACGGCATCGCTCGGCGCGATCCACCCGGAGCACGTCAGCGCCGAGGTCGGACAGAATCATGCACCCGAATGGGGCGGGGGCGAGGCTGGCGATCTCGATCACGCGCACGCCGGTGAGTGGACCCATGATGCCTCCGAGCCTTCAGTTCGCCGGGCGGGTACCGCCCCGGCCCGACCAGGTGAGGTGAGTGCCGTCCGGGCCAGGCGCCGCGCGGCTCGCCACGATTGTGGCAGTCGGGTGTGCCAGGCCATGGGTGCCGGTCATGGGTGCCGGTCATGGCTTCGGGTCACGCTGCCTCGTCGGGTCCGTCGTCGGATGGCCAGCCGGCCGTAGTCTGCACTGTTCCGTCAGCGCGTACCAAGCGGGCCGGGAGCCCGGCGGCATGAAGCCAGTCGGGCGCGGCCGCACCGCGAATAATAGCGGCCGTGCTGGCGGTGTTCGCATCCGTGCAACTAGCCGCGGCGACACTTACCGTGCGCCAGCACGACCTGGCCGGGCTCACCGGTGGACGGGTCAATGATGTGGTGCACTCGCCGGCCGCCGACCGTCCAGCTTCGGACCGTCGTGCTAGACGTGGCGAGCCCGCCGGTGCTGATCGCCACGGTCTGGCCGGGTGCCGAGGACGGGGCGGCGTGATCGTCGGTGACCCTGATCCGCCAGCCGCCGACGGGCGGTGGCCCGGCTACCGCGACGTCTCCGCCGAGGCTGACAAGTACGCCGCAGCCGAGCCCCCCGGAGATCTCCTCAGCGCACCGATCTGCAGCCCAGGCCTTGGCGGTCGCGCCAAGGTCGATTTCGGCGCCGTTAGCCAACCTGACCTGCCGCCGGTTCTGGTCCAGCTGGATGTTGCGCCAGCCGGGTACCGGGCCGACCGCACGGGTGGGCCTGGGTGGCATGTCACCCGCCGCGCGAACCTCGGCGAAGTCGCGGTCGTATCCGAGGCCCGTGAGTGCGCGCGCGCAGGTGGGATCGACGTCGCCGCCGGTGAGCTTGGCCGCCCGGAGTGCGGCAGCGAGCAGCTCGGCAAAGGTGGCGCTAACGTCGACTGGCTGGCCGGCCGCCGCATTGAGGCGCACGAGTTCGGAGTCCGGCCGGAACCGGCTCGCGGCCAGATCGACGTCTGCCAGCAGGCGGTCGGCGATCGCACGGGCTTCGCCGAGTGCGCGCGGCTCGGTCACGAGCAGCACCGCAGCGGTGCCGAAAACCTCGAAGTACTGTGCGGCCACATCCGCAGGCTGGCCCATGCGCCCTCCTTCGGATGTCGTGCGGCCCGCGACCTGCCTGCCGGGTACCGTCCTAGCGTGCGCGGATATACGCAGGATAAGGACGCCTACGTCAAGCGGCTGCGCCGGATCGAAGGCCAGGTTCGCGGCCTTCAGCGGATGATCCAGGAAGACACGTACTGCAGAACCCCAGTGCTGCCGGGAAACTCAGTCCGGCCCGGATAAGCGGGCCAGTCATCAGCGGCCTCGGTCCGCGAACCGGGGCGCCTCGTCCGGGCGCCTGGCCCGCCCCGGTGAGCCGGCCAAACGCCTGGAGGTTAGCCAGGCTCTCCCCGCGCTTGACTCGCCACGCGTATTCCTTGCGGATCGCGGACGCGAAGCCGAGCATCAGCGCCTGATCAAATGCGTCGTCGGCGTACCTGAGCAAGCACCCAAGCAGCCGGTCGACCTCGTCGGCAGTGACCGACTCCAGCGGCAGCCTGCCGACTAGATAGACGTCGCCGACCGGGTCGAGCGCGAAATGGATCCCGTACATCCGCGCGTTGTGCTCCAGCAAGAAGCGGTAGAACTCGGCGTGGTTCTCGTCCGGCTGGCGGCAGAAGAACGCCTCCACCTGCAGGCTGTGGGTACCCGCGATCAGCCACGCCATCGTCTGTAGCTTGTGCTCGCCAGGGAGCTTGACCAGGAAACTGCCGGGAACCTGCGCTTCGTAGCTCACGCCGAGGCCGTCAAGCGCCGCGCCGAGCGTCTCGGCAGGCGGGCGAGCACTCACGCGTCTACCGCGGCGGCGTCGGTCACGGTGGCGTACAACTGGAGCAGCGCGTCGACGGTGGCAGACCAGCCGAACTTGGACGCATGCTCCCTGGCGCCGTGCCGCAGCCTGGTGAGCGTGCCCGGCGAGGCGAGCAGGTCGCGCACCGCGCGCGCATAGTGACCTGGGGTCGTGTGAGTCGACCAGGACGCCAGACAAGCCGTGCCGCACCGCCGTCCGGAGCCCGCCGACGGCGGCCGCCACTACGGGCGTGCCGCACGCCTGCGCTTCCATCGCTACCAGGCCGAATGACTCGGAGTATGACGGCACCATGACCAAGGTCGCGGCCCGGTACCACTGCGCGAGCTCAGGCTGCGGGCAGGGTGGTTCCAGGCGCACCCGGCCAGTAAGGCCCAGCCGGGCAGCAAGTCCGATCAGGACATCAGGATCGGCGCGACCCGTCCCGCTCGGGCCGCCTACGAAGGCGACAGTGAGCCGGCTGGCCAGGCTGGGGTCGTCCGCTGATCAGCTGGGCGGCCGCATGCAGAACAATGTCCGGGGCCTTGAGCGGCTGCACCCGGCCGGCGAACACCAGGACGACGCCGTCGGCCGGCAGGCCCAGCTGCTGGCGCGCCTGCAGCTGCGACCCCGGTCGGAAGACCGACAGGTCCACGCCCGGGTTAATGGTGGTGACCCGCGCCGGATCGGCGTCGTAGTGACCGATCAGCTGCCTGGCCTCGTCGTCGGTGTTAGCCACCAGCCGGTCGGCCGAGGCAACGACTTCGGCCTCGCCCCGCAGCCGGATCGAAGGCTCGGGGGCGTCGCCTGCGGCCAGGGCCGCATTCTTCACCTTGCCGAGGGTGTGCATGGATTGCACGAGCGGGACGCCCCAGCGCTCTTTGGCCACGGCCGCTACCTGGCCAGACAACCAGTAATGCCCGTGAACTAGGTCATACCGCCCGGGCGCATGGGCGGCTTCGGTTCGGAGCAACTCGAAGGTGAACTGGCATAGCTGACCGGGCAGATCGGACTTGTCCAGATCCTCGAACGGCCCGGCGGCCAGGTGCCGGACGAGTACGCCGGGTGCAAGCTCAGCGACCTGCGGCTGGTCCCTCGAGACCGCGCGGGTGAAGATGTCAACCTCGACGCCGCGTTTGGCCAGGCGCTTGGCGACCTCCACCACATACACGTTCAGGCCGCCAGCGTCACCGGTCCCCGGCTGCTCAAGCGGCGATGTATGAACGCTGACGGTCGCGATCCGCCGTGGATAGCGTCGCGGCACGGGCATGCACCTCCGGAAGGGACCAACCCCTGAGCCGGGCGCCATGTTCCCGGTCGGCCTCGACCATATTCGCGAGCCTGACCTGCTAAAACTCTCTTTTACCAACATGATTTATAGACTTTCTCCCGGTGGCTGTCAGCAGGACGGGCGGGCTGTCCGCGCCCGGCTAGGATTTCGCGCCATGAGCACCCTGGTCCTGGTCCGGCATGGCGAGAGCGAGTGGAACGCGAAGGGGCTGTTCACCGGCTGGGTCGACGCCAGCCTGTCCGAGCGCGGGCCGGGCTGAGGCCGAAGGCGCCGGGCAGCAGCTGACCGGAGCCGGGCTCCGCCCCGACGTCGTGCATACCTCGCTGCTCAGCCGGGCGATCCAGACGGCCAACATCGCACTGGATACGGCCGGGCTGAGCTGGCTGCCAGTGCAGCGCTCCTGGCGGCTGAACGAGCGTCACTACGGCGCGCTACAGGGCAAGGACAAGGCGCAGACAAGGGAGCAGTACGGCGACGAGCAGTTCATGACCTGGCGCCGGTCCTACGACGTTCCGCCGCCGCCGCTGCCTGATGACGACCCGCTGTCCCAGGCCCGCGATCCGCGCTACGCTCTGCTGCCCGACGAGCTGCTGCCGCGGACCGAGTGCCTGCGCGACGTCGTGCACCGGCTGATGCCGTACTGGTACGACGTGCTCATTCCTCAGCTGGCGGCGGGCCGGACTTGCCTGGTCGTAGCGCATGGCAACTCGCTGCGGGCGCTGGTGAAGCACCTGGACGGGATCAGCGACGCCGATATCGCCGACCTGAACATACCCGACAGGCATGCCGCTGGTGTACGAGCTGGACGAGGCGTTCCGGCCCGTCGGTCCGGGCGGCCGGTACCTGGATCCGGAGGCTGCGGCGGAGGCAGCCGAGGCGGTGCGGACTCAGGGCCGGTAGCACCTCACACAGCACATCTGTCCCACCCCTAGCGGCAGGTCCGCTGGCCGGGTTATGTTCGGCATCTGTTCATCGCATCGACGCCTAGCCAGCAGAATCGACATGGACGACAGCTGTCACCGCAGTGAACATTCAGCGAATAGCCGCAGGTAGAGGCGCTGAGCGGTGGGCGAAGACCAGGCCGCGCGCATAACATCAAACCGTGGAGATGGGGGTGCAAGCAGTCATGTCTTCGGACATGCCAGACTCCGGCCAGGTCCAGGACGGCAGGCTCCCCACTGGAGTTAGCTCTGTACTGGCGGTCCTCCTGTCCTCGGCGGTCGTGCTCGATAGCGACGATCGCGTCCTTAGCTCCAGCGTCGCCGCGCGCGAATTTGGTCTTGTCGATGGCGACCGGCTAGCGGTCGGCGAGTTGCTGGCCCTCGCGCGCCAGGTGCGCCGGGAGGGCATGCCCCGCGAGGGCGAGATCGACATCATGACCAGCCGATTCAATGGCCGGGCCACCAGCTTCGCGGTCCGGGTGGCGCCGCTCGGGCCGGCGGTCGGTGACGGCGGGCTGATCCTGCTGCTGGCCGAGGACCAGACCGAGAGCCGCCGGGTGGACGAGGTACGCCGCGACTTCGTAGCCAATATCAGTCACGAGCTCAAGACCCCGGTGGGCGCGCTCGCCCTGCTGGCCGAGACGGTTGAGGAAGCCGCCGACGACCCCGAGGCCGTGCTCCGCTTCGCCGGCCGGATGAGGCAGGAAGCGTCGCGGCTGACCGACCTGGTCCAGGACCTCATCATGCTGTCCCGGATCCAGGCCGCGGAGCCGGTCCCCGACCCGAGCCCGGTCGTCCTGGACGACGTGGTCGCCGAGGCCCTGGATCGCTGCCGGATGCGTGCCACCGCGCGCGGCATCTCGCTTGAAGTGACCGGGGAGCGCGGCATAACGATCCTGGGCGACGAGGATCTCCTGGTAACGGCCCTGCGGAACCTGCTGGAGAACGCAGTCGCTTACAGCCCCGACAAGACGCGGGTGCTGATCACCACCAGGACGACATCCAGCTGGACGGCCGAGATCAGCGTGACGGACCAGGGCATTGGCATCCCTGAACGCGATCGCGAGCGCATCTTCGAGCGGTTCTACCGGGTCGACCCGGCGCGGTCTCGCGCGACCGGCGGCACCGGCCTTGGCCTTGCCATCGTCAAGCATGTCACCGCGGCCCATGGCGGTAATGTCACCGTCTGGAGCCAGGAGGGCGGCGGGTCTACCTTTACCCTGAAGCTGCCCATCCGGCCGCGGCACGCGATATCGCCCACGGGATCGACGGCGTCGGCAGCTGCTGGCTCGGCAACTGGCAAAGCCGCCGGCAAACCTATTGGCAAGGCGGCTGCCAGCAGCCATGCTTCGGCACATACGGACCACGCAACGGCGCGATCTGTCAGGGAGGCAGTTAAGTGACTCGGGTGCTCGTTGTCGAGGACGAGGAATCGTTCAGCGACGCGCTGTCGTACATGCTGCGCAAGGAGGGTTTCGAGGTCGCAGTGTGCCCGACGGGCCCGGACGCGATCGAGACGTTCGATCGCACTGGCGCCGACCTGGTGCTGCTCGATCTTATGCTGCCCGGTCTGCCCGGCAGTGAGGTCTGCCGGACGCTGCGGGAGCGCTCCAATGTGCCAGTCATCATGCTGACGGCCAAGGACAGTGAGATCGACAAGGTGGTGGGACTGGAGCTCGGCGCGGACGACTACGTCACCAAGCCGTTCTCCTCGCGCGAACTCGTCGCCAGGATGCGCGCGGTGCTGCGCCGCCGCGGCGACTCCGAGGAGACCGTCAGCTCGATCATGGAGTCCGGCCCAGTCCGGATGGACGTCGACCGGCATGTCGTGACGGTGCGGAGCGAGCAGGTTCAGCTTCCGCTGAAGGAATTTGAGCTGCTGGAAGTCCTGCTTCGGAACGCCGGCCGGGTGCTGACGCGGATGCAACTGATCGACCGGGTCTGGGGTGCCGACTACGTCGGAGACACCAAGACGCTCGATGTGCACGTGAAGAGGCTGCGTGCCAAGATCGAGACTGAGCCGACGAACCCCCGGCACATCGTGACGGTCCGGGGCCTCGGCTACAAGTTCGAGCCCGTCGGCTAAGCCGTCGGGTGCGGCGTGGGGGTCGGGCTCAGGGCCGGCGTCGCGGTCCCTGACGGAGTCGGGGTGGCCCGGTGGTGCCCGGTCGGGGTAGCGATCGGCGTCGGGCTGGCCGTCGGGCTCGGCGGGGTCCCGTAGGTGACGTAGTGCGCCGCCCGCGCCATCACCGGGACAAGCAGCGTGACGGGCCCGGCGATCCGGAAGGTCAGCACGAGCTTGATGTCGGTGCCGCCGGTGATGCTCCGGGTCAGGTCGGCCAGGTAGACCGTCGGCTTTGGTCCGGTCAGCAGCACGGGGCGCATATTCCTGACGGCGATGCCGCCCGCGGGCAGCGGGACCGACGCTGCTGTGCCGGGCGCGGTGATGCTGGTAAGCGTGTCCGGCGCTCCGTCGTTGACCAGGGCCAGGTACAGGCTGGCCGACTGGCCCTTGTGCAGGCTGAACCCGAGCGGAGCGCCAACAACGAACACGTTGCTGATCGAGAGCTCCCCGACCGAAGCGGTGGCCCCGTCCGTCGGGGCGTGAAATTCCAGCGTCGGCGCGTTGTTGCCCGCCTCGCAGCCGGCCAGAGCCGGAATGAGCACGGCGGCCGCCACCAGCACCAGCCGACGCGGCCGTGCGCTTCCCCAGCCGCTTCGGATCACGGCGTGCTCCCCTCATCCTGAGGACGTCCCTGAGACGTCGCAAAGCGTAGCCACATCGCGAGTTCGCGCGTGCGCCGGCCCGGCCGTTGCACATGATGCGCAGGCGTTCAGCGTTCAGCGGGTAAGCGCCGGCCGCAGGAGATCGAAGTTCCCCGGCACGAGGTTGGCGGCGACGGCGGCCACCCGGTCCCGTCCGACCAGGATCGCGGTCAGCCCGTTCCGGTAACTGGTCAGGACATCGCTGGAGTCGACCGCCACGGTGATGTTGGCATGAAGCTGGCCAACCTGGCTGGCGAGCCGCGAGACGCCGGGGTCCTTGGCCGTTGAGCTAACGAGGTATGCCCGCGCACCAGCCGATGAGGCCATCTGCGCCAGGGCCGCTACCGCGTGAGCGCACGAGCATCCCGGCTGTACGAGCACGAGCATGGTCCGACTGAGGGTGAGCAAGCTCTTTGACTTGCCAGCGACCAGCACGGTGGCATCCGGCAGACTAACGCGCGTGAGTCTGGGCCTTGCCGCGGTCGAATGGCCTGCGCGGGCCGTGCCGCTGGCTCGGGCGCTCGGGCCGGTTCTGCCAGCACCCGGGCTGGCCGGTCCGGTGGCCGTGCTGTCCGGCGGCCCGATTGAGCCCGGCAAGTTCTGGAACCCCTGGTCGGACGCTGCGGTGAACACGGTTAGCAGGGTGCCCGTAATCAGGGCCAGGATGAGGCAGCAGGCAAGCAACGGCAGCACGATGCCGTCCTTCGCCAGGATGCCGTGCAGCCGGCTTCGGCGCTCCAGGCGGCGGAGGGCGCGCTGCTCGCGGTAGTACGCTTGCACGTCACGGTCGAGTTCCCGCGCGTCGTCGGGAATCTCGATGTCGACCGGTGGCAGGCCAGTGTCGTCCCGTTCCGGTTCGCCGCCTGAGTTCAACGTGTACCTCTCCGGCAGGAGCGAACGTCTCCTTTCAGTATGAGCCAGCGATACCCGTCACCGGACAGCGCTCGGGCCCTAAAAGTACATCTCTTCTTATCCGGCCAGGTAAGATGATCATGTCGATGGCCGGCCGACCGTGACCGCCTGCTTACCGGCGGACGCGCCCGGCGAGCCCGGCTGGGACCCCGTCCGCGTGGAGGTCTTTGCGCAGGTCAATTTCCCGCCCTCCAACTGCGCCATTGACCTGCACCTTTGCCGCTAACGACGGCCAATCGCCCGTGACGAACGTGGTAAGATGGTCTTCAGCGGAAGGGGTACATGCCACATGTCATTTAAGGTCGGCGACACCGTCGTCTACCCCCACCATGGGGCTGCTCGGATCGAAGAGATCGAGACCCGTTCGATCAAGGGTGAGGATAAGACCTACCTCGTGCTCAAGGTCGACAAGGGCGACCTGACTGTGCGTGTTCCCGCCGACAACGCTGAGTTGGTTGGCGTCCGGGACGTGGTCGGGCAGGAAGGGCTGGAGCGCGTATTCGAAGTGCTTCGCGCCCCGTACACGGAGGAGCCGACCAACTGGTCCCGTCGGTACAAGGCCAATCTCGAGAAGCTCGCGTCCGGAGACGTCAACAAGGTTGCCGAGGTAGTTCGCGACCTGTGGCGCCGGGACCGTGAGCGGGGCCTGTCGGCCGGCGAGAAGCGAATGCTGGCTAAGGCGCGGCAGATTCTCGTGAGCGAGCTTGCGCTGGCCGAGAAGACGAACGAGGACAAGGCCGAGGCTCTTCTCGACGAGATTCTCGCCTCCTGACCGCTGATGGCCGACTTGCTGCCGCGAGTCGGCATCGGCGTTGACGTCCATCCGGTCGGCAAGGGCAGGCCGCTTTACCTCGCAGCTTTGTTCTGGCCAGACGAGGACGGGCTCACCGGGCACTCCGACGGCGACGTTGCTGCGCACGCGGCCTGCAGCGCGCTCTTGTCTGCGGCGAGCCTGGGCGACCTGGGCGGCCAGTTCGGGACTGACCGGCCCGAATGGGCTGGCGCGTCCGGCGCTGCGCTGCTTGCCGAGAGCGCGCGCCTGACCGCAGCCGCGGGCTTCCAGATAGGGAACGTGGCCGTCCAGATCATCGGCAACCGGCCACGGATATCTGGTCGGCGGGAAGAAGCGCAGCAGGCCATGTCGGCGGCTCTAGGTGGCGCCTCGGTCAGCGTCTCAGCGACGACCTCCGACGGGCTGGGCCTGACCGGGCGCGGCGAGGGCATCGCCGCGATCGCTACGGCAATCATTGGGCGCGCGGCGCAGTAGCGCCCTGAGTGTTGTTACCTGGGCCGGGCGTCACATCTCGCCCGGCGGAACGGGCGAACTCGAGATCCGGTGAAACACCGGCATATCCGGGTCTGGGCTCCCCACCAGCTCAGCCTCCGGCTGCTCAGTCTCGGCCAGCACAGGTTCGGGCTGCGCAGGCTCAGCCAGCTCAGGTTCGGGCTGCGCAGGTTCAGCCAGTACAGGTTCAGGCAGCTCAGGTTCGGGCTGCGCAGGTTCAGACAGCGCAGGTTCAGACAGCACAGGCTCGGGCTGGAGAGGTTCGGGATGTACAGGTTCGGGCGGCTCAGGCTCAGACAGCGGTTCGGGCAGTACAGGCTCGGACTGTACAGGTTCCAGGGCCGCCTCGTCACTGCCCGGATCGCCGGAGGCCACCTGCGCGTCGATCGCGAGCTCAGCGTCGATTGCCTGATCGTCCTGATCCGACCTGACTGCGCCGAGCTGCATAGCGCTCACGCCGACCTCGGAGCCAACGGCTGAGTCGGACCGTCGCTGTCGCGGCACACTGAGCGCCTCCGGCGCCGACCGCGCTGGCTCAGCCGATCCTGCTTGACCCGGCAACGCATAGAACCCCGGCAGAAACTCCGAGGCCGCAGCGGCCTGCGCGATTCCGAGCCGCCGCAGGTGGGCGTGCCGCAGCATCGCCAGCAGCAGCACGAATGCGAGGAACACCAGCGCCCACGGCAACACGGCGGCGGTGATCTCCGCCGCTCTGGCGGGCAGCTTGACCTTAGCGGCATGCAAAGCGTCGGCGCCGGCTGCAGCGGCGAACAACGCGAGCAAGGTCAGCCACGCCAGGATTTTGCTCGGCACGCCCGCGCCGCGCAGTGACAGCAGCGCGGCGAGCACCACCACGAGCATCGCGTCGAGAAGCAGCGGGTAACCTCTGGCCAGGCGCGGACTGATGCCAGCCTGCAGCGCGATCGCGTGAATGCCGGCATAGGACAGCACGAATGTGGCGGCAGCCAGGCCAGCGAGCCCGACGCACACGGCCACTAGGCCGAGCACCCGAAGGGCACTCGGCGCTTCGCCGGGCTGGGAAGTGGAAACAGGGAGCGTATCGCTCAGTGACATCCGCTCGCTCATCGGCTCGGAGGCGTCCTTCCTGGCGAAATCGGACTGACCGCCTTCCCCTTATAGTCAGGAACGGGGGGCGCCGCAAGCAGGTGGCAGGCCGACAGCCGGCGAGTCGCGATCGGTCTTGCCGGGTAGCGCGCTCGCGCTAGCCAGGCGCGGCCAGGCTGAGGCGCGCACACAGCGTCGAAGGAGACGGTATGCCGTACTACCGGGTAGCTGGCGAAGTTCCGCGAAAGCGCCATATCCGCTTCCGCGAGCCGGCGGGCAATCTGTACGCCGAGGAGCTGATGGGCGAGGAGGGCTTCGTCTCCGATTCTTCGTTGCTGTATCACCAGCATCCGCCGACGGCGATCGTGAAGAGCGAGGGCCTGCGCGATGACGCGGCAGAGACCAGCCTGGCACCTAATCACCCGCTGCTCCCGCGCCACTACCGGACCCAGGACCTGCCGTCGGGCGGCGATTTGGTGCTGGGCAGGCGAGCTGATGATGGCCAACGATGATGTGCGCATCTCATTCGTGGCCGCCGACGCTGCCTCCGAGCTTTACCGCAACTCCACCGGCGACGAGGCCGTCTACCTGCGCTCCGGGTCGGCCACCTTCGAGTCCGTCTACGGGACCGTCCAGGCTGGCGCGGGCGACTACGTCGTAGTGCCGCGCGGCACCATTCACCGGTGGCTGCCCAGGAGCAATGACGTGCAGGCGCTCGTCGTTGAGGCACGCGGCCATATCCGACCGCCACGGCGTTACCTGTCGGCCCACGGGCAATTCCTCGAGCACGCGCCGTACTGCGAGCGCGACCTCCGCGGCCCCGACGGGCCGCTGCTGGCCGAAGGCGAGGACGTTCCCGTCATCGTGCGGAACCGGGGCGGCCTGACCAGGCTCACCTATGCGTTCCACCCGTTCGACGTAGTCGGCTGGGACGGTTATCTGTATCCCTACGCGTTCAACATCGCCGACTTCGAGCCGATCGTGAAGCGCACGCACGCTCCGCCGCCGGTCCACCAGACGTTCGAGGGGCCGAACTTCGTCATCTGCTCGTTCTGTCCCCGGCCGCTGGACTTTGATCCCCAGGCGGTACCGATCCCCTACAACCACCACAACGTCGACTCGGACGAGATGATGTATTACGTGGCCGGAGACTATTCGGCCCGCAAGGGATCGGGCGTTGGCCTTGGCTCGATCACCCTGCATCCTTCTGGCTTCACGCACGGCCCGCAGCCAGGCGCGGTCGAGGCCGTGATCCAGGGCCTGGCCGAGGGCAAGACCACCACCGACGAGACCGCCGTCATGATTGACACCTTCAGGCCGTTGCTGCTGGCCGAGCCGGCCGGCGTGGCAGAAGACCCCGGCTATGCCTGGAGCTGGGCCAGCGCGGCACGAGGCAACGCAGACCCGGGGCGAGCCGACCAGGGACCTGGGTTCTGACGCCGCGCGCCTAGACCATGATCTTGCCGCCGGCGATGTCTAGGGTGGCACCGGTAATCCACGACGATGCATCGGAAGCAAGGAACAGCGTGGCAGCTGCGACGTCGTCGGGCTGGCCGAGGCGGCCGAGCGGGAAACTAGCACCCAGCGCTGCTCGCTGCTCGCCAGTCATCCATGCGCGCATCTTGTCGTTCTCGGTCGCGGACGGCGCCACGCAGTTGACCCGCACGCCTCGCGGAGCCATCTCCCTGGCGAGGTGCCGGGTGAACGCGAGTACGCCGGCCTTCGCCGCGGCGTAAGCGGCGGCTGACTGCGCAGGCTGCCGCGCCGCGGCGGAGGACATGGTGACAATGGCGCCGCTGCCCCGCTCGAGCATGCCAGGCAGGAACGCGCGCACGGTGTAGAACATGGAGTTGAGGTCCGTCTCGATGACCTCGCGCCAGTGGTCCGCGGTTTCGGCGTCGGTGGGCACCGGCATCCCGCTGCCGCCCGCGAAAGCGGCCAGTATCCCGGCCGGGCCGAGCTGAGCAGTCACCGTTTCGGCGAGCTCCGCCAGCTCGTCGGGCGCGGTGCAGTCAGCCGCAACCCAGATTGCTCGCCCGCCGCGTTGGGTGATACCCCCGGCGACGGCTTCGAGTGCCGCCTTGTCCCGCCCGACGACCGCTACCCCCGCGCCGTTCGCCGCGAACGCCGCCGCGGTCGCGGCGCCGATCCCGCGTGAGCCGCCGGTGACGACCGCGGTCTTGCCATCCAGGTCCGGATAGTGCCCGAAGCGCGGCGCCACGGTGCCTGGTGCCTGTCCAATGTCGCTCGTCATCTCGTTTCCCTTCTGGTCAGCCAGCCGCTTGAAGGATCTGCGCTGGCCAGGCCGTAAGGGTTAGCTTAGATATCTAAGGGTTAAATGTCAAACGATTGCGACAGCCTGCAGAGGTAGCGGCCGGGCTCGCGGGCAGCTGCCTGGCATCCGGATGTCTCGCCTCCGGCCGCGCACGGGCCTGCGCCCCTCCAGGGTCCCCCAGAGGCCCACGTAATCTGGAGTGATGGCAGCCGAAGCGCGCGGCACCCGATGCGGGTGGTGAGCCGCCGGGCGCAGTTCAGATGGGCCCTGGTGGCGACCGGCACCGCTGTCCTTTGCCTGCTGCCGGCAGTCGTAGCGGCCTGGCCCGTGCCGGCTTCAGCGCTCACTGCAAACCAGCTGCGCGCACGGATCGTCCGGTCGGCCGACGTCGCTTACCAGGGCTACGCGGAGAGCAACGTCGATCTGGGTCTGCCGAATCTGCCTGACCTAGGCAATGTGATCTCGCTTCTCAATGGCAGCACCGACCAGTACGTGTGGTACCGCTCGCCCGGCCGGTGGCGAGCTGACGAACTCACCCGGGCCGGGGAGAATGACATCTACCAGACCAGCCAGGGCACGTTCCTATGGAACTACGGCCAGAACCTGCTGACGCATGTGGTCGGCAGCCAGCCGGTTCGGCTGCCGATGCCGGCCGACCTGCTGCCGCCCGCTCTCGGCCGCAGGATCCTCGGCTTCGCCGGATCGTCTGACCGGGCCTACCGGCTTCCTGCGCAGCGCGTGGCCGGCGTCGACGCGGCCGGCTTGCGGCTCGTGCCGCCGAGGAGCCAGGCGACCACCATCGGGGCCGTCGAGATCTGGGCCGACCCAACCAACGGGCTCCCCCTGCAGGTGGACATATTCGGCCGGGGAGCGGCCGCGCCCATTCTGGTCAGCCGCTTCCTCGAGGTGAGTTTCGGTCAGCCGGCCCTGGGCACGGTGAGGCCCGATCCAGCTCCGGGAGTGACCCTGAACCGGGCTTCGCTGCCAGACGTCGCGGTTGTGCTGAACGGCTACGGTCCGCCGCTGCCCGGCAGCCTGGCCGGATCGAGCCGGGTGGCAGACCCTGGAGGTCTCCCCGATGTGGCGGCGTACGGATCCGGATTCGCCCGCTTTGCGGTAGTACCGCTGCCTCATAGATACGGAACGACCGCGATGGCAGGAGCAAGCAGATACGGCGCGTCGATCTCACTGCACACCGGGACCGCCGTGCTCGTCGGCACCCCGCTGCTGACGGTGGTGCTGGCGCGGGCCCCTGACGGCCCTGTCTACCTGCTGACGGGTGCCGTGACGCCAGCGCTGCTGGAGAGCGCGGCCAACGACCTGCTGGCGGGCCAGTGATCGTCACCAGGAACCTCACCAAGCGGTACGGGCACGTGCTCGCTGTCGATCAGGTTGACCTGGACGTGCGAGCTGGCGATAGGTACGGCTTCCTCGGGCCGAACGGGTCCGGGAAGACGACGGTGGTACGCATGCTGCTCGGCCTCGTCTACGCCACCAGTGGCGAGATCGAGGTGCTCGGCGAGCCGGTGCCACGGCGAATCGCCAGCGTGCTGCCCCAGATCGGCTCACTGATCGAGGCCCCGGCCGCGTACGGTCACCTGTCCGGCCGGGCCAACCTGGCCTTGCTGGACGCGGCGGGCAGCGGCCCGCGCGACCGGCGCCGCCGCATCGGCGAGGCACTTGACCGGGTGGGCCTGGGCGGTGTGGACAACCGAGCAGTCCGGAAGTACTCGCTTGGCATGCGGCAGCGCCTCGGGCTGGCCGCGGCGCTGCTCCGGTCGCCACGGCTGCTGGTGCTCGACGAACCGACGAATGGCCTCGACCCGCAGGGCATCCGGGAGATTAGCGACCTGCTTGCCGAGCTGAACTCAGCCGGGACGACCGTCTTTCTGTCCAGCCATCAGCTGGCCGAGGTCGACCAGCTCTGCACCAGGATCGGCGTGGTGAACCGCGGTCGCCTTGTTCTGCAGGATGACCTGGCTGCGCTGCGCGGGCCGACCGGGCGGGTGATCGTGCAGAGCCCCGACGCGGGCCGGGCCGCGGCCCTGCTCAACGGGCGCGTCGCGGGCCGGGACTGCGACCGGCTCATCGTTGCCGACGCCGACCCGGCCGCGCTCAACGCCGAGCTCGTCGCTTCGGGCATGCGCATCACCGAGATCAGCCCCGAACGGCGCACGCTCGAGGACGTGGTGCTGTCGGTGACGGGATCGGGATCCGACCGGATCGCCAGGACGGCGGACCGGTTCACCGGCACCGAGGACCGGACGGCCAGGACCGAAGACCGGATCGCCAGACCGGAGGAAAGCCAATGATCGCAGTCGAGCTGGCGAAACTTGCCCGCCGGCCGCGGAGCTGGGTCAGCCTCGCACTGCTGTGCGGGCTTCCGTTGATCATCGCAATATTCGTTGCGGTCTCGCATCTCGCGCCGCCGCCAGGCCAGGGCCCCGCCCTCTTGTCGGCTGTGCTGTCCGACGGCGCTCTCTACCCTGCTGCAGCGCTCGCGATCGTGCTACCCGTCTTCCTGCCGATCACGGTTGCGGTGATGGCCGGCGACGCGATAGCGGGCGAGGCCAGCTCAGGAATGCTGCGCTACCTGCTGGCGCGGCCGGTCGGCCGTACCAAGCTCCTGGTCGCCAAGCTGATCGCACTCGTCGTCTATGTCCTGCTGGCAGTGATTGCCGTGGCGCTCACCTCCTACCTAACCGGACGCGTGCTGTTCGGCTCGAAGCCTGCCGCAGTTACCTCAGGCGGGATCACGACTTCGAACGTCGTCGCCAGTTCGCTGTCCGGCACTGCGCTGACTCCAGCCGACGTGCTGGTCAGGACGGCCGGAGCGGTAGCGTTCATCGCCGTGTCGATGCTCGGAGTCGGCGCGATCGCGCTCTTCCTGTCGACCATCACCGACTCCTCGCTCGGGGCAGCCCTTGGCGCGATGGCAGTCCTGATCACGAGTGCGGCCCTGGTGGCGCTGAACTCGGCCGCCGCCGTCAGCCCTTACTTGCCGACCCGGTACTGGCTCGCCTGGCTTGATTTCTTCCGGCAGCCGATCCTGTGGCGGGACATCGATCGGGGATTCGCCATTCAGGGCATCTACGTTGTCGTTTTCCTGGCTGCCGCCTGGGCCAATTTCACGAGCAAGGACGTCACCAGCTGACATAACCCGACCCGGCGCCGCTGCCCGGCCAGCGGTCAGCCGCCCCGGCAGTCAGCGGGTGAAGGGTAGCGAAGCGGCCCGGAGCCGATCTCCCCCAGCACGATCGCGGCGACGAGGGGGTTCGTGGGCAACTCCGAATGATTAATCAGCGCCGCCGGGCACAGTGACTGAACCGGCACGTTGATGGCCCCCGCTAGCCGGGCCGAGTCGGGGGGCTTGACTGTCGTGTCATCGGTCGTCCACAGCGACAGCCAGCGTGGCAGGCCAGTGGGGTTGCCGGCGGCCAGGCTGGTCAGCAGCCTGCTGTTCGGAACGAGCTGCTGGCATGCGATCGGGCAGGCGCCGGGAACGAAGGCTTGAGCATCGGACGCGAGCACGGTGCCGTGAAATGGCGAGCCGAGAGTAATGACCCGCCGCGCTTTGGCAGCGCCGTCATCATGACGGGCCCAGATCAGGGCGACGACACCGCCAGCCGAGTACCCGATCACGTCGACCGATGGCGCCCCGGCGTCCAGGGCCTGACTGACAGCGACGTTGAGCAGTGCGGCATCGGTGACCAGGCTGCCGGTGCCAGTGCCGGGCAGGTGCAAGACGATAGCTGTCCGCCCGGTAGCGCGGATGCGGCCGGCCAGCCAGTCAAGGGCGCTCGTGCCGCCGCCATAGCCGGGCACAAGCAGCACCGGGCCCGGCCGGTCCTGGGCTGGCCGACTCGCCGTCTGGCCTGCCAGCGGGCCGCCTGACTGACCGCGGGCGGCGATGACCGCGGAAACCCCGGCCGCCAGGCCGGCGCCGCGAGCACGGCGACGGCGCCGACAAGGATCCGGCGTCGCCGCGACAAGCCGGCCAGCCTGCCTTGCCGCTGCCGAGCCGGTCGCCTGCCCATGGACTCCACCGTATGAGACAGCCGGCCGCGATCATGCGCCAGGCGCCCGCGGAGGAAGCCCTCATGACTTCACGTTACGGGACGGCTGATAGAGCATCTGTAGGCATCCGCATGGGAAAACCGATCAGACGGGAGCGGCAAATGACAGCGTTGCCTGCGCTGGCCCGCGCGCTGGCCGACGGCGCGAACTTCGCGACTGTTAGCACGATCGAGCCGGACGGCGGCCCGCAAGGGAGTGTGGTGTGGGTCAAGCGCGACGGCGAGGACATCCTGTTCTCCACTATCAAGGGCCGGCGTAAGTACGCCAACCTCATCGCGGACGGCCGGGTCAGCGTGCTCATCGCCGATGCCGACGACCCGTACCGGTACGCGGAGATTCGCGGCACAGCCACGATCACCGTCGACCCGCAGGCGAATCTCATCGAGGAACTCGCCCAAAAGTACACAGGTCAGTCCTTCGGGACTAGGCCCGGCGAGGAGCGGGTGATCGTCCGGGTCAGCCCGGCGCACGTGGTGATCTACGAGTAGCCGTAGCTGCGCCCGGCCACGGCTCCGCGCCGCCCGCCCGGCCACGACCCCGCCCGGCCACGGCGCGCCCGGCCACGGCCGCGTGCGGCCGCGCGCATCCCGTAACCTTGGCAGGTGACGCTACGCCTGTACGACACCGCGACGCGCTCGGTGCGCGAGTTCTCCCCGCTAGTTCCGGGGAAGGTCTCGCTGTACTTGTGCGGCGCGACCGTGCAGGCTCCGCCGCATATCGGGCATATCCGGTCGGGCATCAATTTCGACATCCTGGTCCGGTGGCTGCGCGCCGCCGGATACCACGGCTACCAGGTCGTCTACTGCCGCAACGTCACTGACATCGACGACAAGATTCTGGACGCGGCCGCGCATCAGGAGGTCCCATGGTGGGTCATCGCCGAACGCAACCAGCGAGCCTTCAGCCGCGCTTATGACGCGCTCGGCTGCCTGCCGCCGGACGTGGAGCCGCGTGCTACCGGCCACGTTCCCGAAATGATCGTGCTGATGCAACGGCTGATCGATGCCGGGCATGCGTACGCCTCCGGGGGTGACGTCTACTTCGACGTGACCTCCTTCCCCGGTTACGGCTCGCTGTCGGGCCAGCGGCTCGATCACCTGCGCGCGGCCGACGACACCGAGGACGCCGACCACAAGCGCGACCCGCGCGACTTCGCACTGTGGAAGCGCGCCAAGCCGGGTGAGCCGAGCTGGCCGACGCCGTGGGGGCCCGGCCGGCCCGGCTGGCACCTGGAATGCTCGGCGATGTCCACCAAATATCTCGGCAGCACGTTCGACATTCACGGCGGCGGCCTCGACCTGCTTTTCCCGCACCACGAGAACGAGCAGGCCCAGTCCCACGCGGCGGGCGACGGGTTCGCCCGGTACTGGCTGCACAACGGGCTGGTCCGGATCGGCGGGGAGAAGATGAGCAAGTCGCTCGGCAATTCGCTACTCGTTGATGCCATGGTCACCCGCGTGCGGCCGGTCGAGCTGCGCTACTACCTCGGCCAGGCGCACTTCCGGTCGGAGATCGACTACTCCGAGGCGGCGCTGGCCGAGGCCGTGACCGCCTACCGGCGGATCGAGGGCTTCGTGACGAGGGCGGCCGAACTGCTCGCAGCTGACGATGCCGGGGGCGCGCTGGTCGCCGACGCCGGGCCGGGGTCTCTGCCCGCGGAGTTCAGCGCGGCCATGGACGATGACATTGGCGTACCGCAGGCGCTCGCCGTCCTGCACGAAAGCCTTCGGGAGGGGAACGGGGCCCTGACGGCAGCCGACGCCGCCGGCACCGCGAAGCGGCTGGCCGAAGTGAGGGCCATGCTCGGGGTGCTTGGGCTGGACCCGCTCGCGGAGCCCTGGGCGGCCCGGCAGGCCGGGGACGACCTGCGCCCGGTGGTCGACGCGCTGGTAGGCGTCGCGCTCGCGCAGCGTGAGGCGGCCAGGGCCCGCAAGGACTTCGCGGCCGCCGACGCGATCAGAGAGCAGCTGATCGCGGCTGGCATCGTGGTCGAGGACACTGCGCGCGGGCCACGATGGGAGCTGAGCAGGTGAGCGGGCGCGTCTCGGGCCGGGCGACAGGGCCGGGCGGGCGGACCAAGTCGGGCAAGCCCAGACCAGGTACCGGCGGATACGGCAAGCGCAAGCTTGAGGGGAAGGGCCCGACGCCGCCCGCTGAGATGCGGCCCGGTCATCCGGCCCAGCGCAAGGCGAGCGCACAGGCAAAGAAGGCGGCCCAGGCAAAGGCCGGCCCGGCCGCCAGCGGCGCGCGCCGGGGCGGTCCGGCCGCGCGCACGGGCACTGGCTCAGCTGCCAGCGGCGCGCGCCGGGGCGGTCCGGCCGGGCGCACGGGAACTGGCGGCGCAGGGGCGGCTGGCGGGGAATCACGGTCGCGCGGGGCAGGCAACGCCGCGCCCGAACTTGTGGCGGGCCGCAATCCGGTGCTCGAGGCGCTGCGCGCCCGCGTGCCGGCCACGGCACTGCACGTTGGACCCCGGCTTGATAGCGACGAACGCATCGGAATAGCAGTGGGGCTGGCGGCGGACGCCGGCATCGCAGTCGTCGAGGCCGGCCGCGCGGAGCTTGACCGGATCACCGGCGGAGCCATCCATCAGGGCCTGGCGCTGAGGATCAAGCGGTACTCCTATGCTGATCCGGCTGATCTGGTGCAGGCGGCCCGCGACGCCGGCGAGCAGCCGCTGATCGTCGCGCTCGACGGGGTCACCGATCCGCGCAATCTTGGTGCGGTGGCCAGGTCAGTCGCCGCGTTCAGCGGGCACGGCATCCTGGTGCCGGCCCGGCGCTCGGCGGGGGTGACCGCCGGGGCCTGGAAGGCGTCGGCCGGAACGCTTGCCCGGGTCCGGGTAGCGCAGGCGGCCAACCTGACCAGGGCGCTGGCCAGTTACCAGGACGACGGCTTGTTCGTGGTGGGCCTCGACGGCGGCGGCCCCGACGACATTGGCGACCTCGCTCTCGCTGACTCACCCCTCGTGCTTGTCGTGGGCTCCGAGGGCAAGGGCCTGTCCAGACTGGTGGCCGAGCGCTGTGACGTCGTTGCCCGGGTTCCGATCACCGGGCCTGCTGAGTCGCTGAACGCGGGGATCGCGGCCAGCATCGCCTTGTACGCCGTTTCGCGGCTCCGCGCTAATCGCGGCTAGCGCGCGGACCTGCGCCTATCGTGGTGCCAGGAGGTGGTCGCGACATGCAGGATCGCGAACCCACCGGGGCCGGCCGGGAGCGGCCCGCCCAGCCGGCCAGTCCCGACCAGCAGAGTCCGGACGCTGCCCGCGCGAGGATGACAGCCATCCTCCGCGACGGCGGGCGGGCGCTGAGCCCGGAGATGCAGCGGGCAT
The DNA here is from genome assembly GCA_963804435.1 of uncultured Actinomycetota bacterium. Classification (GTDB taxonomy): domain Bacteria; phylum Actinomycetota; class Actinomycetes; order Streptosporangiales; family Streptosporangiaceae; genus JAJYUU01. The sequence goes on along the minus strand of CAWDQI010000003.1, from coordinate 576,873 downwards.
TCGCGAGCGTGCCTCGGCATGTGTTCGTGCCCGAGGTGGAGCCTTCGGCGGCCTACCGGGACGAGGCGTTCGTGATCAAATGCGGGCCGGACGGTCTGCCGGTCAGTTCTTCGTCCCAACCCGCCATGATGGCCATCATGCTGGATCAGCTCGGTCTCCAGCCAGGCCACCGGGTGCTGGAGATCGGCACTGGGACCGGCTACAACGCGGCGGTGATGTCCGCGATCGTGGGCCTGGCCGGTGAGGTCGTCAGCTTGGACATCGATCCTGAGCTCGTGGCCCGGGCGCGGTCGGGGTTGCTAGCGGCCGGTTATGACCGGGTCAGCGTACGGTGCGCGGATGGCGGCTACGGAGACCCGGACGGGGCGCCGTTCGACCGGATCATGGTGACCGCTGGCGCATGGGACATTGCCCCGGCCTGGCTCGAACAGCTCACCGAAACCGGCTGCCTGGTACTGCCACTGTCGGTACGCGGGATTCAGCTGTCGGTCTCGCTGGAGCGGCGGGCCGGCCTATGGACTGGCACGTCGGCGTGCCGGTGTGGCTTCGTCCGCATGCTGGGCGCGTTCGCAGGCCCGGAGCACGTCCAGCGGCTCGGCGGCGCCTCCGGCCTGTACGTGCAGGTTGCAGACGGCAGTCCAGCTGATCTTGGTGCCCTGCAGCAGGCACTGACGGGCCCGGTCGCCGACGTGCGGCCGCGGCTGCGGGTGTGGAATATCGCCGAACTCGCCGATGCAGATCTGTGGCTTACCCTGCGGCATCCCGAGCTGGACCGGATCACCGTGCTCGCAGTGCCCGGCGGCTGGCTGCCGCAGGGTCCGCTGCCGCCCCTGGGTGGCCTGGTCAGCCATGCGTCGGCGCGGGACAAGCTGGGCATCGCGGTGCTGCTGCCGGGCGAATCTGGCACTGACTGGCCGGCGGCGGCTGCGGACGGCGTTCTGGTCCGGGGCTACGGTCCAGGCGGCCCCGAGCTTGCCAGCACGCTGGCCCGGAGCCTGGCGGAATGGTCCGGTGAGGGCCGTCCCGGCACGCACGACCTTAGTCTGGCCGTCTGGCCGCGCGGTGCCGCCGGCGGCCCTGCCGCAGCAATTGGGCCAGCCGGTTCCGGCGCTGTCGCGCCTGCCGCTGGCCGGCCGCAGCCCGAGCGTGGCGGGCTGATCACCTTGGACCGGCCGAGCGCTGTCATCGAGGTCGGCTGGCCCAGCCACGATGGACTTAGAGCTGACTAACGGGTCAGCTCGCCCGCACGACCTTGCGCGGCCGCAACGAAACTGGTTCTGGTAGCAGCGGGACGGCCTGATCGGGTAGCAGCGGGACGGGCTTCTCCTGCAGCAGCGGTGCCGGGCCCACGATCAGCGGGTCAGGCTCACCGACCAGTTCGGCGTTCCTGCCCTGGTAGCGGAACATGGACAGCACGTACCGCATCGCTTCAAGCCGGGCGCGCCTCTTATCGTTGCTTTTCACCACCGTCCAGGGTGCGTCGGCCAGGTCGGTGAAGAGGAACATGGACTCTTTCGCCGCGGTGTAGTCATCCCATTTGTCCAGCGAGGCGACATCGACAGAGCTGAGCTTCCATTGCTTGACCGGATCGAGCTGGCGTTTGGCGAACCGCTGCAGCTGCTCCGCACGCGATACCGAGAACCAGAACTTGACCAGCGTGATGCCGTCCCTGGCCAGCATTCGCTCGAACTCCGGCGCTTCGCGGAGGAACTCCATGCACTCCGCTGGCTGGCAGAAGCCCATGACCCGCTCGACCCCGGCGCGGTTGTACCAGGACCGGTCGAAAAGGACGATCTCGCCTGCCGCCGGCAGGTGCGCGATATAGCGCTGGAGGTACCACTCGGTCTGCTCGCGGTCGGTTGGCTTCTCCAAGGCGACGACCCGAGCCCCGCGCGGATTGAGGTTCTCCGTGAACCGCTTGATCGTGCCGCCCTTACCGGCCGCGTCTCGGCCTTCGAAGACGATGACCAGGCGCCCACCCGATGCCTTGATCGAGCGCTGGAGCTTGAGCAACTCGATCTGCAGCCCCCGCTTGGCCTTGTCGTACCGCTTGCGGCTCAGCAGTTCGCCGTAGGGATAGTCCTCCCGCCAGGTTTCCACCGGGATGCCGTTCCGGCAGACCAGCTGGTCCGTTCTTGGTCCGCTTAATCCGGAGGCCGAGCTGTGCAGCCAGCTCATCGAGCGTGCTGGTGAGCCGCGCGTGCGAGCGCTTATCGGGCATAACGGCTCCGGCCGCGACATGCGGCCCGTCGGGAGTGGTCTTCACCTATCTGCCGGGCGCCTGTGTGGGAGGCGGGCCGCCCGGGCGGCCCTCACAGCGCCGGAGGCCTTACCCGCCGCGTCCGATAGCTGGCTGGCCGCCTGCCCAGCCGCGCGGCCCGTCTTGTGGCCCGCCTTCTGCATCGCGTCGCTGGCGGAGTATCTCGCCTTCGCCTGCTCATACAGCCCGCCAGCGGAATCCTTGACCTTCGAGACGAGATTCACCGCTCCCCCCGTTCCTTGCGACTGGATCCCGCGCCAGGTATCGCGACGAACGACCAGCAGTAGATACCCCCGCGGCCAATTCGCAACACTCGATGGCCGGCGGCGGCACGGTGGCCGTGCCGGATGGGCAAAACCGGCACGGCGGACGGGCGGCTTTCAGGCAACCAACGGTTACCATGAAACGTCTAGAAATCCGTATAAGTCTTCTTGGGCCTCCCTGTCGTGCTGCGCCGTCCTCCCGGCCGGAAGCATGCGCGACGGGCCTAGCGGGGAGCACGCATGAGGCAGTCGGTTCGGCGCTGGATGTTCGGAGCCGGCGCGGTGGCACTAGTTGCGGCGGCTGCGTTCGGCCAGGCTGGAGTAGCGGGCGCCGCCCAAGTCGCGGCCGCGGGGCACCAAGGCCGGGCGGCGGCCGGAAGCCCGTATGCGCCGCCAAAAACGCCGCTGTACTTCGGCCAGCAGGGCGCTGCCGTCCGCAGCGTCCAGCGACGGCTGGCCCAGCTGCGATACTACCCGGGGCCGATCGACGGCAAGTACGGCCAGGACCTGCTGCACGCGGCCTGGGCTTTCCGTGAGGTGCAGGGCCTCCGGATGAACGCCAAGACCGCCGGGCAGCCGATCAGCACCGCCTTCGAGCACGCGCTCGTGCATCCGAAGGGGCCCAAAGTGCTTGTGCGCAAGGGCGGCGCGAACCGCGTTGAGGTCAACCTGCATATTCAGGTATTGGTTCTCTATAAGAGCAGCAAGCCAAGTGTCATCCTGCACGTATCGTCGGGCGGCAACTGCCTGGTTGGTCAGGGTTGCGGCTGGATCACACCTGACGGGAACTTCAAGGCTTATTCCCTGACGAAGGGCTGGCATAAGTCGTCGCTCTGCCCGACAGCCTTTGGCTGCATGTATAACTCGGTGTGGATCGACCCGGCGGCCGGAATCGCGATCCACGGAGACCTGACAGTACCGTGGTATCCGGACTCACATGGCTGTATCCGCATCTGGATGGACGCGGCTGCCTGGTTCCACAAGGATCTCCGGATCGGCGGGAGGCATGCGACCCCGGTCTACGTTCGGGGTACCGCACCGTATAGCCCGCTGGCGAGCTAGTGAGCACCGCCTGTACCCGCCCATCTGACCTGGCCAGAAGTGGCAGACTCACGTGCGCCGGCAGATAAGCTGGCGCGAATCCACCGGAATTAGTAGGGAGCTGACCAGGCAATGATGCGACGAGTCGCCGTGGCCGCGGTCACCGCGGCTGCCGCCGCCGGGCTTGCGGCTTGCGGCAGCAGCGCGGCACCGAACGGCGGGGGATCCACGGGGTCAAGCACGGCTAGCTGCACCTACAAGGCCGTCCAGCACGAGCTCTACCAGAAGGGCGCGCTGACCGTCGCCACGGACAAGCCGGTCTACTCGCCCTGGTTCGAGAACAACAACCCGGCCAACGGCAAGGGCTACGAGAGCGCCGTCGCCTACGCGATAGCGAAGCAGCTGGGCTTCAAGCCGTCTCAGGTGCACTGGGCCTATGAGCCATTCAATGCCTCCTACGCGCCCGGGCCGAAGAAGTTCGACTTCGACATCAACGAGATCTCGTATACGGCGAAGCGCGCTGAGGCCGTGACCTTCTCCAATGGCTATTACAACGTGCAGCAGGCTCTGGTCGCGCTGAAGCACTCAGCGATCGCCACCAAGCACTCGCCCGCCCAGCTGAAGACCTACGTCTACGGCGACCAGATCGGGACGACCAGCCTGGCCTACATCGCTGGCGAGATCCAGCCGACGACGACCCCGAAGGTGTATCAGACGCTGAACGTCGTCAAGAACGTGCTCCAGACGCACCAGATCGACGCCTTCGTTACCGACACGCCGACCGCTCAGTACATCTCGGCGTATCAGGTGCCCGGCTCGGAGATGGTTGGCCAGTTCCCCTCCACTGGCGAGCATTACGGTCTGCTCTTCAGCAAGGCCAATCCCCTGGTGGGCTGTGTCAACAAGGCGATCGCGGCGCTCCAGGCCAACGGCACGCTCGCCGCGCTGCAGAAGAAGTACCTGCAGATCTACCTAAGCGTCCCGACCATCAAGCCGTAACGGGCCCAGCCGTTCCGCTCACCTCCTATGACCATCGATCCGGACCCCGGTCCAGGCAGCTTCGACGCGGTCGCGCAGCCACCGGCTGTGACGCCTGGCGCGGGCGTCGGCCTGGCCGACTCGTTCGGCGCGTCGGGGCGCGGGCCAAGGCTGCTATCTGGCGGCGGCCGTAAGGCGACAGTCATATCAACCATCAGCACCCTGGTCGTGCTGACGGCCTTGGCCTCGGTCTTCTGGCTGGCGCCCGGCAGCGCGGCGGTCCGGCACGACTTCTTTAATCCGCACGAAATGTGGCAGTCGTTCATCGGGAACCCGAAGCAGGGCTACTACTCCGTCGGCGCGGCGATCTGGCTGAACATCCGGATGTTCCTGGCTGCCGAGGTCCTCATCCTGATCCTGGCGCTCGTGATCGCGCTCATCCGGCAGTCGGTCAGCCCGGTCTTGTTTCCGTTTCGCGTGCTGGCCATGATCTACGTCGACTTCTTCCGCGGCGTGCCGCTGCTGCTCGTGGTCTACGCGGTCGGCCTTGGCGTGCCCGCGCTGCAACTGCCAGTGATCTCCTCTCAGTCCTCAACGGTCTACGGCGTGGCGGTGCTGACTCTGTCGTACTCGGCTTATGTGTCGGAGGTCTACCGGGCCGGGCTGAACTCCGTGCACCAGAGCCAGGTGGCCGCAGCACGCTCGCTTGGCCTCTCGAAGAGCACCGCGCTGCGCTATGTGATCTTGCCGCAGGCGTTCCGCAACGTCATCCCGCCGCTGCTGAACGATTTCATCAGCCTGCAGAAGGACACCGCCCTGGTCGGCGTGCTGGGTGCGATCGAGGCACTGAACGCGGCCGGGATCTTCGGCAGCTCGCAGTTCAACTATTCGAGTTTCACCGTGGCGGCGATCTTGTTCCTGATCCTGACGATTCCGCTGGCCAGGTTCACCGACCGGGTCATCGAGCGGGACCGGCGGCGACGGCTTGCGGGAGTCCTGCGGTGAGCGCGGCGCCCGCCGACGCCCGCCAACCGGTCGCCACGGGAGAGGCGATCAGGATTGAGGACCTGCACAAGTCCTTCGGGCCGAACGAGGTCCTGCGCGGGATCGACCTTTCCGTGGCCGCACACGAGGTCATCTGCCTGATCGGCGCTTCGGGGTCCGGCAAGTCGACGTTGCTGCGCTGCATCAACCTGCTCGAGCCCATAGACGCCGGACGGATTCTGCTCGCGGGTCAGGACGTCGCCGCGCCAGGGGTGGACGCGAACCTGGTCCGTCGCCATGTCGGCATCGTGTTCCAGTCCTTTAACCTGTTCCCGCACATGACCGTCCTCCGGAACATCACCTTGGCGCCCGTGAAAGCGCTGAAGATGCCCAAGAGCGCGGCGGTGGATGCCGCCATGGAACTGCTGGCGAGGTTCGGCCTGGCAGATAAGCGCAACGAATATCCGGACCGGCTCTCCGGTGGCCAGCAGCAGCGGGTCGCGATAGTCCGTGCCCTGGCAATGCAGCCGCAGATCATGCTGCTCGACGAGGTGACCAGCGCACTCGACCCGGAGCTAGTGGCCGAGGTGCTCGACGTAATCAGGGAACTGGCCGCAGGCGGCATGACCATGGTGCTGGCGACGCACGAGATGGGCTTCGCTCGGGACATCGCGAGCCGGATCTGCTTCCTGGCGGATGGCACCATCGTCGAGCAGGGCCCGCCGGAGCAGTTGTTCACCAGCCCGCAGGACGAGCGGACCCAGCGCTTCCTGCGGCGGATCGTCGAGTCCGGCCGGATGTAACCGGGCTCGGTGCCGCGACCGCATGCGGCCTGCGCGGCCAGAAACTCTTGCGTCGCAATAGTACACAGGACGGCTTTGCCACGTTATGGTCCTATGAGCACTTGGCAAACGGCGGGTGAAGCCGAGTTAGCGCATAGGAGCGTGAATCGTGCACACAGGGCACACTCAGACCTGGCTGCGGCGCACTGCCGGCCAGACGCGACGGGCGGCTCCGCTGCTCGCGGCGGCCGCGGTGGTAGCCGCGCTGGTATCACCGGTATCGGCTTCCGCTGCGCCGAACGCGTGCGGCGGAACTGGATCTGTCACCACGGTCAACGGCTCGCTGCACGACGGCGCGGCCTATGAGATCCAGTGCCCGGCTGGTGCTTGGAACGGCACGCTGTTCCTGTACAGCCACGGTTACGTCGTGCCGGGCTCCGCCAACCCGGCCCAGGATGTGGGCGACCCGGCCACGGGTGCCTGGCTGCTGGCCCATGGCTTCGCGCTGGCCGGCTCGTCGTACTCGGCCACGGGCTGGGCCATTGCCCAGGCGCTGCCGGACCAGATCGCCACGCTGGACGTCTTCGGTCAGGCGTACCGCCGTCCCGGCCGGACGATCGCATGGGGCCATTCGCTCGGCGGCATTATTACCGCTGGCCTTATCCAGCGGTATCCCAGGCGGTTTACCGCTGCGCTGCCGATGTGCGGCGTGCTGGCGGGCGGCGTGGCGACCTGGAATACGGCGCTCGACTCGGCGTTCGCGTTCCAGCAGTTGCTGGCCCCGGCCAGCGGGCTGCAACTGGTGAACATCACCAGCCCCCAGTCCAACCTCGGGATCGCCGAGACAGCCGCAGCGCAAGCCCAGGCGACGCCTGCTGGCCGGGCCAGGCTCGCGCTGGCTGCCGCGCTCGCCGACACCCCCGGCTGGTTCACTTCGTTGTCAGCCCAGCCGGCCACGACCGACTATGCGGGCCAGGAGGCCAACCAGTACCTCTGGGACGCCCAGGTCGACTTCCCGTTCGTGTTCGACTTCCGCGCCAATCTGGAGCGCGATGCGGGCGGCAACCCGTCCTGGACCACCGGAGTGAACTTCGCCGCCCAGTTGCGCAAGTCGGCCGACTACAGCGAGGTCGTGCACCTGTACCAGGCCGCTGGCCTGCACCTGGCTTCGGATCTGCGCACGCTGAACAAGGCGGCGCGTATCAGCGCCGACCCGAAGGCCGTGAGTTACCTGGCGCGCAACATCGCCTTCAACGGCAAGATCTCGGTGCCCGTGCTGACGTTGCACACCACCGGAGACGGCCTGGTCGTGCCGGAGAACGAGCAAGCGTACAGCGCGGTCGTGGCCCGGGCCGGAAACTCAAGCCTGCTGCGCCAGGAGTTCGTCAGCCGGGCCGGCCACTGCGCTTTCACCCCGGCCGAGACCATCGCTGCCGTGCAAGTCCTGCTCAACCGGGTGCGGACTGGCAAATGGGGCGCGAAGGCGCTTCAGCCGGCCAGTCTGAATGCGGCAGCGGTCGCGCTCGGGCCGCAGTACAACATTTTCAGCGCCCAGAACGGTACCTGTCCGCAAGGCGCTCCCATCGGGGGCGTGTGCCCGACAGCACCGGCGTATATCAGCTACCGGCCGGACCCGTACTTGCGGCCGTTTGATCTCGGCGGCCCAGGGCTCCGCCGCTAGCCGGTAGCCAGCGATGGGGCCGGTTAGCTTCGCTTGGCCGGCTCCATCTTTACGCCCTGTCGTCCGGCGCTCCGGCGGCCTCGCCGGTCAGCTACCATCGGGCAAATGAGGCGGCAGGGGTGACCCAGATGGCGTCACGCGGCATGCGCCGCGGCAGTACGGGCGGACGGCGGGCCCGCCGGTGGATCATTACGCTGGCCGTCATCGTGGTGGTGCTCGTCGCACTCGACTTCGCCGCCAGGGTCGTGGCGCAGAACGTGATTGCCACCAAGATCGAGCAGCAGGGCCTGTCGCGCAAGCCCGCTGTTAGCATCGGTGGCTTCCCGTTCCTCACCCAGGTGGCGAGCAAGAAATTCTCGCAGGTCAACATCTCGGTGACCGACCTCACCGAGGGGCCGGTCACGATCACCAGCGTCAAGGCGACGGCGCACGGGATCCGGCTTAAGTCATTCGCGTTCAACAGCGGCACGATCTCCACGGTGTCCGGAACCGCCACGATCAGCTTCAGCTCCCTTGCGAACACCCTCACGTCCCAGTTTGGTCCGCTTGGCAGCGTGCTCAATGGTGCCGGGCTGAACCTGACCCGGGCTGGCCCTAACGAGGTCACGGCCAGCTTGCCATTGGCGGGGTCGGCCACGTGGCGGGTCACTCGGCTGAGCGGTGACCGGCTCAAGATCAAGCTCGTCAGCAGTTCTGGGCCGTCGTCGTCGCTGCTGGGAAGTGCCGGCAGCAGGATCGTGCAGATTCCCAAGCTGCCGGTTGGGCTCACCATCGACAGTATCGACGTGACCGGCCAGGGCGTGACCGGCCGGGTCAGTGGCCATAACGTGTCGTTCGGCGGCTAGGCGGGGGCGCGAGGTGCAATGAGATGAGCGATCCGCAGGTGGTGCGATATCGGCCCGAGCCCGGCCAGTTCGCCTGGACATTCGGCGGGGCACCGCCGGCCGCGCGGATTAAGCCCGGCACCATCCTGGAGTTGTTTACCGAGGACTGCTTTGCCGGCCGGGTTCGCGGGCCGGGCGACCTGGTGTCGAGGGTGTGCGAATTCCCTTACCTCAACCCGCAGACCGGCCCGTTCTACGTCGAGGGTGCACAGCCCGGAGACACGCTGGCAGTTCATTTCATCTCGATCGAACCCGCGCGCGACTGGGCTGCGTCGACCACGGTGCCCCTGTTCGGCGCGCTGACCTCCACGCACCTGACGGCGACGCTGCAAGAGCCGCTGCCGGAAGTTGTCTGGATCTGGGAACTCGACAGGGCAGCTCAGCTGTGCCAGTTCCGGGCTCGGGATAGCGACTTCTCCGCCAGCTTGCCGATGAACCCGATGCACGGCACCGTCGGAGTCGCCCCGGCCAACCTTGAGGTCCGCTCGGCGCTGGTGCCCGATGCTTTCGGCGGCAATATGGATACGCCGGAGATGCATGCCGGCGTGACGTGCTATCTCGGTGTCAACGTCGAGGGGGCGCTCATGTCGATCGGCGACGGCCATGCGCGCCAGGGCGAGGGCGAGACCTGTGGAGTCGCGGTGGAGTGCGCGATGAACACGGTTCTCATCGTGGACCTCATTAAGGGCGTCTCGACGCCATGGCCGCGGCTGGAGTCAGACAGCCACATCATCTCGGCGGGCTCGGCCCGGCCTCTGGAGGATGCCTTCCGGATCGCCCAGCTCGACCTGGTCCAGTGGGTGGCCGGCCACAGCGGGCTGTCGGCCCTGGACTCTTACCAATTCCTCAGCCAGGCCGTCGAGGCGCCGTTGGCCAACGTGGTGGACACCAACTACACCTCGGTCGCAAAGCTGCGCAAGGACTGGCTGCCCGGCGGTGCCGCGCCGGTCATGGACGGAATGCACAACCGGCTGCGCGAGCTAGCCAGGGTATACCGGAGCTGATCCCGCCTAGCCTGCCCTGATCTGCGTGACCAGGTCCCGCGGTCTTGCAAGGCTGGTGTTAGTTAGCCATTATTGGCGAGTCTAATATTGGCTGCCTAGGCCGTCCGAGCGGTCCAGGGACGTACCTTACCTATTGACTAGATTCAGATCCCGGAGAGGTTTGCCGTACATGAACCCCAGTGAGCGGTAATTGCCTGCGGCCAAACCTGTCCTGGCAGCGTCAGCAAGCGATTCCCGAGCGGATGGAGTTGCCTGGCCGATCCGATCGGGCGCAGTGCCCCCGATCGCCCAGAAGTTCAGCGACAGGCCAGAATCGGCACCCAGTATCCAGCTTGCCCTCCAGCGCAGTGCGGCGGTCGCGCTGACAGCCGCTGATCGTGGCAGCGGCCGAGGAACAGGCTGGTCCGCCGCGTGCGGCAAGACCCAGCTTGCTGTCGCGCACGCCGAGCGGTTGTGGCGGGAACGCGATATCGACCTGCTGGTCTGGATCGACGCGAGCAGCAGGTCCTCGATTCTGTGCGGCTACGTCGACGCGCTTGCTGCTACCGCCGGCACCACGCAGGTCCAAGACCCGGAATCCGCAGCGGCCAGCTTCCTCAGCTGGCTGGCGCAGACCGACAGGAAATCGCTCGTGGTTCTCGACGACCTGGCGGATGCCGACGCCGTCGACGAGCTCTGGCCGGAAGGGCGTTCCGTCCAGGTCGTGGTGACTACGAGGAACTCGCTGTCGGTGACGGGACGGGCGCCGTGCCTCGAAATTGGCCCCTTCAGCCGGCGGGATGCCATGAGTTATCTCGTCAGCCGGCGCAGCGTCGACCCGGAGCAGCGCCGAGGCGCGATCGATTTGATCGAGGATCTTGATTTCCAGCCTCTCGCCTTAGCCCAGGCCAGCGCAGTCATCGCAGGTTCCTGGATTACCTGCGTCGAGTACCGGAATACCTTCGCTAGCCGGCGGCGGCGGATCTTTGAGGCGACCGGCGCGCGGCCGCCGGCGGATGCGGTTACCTGGACGATAGCTTCCGAGGAGGCGAACTCATTTCTGCCCAGTGGCGCTGCGCAGAATTGCCTGGTCTTCGCGGCGCTGCTCGACGGACGAGGGATACCGGGCGAGGTGTTCACTACCGTTGCCGGTTGTGACTTCGTCAATGGTGTGAGCGCCCTGGGCTCCAGGCCCGACGAGCAGGTTCGGCGCGCGCTGGCCGTCCTGGAGCGCGTCGGACTGCTGACAATCGACCCGCCAACTGAGTCGTCAACAGTCCGGCTCAACCGCGACGCCGGCGCCGCGATCAGGGCCACCATGCAGCCCGGCGCGGTGCAGCGGGCCGCAGTGGCGGCGATGGCTGCGCTGCTTGAAGCGTGGCCGGGCGGCGACCAGCGGACCCTGCGAGCGCAGATGTTCCGGTCTAATGCTGCGTCCGTGCAAGCGTCCGCCGCCGAGATGCTCTGGGCCAAAGGCTGTCCGGCGCTTCTGATCAGAGCGGGGCAGAGCCTGGATGAGGCCAGTTTGACCGGGCCGGCCGTCAGCTACTGGAGTCATCTGACCGCCACCAGTGACCGGCTCGTGGGGCCCAGCCATCCCGATTCGCTGCTGCTGATCGAGCGCTTGGCAGGCGCGTGCCATGCGGCCGGGCGAATGGCCGATGCGATCGCTTGGCACCGGCGCATCGTTGATGACCGGGTCGGCACGCTCGGATCGCGGCATCCGCTCAGCCTCGCCGCCATATTCAGCCTAGGCCGGGCCCTGGCCGCGTCCGGTGATTTCGGCAGCGCAGTTGGCATGTTGACCACGTCGCTCGAAGAGTGCGAGCAAGTGCTGGGAGGCACGCACCCGGATACGATCGGCGTCCGGGAGGAACTGGCCGCGGTAGACCTGCAGGCCGGGCGGGCGCAGCAGGCTGTCGAGCTGTACCGGCGCACGCTGGCGGAGCGAGAACGCTACCAGGGAGCCACGAATCCCGACACGATGGCAACGCGACAAAAGCTCGCCGAGGCGTACCTGGCGGCGGGCCGGATCAAGGAAGCTATCGCGCAGTACAAGCGTGCGCTCGCCGACCGGGAACGTGCCAAGGGGTCCGATAACCGAGACACCCTGCAGGCGAGGGGAGCTCTTGCGGCTACCTACCACGTAGCGGGCCGCATGGCCAAGGCGCTGCAGGTGTACGAGGAAACCCAGGCTGGTTGTGAGCGGGTGCTTGGCGCCAATGACCGGGACACGCTCGCGGCGTGCGTAGGTCTCGCCCGCGGCTACTACGCGGTCGGGCGCTTGGGCAACGCCGCCGAGCTGCTCCGTGACACGGTCGCGCGCGCTGAGACGGTGTTGCCGGCTAACGATCCGCTCATCAAGTCGGCCCGTGAGACGCTCGCCGCCATCGTCGGATGAGCCGGGCCTCCATGTCGGCCAGATGCTCCATTACGAGCAGACCCCGCGAGCGCAGATGTTCCGGTCTAATGCTGCTCTAATTCAGGCGCGGGCTTAGTGACCTGGCAGCGCCTTTCGGTTACGCTATCTCACGAGGGCCTGAATCCGATTTTTACGGCCCTTATCGTTTGCCTGTCCTCGTTCGGAAGCAGAAGTCGCAACCACCGTTTTCGGAGACCCGATGACTGATCAGAGCGCCTCCCCGATCGCGGCAATGGCACCGCCGACCGCGACCCGCCTTGAACCGAATGCCATCGGCGTCGCGCAGGACACGCTAATCGGGCTCGCCGATACTGGACCGACCGTCTCCGTATCGTTCACGCTCGTCGCGCTGATCGCCGCTACCGCCTACGGTGCACCGATCGTGCTGGTGATAACCGCGATCCCGATGCTGATCATCGCGAACGCGTACCGGCGGCTGAACCTGTGGAACGCCAACTGCGGCGCCTCGTTCGAGTGGGTAGGACGCGCGATCAGTCCGTACCTGGGCTACATGACCGGATGGCTGATGCTTGCCGGAACGCTGTTCGGCACTCTGACCCCGGTCACTGCGGTTGGTCCGTCGGTCCTTTCGGTCTTTAACCAGCCGGCCAACAGCAAATGGCCGAACATCGCCATCGCCACCGGGCTCGTCCTGGTGATGATGACCATCTCTATCGTCGGTATCAGGATCACGGCGCGCACCCAGGTAGCCATCGGCATAGTTGAATACGTGATCCTCATAGCGTTCGCGGTGTGGGGTCTGACCTGGGTACTCGGCCACCATGCTGGCAGCGTGCCCTTCACGGCGGAGTGGTTCAGCCTGAGGGGCATTGGCGGCGGGGGTAGCCTGGTCGGAGCATTCCTGATCACGGTGTTCATGTACACGGGCTGGGACGGCACGCTGTACGTCAACGAGGAAGTTAAGCATCGGCGGGAAAACCCAGGCAGGGCCGCGATGCTGGCCGTGGCCATCGCCGGAGTGCTTTTCGTCCTCGCTCAGGTCGGCCTTCAGGGCGTGGCGTCGTACAAGAATCTGAACGCGAACAGCACGTCTGTTCTTGTCTACATTGGCCAGCTGCTGACCGGCAGCGGCTGGGGCGGCCGGGCGCTCGCCTTCGCCCTGGCCTTGTCGGTGATCGCGGCGACCGGCATCGGAATCGTGCTAAGTGCCCGGATCGCCTACGGGATAGCAAGTTACCGGGCATTGCCCGGCGCTCTGGCGAACGTGTCGGCCCGGTTCCGTACTCCCGTTCTCGCAACGGTTCTCGCCAGCGTGATTCTGCTCGCACTCGGCTGGATTTACCTGCTCACCACGTCCGTGCAGACTGCCTTCAGCTATGTGCTGAATAACACCGGGATCCTGTATGCCACCTTCTACTGCATCACAGCGCTCTCGGCGATCGTCTACTACCGGCGCCGGGTGATGAGCACCTTGGGGGACGCGGTGACCCTGGGCGTACTGCCAGTCATCGCTGTGGCCTTCCTCGGATATATCGCGGTCAAGTCGATCCTCAGCGCGCCCGCCGCGCAGAACTATTCGCTCCTTGGCTTCGGAGTTGTGGGCGTCATCCTGATATTCGTCGCGAGGTTCGGGTGGCGGTCGCCGTTCTTTCAGATCAAGCGTGAAAGCTGGGTCCCGGAAAGGACGGAAAACTAGTAGCACTCTAGGCGGCCCACCTCGCTACTGCGGCGAGACAGGCCCGTGATCGCTCTGGCTAAAATGACTGACGGCCATTTCACCTGGCATTCGCCGTTGCTGTGCCTTACACCGGCCGAACTCCGGCAGCATGCCGGCGGGCTAGCTCGCGGTAGATCGCCGGGTTGGTGTCGACCCATTCCTGCGCCGAGCCGCTGACCTCGCGCGTGATTCTGGCAGGCGTGCCAACGGCCAGCATGCCATCCGGGATCGTCATGCCGGGGGGCACCGTGCAACCGGCCGCGACCAGTGCGCGGCTGCCGATGACGGCACCGTCGAGGACCGTGGCGCCGTTCCCGATCAGTGCCTCGGCACCGATAGCCGCGCCGTGGACGACACACAGGTGGCCGATCGTCGCGCCCTCGCCCACCTCGGTGACGGGATCGTGGCCGCCGTGCAGTACCGAGCCGTCCTGCACGTTGGCGCCGCGCCGCACGATGATCGGTCCGAAGTCGGCGCGCAATACCGCTCCGTACCAGACCGAGGCCTCGTCCTCGACACGGACATCGCCGACCAGCGTGGCGGTCGGCGCGATCCAGGCGGTGGGGCTGATAGTCGGAACATGTCCCTCAAAGGCGAACAGCGGCATCCGGCAATGATCGCATTGACGCCACGTGCCTCAGGCGAGGTGGACGTATTCGTAATCGAAGGGCTTGCCGTTGATGCCGTGCCGCGGTGGCGCGATCCAGGCGGCAATCTTGCCGCGCTCCTGTACGGGCTGCATCAGGGACCGGACGTGAGTCTTATCCACGTCCGTAGGCAGCCACTGACCGCACTGCCGCTGCCACTCGTCAGCGGTGAGCAACTCACCGTCGGGACTAGCCTCTACCCTGGCGAACGCCCCGACCTTCCGGTTGAACGCGATATGCGGGAGCTTCAGCCGTTGCGGCAACCCGGCGTCGGCCAGAACCTTGTTCCACCGGTTAACGCCGCTCTGGCAGTCGGCGATGTACTCCCGGCGCAGGTCAGTGTTGAGACCGGTGAGCGCGGCGACCTCGATCTGGCCGACCCTCGCGGTGCCCGCCATGTCATCGAGCAGCGCGTCCACCATGATCGCGTCGCCGGTCAGCTTGTGGTCGTCCTTTCGCCTGTCCTCCGACCATCGCCCCTTAAGGCCGGCGGTGTAGTAGTTGGCCACGTTGGTCGAGGTCTCGCCGCCGAACAAGTCAAGCGACACCGAGTAATGGAAGTTCAGGTACTTCTGGATCACGATCAGCGGGACGGCGCCGTGCGGTCCGGCGTCGTCGGTGTCGTGCTCCACCATGAGCTGTGCGGTCCGCTCCACGACCCGGTCGATGCCGGTCGTGCCGACAAACATGTGGTGGGCTTCCTCCTTGAGCATGAACTCACAGGTACGCGAGAGCGGATCGAACGCTGACTCCTTCAGGGTGCCGAGCTGGTACTTGCCGTCCCGGTCGGTGAAGTAGGTAAACATGAAGAAGGACAGCCAGTCCGGGGTCTCTTCGTTGAACGCCCCGAGGATCCGCGGCGAGTCCACGCTGCCAGAGTTCCGGTGCAGGAGTTCCTCGGCCTCCTCCCGGCCGTCCCGGCCGAAGTAGGCGTGCAGCAGGTACACCATCGCCCACAGGTGCCGGCCTTCCTCGACGTTGACCTGGAACAGGTTGCGCAGGTCGTAAAGACTGGGCGCGGTCGCGCCGAGGTTACGCTGCTGCTCGACCGAGGCTGGCTCGGTGTCGCCCTGGACCACGAGAAGCCGACGCAGGTCGGAGCGGTATTCGCCGGGCACCTGCTGCCAGGCCGGCTCGCCTTTGTGCTGGCCGAAGCCAATCCGACGGTCCCTGTCTCGCTCGGCCAGGAAGATGCCCCAGCGGTACTCCCGCATGGCGACGTGGCCGAAGTGTGCCCAGCCTTCCCGGCCGACATTCACCGCGGTACGCAGGTACACGTCCTGCGTGGGCAACCTCGGACCCATCGATTCCCACCAGGTCAGGAAGTTCGGCTGCCAGGACTCCAGCGCCCGCTGCAGCCGCCTGTCTTCGTGCAGGTCCACATTGTTGGGGATCTTCTCGGTGTAGTCGGCGCTCGTGGTCACTGACTCAGACTCGCTTCCTATCGAACTCCGCGCGCTGTCCGGTGCCGAACCTGCGCAGTGCCCCAGCCGGGCCGGCCGCGTTCGGCCGGTTGAAGATCCAGTTCTGCCAGGCCGTCAGCCGGCCGAAGATCTTCGTCTCCATCGTCTCCGGGCCGGCGAACCGGAAATTGGCCTCCATGCCGGTCAAGGCATCCGGGCTGAAGCTGGCCCGCTCCTCTATCGCCATCCGCACCTCGTCGGCCCAGTCGATGTCATCGGGGACAAAGGTGACCAGGCCGAGCTCCGCCGCTTCGGTCGCCTCGAGCGGCTGGCCCGCCGTCGCCACGACTGCATCCAAACTGCCGTCATCGCCCAGGAAGCGTGTCTGCAGCCGGGTAAGCCCGTTGCCCATCGGCAGCGGGCCGAGATTCATCTGCGCCACGGTGACCGCGGCCGGACCGGCGCTGAGTTTGGCATCCTCGAAGACACCCGATAGCTGATAAGAGCGGTCGGCGGCCAGTGCCAGCTCCAGCAGCGAGCCGGCGAAACAGCTGCCCGGCTCGATCAGGGCGATCAAGCTGCGGCTGGTCACGTCCAGGCGTTTCAACGTGCGCTTCAGGTAGTGCACAACCTCGTTCGCCAGCCAGTCGCCGCAGTTGGCGAGCAGCAAGTCGTCATAACCGAGGACCCGGCCGCCGTCGCCGGCCGTCATCAGCAGCCACGTTCCAAGCTCCGGCTCATTCGCGCGCAAGTCGAGGATGAGGTCATCGAGTTCACGCGTCATCCGGAGCGTCCAGAAATCCGCGCCCTCGGCATGCACGCTCGCGACGTCAGCGGGCGCGTCCCGGTCCGGGGCGTGAATGGTGATATGCGCCGCGCCGCTGGCGCGATCCAGCCTGGCCGAGACCGCGGTATAGCTGATCTCGTAGTCACCGCGTTTCTTGGCCAGGGGGGTCAGCTGGATCCCGGGGGCGCCGAGCGGGCGGCTCGACTGGGCAGCCAGCAGAGCGGCGCGGTCCGCGACGGCCCGCGCCCACTGAGCCCGCGGGATCGTCTCGTCGACCAGGCGCCAGCTGACTGCCTTCTTTCCGATGATCCCCTCGGGCCGAGTGCATAGATAGTCCGCGACGTCCCGGCGGACGTGCCGCTTGTCCACGAGCCGGGTGAGCCCGCCGGTACCGGGCAGCACGCCGAGCAGCGGAAGCTCGGGGAGCGACACGGCCGAGGCCCGGTCGTCGACCAGCATGATGTGCTCGCAGGCCAGGGCTAGCTCATAACCGCCGCCGGATGCGGTGCCGTTAAGCGCGGCAAGGTAGGCCTGGCCGGAATGAGCCGTCGCGTCCTCGATGCCATTACGCGTTTCGTTGGTGAATTTGCAGAAGTTGACCTTCTGCTCGTGCGCGGATCCTGCCAGCATCCGGATGTTTGCGCCAGCGCAGAAGATCTTGTCCTTCGCGCTGGTTAGCACGACGGCCCTTACCTCCGGATGCTCGAATCTCAGCCGCTGCACCGCGTCGTAGAGCTCGATGTCCACACCGAGATCGTAGGAGTTGAGCTTGAGCTCGTAGCCCGGCGCGAGCCCGCCGTCTTCGGCCACGTCCATGACGAGCGTGGCGACCTGACCGTCCACTTCGACCTTCCAATGACGGTAGGCCGCCGGCTCCGTCCGGAACTCGACAGGTCCCCGTCCGCCACCGCCAGCTTCCGATCCTGCTCCGTCAGTCACGTTAATAATGCTACATCCGTGTGGTTGAGCGTCAAGAGTTCGTAGCATATCCTGGCACCAGGAGGAAGACTGATGCCTGCAGGCATGGAGGGGAACGGGGCCGTGCTACGGCCAGCCCTCGGGCGGGCCGCGCAGCCTCCGGGCAGCCTGTCCGGTCGTCAGGACCGAGGACCGAAGACCGCACGCGGGCTCCTGTTCACGGTGCTCGGCGAGTTCGTCCTGCCATCCGGCGGTATGGCCTGGACCTCCGCGATCATCGAGGTGCTCGGGCGGATGGGCGTAGAGGAGAAGGCGACCCGCCAGGCGCTGATGCGCACGGCGGGGGATGGGTGGCTGTCGTCGGAACGAACCGGGCGCCGCACCTGCTGGCGGCTGACGGCCCGCGCCGAGCAACTGCTGACCGAAGGGACCGACCGGATTTACAGCTTTACCGCCACCAGGCATGCCTGGGACAGCGCGTGGCTGCTCGTGCTGGCCAGGGCCCCCGAGTCCGACCGGCCCGCCCGGCACCGGCTGCGAACGCGGCTCACCTGGGCGGGCTTTGGCAGCGCGGCTCCCGGGGTCTGGCTGAGCCCGGATACCAGCCGGCTGGCCGAGGCGGAACGGGTCCTGGCGGGCGCCGGGCTGCTGGCGGACTCGCAGATCTTCCGCGCAGAACATGCTGCCGGCGGCCAGCTTTCCGACCTGGCGCGCGAGGCCTGGGACCTGGACCAGATCGAGCAGCAGTACGAGGAGTTCATCTCCGACTTCGCAACGTCGGCTGACGCGGGCGAACTGCCCCGGCTGATCGAGCTCGTACATCGCTGGCGCCGGTTTCCGTGGATAGATCCGGTCCTCCCGCCGGAGCTGCTGCCAGATCCCTGGCGTGGCTCAGTCGCGGCCCGGCTCTTCGCGGAGCGGCACGCGGAGCTCGCACCTGGCGCCACGGCCGAATGGCAGCGGATAATGCAAGCATCGCTATGAACACTCCCGATCACGCGCAGCCTGACGACCGCGACTGGCCAGCGCGACCGGCCGGCGACGCTGCCTTGCCATGGCTACGGCCATCCCCGCGCCTCCTGCGGGCTCGCCGTATTCAGGTCAGCCTGGTCGCTGCGCCGCTGGCCATCATCGGCGGCCTGTCCGGCCTTGCCGCTTCCGCGGGAACGGGTACCGGAATAGCGGCCGGGATCGTCTTGGCGGCCCTGCTCGCCGAGCGTTTCCTTGCCCGCCGGGTGGCAGCCTGGCAGTACGCCGAGCGCAAGGACGACCTCATGGTCCGCCGCGGCGTGCTGGTCCGGCGCCAGTCGGTGATCCCGTACGGGCGGATGCAATTCATTGACGTGACGGCCGGCCCGGTCGAGCGCAGCCTGGGCCTAGCGACTTTGCGGATGCACACGGCGGCGGCAGCCAGTGACGCCCGGATCCCAGGCTTGGATCAGCAGGTAGCTGCAGGCCTGCGCGATCAGCTCGCTGCGCTAGGCGAAGCACAAGCGGCAGGCCTGTGACAAGCACCTGGCCGTCAGGTCCCGCCGACGGCAGCCCGTCAGCGGCCGAGTCGCTGGCGGCCGGCCTGCGGGAACCGGCCGGCCTGCGGGAGCCGGTCGCCTCGCGGCCGCCGGCCGGCCCGCACGAACTGGCGGGTATCGATCCAGATGCTGGCACCTGGCACCGCCTGCACCCGCTGTCCCCGCTGGTGAGCGCGGGCTCGCGGCTGGCGGGACTGGTCGTGCTCCTGCTCGGCGTCGCAGTGGCCAGGCAGCGTCAGGCGGGCGGCGACCTGATCGGCGACGGCGTTGTCGTGGTCATCGTGCTGGCAGCGGGAGTGATCAGATGGCTGGTCACCCGCTGGCAGGTGGCGCAGGGAGTGCTCCGCGTGGAGACAGGGCTGCTGCGGCGGGACTCGCGCCGGTTCCCGCTGTCTCAGGTGCAAGCGATCGACGTGGTCCAGACCGGCCTCGGACGGGTCCTCGGGCTGGCAGAGCTGCGGCTGCGGGTGGCCGGGGGCGACGCTTCCCGCGGTGGCAAGCTTGCCTGCCTGCGGCGCGCGGACGCCGAGCGGCTGCGCGGGCAGTTGCTCGCGCTGGCCAGCGCGGCCGCCGCTCCGGCGGTCCCGGCAACGGAGACGGCGACGCCTGATGTGGCAGCCCCGCCGCGGCCGACGGGTGGCGGTCCCGGATCGGTCCCGGCGGCGGCCGCCGCAGCTACGGCCGCTGAACGCCCGCTGTTCCGGGTCAGGCCCGGCCGGCTGGCCATGGGCATCCTGCTCAGCGACGCCGGCCTTGTCGCCGCGCTCGCGGCCGCCATGCTGATCACGTGCGCGGAGCTGACCCGTAGCGTCAGCCTGGTGGCCGCGTTCCTGCCGGTGGGGCTTGGTGCGATACTCGGGACCTGGCGCTTGTTCAGCGCGGAATACGGGACAACGGTGGCTGATGCGCCCGACGGGCTCCGCCTGCGGTCCGGGCTGATCCAGACCTCGGCCGAGACCATCCGGCCCGGTCGCGTCCAGGCAGTCCGGCTTGTCGAGCCGCTGATCTGGAGAGCGTTCGGCTGGTGCCGGCTGGAGGTCGACATCGCCGGACCCCGCGAGCACGGGGAGGACCGGACCGAATCGCGGCGGCTGCGCAGGCTGATCCCGGTTGGCTCGCGCGCTGACGCCGACCAGCTGCTGGCGGAGTTGCTCGTTGACCGCCCGCTGCCACTCAAGCGACCGCCCGCGGCGGCGCGGTGGAAGGCGCCGCTGCTGTATCGCTTTCTGGGCTGGGGCGGGGACGAGCGGTACATGGTCGCATCGCATGGGCGGCTCGGTCGGAAGACCACCTGGATTCCGCTGGAAAAGGTGCAGAGCATCCGGTGGGTGCAGGGTCCTGTGCAGCGCAGGCTCGGCCTGGCGACAATTCGGCTTGACGTCGCGGGCCGCCGGGTGACCGGAGATCTTCAGGACCGCGGGGTGGCCGAGGCGGCGGAAATTCTCTCCCGGCTTCCCGATCTGGCCCGCGAGGCCCGAGCGAGGCGGGGCTGACCCGTCTCGGTGGGTCTGGCTCCTCGCCTGAACCTGCCTCGGCTTCGGGGCTGGAGCACCGCGAAGGCCACGACGTTACTCAGATAGTGGCCAGTCGCGGGGTCGAAGGTGCCGCCGCAGGTAATGAGCCTCAGCTGAGCGTTCGGTACCGCGCCATAGACCTGGCCCGCGGGGAAGCGTGCCTTGGCGAAGGTGCGAACTGATGTCACGCGGAACACGGCGAGGCTACCGTCCGCGCGCCGCACGTAGATCAGGTCACCAGGCTTGAGCTTGCGCAACCGGAAGAAGACGCCCGGACCGCGGTAGGAGTCAATGTGACCGGCAATGATGGCCGATCCGATGGCGCCCGGTCGAGGACTTCCGGTGTACCAGCCGGCCACTCCGGCTGTGGCCGGCACCTGCAGTGCGCCTGAGGCCGTCAGGCCCAGCCGGACCAGCCTGGTCCGCACGCCGATCGCCGGAATATCCAGCGCCGTCGGCCGGGCGACTCGCCTGGCAGTGGTAGCTGGCGCTGCGGCCCAGCGTCCCTTCGGCACCGGGACCAACCCAGCACGGCCGAGAGGCGTAGCCGGCCGAGCAGCGTGCCCGGCCCAGGCCAGCCCGGCGACGGCGCCGCACAGCACGATGGCGCCGAAGACCGCGGTGAGCGCGGCCCACGGCCTGCGCACGAGCCGGGCGCGCGACGCATGCCTGCCGGCGGCAGAGTGTCGGCGCCCGGGCTCGGCTGCATAATCAGCGGGCATGCAAGGCGGGCCTGCGCCGCCGGCTCAGCCTGACGGTGCCGATTAGTGCTGCGGCCAGGCCAGCGGAGGCGGCGGCGGCCCACGGCAGCAGTGGTGCGCCGGGCCGGGGTGCAGTACCACCCAGGCCGGTCTGCACAACGGTCGGATTCACCCCGCTGCCGTCCGCATCCATCAGGCCGCGAATGGACAGCTTGCCGTGCTCGTCCAGCACGACAATCGTGTAGATAGCGCCAGCCATCAGGCTCATCGATTCTCTCGCCGTCATGCTTGAGCCCGACGCCCGCAGCCGCACGAAGCCCGGCCTGAGTGCCTCGAACGACGTGACACTTGCGAACTTCAGGTGGCTGGCGAGCGTGCGCTTGCCCGCCGTCACGGTCACGGTGTCCTGCTGCATCGACGCTTGGATGACCCGGACGAGGACTTTGCCCGGAGGCGTCGAGAGCCGGTCGGGGAAGACCTGCAGGCGCAGGCCGGCCGCGGGACCCATGCCTGCGACGGTGTAGGCGTGGTCGGCCTTGATATCTACTGCCGTCGACAGAACCGGCTTGGAGCTGGGTTTCGCCCCGGCACCTCGCATGGCGACGGTGTAATCGCCAGCCGCCACCTGCAGATAGCCGGATACGGTGCCATAGGCAACGTGGTGAAGGACGACCACCGCGGCTGGATTGCCAAAGGAGTACAGGTAAACATCCACGGCCGGCGCATTCGGCGACAGGTGGGCAAGCCTGATCCAGCCGACGTTGTCGGATGCTGATGCGGCCGGGGCCGCGATGGCGAGCGGTGCAACTGCCAGGCCGATTATGGCGGCAGTCAGAGCGGTCGCCCACCTGGCCGACCATGAGGATTTCTGCGTTAGCTTCAAAGTCTTCCCTTCCGCTGGAGAGTTGGTCTTTCCGCTAGCGGGGACGTGTAGCGGTGGCTGAGGGTCGGCGTCAATGCGAGGTTCCGTTCAGCAGCCCGACCGGGCCGGGCTCGGTGAATTCGATCTTGATTGATGCGGTTCGGCCATGCCGGTGAGCTGAAACCAGAGCAAGCAGCGGCGGGCGCTGCTGGTGCAGGAAGGCCAGCACCGACAGGTAATGAGCGGCCGGCACCGTGATGATCATGATCCGGAGGAGGTCGCTGGTCGCGCTACCGGGCCCGGCGCCACCGAAGCTGGTGATGCGCACGGGGACTTGATGCGCCAGGCCGGTCAATGTCATCAGTAGTCGCGAATCGACCTGGCCGCGGGCAAGTTCCTGCTTCGCTTCCGGCGTGGCCTGGACGCGCTTGGTGCGGCTCAGCTCGCCGCCGACGGTGGCCCGCGCTTTCTGATCGGCTCTTAGCGCTGGAAGGTAGGCCGCCGCTCCACCTGGCTCCACGACTCGTACTTGGACCAGGGTTGCCCCGCCGCCGAAGGTGGCGATGACTGCCGGGGCGTAGACCGTGGCCAGCCGGGTACCGAGCTGGCTGCGCACGGCGGCGGTCGACATCACGATTCCGGACCCGAGCGGGTCGCCTGACGCCGGCCCGATGACGGACAGCTCCGCTGCGGGCCAGCCCCGCTGCTGCAGCGCGCCGCACATCAGCGGGTCGCAGGTTATGGTGACGCCGCGACTGACCTGAGCCGTCACCCAGGCCGCGGCCTGCTGCCTGGTCGCTGATGCGGCGGCCAGCGCGGCAGTATCCTGAGCTGGACTGGCGCTGGCGGGTTCAGCGGCTGGCGCGGCCGAATCGTTGCTTGCGCGGGCGAAGGCGAGTACGGCGATCGCGGCTAGCAGCGCTGCGATCGTGGACGTGACTAGGGCTGCATGCCGAAATCGCCGACCGGCCCTCCCCTTTCGGCGCTCGGGCAGCACATGTCGCTGCGCCCATAGCCGGAGCGTCGTGGCAATCACCTTCGCCCACGAAGGCTCCGGCAACGGGCGGTTGTCCCTAATTAGAGAGCCACCCCCCAGACCGCGTTAGCACGACAACACGGTCTTAACGGCGCTAGTTCACCACAACACAGCCTGTGACCATAGCAAAACGCCGAGATTTAGCGCATGAAATTGCGCCACCGGAGTGAAGTTGGCCATTTGCAGTTTGACCTGTGCATGTTGCCCCTGACGAGAAACCCCATAGACCGCCCCGCCGGAGTCTGGTGGAATGGGCGCCTGCTTCAACCCCGACTAAGGACACCTGATGCCCGTACCGCCGAACCTAGTCAGCGAGGCGGTCGCCGAGACGCGACGTGCCCTGAGCTCTCGCGTGGACGCTGACTGGAGCGTCCTGGCCGCCGACCTGGATTGGAGCTGCTGGAAGACCGGCGTCCACATCGCCGATGACCTGGTGTTTTACGCCTCGCAGATCATCGACCAGCCGGAAGAAGGTTACGTGCCGTTCGAAGTCACGATGGTCAGTGGCGCGAATCCAGAGGGACTCCTGCGAACCATCGGCGTCTGCGCCGCGATCCTGGAGCGCACGGTGGCGGCAGCGCGACCAGCCGATCGCGGCTACCACGTCTACGGCACATCGGACGCTGAGGGGTTCGCCGCCATGGGTGTCGTCGAGACGCTTGTACACGCCTACGACATCGCCAGGGGACTAGGGCTGGACTGGGCTCCTCCGGCCGAGTTGTGCGCTCCGGCGCTGGCGCGGCTGTTTCCCGACGCACCGCCGGGAGATCCGTCAGCGGTCCTGCTGTGGTGCACAGGACGGGCCGTCCTCGGCGGCCGCTCTCGCCGCGAACAATGGCGCTGGGACGGAACTGTCCGCGGTTAAGCGCCGGACCCTGCCGAAATGGTCAGCGGGCCTGCAGCGCGGGGTATCTGCGGCAGGTAACGACCTTCCCCTGAACCGCAGCCGCTGTTGTGGCTGAGTACACCGGTCTCAGCCACAACAGCGGCCGGATGCCTGGCGCAAGGCGCTGCGGGCTCCAGGCATCGGGCCGTGCTGCGATGCGAGTGCGGAGGCTATTTGGTTACCGCTCCCACGTTGAGCGACGCCGGCCCGTGCGGACGCGAACAGGCGCTGAACGGGAACGGGACCAGCTTGGATCTGGTCTGATTCGGAGGGAAGACGCGAAGGCCGGCCGCGGTGACTGGGCGGCAGGCCGACCGCGGAAAGTTTCCGGTCTCCACTATTCCGAGCACTGCAGTGACAGTCTTCCCGTTGCCCACCGTCACCAGATGCGGCGATGGCGGCCTGAACACGGCCCTGGGTCCGACTTGATGCCCGGTGAGGTTGACGGCAAACAGGAACGGAAAGCCGTTCAGCGTGCAGGCGTGCCCGGACAAGTTGGTGAAGTGGAGCTTGTAGAAGGTGGTGCCCGCTGCCCCGTTGCCGTTGGTGTCCAGCCAGACCACAAGGCCGGGAGTCTCGCACAGTGGCGTGATGGCGGTGGCGTCCGGGCGAGCCGGTGAGCCAGCGCTAGCCAAGGCGATAGCGGGCGCGAGCATAAGGGCGCCGATGACGGCAGCACCGGCGGTGATCCGGCGCGCATTGAGCGTTAAGTGTTTCATGAGTGATCCCCCCACTGGGATAACCGGAGACTCTGGCGGACATGCACCAGTATGGCGGGAGAAGAGCAGGCGGGCCAGATAGCTCAGCTGTTCCAAACGGGGGGCACTGAGCCGGGAGGCGGCATTGCGGCCTGGAGGGCTCGCGTCGATGCCGTGTTAGCGAGGCGGCGCTGCCCGGCGGAGCGCGGCGACGAGGTCAGGCATTCGGTCGAAGATCAGCAGATGGCCCTCGCCGGGGAGCAGCGTGAAATGGCAGCGGGGTATCTGGGCCGCCCGGCACTTGCCCATCGCTGGGGGGACGAGGGTGTCGGCCTCTCCCTGCCACAGGTGGACCTCAGGCTGGACTTCCCGTAGGGAGAATCCCCAGGGTCGGCCAAGCAGGACGACGTCCAGGGCGGCGCCCTGGGTGCCCTGGCGGAACGCCTCGGTGATGTCGGCGATCGGGACGTCGCGGACTTCGGGCCGGCGAACCACCGCGGCATCGACGCGTGACATGGCGCGGGCGAGAGCTTCGATCGTGCGTTCGCGACGGCTGGTGATATTGCGGTGCATGGACCGCATTAGGGCTCGCGCTAGGGCGTCTGCAGCGGCGGGCGATTGGCGGTCGGTTACGCGTAAACGTCGGGGCGATCTTTTGGGCGCGGAAAGTCAGCTATGTAATCGTTGAGAAGGCGATCATCCTGCTGAACTTGGCCCCGGTCCCCGGCAGACCGCGGCGAGAAGCTGTCCAGCGCCTCCAAGTACGTTGGTGGAGCTGGCCAACCATGCCGGGCCGGACGGCACCGGAGCGGCCCGTCCGTCGCACGCCCCGCTATGCCGACTTGTCCGAAACGATGGTGCGGACATGCCAGGACCGGCATGGGGCCGAGGGGATCATCCGGCCGCGCCATCCGCAGATGGTGGCGCTGTTCGCGGTCACAACGACCAGCGCGGCAGTATGGCCGGGTGCATAGCCATTAACAGTAGTGATCACGGGCGATCGAAGATGTCGTGGTCACCTACGCGCCGCCACACCAGCACAGGATCCCCGTCCTCGGTTTTGTCGAGGTGAAAGGTCGCCCTACCATCAGGCGACGCGAAGTTCCAGGTCAGCGAGTAGATCTCGGTATTGGCGAGCCGGTGGATCCGCAGTCGCGTCGGCCAAGGCGGCGAGCCCGCGAACGACCCGGCAGCCACAGCGGGCAGGAAATGCTTCCGCAGCAACTCACGGAACAACCGCTGGTGCTCGGCGGGCAATTTCCGGAAGTCATTGCGGAATGATTCCGCAGACCGGTACTTCACCGGCCAGGCTCGTCCCCAGAGGCGGCCAGCTCCGCCAGATCAGCCAGGAACGACTCCGCGTCATCGAACGTGCGAAACCGGCCGGCCGCAAGATCCTCTTCTGCCTCCCGCTCAGCTGCTTGATGCCCATGCGTCCAGAACCACATCTCATCCAGGGGCACCGGCAGTGTCGGCCGCAGCTCGATCACCCCGTCAGGCCGCTCGACCACCTCAAGCTGCGCACCCGGCTCATCCAGCCGGTACTTCCGTCGGAGCTCAGCCGGGAGCGCCACGGTACCCCGCCCCTGGATGGCCGCAAAGCCACGATAGTTGCCCATAACCCCACTCTGCCGTATAGCTGCTTAGCAGTCAAGCCGCAATACCGCTCTCAGCATGGATGCAGACCCTAATCGACGGTCTCGAGTGGAAGGCCGCCCCAGCTGGACGCCCGCCGATCCGCAGACGATCATTTTTGGCAGCAGCGCCGCGGTGAGGAAGAACGCCGCCCTGACGGTGACGTCGAACGTCATGCCGAACGAGTCGACGTCCTACTCGAGCGTCGGAGCGTAACGGTGCGCGGCAGCGTTGTTCACCAGCACGTCGACCTCACCGGCCTGTTCGGCCAGGCGTCGTACCGATGCGATGTCGTTCAGGTCGGCGGCGATGAACTCGGCGCGTCCACCCTCGGCCTGGATCGCCGCGACGCTCTGCGCTCCTCGTTCGGGGTCGCGCCCGGTGATGGCCACGGTCGCGCCGCGGCGGGCGAACAGCATGGCGGTTTCCCGGCCTATTCCTGTGGTTGCGCCGGTCACCAGCACCCGCCGGTCTTGCAGGCTCATGACATGCCCCCATGGTCGACGTTCGTAAGCCAAGCTTCGACGAGGTCTGCGACGGATCAGATCGCGGTTCGGCCGCCGTCGGCGGC
Source organism: uncultured Actinomycetota bacterium (assembly GCA_963804435.1). Lineage (GTDB taxonomy): Bacteria > Actinomycetota > Actinomycetes > Streptosporangiales > Streptosporangiaceae > JAJYUU01. The sequence continues at coordinate 549,730 of CAWDQI010000003.1, read as the reverse complement.
GACGACCGTGCCAGTGATGTAGCTGGCCGCGGGTGAGGCGAGGAAGACGATCACGCTGGCGATCTCATCGGGCTGCGCGGCGCGCGCCATGAGGGTAGTCGCGCCGACGGCTTCGGTCACGCTGTCGGGCCGGATGCCGGTGTAGACAGGTCCGGAGACGACGGTGTTGATCCGGACGCCGGCGGGGCTGAACTCGGCGGCCCAGGAACGGGTCAGCGCCGCCAGCGCGCCCTTGGTGGCGCTGTCGGCGGCGAGGCCCGCCATGCCGATCTGCCCGGACTGGCTGCCGATGTTGATGACGCTGCCGCTCCCGCGGGCGGCCATCTTCGGGGCGAGCGCTGCGACGAGGAAGTAGGGCGCCCGGACGTTGGCGGTGAAGAGCCGGTCGAAGGTAGCCACGTCGAGTTCTGCGGTCGGCCCGATCCAGGAGAACCCGGCGTTGTTGACCAGGACGTCGACCGAGCCGGCTTGCCCGGCAAGGTCGTCGAGCTGAGCGGGGTCGCTGAGGTCGGCGGCGGCGCAGCGGGCCGTGCCGCCCTCGGCGGTGATGGCGCCGGCTACAACCCCGCCGCGGGCGGGGTCGCGCCCGTGCACGATGACGTCGGCGCCGTGCCGGGCGAGCTGCTCGGCCGCTGCTCTGCCGATTCCCGAGGTAGCGCCTGTGACCAGGGCCGTGACGTCCTCGAGCTCTCGCTGTTCGCTCACTGTTCTTGTCCTTCCTTGTCGAGACCTGCGTACCGCTGGCCGGGCTTCACTCGCTGCGCCGGCCGCCACATCGGCGGGCTCAGGCCAACAGCGCCCGCCCTGTCAAGATCAACTAAACGGGTCCCGTCGGCGCGGCTCCTGTGGGCAGCCCCGCTTGTGATGCGGTGACGCAGCCGGCGCCGGTGCTGGCGTGGCCATCGATACCCCCTCCGCCTTCAGCGAATTCGGGTGATCAGGACCTGTGCGCCCGGCGTGGTCATGAGCCCGCAGTTGACAGGTCGCCGCGGTTCGAGCGGCGCCTGGCCGCTGACGTATCGGTCCGTCCTTCCGGCGCAGTACATCGGTGCTGCCGTCATGCCCACCAAGCCGGTTACATCACCTGGTTGAGCCACGCAATGAACACGCGAGCGAGCGTCCGGGGGTTGGGGGGCATGGCATCTCTCGCGGGCCACCATGGCGGCTTTCATGATCGGAGCCCACCACCTTTAGGATCCGGCCTGCACAGTGAGGTCGCGATTGCCATGCTCTGGGGACGAGCGTCAACCGATGCAGGCAAGGCCGCAGCTCAGCGGCCAGATGCGCACGTCAGCTTCCCGGTTCGGCTACGATGCAGCGAGTCCCCGCCGGTGTAGCTCAGTAGGCAGAGCGGCCGTCTCGTAAACGGGCAGCCGGAGTGGCTCTGAGCTGCCCCTCTGTTGCAGGCGGAGGCAAGTTCGGCATGTATTCGGCACACATACCGCCCGACAGCTTCGCAGAGTTGCTCTTGGCGGCGGCGCGGTATGCATCGCTGCCGCCCGCCCCTACCGACGCGTTTCGACCGCCATCAGCAACCCACGGCTTAGCAGGCGACCGACTTCGAGCGCGCCAACATCGAGCGCCGCCACAGTAACCAACTCGTCGGGAGCAACCCGGACTGGCCGGTCCGACATCGAGAGCATGCTGGCGGATTGGCGAGGCAGCAACCCGACCCGACCCGTCGATAGCATCATGGCGGGGTCCACCCGAACGCCAATGGCGGCGTGGCTCGATTCGACTACGCGCAGCAGCCCGATGAGGCGCATGGCAAGCGTCCGACTCCCCGACCGGAGGAGCGCAGCGTGACAACGCGGACGGGGTTGCCTCGGTGATCGCCCCGGCAGAGCCAAGCCAACTCGTTAGGACAGGATTTGGCTTGACAGCCTGCCTAAGCGGAGTTACATCTCTCGAGTAGAACCTTATATTAAGGCCTGAACAAAGCGGCCAGAGTGCGCCACTGCCTTGTCGCCGCACACGAGTGCTTGCTCAGGTCCGCATGTGACGACCGGGAGCGTGGCAGGAGGTCTGCGAGATGAGCCAGAGGACGAGTGCCGCTATCCGCCCGCCAAGGCGTCCCTGGTACCGGCAGGGGTCGTTAGGACTGGGGTTGCTGAGGCTGCGCTCGGTGCTGAGCGCGATGGCATTACTGGCCGGGTCCCTGACGGGCGTCCTGGTAGTTACGACAGCCAGCGCTCCATGGGCGCGAGCTGACGCCGTGCCGCCGCCGCCGCCCGGATGGACGACGGTGTTCGGTGACAACTTCGCCGGAGCGGCCGGGTCCGCGCCATCGTCGGCGAACTGGTTCTACGACATCGGGACCGGCTTCGGGACCGGAGAGATCGAGCACACCACCAGCTCGACCAGCAATGCGTACCTGGACGGCAGTGGTCATCTGATTCTGAAGGCGATCAACAATGGCGGCACCTGGACGTCCGCGCGGATTGAGAGCACGCGCGACGACTTCCAGGCACCGCCCGGCGGGGAACTCCAGATGACCGCCTCGATCCTGCAGCCAAATCCTGCCAACGGTCTAGGGTACTGGCCAGCGTTCTGGGCCCTCGGATCTCCCATGCGGACTGGCGGCGGCTGGCCAGCCTCCGGAGAAATCGACATGATGGAGGACGTCAACGGGCTGAACGAGGCCTCCCAGACCCTCCACGATTCGGCGGGCAGCAGCGGTCACCCGCTGATCGCCTGCCCCGGCGCGGGCTCAGGTTGCCAGACCGGCTATCACACGTACTCGGTGGTCCTGGACCGAACGAACACGAGCGCGGAGACCCTGCAATTCCTGATGGACGGCACCGTCGAGAGCACCACCACGGAGGCCTCGGTCGGGACGGCAGCCTGGCAGGCGGCCATTGACCACGGCTTCTTCATCATTTTCGACTTGGCCATGGGCGGCAACTACCCGAACGGGATAGCCGGCTTCACAACCCCGACGTCGGCAACGTCATCCGGCGGCTCCATGAGCGTGGGGTACGTCGCCGTCTACGAGAAAGGCGGTAACTCCACTCCTACCGCGACGGCCACCGCGACCGGGCAGGTCACGGGCCTCGGCGGACTGTGCCTGGGCAACCAGAACTCGCTCAACACTGCGGGTAACCCAATTGGCGTGAGCGGCTGCAACGGCAGCTCGGGCCAGCAGTGGTCGCCGTATACCGACGCCACGCTGCGGACCGAGGGCGGCTGCCTGGATGTGGTGAGTGCCGGGACCGCAAGCGGGACCAATGTCGACTGGTATCCCTGTAACGGCACGGCCGCGCAGGGCTGGACACACCAGCCAAATGGTGAGCTGGTCAATCCGAACTCCGGTCTTTGCCTTACCGATCCCGGCGGCAATACCAGCGCGCGCCTCGACATCGAGACATGCACCGCCGCCGCCGACCAGCAATGGACCTTGCCCACCGGAGGCGGTGCCGGTAATACCGTCACGGTCACCAACCCTGGCAGTCAGAGTTCGACAGCCGGCACGGCAGCCAGCCTGCAGATCCAGGCCAACGACTCGGGAACCGGCCAGACGCTTGCCTATAGTGCCACCGGGCTGCCGGCCGGGCTATCCATCAACTCCTCGTCCGGGCTCATCTCGGGGACTCCGACGACGGCTGGCACGTCGAGTGTCGCCGTCACTGCGAGGGACACGACCGGGGCTTCCGGAACTGCGTCGTTCAGCTGGACGGTGAGTCCCGGCGGAGCCGGCTGTGGCACGGCCAACGTCGCACTGAACCAGCCGACGACGGCGTCGTCGATTCAGAGTGCCTCGTTCCCTGCGTCGGCGGCGACGGACGGGAACACGGGCACGCGATGGTCGAGCGCCTTCTCCGATCCGCAGTGGCTCCAGGTGGACCTGGGCTCCAGCCAGTCGATCTGCAAGGTCGTGCTGGACTGGGAAGCCGCATATGCGAAGGCGTTCCAGATCCAGACGTCCACCGACGGCTCGACGTGGACAACGATCTACTCGACCACCGCCGGGACGGGCGGCACGCAGACGCTGAACGTCTCGGGTACCGGCCGCTACATCCGGATGTACGGAACTACCCGCGCGACTCCCTACGGCTACTCAGTCTGGGAGTTCCAGCTGTTCAGCTGAGCGCCAGATGAGTGTGCCTCGGCATTGCAGCCGGGACAAGGACCGCTATAGCGAGGCCGGGAGGCCGAATGCGGTGATCAGGCAGGCGGCTTCGAAGGCGATGATCTGGACCAGGTCGTCGCCGTCGTTGTCGAGGACGGAGATCGCGAGCGGCCGGCAGGTGGTCTGGCCCGGGCGGCGCAGGAAGCCGGCGGCGGGTTGCCCGTTGGCGGCGGTCGGCAGGACTCGCCAGGTGCCGGGTGAGGTCATGACGGCGCGGAGCGCGGCGGCTACGTCGGGCTGGCCGTTCCATTCGCCGCCGTGCGGGAGGATCCGCCCGCACTACTAGACTCACAAGAGTCCAGATCTGGCTCGCCGCCAGGTGCTGGCCGGCGCGGTCGGGCTGTCCATGGCCACAGTGTGGGAGGCGGCCGTCCTTGCCGCCGCGGGCCTGGACGACCTATTCGTGGTCAACACCGTCTCGCATCCGGACAAGATCCGGCTGCTGGCCGAGCTTGCCCGGGATCGCCGGATCCTCGTGGGGGTTGACGAAGCACCGAATGCCGACGCGCACTCGCCGGAGAGGTCACTGAGCACGGTGCAACTCAGGGCCGGCCGCAGTTGATGTATCAGCTGGCATCGCCAGGACCGACTTAGGCCCTTCTTCGGCGCGTGCACGCTGTGTTCCAGGCAGCCTTGGCCGTTTCGAGACCGGCCACCCTGGACATCATCACGTCTGCTGAACGGCACGCATGTGTGTCGCCTGCCACCAGCATGGGACCACCCTGACGGGTTTTCTGCCACGAGCATGGGACCACCCGGTTGCCAGTGATGGGACCGCCCGGCGTGCCGCCGGGCTTGTCTTGATCACTTCCGGTGCGCGGTTCCTTCAGGTCGATCGACTTGGAGGCTTCCGCAGATGGTATTCCGGGAGGTTGCGGTGACGGAGATCAGGGAAGCGCTTCGCGCCTGGCTGTCAGGTGCCGGGCTCGGAGAGCGCCAATAACCTCTCCACCTGCTGCCTCCCAGAATGGCGTCAAGACGGCCGCCAAGGCCACCGCACATTGCCCATTCGGCCGTGGCGTCATCCCGCAGGTCTATTCTAGGACAATAGGTGCTAGAATGGCAGGCCTGAGCGGAGCGGGCCGCCACGCAGTCCTGCGGGGAAATGCCGCTCCGGACGATCTTCACGATGACTGAGGATCGGTAAGGCCGAAAGGATGATTGGGAGGGATGACGCTGAGCTGGCAGGGCAGACCCTGAAGCTCGTGGACGTCTTCGCTGACGCATTCCGACGGCCGACCTGGATGGCCTGCGCTCCATGGCGGGCGACAGGCAGCGCACGACGCCCAGGTACCTTACGACTGCATCAGCATGGGCGACCTCGGCTGGTCGCGCCGCTAATGCGATCACCACCCGTTACGCCCGGCTGGGACTGTTCCGAGCATCATGATTCTCATCAGCACGAGCTGACAGCAGGGTGGCGGGTCTCGGCGCGAGCCCGATGCTCGCTATGGCCACCAGGATCAGACCCCTCTGCCCTCGGCCCGTGAAGGACTCCGCGCCAGCCTCGGCCGCGGCGATGTGGACGCAGTCTCGTCATGACCAGGCAGGCCCGGGCGAGCCAAAACTTCGGGATGTATTCGGGACGGCGGGGCGCACAGGGCCGCCCTCAGCCGGTGCCAGTCGGACATGGCGGTGCTGTCCGCGACGTGGGGTGGACGATCGACGAGGAGGTATGACTGCAGGTCAGATGCCAGATGCGCACGTCAGGGCCCGGTTCGGCTACCATGCACCAAGTCCCCGCCGGTGTAGCTCAGTTGGCAGAGCGGCCGTCTTGTAAACGGTCGATCGAAGCGGCTGTGACCTGGCCTGATCCCTAAGACTTTGGGGATATCGGCACGTATTCGGATTGAATTAGGTGTCACGCAGCCTCCGTGCGCTGAGCCAGTTGGACGGACGTCAGCAACGAGCACCTCGATGCGAACTGAGCGCACATACCCTCCGAAACGCCACGTCCGGGAAAGTTCCCACACGTCAGCGCTCTGGTGCTGTCGAACGCCTAGGTCTTCTGCCTGCGGCTGACTGAGCATGCCGGAGGCTTGCCCTCCCGTTTCGCTCCTACGGAGTCCCGTACTCGCCGGCCCATTGTGGCTACAAGGCTCCTGAGAGTGCTTCAGTTGCGCGCTGTCTGGCGTTCGCGGGCGTTGATGATGACCCGGTGGCCCTGATCCCCTGATGGGGAGGCAAGATGCCCGTGTCTATCGGTCTAATGCCGGGTTGAGGTTCAGGCGAAGGTGATCGTCGGGGCATATCCGGGCCGCAAGTGCTCGTAGATTGTCGTGGGGGGCATGAGGTTCCATTGGTGTCCGAGCATCATGGCGCGTGCAGCCGGGGCGGCCAGGTACAGGTGAACGCTGGTCGCGCCGATGACCGCGGCGACTCGGCGTGCTTCTTCACGGGCCGCGGCGTGGTGAGGACCGTGCGGCAGGGCCTGACGTTCTCCTGCAACGAGGGCTATTGCGGCACGTGCGAGACGGCTGTGATCTCGGGGTTCCCGCTCACCGAGACGCCCTTCTCAGCGAGGACGAGCGAGAGGCCGGGGAAACCATGATGATCTGCGTGAGCCGGTCGAAGACCGAGCGCCTCGTGCTGGACCTCTGAACACACCCAGCTCTCCCGTTCGCCAACCGCAATGTCCCCCGATCACTCGGGGCGGACACTTCGCGCAACCAGACCTAACCCACACCAAGTGGTTCGCCCGAGTCCAACGCCGATGCGACCTCGCAGATGCGGTCACGCAACCACTGATGGGATGGATCTGTCGTACGAGACGGACTCCACCACATCGTCTGGGTTAGAGGCGGCAGGTCGATAGGTGGTTCGAGCAACCGGATCGACGCTGTGCGCTCGAGCAAAGGAACTGCTCGTTCGAGAACGAGCGTGACCAGGTCAGTTCCTTGAAGTAGGAACGGCGCCAACAAGAAGCTCTCCACCGAGAACTCGACCCGACGTTGAACGCCCAGGTGGCTCAGATGGGTATCGACGATTGCGGTCGGCTGCCCCGCGCCCATCGAGTACACAAGGTGACCCAGGTCGAGATAAGTCTCGAGCGGCATGTCGTCACCGACCTGGGTGTTGCCGTCCCAGACACAACAAAGCCATCGATCGACGAAGAGGCTCTTAGTCGGCATGGTTACACCTGACATGATCTCGGGCGGTTCGATGACCAGGTCGGTGGTGCCGTCACGCAGCCGCTTGACCGGGTCGGGCCACCTGGGCTGAACCTCGATCGTGACCCCTGGGGCTTCGATCGCCAAACGTCGGATCAGCGGTCCGATGAGGATCAGCAAGCTGTAGTCCGAACAGCTCACGGCAAGGGTGCAGCTGTCCTGGGCTGGGTCGAATCCGCCGCGATTGGCCAGCGCCTGCTGAACGATCATCAGGGCCTCGCGCACAGGCTGGGCGAGCATCTGGGCGCGCGCGGTCGCAGACAGTCCTGACCCATCCCTCACGAGAAGTGGATCGTCAAACAACTTGCGTAGTCGGCCGAGCGCGCTGCTCATGCCGGGCTGGCTTATCCCGACCTTCGCAGCGGCCCGGGTGACGCTGCGCTCTTCGAGGAGCGCGTCCAAGGCGACCAGGAGGTTGAGGTCGACGTTCGAAAGGTTCACCCAACGATCATAACGGGCAGCCATGGTGTCTATCTCCAGCATCAGCTTTGCGAATGACGGGATGCCCATGAGGATGAGCCTGTAACGAAACGCACATCCGCTCCCGTTGTTGAAATCACGGAATCAAGGAGACTGGCGATGTCTACCGCTAACCCAGTAACACTTCAGGCGCCAGAGCCGCTCGCCTGGGACGAGCTCGTCCAGGAATCTCGCGTGCACCGCAGCGCGTACACCGCTCCGCCGATCTTCGCCCGGGAAATGGAGCGGGTGTTCGGTGGCACGTGGACATTTGTCGCGCACGAGTCGGAGATCCCGAAGGTCAACGATTTCGTCCGCAAGCGTCTCGGTCTGCGGCCGATCATCGTGACGCGGGACCGTAAGAACGAGTTCAACGTTCTGATGAACCGGTGCACCCACCGAGGTGCGACGGTGTGTCGGCTCGAGTCGGGCAACGCCCGCCGGTTCTCGTGTCCGTATCACAACTGGACTTTCGAGAACAACGGCGAGGTGGCCGCGATCCCGCTCGACGACGCCTACGGTCCTGAGGCCGATCTGTCCTCGCTGCGTCTGGGCCGTGCCAGGGCCGAGAGCTACCGCGGCTTCATCTTCGCAACCCTCAACCCCGACATGCCGCCGATCGAGGAGCACCTCGGAAACGCCGCCCGCTTCATCGACCAGTGGCTCGACCGTTGGCCTGGAGCCAACCTCGTCGTCCGCAACGGCGGACACCGGATGCTCTACAAGGGCAACTGGAAGTTCGTCTACGACAACGCGCACGACGCGTACCACGCAGGCTTCTCCCACGCTTCGCAGCTGCGCATGCGGACCGACCGGTACGGCGGCGGCGGTGACTTCATGGGCATCATCGCCGGCCTTGACAAGACCGGTCTCACTGCGAACGACCTCGGCAACGGACACACCTTCGTCAACGTGGGCGATCGGCCCGGGCGGGTTGCCCAGCGCTCACCGGACGAGACGGCCTGGTCCCAGGCTGCGCCGATGCCCGGCCAGCAGGTCTACGAGAAGATCCTCCGTGACCGCCTCGGTGACGCTGCTGACCCGGCTCTCGACGTCGCCACCGGTGCTGCGATGAACCTCAACATCTTCCCCAACCTCCTGCTGATAGGAAACCAGATCCAGGTCATCGATCCGATCAGCGTCGACGAGACGCTCCTGAGCTGGTACGCCACCAGCCTGGATGCCCCGGACCTTCCGGAGGAGGTCAACTCGATCCGGATGCGACTCCAGGAGGACTTCCCGTCCTTCGGTGAGCCCGACGACCTCGCCAACTTCGAGGAATGCCATATCGGTCTCGCAGAGGTGCCGGAGATGGACTGGGTCTTCATCAACCGACACCTGACGACCGGCAAACAGGTAATCGACGAGACCGGCGTCGTCAGTGGCGTGGTCACGGACGAGTTGTGCATGCGGGCCTTCTGGCGGCGCTGGAAGGAAGTCATGAGAGACGAGACGAAGCTTGACGCGACGGGTGCAGCGCGATGACCGCCGCATCGACGGACAAGTACCCGCCGGTCCAGACGCTGGAAGAGATCGTGTCCAGTTCTCTGGAGTCGTGGTACGTCGACGACGAGTACTACGCGCAGATGCGTCGCGACCTCGTGGAGTGGACCGCTTCGGGTCGGGTCCTTGGGCATGAGGACCGTGATGAGTACGAGTCGCTGATCCTGCACGAGAACTGGCTCCTGGATAACCGGGAGTTCGAGGCCTGGTACTCGCTGTACAGCGAGGAGTGCATCTACTGGGTTCCCGAAGCCAAGGACGTCAAGGACTTCGTCCGTGCCGACCCGCAGACCCATGTGACCATCGCGTGCGATGACCGGCGCCGGCTCGCCGACCGGATCGTGTGGGTGCGGACCGGTGTGGCCTATTCGCAGCTGCCGCCGAGCTACACCTCGCACGCAAGCACCGGGTTCGTGCGAATCCCGACCGATCGCGAAGGCGAGGTCAAGATCCGATCGTCCTTCGTGATCGGCGAGTTCCGTGACGGTCACCCCGCGCGGACCCTGACCGGGTGGGCCGGCCACGTCTTCGTCAAGGAGGACGGCTTGACCAAGATCGCCCGCAAGATCGTCTGCCTCCTCGACGCAGACAGGCCCCAGCACAACATGACCTACCTGCTCTGACGAACAGGTCCTGGGGGCGCATCAGTACTGCGCCCCCAGGACCTGACTCGTTACAGATGCACGCATTCATGAACAGGAGACACCCGTTAGTACTTCGCTCGCTTCTGAGTCGTGGTTCGATCGAGATTGGAGGAGTTCCGGGAGTGGCGTCAGATCTTGACCGGTGGGAACTCGATTTGGTGGTCCACGAGGCTCGTGATGAGTCTGTGAACGTGCGAAGCGTTGTGTTCCGCGATCTTGATGGGGGTGCGTTGCCGGAGTGGCGGCCGGGAGCTCACATCCAGCTCGTGCTGCCCTCGGGGCGGGTGCGTTCGTACTCGCTTTGTGGTGATCCCCTTGATCGGTCCCATTACCGGATCGCGGTGCTTCGCGAGGACGAGGGCCAAGGCGGCTCGATCGAGGTTCATGCTGAGTGCCTGGCTGGGCGGCGGATGCGTTCGTCGTTGCCGAGGAACGAGTTCGAGCTCAATCCGGCCGACGGGTATCTCCTGATTGCTGGCGGTATCGGAGTGACGCCGTTGTTGCCGATGGTCAGGCAGCTCGTGCGGCAGGGAACGCCTTGGCGGCTGCTGTACTTGGGTCGCTCGAAGCAGTCGATGGCGTTCCAGGACGAGATCGCATCCTTGGGAGGGAACGTCGAAGTCGTTCCCGAAGATGAGTGCGGTCAGCTGAACCTCGACGACGTGATCCGCGATGTGCCGTTGTCGTCGTTGATCTACTGCCGCGGCCCGAACGGGCTGATGACTGCTGTCGCGAAGGCAGCAGCGACAACAGGTCACACGCTTTACGTGGAGCAGTTCGGGCGTCCGGATCTCGTGAGAACCGTGCCGGCGGAGTATGCGACATCGGCGAGCGATTCTGACGTCACCGACGAGCGCACCGATGTTGACGCACCGTTCGAAGTTGAGCTGGCGGCGACCGGAAAGGTTGTCACTGTCGGACGGGACCAGACGATTCTCGGCGTGGTGAGGACCGTGCGGCAGGGCCTGACGTTCTCCTGCAACGAGGGCTATTGCGGCACGTGCGAGACGGCTGTGATCTTGGGGTTTCCCGCTCACCGAGACACCCTTCTCAGCGAGGACGAGCGAGAGGCCGGGGAAACCATGATGATCTGCGTGAGCCGGTCGAAGACCGAGCGCCTCGTGCTGGACCTCTGAACTATGAACGAAGCCGCAGCGATTGCCGTGATTTTTCATGGCGATGAGATCGATATCAGCTGGGTTGGCAAGGCCCTCGAGAGTCGGGTGTCGGTGACTCGGGAACGCGCCCATCAGGGCGACCATTTCCTGACGTCTGCGAGTCGTCTGGCGTAATTTCCCTCGGTGGTCCGCAGCACATCTGGGCTCTTGATCGCGGGGACGACCTAGATGCGGAAGCCCTATTCCTCGAGCACGCTCTGGAAGCAGATCGTCCAGTTCTGGAATCTGCCTCGGATCACAACTTCTCGCCAGCGTGCTCGGTGGGACCGCGATCCCAGGCGCCAAAGGCCCCGAGTGTGGACCGATTTGGGTCGATGTGGATCCGGATACCTCGGACCCCGTACTTGCGGGTCAGAGCGGTGCTACATGTCGTTCCACCAGGATTCGTTCACACTGCCGGACGGCGCGGAACTCATCGCAGTCGGATCGCTACCCGCAGGCCTACCGTCTCGGCAAGGCGCTTGGAATCCAGATCCACCCGGAAATGTCGGTACGGGCATCGCACGTTTCGGTCACCCACTCCCTGAGCAGATGCGCCAGGGAGGTGCCGAGCCAGAGACGATGATGGAGTGGGCGAGACACGATGAAGTGCCTTTGTTTCTCCGGAACAGGCGGTTCTTTGATCTCTGGATCACGCACGATGTGATGGCAGCGGACGACACCGAGGCGGTCGTCAGGCGAGATCTCGTTCCCCGGTCTCGATGCTCGCGACTCGATGTGGCGGGTGCCATGAACCTGCTCGGCCTGGTCGTCCGTTTCGTCTGGTCTGCTTCTCTGGTCTCTGTCGCGCTTCCGCCGGTCGACGCTTGACGTCGGGTGTCCTGCTTGCCATGGATCCGCCGCCCAACTGCTTTCCGATGCTGTTGGTCAGTCGAGCGTTCGATGAACAGTCGAGTACTCACTTCTGATGCCGATCACATTCGGGTCGTCGAGCTCCTTGACGCGGGGGAGCTCAATCTGCTGAACCCGACCAGCATGGGCCTGCTGCGGAACGCACTCGTTACAGCGGATGAGGACTGCGAGGTCCATGGGATTCTGTTGACGTCCGCCAGTTCTGGTGTTCTGCGGAGGTCTCGACTTGCCGGCGCTCGAGGCAGGCGCGGATCCCGTCGAGTTCGCCTACGCGCTGGTACAGCTCCTACACGCCCGTTCCAACGTTGACCAAGCCCATCGCCGCAGCAGTCCAAGGCGACGCGTTGGGATCCGGCTCCGCGCTTGTCGCTGCAGTCGACTACGCGGTCTCCGTCCCAGACGCGATGATCGGTTCGCATGGAGGTGAGCAGTGGGACCTGGCCCATGGTTGCCCAGGTAGCCCTCACGCACAGGATCGGTGCTCGATCTGCTATGGAGAACATTGGCGGCGGCAGCACCCTTCACCGCACATCGTGCGTACGAAGTCGGGCTTGTTCAGGCGATCGCTGCCGCCTGGAAATCTCCTCCGCTGTACCCGCGATTGGCTCATTCAGGCGAGCCGTGGGAAACGGCACGCACGCGTACGGCCGTCCCCTGCTTTACCAGCTCGGAGAGATGGACTACGACACCGCGTTGACCATCGCCTTGGAGAACCTCAATCTCATGTCTCCCGACAGATCATGAGCATTCCGATCAGGCCTGAGGACCTTAATCCTGCGCACCGTAGGCCCAATCAGATCTGCGACCACCCCGAGTGCCAATCACCTAGGAGAGCCCGTGGCCCTCGTACCGTTGCTTACGGCTGAGCAGTTCTCGGCCGAGGACCAACTGATGCTCGCCAAGGGCGTCAGCGTCTACGGACAGGTGCTCGACACGTGGGCCGCCATCGGAAACAGTCCAGGTTGTTCGCCGCGTACCTTCCATTCCTAAAGGCAGATCAACGCCGGAGGGCACTCGACGACCGACTGAAGGACCTGGTCGCATTACGCGTGGCCGTTCTGAACCATTGCCGGTACACGGCCAGCCACAGGTGCACCTCTGCTCTTTCGAAAGGCGTGACTCCCGAAGAGTTGCGCCAGGTCGCGAGCCGACATTTCGAGAACCTGAGCGAACGTGAGCAAGTCGCGCTGGCATTGGCTGACGAGATGACCACGTCGATCCCTGATCTGCGAGTCGCGGACAGTGTCACTGGTGTGATGGCAAGCGTACGAGAACAGGCTGCGAATACGTTCGAGCCAGCTGAGTTGGTCGAGCTGGCAATGTGCATCAGCGTGTGGAACGCGCTCTCTCGGTTCCACCGGGTCATGGAGTTCGACCTCGACATGCCCGAGGCCCCGGCTGACGTCGAGGTCTTCCTCTGACCGACGGGCGCACGGCAGGTACGCCCCATTAGCCGAGGGACTCGTCTTCGGGTCCCCGAGCATCAGACTCTGCTGCCTTTCCTTCGCGATACTCACGCAGGAGGTTGGGGTGGCGAGCGAGCCCTGTGACGATGACAGCCTCTTTGAGCACCCCGAATAGGTCCTGAAAGGCGAGCTTCAGCAACGCCTTCATGTTTCGAGCCCGTTCTCCGCGTGGGTCATCTCTACAGGGCAAGCAGGTAAGGCTTGCCCAGGACTCGTGCCAACGCCTTGAACCACTCCGCAGCGAGGGCTCCGTCGATTGCACGGTGATCGACAGAGAGGACCAATGTCATCGTCGAAGCCGGGACAACCGCGCCGTCGCGAACAACCGCAGCCGAGCGGATCGCGCCCACGGCCAGGATCATCGACTGGGGCGGATTGATGATCGCGGAGAACTCATCGACGTCGAGCATGCCGAGATTTGTGATCGAGATCGACCCGCCTTCGAGATCTGCCTGGCGAAGTGAGCCGGCGTTCGCAGCCTGTGCGTGCCGGCGCACGTCAGCCGAGACTGTCCCGAGGGACCGCTGCTCAACGCCACGCAGTACTGGGGTGACGAGTCCGCGGTCAGACGCGATGGCCACGGAGATATCTACAGTGTCGAACTGGTGCAGCGCATCATCAGTCCAGATCACGTTCGCCGATGGCACCGCGACATGGGCTACACCGACAGCCTTGATCACCAGGTCGTTGACAGAGACTTTGGATCCGCCGTTCGAGTTGAGCTCCGTGCGGAACTTCAGTAGAGCGTCGACCTCGACGGTGCGCTTGAGGTAGAAGTGTGGGACCTCCTGCTTGCTGGCGGTCAGCCGCTTCGCAACCGCTCGCCGCAGTCGCGTGTGGGGAATCTCCGTGAAGGACTGTTGATCGGCACTGCTGCGCATAGGCGCCGGGGGAGCGACAGGCGTCGGCGCAGTCTCTGCAACAGAAGGTCGACGTGAACTTTCGAGCGCAGCCTCTGCATCGCGACGACTGATTCGGCCGCGGGGACCGGTCCCGATGAAATCAGCGATGTCGATTCCTGCTGCGTAGAGCATCTTCCGAGCTAGCGGGCTCGCGAACCTACGACTTCGGTCCTTGGCGTGGGGCGCAGCTGCTGAGTCCTCGGTCACCCAGCCCGCGATCCCCTGGGCAGCTTCGCTCGGTCGAGGAAGCGGTGCGGGGACCGTGCTAGTCGCAGCCTGGGACGACTGATCGATCGCAGAGGTCTGCATCGCCACTGGCGGAGTGGCTTGTACCGCCTCCGCAGTGACGTCGGGCTCCGGAACGTCGCGTCGAACCGGGGCCTGTGATGCCGCGATTGTGTTCACGCCGAGACCTTCGAGCAGAGCATCGAGGTCGGTGCCGAGGTCCTCGTTGACCCCGATCAGCGCCATCGCAGCGCCCACGGCAACTTCGGATCCGCCAACGACCAATGTCCTGAGCAGGACCCCAGATGTCTCGGCCTCGATCTCGACCTGGGCTTTGTCGGTCTCGATGACAGCGATGGAGTCGCCGACCGCGAATGCCGCGCCCTCTTGTGCCAGCCATTCCGAAAGGACGACATCAGTGGCCCCGGCCGCAACCTCGGGCACACGCATGAGTTCAGCCATCGTTCTACTCCTCAGACCGTCTTGATGGTTCGCAACGCGGCGACGACCTCGTCTTTGCTGGGCGATGGCGGCGCGCTCCAGCACCTGGCTGATGCTCGGCGAGGCCTCGCCGCCGGTGACCCGCCACACCGGCGCGTCCAGCAGGTCGAAGAACCGCCGAGTGGATCTCGTCGGCCAGCCAGCCGCCGTACGAGGTGCCCAGCGCCCCCTGCTCACGGCGATCAGGGATCTGGTTCGTCTTGGCCAGCGACGCCCCCCGATCGTGTCCCAGTCGATGCTGGCCCGGTCCAGCCAGCGCAGGTCGATCACCTCGGCGTCAACCTGCCCGAACTCGGCTACCCCGGCCGCGAGGCACGTGACGGCACCATCCCGAGGTAGCTCAGCACCGTCACGTCCCGGCCGAGGCCGCCGCACGACCGCTTTACCCACCGGCAGGTAATAGTCGTAGTCGTCCACCGGACCCGGCCCGGTGGAGTTGTACAGGTCAACCTGCTCCAGCACCAGCACCGGGTCCTGGCAGCGCAGCGCGCTGTTCATCAGGCCGACGTAGTCCGTACGGGGTGGACGGGGCGACGATCCGCCAGGCCGGGAGCTGGTGGCGAAGATGCCGGCCAGGTAGATCCAGATGCTGGGAGCCGTAGCCGGTGCCCATGGCCACCTTGCTGCGCAGCACCAGCGGCACGCCCGACTCGCCGCCGAACATGTGCCGCGCCTTGGCCGATCTGGTTGAACAGCTGGTCCGCGGCCACCCACATGAAGTCGGCGTACATGAACTCGACCACCGGGGTGAACCGGCCGTCGAGCGCGATGCCGCCGGCCAGCCCGGCGAACGCGTTCTCGCTGATCGGCGTGCCGAGCACCCGGCCCGGGAACCGCGCGGGGCAGGCCGCGGGTGGCGCCGTTGGTGCCGCCGTTGAGCCGGTGCACGTCCTCGCCCAGAACAACTACGCGCTCGTCGGTCGCCATCCTCCTGGCAAGAACGCCCGAAACAGCGTCGATGAATTTCATCTCCTCAGTCGCCCCGGCTGACTGCGGCTCCTCGTAGCGCATGTCCGAGAGCTCAGACAGGTCGCCGCGGACGCCGAAGTCGACGATGCTCGTGTCCGGCCAGAGGCTGCCGATGATTCGCCGCTCGTCGGGCTTGCCATCGGGAACTGCTTCAAGGAAGGAGTCGCCGATCTCGCTCATAACGCCCTTGACCTCGGCCTCGAGCGCCCTGATCTCCACTTGGGTCGCGAGACCGGCGTCGATCGCGTGAGCGCGCAACTGGTCCAGGGGATCACGATCCCGCCACTGCTTCTCCTCGGCCTTGCTCCGGTATCCAAACGCACTGCCCGGGAACGGTCCGTTCTGGTGGAAGTAGCGGTAGACCTCAGCCTCGATGATCGTTGGACCGTTTCCTGCGCGCATGTGATCGACCGCTTCAGACATCGCGGTGCGTACCGCCAGTGCGTCCATGCCGTCCACCCGCCAAGACGCGATACCGAAGCCAAGTCCGCGAGCTGACAAGCGCGGCTCTGCTGTGGAGTCGCTGACGTGCGTGGAGACGGCGTACATGTTGTTCTCGACAAAGAAGCAGAGCGGCAGCTTCCAGGCAGCAGCAAGGTTGAAGGTCTCGAGCACTGAGCCGATATTGATCGCTCCGTCCCCGAAGTAGGTGACGCTGACTCCGTCGGTGCCGGCGTGACGCTGGTTCCAGGCGAACCCGGCAGCCTGGGGCGCGCCGCCACCAACGATCGCGTTGGTGCCCATTACCCCGGCATCTCGCCACATCAGGTGCATGGATCCGCCGCGCCCGCGACTCCAACCCTGGTCGAGACCGCAGATCTCGGCGAGTGTGCGCCGGAGCACATCCTGCACGTCGGGGCTGAGCTGTGGCAGGCCGGTTGTAGTCCCCGTGACATGCGCGAAGGCCTTGGCGAGGAACTGGTGGTGCCCACGATGTGACCCGTTCAGGAAGTCGTCGGAGCGCAGATCAACGATAGATCCGACCGCGCCGCCCTCTTGGCCGATGCTTGAGTGCGCAGGTCCGTGTACCAGCCCCTTCGCGGCTAGTTCAAGGACGTACTCCTCGAAGGTACGCACCCACTGGGTGAAGGCGAGCATCCGCAGGATCACATTCGGGTCAGCCTGTTTCCGGTCAGCAGCCGTGAGCTTGAGGTCCACCCAGGGCTGTGCCGGAGTGAGTTTGGTGTGCTTGACCACGATCAACTTCTTTCATCAATGAATCCAATCGGATGATCCAGATCGCCTAGACCTGTTGCATCTACGCTCAGCGGGGCTTACCGTACGACCATGATTGGATACATTACAGGCGGCAGTGCAAATCCGCCAGAACCTGTCGCCGGACTTCGCCGGCTCGATCACATCGGTCTGACGGTCCCGGACCTCGCCGAGGCCCACCAGTTCTTCGTCGACGTCCTTGGGTGCGAGTTCATGTATCGACTGGGGCCGTTTCCCGCCTCAGTTGCGACGGCAACCAGACTGGACATCAGCCGTACTACAGTCATGCGCGAACTTCACTTCTTCCGCCTCGGCGGCCAGGCTGTCCTTGAGGTCTTTGAGTACCAGGCCGAGGGGGCCGCTTCGACACCGCCGAGGAACAGCGACGTTGGCGGGCATCACCTGGCGTTCTACGTCGACGACATGGATGCGGCCGTCGATGCTCTGTCGGCTCACGGGATACCTGCTATGGGTGAGCCGACCTTCAGTGCCGGACCGAGCGAGGGTCAGCGGTGGGTGTACTTCAAGTCGCCATGGGGGCTGCAGTGTGAGCTAGTGTCCTACCCCGATGGGAAGGCTTTCGATCGCCCTCCAGATGCGTTTGCCTGAACGGCCTGCGAGGAGGACCGCTTGACCGCCGGAGACAGCCCTAAGCAGGTCGCGAGCGTGCGGATCGCTGACGTTATCGCCTCGCGGATCCTCAGCGGCGAACTCATGCCTGGCACTCGGATTACACAGGACGACCTGGCGACCGACTTGAACGCCAGTCGGATTCCCGTTCGCGAGGCTCTCCGCCTTCTTGAGTCGCGTGGACTGGTCGTGATGCGGGCCAACACCGGTGCGTGGGTCGCCAGCATGACGTTGCGAGACCTTGAACAAAGCTACGAGATTCGTGAACGCATCGAACCTGTACTGCTGGTCGACAGCATGCTGCGATTCGACCAGTCAGACCTCGCTGAGCTCACCCGGCTGCAGGAGCAGATCGAGGCAAACAAGGACCCCGAAGAGTTCCTGAGACTGGATCGGGAGTTCCACTGGTGCTCCTACCGTCGGAACGAGTCGCCCGGACTAGCCTCAACGATCGCCCGATTGTGGGATACGAGCCATCACTTCCGGCGCGCTTTGGTCCGCCTGGAGGATGCCCACACCTCCTGGGTCGTCTTCGCCGAGCACCGCTTGCTCATCGAGGCCATGCGAACTCGCCAAGAGGACACCGCTACGGCTGTACTCGCGATGCACATCAGGCGAACCAGGTTGACCCTCTCGCAGCATGACGAGCTCTTCGAAGGTCCTCAAGAGTCTTGAATGTATCCATTGCAACAGACATACAGTGGACCGTTGCGCCTGACGTGGGTGGCCATCTCTTCGATTGGCTGACATGATGTATCCAATCACTCGTGTCAGGTCTTGAGGAGTCATAGTGCCCATCGCCACTGTCAACCCCGCCTCTGGGGAAACCGTCCAGGAGTTTGACGCTCTCTCGCCCGACCAACTCGAGCTTCGAATGGCACGGACGCAGGCTGCCTCAGCAACTCTGAGGGATACCACCTTCGGTCAGCGGGCCGGTGGGATCCGTTCTGCGGCCGACCTGTTGGCAGCTGACAAGGATCTCGTGGCAGGATTGCTCACTCTGGAAATGGGCAAGCCGATCGGTCAGTCCCGCGGCGAGTCTCAAGTGCATCCTAGGTCTGCACTTCTATGCGGACAATGCGGAGCAGATGTTGCAGACCAGCCATTGGCCGACCCAAGCCTCGGTCGGCGCGTCCGCGGCGTACACCCGCTACGAACCGGTGGGCGCTGTCCTCGCTGTCATGCCGTGGAACTACCCGATGTGGCAGGTGATCAGATTCGCCGCGCCGGCGCTGATGGCCGGCAACGTCGGTCTGCTGGAGCATGCGTCGAACGTCCCTCAGACAGCCATCTACCTCGACGATCTCTTCGAACGTGCCGGCTTCCCGGTCGGTTCCTTCCAGACCCTGCTGATCGGGTCGGCGGACGTTGAGACTGTGATTCGCGATCGGAGGGTTGCCGCTGTCACGCTGACCGGGTCGGAACCAGCGGGGCGATCGGTCGCCTCTATCGCCGGTTCGGTTATCAAGAAGGCAGTCCTCGAACTCGGTGGCGCCGACCCATTCATCGTCATGCCGAGTGCTGATGTTCCTGCAGCGGCACAGGCCGCGGTGATAGGGCGGACCCAGAACAACGGACAGTCGTGCATCGCCGCAAAGCGCTTCATCGTGCATGCCGATGTGTACGACGAGTTCGTCGGTATTTTCGTGGATCGAACGAAGCGGCTGGTGATCGGAGATCCGAGAGACGAGGCCACCGAGATCGGCCCGATCGCGACTGCATCTGGCCGTCAAGACCTCGTGGAACTGGTCGAAGACGCAGTTGCTCACGGTGCCGTTCTGCGGTGCGGAGGCGCACCCATTGAGGGCGACGGGTGGTACTTCGAGCCCGCTGTCCTCGAGCAGGTCACCCCCGCGATGCGGTTGTACGCAGAGGAAGCCTTTGGTCCAGTGGCGGTAGTTCATCGGGTCGATAACCTCGAGCAGGCTATCGCCGTTGCCAACAACTCGACGTTCGGGCTCAGCTCTTCGATCTGGACTACGAACCTTGCGGAGGAGCGCGTGTTGCTCGACGGACTCGAAACTGGTGCAGTCTTCATCAATGGGATGACTGTCTCCCATCCGGAGCTTCCCTTTGGCGGTGCCAAGGACTCGGGTATCGGGCGGGAACTTGCAGCCGAGGGAATGCGTGAGTTCTGCAACTTGAAGACGGTATGGAAGGCCTGATGAGCACTATCGGTTTCCTGGGCCTGGGCTCGATGGGGTCGGCTATCGCCGGCCGTTTTGTCGAGGCGGGCTTCGACGTCATCGCTTGGAACCGGTCGCCCGAAGCTCTAGCGGCTCTGGTCGACGCTGGGGCACGAGCAGCGTCGTCGCCAAGCGAGGTATTGGCGGCACCCGTGTCGTTCTCCATGCTCGCGAACGACGACGCAGTCGACGCGGTCCTGACCGCGGAGAACTTCGACGGACCTGAAGGTCGCCTTCATGTGTGCCTGTCGTCGATCAGCCCTGCTGCCGCTGATCGAGTCGAGACAGCGTGTCGCAGCAACGAGGTCGGCTACCTTTCAGCACCAGTTCTGGGACGACCGGAAACTGCCGCGGCGGGCCAGCTCAACATCTTGGTGGCGGGATCCTCCACGACGTTGCCAGTGTCGATCAGTTGCTGGCTGTCTTCGGAGCGCGGATCTGGCGGATGGGTCAGATCCCCGCGCATCGCAAACGTCGTGAAGATCGCGGTCAACTACAACATCATTCACGCGCTCCAAGCGATTGGCGAGAGCGTGGCCCTGACCGAGCAGCACGGCATCGACGCCGATGAGTTCGTCGAGCTGCTGCACTCCACACTTTTCGGGGGTGTCGTCTATGGCGTGTACGGGCGGCTAATCGCGGAGCGCAGGTACCGCCCGGCCGGATTCACCCTTGAACTCGGCCTGAAAGACCTCCTCCTCGCGGATGAGATAGCAGGCGAAGCTCAGGTCGTCCTGGGCGACCATGCCGGCGCTTATCGGCACCTTCCGCCAGGCTCTCGATGATCCTGACCTGGCGGACAGCGACTGGGCTGCTATTGCCGAGATCAGTAGGAAGCCTGACCCGTCGTAAGCCAATATGCCGAGCGCATGTACAGTCCAACTAAACGCCTGCGGGCACAGGGGAGCACTCACTGACGCGAACGTGTGTGCCTAGACTGCACACGTGACTACTTCGAGCAACAACAACGCGGCAACGGCACCAGGCCAACACATAGGGCCTGCTGTCCGAGCAGCCCGAGAAGGGCAAGGAATGTCGCTCCGGGCTCTTGCCCGAACTATCGGGGTCTCGCCAAGCTTCGTGTCCCAGCTCGAGCGAAACAAGACCAACGCCAGCGTGGGCACGCTCTATGCCCTGGTTGACGCTTTGGGTCTGTCTCTGGATCAGCTCATGGCTGCAGAACCAGCCGGCGCTCAGATACCTGACGCAACTCGCGGTCCAGGGCACCGGCTCACTGACTCTTTCCCAACGCTGGGCTCAGGTGTTCACGTCAGCAACCTCGCACCGGTTGACAAACCGGTTCAAAGGCGTGAAACCCGCGCTCGGATCGGATTCCCTGGGTCGTCTGGGAGCGGCTTACGCAGGCACCTGACGCACTCGTCGACTTTCTCCACGTTCGGTACGAGGCGGGCAGCTCGTCGTGCGCCGACGATGACATGGTTCGGCACGGAGGCCGAGAGTACGGCTACGTCCTGTCGGGCCGGATCAAGGTACAGATCGGTTTCGATAACTACGAGCTGGCTGCCGGCGATGCAGTCACTTTCGATTCGATGTCGCCCCATCGCCTGAGCAATCCCCACGATGAGCCGTGTGAGGCTGTGTGGCTGGTGCTGGGTCGGCGCGACGATGACCGTGCAATCAATGCACCGTCACCGGGCGCCGACGTCACGCATCTACCCTCCACGCGCACCTGACTGGACTGGGACACGAAGGATCTGCTCGAGCGTGTCGAGGATCTCCTGCGCCGGTTCGGAGGACCTGCCGGTACTGCGCCAGCATACGAATCCGTCCGGCCGAATCAGCGAGGCACCCTGCGGCGTTACGCCGTAGAGCCGTTCGAAGTCCGCATCAGCCAGGTGCGCCTTGTAGGCCCTGAGCGGGAGGTGTGTGTCGATCGCAATGCTCTTGGCGGCCAGCAGCCAATCAGTGGCCTCTGAACCAGCCAGCAGGACGAAGACATCGCCGAAGAGGTCGAGGCTGGACAGCTCGGGTGTCTGCCAGAAGTGGGCTGCTCGCGTTCCGGGTTCACCGTTCGCGTCGCGGGGGTGGACAGCGATCTCATTCGAGCTCGGTGCGGGCTGCTCTGCGTGGATGGCCGATGAGAAGTGCCGGTAGCCGAGCTCAGCGCTGAAGTCGTCAACAAGCTCGGGAAGGTCGTCACCGATGAGTTCGGCCGTCGTCCGGCGGCGGTAGCGGCTAGACCCCTGCTCGATGGTGAACTGCCCGACGCCAGCGATTCGCTCCTCGTCGGAGGAATCGAGCAACTCCGGACCGGCCTTGCCGTTGACGACCAGGGCCAATTTCCATGCGAGATTGTGCGCATCCTGGATGCCGGTGTTCCCGCCAAAGCCGCCATTGGGAGGGACGACGCGAGCGGCATCTCCGGCGAAGAACACCCGACCATCGGAGTACTTGGAAGCAACAATGGCCGTCGCGCGCCAGAGCGCGACGTCATCGACGGTGACTTCGATCGACGGATCGCCGAGCGCGCTCGTGACTAGTTCAGAGGCATGCTCGTGGGAGAGGTACGGCCAGGTGTCAAGGTTGGCTGGGTCGCGGGGGTCGCCGAGCGTGTTGACGACGAGGAACCCCGAGAGTCCGCTCTTCTCGAACAGGAAGAACCCACGGAGATCGTCGTTGACGACGTAGGTGACGCCGAGCTCCTGATCTCCGAGCAGGTGGCGGAAGTCAGCGCTGAAGTAGATGGTTGCGCTCTTCGAGAGTTCACCGTGCCCGACCATGCCGATTCCGAGCATGTCCCGCACAGGGCTGCGGTTCCCGTCAGCCGCCACGACGTACTGGGCCCGGACGCGACGCACCTCGCCGGTCTCGAGGTTGCGGATACTCGCGATAACACCGCTGGCGTCAGTTCGCTCGAGAGTCACTTCGTACCTGTACTCCAACCGGGCGCCATGCTCGAGAGCCTTGGCCCGTAGGAGCGGCTCGATCGCGTCCTGGGCAACAAACAAACGCCGAGACGGACTGAACTCCTCGACTCCACCGTTGAGGTTCGGGATGTACGTGGCCACCTCACCCGATTGGAGCGATCGCCCCTCGTTGACGCACCCATTGGGGAAGTACAGCGCAGCAGAAAGTTCTTTGAGTGGACCCTCTAGGTCGACGGACCGCATCAGTTCGAGCGTTCGCAGGTGGAGGTGGCCTGCCTGAGGGTGGATTGCTGTGCCGGGGTGTCGTTCGACCGCCAGAACGTCCACGCCGTGTCGCGCCAGGAACATCGCCGAGGTGAGCCCGACAAGGCTTCCCCCGATGACGAGTACTGGAATTTCTTCGATTTCCTCGTCGCCCACAGTCATGCTCAAACCGTAAGGATTTGGGAGAACAATGCGCAAGCGGATGTTGTCGATGTAGAACATCACTCGCAGTTATATCGAGTGCCACGAGCGACCAGCTACCGAAGCACGGACGACAAGCCACGCAGCTGGTCGGCGTGCTTGGACCTAGCGGCCCGGCCGCTGCTGGTGGTTCCATGCCCAACCACATATTGCGCCGATGATGGTGGCGGCGATCGTTCCTGTGATCAGCGGCCCGCCGATCGTGGTCACGATCAGGATGGGGCCGGCAAACAACGCCGGCGAGCGCACCAATCAGAACTGATGGAAGCGGTGGTGTCGGGAATCTGTTTGGCGTTCATCTGGCGAACCCTTCAGTGCTTCCGCGCTCTTGCCGCGCACGCAGGTTCTCGTGTGGCCGATCGGCGCATCTCGTACCTGGTGTGGTGACGGGTTTGGCGACGTCGCCCGACACGACAAGGTACCGCGCCGTCGGCCGCACGCCCCCGGTCATCGAGTGGCCTACGACAGGCCATGGACATGGAACTGCGGCGTCGAGGCTGGGTTACAGCCGCGACGTCGCAGGTATGGGATCAGAGGGACGGATAGTCGGTGTACCCGCGTTCGTCGCCTCCGTAGAACGTCTCCGGGTTGGGAGCGTTCAGATCGAGACCGTTCTTCAGGCGTGTGGCGAGGTCCGGGTTCGCGATGTGAAGCGCGCCAACCGTGATGGCGTCTGCTACGCCGCTCTCCAGGTCAGGAAGCCGTGCCGACAGCTCTGTGCGACCGCGGTTGATCACCAGGACGTTGGGCCACGCCGCGCGAATCGCGGCGACTGTGTCGTCATCGCCAGTATGCGACAGGTGCACGTACGCCAGGTCGAGGCCGGCAAGGCGCTCGGTCAGATCGACGTACTGCTCGCGAGGATCCGGCTCCTGCATGTCGTTGAAAGGGTTGCCGGGTGCAAGGCGGATGCCGGTCCGTCCGGCGCCGACCTCCTCGGAAACTGCCTTGGCGATTTCGTAGGCAAGACGCGAACGGTTCTCGACCGAACCGCCATAAGCGTCGGTGCGCACGTTGGTGTTCGGGGCAAGGAACTGATGAACCAGGTATCCGTTCGCGCCGTGGATCTCGACGCCGTCTGCTCCGGCCGCGATCGCGCATCGTGCCGCATGCCGAAACTCTTCGATCACGCCGGCGATCTCGCTGGTCTCCAGTGCTCGTGGAGTTGGGATCTCGACCAGGCCGTCCCGAGTCATGATCGTTCCCGCCTGCGGGACCGCCGAGGGTGCGACCGCGGTGCGTCCATGCGGTGTGTTGGTCGGGTGGCCCATCCTGCCGACGTGCATGAGTTGGATGAAGATCTGGCCGCCCTCAGCGTGCACGGCGTCGGTGATCTGACGCCAGCCTCGGACCTGATCATCGGTGTAGATGCCAGGCGTGAGCAGGTATCCCTGGCCGTCTTCGGACGGCTGAGTACCTTCGCTGATGATCAACGCCGCGTCGGCAGCGCGCTGCCCGTAGTAGGTCGCGTTGAGCGCCGTGGGAACGCCCTCGGGCGTCGACCGGCTTCGGGTCATCGGGGCCATGATCAGCCGGTGCCGAAGCTTCAGCTCACCGACGCTGAGTGGCTGCCAAAGTTTGTCGTGCACGGTTCCTCCTAGGTTCGCCCTCGGTGAGTATCGGGGCGGTCGGCAGGTCAGTTTCAGTCTGCGCGGGCTTCAGTCGAGTGTTCAGTAGCAAAGAACATGGTTATTGGGATCGAACGCTCTGTCAAGAACAGCGCGTCGGTCGTCGCGAGTCTAACCCGGTTTCGCCCTGTTTCGGGAGGATTCTCCGCCTGATTGTGGATGGCTCTTGCATGGGGGTCATAGACCTTCTATGTTCAGTTCTACTGAACAACGCATCCACGCGCTTACCGAGATCGTTCTGACCTATACGAGGCAGCCTGCGCGTGGGGGAATGGAGCGCCACATGATCAGCAGCACTGCCAGCACCGGCACCAATGCAGTCGACTGGGAAACCCGGATCGACTACGACCGTCTGCGAAACGAGCGGCTAGGTCGTCTCAAGGCTGAGTTGGAGATCTCGGAGTGTGGTGCCGTCCTCGCGTTCGACTTCTCGAACATTCGATACATGACCTCAACCCATATCGGGACCTGGGCCATGGACAAGCTGATCCGTTTCAGCCTTCTCACTCGCAAGACGGACCCGATCTCGTGGGACTTCGGATCTGCTGCCAAGCACCACCAGCTCTACAACCCGTGGCTCTCGGAGACTACGGCCGAAGCTGACGCCGACCCGCATGCACCACATCATGGGGCGGGCAGACCACGAGCCGAGTCCGGAGCCCGAGCCGGAATCTCCACTTTGCGCGGCGCGTTCAACCCCGACGCCGAAATTGCCCGCTCGGTGGCTCGCAAGATTAAGCGTGAACTCGAGAAGTTCGGCGTTTCCAACGAGCCTTTGGGCGTCGACGTCATCGAGCTGCCGATCCTGTTTGCCTTGCGTGAGGAGGGCATTGACGTTGTCGATGGACAGCAGATCTTCATGGAGGCGCGGCGCATCAAGACCCACGACGAGATCGCTCTGTTGACCCAGGCGGCATCTATGGTCGACGCAGCGTACGAGCGGCTCTACCGGTTCCTGCGTCCTGGCGTCCGCGAGAACGAGTGCGTAGGTCTGGTTGCCAAGACGCTGTACGACCTGGGGTCTGAGTACGTCGAGGGAGTCAACGCCATCAGTGGGGAGCGGTGCTCGCCGCACCCGCACGTCTTCTCGGACCGGTTGATTCGACCGGGTGACCCCGCGTTCTTCGACATCCTGCACAGCTTCAACGGATACCGAACCTGCTACTACAGAACCTTCGCTGTTGGTTCGGCCAGTCGCGCTCAACACGACGCTTACGAGCGGGCACGCGAGTACATGGATCGCGCTATCGCCTTGGTGCGCCCGGGGGCCACGACTGCTGACATCGTGTCTGTTTGGCCCAAAGCTCAGGAGTTCGGGTTCCCTGACGAAGAGGCCGCGTTTGCCCTTCAGTACGGACACGGTGTGGGCCTGTCGATCTGGGAGAAGCCGATCTTCTCGAGACTGGTTTCGCTGGACCACCCCGAAGTGCTTCGGGAGGGGATGGTTTTCGCGTTGGAGACCTACTGGCCGTCGGCGGACGGAATCGGTGCGGCCCGCATCGAGGAAGAAATCGTCGTAACCGCCAACGGATGCACGGTGATCACGAAATTCCCCGCCGAGGATCTGCTCGTGGCGGGGCCCACGTACATCGCGGTCGGCGGGGACCTCCCGACACTGCGTGACTCTCAGTCGCACCTGAACACTGCAGCGGGCCAGGGCGCTGAGGCCTGAACCGTCTCGCCTGGACGCCTGCCGAAGAGATGCCGATGCGACCGGTCCCTTGACCTGGTGACCCAGTTCGACGCAGCAGGTCTGAGTTCTGAGATGAAGGAGCAACACCGTTGTCTGATTTCGATGTCGTCGTCCTCGGCGCGGGTCCTGGTGGCTACGTAGCTGCTATCCGTGCCTCGCAGTTGGGCCTGACGGCCGCTGTGATCGAGTCGAAGTACTGGGGAGGTGTCTGCCTCAACGTCGGGTGCATCCCGTCTAAGGCGCTGCTGAAGAACGCCGAGCTCGCGCACACCCTGGCGCACGAGAAGGACAAGTACGGGATCGTCGGCGACGCGTCGATGGGCTTCGGTCCCACGCACGCACGCAGCCGCGCGGTCTCCGACGGCATCGTCAAGGGCGTTCACTTCTTGATGAAGAAGAACAAGATCGAGGAGATCAACGGCTGGGGCACCTTCACGGGTCCCAAGACGGTCGCGGTGGAGCGTGAGGACTGCTCGGTCCGGACGGTCACTGGCGACAAGATCATCATCGCGACCGGTGCCAAGGTACGTCTGGTCCCCGGAGTGGAGCTGTCGGCGAACGTGGTCACCTACGAGGAGCAGATCCTCGACAGCAACCTTCCGAAGTCGATCATCATCGGCGGCTCCGGCGCGATCGGCGTCGAGTTCGCGTACGTGCTGAAGAACTTTGGCGTCGAGGTGACGATCGTCGAGTTCCTCGACCGGATCGTGCCGACCGAGGACGCTGAGGTATCCAAGGAGCTCCTGAAGCACTATAAGAAGCTCGGTATCACCATCCTGACCTCCACGGCGGTGCAGAGGGTTGAGGACAAGGGCGACAAGGTCGTGGTCACCGTCGTACCGGCTGGTGGGGAGGAGTACGCGCTGGAGGCGGACAAGTTCCTGGCTGCCTTCGGGTTTGCACCGCGGTTGGACGGTTACGGCCTGGCGAACACCGGGGTTGCGACCACCGAGCGCGGCGCGATCGCGGTCGACGAGCGCGGTCGCACCAACGTCAAAGGCGTGTATGCGATTGGCGACGTAACCGGCAAGCGGATGCTGGCGCACACCGCTGAGGCGATGGGCATCGTCGCGGCCGAGACGATGGTCGGCGCGGATACGACGGAGATCGACTTCGACATGATCCCGCGGGCGACGTACTGCCAGCCTCAGATCGCGTCGTTCGGCTACACCGAGGCGCAGGCCAAGGAGAAGGGCTATGTCGTCAAGGTCGCGAGCTTCCCGTTCTCGGCGAACGGCAAGGCGATGGGCCTGGGGGAGCCGGTCGGCTTCGTCAAGGTCGTGGCCGACGCGGAGTACAACGCGATCGTCGGCGCGCACTTGATCGGTCCTGACGTGACCGAGCTGCTCCCCGTCCTGACCTTGGCTCAGCAATGGGACCTGACCGCCGACGAGGTCGCCCGCAACGTCTTCGCCCACCCGACGCTCTCCGAGGCCATCAAGGAAGCAGTCCACGGCATCGTCGGCCACGTGATCAATCTCTGACATGGATAGTCATTCGCTGGCAGAACCTGTTGCCTGGGTTGCCGTCTTCATGGCCGGCGCCATGGCGATCCCACAAGCCGTGCGGGTTCGCCACGAGGGTGACGCCGGTGTCAGCTTGGCGTCTTGGCAATCCTTGCTGTGGGCCGCTGGAGCATGACTTGGATACGGCATTGTGACGAACCGAGCGCCGCTGGTCGTCGGCAACTCCATGCTGACCGCGGCTGCGATCGTCACGATCGCCCTGTTGCAGCGATCGCGACGCCTCCGGCCTCTACCAGTTTGGGCTTGGCCACTGGCTGCCATGGCAATCGGCTGGAGCAGCTGGGCAGTGTGGGGTGACATGGGCTTCCTGGCCGTCATGATCGTGCCAGCACTGCTCGCGCGGGTAACGCAGCTCAGAGCAACCGTCGTCGCCGACACGATCGGCGGGGTCTCGGTCGCATCGTTGATCGCAAGCTCAACGGCACAAGTGCTGTTCGTCTACTACGGTCTCGCGACGGCATCCGCACCGTTGATCTGGATCAACGCTTCGAGCGCCGCCCTTGGCTACGTCATCGTCTTCGTGACCCTGATGCGGCGTCGTTCCCCAAGGCTCAGCCTCAGTCGCGTGGCTGGGGTGTGGCCGTGAAGCGATCTGGCTCAGACGGAGTGATTTCAGTGTGTCGACCGAACTACCTTCCCCCCGGAGCGGAATCTCCTTGCATTGCCGGCTTGGTCCTTTCGCTGGCGGCAGCCACCTTTGCGCAGTGCCTAGATGTCGTGCGGGTGCGCCTGCCTCGGGGCCAATCAGATGATCGCGACAGGTCGTGAACCGCTGTGAACGCGACCATGATCTCGTCGCCTGGCACATGGGCCTCCCGCATCTCCGGGTACTCACACGCCGGTGTAGTCGCGGGCGTCGCTCCAGATCACGTGTCCGCGGTCGCGGCTGATGATCGGCGCGACGCAGCCGTAGCCCGCTTCGCTGCAGCTGTACCGGTACACCGCCACACGTCGCGGTGTGTCCGTGGGTAGTAGCGGCGAGTCGCCGCCGAGGATTTCACTGGGGTCGGATCCCCTGAAGTTAGCCTGCGGAATCCCCAGAGAGGAGCTCCTGGCCATCGACGAGGACTGTCACCGCCGGGTGGTCCGGGCTATCCGGGTCGGCGTCGAAGCGCAGGGCCAAGGTCCGTGTCCTCACCCGGAGAGTGTACGGCGGCCTGGCTGGCTCGCGGGCAGGGCTGACGACGCCCATCCGCCAAGGTATCGAGCCGGCGAATCACCAAACTTCGGGCACGTATTGGGCACAGACAGCGGCTCAGCGCCGCTCTCAACCGGTGTCAGCCGGACATGTCACTGCTGGCCGCGACAGCTGGTCGACGATGGAGATGCAGGAAAGACCGCAGGTCAGCGGTTAGATGCGCACGTCAGGGCCGGGTTCGGCTACCATGCTCGAAGTCCCCGCCGGTGTAGCTCAGTTGGCAGAGCAGCCGTCTTGTAAACGGCAGGTCAGCGGTTCGATCCCGCTCACCGGCTCGACCGACTCGACTCGTCTTGCGTTGCCCACTCGTCTGACCTGCTGGAACGCGGCAAGATTGCGAGCGTGGCGCTCACTGTGCGGCAGCTATTGTCCGCCAATCAGCTGTGGGCTGTGGGGATCTTGGATCCGTCTCCTGATGACGGAACTCGCAAAAGCGTCAACACTCTCGACCTGTATCACTCGCTGCATTGGTGCGGCGACTGGACGTGATCGCTAGGCGGGGAAACCGTCGTATTGACCGCCTATAGAGCGTCCGTCTGGGAAACGCCCGTCATTGTCGCGTTCACTGACGCGACGACGGACCCGCTCCTGCCAGGGACGGGACCGCCAGGACGGAGGCTGAACCAGCGGGTCCTGACGGGTCTAGCCGTTACGAGTAGCTGTCTATGGACGGATGGGTTCACGCGCGGGCATCTGCCCGCTGACGGCCACGAGAAAGAGACTTGGCATCACAGAGTGTTACCGGACTGCTCGGGCATTGCGCCACCAGTTGCTGGACGAGCGTGCGGCCGGAGAAACATCGCCTGGCCGACCCGGCCCTGCCCGCCACCCTGGGCATCACCGTGGCTCACGGATGAAGGAGGTCCGGACCGTGCATGCGCGGGCCATCCGCGACGCGCACGCACATCGTTTCGTTGCCCGTAGGCTCTGCCCTGGGCGTTGTGGCCATCAAGCGCAGCGTCCAAGAGCCACAGAGTCCCCACAGCTTGCTGCGCTCAGGGCCGTCCCCACAGCTTCTCCACGGACGAAACGGCCCACCGCGATACACCCCGGCACGGCTGCAAGAAACGGCTAGAATGGTGTTTACCAGCCAATATCCAGGTAGTGCGCTTGACGAGAGCTATCAGTTCCAGGAATGCCGGGTGGTGAAATACCCACTTGTAAACGGCAGGTCAGCGCCTCGATCCCGCTCACCGGCTCGCGCTGCTTTCTTGCTTGGTAGGCCAGTTAGCTGGGAGAACGCATCCCACTCGGATCCCTCGCTGTAAGCGGCTGACCGGGCGCTCGCAGAAATTACGTAACAGTAAGTGCCCGGTTGAGCCTGGGTCATTTCCGCATGCTCCGAAATCCGATCAGCACCACGTCAAGACAGCGCCCCGGCTGCGTGTGTCAGCACGCGAACCGGGGCTAAGTATCCGTCCCCGAGGAGGACTGCGTCATGCCCGAAACCGTACCCATTGAGCGGACTGTGACAACGGCGGAACTCGCAGACGAATCCGCCCGCATCGAGCGCGCCACGACCGGCCAGCAGCTGCCCCGGACCCTGCATGGCAATGCCAGGCCACAAGCCCCTCACTTGGTACCCGCGGAGCCCAACCGTGGGCCGCGACCACACTCCACTACCTCGCCACAGAGCATGCAATCCCATCGTGACCAGCATCACGCACCCGGCAGTTACTGTCAGCGTTCGGCTACCCGGCGGCTTCCGCGTCGATCACAACTTCTGAGCAACCGCGCCGGCATCGCTGCGCATGGCATCGCGCGAGCGCCAGCGGGCCGTCGCCTGAAGCGGGACACTCAAGACGAGGATGCAGAACACCGCCGAGGCAACAACTATCGAGTAAAGCGGTCCGCCTCCCATGAATGAGAGGACGCCGGCCGCGACGAAGCAGAGGACATTCAGGTTCAAGATAAGCCAATAGCCCGTGGCGAGAACTGCGGCGGTGCCAAGGATCCCGGCCGCGGCGCAGATGTAGCTGACACCGGTCATTGTCCACTGATCAGGACTCGGTCCCGGAATGGGTTGGGTCCAGCCGACCACCAGGAAACCATAATGCGGCTGGAAGTAGTCGTAGCTGTAGACGAGCAGCCAGATGGCGTACGCGGTCGCGCCGGCGGCGCCGATGGCGCGGGCGATGCGCAGGAGGCGCCTGGAGGTTCCCCGGAGGCCGTCGGCGATGGCTGGCGCGGACATCAGCAAGCCGGCCGCGTACCGGATGCCGCGCAGCAGGCGGGTTAGCGGCCTGCCGTCCGCGCCGCGGAGCGCGAAGTCCAGCTCCGCGCGCCACTCTGCCGCCACCTCCTCGCGGAGTTCCCGCGGCAGCCGGGCACTTGCCCGGCTGATAAGTGCGAACGGGATGCGGCTGAGCCGTCTCACTGCCTCCTCCTGCAGCATCCGGCCTATGACCGCCTCGGCCAGGAGGACCAGCAAAGTGACGCAGGCGCCCGCGACGAACAGAGCCATCTTCATGCCCCGCCGCCTTCAGCCTGCAGGCGCATCGTCCGTCCCGGCAGAGCGAGCTGCACCTGCAGTGCGGCAAGCTCCTGCCGCGCCGTCTCGATGCCGGCCTCGCTCAGCAGGTACATGGAGCGGGCCGGCCGTCCTTCCTGTGATGGGTCGATCTCCTCGGCGCTCCTGACCAGCCAGCCGGCGTGCTGCAGCCTGGCCAGGATCGGGTAGAGCTTGCCGCTCGGGAACCCCGTGCTCTGCATCAGGTCGTAGCCATAGCGCGGCTTCGCCACGTCGACGAGGAACTCGCGCAGCACTCGCGCGACGGCGACAGTGACACGGAAGCCTTCGGGCATGCAAGTATCTTACATAGGGTCCGGAGAACTGTCCACTGGCCAGGTCAGCAATCCGTTGGCCTAGTGGCGCTGGTCCAGCGTTCCGGGGCCGTTCGGGATCCGCATTGGCCACCGCTTACAAACTGTCGTGATCGGGTAAAGCCCCGCCGGGATCGATGCCTGGCGGGGCTTTCCGTTGCGCCTCGGCCCTGGGGGCCGAGCTGCCCGAGACCGAGCAGCTCGTCCGGCCGGGTCAGCCGAGATCGTGCACGGCCTGCCGGGAAGTCGACGCATCCGGACAGCAGCAACCGCAGTGGTCAGGAAGGTCGTCATGCCCTGAATCGCCAGGGCCGACATCCTCTATGAGGATGCGGTCGGCTCGTCAAGTGTTCAGCCCTGGCTGGCTTCTTGCGCGACGCGCTCAAGCTGGCTGCGGTAGTTCTGCCACCACTCCTGGTCAGTTGCCCGGAGGTTGTCGTCGTCGGCCTGCAGTCCCGCGGTCCCGTCGATGAGTTCGCGGACGATATCGGCGTGCCCGGCGTGCCGGTTAGTCTCGGCGACCACGTGCACCAGGATCTGGTGCAGCGTCGCCTCACGGCGGTCGCTTGGCCACCAGGGCACGTGGCCCGGCGTATCCAGGTCCCGCGCCTGGATGGTCTCATCCGCGTGCGCCCAGGCGCGCCGGTACATCCCGACGATCTGGTCGCGCGACTCACCGGCGGTGGCCCACATGTCCGCGTTGTTCCTGGCCTCGTCCTCCGACCAGGGCCGCGGGAAGCCGGGGGGCCGCCCGAAGGCGTCCCCGAAGTACCACAGCTCGACCCCGGCCAGGTGCTTGACCAGCCCGAGCAGGTTGGTGCCGGTCGGCGTCAGCGGGCGCCGGATGTCGTACTCAGACAGCCCGTCTAGCTTCCACAGCAGAGCTTCACGGGCGGCCTGCAAGTAACCGTGCAGGTCAGCTTTGGGACCCGCTCTTTTCATGCCGGGAAGTCTGCCACAAGGTGCGGACTGCCCTCAGCCAGCTTCCCGTCCAATGCCGCCGCATCCGTCCGGCCGCGTCGACCCGGGTCATGGTGACGGATGCGCGGCAGCTGACATCCTGACCTTGGTCCGCGGAGGCACGGCCGATACGCTTCGGCGGCTATTGACCTAGTCGCGCTCGCGCTTCCAGTGCGGGCGGCCGAACATGCGGCCGAGGTAGTCGTGCAGGTTGTGCCCCGAGTACTCCAGCGCATCGACCCGGTAGACCGGCGGGCCGTCGGGCGGCGGCAGCTGACCTGCCTGCGCATCACTAAGCCTGGCCCGAATGTGGCTGCGCGTGATCTCAGCTACTTGATCAGCGTCGATGAACCGCAGTCCATGCCTCGTGGCCACCACGATCCCGTCGAAGATATCGAGCTCGGGCACCTGGAGCACGTGCTCCAGCATGCCGATCTTGGTGCCCGAGTTGCTCAGCACAGGCGTCCCCATGACTGCGGCCAGGTAGGAAATCGCCGCGTCGTCGGTCATTCCCGCAGCCCCGATCGCAAAGAGCCGGACACCACCGTCCGGCGCACATTCAACATGCTGACGTTAACATCACTAGCGTCGCTTTCAGGGCTGGGCGCCTCACACTGCGTCGTCGACCACCGCTTCGTTCCGGCAACTCAGGATCTCCTTCACGGTCTCGGCGGCTGTGAGCGCCGACGTATCCAGCCACAGCCCTATGCGCGGCGTTTCAGCAAGGTAGCGATCGAGATCCTCTACGGTGAACCCGCCGGCCCGGTAGGCGACCTTGCCGGTTGCCTCATGGCGGTCCCGTTCCCGCCGTCGCACGACTTCAGCTGACGGCCGGAGCACGACAAGGTGCCGGGGGCGGGCCGCGACCGCGCGCAGCCAGCGGACCACGTCCGAGCCGAAGATGTTGTCCTGCACTACGGTGCAAAAGCCCGCAGCGCAGTACTCGTCCGCGACCCGCGCCGACAACCGGTAGCGCAAGTCGAGCAGCCGCCTTGCCTCTGCAGCGCGAACATCACCGGCGTGTACCCAGCCGCTAACCGCCCACCGGTAGAACTGGCCGCCCCTGACATGGACGCCGCGGTCGAACTGTCTGGCCAGCAAGTCGGCGACCGTCGACTTGCCCGCCGCCTGGACTCCGGTCACCAGCCAGACGCCGTCAGCCATGTCAAACCCCGATCGACTCAAGCGCGGCCAGCACGATCGGATGCCAATCCTCTAGGCCGTAATGCTCGGTGAAGATCGCCCGCACCAAGTCGGCGACGTCAGCCGGGCTCGGACTGCCCTCGCTAGCATCGAAGGCCATGAGCACCATCGGCTCAGCCCGCCCGATGCCGGTGAGCGCTGGCATGACGTAGCCGGGGACCGGCAGCGCGCTGGCTCCGCACCGGGTCCAGAAGCCGATCCGGCCCAGCCGAACCTGCCGGTCCGCCCGGTCCCCGGCAGCATCGGCGGGATCCTCGACCTCCAGCGCGATCCTGGCCGGCCAGCCGAGGTCAGTCACCACCTTGGCCAGCAGTTGCCAGAATCGCAGACCGAGCCCGGTGCGGCGCCGGTCAGCCGCGATGGCGAAATACCGGAGGAATGCCCACCCCGGCACGGAGAGCAGCCGCAGCGCGGCGAAGCCGACAGGGTCGCCGCCGTCCAGAGCGACCAGCAGCCGATCGCGCGGGCTGGCTGCGGCTAGCTCTGCCAGCGGGACGCGGAGATAGGGAGGGAACGCCTGCTCGTAGATCAGCTGCAGCCCTGTGATCTGGTCTTCAGCCAGCAGCTCCGGGCCCACAACGACAAGGTCGCCGGACCCCGGCGCCTGCCCGCGATCACGCGGCTGGGCCGGGTCCCGGCTAACCGACATGGTCTGGGCCACCTGCCGGGCCGACCGGGCCGAGACCGAACATCGGCAGGCAAGGCTCCAGCCCGTGCACTTTCACCGGCACGGAGCGGGTGCGTTGCCATGTCTCCCGGTCCAACCGGAGCCGCACCGACGTCACCGCGTTGCCCCGGACTGCGTACCGGTGCTCACCTCGCGCAACACCGCGAAGTCCTTCGCGCTCACGCCTTGCGTCCCGACGACCGTGTCGTCGTGCAGTACAACGAGGTTGAGTGACCACTTCTCCGGCGTCCAGGCGCCCCATTGCCGCCACTGATACTGGAGGACGCTCCGGGCCCGCTGGGCAGGCGGCGCGTCTGTCCACGGGAAGGCGAACGGCTGCACTTCCGGCTCATGCACGCCACCGGCCGCCAGGTCCGCCAGCGCGTCCAGGTCGGCCGGTGAGCCGAGCCGCAGTTCGAGGCTCGGCGTTAGCAGGCGAAGTCCGGCAAGCGGCCACCAGTTTGGATTCATGCAGGTCATTGTCCCGGACCGGAGCTAACCGGGCATCCGAATAAAGTCGCGACCGGCCTCAGGCGCTGCCGGGCCGGCCGCGCGCCGTTACTGGCCGATCCGCGGAAAGGTCCGCTCCCACCGGCGCTCCCTGATCAGCATTCCGTTCTCCCGGAGCTGCCGTTGGTACCGGTAACGGAGCCTGCTCTCATCGCTGCCGATCGTCAGCTCGGAGTCCAGGATGACGACCCGGTCGGCCACATGGATCTCGGTGCGCGCCTGGCCGCGCATCGATGCGTGCGCCGGGTCAACGTCAGCCACCTCGTACCGCAGGTACTCCTCGTCCACGACCCGGCCCCAGCTGAACTCCGAACCGCTCGTTCCGCGCCACCAGATGGCAGTGCGGCCAGTGTCGTCGCGCTCCAGGTTCCACCGCACCGGGACCATCTCGCCCCAGCCGCTCACGCCGGGGACCGCTGGCGCCGGAGCCGGCTCGGGGAACTGCGGCATCGGCAGGATTTCCGGGCCGGCCGCGGGCGGCACGACCGGCAGCACGAGCCGGGTGCCCGCCCGGCCTAGCCGGAGCGTGGCGGTGGCCGGGTGCGGAGTCGGCCAGATCATCGGCCACAAGGCATTTGATACCGACAGCCTGATTCGGTGGCCGCGACCGAAGACCCACGACGTCACGTGCAGGTCGAGCGGCAGGCCGCCGGGCGCGGCCGGCGTGGCGTCGCGGAGCGGATCGGGCGTCGCGGCCCGGCCAGCTCCGGTGACCAGCGTGACTGTTCCGTCGGGCGCCACGTCGCTCAACCGGGCGAACCAGTGCAGTGGTTCGGTGTCGCTGCCGCCGTGCAGCTCTACCTGCGGGAATCCAAGTATCTCGGTATCCGCGTCCAGCGGCGCGGTATCGAATGTCAGGCTGAAGGCATCCGCGCCGCGCTGATCGGGAGTGAGCTCGCCCCACCAGTGGCCGGCCTCGATGCCGGCTGACGGCACGTACCGGAGCGCAACCTCGCTATCGGCGCCCGACTCGGCTGCGAGCGTGCCGTCGGCGTGGCAGTAGAGAACCTCGAACCGGGTCCGGTCCGGCGGCAGGGCGGTCTCGGCGCGCCAGCAGCCGGGCAGCTCGGTCAGGCCTGGATCAGGTGCGTGCCAGTGCTGAACATAAATGGTCACCGGTGGCTCGGACATGATGCCGGTGTCGACGGCCTTCAGCCAGTGATCCCACCAGCGCACGGCCTTCGCGCGCCACTCGATCGCCGGGCCGGGCACGGCGTTGTGGGGGAACGTGTGGTTCCACGGGCCGAGCAGCGCCTTCACGGGCCCGGCCGAGGCCGCGAGCATTCGCGGCACCGAGTCCCGGTAGCCGTCATACCAGCCGCCGATCAGGAACGCGGGCAGTATGAGCCTGGCGTAGTCCGGCCGCAACGAAGCGCGTCGCCAATACGACCCGTCCTGCTGCTGGCCGAGCCAGGCGATCAGCCATGGCTCGGAATCGAACCGGGCGCTGAGGCTTTCCTCATCTAGCGGGTAGCCGGGCGCGCCCGGCAGTGCGTTGAGGTGGTCGATCATCAGCGCGTACTCATCGATGTGCAGCAGCCCATCGATGTAATGCACATCGTCGTGAAACAAGTCGTCCGATGCGTCTACCGCGATAATCGCCCGCAGCGCCGGCGGCTGCCGCATAGCGACCTGGATGGCGTTGAATCCGCCCCAGGAGATGCCCCACATGCCGACCGCGCCGGTGCACCAGGGCTGGCCGGCCAGCCAGGCTATGACGGCTTCGGCGTCGAGTTGCTCCTGCTCGGTGTACTCGCCGTCAGGCAACCGCCCGCCGCTGCGGCCGGTGCCGCGGATATCGACTCGCGCTCCGGCGTAGCCGCTGTCTGCCATGTAGGCATAGAGGCCGTAGTCGCGAGCGAGCATGGCGTCGTCCTTGCGGTACGGCAGGTACTCAAGCAGGGCGGGAACCGGAGTGGTCGCTGTGCCCGGCGGCAGGTACAGCGTCACCGCGAGCGATACGCCGTCGGGCATCGGGATCGTGTCGTGGCGCACGATCATCGGGTCAGCGTCGGTCTGTCCGGCGTTGCTCACGGCCCAGTCACTCACTCATCGGCTCCTTGCCCTCGCTCGGTACTGCGGTCAGCCCCAACGGCGCCGCGCAGCAGTTCGACAAACTGGCGCACGCGCCGCTCGCGCAGTTGCCGGGGCTGCATGTTGAGACCGAAGAGGCCCGGATCGAGCTCCTCGGTCACTATTTCGTCCTGCAACCGGTCCATGAGCCAGTCGGTGAGCGAAACGATCATCGCGGCGTCAATGTCAGGGCGCACCTCGCCCCGCTCGGTCCCGAACTGCACGAAGGCGCGGGTGCCGTACGGATCCTCGAGCCGCAGGAATTGCGTGATCGTGCGCCTGAGGTCCAGGTCGGAGCAGTAGTTGCCGAGCAGCGTCACCCGGTACGGCACCCAGCCTCCGTGGACCAGTTCGGGCGTGTGCTCGAGCCAGTAGGTGATGACAGCGAAGAAACCACCTGCGAGCACCTCGTCCGGGGCATCGAGATACCGGCTGAATGCACGCGTCGCCGTCTGATACGCGGCCAGGAACAGGCCCGCCTTGCTGCCGAAGTAGCCAAAGACGGCGCCCTTGGACACACCTGCGGCGGCAGCGATTGCCTCGACCTTGGCGCCTTCGTAGCCGCCGGCGGCGAACTGTTCCATCGCGACCCGGACGATCCGCTCACGCTTGGCCTGCTGCCGCTGTGGCGCGCGCGTCGTTGTGTGGTGCTGGCTGCCGAGAGCACCTATTTGACCAAGAGTCATTTTGTGTCCAAGGCTAGCCATTGACCATGAGCAGCAGGTTAGTCATACTCACGGCATCGATCAAGACACTAACTGGCCGAAGGTCAGAGAGTGGATGGCCGCGTGAGCGCGGAACGCCACTGGGACGCCGTTGTGGTCGGCGCCGGGCACAACGGCCTGACCGCGGGCGCGCTGCTGAGCCGGGCGGGCTTGCGGGTGCTGGTAGTCGAGCGGCGCGAGCTGATCGGCGGCTGCTGTGTCACCGAGGAGATCGCGCCTGGCTGCCGGGCCTCGACGACCTCCTACATCGCGAGCATGCTGCGCCCCGAGGTGATCAGGGAGCTGGACCTCGGCCGTCACGGGCTGCGGATGATCCCGTGCGAGCCCGCCGTGCAGGTAGCGCTGGACGGCGGCGAAGTGCTGGCTGACTGGAATGATCCCGAGCGGACCGCAGCCGAGATCGCGCGCTTCTCGCAGTCTGACGCACGGTCGTTCATAGCCGTCGCGGCTGAACTGCGGCGGCTCACCGCCCGGCTCCAGCCGCTGCTGACCGAGCTGCCGCCGGACACCCGGGCAACCTCGCTGCGCGGCGTCGCCGAGCTGATACGCCTGGCACGACGGCTGCGCGGGATGCGCGGCACCGACGTCGAGGGCCTAACGACGCTGCTGACCGGCAGCCTGGGCGATTTCCTCGATGCCCGGTTCAGTTCGCGTGCGGCGAAGGCGCTGATGCTGGCCAATAACCTCTACGGCAAGCACGGCGGCCCGTACCAGCCGGGCACCCTGATCGGGCTCGCGTTCCACATGCTGACCGGCGGCGAGCAGTCGGTGCAGGGCTTCTTCGGGCACGTGCTCGGCGGCATGGGCGCGATCAGCGACGCCATCGCCGCCGCCGGCCGCACGCACGGCCTGCAGATCATGACGAACGCTCCGGTCGCGAGAATTCTGGTCTCCGGCGGCCGGGCAGCGGGGGTGGCGCTCGAGGACGGCACCGAGCTGACAGCATCCACCGTGCTGTCGGGCGCCGACCCGAAGCGGACCTTCCTGCAGCTGGTCGACAAGGCCGAGCTGCCGGAGGAGTTTCGCGAGGCGGTCCGTGGCATCAAGATGGACGGGCCGTGCGCCAAGGTCAACCTGGTGCTCGACGCCGAGCCAAAAGTGCTGGGGATGCCGGCGGACGCCGGTCCCGGCCGGCGCGCGCTGTTCACCCTGCCACCTGACCTGCACGTCGCCGACGCCTGCTACGACCTGGCCAAGCGCGGCGAGCTAGCGACCGCGAGCCAGCTGTTCGTCGACTGTGTCGTCGCCTCGAACGTCGACCGGTCGCTGGCGCCGCCGGGCAAGCACATCATGACCTGCTTCGTGCAGTACGTGCCGTACCACCTCGCGGCCGGCAGCTGGGATGAGCGCAAGGACGAGCTCGGCGACCGGGTCATCGAGCGGATCAGCCAGTTCGCGCCGAACGTTGCGCACTCTGTCAATGGCCCGGCAGGTGCTGACACCGCTGGATCTGGAGCGCACATACGGCCTGACCGAAGGCAACATCTTCCACGGGGACATCCGGCCCGATCAGCTCTTTCATATGCGCCCGGTGCCCGGCTGGGCTCGGTACGCTACGCCGGTCGCAGGACTCTACTTGTGCGGGGCCGGCGCGCATCCCGGCGGCGGCGTAACGGGCGCGCCCGGCTACAACGCCGCGCACCGGGTGCTCGCCGACCTCAAGCGAGGCCGCCGGTGAGCCCGGCCTCGATCCCCGACGTCCTCATTGTCGGCGCTGGGGTAATCGGCGCAGCCACGGCGTTCCAGCTCAGTCAGCTCGGCGCCGGAACGGTCGCCGTGCTGGACCGGGCGTCAGCCGGATCGGGCATGAGCAGTCGGTCGTCGGCCTTGATCCGGATGCACTACACCTTCCCGCCTGAGGTGGATCTCGCGGTCCGCAGCGATGCCCTCTTTGAGGCGTGGCCCGACCTGGTTGGCCGTCCCTCGTGCGTGCGCCGGACTGGCTTCGTGCGGATCGTGGCACCCGGCGAGCAGGAGCAGCTCAGGCGCAACGTGGCGATGCAGCGTGAGCACGGCGCGCGGGCCGAGGTGATCGACGCGGCGGAGCTAGCCAGGCTGGTGCCGGGGCTGGCTACCGAAGACGTCGACTGGGCGGCGTGGGAGGAGCGCGGCGGATACGGGGACGGCGCCATCGTCGCCGGTGACCTGATCGCGGCTGCGCGAGAGCGCGGCGTGCGGTACCAGCCGCACGCTCCGGTCCGCTCGCTTGTCCTATCGGGTGACCGGGTGACCGGCGTACGAACCGAAGCCGGCATCGAGCGAGCTGGCCTCGTCGTGCTGGCGGCCGGGGTCTGGACGGCGCCAGTGGCCGCGTCGGCCGGGCTGATGCTGCCGATCGAGACCGAGTTGCATCATGTCGCCGTGCTCACGCACCGGGTAGGCGGCGGCGCGCACGTGGCATGCATCGACTCGGTTACCCAGACCTACTTCCGGCCTGAGGCGGCCGGCGCGGTGACGCTGGTCGGCGGATTCGATGGGCCCCGCGGCATCCTGCCGGACGCGGCCCCGGCGCGGGCCAGTGCACTGGACTTGGCCGCAATGGTCGGGCGGGCCGGGCGCCGCGTGCCGGGACTGGCCGAGGCCGGCATCGCGCGCGGCATTACTGGTGTCTACGACATGACGCCGGATTCCCGCCCGCTGCTCGGCCCGGTTACTGGTGTCGACGGGCTGGTCCTCGCGGCTGGCTTCTCCGGCATGGGCTTCAAGATCGCGCCAGCGGTGGGCGAGTGCCTGGCGCACCTGATCACGTCTGGTGCCGCCGCGCCCGTGGACCTCACGCCCTTCCGGCCGGGCCGGTTCGACGACGGGCAGCCGATAGTCGCCCCGTTCCCCTATTCCGACGATTGAAGGGTGCCGTGACCAGCAGCGTGGACCGGCCGATTCCGCTGGAGCGGAGCCTGGCCCGGGCGAGTTACGTCGACGAGGCAGAGTTCAGTCGCGAGCGAGACGCGATCCTGTTCGCCGACTGGTTCTGCGCCGGGCGGGCCGAGCAGGTTGCCATGACCGGCGACTTCCTGACTATCGGGGTCGCAGGCGAGAGCGTGCTCGTGGTCCGGGGCCAGGACGGCGGGCTTTCCGGCTTCTACAACCTATGCCGGCACCGCGGGTCCCGCCTTGTCTCGCCGGGTGACGGCGATCCGGCCGATGCAGCGGGACCGAGCGGCTGCTTCACCGGCTCGATCCGCTGCCCCTACCACGGCTGGACCTACGGCCTGGACGGCACTCTGCGGTCCGCGCCGTTCCTGCCCGACCTGCGGCGGCACCGGTCGACGCTGGGCTTGCACCCGGTGGACGTCGCCGAGTGGGGCGGGTTCCTGTTCGTGCGCCTCGACCCGCGCGGCGACGGCCGCGACTCCTTGCTCGCCTGGCTGGGCGAGATGCCGGCCAGGGTCGCCGGGTATCCGCTCGCCGACCTGCGGACCGGGTACCGCCTGGTGTACCGGGTGGCCGCGAACTGGAAGGTAATCCTCGAGAACTACAACGAGTGCTACCACTGCGGCCCGGTCCACCCCGAACTGTGTGACCTCGTGCCTGCCTTTCGCGGCGGCGGCGCCGACCTGGACTGGGACTGCGGCATCGAGCACAGAGCCGGCGCGTACACCTTCACGGTGACTGGGACGACAAGCCGGGCGCCGTTTCCCGGCTTGTCCGAGCAAGAGCGCAACCGGCACAAGGGCGAGCTGGTGCTCCCCAACCTCATGCTCAGCCTGTCCGCGGACCATGTCGTCGCGTTCACCGCGTGGCCGCGCTCGGCCGGGCAGACGACGGTTGCCTGCGACTTCCTGTTCCATCCCGACGAGATCGCCAAGTCTGGCTTCGACCCGATGGACGCCGTCGAGTTCTGGGATCTGGTGAACAAGCAAGACTGGGCGATCTGTGAGCTCGTCCAGGATGGCATGGCATCACGCCG
Organism: uncultured Actinomycetota bacterium; assembly: GCA_963804435.1. Classification (GTDB taxonomy): domain Bacteria; phylum Actinomycetota; class Actinomycetes; order Streptosporangiales; family Streptosporangiaceae; genus JAJYUU01. Next base: position 507,432 of record CAWDQI010000003.1, on the reverse strand, counting down.
GTTCACCGCGGGCTACCTCGCTCCGATGGAGCAGCCGAGCGCGGACGTCGGCCGCCACGTCGTGAGCCGCCTGGCGCCCGGCAGGCTCAGCCGCTAACGCCGCGCCTGCGTCGCCGCAACTCGGCCCGCGCCGGGCGGACTGCCCAGGCCGGCGGGCCAGCGCTGCACTTATTACTAGCGTGCCAGTTCAGGCACCGCGAAGGCCGGGCTAGTCTGTGACGTGCCGCGAGGGACGCTGGACGTTCCCGGCCCACGTTGAGCGGGAGGCTGTGTGCAGTATCGGTTGTCCCGGGTGGTCGCCGGCCCCTTGTTGCGGGCGCTGGCCAGGCCGTTGGTCACCGGCGCTGAGCACATTCCGGCCTCCGGGCCGGCCATCCTTGCCTCCAATCACCTGTCGGTAGTGGACTCGATCTACCTTCCGCTCATGCTCGATCGGCCAGTGACGTTCGCCGCGAAGTCGGAATACTTCACCGGCACCAGGTTGCGTGACCGGGCCGTTGGCGCCTACCTGCGGGCCACCAAGCAATTGTCGACCGACCGGGCCGGAGCCAGAGCCGCGCAGGAGATGCTGGAGGCGGCGCTCGGGCTGCTGCGCTCGGGTCAGCTGTTCGGCATCTATCCGGAGGGAACGAGGTCGCCGGACGGGCGGCTGTACCGGGGCCGCACCGGCGTTGGTTATCTGGCCTTGCATTCAGGGGCGCCCGTCATTCCGGTGGCGATGGTTGGCACAGAGAAAATCCTGGCACCGGGCCAGAAGGTACCCAGGCCCGGCCGGATCGAAATCCGGATTGGCGAGCCGCTGGCGTTCGCCGAGTTTCGCGGCCAGCCCGCCGGCTCCCGGCAGCGGCGCGCGGTCACCGACGAGGTGGTCCAGGCAATTCAGAAGCTGTCTGGGCAGGAATTCGTGCCGATGTATGCCTCGGTGCGCAAAGAGGAACTCGCGGCCAGCGGCACTGCGGTATCACGCTCCGCTTGAGTCCGGTTTCGCTTAAGGGTTCCACACGTAGATCGGCCGGCCACCGGGGTCCTCATCGTCGTCGCCTTCATGAGCCCGCTTGCCTTCGACCGCGTCCCACAAAGATCCACTGGGTGACAACGGACTCGGAGCGTTCGCACCCGGCTGCCTGATCGGCAGGCCCGAAGGCGCGGTCCGCGGAATTCCGGGCTCTGGTGACGCGGCGGGCTGGACCGGATCGGCCCGGCGGTGCTGGGGCGTCCAGCCTGTCTCGGCCTGGAACGGCGGCTCAGGCCGGAACGGCGGCTCAGGCCGGAACGACGGCTCAGGCCGGAACGAAGGCTCAGGCTGGAACGAAGGCTCAGGCTGGAACGGCCGCTCAGGCTGGAACGACGGCTCAGGCTGGAACGGGTGCGGGGCCTGCGCTGGCAAGCTGTGCCGAGCGCGTCCGCTGCTCCCCGGCGATTGGCCTGGCTCCGCAGGCCCGACGCCTGATGGCCCGAGCACCTGCTCGGCCTGCGCCCCGAACCACGGCTGCTCAGTCGAGGCGGCCGGCGCCTGGCCCGCCGTGGCGCCCGGCCGGCTTCTGTGCGCGGTAGTCCACGGCAGATCGCTGCCGGGCGGTGACGCAGGCTCCCAGGGCGGCGTTCCGGATACCGCGCCTGCACCGACCGGTCCGCCGGCACTCTCCGGCCTGGCTGCGCCGCCGCGGCCCCCCGGCCAGGTCCGGCCCGCCGGGCCGGCCGCACTAGCCGCGCCGGATCCAGGTGCGCTGGATCCAAATGCGCCCCCAGGCCGCCCGCCGCCCATCTGCACGGGGCTGCCGGCGGGCAGTGCCAGCCGCGCACCGCCAGCGCCTTCCGCGTACTGCCGGCGGGCTGGGGGAGCGAACAGGGCTGCGTTGGATTGCGGTGGCGTTCCAAGCTGGCCGGGGGGGCGCTGCGGCCTAGCCATGGCGCCCGAATGGGCGCCCAGCCTCGGACCGGCGTCGGCCGGGCTGGCAGTGGGATAACGCGATTGAGCGTGGCGACGCGGCCATTCAGTGGCTGCGACCGGCTGGCGGTTGCGGCGCCGGCGGCCGAAGGCAGCGTAACCACCGATCAGGAGTAGCAGCAGGGCGAGCACGCCCGCCGAGATCTTGCCGGCCCGCAGGACCTGGGCGCCGACGCTCTGCGGGCCAGGGCTGGCCGGGCTTCGCGATAGCACCTGCGCGGGCGGCGCCCCGGCGCCGGCCCGGTGAGCCGCCGACGTAGCCAGCCGCCCGGCGGCGGCCAGTGCCTTGGCGGCATCCACCGCGCCGTACCCGGATCCGTTAGCCAGACCTCCTGACCTGCGGTACATCGTGCTGGTGGTCAGCGCTTTGCGGACCTCGGCACCGGTGAGCTGCGGGTAGCTAGCCCTGATCAGCGCCGCCACGCCGGAGACGACGGCGCTGGCTGCGCTGGTGCTGTTCATTGGCAGGTAGCCCGTTCGGCTGGGGGCAATCACGCCAGCGCCCGCAGCGGTCAAGGTCACGTAACTCTGATGGTTCGACCAGGCGGCCTTGTCGAAGGCCTAGTTAAATGCGCCCACCGCTATTACGCCGTGGTAAGCGGCGGGGTAGTTGGGCGCGTCAGTGGCCGCACCGTCATCGCCGGCCGGCGCGACCAGGACGACGTTGTGCTGCAGCGCGTAGGCGATAGCCGACTGCTCAGCCGCGCTGTCGCCTGCTGCGGCGGCTGCTCCGCCGCTGCCGGTGATTCCTGGCTGGCCCGGATCGATCGGCAGGTCGATGACAGTGGCACCGTGATGCACCGCGTACCGGATGCCGGCCGCGATCGCGGCCGGGATCGCGGCCGCCACGGCGGTCTGGCTGAGCTCGGGGTCGTCGGCGGGAAGCGTCACGGGGACGGACAAGATCCGCGCCAGCGGTGCCACGCCGATGATCCCGGCATTCCTGCCGTGGCCATGGCCGTGCCCGGCGATCAGGCTGGCGATCGCGGTGCCCTGCTCGCCGAAGTACTGGCCGGACGCAACTGGCGCGCCGACCTGGCGCCGGGCTCGGCGTGACCGCCCCGGCCAGATCCGGCTGGCTCGGCGTTAACGCCGTCACTGAGCACCGCGACAGTAACGCCCGCGCCCCTGGACGCCGCCCACGCGCTGGTGACGTTCAGCGTACCTGAGCCAGTACTCGCTCTGCCTGACCTGGTCAGCGGAAGCGGCCACGGCGGGCAGGCCGATCGAGACGGCCGCGATCCCGCTGGCGATCAGTGCCATGACCGGGCGGGGGAACCTCAGTGGCACGCCGTTCTTGCCTTCCGTTGCGGGTACCGCACATTGTGCCACGTTCCAGCCATTTGCGTGCTATCTGCGAGAAGAAGAGCGAATCGCTCCGATCGCTCAGCCGGCGTGTGCCTGAGAGAGCCGGACGTGCGCGCCCGGCGGCAGCCCGAGCTGCTGGGCGGCGTCGCCGGCGTTGATCGCCAGCGAGATGAGCCCGGCACTGTCAGTGAACGCGACGATCTCGCCCGGCGCCCCGGCCGCGAAGGTGTCCAGGTAGGGCACCGTGAGCTGGCGCCGGCCGCAGCGCACGATGACGGGCGAGCCGATACCGATCCCGAGGCGGCCAACATCGGCAGCCGGAATGGACAGCTGCACGTTGCCGAACCGGTCCACCGACATGACTTCACCCTCGGCCGACCCGTCGTGCAGCCTGCTTGTCGGGGCCGGCAGAACGACCAGCTCGTCCACCCCGATCTCGTCCCCGGCGTCGGCGAGTTCGGTGCCCGCGGCCAGGTGCGCGGCCACCGGCATGAAGATGTCGCGGCCGTGGAAAGTGGCCGAAACCGGATGCAGCCACAGCTCGCCGTTCGTTAGCTGGACCGCTAGCCGGCCGCCGCCCAGGGCATGCGATCGCCCAGGACAGCAGTCCGTTGTCGGGGCCGACCAGGATGCTGTTGCCCGCCGCGACCGCTACCGCGCGGCGTGCGGTCCCGACGCCCGGATCGACGACGGCCACGTGTACGGCGGGGGGCAGGTAGCTGACAGTCTGGGCGAGCACTGCCGCACCGCGCCGGACGTCTCCGGGCTGCACCAGATGGGTGATGTCGATGATCCTGGCCGCCGGGGCGATCCTGGCCGCCACGCCGTGGCAGGCCGCGACGAACCCGTCCTCCAGGCCGTAGTCGGTAAGGAAGCTCATGTGGTTATAGACGGTCACGACTGGTGAGCGTACGTTGCCCGGTGGCGGCGCGCATAGGGACCCACGGGCACGGGTTGCCCGGAAAGCCACTGCCTAAGATGAGGCAGGCGCGGGTTGCCGGGAGGCCAGGTGGCTGGATTGTCCGAGCGCGACATGCGCATCCTGGCTTTCGAGCGAAGCTGGTGGCGCCTTGCGGGCGCCAAGGAGCGGGAAATCCTGGAGGTCTTCGGCGTGCCTGTGACCAGGTATTACCAGCTACTGAACGAGCTGATCGACCGGCAGGAAGCGGCCGAATTCGACCCGGTGCTCGTTACCAGGCTGCGGCGGCAGCGCAGCAGGCGGCAGCGGATGCGCTCGGCCCGCCCGGACTGAGGCCGCAATGACCGCGACCACCGGCCGGTCCGCCGAGCTGCCGACCCCGACCACCGCCGCGGGGCGGGCGGGCCTCGCCGCGCTGATCGCCGAGCCGCACCGGGCGCTGATCGCAGTCGATTTCGATGGCACGCTGGCCCCGATCGTGGCTGATCCCGCGGCCGCCAGGGCGACTCCGCAGGCGACGGCGCGCGCTAACCCGGCTCGGCGCCGCTGGCGGGTACGGTCGCGATTATCACCGGCCGCCCGGCCGCGGATGCAGCCGCCTTTGCTGGCGTACCGGCCGACAGCAATGTTCTCGTGCTCGGACATTACGGCAGGCAACGATGGGAACGGGGTCGCCTTACCGGGCCGCCCGCGCCCGCCGGGCTGGCGGTGGCCCGAGGCTGAACTGCCCGCCGTGCTCGGCCGCGGCCGCGCGCCGAAGCACGCTGGGTCGAGGACAAGGGCGAAGCGCTGGCGGTGCACACCCGCCGCGCAGCCGAGCCGCAGGCGGAGTTCGAGCGCTTGACCGGGCCGCTGGCCGCGCTGGCGCGACGCACCGGGCTGATCGCTGGAGCCCGGGCGGCTGGTACTCGAGCTTCGTCCGCCCGGTGCCGACAAGGGCAAAGCGATCCTCGACCTCGCGGCCGATCGCCAGCCGGCCTGCGATCGTGTACTGCGGCGACGACCTGGGCGATAAGCCGGCCTTCGAGGCGGTGCGCGATCTTCGCACGGCCGGGACGCCGGGACTGCTGGTGTGCAGCGGCTCGGCCGAAGTGCCAGAGCTGGCCGCAGCCGCCGACTTGGTGGTGGACGGACCCGCCGGGGTTGCTGCGCTGCTGGCCGCCCTCGCCGACGCCCTCGCCAGCGAACTCGGCGGCCGAGCGTCCGATGGCGGCCAGCCCCACTAGCGCTGGCTGGTGCTCAGCTGGCGAGCGCCTCAAGCTGTTCGGCGAACCAGCGGGCTGGCGGCATCGAGGCCGCGGCGGCGGCCAGTGCCGCACTCTGGCTGGCCCGCTGCGCGTCATCCAGGGACAGCGCCCGGTGCAGTGCATCGGCTGTCTGGAGCACGTCGAACGGGTTTACCAGGAATGCGTGCTCGCCGAGCTCGGCGGCGGCTCCTGCCTCGGTGGACAGCACCAGGGCGCAGCCATGGTCGGCCAGGATCGGCCCCTCTTTGGCGACCAGGTTCATGCCGTCCCTAATCGGGTTGACCAGCAGCACGTCGGCGAGCCGGCATGCGGCCAGCGAGCGCGGGTAGTCGTCGTTGACCTGGAGGATCAGCGGATCCCAGCCTGGCTCCGAGAACTCGTCCGCTATCTCCGCGGCCAGCCGCTGTACCGCGGCGGTGTACTCGCGGTACTCGGGCAGGTCGTGCCGAGACGGGTAGGCGAAGGCGAGGTGGACAACCTTTCCCCGCCACTCGGGGTGGGCCCGCAGCAATTCGCGGTAGGCCGCGAGGCCGCGAACGATGTTCTTGGACAGTTCTGTCCGATCGATGCGAACGATCAGCTTGCGGCCGGCTGTCGCCTCGGCCAGGGCGTCAATCCGGATCTGCACATCGCGCTCGGCGGCCCGCTGCCTTAGCTGGCCCGCGTCGACGCCAAGCGGGTGCACGCCGATGCTGGTGATGTGGCCGGCATAACTCACCTGGCCGCGCGTGCGGTCTACGGCGGCGCCGAGGAATGCCTCGCAGCAGTCCGTGAAGGCATCGGCCCAGCGCTGGCAGAGGAAGCCGGCGTGATCGGCGCCCAGTATCCCAGCGAGCACCTCGCGGCCGACCTCGGCGGGCAGCATGCGGTAATAGTCGGGCGGGGCCCATGGCGTGTGCGAGAAGTGCGCGATCCGCATTCCCGCAGCGCGGCTGGCCAGCATTCGCGGCGCCAGGCACAGGTGGTAGTCCTGGATCACGGCTCTGGACGCGGCTCCGTCAGCCGACTCGGCGAGCGCGGCGGCAAATGTCTCGTTGTAGCTGCGGAACGCCTCCCATTCACGCCAGAAGGCTGGCCCAAAGCCGGGCTGGTTAGGCGTGTCGTACAGCATGTGATGCACGAACCACAGGGTGGAGTTGGCGATGGCGTTGTAGGCCCGCTGGAACACTGCGGCCGGGATGTCCAGCATCCGCACTGCTGCCCCTGGCCCGGCCAGGGCCGGGGGGAGCGTGCCGTCGGCGCTAGCCCTGGCGGCCGCCCTGTCTGCGTCGCTCAGCGCCGCGCACACCCACAGCATGTCGGCGTGGCCAGCCGCGGTGTTGTCAGCTACGGAGGACAGGCCGGAAACCATCCCGCCGCCGCCCCGTTTGGCCGATAGCCGCCCGTCGTCACCTCGCGTGAAGGAGACAGGCCCCCGGTTCGACGCGATCAGGACTTGCCCGCCGGTTTCTGCTTCGCCCATGTGCCGTCAGGGTATCTGGACGTCGCCACGCTGGCTCCTGCCGGGCTGGTGCGGGAGGCAGCCGTGGCGGCCTGATGCGGATGGATGCCCTCGGGAATCGTGGCTACCACCCGTCCGGATTGCGCTGACCGGGCAGTCAGCAGTTACAGTTGGACGCACAACTTCATATCGCTCATCCAGAGGGGTGGAGGGATCGGCCCGATGAAGCCCCGGCAACCATCACGTTGAGCGTGCCCGCTGTCGACGGCTGAAAATGTCGTAGCGAAGCCAGCGGCGAGGTCGTCACGTGACAGGTGCCAACTCCGGCCCGCGGCTAACAAGCCGTAGGGATAGATGAGGAGAGAGGCCTCGCCAGTGACTACCGCGCCAGTAAAGCCAGCAGCAACCCCAGCGCCAGTGCACGCTCCGTCCCGTTTCGGCTACGCCACCCACCTGTCCTGCCGTGAGTGCGGGCACACCTGCGAGCTCGGTTCGCGGCATGCGTGCGACCAGTGCTTCGGGCCGCTCGAGGTGGCCTACGACCTCCCGCCGCGCAGCCGGGAATCAATCGAGTCAGGCCCGCTGAGCATGTGGCGGTACGCGAGCCTGCTGCCTGTGCCGTCCGACGTCGCGACCAGGCCGAACCTGGACCCCGGCTGGACCAGGCTGATCCGCGCCGATCAGCTCGCCAGCACGCTCGGCATGCGCGAGCTGTGGATCAAAGATGAGCGCGGTAACCCGACGCACTCGTTCAAGGACCGCGTGGTCGGCGTGGCGCTTGCCGCGGCGATCGAGCTCGGCTTCAAGGTCCTGGCCTGCCCGTCGACCGGGAACCTGGCGAACGCTGTCGCGGCCGCCGCAGCACGGGCCGGGATAAAGTCGGTCGTCCTCATACCGGCTGACCTCGAGGTCCAGAAGATCATCGGCTCGGCCGTCTACGGCGGCACGATGGTGGCCGTGAAGGGCAGCTATGACGACGTCAACCGGCTCGCATCCGAGCTGGCAGACGAGCGCGAGGACTGGGCGTTCGTGAACGTGAACGTCCGGCCGTACTACGCCGAGGGCTCCAAGACGATTGGCTTTGAGATCGCCGAGCAGCTGGGCTGGCGGCTGCCCGAGCAGATCGTCGTGCCGGTGGCCTCGGGTGCTCAGCTCGTGAAGATCGACAAGGCGTTCCGCGAGCTGATCTCTACCGGCCTGGTCGAGGAATCGCCGTACCGGGTGTACGGGGCGCAGGCGACCGGCTGCTCGCCAGTCGCCGCAGCATTCCGCGCCGGTCACGATGTCGTCCAGCCGGTCCGGCCCGCGACCATCGCAAAGTCGCTCGCGATCGGCAATCCCGCGGACGGCCCGTACGTCCTCGACGTCGTGCGCCGCACCGCCGGTCGCGTCGCTGACGTCAGCGATGACGAGATCGTCGATGCCATCTGCCTGCTCGCATCGACGGAGGGCGTGTTCGCCGAGACGGCCGGCGGCGTGACGCTCGCGGTGCTGCAGCAGTTGATCTCCGACGGCCACCTCGACCCGGATGCGCGGACCGTCATCATCAACTCAGGCGACGGCTTGAAGACCCCGGACGCGGTGGCGGCTACGGTCAGTACCGCTGTCCCGATCCCGGCCACGCTAGCGGCATTCGCCGAGCGCGAGGCGTCCCTCACCGAGTCAACGTTCCGAAAGGCTGGCTGAGCATGTCCGTGTCGGTGCGGATCCCGACGATCCTGCGGACCTACACCGGCGGGACCGCCGTGGTGACCGCTTCGGCGGGAACTCTCCGCGAGGTCATCGCCGGGCTCGACGCCGACTACCCGGGCATCGGCGGCAGGCTGCTCGACGACGCCGGCAAGCTGCGCAGATTCGTGAACGTCTACGTCGGCGACGAGGATGTCCGGCTCGCGCAGGGACTCGATACCCCGGTGCCTGCTGGCGGCCAGGTTTCGGTGATTCCGGCGGTGGCGGGCGGCTGAGCGCTGCTGTCGCGGCGCTGTGGTCTTTGCGCCGCAATGGCCTAGCACATTGCATCAGAGACAGGCACAAGTTGCCCCAGTTGCCGGACGCACGATGTAAAGTCATGTCCGGTCGCTGTTGGTAGTGGAAGAGCGGCAAGCTGAGCTTGCTGGTGAGGCCAGGACTGCGCCGCGATCAAACGGGTTCCGGGTAGCAAGGGCGGGACCCGCAGCCCGAGCAGAGTTAGGGAGTTGTTGGTATGGCTCAGGGCACCGTCAAATGGTTCAACGCGGACAAGGGCTACGGCTTCATCGCGGTCGACGGTGGTAGGGACGTTTTCGTCCACTTCTCAGCTATCCAGGCGGATGGCTACCGCAGCCTTGAAGAAGGCCAGCGGGTGGAGTTCGAGATCACGCAGAGCGACCGCGGGCCGCAGGCTGAGGCTGTGCGGACCGTCTAGGTTCTCTGCAGGAGACTGCCGGAAAGGCCCGGTGCCCCGATTGGGTACCGGGCCTTTCGCATCTGGCAAGCGCACTGCGGTGCGCCGGGGCGCTGCGGCACCGTTTCTGATACTGCACTCCTGACCTGCAACGACTCCGCTACGAAGGCCCCTGAGTTTGCACTCTCAATAGGAGAGTGCTAAACATAACGTTGGCACTCTCGGGGTGAGAGTGACAACGCAGTGACGTGATCGGGGCGATGAGGCTTCCGGCGACGGCGGGCAGGGACTGACCGTCGGCGAGGCCGTCCGTCGCGGGCGTCGGCCCGGTCGGCACGCAGGCACAAAGTTCCGGGAGGACTGGAAGCCTATGGCAGCGAAGATGATCGCGTTCAGTGAGGACGCCCGGCGCGGCCTCGAGCGCGGCATGAACCAGCTCGCCGACGCCGTGAAGGTAACTCTCGGCCCCAAGGGCCGCAATGTGGTGCTCGAGAAGAAGTGGGGAGCCCCCACGATCACCAACGATGGTGTATCCATCGCCAAGGAGATCGAGCTCGAGGACCCGTGGGAGAAGATCGGCGCCGAGCTCGTCAAGGAAGTAGCCAAGAAGACCGATGATGTCGCGGGCGACGGCACCACGACCGCGACCGTGCTCGCGCAAGCGCTGGTCCGTGAGGGCCTGCGCAACGTGGCAGCGGGCGCCAACCCGATGTCGCTCAAGCGCGGCATCGAGGCAGCCGTTGAGCGCGTCAGCGAGGAGCTGTCCAAGCTGGCCAAGGATGTGGAGACCAAGGAGCAGATCGCTTCGACCGCCTCCATCTCCGCGGGCGACACCGCGATCGGCGAGATGATCGCCGAAGCGATGGACAAGGTCGGCAAGGAAGGCGTTATCACCGTCGAGGAGAGCAACACCTTCGGCCTTGAGCTTGAGCTCACCGAGGGCATGCGCTTCGACAAGGGTTACATCTCGCACTACTTCGTGACCGACCCTGAGCGCATGGAGGCGGTCCTCGAGGACCCCTACATCCTCATCGTCAACTCGAAGGTCTCGGCCAACAAGGACCTGCTGCCGCTGCTCGACAAGGTCGTTCAGTCGGGTAAGCCGCTGGTCATCATCGCCGAGGACGTCGAGGGCGAGGCACTGGCGACCCTGGTGGTAAACAAGATCCGCGGCCTGTTCAAGTCCGCTGCGGTCAAGGCCCCCGGCTTCGGTGACCGCCGCAAGGCCATGCTCGGCGACATCGCGATCCTGGCCGGCGGCCAGGTCATCAGCGAGGAAGTCGGCCTCAAGCTGGAGAACGCCGACCTGGACCTGCTCGGGCGGGCCCGCAAGGTCGTCGTGACCAAGGATGAGACGACCATCGTCGATGGCGCAGGTGACCCCGAGCAGATCTCTGGCCGGGTGAACCAGATCCGCGCCGAGATCGAGAACACCGACTCCGACTATGACCGCGAGAAGCTGCAGGAGCGGCTCGCCAAGCTGGCCGGCGGCGTTGCCGTCATCAAGGCCGGCGCGGCGACCGAGGTCGAGCTGAAGGAGCGCAAGCACCGCATCGAAGACGCGGTGCGCAACGCCAAGGCTGCCGTGGAGGAGGGCATCGTCGCTGGCGGCGGTGTCGCCCTGCTGCAGGCTGGCAAGAACGCGTTCGAGAAGCTCGAGCTTCCTGGTGACGAGGCAACCGGCGCGCAGATCGTGCGCCGGGCGCTGGAGGAGCCGCTGAAGCAGATCGCCTTCAACGCCGGCCTTGAGGGCGGCGTCGTGGTCGAGAAGGTGCGGAACCTGAGCCCGGGTCACGGCCTTGATGCCGCTGACCGGCGAGTACGTCGACATGTTCAAGGCTGGGATCATCGACCCGGCGAAGGTGACGCGCTCTGCTCTGCAGAACGCGGCATCGATCGCCGGACTGTTCCTCACGACTGAGGCAGTGATCGCGGAGAAGCCGGAGAAGGAGAAGGCTCCGGCCGCTCCGGGCGGCGGTGACATGGACTTCTGATCCGGCCCGGCTCGCTCACGCGAGTCCCGCAGGATCTAGAGTCCGCGCGCGAAGCAGGAGGCGGTACCACGGCCAGGCCGGGGTGCCGCCTCCTGGCGTACCGGGCCTGCCTTGACGGAGGCGACCTGGCTCCCGGGCCGACGCCGCCCGTCCGCGTGCGCGCCGCCTCCACATTGGCAGCCCGAAGAGGGATTATCAGCGCATGAGCCCGCCTGCCGAACAGCTCATCCGGGACTACATCCGCCGGCTGTCAGCCGCTGCCCAAGGTCGGCTGAATCGCGAGCAGTTGCGCGCCCTGAAGGAGCGGACTCGCGGGCACATCGAGCACAACACTGGGTTGTCCGGACCCGCGACGACGTTGGAGGTCGCCGGGGTGCTGTCCAGGCTTGGCGACCCGGCCCTCGTGGTAGCCCACGAGGTGCAGCGGCTTGCGGGAACTGGCGGTGATGCCGGCGAACCGCCGCCCACACCGCGGATCAATCCGCTGGCGAGGGCGAGTTGGCACTGGCGCGCACGGCTCGGCGCGAGCTGGCACTGGCGCGCACGGCCGGGGAGCCTCGCCGATCCGCACGCGGTGCTGACCGGTGGGCGGGCCGGTGCCGTGGGCTCGAATGCCGCGCCGGAAGAAACAGACGTCGGCGCACCCGATCTAACTGAGCGAGGAGCAGGCGCAGGGGACGAGCCAGCCGAGGCCACTGGCACCCAGACTGCTGACACGCATCCTGCTGGCCCGGTTGACCCGAGACCCGTTTTCGGCCTCGAGGCGCTGGGCCTGATCGGCAGCCGGCAAGACGCGCCTGATGGTGCGGCAGGAGCCGCGAATGACGCCGGGCGAGGCGGTTTAACCCCGGCCGGCCCTGTCTCGTTGGCTGGGCTGATTCCCCCGCAAGCGGGAGAATCCGCCGACCCCAACGGCACGCTGCCGGAAGCCGCCGCGCAAGGCAGGTTCGGGCGGGCCGGGCGGCCCGCGGCCGTCGCACCGCAGCGCCCAAGTTGGCCGCACGGCCCGGCCATCCGTCGCGACGCCGCCGACGCCGGGCAGGCCAGGCAGGACGCCGACGACGAGGCTGCGGTTGACGCCGAAGACCAGGCTGCAGTGGACAAGGCGGAGGCTGACGGGCTCGCGGTGGTGAGCGACCCGGGTACCGCAGGCGAAGCGGTCGAGGGGGTTGGGCCGGGATACGCCGGCCAACGTGCTGCAGACGACGTCGTGGCCAATGGCGGCCCTAGCACCGGCGAGCTGACCGCCGTGGACTTGCCCCCTGTCGAGCCGGAGACCGGAGCGTATCCGCGCTTCCCGCGGATACGCCGGGCGTCGGCAGCTGTCGTCGGCTGGACCCGCGATAAGACGCTGGAGTCGGTGGCCACGATCCTGCTCGGTCTCGGCGGGGTGATCTTTCCGCCCATCTGGCTCCTCGGAGCCATGCTCGCGCTGGCGTCAAAGGTGTGGGACTATCGCGACAAATGGCTAGGACTGGCCATCCCGATTGTGCTGACGATAGCCGGCACTGCCGCCGGGCTGATCCTGGCCGGCAGCCAGACGTCGTTTGGCTATGACGTGCACATCGGCTGGGTGTCCGCCGATATCGCCAGCCGGGTCTCGGCCGCGCTCAGCGCGGCTTACCTGGCCTGGCGTTCGGTACATGGCAGGCGCCCCGATGCCGTGCCGCCCTGGAACAAGCCGTACCACGTCGGTTAGCCAGAAGCCTCCGGGCCGACCAGCAACATTGCCGCAAAACGGTCGCGTTACCGGCATAGTGATGTGATCTTCCGGAGTCAGGCTACCGGCAGCGCGGGCGACGGTCAGGTAACGATAGCCTTACTGGCGCACGGCCTTCAGCGTGCTATCACATCGTTCCTCTCGGGTAAGGTCTCGCTCGTGCCTACTGGCAAGGTCAAGTGGTATGACGTCGATAAGGGCTTCGGCTTCCTGACTCGTGACGACGGGGGCGAGGTCTTCGTGCACTCGACGGCTGTCGAGCCCGCCGGGACAGCGCTACGGCCGGGCCAGCGAGTCGAGTTCGGGGTCGCCGAGGGCCGTCGCGGGACACAGGCACTGCAGGTCCGGGTTCTGGAACCGCCGCCGACGGTAGCCAAGGTCGCCCGCAAGAGCCCGGACGAGATGATCCTGATCATCGAGGACCTGATCAAGCTGCTCGACGGCGTCTCCAACGACTACCGCCGCAACAAGCATCCCGACAGCCGTGATGCCAAGAAGATTGCCGCTGTACTGCGCGCGGTCGCGACGGACCTGGAGACCTGATCGGCGCCGCGACACGGCGAAGCACGGAACCGGCACCCCGAACCTGCGTCGCGGTTCAGGTTTGTTCCGGCCCCGGAGCCTGGCGCGGCTAGCTGGCCGGGCGCCCCTCTGCAGGCTGCGATCGCACGACCCGTCGCCGCCTGGCCAGCAGCAACGCGCAGAGGGCTACCGCCAGGCAGACTGCCGCCACCGTCAGGCCGGCGAAACCGCTCCGGGTCAGCGATAGCAGCAAGCCGATGAGGCCGCCGCCAACCAGAGCGAGTTGATGCACTGTCTCGGAGAAGGCGAACGTTGACGATCTGGTTTGCTCTGGTATCTCGCGCTGCAGGACCGAATCGAGCGCGAGCTTCACGAGCGTCGCGCTGATGGCGGCTGTCAGCGCGATGGCTAGCACCGACCACAGGCTGAACAGGACCGCACAGGTCGTTGCCGCCATGGTCGCAATCGCCAGTACAACGAAGATCATGGCCTGCGGTGATCGGGCGCGCAGCGCGGATCCGATGCCAGTGCCGAGCATGCCACCGGCGGCGATTGCCGCGGCTAGCCCGACGAGGGCGACGGTGGCAGAAATATGGCCGAACCGCTCAGTCTTCAGGGTGAATGCCAGGAAGAAGATCATGAAGCCATAGAACGCGCGGATTGCGGCGTTGGCGCGCATTGCCTCGCCGACTACCGGGCCGACCCGCGGCGGGGCGAATCGGTGCCGCCTGCGCGCGCCAGTGTTGCGGAGCGGCAAGGTAGCGGCGGAGCCACGCCGGTCCGATCCGTTTCGGCCCGACCCGTTCAGTCCCACGGAGCCTGGAGTGGCAGGACCGGCCGCGCCAGGGTACGGCGGCGCGCTGGCCCGGGGCGCGGGTCGCGGCTGAGAACCGGTGCCACCGGGTACGCCGTCCGCCTCCCGCGTTGCGTCAACCCGGTCCGGCAGCCGGAACGCCAGCACGATCGCGGCCAGGTAGATCACGGTGCCAAACCGCAGCACCCAGGCCGCGCCGCCGCCGTGGCCACCCGCCACTTTGTCGATGCCAAGGGCGAGCGCCGCGGCGATGGAAGTCGCGATGAGCGAGGCGAGGTTGGCCCTGGCGTTAGCCGTTACCAGGGTCATCTCGGCTGGCAGCAGACGCGGCGTGACAGCGGCCCTCGTCACGCCGTAGGCCTTCTGCAGCACTAGCACCCCGAACGCGGCCGGCAGCAGCGTTACCGCGTCGCTGTGCTCCACCGCGCTGGCCATGAACCAGCAGAGCAAACCGCGGGCCAGCAGCGTTCCCATCAGGACGTACCGGTTGCCTTGCCTGACCCGGTCCAGCAGCGGCCCGATAAGCGGCGCAAGGACGGCATAGGGCGCAATAGTCACGAGCAGGGCAACGGCCGCCCGACCGCGTGCCTGACCCACCGAAGCGCTGAAGAACAAGCTCCCGGCGAGCGCCACCGCCACGAACGCGTCGCCGACGCTAGCGGCCCCGGTGAGCTCGATCAAGTTGGACAGGCCAGTTCGCCCGGCCCCCGAAGCCCTGGTCATCCGGTGGACAGCTCGGCCGGCCCCGTTCGCCGCGGCCGCTCCCGCCTTGGCGGCGCCGCCGGCCGCCGTGGAGGTGGCACGGGCGGCGTTCTGCGACGCGGCGTAAAACGACCGACCCGCCCGCCTGGCCCGCTCCCCCGTGCCAGTGTCTCCCATGGCTCAAGTATTCTTCCTCGACGGACCTGCACAACACTGCGCCGAGCCGATTACGCGCAGATAGCAGGCTTGACCAAGCGTGCACACCACCGAATGAGGAACAATTACCTAACGTGAGCCCTACTCGTGTACGAACAGCCGTCGTGGACGAAATCTGCGCCCAGGCCGTAGATCAAGCCCGTGCCGCCGCCGAGGAACTGGCCGGCCAGGGCAATACCGGCCCGCACGAGGGCGTCTTCGCTGACGACGAGCGCGTCGTTACCCATCTGTTCGGTTGCACCGATCCGGCCTACCGTGGCTGGCGCTGGGCCGTCACCGTCAGCCGCGCATCCCGGGCCAAGACCGTGACGATCGGCGAGATCGTGCTGCTGCCGGGGCCGGATTCGCTGCTGGCGCCGGACTGGGTGCCGTGGAGTGAGCGAGTGCGGCCGGGCGATCTGGGCGTCGGTGACCTGATGCCGGCAGCGTCGGATGACGAGCGCCTGGTTCCGGTCACCATGCTGGAAGGCGACGACGGTGTGCTGGACTGGGACGACAGCGCCACCTGGGAAGAAGGCAGCGAACTCGCCGCCGCGGTCGGGCTAACCTCCGGCCAGGAGGAGTCGGCCGCGATCGCGGCGGGCAGGTCGAGAGTGCTGTCGGCCATCGGCCGTGACCTGACTGCCGCCCGGTGGTACTCGAGCGAGCACGGGCCAGGCACACCGCTGGCGCGCGCGGCGCCCGGCCCCTGCGTGACCTGCGGCTTCCTTACCCCCCTGGCGGGGCCGCTGGGCCGCGTGTTCGGAGTCTGCGCCAACGAGTTCGCCCCAGATGACGGCCGGGTCGTGTCGCTGGACCACGGCTGCGGCGCGCACTCCGAGGCTGCCACCGCGCCGGGCGGATACGGCGCTATCTCGCCAGTCATCGACGAAGTCGGCTACGACCTCGTTGACATGCCGGGTGTGGCGCTGGCAGATACCGTTTTCGAGCAACTTGACCATGGCGAGCAGTAGGCCGCTGAAGAGCTAGCGAGCTGGCGGCAGCTGACGCTGCTCGCCGCTGCCGGCCGCGCTCCTGCGCTCGGCTGCCCGTTCGCGTGACCGCTTGAGGTAGGGAACGTAGGCCAGGCCGAACAGGCCGAGGAACGTCCCGAACGCGGCTACCCAGATCCACCACCGGTCGGCTGGGGCCAGCTCGCCGCGCACCGCGAGCAGCACGATCAGGGCGATGGCCCACCCTGTGGTGATGACGGCCGTGATCAGCCGGTCGTTGCCTTCCAGCGGCGGCGGGACCGGACGTTCGGGGCGGTTCACCGGCCCAAGGCTAGCCGACCACAACGCTGGCACCCCGGCGCACGTCACCCGGCCGTTAGGGCGGGCACGTACTGCGCCCGGCGTCGTGTCATGCGACGATGCTGCCGGGACCGGACGCAGTCGAACGGCGGCACGTCGAACAGCCACGCCGGGGGACGCCGATGATCGCCGAGGTCCGGAGCTCTCCGCGCGCTGACTGCTTTGGCGGAATGGTCTGCCACTGTATATAGTTAGCAAGAGTAATGACTCAGGTTAACGAAGATGACGACGACGCAGCAGACCAGGTCCGATGCGGGCCTGGCAACCGCGCTCAGGATCTCGGTGAGCAGGCTCGCCCGCAGGCTCCGAGCGGAGCGGCTGGCCAGGGGCCTGGAACCAGGCCTGTCCGACACCCAGCTGGCCGCGCTCGCGGCACTCGAGCGGCACACGGCAATGAGCCCTGGCGAGCTAGCCGAGCACGAAAAGGTGCAGCCGCCCTCGATGACTCGAGTCATCGCGGCGCTGGAGGAACGCGGCCTAGTGACGCGGCAAGCACACGCCACGGACCGGCGGCAGGTGGTGCTGACCGTGACCGACCACGGCAGATCAGTAGTGCAGCAGTCCAGACGACTGCGCGAGGCGTGGCTGGCGCAGCGGCTACGCGAGCTCACCCCGCAGGAGCGGCAGACGCTCCGGGCGGCGGCCCCGATCCTGGAGAAGCTCAGCCAGTCCTGACCAGCAACGCACGTCCTGCTGGCAAGGCACGGTTGGCCAGCAGAACCTTCGGTTCCCTGCAGACCAGGAATTACCGGCTCTTCGCCGCCGGCCAGGTCGTATCCAACACCGGCAGCTGGATGCAGCGAGTCGCGCAGGACTGGCTCGTCCTGGAGCTGACCCACAACAGCGGCACAGCCCTGGGCATCACTACCGGGCTGCAGTTCCTGCCGATGCTGCTGTTCAGCCTGTGGGGCGGCGTTATCGCCGACCGTTACTCCAAGCGCGGGATCCTGATGGTGACCCAGAGCGCAATGGGCGGGCTAGCCCTGATCCTGGGCATCCTCGCCCTGACCGGGTCCGTTCAGATCTGGCACGTTTACGTGCTCGCGTTCGTGCTCGGCATGGTCACTGTCGTCGACAACCCAACCCGGCAGGCGTTCGCTGTCGAGATGGTGGGCCGCAACGGCATGGCAAACGCGATCGCGCTGAACAGTGCTGTCTTCAACCTGGCCAGGATCGCCGGGCCCGCCGCGGCCGGCCTGGTCATCAGCGCTCTCGGCACGCCGGCTGCCTTTCTGGTGAATGCGGCGTCCTACGGCGCTGTACTGATAGGGCTTGAGCTCATGCGGCCTGATGAGTTGCATGTGTCTCAGCAGGTCCAGCGGGCCCGCGGGCAGCTCCGGGAGGCGATCAGCTACGTCCGGTCCAGGCCCGACCTGAGCATTCCGCTGATCCTCATCTTCTTCGTGGCCACGTTCGGGATGAACTTCCAGGTGACGACCGCGCTGATGTCCCGCACCGTCTACCACACCGGGGCGGGCGCGTTCGGGATTGCGTCCGCGATGTTTGCGCTCGGCGCGCTTGGCGGTGCCCTGCTCGCGGCCCGGCGCAGCCGCCCGACGTTGCGCCTGCTGCTAGTGACCTCCATGGCCTTCAGCCTGCTGGAGATCCTGACCGGAATGATGCCGGGCTATCTGTCCTTCCTGGTCGCGCTGGTGCCGACCGGGCTGGCCCTCCTCACCTTCACCACGGCGGCGAACTCGCGCACCCAGCTCAACACCGCTCCCGACATGCGCGGCCGGGTGATGGGCCTGTACATGCTGGTGTTTCTGGGTGGTGCGCCGCTTGGCTCGCCGCTGGTGGGCTGGGTGGCGGAAGTATTCGGTGCCCGGATGAGCGTCATCGCGGGCGGTGTCATCTCCGCGGCGGCGACGCTGGTGCTCGGCTCCGTGCTCGCCCGCAGGCGAGGCGTGCAGATCCGCTCCTACCTGCGGCCGGCCGAGCTTGCCCGCATCGTGACCTGACGCTCCGCCGCGGGGGACCCGCAGAGTCGCGCGCAGGCAAGGCCGGCCTGCTACCAATA
Organism: uncultured Actinomycetota bacterium; assembly: GCA_963804435.1. Taxonomy (GTDB): domain Bacteria; phylum Actinomycetota; class Actinomycetes; order Streptosporangiales; family Streptosporangiaceae; genus JAJYUU01. The sequence goes on along the minus strand of CAWDQI010000003.1, from coordinate 488,906 downwards.
TCAGCGTGAGGCTATTCGTTGCCATCGTGCCACCGCCGGGTGCGCTGGCCGAGCTGGCGGCAGCCATCCATCAGCTTCGCGCCGACGCGGCGGCAAGCCACGATGACGCGGACCCGGCCGAGGCCGCCACTGATCCGCTGCCCGTCGGCCCGGTCCCGCGACTGCGCTGGACGTCCAGCGAGCAATGGCACCTCACGCTTGCCTTCCTGGGCGAGGTAGACGACGCAGTCGTCACGAAGCTGCGCCCCCGGCTGCAGCGGGCAGCGGCCCGGCATCCGGCGCAACGGCTGGCCATCGCCGGGGCCGGCGCGTTCCCGAGCCCGCGCAAGGCGCGCGTGCTGTGGGCCGGGTTGCGGGCTGACAACCGCGCCCTGGCGACGCTTGCGGCGTCGGTCGCGGCTGGCGCACGCCGCGCTGGAGCCCCGCCAGGCGACGAAGGCCGCCGTTTCACCGCGCATCTGACGCTGGCGCGGTGCCGGGAAGCAGCTGACCTGTCGCGCTTCACCACTGCCCTGGCCGGCTTTCGCCGGCCAGGAATGGACGGCGGATTCGGTGCGTCTGGTCCGCAGCTACCTGTCGGCCGGCGCGCCACGCTACGAGACCGTCGGCGAGTGGCCGCTGCGGCCTGAGCCGACCTAGCCGCCGCCAGCCCAATTGTCGCTGGCCAGCATCCAGCCGCCGGTCACTAGAGGCGCTCCAGGACGTAGTCGATGCAGGCCGTCAGCGCCTCCACGTCGGATGGCTCGATGGCCGGGAACGTGCCGATGCGCAGCTGGTTGCGGCCCAGCTTGGCGTACGCCGCCGGTGTCGACGATGCCGTTGGCGCGCAGCACGCCGGACAGCCTCTTAGCGTCGACGGTGTCGGCAAAGTCGATCGTCGGGACGACCGGAGACCGCTGCGCCGGATCGGTCACGAACGGGCTTGCCACCGGTGACTTCTCGGCCCAGTTGTACAGGATGCCGGAGGACGTGGCGGTCCGCTCCGTTGTCCACGCCATGCCGCCGTGCTCCAGCATCCAGTCGATCTGCTCGGCCAGCATGATCAGCGTCGCGATCGCCGGGGTGTTGTAGGTCTGCTGCAGCCTGGAGTTCTCGATGGCTGTCTGCAGCGAGAGGAACGCCGGGATGTAGCGGCCGCTGGCGTCGATCTGGGCTGCCCGCTCCACTGCGGCGGGCGACAGCAGCGCCAGCCACAGGCCCCCGTCCGAGCCGAAGCACTTCTGCGGCGCGAAGTAGTACGCGTCGAACTCGGCTGGGTCGACGGCTATGCCGCCCGCCGCGCTGGTCGCGTCGACGAGCACGAGTGCCCCCGCGTCGGCCCCCGTCACCCGCCGGATGGGCATCGCGACGCCGGTCGAGGTCTCGTTGTGCGTCAGCGCGTATGCGTCGATGGCCGCCTCAGCCTGCGGCAGCGGGTGGGTGCCGGGCTCGGAGGTGACGACGCTGGGCTCAGCCAGCCACGGCGCGGCCCTGGTGACCTTGGCGAACTTGGACGAGAACTCGCCGAAGCTCAGGTGCTGCGCCTTGGCCGAGATCAGGCCGAACGCGGCCACCTCCCAGAACGCCGTCGTCCCGCCGTTACCGACCACCACCAGGTAGTCGTCGGGCAGGGCGAACAACATCGCGAGGCCCTCGCGGACCCGCTGCACCAGATTGCGGACCGGCGCCTGCCGGTGCGAGGTGCCGAGCAGGCTCTGCCCGGCCGCCGCCAGGGCCTCGACCTGCGCTGCCCGGACCTTGGTCGGCCCGCTGCCGAACCTCCCGTCGGCAGGCCGCAAGCCGGCTGGAATCACGATCCGTTCCGGCGCCGCAGACCCTGCCGCCTCAGACATTCTGATCAACCACCTCTTCGGCGCCGGGGACCTCGCGGACGGACCGGGCCTTCGGGCCGACGTACCTGGCGCTCGGCCGGACGAGCCGCCCAGTCCGCTTCTGCTCCAGGATGTGCGCGGCCCAGCCGGCCGTCCGGGCGCAGGTGAACATCGAGGTGAACATGTGCGCCGGTACTTCGGCGAAGTCCAGCATGATCGCCGCCCAGAACTCCACGTTGGTGGCCAGGACCCGGTCTGGCCGGCGGGCGTGCAGCTCCTCCAGGGCGGCCTTCTCCAGCGCCGCGGCTACCTCGTAGCGCGGCGCGCCGAGCTCCTTGGCGGTTCGGCGGAGCACCCTGGCCCGAGGGTCCTCAGCCCGGTAGACGCGATGGCCGAAGCCCATCAGCCGGTCCCCGCTGTCCAGCGCCTGCTTGACGTAGGCGGTGGCGTCGCCGGTCTTCTCGACTTCCTCGATCATGTGCAGCACCCGAGCGGGGGCACCGCCGTGCAGCGGGCCTGACATGGCGCCGACCGCGCCGGACAACGCTGCCGCTACGTCGGCTCCGGTGGAGGCGATGACCCGGGCCGTGAAGGTGGAGGCGTTCATGCCGTGCTCGGCGGCCGAAGTCCAGTACGCGTCGATGGCCCTGACGTGCTTGGGGTCAGGCTCACCGCGCCAGCGGATCATGAACCGCTCGGTGATCGTCCTGGCCTCGTCGACCTGCCGCTGCGGCACCATCGGCTGGCCGAGCCCACGGGCGGCCTGGGCGACGAACGACAGCGCCATGACCGAGGCCCTGGCGAGGTCATCGCGGGCCTGCTCGTCGCTGATGTCCAGCAGCTGGTGCATGCCCCAGGCTGGCGCCAGCATGGCCAGAGCGCTCTGCACGTCGACCCGGATATCGCCGGAATGCACCGGGATCGGGTACGGCTCGGCGGGTGGCAGGCCCGGCGCGAACTTGTTGTCGACCAGCAGGCCCCAGACGTGCCCGTAGGACACGTGACCGACCAGTTCCTCGATGTCAACGCCGCGGTAGCGGAGTGAGCCGCCCTCCTTGTCGGGCTCGGCAATCTCCGTCTCGAACGCGACGACGCCCTCCAGCCCAGGCACAAAGTCGGACATTCGCGCTTCCTCCGTCTTCTCGTTGGCGGCGGGCCGGCAAGCTGGCCGGGGGGATCAGGCCGCTTGATTGCCGGGCGGCGGGGGCCAGCGGGCCTTGGTGGCCTGCGCCCCTATTCAACCGCGCGGCGGCTACGGGCCGGTAACCGGTCCGCTCGTTGCCGCGCCCCGGCCGGCCCCTGCTGGCAGGCCGCAACCGCCAGGTGCGTGACTGCTGCACGGCCAATGCGAGAGGATCAGTACCCGTGGACCCGACAGCACACCCGAGCCCGACAGCGCCCGCCAGCTCAGCGGCCGGGGACGATCCTGGCGATGGGCCGGAGGTCGGCCCGTCCGCGGCACTAGATGAGTCCATGCTGCCTGCCGACCCGATGGTCCTGTTCGAGCTCGTGGATGGCCGACGTGGTCAGCGCGGGCTTGCCCGAGCCGACCGCGATGGTGCTGGCCACAGTGTCGGCCGAGCAGCGGCCGCGGGCCAGGATGGTGCTGCTGAAGTCCGCTGGCCCCGACGGATTCACTTTCTACACAAACCGAGCATCTCGGAAGGCCAGCGACCTGGCCGAGGTGCCACGGGCCTGCCTGCTGTTTCCCTGGCACGCGCTGCACCGGCAGGTGATCATCGAGGGCGACGTGCAACCGCTGACGACCGCCGAGAGCGAGCCGTACTTCCACAGCCGGCCCCGCGGCTCCCAGCTAGGCGCCTGGGCCAGCCGGCAGTCCACGGTCCTGGCTGTCACGCGCCGAGCTTGAGGACCGGTACGCCGAGCTGGAGCGCCGCTGGCCGGAGGGCACCCAGGTCCCGATGCCGGATTTCTGGGGCGGCTACCGGGTGCTGCCCGAGCGGATGGAGTTCTGGCAGGGCAGGCCGAGCAGGCTGCATGACCGGTTCCGGTACACCAGGCGCGGCCCGTCCTGGAGCTATAGCCGGCTGGCACCCTGACGCACGGCGGGAACGTAGTCCGTTTGGTGCTGGCACGCTAGCTGGTCGGCAGCCATTCGCAGGCGCAGCGGCCCCGAATGGGCGGCCAGCCGCTGACCGGTGCGCTAGGAGCCTGCGGCGCATAGCATCAATGCCGGAGGTAATTCCGAGTGACAGCGCACGGGCTAATCGATACGACCGAGATGTACCTTCGTACGGTCTTTGAGCTCGAGGAAGAAGGCATCGTCCCGCTGCGCGCCCGTATTGCCGAGCGGCTCTCCCAAAGCGGCCCCACCGTGAGCCAGACCGTGGCCAGGATGGAGCGCGACGGGCTGCTCCGAGTCGAGGGCGACCGGCAGCTTGCCCTGACGTCGACCGGGCGGATGCTGGCCATGCGAGTCATGCGCAAGCACAGGCTGGCCGAGTGCCTTCTGGTCAGCGTCATCGGGCTGCCGTGGGAAGAGGTTCATATCGAGGCGTGCCGCTGGGAGCACGTCATTTCCGACAATGTCGAGCGCCGACTGGTGGAGTTGCTCGGCTATCCCGTTCGCTGCCCGCACGGAAACGTCATTCCCGGCCTTGCGGAACTGGGGGTGCCCGACTGACGCCTCCGCGCGCGCGGACGTAGCCTCAGCCGAGGCGGACATTGCCATGACGGACTTCGCGATGACCGGGATTCCCGTGACGAGCAGCGCCATGCTCCGAGGCGAGCAGGTCGTGGTCAGCCGCATCAGCGAACAAGTCCAAAGCGATGCGGCACTGATGCTTAGACTCAAGAACATTGGGATACAACCCGGACGCGAGGTTACTCTCGCGGCAAGCGACAACGGTGTGCGGGTGACGGGTGCGGACAGGGTCGGCGATCTCGGGGCGGAGCTGCCTGCCGAGATCGCCGACGCATGTCTTCGTCACCCGGCAGTGACGGCCGCTGGTGAGCCGGACATGGGATCGCTAGGGGACGCGGCGCTGCCGTCTATGACGGCCAGCGACGTGCTCGAGCAGATGGCGACCGGAGTCGTCGTCACCGACCAGAAGCTCGCGCTGCTGTACGCCAACGCCTTCGCCGTGTCGCTGTTCGGGTTTCCCGACGATTCCGCCCACCTGATCGGCCGCTCGCTTGCCTCACTCGGGCTTGAGCAGGGCGATGCGGCGATCGTGACCGCACATGGCCGACCATGTGCTGCGCGGCTGGCCGTGGGAAGGCACGCTCGCCAGCCATGCGACTGGACGGATCCGGAGTGTTCGTACGGGCGCACGCGGCCCCGCTGCGCGCCCCGTCCGGCGAGATCACCGGCATAGTGATCATGGCCCGCGAGGCGACCCGGCGCGGCGGCCAGCGCGCCAGTGACCGGATCGGTCTGCTGGAGCGGATCGGCGAGCGGCTGTCCAGCTCGCTTGAGCTGAACGTCACCCTGCGCGAGGTGGCCGAGACCCTGGTGCCGCAGTTCGCCGATCACTGCTTCGTCGACCTCTTGCACGGCGACAGCGCTGCTTCGCCGGGCCCAGCTGCACTCCCGCGGCTGGATGCCCGAGCCCGGTACCTGGGCGCATGGTCGGCGAGCCGATCAAGTACCCGAAGGGCCACTTCTGCGAGCTGGCGATGTCCGGGCTCGACACTGTCGTCGTGGCGGACCTGGGCGAGCAGGAGTTCCCCGCGCCCACGGCAAGCGAGCCTGCAGACCTGCAACGATCTTCGGCTCACCTCGGTCATGGCCGCCCCGCTGATCGCCCGCGGCCAGCTGCTCGGCGTCATGAGCCTGGCCCTGTCCCGGCTGACCGACCGCGACGAGCAGCACTACGGCGCCGATGACCGCGATTTCCTCAGCGCGATCGCCAGCCGGGTCGCCATCGCGATCGACAACTCGCTGCTGTTCGAGGAGGAGCGGCGCACGGCGCTTGCCTTCCAGACCAGCCTGCTGCCGAAGGACCCGCCGTTCGTGGACGGGCTGGAGGTCGCCTACAAGTACGTCCCCGCCAAGCCGCTGGAGACCCATGGCCAGGGCATCCAGACCCAGGTTGGCGGCGACTGGTACGACATCATCCCGCTGTCGGCTGGCCGCGTCGGCATCGTCATCGGCGACGTCGAGGGACGCGGCGCCCGGGCTGCCGCGGTTATGGGCCAGCTGCGTGCTGCGCTGCGCGCCTTCGCCCAGGACGATAAGTCCCCGGCCGAGATCCTGCGCCGGCTTGACGACTGGGTCGGAACGCTGGGGGCGCCTGCGGCGGAGGCTCACGGCTTCGAAGCCGCTGATCCGCCGACCGTGAGCTGCACTTACCTGGTCTACGACGCGTGGTCGCGGACCTTGTCGTTCGCTAACGCTGGCCACGTTCCCCCGCTGATCGTCCGCGGGCATGACGTGAGCCAGCTAGAGATCAGGGACCGCGGCGTGCTGCTCGGCGTGCGCGGCAAGGGCGTCCGCGGGCTGCCGACCTACCGCGAAGAGATGCGTTACCTGGCGCCCGGCTCGACGCTGATCTTCTACACCGACGGGCTGATCGACCGGCGCCAGCGCGCCGACGGCAACGGCCATTACACCGACGCCGAGGTGCAGCAGATGCTGCGGCACGCGGTGCGCACGGCCGCTGACGGCACCGTCGCGCAGATAGCCGAGGCTGCTGAGCACGCGGTGCCGGGCGAGATCGACGACGACATGGCCGTGGTGGTCGTGCGGACCTCCGAGGTCGACCTGGCCTCGTGGGAGGGCCAGTTCCCGGCCGAGCCGATCCGCGTGTCGGAGGCCAGGCGGCTGGCGCACGAGACCTTCACGAGCTGGGGCATGGACATCGATCAGGCGGACCTGGCCTGCCTGCTCGTCTCCGAGGTCGTCACGAACGTGGTGCTGCACGCAGCGGTGTCGCCGACCCCGAGGCACGAGCTCGTGCTGGAGGGCGCCGGCCCCGGCCCGCTCGGGATTCTCGGCGACTGGGAGATCGGCGCCGTTCGATGACGGATTTAGCAATCCGGCAGGCAAGGACTTCACGCTCCGGCTGCGCCGCGGTCACGAGGCGATCTGGGTCGAGGTCTTCGACTCCGACCTGCGGCTGCCCCGGATCAGGAGCGCGGGCGAAAGCGACGAGGGTGGCCGAGGGCTGTACCTGGTCGATCAGCTCGCTACCCGGTGGGGTTCACGGCCCACCAAGGACGGCAAGGCGGTCTGGTTCGAGATGCCGATCAAGGGCGGACTAGGCCGCGGCGTATTGCGGTGATACGTACCGGCGTTAATGGGTCTGACTGGCCCACAGCGCCAGCACGCCGATGACGACGCATGCCATGATGACGATCCAGGTCTTGGCGGTCACAAGCAGGCCCATCCGGCGGCGGGTCCTGGTGACGACGTAGGCGACGATCAGCGCGACGAACAGCAGCAGGATGATTCCCTGGCTCATTCGCTGCCTCCTGGGGCCTCTCGCATCCCAGCATAGAGCCGAAACCTCACAAAAGACCCGCCCAGAGCTGGTGTCGGCCGCTTCGCGACGTGCGCGGCACGACAGTGTGACGATTTCAGTACCTTCGGCAACCAGGATGCCCGATTTGGGTCACTGAAAGGTACATGCTGTCGAGGTTCGCGGGCGCCGGACGAGCCAAGCGTCAGGCGACGCCGTCGCCAGCGAGCGGCGGGACGACGCTCAGCTCCATCCGGGCCTTCGCGGCGGTGCCGAGCACCGCTCCAACGGGCAGGTCCGCGTCGGGTACCTGAACCGAGGCGTGGAGCCTGCGCAGCACGGTCACCTGCCGGGCCAGCGCCTCGATCTTGTCCTCGACGAGACGAGCCGCCGCGTCCCGCTGGCCCTGGCTGACCGAGCGCCCGGCGGCCAGGCGCGCCAGCGGCTTGACCTCCTCGAGGCGGAAGCCGAGATCCTTGAGCGCGAGCGCGGCGGCGATGTACCCGCTGTACTCACGCGGGTACTTCCGGGTGCCGCCGGGCGAACGTCGCGGCTCCGGCAGGATGCCGAGCTCCTCGTAGTAGCGAATAGTGCGGCTGCTAACACCGGCCGCCTTCGCGAGCTGGCCGATGCTGACCAGCCCCGAGGTGTCTTCGGCGATCTTCGTCATTGGTCGATTCCCCTGTACGAGCGCGCGAGGCGAGCGATTTGAGCACCGTTTTGGCGGTTAATCCCGGCGTGCGAACCTGCCCCCAGGAGCGCACTCACGGATAGTAGCCGTTCAGACACGCTTGGCGGGCCTAATCATCTGAGGAGGGTCCTGTCAGGACTATGGCGCTGGCCAAACCGCGCGGTAGCCTCAATGTGACGGCAACCGCTCGGCCGCGCACACCCCGGGCTGCGCAGCAATGGCGGGCGGCAGGCCGCTGGGTCATGGAGGTCACGTGGTGTCTGAGGCATACATCGTCGGGGCAGTTCGAAGCCCCGTTGGAAAGCGGAACGGTGGCCTCTCGGCAGTCCACCCGGTAGACCTGGCAGCGCACGTGCTGCGCGAGCTCATTGCTCGGACGGCTATCGACCCGGCTGCGGTCGAGGACGTCATCATGGGCTGCGTCTCACAAGTCGGACCCGCAGGCCATTGACATCGCCAGGAACGCCTGGCTGTCGGCCGGCCTGCCGGAGAACGTGCCTGGCGTGACCATCGACCGGCAGTGCGGCTCGTCGCAGCAGGCCGTGCACTTTGCCGCGCAGGGCGTGCTGTCTGGGACGCAGGACCTGGTCATCGCGGCGGGCGTGGAGAGCATGAGCATGGTGCCGATGGGCAGCACCGTCGCGCTCCCGCACAAGGAGGGCCTGGCGCTGCCATTCGGCCAGGGCTGGCGGGACCGGTACGGCGACCAGGAGATCTCTCAGTTCCGTGGCGCGCAGCTGATGTGCGAGAAGTGGGGCATCAAGCGGGCCGAGCTCGAGGAGTACTCGCTGGAGAGCCACGCCAGGGCGATCAGGGCAATCGATGAGGGCAGGTTCGACCGGGAGATCACCCCGGTAGGCGGGATTGACCACGGACGAGGGGCCGCGCCGGGACTCGACGCTGGAGAAGATGGCCGAGCTGAAGCCGCTGCGGCCCGGGCTGGGAGCTGACCGCGGCCACCGCGTCGCAGATCTCCGACGGCGCGGCCGCTCTGCTCATCGCCTCGCCCGACGGCGGTCCGCAAGCACGGTTTCACGCCGAGGGCACGGATCCAGCACCATGGCGGTGACCGGCTCCGACCCCGTTTACATGCTCACCGGGCCGATTCCCGGCCACCGAGCAGGCCCTGTCCAAGGGCCACCTGACCGTCGACGACATCGACGTGTTCGAGGTCAACGAGGCGTTCGCACCGGTGCTGATCGCCTGGTCCAGGGACACCGGGGCATCGCTGGAGCAAGACCAACCCGAACGGCGGCGCGATCGCTCTGGGGCACCCGCTGGGCGCGACCGGCGCGATCCTGATGACCAAGCTGCTGCACGAACTGGAGCGGACTGGCGGCAGGTACGGCCTGCAGACGATGTGCGAAGGCGGCGGCCAGGCCAACGCCACGATCATCGAGCGGCTTGCCTGATCCACGGGGGGCTCCGCCCCCGTGAACCACCTGAACCGTTGACGCCCTGGGCCTCGGCGCTCGTGGGTCACGTGACCCGCGACCCTGCAGGCACGCCCATGCGCCGGCTCGCGAGGTTCCACCGACTTCGGCCGTACATCCAGGACAAGTTCCGGCCCGGAACGACCCCAAGTCGGTCGTAGCTCGGCGCGATTGACGCGAAGAAAGTCTGGCGCAAGAAATATCCAACACTAGTTGGAGGTTCACTCAGCTGAGAGGTCTAGGTACCCTAGGCTCCGGGCTTGAAGTAGAACTGGAAGGGTGACAGGGAAATGCTGTTTACATCGTTTGACCCGTTCGCGGAGTTTCACCGCGCAGTGCGGACTGATGGCGGGTTCGCTGGCGTGCGGATGGACGCGATCCGGCGCCAGGACGAGATCGAGCTTCGCTTCGACCTGCCCGGCATCGACGCCGAGAGCATCGACGTCACGGTGGACCGGGGCGTGCTGAGCGTCAGCGCGCAGCGGTCGGAGGAGTACGCCGAGGACGAGAAGCCGTTCATTCGGGAGCGCGTCATGGGCTCGTTCACGAGGAAGATCAGGCTGTCGGACGTCGTAGAAGCCGACAAGATCTCCGCGTCCTACGACGGCGGCGTGCTGACAGTCAGGGTTCCGCTGACCGAGCGGGCACAGCCGCGCAAGGTGGAGATCAGCTCCCAGGCCAGGGCCGCGGTCACGGCCTGAGCCCGCGATAACCTGCGAAGGGCCCGGGCGGCTTGCCTGCGCGGGCCCTTGGCGGCTGACCGCCGCGGCCACAAGATGGATGCCGGGGCCGGGTCACTACCGACGGGAGGTAACTATGGCATCGCTGCCGCTAGATGACGCGAACATGCCGCTGTTCACCGTCGGCCAGGTCGCACAGATGCTTGAGGTCCAGCACGCATTCCTGCGGCGCCTTGATGAGTTTCACGTTGTCAGGCCGTCTCGGTCGGCGGGCGGGCAACGCCGCTATACCAGGAACGAGATTGTCGTCGTCAGCTACGTCGTCGAGCTGATGGACACCGGCCTGACGCTGCCGGCGATACGGCGTGTGCTTGCAGCTGGAAGCGCGGGTGCGCGAGCTAGAAGCCGAACGGGACGCGCTCCGCGCGGCGCTGGCGGGAGCTGCGGTCCAAGGTTAACTAAGCCGTCGCGGACCCGTTGTAGCTGCCGTCGTCGTCAGTCTGACTGCGCCAGCACGGCAATGGCAACCTCAGGATCAATGCGCTGGTGGTGGGCCCGGCTAACGTAGACCTGCGGGCTTATGGTGTGCAGTGCGGTGAGCATGTCACCAAGTTCGTCGTCGCTGGGCAGCTCGAGAACGACATCACCGGACAGCTCAGTTTCTGTCCCCACGCGCGGCGTCAGCTGCACCGCGCTGACCCGCTGGCGTGACAGTACTTCGTCTAGGCGAGCCCTGCTCCGCGGGTCGTCGGAGAGGTTGATCCTGATCCTCCACATGGCCATGAGCTGGCCCTCCAAGTCTGAGTGACGCACATTCATAAAGATGCCGCCCACCCGTTGCCGACGTGATTCGCGTTCGTAACGGGGAAGTGAAATGAGCTGTCACTGCTGCGACCGGGGTGAGTCGCAGCGGACCGCTGCCGAAGGTCGCGCAGACGTGTGACGGTAGCGGAGGTACCTGCGCTCAGACCTTGGATCGGTAGAAATTCAGGTAGGACTTCGACGGCGTCGGGCCGCGCTGATCCTGGTAGCGGGAGCCGTATACCTGCGATCCGTACGGATGCTCGGCCGGCGAGCTGCGTCCGGAACAGGCACAGCTGGCCGATCTTCATGCCCGGCCAGAGCTTGATCGGCAGCGTGGCCACATTGGACAGCTCCAGCGTCACGTGGCCGGAGAAGCCCGGGTCGATCCAGCCCGCGGTGGAATGGGTCAGCAGCCCGAGCCGGCCCAGGGAGCTTTTGCCCTCCAGACGCCCGGCCACGTCGTCCGGCAGCGTGATGATCTCGTAAGTTGACGCCAGCACGAACTCGCCCGGATGCAGCACGAACGGCTCATCGCCGTCGGGTTCGACCAGCCTGGTCAGGTCTGGCTGCTCGACGGCCGGGTCGATATGCGGGTAGCGGTGGTTCTCGAAGACACGGAAGTACCTGTCCAGCCGCACATCCACGCTAGACGGCTGTATCAATTCCGGCTGGAACGGGTCAAGCCGGACACGGCCTGACTCTAGTTCCTTCTTGATGTCGCGATCAGAGAGCAGCACCTACGAAACTTATCTGTTCTGGCCAGTTCCCGTGAAAGTTGCGGGGCTCCCGCGTCAGCGGATCACCTCTCTTATCCCTCCCAGGAACTGATGAACAGGTCGCCGGCGCGGGACTCGCTCGGCCGGTCCTCGCCGAGCAGTGGCATCCGGTACGATGTCGGGGCAGGTCAGCGTGTTTCGCTGAGCCGTTAGGTTGCGCCAGCCACTGGCAGGCACGTGCGGGTGTAGTTCAATGGCAGAACGTCAGCTTCCCAAGCTGATAGTGCGAGTTCGATTCTCGTCACCCGCTCCGCGAAGTCCCAGCTCATGGACCTTCCGAGCTTGGTTGCGAGTTCCGTACCAGTTCTCTGACGCGTCGCGATTGAGCCGTCCCCACTGCCGCAGCTCGGCCCACTGAGCTAGCTCCCCGAGCGTGACGAAGGTAATGCACGGTTGCTTGCCGATGAGATGAGTTAAGACGGCTGATGGGAGCCGACGCTTGAGGCTGAGCGAGGAAACGTCGGTGTCAAGGATTACCCGGTCCACGCGGATCAGGCCAGATCGGCGTGACGCATCTCGGCGACATGAGCGAGGAAAGCATCCAGCTCCTCGTCGGTGTCGAAGATGCCATCCTGAGCGAGGTCGTCGGCAGACTGGATCGGCCGTACGCCCTTGCGCAGTGCCTGCGCGTCGAGGGATTCGGCGCTGCGATGTGACGGCGCCGACGCGTCGTCCGCCCTGTTCGTGGTCACTGTCACCTCCGGTATCCGCTCTTCCAGTATCGCATTTGCTGGGGCGCCGTGGGCGACGGCCGCTGCCCGTGGAGGATGATCACTGCGAGTTGCCACCGCTGTCCGCTCGTCCTCCGCCAGCGTTCGGGCTTGCTTGGCGGGCTCCCCACGTGGTCCAAATAATCCCGGCCTCGTCTGCAGAAGGCTGGCTCTGCATCATGCGGTGAAGTGCGCCGGTTTCGATGTCCTCCTTCAGCCAGATAGTGGAGCGTCGAATGTCCTCTACTGATGGCGGCGGAAACCTGTGGCCAAACCGGACGCCCGGAAAGTGCTGATGCGAGAACAGCACCGCCACACGTCGGTCGTTTTCGTTGCCGGAGATGATCACTTCGGCATCGTCTGGAACGCCGGTGATGAAGGGCCGCCGTTCCGATGGCGGCAGGGGATCCTCGGGTAGGGCGCCATCGCGGACAGCGCGGATGATGGCCGGATCCATGCCAGTTAGGAGGCCGTCAGATATAACGTGCAGGGCGTATTTGTAGTCGGCGAGCGGTAGCTCCGGTGGCGGCAAGGGATCCCCCGGTTGGGCCCCGTCGCGGACGGTGCAAGACGAAGGCGACGGAATCGTCACAATTGGCTCGCCTATGGTGCCTGAAGGCAAGAACCACCTTGGCCCAGTGCCACCGACATTGACATTCGCGCACGTGCTCGATAGCACTACAACGGGTTTACCAGCAACCGAGCCCAGAACGCCGAAGAGGCCCCCAAGTCGTGATGACCTGGGGGCGCCTCTGTCGTTGAGGGGGCCTGGGCTAGCTGGGCAGGATCGGGGCTGCCTCAATCGCGTTGAGGATCACTCGGAGATCCCGGAGCCTTCGTCATGTGGGCTAGCGCCGCTGGCGGTAACGCCGCAGGCCGCGTTCGCCGTAGATGGCGAACAGGAGTGCCCCCCAGAGCGCGACGCCGCCGAACGTGGTGTGGCCGGTTGCCAACAGCACGATGGCTGCGACGCCGAGGCAGGCGAATAGGGAGAGGCCGACAGCGGCCTGCCGGGCGTCGGTGGCAGTGGTCCGCTTGTCGTGGGGAGTCGACATGGCCCGAGGCTAGCGACCCTGGCGTAGACGCGCCATCGAACGAGTGTTCTACTCGAATGATGGTGAACCGGCTGATACCAGATCGACGAGCATCCCGGTTCGGCGTGGCAGCGCACCGATAGGTGCCCCATGTTCTCCGCTTGCGCTTCCGGGCACTCGCACGGCTGCCAGCCGACCGTTACCAAGCCCGGACCCCATTGGTGGCCGTCGTGGCACTGAGTCGGGTATTGCCACCACGCCGGTCGCCCTGCCATCCCGACAGTACCGAACACGCGTTTGAGATAGCGTAAGCATGCAGGCAGCACAGCGCTCCAGTCGTGAAACCGGCTGGAGCGCCATACTCTCCCCCCGCCGCTTAGATTAGGACATGCGGTCGTGGAGGGTCGCTAACCACGCAAAATAGTCAGTTGATCCGCTGAACACGTTCGTAGCCGAGCGCTAAGGCAAGGTCGCGGTGACAGTGGCGCTCGTTGCGCTGACGGCCCGCACCGCTGGCACTGCGCGACGCGAACTGCCGTCTCTGGCGCGTCGGGATGTACGACATCGCGACATCCTGTAGCTTGGCCTGTTATGGACGACAATTCCGTAACCATTACCCTCTCGGGCAAGCTGAGTTACAAGGACCAAATCAGTCTGACTCAAGCCGCCCAGATCATCGCAATGATCGGTTCGGGCGAGGTAGCCCCCGGCACCTTTGCGGCCGCGCCGCCCAAGGACTCTCGCGTCAAAGGTGGCGGTGCAAGCCCTCGCGAGTCCCTGGAGGCATCGGGCGCGAAGAGCAACCCCGAGAAGGTCGTCGCGTTCGCCCTCCACGTGATACGGCAGGGAGGGAAGGCCGCTTTTACCAGCGACGACGTTAAGCCACTCTTCGGTCGCGCCGGTGAGCCGACACCTCGCAACCTCTCGCGCGACATGCGCGATGCCGTCCGAGTCGGCTGGATTGCCGAATCGGACACTAACACGGGCGAGTATTACGTTACCGACAAAGCCCGCGACGTTCTGGAGACAGGATTCGACCAGCTTCGCGGAGTCCGTCGTTCTTCGTCTAAGCCAGCCCCAAGAGGCCGTGCGTCCAGTAATAAAACCACGCGTAAGACCAGCGACGCGATCCCCACTGCGTTCGAAGACATCGAAATCATACATCCAACTATTGACGGCATGGTCGGTTACCACAAGCTCAAGACCAATACTGATCGGTTCCTCTGGGCTGTCTATGCCGCAAAGCTGCTCGGAGTCGGAACGCTGGATAATCACCATGTGGTATGGCTAACGGACCGCCTGGGCGTTGGCATACCGAGCAAGGACGTATCGCCCTACTATAAGCGGCTCCATCAGCGTGGACATCTAAACCGCACGACCAAAGATGATCGGATTCGCATTACTCCAGCTGGTGAAGAGTACCTGAAGGCTCTTCCTATCGGCGGGAAGGAGTGACGCCCGCCGATCTGCTTGCGTCGCTTGCAAGGTCCATTAACTCGAAGCTGGCATCGCAATTAGCGAGCGAATCTACGTCCCTTGAGGAAGCGTTCATTCTGCGGAAATGGAAATATACAGAGCTAGATGGAGGTCGTTTCACTGAGGTAGCGGCCCGAATAATTTATTCGATCGACTCAGGCAATACATCGCTCTCTAAGTCCGTGGATGACTGTTTGAAGTACGTCGAGAACGAACACGTTTCTCATAGCTTCCCCGAGCGCCAAGGTGCCATTCACATAGCAAAAGTTATCCGCGCTATCTACAAACTGCGGAGCCAGCGCGGTGCAGTACACGTCTCTGCGACCTATACTGCCAACGAAATTGACTCGCGCCTTATAGTCGAGGCCGCTCGCTGGGTTCTAGCCGATATACTGCGGATATTCGTGACCAGCGACCGTGACGAGGTAGCCGCCATCGTGCATAGCCTCGCGCGATTCCCTAATCCGCTGATTCGATCTTACGGCGACCTGCCTCTACTTCAGTCAGTGACTTTCACTACCGAAGAAGAGGTGCTTGCACACCTAGTCAACATGATGGACGGCATGAGCCTCGCTGAGCTTGTCGCTGTTATACCCAAGGACCCATCAGGTGTACGTAGGGCCGTCCGAAAGCTGGCTGGTCCTCAAGTCCGCCAGACGATCGAACGTTCGGGACGATGGCTCGTCACGGACCTTGGGACGAAGAGGATCGAAGCGCGCATCGTGCGCGAACTGGATAGCCCGAGCTGACAAGTAGCCCTTACTGGACAACAACCGGGGCAAGGGGTTAGCGGAATGACTCCGCGAACGGATGAGCCTGGCGGCGGCCTAGAACCGCTCACGCACGGCCAACTTGCACCGGTGACGAGAGGCCGCGAGAGTCGTGAGCCCACGCCCGACGAGCGGCGTGAAATCGAGGCCAGAGCTGAGGAACTGCGGCGTAGATTGCCTGATCGCGTCACCGGATACCCAGGTACGCCGGAGGCTTTGGCGAACTACAAGCCTGGATGGAACCGAACACGCAGTGATCTTGATACTCTGACCATCGACTACGAACAGAGGGCAATCCCGAAGGCGGTGTCGATACGGCTTTGCCTACAGAAGCAGGAACGTAGAAGTAAACCGACGAGAACGATTACGCCTAGTTGGTCGGACGACCGCGCCATTCCCGGCGTGCTCGTCGTGCTGCACTGGGACAGCGGCGATGCGTTTGGCTGTTCACGGGTGAATGCTGAACTGGATACTGCGTTTAGACGCGCTAATGCGCTGATGGAGAAGCTGAAGGCCGGCGAGGAAGTAACGACTTGGCCGATGCCCACGCGGCCATCACGCGCTGGACTCTGGCTAATGGACGCCAGATACGGATCGCTTGACACGCTCTGGATCGTCTACGGCGCCCTCGTCACTGCGGCAACCAGTGCGCCAGTAAGCCTCGCGTCATTTGCGGCTTTGGCCTGGTCGGCCAGCAAGTCTGCTGCACGCATCACTGGCAGGTGGAGAGTGCGCTACCTGTCACGTGGCGAGATAGAGCGCGAGCGCCCAGGCCCAACCCTCCGGAGCAGGTTGCCAGAAGAGGCGATAGGAACCTGGCAGGAACGTACAACGAAGAGCCTGATGCCCGCGATTGAGCTAGCGGTTTCGAATGGAACGGGTCTGAACTTCAGCGCGGTCGGTCCAGGCGGAGAGGTAAGGCTTATCGTTCCTCCTAACTCGGCCGAGCCCAGGAGGTAATACCGGGCATGCCCTCCGTTGGTGCCCCAGATGTATTTCTGAGTGAGTCGGCGCGCGTGGTAATCCGGATCACTAGCCCAGCGCTCGCGCTGTTGCGCTAGCTCGCGCTCGCGGTGCTCCGGATCTTGGCGACGCTCGCGGTCGTGCTCACTCGCTCGTCTCGAACGTCCGGAGGTCGTCGCGCGAGTCCGTGACCTTGCTCACCTTGCCGTTGACCTGCACCTTTGCCTCCGCCTGCGTTCTGGGAAACCTGTTGCAGTCGAAAGGGCAAGACAGTCAAGAACAGGCTCCACCTCGACGTCAACCCAACCGACAGGCAGCAAGACGAAGAGGTCCGTCGCCTACTCGACCTAGGTGCCGACACGCCGACATCGGCCAATGCGATGAGAGCCGGGTCGTACTCGCCGACCCAGAGGGCAACGAGTTCTGCGTCCTTGCAGACCGCCGCCCCTGATCGGAGGCCGCACACCGCGCCAGACCTACTTCCGGTCGCCCACCAAGGGGTGACTCGGAACGTTTAGGGGAAACGGCCCTGTCAGTCGGCACTCCGCTGAAGCTCCCAGGCTGCGTCAAGCGCATCCTCAATCGCGCCAGCATCGCCTTGGGCGAAGTCAGCGACAACCATCATGTGCTTGACGTACCGGGCCGGGACGCTGAAGGTCTCAGGAAACTGCCGCAATAGTGAGTCGCGGTAATCGAAATCGGCGCGGATCACCAGACGCATATCGTCCAGCTGACGGGCGACGAGCCTGCCGTGGTAGCGCCACTCGGCCAGCCCCTCCCGCGCAGTGCACCGCACACCCGCCAAGGCGTCCGCCAGCTGGGCGACGTCGTTGATCTCCACGAACGCGGACTTCCCTATTTCCCTCTAATCACGATGACCGGACAAAAGCTCAGACAAGGTTCACATTGGCCTGGGATCCCGCCCAGGGTGCGTAGGTTAGCGGAATTCGTCGATGCCTTCGCCGGGTCTCGCGCCCAACCGAAAGCGGCCAGATAGCCCGCGCTCTCTGGGGGCCTGTCGAGCGGGCCACACCGCCGAATTGGGCAATACCTGGATCGCGGCGCCTTCAGCGCGGCAGTTCGGCAAAGTCGCTGGCACAAGCGTTCGCCTCCCGGTTCCACTCTCAGGATCACGCACGGACGAGCACGGAGCAGGCGAAAACCAGGGCGTGCCAGCGGGCGTGATCCCCTACCCTCTGGGTGTGGCGCACGATGAACGCGGAGTAACCCCGCAGAGCGAGGACTTCTCCGCCTGGTACAACGAAGTCGTCTTCAAGGCCGAACTGGTGGACCGCGGCCCGGTCCGGGGCACGATGGTGATCCGCCCCTATGGATACCGGATGTGGGAGCTGTTGCAGGCCGACATCGACCGCCGGATCAAGGAGACCGGTCACGTCAACGCCTACTTCCCGCTACTGATCCCGGAGAGCTACCTGCAGCGCGAGGCCGAGCACGTCGAGGGTTTCGCACCGGAGCTGGCGGTAGTCACCCACGCCGGCGGCAAGGAGCTTGACGAGCCGCTGATCGTACGGCCGACCTCGGAAACGATCATCGGCGAGATGATGGCCAAGTGGATCAGCTCGCACCGGGATCTGCCGTTGCTGCTCAACCAGTGGGCGAACGTGGTCCGCTGGGAGATGCGGCCGCGGATGTTCCTGCGCACTACCGAGTTCCTGTGGCAGGAGGGTCACACCGCGCACCTCGATGAGGCGGACGCCATGCGGGAGACCCTGCTCGCGCTCGACCTCTACGAGCAGGTATCCAAGGACGTGGCCGCCATGCCGGTGATCGCGGGTGAGAAGACGGCAAGCGAGCGGTTCCCCGGCGCCAGGAGGACCTACACGGTCGAGGCGATGATGCGCGACGGGCGAGCGCTGCAGTCCGGCACGTCGCACTACATGGGCACTAACTTCGCCAAGGTCTTCAACATCCAGTACGCCGCGGAGAGCGGCGAGCTGGAGCTGTGCCACACCACCTCGTGGGGCATGAGCGCTCGCATGATCGGCGGAGTGATCATGACACACGGGGACGACAAGGGCCTCATTCTGCCGCCGCTGCTCGCCCCCTATCAGGTGGTTATCGTCCCGATCGCTCGCGGCGAGCAGGCCGACCAGGTGCTGCCGCCCGCCCGGGAGCTGGCGGCCCGGCTGCATGACGCCGGCATCCGCACGTACGTGGACGACCGGTCACATCTCTCGCCAGGGTTCAAGTTCAACGACTGGGAGATGCGCGGCGTCCCGATCCGGCTGGAGTTCGGGCCGCGAGACCTGGCGGCGCGGACGGCGCTGATGGCCACCCGGCTCGGCAACGAGAAAACGCCGGTCTCGCTGGACGCCGCCCCGGCCCGCCTCAGCTTCGAGCTGACTGCGTTCCAGGACCTGCTGCTGCGCCGGGCGACCGAGTTCCGTGATCGGCGGACGGTCACGGTGAACACCTGGGACGAGTTCGAGGCGGCGGTCGCGAGCGGCTGGGCCCTGGCACTCCACTGCGCTCAGCCTGGCTGCGAGGAGGACATCAAGGCCGCCACTTCCGCCACGCCGCGCGTCATCCCAACGGATGGCGAGCCAGAGCACGGGACCTGCATCCGCTGTGGTCAGCCGTCCGCCTACGGCAAACGCCTCATCTTCGGCCGTGCCTACTAGGTTTGTCTAAGAAGTCGGGCGGCAGCCACTGATTGATCGCGTCCGGAACCGCGGGTGCACTGGCCGTACGCCAACCAGCATCCCGGAGGTGCCTGTGGCCGGGCAAAGTGACTAACTGCGACTGCATTCCCGCGGCTGCCGAAAGCGGCGCGACCGCCAGCGATGACCTTTGCCTTCGCCCTGCGACTCATGGCATCGGTGTCTGAAGCCTGCGAATATGGCCGCATGCGAGCTGACCAGGCGGGCGACCTGGGAACCGACCCGGCCGCTCCCGCTGACGCCGTGGCGGCCCGCTACGACGGCTGGGCCGACTGGTACGACAACTGGAACGCGCCGTCGAGTGGATCGACGACGGGGGCATTCGCGCGCACCCGACCTACCGCATGGCTGGCTGGCATGAGGTTGCGCCATGTTGGTGCCACAACATCCGCAGGAAACTCGGCATGCATCACCACCCGCTCGCTGAACTCCTCAACGCGTTCATCAGCGCCGGCCTGGTGATCGAGCAGGTCGCGGAGCTTGGCGACCGGCCAGTTGCGGTGAGCCTCGGGATCCGCAGCCGCAAGCCGGGGCAGTGTCTCACAACGTGACGGTCGGCCGGCTGTCCTGGCCAGGCGCCGGCGGCGCGGCCGAGGCCGTCAAGGCAGCGAGAGGACAGGGACGGGAGCTAGTCGCGCCGCCGGGGTCGCTGGCTAGGACGGCGCCGTGGCCGCTGACCAGGTGGTCGGATAGTTCGGCGGGACAACACCGTAGGTGGCCTGGCCGGCGTTGCTACCCGGCGGCACTCCCAGTGCCACGAGCAGGTTGTCGAAGTTGACACCGACCGCCGTCGGGAACGGGCCGCCTCCGCTGATGCCCCCGGCAGCTGGCGACTGAGACTCGGCAGAAGACCCATCTGGCAGCGCCCAGCCCGTCTCGATCCCGGCTCCGCCGTTGTACATCTGGGCAATGACCGTCGAGGACGTGACGTGCTCGCCGACCTGGACGGTTGGCGTGACGTCTTCGGCGACAAAGACCTGCAGGCCCGCCGCCGGGCCATCGGTCAGCTGGTAGGTAACCCAGCCGCCTCCGGGCCAGCCAGCCGAGGTGCTCTCGCTGGTGACAACCGCGTCGCCGATGGCGTAGATCGGGCCCGTTCCGCCGAAGTCGGCGCCCATGTCAATGCGCTCGGCCATCAACCCGGCGATGGCCCGGAGCGGGTTGAGGTAGACCGGCGGCGGTGGCGTCGCTGGCTTGACCGGATTCGGGCGCGGCGTGAGCTGGGGCTTCGCCGCAGGCTTGATGGCCTTGATCGACTTGTTCGGCGTCGGCCTAGCTTTTGGCGTCTGATCCAGGGCCGGCGTCGGGGTCAACGTACGGAGCTTCACGCCAGCCTGCACGAGGGCTGCTGCCAGCTGGCCGTCAGGTAGCTGGCGGGCGGCCGAAGCCGCGCCACCGGTTCCCGCGGCGCCAAGCGCGGTTAGCCGACCCGGAGCGGCTGGGTGGGCCTGCCAGGCGAATCCTATGGCCGCGGCTGCCGCTCCGACGACCACGGCAGTGCTGGCGATCGCAACGACGGGCGCTGGCTTGGGCCTGGCCGCAGGCGCCTTGTTGTGCCTAACCGGCTGGGGCCGACGGCCACCGGCGCGCCCAGCGGACGGCTTCCTGTGGCGGGCGGACGTGCTAGACACTGCGAGCCTTTGATCGGGGGAGAACGTGGCCCTCCGCTGCCACCCAGGACTCCGGTCACGATCGGACTGCTATGACCGGTGGCGTGCGGACGCCGCGCAGGGATCAGGGCGACGGATCACGGTCAAGTGCCATCACGCACGCTAGGTGCTATCGGATAACCACCCTGCACCCTTTTCGGCCTGCTCATGGCCGAAACCCGCAAACATTAACTATGACATACGTCACTCTCGACGATGAATCGCACGACGGGAGCTGACTGGGCGAGCCGGCCTGGCTCGCGGCCGGTTCTTGCTGCAACTTGGGTGTGCGCCGCGCGCAGGCAATCAGCAGGCGCGCTGACATTTGACGGGCGCGCGTTCCTGGTGAGGATTGGGTCGTGTTGCGGTCGCCGGTCTTCCTTGGTGGTCAGGCCGTGTCGATGCTCGGCGACGGGCTGGCGATCCTGGCGATACCCCTGATTGTGCTGCAACTGAGCCGCAGCCCGCTGCTGGCGGTTCTTGCCTCTCTGCCCGGCAGTGCTGGTTATCTCGCCGCCGGATTGCCAGCCGGCGTCCTGGCCGACCGGCTCGATCCCTGGCAACTGCTGATTGCCGCAGACGTCCTGCGCACGCTGATCTTTCTCGCCCTGTTCGCCCTGACCGGTTCGCACGCGATCTCTGCCTGGTTGATCCTCGTGCTTGCCTTCGGGGCGGGCGTGCTGACCGTATTCAGCGACACAGCCCTGACCATCGCGGTTCGCGACGTTTATGCCGGCCCGCGGCTGGTCTCCGTCAACTCCTGGCTGGAGGCAGCCAACCAGGCCGGCCAGATCATCGGGCCCGGCGCTGCTGGCCTGCTAGCCGCCGCCGGGCTGCTGCACGTCTCGTTGCTGCTTGACGCGCTGACCTTCCTAGTCTCACTCGTCACGCTCAGGGCCGTGCGGCAGCGCGGCCCGGCTCGAGACACCGAACCGCCCTCGGCGCGGGCCCTGCGAGCTGAGCTAGCCCAGGGCCTGCGCTATCTGGCGGCAACCCGGCTGCTTGTCACATTGCTCTGCTTCATGCTGGTACTCAATCTGTGCCTGGGCGCAGACAAGCTGATCATCTTCATGGCCAAAAACGCTCTCGGGCTGCCCGCCGCGCAGATCGGCCTTGTCGTCACCGCAGGCGGCGTCGGCGGGCTGCTCGGGGCCGCGGGAACGACCATGCTGGTCCGGCGGACCGGGCCGGTAGCCGCGCTAGCCCTTTGCTCGGGCGCATCGGGTGTGGCGCTGATCGTGGTCAGTGCAGCCACCACCTTGCCCGTGCTGCTGGCCGGGAACCTCCTCTATACCTGGGCCATCATTGCCGCGAGCGTGACGATGCGGGCACTTCGGCAGGCGCTCGTGCCGCGTGCGCTTCTCGGCCGGGTGACCGCGTGCTGGCGGCTCGGCGGCCAATCGGTCACGCTTGTCGGCGCGGTCCTGGCCGGGGCCCTGGCAAGCCTGCTGGGCGGCCATCCGCGGCCGGTATTTGCCGGTGCGGGTTTGCTGACGTTGCTGACCGTCGGCGTCGCCTGGCTGGCTGGGCTGCGCAAGGAAGATGCCTCGGCAGTTGCCGTGAGCCTGCTTGGCTCGCAAGGGCAGTAGCCGTTACCTGATCCATCAACTTCTGTCTCATGGTCAGGCAGCCTCTCCTTGCGGAGAGGCGGTCCCCGTCTGACCGGCGGCAGGCCGGCCGCTGTGCGGGGTTGACGTTTCGTCGCCTCCTGCCGGCGCACCCATGGGTGGGCTGGTCTTACGGATGGCTCCACGTCCTGCCGCCGGGCCACTCCCGGCGGGCCTGCCTTCCACGCAGGTGGCGTGCTCGCTCAGGCGGGCGAGGTTGATCGCGGCGTTCAGATCACGGTCGAGCACCATGTTGCAGTGGTCACACTGGTAGGTCCGGTCGGCCAGGGCGAGCTTGGCTTTCACCGCGCCGCAGGCCGAGCAGGTCTTCGAACTGGGGTACCACCGGTCGGCTACCACGAGCTGAGAGCCGTACCAGGTGGTCTTGTAGCCGAGCTGGCGGCGCAGCTCGCCAAGGCCGGCGTCGGCCAGCGCCCGGTTCAGGCCCCGCCCGCCCCGCCCGGCGCCGGGCTTGCGCCGCATCATCCCGGCCACATTCAGATCCTCGATCACGATCACGTCGTGGCGCTGCGCGAGGCGGGTGGTGGCCTGATGCAGCGCGTCGCGGCGCAGGTTCGCGGCCCGGGCGTGGAGGCGGCCGGTCCGCTCCGCGGTGCGCTGCCACCGTTTCGAGCCGAGCCGCCCCGCCCGCCGGTCCGGGCCGTCCTGGCGGGCGGCGCGCCGCTGCACCGCGCGCAGCCGGGCCTGCGCGGCGGCCAGCGCGCGCGGCGCGCCCACCCGGGCCACCTCGGCCCGGCCGGCGGCCGCCACCACCAGCAGGTCGCGCACCCCGGCGTCCACGCCCACCACCGGATGCGCCCGGTCCACCCCGATGTGCGCCGGGCGCTCCGGCTCACGCCCGGCCTCGACGGTGAACGCGCAGTACCAGCGCCGCCCGTCATAGCTGACGGTGGCGGCGAGGATTCCCGCGGTCCCCGCGCTGATCTTGCGGGACAGCGCCATAGCCGGCTCGTGCGTCTTCACCCGGCCAATGCGTGGCAGCACCACATGGGACCGGTCATCGACGCGGATCGCGCCGGTGGTGAACCGGCACGACACCCGGGCACGGCGGCGCGACTTGAACCGGGGAAACCCGATCCTCGCCCCGCGCCGCTTCCCGGACCTGCTGGCCGACCACTCCTTCAGGCCGCGGGCCAGCGCGTCCAGCCCCGAGTTGTAGGCCTCCTTAGAGTTCTCCGCCCACCACGGCGCCAGCTCATCCTTGTGCAGGTTCCACCAGCGCCGCAGCGCCGGCAATGTCCACGGCACCTCGGTCAGCTGCTGTTCGGGAACACCGTAGGAACGTTCGGCTGCGCGCTGGTCCAGGCACCGCCTGACATGCGCCAGGCCCTCGTTGAACGCCTTGCGCGCCGCGCCGCAGTGCGAGGCCAGCACGCGCGCCTGCTCCGGCGTCGGGTCCAGCGCAAACCGGTACGCCCGCAGCATCACCTAGGCCGCCGAGTCCACGCCGGCCTTCTTCGCCGCCGTCACCGCACGCAACGCCCGGTTCCGGGCACCGCGGCGGCCGTACAAGCGGGCGCACATCGAGGTGAGTACCTCGATCATGTCCCGAACCAGGTCATCGGCGGTCTCGCCGGGGTCGGCAACCAGCACCCGCCGGCCCTGCGCGGCCAGCGCCGCGCCGAGGTGCTCCACGCCGAAGCGCGCCAGCCGGTCCCGGTGTTCCACGACGATCACCGTCGCGGACGGGTCCGACAAAACCCTGCGCAGCTTCGGCCGCTTGCCGTTCAGCCCGGAGCCGACCTCGCGCACCACCTCCGCCACCGCCATTCCCTGCCCTGCGACCCACTCCGTCACCCGCGCCACCTGCCGGTCCAAGTCGGCGCTCTGATCGTGCGAGGACACCCGCGCATACACCACCACGCCAGGGGCAACAGCGCCCGCAGCCGGCACCTCCACCAAGATCGTGCCCGTCGCCGTCTGCCGCGCCGGGACCGGCAGCTTCCCATCCCGCCACCAGCGCCACGCCGTCTGATAAATGCACGCCCTCGCGCGCCGCCCACTCCCGAAGCTTCACACCACTCAACAGAACACATGTTTGCTGACAGATGATGACGCCACGCCGACCAGTCGCTAGCCCTGAGGCGACCGCGTTCCCGTTGTATACGCGATAGAAGGAAGACGGCCGGGATGCACCGGACTTGGTCACGCGGTCGCTGGTGGCGGCCGTTCGAAGCCGATCTGGCTCTCCGCGTCGGCGAAGCCGACGGACCGGTACACCCGGATCGCGGCGTCGTGCGGGTCGGCGACCATGACCAGCGTATTGGCGCCGTCGCTGAGGCCGTGCTGCCCCGCGCGGCAGACCAATGTTCCGGCCAGACCCTGACGGCGGGCGTCGGGGTGCGTTTCGACGTTTTGGTAGCGGGCGATGCCGTCGCCGTCGGCGATCAGGCCAAGCTGGGCGACGAGCCTGCCGTCTACGAAGGCGCCGAACCATGCTCCGTATCCGGCCTCGGTCATCGCGCGTTCGGAGTCGATCCTCGCCTGCAGGAACGCCGGCTCGCCCGTGCTGAGCTCCGCGCGCAACTCAGCTGCCTGCCGCCAGTCCTCGTCACCGGCCAGCACCCGGTAGGTGGCGGCCTGATTCGGGTTAGGCGGCTCATGCACCTCCGCCGCCACCATCACGGTGGACCGATCCATGCGCAGGCCCGCGGCCACCAGTTCGGCTGGCTTCACGGCGCTGGCCTCGGTAACGTCGATGCCGAGCGCGACGTGCTGTGCGCCGGGGAACTCGGCCGCGAACAAGTCCAGCCACTTGCGGGTCTCGCCGCGATGGGGCGGCGCGCTCAGCAGCAGGAAGTTACCCCACCAGTAGGCAGGGTTCTGCGGGCTGCGAATGGCCAGGTAGTCTCCGCGATCGTCGAGCTGACTGCCCTCGAGGAGCCGGACCATAAGGTCCGTGCGGTACCCGAGCGAGCGAACCTCCACCTGGCTGAGCGTAGTGGGGTGCCGGGTACCTCGGCGCCCCGATGTGTAGCCTCAGCAGCGTAAGTCCGGCTCCGTTACCACTTCCTTAGGGAGCGCACCGATGAGTCTCTTCCAGCGGGCACACGACATCGTGGCAGCCAAGGCCAACAAAGCGCTCGACGCGGCCGAAAATCCCAACGAGATGCTCGATTACTCCTACGAGCAGATGCTCGATCACATCACCCAGGTCCGGCGGGCGCTCGTGGACATCGCTGCCTCGAAGAAGCAGCTTGAGCTCCAAGAACAGCAGCTTCAGCACTCGGTCGACCATCTCCAGGACCAGGCTCAGGCGGCCCTGGCCCAGGGCCGGGAAGACCTGGCGCGGGAAGCTCTTTCTCGCAAAGCCGCTGCTCAGCAGCAAGCCAACGACATGGAGCCGCAGCGCCAGCAGCTCGATGAGGAAGAGCAGAAGATGGAGCAGACGCTCAGCGCGCTGCAGCAGCGGGTCAACACCTTCCGGTCCCAGAAGGAAGTGATGAAGGCCCAGTACACCGCGGCCCAGGCGGAGAGTTCCGTGAACGAGGAGGCCGCTGGCATCTCCAGGAGCTTCGGCGACTCGGGTGCGGCCCTGCAGCGGGCCCAGGACAAGATCGCCAACATGCAAGCCAGAGCGAGCGCCACTGACGAGCTACTCCAGTCCGGTGTGCTTGAGGATGTCGGCGGAAACACCGACGACATCCAGCGCGAGCTCGACGAAGCGGGCGCGAACGCCGAGGTAGACAAGGAGCTCGCCGCGATGAAAGCCCAGCTTGGCTCCGGCACCGCCAAGCCGGAACTGCCCGCCGGAAGCTAGCCTGTGGCATGCGGCGCTCTCTTCCGGCGGCGGCTGCGGGCTACCATCGGTGCCATGGGTTTCCTTTGACTGTGAACTGATCTAGCGGCCCGTGGCCCGCCTTCCTCGTCTGCCCAGGTAACTGACGACGAGGAAGGAAGAGGCATGAGGTCCGCCGTAGCGAAATCTGGTCCTGCCCGGAACCGCCGGGACGCCCGCTCCGCCTGGCGCCGCCGGATGGCGCGGCCGGGGCTGGCCGCATTGCTTGCCGCGCTCGCGGTCGAGTTCGCCGACGAGCTGGTCGACGGCACCAAGAGCGCTGCGATGCCGCTGATCCGACATGACCTGTCGTTGAGTTATGTCCAGATCGGGTTGCTCGGGGCGGTTCCGCTCATCGCCGGAGGCATCCTTGAGCTGCCCATTGGCGTCCTCAGCGGCACGGGCTCGCGCCGCCGCTGGATGATTCTCAGCGGCGGCCTTGTCTTCGTCGCCGCAGTCCTAGGAGCGGGTCTGGCCAGGTCCTTTACCGGCCTGCTTATCGCGCTGGTCGTCTTCTTCCCGGCATCGGGCGCGTTCGTCAGCCTCAGCCAGTCGGCCCTTATGGACGCGGCACCGGATCGGCAGGCTCACCACATGGCCCGCTGGACGCTCGCGGGCTCGGCTGGCGCGGTCTGCGGCCCGCTGCTGGTTGCAGGGGTGCTGGGTGCTGGCGGCGGCTGGCGGCTGGCCTTCATCCTGGTTGCGGGCTGCGGCCTCGTGGCCTGGCTAGCCGTTGCCGCAATGGGCCGCCGCGACGCCAGCGCTGCATCAGAGGCCAGCGCTGGGTCGGAGGTCAGTACTGCATCAGAAGCCGATGCTGCATCAGGCGAGGCAGCCGCCGACCATGACAGCGGTTCCGGCTGGCCCGGCTGGGGGCAGGCAGCGGCCATCGTCCGGCGCTCGGGCGCACTGCGCTGGCTGCTGCTGGTCGAAGTGTCGGATCTGCTGCTGGACGTGCTGACCACGTTCCTGGCGCTCTACCTGGTGGCGGTGGCACGCGCTTCACCAGCGGTTGCGGCGCTCGGCGTCGCGATCCGGCTTGGAGCGGGACTGCTCGGCGACGTGATCCTGATCCAGCTGCTGGAGCGTTTCGACAGCCGTCGCGTGCTGCGGGCCAGTGCGGTCCTTGCCGGACTGCTGTTCCCGGCATTCCTGCTGGTGCCTGGCCTCGGCCCGAAGCTGGGTTTGCTCGCCGGGCTTACTGTCGCGACGGCGCCCTGGTACCCGGTGCTTACAGCCGAGCTTTTTGGCAGCCTTCCAGGTCGTAGCGGCCTCGCTGTCTCGCTGTCAAGCGCGGCCGGCCTGGCCGGCGGTCTGGGTCCGCTGGCGGTCGGCCTGCTAGCTCAGCACTTTGGCCTGACCTGGGCCCTGGCGGCGCTCTGCGTGGTTCCTGCCGCGATCCTCGCTGGCGCGCTCGCCAGGCGGTCTGGGCGGCTCGGCTAGACTCGGCTGCCGTGGCTAGCACGGGTTCTGGGGTCAGGGTGCGGTTCGCGCCGTCGCCGACCGGCATGTTCCATCTCGGCAGCGCCCGGTCGGTCCTGTTCAACTGGGCCTTCGCGTTGCGCGAGCATGGCGCCCTGGTGCTGCGGATCGAGGACACCGATGCCGCGCGGAACCGGCCCGAGTGGATCGACGGCATCATCAGCGCGATGGCGTGGATCGGCATCGACGGCAGCCAGTATGAGGGCCCGTTCCTGCAGTCGGACAACCTGCCCAAGCACACCGCCGCCGCCCAGCGGCTTTACGAACAGGGCCGGGCCTATTACTGCGACTGCACGCGAGAAGACGTCATCGCGCGGACGGGCGACCAGCACCGCGGTTACGACGGTTACTGCCGGGACCGCGGCCTGGAGGCAGGCCCGGGACGGGCGCTGCGGTTCCGCGCGCCGGACGAGGGTGCCACGGTGATCGATGACCTGATCCGCGGCAGGACGGTGTTCGAGAACTCCAGCATCGAGGATTTCGTGCTCGCACGCGGGGACGGCTCCGTGCTGTTCCTGCTGGCCAACGTCGTCGATGACGTCGACCACCGGATCACGCATGTCATCAGGGGCGAAGAGCATCTGTCGAACGCACCGAAGCAGCAGCTGCTCTTTGAGGCGCTCGGGCATAAGCCGCCTGCCTGGGCGCACCTTCCGCTCCTGGTCAACGAGAAGCGGCAGAAGCTGTCTAAGCGCCGGGACAAGGTTGCGCTGGAGGATTTCCGGGAAGAGGGCTACCTGGCCGAGGCCATGCGCAACTACCTGATGCTGCTCGGCTGGGCGCCGAGGGACGATCGCGAGATCGTGCCATGGGACGAGATGGTGGCCGAGTTCCGGATCGAGGACGTCAACCCGTCTCCCGCCTTCTTCGACGTAAAGAAGCTCCGAGCGTTCAACGGCGAATACATCAGGGCGATGTCGCCTGGGGAGTTCGTCGGAGGCGTGCCAGCCGTGGCTGGAGCCGCCGCGCGCGCCATGGCCGCCCGAGCGCTTCGATCCGAAGGTGTTTGCCGAGCTGGCGCCGCTGGCGCAGACGCGGGTCGCCGTGCTGCCGGAGATCATCTCGATGGTGGACTTCGCGTTCCTCCCTGATCCCGCTGTTGACGAAGCGTCCTGGGTCAAGGCCATGAAAGATCCGGCCGCCGAATTGCTAGCCGCGGTCGCCGGGGCGTATGCGGATGTCCCGTGGCACGCCGACGCGCTGCGCGAGCGGCTTGAGGCCGTCGGGTCCGCTTTCGGCCTGGGCCTTGGCAAGGCGCAGGCCCCGGTCCGGGTCGCGGTAACCGGCCGCACGGTCGGGCTGCCGCTGTTCGAGTCGCTTCAGGTCCTCGGCCGGGAAGAGACGCTGCGCCGGATCGCGGCAGCCCGCGAGCATCTAGCCAGGCGGCCATAACCCCCGGCTGGTTCACTGAATCCCAGACTGCATCCCGGTCTGGTATGGTAGGTCTGTGAGCATTCAGATCGCCGTGCGGCTGCCTGACGCCATGGTGGAGCAGCTTGACCGCCTCGTAGCCGAGGGTGAGGCGCCCAGCCGTGCGTCCGTCATTGAGCGCGCTCTTGCCAGGGAGTTCCGGCGCCAGATTGCTGCGAGGGACGCGGCCATCTTGGCCGGGGCGGGCCCGGACCCCGATATGGACGGCCTCGCTGCCTACGCCGTGCACACCCCGATTGATATCGAGTAGTGCGGCCGATCCATGTCGCGCGGCTCGACAAGGCACGCCCGGTCCTGGTCCTGACCAGAGAACTTGTCCGGCCGTACCTCGGGAGCGTCACGGTAGCGCCGATTACGACGACAGTTCGCGGCCTGTCCACGGAAGTCCCGCTCGGGCCGGCCAACGGGCTCGAGTTCAACGGCGTCGTCAGCTGCGACAACATCGTCACCGTCCCTAAGAGCGTGCTCGGCCGCCAGATCGGGTACTTGCTGCCGGCGCAGGAGACTAGCTTGACGGCCGCCATCCACGCGGCCTTTGATCTTGACTGACTCGCAGCGGCGATGACGTACGCTCCACCCGGCGGCTATCCGCAGCCGGATCTGCGGCATGCCGTGCAGCCGGGCCTGTTCGGCAACGGCCCTACTCCCATCGGCCTGGCTCAGCCGGACGTCTCGGTCGTCCACATCGTTATGTCGGATTGGGGTCGTGCACATTGACGGGTACGGCTACTTTGCCATGGCGAACAGCACCTACCCGACGATGGTTAGCTGGACGGCATTCAACGCGGAGGGCGTGAAGATCGGTAGCGGATCCGGCAAGGGATGGGGCGGAGGTGTCATCCAGACGGTCGGGGGGTGACGCGGTCGTCGGCCTGCCGGCGATCTGATTGTGTTAGCCCGTGACTACTGTGTTAGCCCGTGACTACTGTGTTAGCCCGTGACTACTGACAACTTTCCTGACCGGGTCCGCGGTGGCCAGACAGTGTATGGCGGATGGGCGGTGACGGCCGGGCCGCTGACGGCTGCCGCCCTGGCCAGCGCCGGCCTCGACTACGTGGTCATTGACCTCCAGCACGGCGGCGCAACCGAGCATGACCTGCCGGGCATGACCGGCGCGATCCGGCTGGCCGGCGCGGCGCCACTCGGCCGGGTCCGGTACGCGCACCCAGCCGACATCGGCCGGGCGCTCGATCTCGGCTGCGAAGGCGTCATCGTGCCGAACGTCGAATCTGCCGTCCAGGCCGCCGAGGTAGCCGGAGCCTGCCGGTACCCGCTGGATGGTTATCGCTCGGCGGGCGGGGTCATGGCCAGCGAGAAAAATCCGCTCTGCATCGTAATGGTCGAGTCGACGCAGGCGATGGCTGATCTGCCGGCCACCCTCAAGCTGCCCGGCGTTGACGGCATCTATGTCGGACCGCGGGACCTGTCGCTTTCGCTCGGCTGCCGGCTCGATCCGCAGGACCCGGTGCTTCGCCCGGCGTTCGAGCAGATCTGGGCCGACTGCGCCGCCGCCGGGAAGCCGGTCGGCGTGCACGCGACCGACGGGGCGACGGCCCGGCTGTACCGGGAGAACGGCTGCCGGCTGGTGACTGTCGCCGGCGACATCATGGCCATCACGCGGGATGCGTCTGCTGGACTGGCTGCCGCGCGCGACTAACTGCTCGCGGATGGGATCAGGCAGTAACCAACCTTCTACGCAGGGCACGCATACGGCCCTATGCTGCTGGGCAGAGTACGCGGCACACGGTCCGCAGAGCGAGAAGCCGACAGGCCCGGAGGCGGCAATGGGACTCATGGACAGGGTGAAGGCGCAGGCTACGCAACTAGCGCAGGCTACGCAGCAGGCAGCGCTCGACGGCAAGGCGAAGCTTGACCAGGCGCAGGCCAGCCGTCGCGGTGACGCCCTGCTGCGCAGCCTCGGCGCAGCGGTCTACGCCGAGCGCAGCGGGCGCGGCACGCCGGACAGCGAGGCCAAGATCGACAACCTGATCGCCGACATCTCCGCGCACGAGCGGGACAACGGCCTCAACCTGGCCGACCCAGAGCCCGCCTCGCCACAGCCGAGTTTCCCGGCCGACCCGCCGAGCCCGTTCCCGGGTCCGCCCGCGAGCCCGTTCCCTGGCGGCGGCAGCACGACGTTGCCGGATGCCGGCCCTACGACGTTGCCGGATGCCGGGGCCACCTTCTTCCCGGCGGCGGGCGACGATGCCTTCCCAGCGGCCGGCGACACCGCGCCGAGCCCGCTGCCGACGTTCTTCGAGAGCCCGGAGGAGCCAGCTGCACCCGAGTCGGGCGGGATGAGTGCGTTCCCTCCTGAAGCCTGACCGATCGGGGCGGCCGGCCGATTGCGCCGGTCAGGCGCCAGGCGGCTCGGGGTCGCGCGGCAGGCCCAGAATCCGCTCGCCGATGATGTTGAGCTGGATGTCGGTGGTGCCGCCGCCGATGGTGAGAGCCCTGGTAACCAGCACAAGGCGGGCCCAGTGCCTGCCGTCCGGCTGCCCGTCCGGGTCGACTGGCTGACCCCCGCCGCCGCCCAGCGCGCCGGACTCGGCCGACATCTCCCAGCACAGCTCGGCCACCTGCTGCGCGTGCCGCATGCTTAGTAGCTTGCGCACGCTGCCGGTCGCGCCCGGCTCGGTCCCTGACAGCTGCTTCAGCGTCGCCCGGAGCGCCAGCAGGTCGATCGCCTGGCCGGCGGCGACCAGCTCGCCGACGCGCTCGGCCAGGTCGGCATGCCGGCCGGCGCTGCGCATGCGGTCGCGGCGACCTGCAGCAGCTCGGGCACGCCGCACCCGAAGGTCCAGGACCGCGGCGAGCGAAACGCGCTCGTTGGCCAGCGTCGTCCGCGCGATACGCCAGCCCTTGTTCACCTCGCCGACCAGGCAGTCGTCCGGCACGAAGACCTCGTCCAGGAAGACCTGGTTGAAGAACGCGTCGCCGCCGATCTCCCGCAGCGGCCTTACCTCGACCCCGGGCGCCTTCATGTCCACCAGGAAGTAGCTGATCCCGTCGTGCCGGGGCTGGGCCGGATCGGTGCGCGCGATGCAGATAGCCCAGGCTGCCTCGCGGGCCAGCGAGGTCCAGATCTTCTGGCCGGTGATCTTCCAGCCGCCGTCAGCGCGCTCCGCCCTGGTGGTGATCCCGGCCAGATCTGACCCCGCGCCCGGCTCGCTGAACAGCTGGCACCACAGGTAGTCCATCCGCAAGGTGGCGGGCAGGAAGCGCTGCTGCTGCTGCGTGGTGCCGTACTGGATCAGTGCGGGCACGACCCAGGCGCCGATCGCAAGGTTGGGAACGTGCAGGCCGGCGGCGCGCAGCTCCTGGTCGATGATCAGCTGCTCAAGCGCGCCTGCCCGGCGGCCCCAGGGCCTGGGCATGTGCGGGAGCACCCAGCCGCCGGCCGCGAGTGCCGCGGTCCGCTCCTGGCCAGGAAGCTCGGCGATCTCGGCGAGCTCGGCCCGGACCGCGTCGCGGAGCCCGCCGTCCCCGCCGGGCAGCTCGAGCCGGACCGGCCTGCGTTGGCCTGCCAGCGCCAGCGCGGTCGTCCGCTGCTTCCAGGTCCGCTCCGGCCTCGCCGCCGGGACCAGCAGGGCGCGCAGCGTCATCGCTCGCCGGTAATACAGGTGAGCGTCGTGCTCCCAGGTATAGCCGATGCCGCCCAGGATCTGGATGCACTCGTGCACGCAGGAAACCGCCGCGTCGAAGGCCAGCGCCGCCGCCGCGGCGGCAGCGAAGTCGCGCTCGGCCTCGTCCGCGCCATCGAGCGCCCTGGCCGCGTCCCAGACGACGGCAGCCGCCTGCTCGGCCGCGACGAGCATCCGGGCGCAGCGGTGCTTCACGGCCTGGAACTGACCGATGGGACGGCCGAACTGATGCCGGATCTTGGCGTACTCGGCTGCGGTCTGCACTGCCCAGTCGGCGATGCCGACGGCCTCGGCGCCGAGCAGCACCGCTGCAATGTTCTCGACCGAATGACGAACCCAGGCCGGTCAGCTGCCGGTCGGACGGCAACGACGACGCCGTCCGCGCGTACCCGCCCGAGCTGCCGGGTCAGGTCGAGGCTGTCGACCGGGGTGATGTCCAGGCTCGCCGCCTCCATTGCGACCCAGATCGTGTCCGCGTCCAGGCTGACGGGCGCGATCACGACGTCCGCGCTGACAGCGCCGAGCACGGGCTCAGCGGTGCCGGTGACGATCAGGCTCCCATCGGGCGCGGCAGTCGCGTGCAAGCTCCGGCGATAGCGCGACGGCCCCGTTCCCTGACCCATCGGCAAGTGCCGCCACGACCTTTCCGGCCTGGCCCGGCCGAGATCAGTACGGCGCTCGCGAGTACGGTCGGCGCGAAGCTGCCGGGCACCAGTGCCCGGCCGAGTTCCTCGAGAGCGACGCTGAGCTCGGTCAGCCCGAAACCCTGGCCGCCATCGCGCTCGGGCACGTGCAGGCCGAGCAGGCCCTGGCCGGCCAGGCTTGGTCCGAGGGAGTCCCGGTAGAGGGCCGCGCCGCGGTCAGGGCCGTCGGCCGCTGCCCTTAGCACCGTCGCTGGGCTGTTGCGCAGCCGCCCAGCCACGGACCGATTCGGCAAGCTGCTCGTGCTCGGATGTCAGCGCCAGCGTCATGGGTCCACCTCGTCTGCCGTGTTGGCCGGGTTCGCCGAGCATTCTAGAATGCGATTCGGTTTGAGGCCATAGGCAGCAGGCCAGCGACCTCCGCTAACCGCCCGGTGAACATCGAATGAAGTCGGCCCGCTGAGTATTGCCCGGGCGTCTGCGAGCGTCCTTCAATAGAAATCGCGGCCATGGTGCCCATGTCGTCCGTGCCCTGTCACCCCTTGCTGTTCACGAGTGTCTCGGAGGCACGAGAAATGGGCACCGCTCTGCTGGCTAACTCGACGATCAAGCTGTCGTTCGCCTGGAATGCCTTCTACTTCTGGGGCACCTGGGCAGTCTGCATCATCGGCGTCGGCGTCGTCCTGTGGGCGGCGCTGCGGTCCAAGCGCTGGTCCCGCTGGACCACTCAGGACATCCTGATCGTCGCGGCGCTCGGCGTCGTGCTCGAGGTCTACGACAACATCATCGGCGACCAGTTCCTCAAGCCGCTGATTAACGTGATCCCGGGCGCTGACCTGCTGCAGATCCACGACCTGCCGTACATGTTCCTGCTGATGGTCGGCGTGGCGCTGGTGCGCAAGCCGGGCTGCGTCACCGCCATGGTCTTCATCAACTTCCTGCTGGCGCAGCTGCTGTTCGGCAGCGGGCACGGGGCGCTGGACTGGACCGACGGCCTGACTCAGGCGCATCTTCTGTGACCTGTACATCGTGGCCAGGCGCGGCCGGGTCTACGCCCCCGGCTCGAGCGTGTCGTGACGATGGTCATCGATGGCTTGATCATCGGCATTCTGCGCGGCGGACCGAACGCGTTCCTCACCGACTGGACGTTCGATCCGTACCTGAACTCGACCTACTACACCTGGTACGCGATGTGGACGCGACACCTGGTCGAACGCCCTGGCAACGGAGTCGAGGCGGCGATCAGCGCGGCGCTTGCGCTGCGGGTCGCCCGCGCCGTGATCCCGTCCATTGGCGCCCGGCGCCAGAGGCGCAGACGAAGTCGATCCCTTCGCCGAGCCCTCGCCAGCCGAGGCTGCGGCCGCCATCGTGACGGCCCAGACCGCAATGCCCGCGCAAGCTGCCGTGCCTGCGCAGGCTTCTGCGATTGAGCCGTCTGCGCCTGCGCAGGCCGCGCCTACGGCTACGGATGGCTTGCCATCGAAGGGAGAACTGGCATGAAGCGCGTGGCGAAGATCAGCACCGCGGTCTCGGTCGTGCTGCTCGTCATCGGCATCATCGACTGGGCCACGAATTACAACTGGGCGCAAGGCGATCAGAATGCCTTCACCGGCAACCCGAACGTCCTGCTGAATGACGGGCAGACCATTGTGATCGTTTCTGGACTCCTGCTAGTGCTGTCCGCCGGCATGTGGATACTGGCAGCCCGGAGGGAGCACGGCGATCAGCACGACTCCTGAGCTGGTCGCCAGCGACGTCTCGTTCGCGTACCTGGGCGCTAAGGCGGCCGCGCTGCGCCACATCAACTTTGGCGTTGCGGCGGGCGAGGTCGTGCTGATCACCGGCGTCTCGGGCTGCGGCAAGTCGACGCTGGCGCTGGCCCTGTGCGGGCTGATCCCGTCTCGGGTCCACGGCGAGCTGCGCGGCGGGGTCACCTTCGGCGGGAAGCCGCGTCACCGGACTGCCGCCGCACGAGGCGTCGCAGCTGGTCGGCATGGTGTTCCAGAACCCGAACCTGCAGCTGATCAACCAGACCGTGCATGTCTGAGGTGGCGTTCGGCCCGGAGAACCTGGCCCTGCCGCAGCCGGAGATCGCGGCGCGGGTTGACTGGTGCCTGGACGTCACCGGGATGGCCGGGATGCGGCAGGCCGGGACGGTGACCCTGTCCGGCGGGCAGAAGCAGCGCACCGCGATCGCCGCGACGCTGGCGATGCGACCGCGGATCCTGGTGCTGGACGAGCCGCTGTCCGACCTGGACCCGGTCGGCGCGCAGGAGGTACTCGGGACGCTGCGGCGGCTCGCACGTGACGAGGGCACCGGCGTGGTCATCATCGAGCACCGGGTCGACGAGGTTGCGCCGTGGGCCGACCGCGTCGTGCTGATGGACGACGGCCGGATTCTCCTCGATCAGCCACCGCGGACGGCCTGGTCGGACGCGGCCATCTGGGCGACGACCGGCGTCGGCGTGCCGGATGTGGTCCAGCTCGCGCACGCTGCTTCCTGACGCGTTCCCGTCCGGGATCGCGCTCTCGGTGGAGGAGGCAGTCGCCGCACTAGTCGGATAGCTGGCTGGTGCCCGCGCTCAGGCAGGCAGCGGAGGCGCGATCGCTGGCCCGCGATGATCGGCGGAACGGGGCCGCCAGTCGCGGCGCGGTACCCGTCGCCGGTCTCGCCGGGGGGCCCCGGCCCGGCGGTCAGGTCTCGGTGCTGTCCTGGGATGGCGTCAGCGTCGATTTCGAGGCCAAGCGCGCGGTGAATGACGTGACGCTGGCGATCGACGAGGGCGAATGGGTGGCCATGATCGGCGCCAACGGCTCCGGGCAAGAGCACGCTTACCGGGCTCGCAGTCGGCATGGGCACGCCAAGCACCGGGCTGGTCAGCTTCCGCGGCCAGCCGTCCGCCCCGGCAAGGTTTTCGAGAACGCCGCTCACGTCGCGCTGCTGCTGCAGGCCGCCGACGAGATGCTGTTCGAGGAGACCGTGATCGGCGAGCTCAAGTTCGGCAGCAAGTTCCGCGCGCTGCCGCCCGACCCGGTGCTGGACGTCGATGGCGCGATCGAGTTCTTCGGCTTCCGCGGCCTTGAGCAGACGAGCCCGTGGGAGCTGAGCCAGGGCGGCCGGCAGCGGCTGGCGCTGGGCGCGCTGCTGGTCGGCGCGCCGGGCGTGCTGGTTCTGGACGAGCCGACGACCGGCCAGGACGCCGAGCGGATGCGGTCATTCCTGCGGCTGCTCGAGGCCGTCCGGAAGCGGACCGGGCTCACGGTACTTACCGTCACCCACGACATCAGGGGCCTGGCCGCCCGCGCGGCGCGGATCGTGCTGCTCGGCGAGGGCGAGGTCCGGATGGACGGGCCGACCAGGCAGGTGTTCGCGCGCACCGAGGAACTCAAGCGCTGGGGCGTGCTGGCACCGCCGCTGGCCAGGCTGCAGGTCGCGCTGCTCGGTCAGCTGCGAGGACGTGCTGCTGACTGTCGCCGAGGTGGCGGATGCCGCCGCGACCTACCGCGGCCGTGCCCGCCGGAACCGGAGGCAGGCCGTAGATGCATACGTTGCTCGCACGGACTCTCATCGCCTACCTGATCGTCTTCGCCGTCCCGATGATGCTGCCGGTCGCGTTCATCAAGCTGGTCGGCCTCGGCGGCCTGCGCGAGCTGGTCACCTACGAGGCGAGAGACACCCCGCTGCACAAGCTGGACCCGCGGCTGAAGGTGCTCTACCCGGTCGCCATGGGCGTCCTGCAGCATCATCCTGAACTGGGACTACATGCTGATCGTGTTCGGGCTCAGCCTGCTGCCCTGGTTCTGGCTGCGGCCGTCACGGGCCAAGACGCGGGTGCTGATGGTGATGGTCATCGGCCCGGCGCTGACCGGGTTCTGGTCGCAAGGGCTCTACTACCTGCCGACCGCCGCCGATCCACTACATCTACCAGTTCCCCTGGACGATCAGCTGGCTGGGCTCGCCCGGCATCACCGCTTACGGCCTGGTGTTCGGCCTCGAGCAGACCGCACGCGTGCTCGTCACCGTGTCGACCTCGATGCTGGTCCTGGTGAGCACCGACGTCGGGGATTTCACCTGGGCCTTCGAGCGGTTCCGGATGCCGCCGCAAGTCGGGTTCGCGCTGACCGCCGCGCTGCGCTTCCTGCCCGACATGATCTCCCGGACCACCCTGGTGCTGCGGGCTGTCGAACTGCGCGGTTATGACCTGTCCCGGCCGCGCTTCGTCCAGTTCGGCAAGTGGCCGGACTACGTCCGGCGGGTCACCCGGTGCGTTGTCCTGATTACCGTGCCGCTGCTGGTCGGCACGCCTGCGCGGCACTACCACCATGGCCATGGTGGCCGACGCGCGCGGGTTCGGTGCCAACAAGCGGCGGGGCTCGCTGCGTACGCATGAGCTGACCGCTGTCGACATCGGCGGCTACGTCGTGCTCGTCGTGCTCGTGGGCACGGCGATCGTCCTCAATCACTTCCACATCGGAGCCCGCCCCTACTGAGCTTCAGCGCGCTGCAGTCCCCGCGGTCGACCGGGAAAGCCGCCTGGCAGTTCCGGCCCGCATCGTCCGCCTCCCATGACACGAGGAGACCCGATGCGTTACGACGCAGTCCTGTTCGACAACGGCGGAACTCTCACCCACCGAAGCTCCCCGGTCGCTGCCGTGTGCAGCCTGGCCGCCCGGCTCGGCGTGGAGATTTCCGAGGAAGACGCGGCCCGCCACTGGCGCCGGTCGAAGGAGCACAGCCGGACGCTCATGAAAGAAAAGCGGCTGCGCCGCAACCTGTCCAGGGCAGATCACCGGGCCGCCTACGTGAACGGTTACGCGCCGTTCGACGAGATCGCGCCCGGCCTGGCCGACCTGATGTACGACGAATGGAAGACCAATCCGCAGACCATGGTGCCCTACCCGGACACCCCGGCCGTGCTCAAGTCGTTCGCCGGGGCGGGAATCCCGATCGGCATCGTCAGCAACACCGGCTGGTCGATCAATGAGGGTTACGTTGCCACCGGCCTGGATGCCTTCATTCAGACCTTCGTGCTGTCCTGTGATCTGGGCGTGGCCAAGCCCGACCCAGAGCCCTTCCTGACCGCTTGCGAGCGGCTGGGCGTGTCGCCCGACCGAACCCTGATGGTCGGTAACAACCGCCTGGCCGACTCAGGCTCGATCTGCGTCGGCTGCTACTGCCTGATCCTGCCCCCGGTGCCGCCGGGGGCCACCCGAGGCCTGCGCGCGGCCGCTGACATGGCCGGCATCGCCTGGGCCGAGTGAGAAGGAGAACGTTACATGCGCCCTGTGCTCAGTAATCGTGCCCGCGCGCTGGGGACCGCGATGGTCCTGTTCGGCGCGCTGGCCTTGCCGGCTGCAGCCAATGCTGTCCCGGCCGCTACCGCCTCGATCGATGCGGCCGACCAGGGCAGCGCGTCAGCCCGCGTCCCGCACTACAACCACATCGCGGTGATCATGGACACGAGCCATGATTACGGCTCGATCCTGCACAACAAGTTCGCGCCGAACATCAACCGGCTGGCCAAGCAATTCGGGCTGGCCAGCCACTATTTCACTGTCGCCGACCCGGACACTGCCAACCTCATGGCGGTCTTGGCCGGGAACTCCTTCGGGATCGGCAACGGCCTGCCGTACTGGGACACGCAGGTCCACCAGTCCAGCCTGCTGACCCAGCTTGCTACTGCGCACAAGAGCTGGAAGGAGTATTCGCAGGGCCTGCCCTATGCGGGTTATCTCGGTACCTGCTACCCGACAAGGTGCGTACAGACCGACACGCTCTACAACCAGACCCAGTTCAACAGCGTCGCCGACCTAGCCAGCGTGGTCGACAGTCCGGCGCAGGCGCGGAACATGGTCCCGGCCGCGCAGCTGGCCGCCGATGCACGTGCCGGCAGGCTGCCTGACTTCAGCTTGATCAACGCTGATGAATGCCGCGGCATGCACGGCGGCCCGCCGTGGTGCGAGGACAGCTCGAACAGCTACCACCAGTTCGACGACAACGCGCTGGTCTCGGCCGGCGACAGCTACGTGGGACAGGTTGCGCACGAGATCATGTCCGGGCCGCAGTGGAAACACGGCAACAACGCGATCGTCGTGACGTTCACCGAGGGCGACACCAGCCAAGGCTGCTGCGATGTCAAGGCGGGCACCGGCCACGTAATCACGATCGTCATCACCAGCCACGGGCCGCGGCATCTGACCGACCCGGTGCCCTTCAACCACTACTCGCTGCTGCGAACCATCGAGGACGCATTCGGACTTCGCTGCCTCCGGCACGCGTGTGACAGGGTCCTGGTACCGATGGCGAAGCTCTTTGGCGCGAAGTCTGACGCGGCCGCTGGTCGGCAATTCGCAGCCGCGGTGACCGGTTCAGCCGAGACCGCCCGCACTGTGACTGCCACGCCGAAAGCCGTCGCGCCCGGCCCTCATGGTCCGGCGGTCGCGTCACCGTGGGCTCAGGTGCCAAGCCCGAACACCGGCTCGAGCGACAACCAGCTGACGGCCATCGCCGGCCGGTCCGCGTCGGACATCTGGGCAGTCGGCAGCCTGCTGCCGAACGCTAACGCGACCGTTCTTCGCACCCTCGCGGTCCGCTACAACGGGACGACCTGGTCGCACGTGCCGACGCCCAACGTCGGATCCCAGGCCAACTCCTTCTATGGCGTGGCGGCGCTGCCCGACGGCACCGCCTGGGCAACCGGCATTTTCACCACGGCCTCCGGCCATACCGGACAAGCCCTGACCGAGCACTGGAACGGACACAGCTGGACGGTCGTGCCAGCCGCTGACCCTGGCTCGCGGGAGGACATGCTGTACAGCGTCGCGGCTATCAGCGACTCTGACGTCTGGGCGGTCGGCGGGTCCAGCGGACCGGACGGGTTCTTCCACCCGCTGGTCGAGCACTGGAATGGCCGTCGCTGGACCGTGAGCAGCATCAAGGGCCTGCGCGGCGCTGATGGGATCCTCACGTCGGTGACGTCAGTTCCCGGCAAGGCCGTATTTGCCACCGGCCAGCTCGTCAACCACGCGCCGGATCAGCAGGTCGTCTTGTCCCTGGTGGGCGGCTCGTGGACAGTTTCTCGGGGGATGGTGCGGACTCCCGGCGGAGCGGTCGCGAGCGCCGACCCGCAATCGATCGGCGTCTCGGCCCTAGGCCTGTGGGTGGCCGGGAATGACAGGGCCGGGCACTCGGGATTGAGCACGCTGCTCGAGGGACCAGGCTCGGGCGGCCTGAAGGAACTGAGCACGCCTAACCCGACGCCGCAAGACAACTACCTCAGCGGGATTGCTCCAGTGATCGGCGGTCATAACGCCTGGGCCGTTGGCTACAGCCAGTCCGTCGCCACTGCCAACGCTTCATCGCTGATCGAATTCGGATCGGCGGCCGGAGGCTGGAAGATCGTTCCCAGTCCGGACCCGGGCGCGGTCAACCAGGGCAACACCTTCATCTACGCCGTGTTCGCGCTCGCCAACGACAATGTCTGGGCGGTCGGCACCTTCGATGGTGCCAGCGGGCAGCGCACCCTGATCCTGCACTTCACCGGAGGAGCTATCTGAGCTGCGTGGCCGACCGGGCTGCACTCCGACGGCCAGCAGCCCGGCCGGCCACGCGCCCGTCGCGTCTCGGGCTGGTCACGAATGTGTCTCGGGCGAGGGGGACATAAGCCGACCTGTTCTGATAGACCAGACAGGTCTGGCCAAGCAAGGCAGGCTTTGTCCGGGCCGCCATCGCCTGGTCATGTCATCGATCAGGGGAGAGCACGTGAGACCTGTTCATAACGAACTTGCCGCCCGCCCGGCCAGGGCAGTGCTGGCTAGGGCAGTGCTGGCGACGGGAGTGCTGGCGACGGGAGTGCTGGCGACGGGAGTGCCGGCGGCCAGCGGAGCGACCGCGGAAGCGGCCCCGGCCCGCGTCCCGGCCGGAGTCCCTGCTTTCTTCCCGGGGCGCGCACTAGGCAACCCCGGCGCGGTGTCTTCGTCGCTGGGCCTGTCAGTAGGTGCCGGCGATCCGGAGATTGCGGCCATCGGCGGCCGCGACTCGCTGCAGTACTACACGAAAGTCAACGGCAAGTGGACGCGCAAGCAGATAGCAGGCAGCAACTC
Organism: uncultured Actinomycetota bacterium; assembly: GCA_963804435.1. Taxonomy (GTDB): domain Bacteria; phylum Actinomycetota; class Actinomycetes; order Streptosporangiales; family Streptosporangiaceae; genus JAJYUU01. Next base: position 447,298 of record CAWDQI010000003.1, on the reverse strand, counting down.
GGCCTTCGCTGGTGCGTCGCTCATTAGCGGGCCGGGAGACGACGCGCTAGTAGCCGTCGAGGGGCCCGGCCACTCACTAGTGGTTTACGTCAAGAAGGCCGGCCACTGGAGCAAGGCGAACGTGGCTAGCAGGGGCACCACCTACTCAGCGCCGTCACTGGCCTTCGCCGGCGAGCCCGTGATCGCGGCAGAGGGCATGAACGGCTCGCTCTGGTACTACTACTTCGACGGTAGCCGGTGGCACAGTAAGGAGGTCCTCGGGGCCGGCCGGGCGTACTCAGCGGCGTCCGTGGTCCTCAGGGCGGGTGGAGCCGACATCGCTGTTCAGGGCGCGGATCACACGCTGAGCTACCTCAGCACCCCCAACGCCGCCATCCCGCAGCACTGGACCGATGCCGTCATCGGGGGCGTCGGCACCACCTATTCGGCTCCGTCACTCGCGGTCGCCGCCGGCCAGCCAGCCGTCGCAGTCGAGGGTCCGCATCACGACCTGGTGGCCTTCAGCCACGGGCGCGGCTGGAGCAGCAGGAAGCTGGAAAGCAACGGCAGGTGCTACTCCGCTCCGTCGCTCCGGGAGAACGTGTCTGACCCAACCCGCCCGGTGGAGATCGCGTTCCAGAGCGCATCGCATTCGCTCACGCTGCTTTTCTACAACGCCGGAGCGGCAAGGCCTCACTGGCAGAACGATGTGATCACCCGTGCGAACGGCGCTGTGGACTCGGCCCCGTCGCTATTCGACCGCATAGCCAACCCGCCCGGCGAAGCCGACCTGGCCTTTCAGGGCAGCGGTAACACGCTCTGGTACTACCACGCGGCGAAGCCTCCGGCGGGCCTGGCACCAGGCTTCACCGGAGTGAGGATCGGCGGCCCCGGCTCTACCTTTGGCGGCTGAGCCCGCTCTATCCGGGCGCGACCCGAGCAGACCATCAAATCTGTGGCCGCTGACCGTTCGCCGGCGAGCGGTCAGCGGCCGCTGGGTTTCCGTTCCCCCCTGGGTGGGCTCCTGCTTAGCCATCTGGCGCCAGCTCGGCGTGACACCCGGCGGCTCATTCGGTACTATGGAGTAAGTTACTGGTGAGTAGCTTTCGGTAGATGGGGCAGGAGCACTCAAATGGGGCACTTCAAGAGCAACCTGCGGGACATCGAATTCAACCTGTTCGAGGTACTGAGGCGGCAGGACGTGCTGGGCGCCGAACCCTTTGCCGAGGTGGACGAGGAAACGGCCCGCGGGATCCTGGACGAGGTCAACAGGCTGGCTGAGGGACCCATCGCCGCCTCGTTTGCCGACGCCGACCGCAACCCGCCGATCTTCGACCCAGACACCCACGCCGTCCGGATGCCCGATTCGTTCAAGCGGTCCTACCAGGCATTCATCGACGCCGAGTGGTTCCGGCTCGAGCTGCCAGCCGAGCTCGGCGGAACCAGTGTGCCGCGGTCGCTTGCCTGGTCGGTGGCTGAACTGGTGCTCGGGGCAAACCCCGCCGTTTGGATGTACTCGAGTGTCGGCTCGTTCTCGTACGCGCTCTGGCAGCTGGGGACGCCGGCCCAGAAGAAAGTCGCCGAGCACGCGATCGAGGGCCGCTGGGGCTACACCATGGTCCTCACCGAGCCAGACGCTGGCTCGGACGTCGGCGCCGGGCGGACCAAGGCCGTCCAGCAGCCCGACGGCACCTGGCGCATCGAGGGCGTCAAGCGGTTCATCACCAGCGCCGAGCACGACCTGGCCGACAACATCCTGCACGTCGTGCTGGCCAGGCCCGAGGGCGCAGGTCCGGGCACCAAGGGCCTGTCGATGTTCCTCGTGCCCAAGTACCACGTCAACGACGACGGCACGCGAGGTGACCGCAACGGCGTCTACGTCACCAACGTCGAGCACAAGATGGGCCTGAAGGCCTCGACCACCTGTGAGCTCACCTTCGGCGCCGAGCACCCGGCGGTCGGCACGCTCATCGGCGATGTGCACGACGGCATCCGCCAGATGTTCATGATCATCGAGTACGCCCGGATGCTGGTCGGCACGAAGGCAATCGCCGCGCTGTCGACCGGCTATCTCAACGCGCTTGACTATGCCAAGACCAGGGTCCAGGGTGCGGACCTCACCCAGATGTCCGACAAGACTGCGCCTCGCGTCACGATCATGAAGCACCCGGACGTCCGCCGCAGCTTGCTGTTGCAGAAGGCTTACGCCGAGGGCATGCGCGCGCTGGTGCTGTACACCGCCAGCCAACAGGACGCCGTGCAGATTGCCGCGGCCAGCGGCGCCCGGGACGAGCGGGCTGCCAGGCTGAACGACCTGCTGCTGCCGATCGTCAAGGGCGTCGGCTCGGAGCGCGGTTACGAGCTGCTAGCCCAGTCCCTGCAGACCCTCGGTGGTTCCGGCTACCTCCAGGACTACCCGATCGAGCAGTACATCAGGGATGCCAAGATCGACAGCCTGTACGAGGGCACCACCGCGATCCAGGGCATCGACCTGTACTTCCGCAAGATCGTCCGTGACCAAGGGGCGGCCGTTGGCTACTTGCTGGGACAGGTACGGGAGTTCGCGGCGGCCGACAACGGCAATGGCCGCCTCAAGGCGGAGCGCGCTGCGCTAGCCAGGGCGGCCGGCAACGTCGAGGCCATTATCGAGGCGATGAATGGCTTCTACGGCGCAAGCGTGGAGCAGGACGCGGAGATATACCGGGTCGGTCTGAACACGACCAGGCTGCTGCTGGCGCTGGGCGACCTCGTTGTCGGCTGGCTGCTCGCCCGCCAGGCTGAGGTCGCGATCGCAAAGCTTGATCAGGGCGCGCTGAGCGCCAGCGACCAGGCGTTCTATAACGGCAAGGTGGCAGCCGCCGGGTTCTTCGCGTCGACCGTGCTGCCGCGGCTGGCGGCAGAGCGCGAGATCGCCGAGACGACCTCGCTGGACCCGATGGAACTAGCCGAAGAGGCGTTCTAGCCAGCACCGTCGCGGCCGCCTCGGCCGGCTTGGCCGGGCCCTTCGGTGCCGATCGGCTGCAGCACGTCTCCTAGCAGATGGCCCCGGCCGGGCGGCCTCATCGCCGCGCCCGGCTCGGCAAACCACTCGTATCCGAACACCAGCCCAAAGACGGCTGGCGGTAGCGCGACCATGAACCGGGCCAGCCGCGCCGTCCTGCTTGTCCCGCGCAGAAATGAGGCGTGTGCGGCAATCGCCGCCTGCTTGTGCCGGGCGTAGCGCCGCACGCTTATTCGATGAGTGATCGCCGCCCTCGGGGTGAAGGACGCCACAATCGCCGCCGGGTCATATCGGACCAGGAGCCTGAGCGGACGGCCCGGACTGAACGCCAGCCGGACAAGTTCACGGGGTAGCGTCGCCTCTACCACTCGGACGCCGGTCAGCTCGGCGGCGCGCGCTCCGACCCGGTGGACCTGGACATGATCTCGATGGCCGTACCCGCCGCGCGGATCGTAGCTCAGCAGCAGTTCGGCGAGCTCCTCGCGGATCAGCGCCGCTAGCCGTCCGGAGGCCTCGTCCACGTCCGCGCGGGCGAACCTGCGCTGGTTCGGCGGATCCGGGAACAGGATCGGCCCGTGCCCGCTGTCGGCGTAGCCGAGGTGGACGACGCGCGCGGCTCCCAGCCGGGAGGCGCTCGTGGCGAGCTCGTCCAGCCGGGTACGCGCGGCCGGACCAGTCCCTGGGTCCACTACCCCGTCGGTAGCTACGACGATGATCACGCGGTGTCCTTCAGCCGCCAGCCGCGCGAGTGTGCCGCCTGTCAGCAGCGCCTCATCGTCAGGATGAGCGTGGAACGCGATGATCGTGGCCATGACCGCCATGTTCGCAGCATCCGCGCCGCGCCACGTGCGCAGATCTCGTACTGAACTGGCCGGTTCGGTGACCCATCCGGCTCAGATCTCGTACTGGACCGATGCCCTGGATTTGGTGTGCGGGCGGCTGAGTCGGCTGATGATGTCCTGGTGCCTGGCGTTGTCGCGGTAGGCAAGGTAGCTGTCGGCGTCGTCGAAATCGGCGACCACGGCGAAGTCGAAGTTGCCCTCGATCATCCCTGCGTCCGGCCCGGCGTGATAGGAGCGCAGCCCGGTGATCTTCCGCGCAAGCGCGGTCAGTTCCGCTGCGAACTGCCCCTCCATCTCCTTGGTCATCGCGTCATCCCAGCTGAACAGCACGACGTGCCTGATCATTCGATTCCCTTCCCCGAGAGCGCATGCTCGCAGGCGACGCGCGCCCGGCTCAGGACCAAGCCAGCATCCGCAACGGCTCGGCCAGCATGGCGCCGACGTCCCGCAGCACGGCCGAGCCCAGGTCACCGTCCACGAGGCGGTGGTCGAAGGACAGCGCAAGCGTGCACACCTTACGCACGGCCAGGTCGCCTTCGACGACCCATGGCGCGTCCTTAACTTGGCCGAACGCGAGAATGGCCGCCTCACCGGGGGACAGGATCGGAGTGCCGGTGTCCACGCCGAAGATGCCGACATTGGTGATGGTAATGGTGCCGCCGGACAGATCGGCCGGCGTTGCCTTCCCGGCCCGTGCCGTCTCGGCCAGCTGGGCCAGCGCCCTGGCCAGGTCCGGCAGGGTCAGCGCATGCGCGTCCTTGACGTTCGGCACGACGAGGCCGCGGTCGGTCGAGGCGGCGATGCCCAGGTTCACGTAGTGCTTGACCACGATCTCCTGCGCGGCCTCGTCCCAGCTCGCATTGATCATCGGATGCCGGGCGGCCGCAACCAGCAGTGCCTTGGCAACGAGCAGCAACGGAGAAACGCGGACGTCGGCGAACTCCGGTAGCTCGCGCAGCCGGGCCGTCGCCGTCATCGTTTCAGTGATGTCGATCTGGAGGAACTCGGTGACATGCGGGGCGGTAAATGCGCTCGCCGCCACCGCGGCTGCGGTGTGCTTGCGCACGCCCCGGATCGCGATCCGCTCTTCCCGGTGCGCGGCTAGTGCCGAAGCGGTCGGGACAGCCATTGCGGACAGGGGAACGCGGCCGCTGTCGCGAACTCCGTCCGCCGCCTGCTGGACGTCGTCTCGGGTGATCGAGCCGTTCGGTCCCGTCCCGGTCAGCTTGCTCAGGTCGACGCCGAGATCTCTGGCCAGCTTACGGACGGGTGGCTTAGCGAGCACGCTGCCCTGACCGGACCCGTTGGCGGCGGGGATCGCCGGGGCCGCTGGCTGGCTCGCGGCCGACGGGGCCCGAGCAGGCCCGGCTGCCGTCGCGGCCGCTTGCGGCGCCGCCGGGCTGTGGATAACGCCGCCGCCGGCTGGCCCGGGGCCGCCTTGCGCGCCCGGCGGCTGGTCGTGCCCAGCTTGACGCCGTACCCGACTAGTACCGCCTGCCGCTCGGCTTTGGGCGCCGGGCTGCCGTGGATGCCAGGCTCGATCGCGCCTTCGACCGGCGGCGATGGCACCAGGTCCTCGGTCTCGCTGATCGCTCGCTGCACTACGGCCTCGGCCGGGACGTCGGCCGGAGCCGTAGCGGTGGTGCGGCCGGGGCCGGTCTTGACCGAGATGATCGGCGTCCCGACGTCTGCGGTCGCGCCCTCCGCGACGAGCAGGTCGGCGACCACGCCGGCATACGGGCTCGGTAGTTCGACGACGGCCTTGGCCGTTTCGATCTCGACGATGATCTGGTTAACGACGACCGTGTCACCCGGCTGTACGTGCCACCTGACGATGTCGGCCTCGGTGAGGCCTTCTCCGACGTCAGGGAGCTTGAACTCCTTGATATCCGACATGGGGGCCTCTCAGTAGCCGAAGGAGCGGTCGACGGCGTCCAGGATCCGGTCCAGATCCGGCAGATAGTGCTCTTCCAGCCGGGACGGCGGATACGGGGTCGTGTAGGCGCCGACCCGCAGCACCGGGGCCTCAAGGTTGTAGAAGCACTCCTGCGATACGCGGGCGGCGACCTCGGCTCCGATGCCGCCGGTGACGACCGCCTCGTGCACGACTACGCACCTGCCGGTCTTGCGTACCGAGTCGAAGATCGTCGCGGTGTCCAGCGGTGCCAGCGAGCGCAGGTCAATAACCTCGACAGACCGCCCGTCGCTGGCCGCGGCGACGGCTGCCTCCGCGCAGGTCCGCACCATCGGGCCGTAACACAGCACGGTTACGTCGGTGCCAGCGACCAGGACGCGTGCCCTATCCATCGGCAGCGCCGCTGCGAGCGCACCCTCGACGTCCACCTCGGCCCTGTCCCAGTAACGGCGCTTGGGCTCGAAGAATATGACCGGGTCGTCACTGATGGCGGCCTGCTGGATCATCGTGTAGGCGTCAGCGGGATCGCCGCAGGAGACGACCCGCAGGCCCGGCGTGTGCGCGAACAACGCCTCCGGCGACTCGCTGTGATGCTCGACCGCCCCGATGCCGCCTCCGAACGGGATCCTGACCACAACTGGCAGGCGCACGGTACCGAGCGAGCGGTACCGCATCTTGGCTAGCTGACTGACGATCTGGTTGAAGGCCGGGAACACGAAGCCATCGAACTGGATCTCGCAGATCGGCCGGTAACCGCGCAGCGCCAGGCCGATGGCGGTGCCGATGATGCCGGACTCGGCCAGCGGCGTGTCCACCACCCGAGCTTCGCCGAAGTCCTTCTGCAGGCCGTCGGTGACCCGGAAGACGCCGCCGAGCTTTCCGACGTCTTCGCCCATGATCAGCGCCTTGGGGCTGTTCTCCAGGGCCTTGCGCAGGCCCTCGTTGAGCGCCTTTGACAGTGTCAGCGTGGTCATCGTGCCGCCTCCTCGCCGACAAACGAGTCAAGGTAGGCGGCGAACTCGGCGCGTTCAGCGGCGAGCTGGGCGGTTTCGCTGGTCAGTACGTCGTCGAACATGGAGGTGGGCTCGGGATCAGGCATCTCCAGGCAGGCGGCCCGGACGCGGCGGCCAGTCTCCGCAGCTTCGGCCTCGACCTCGTCGAAGAACGACATGTCGGCGAACTCATTGCGGATGAGGTACTGCTTCACCCGCTCGATCGGGTCCTTCAGCTTCCAGGCCTCGAGTTCTGCCGACAACCGGTACCTGGTCGGATCGTCGGTCGTGGTGTGCGCGCCCATGCGGTAGGTGAAGGCCTCGATCAGCGTCGGGCCCTGGCCATCCCTGCGCCGCTTGCAAGTGCCTTACGGGTAACGGCCAGGCAGGCAAGCACGTCGTTACCGTCCACCCGGCAGCCTGGGAACCCGAAGCCGCGTGGCGCGCTGGTACAGCGGCGTCCGGCTTTGCCGCTCCAGCGGCTCGGAGATGGCCCACTGGTTGTTCTGGCAGAAGAAGACGACCGGCGCGTTGTTGACCGATGCCCAGATGAACGCCTCATTCACGTCTCCCTGGCTGGTCGCGCCGTCGCCGAAGTAGGCGATCACCGCCTCGCCGTCCTCGCCGACCGCGCCGTCGCGCTGGATCCCCATTGCGTAACCGGTGGCATGCAGCGCCTGGCTGCCGATCACGATCGTGTACAGGTGGAAGTTATGCGCCGTTGGATCCCAGCCGCCGTGGCTGACCCCGCGGAACAGCTCGAGAAGCTTGGTCGGGTCCAGGCCACGGCACCATGCCACGCCATGCTCCCGGTAGGTGGGGAAAGCCATGTCGCGCGGACCGAGAGCGCGCCCGGAGCCGACCTGGGCTGCCTCCTGCCCGAGCAGGGACGCCCAGATCCCGAGCTCACCCTGACGCTGCAGCGCGATTGCCTCGAAATCGATCCGGCGGACTATGACCAGGTCACGGTAGAGGGATTTGATTTCATCCGCAGAAATATCCAGCGGGTAGTCGGGATGCTCGACTCGCTCCCCCTCGGGGGTGAGGAGCTGAATCAGCTCTGCCCGGTCCGCCTGCCTGGCCTCGTCGCGGGCTGGTGCCCGTGCGGCAGTGCGGGAGGCGGCTCGCCCGGCATCTTTGACGGCCACGTGCCACTCCTTGCATGCTCATGTCCGGTCGGGGTCTAGCCCGAACCGGCCGGTCTTACCTCTATTGTGCCGCGACAGTACTATCGGCTCGCCCAGACACGTACTCACGGGCCCTACGCCCGCCCTGTGTACCGCGAGAGGCCCGAGGCCTTACCCCACACGGGGCGCCCGGCCCGTCCGTGGTCGCGTACTGTTCGGATGTGCCGAGATTCGTCATCGATGTAATGCTCAAGCCAGAGATCCATGACCCGCAAGGTGAGGCGATCGCCAGTGCCTGCCGGCGGCTTGGCTTTGACCAGGTTGCCGGGGTCCGCCAGGGCAAGCGCTTTGAGGTGGAGCTGACGGGGCTAGCCACTGAGGAGCAGATTTCGAAGCTCGCTGCCGAGTTGCTCGCCAACCCGGTGATCGAGGAATTCGCCGTTCATCCGGCCTGAATCGCCCGGCAGCGGACCTGCAACACCGGCCTTACCTGATTGTTATTTTCGGCCGGGCCTTGCGCGCAGCACTCAACTGGCCCCAATCAACCGCACAAGATGGCGTAGGCGCAGGTCAGCGGCCTAGGAGGCATCTGCCCCGGCTGCCAGTACCGCACTGTTCGTCCAGAGATCGCCTAAGTTAATGATTACCCCGGCGTGTCCGGGGAAGCCTTCACAATGTGAACTGACTGTTGCCGCGACGGGGCTGAGGAGCGGATGCGATCTCGGGTGTTCCATTCTGAGGAGCCAGCCGCAGACGTGGAGTTCTGCCTGGTGTTCCCCAGGGAATCGCTAAGCGTTCCGGTGATGCGCCGCGTTCTCGGGGACACCCTCAGCCGCCTCGGCGTAGATGAGGGTTGCGTCAGTGATCTCCTGCTCGCTGTCACCGAGGCATGCACTAACGTGCTGCGGCATGCCGGGCCTGGCCGGCGCTATGAACTGGTCGCGCACGTCAGCAGCAAGCGCTGCGTGCTGGAGGTGCTGGACAGCGGCCGGGGCTTTGACCCGGCTACGCTCGCCCGCCGGTCGGTGATTCGGCGTCCGGTCCGGCCGATACCGCGGCTCCGTCGCCTCCCGACGACGCCGCCGCCCGGTCCGCCCACCACGCTGCGCAACCGAATCACCAGGTCGAGGCGGCTGGCTAGAGAGCGAGCGCTCGCCGATCTGCCTGAGTCAGGGCGTGGCCTGGCGATCATGCGGGCGTGCGTTGATGACGTCTCGATGCAAAGCAAGCCGGGCCAGGGCACCATTGTTTCCCTGCAGAAGCGACTTGAATGGCGCAGCGACGCGCCGCTCCCGCTGCGAGCGGCCTCACAGCTCAGGGACGCACAGCTCAGGGACGCCGGCTGAGGCGGTAGCCTGCAGGCATGCGCCGCCCGCGAGGACGCCCATGACGGTTCGGATCGGAGTCGTGACCTTCCCCGGCTCGCTGGATGACCGTGATGCGCGGCGGGCCGTGCAGCGAGCTGGCGGCCAGCCGGTCGAACTCTGGCATGGCGAGGCGAGCCTGCATGCAGTCGACGCGGTAGTCCTGCCTGGTGGCTTTTCCTATGGCGATTACCTGCGGTGCGGTGCCATCGCCAGGTTCGCGCCGGTCATGGGGGAGATCGTCCCGGCCGCCGCCAAGGGCCTGCCGGTCCTGGGGATCTGTAATGGCTTCCAGATCTTGTGTGAGGCGCATCTGCTGCCCGGTGCGCTGACCAGGAACGAGAACCTTCATTTCGTGACAAGGGACATCAAGATCGCGATCGAGAACACCACTTCGGCCTGGACCTGCCGGTACCAGCCCGGTCAGCAGATCACCATCGTGCTCAAGAGCGGCGAGGGCGCCTATATGGCCGATGCTCGAACCCTGGCCGAGTTGGCGGCTAACGGGCAGGTCCTGGCCAGGTACGCCACCGGCAACCCGAACGGGTCAGTAGCTGATATCGCTGGCGTCGTGAGCCAGGCCGGCAACGTGGCCGGCCTGATGCCGCATCCCGAGCATGCCATTGACTCGCTGACCGGCCCGGCCGACGACGGCCTCGACGTCTTCGCCTCGGTGCTGCAGGCGGTCAGCGGCATATGACCAGCTCGGAGACGATGAGTCAGGACGCCGTTAGCCGCGTGGTTAGCCAGGACACCGTGGCGGCGGCCGCCGCGACCCCGGATCGGCAGCAGCCGTTTGCGGCCCTGGGCCTTACTCCGGAGGAATTCGCGCGCGTCGTCAGCATCCTGGGCCGGAGGCCGACGGATGCCGAGCTGGCGATCTACTCGGTCATGTGGAGCGAGCACTGCTCCTACAAGTCATCGCGCAAGCACTTGCGGCAATTCGCCGACAAGGCGCCCGTAACCGATGTGCTGCTGGCGGGCATGGGCCAGAACGCCGGCGTGGTCGATATCGGTCAGGGCTACGCGGTGACGTTCAAGATCGAGTCCCATAATCACCCGTCCTACGTGGAGCCCTTCCAGGGCGCGGCCACCGGCGTCGGCGGCATCGTACGGGACATCCTGGCGATGGGCGCCCGTCCGGTGGCCGTCATGGATGCGCTGCGGTTCGGCCCAGCTGACGCCGCGGACACACGCCGGGTGCTTCCCGGGGTGGTGGCGGGCATCTCCTTTTACGGCAACTGCCTTGGCCTGCCCAACATCGGCGGCGAGCTGGCCTTCGATCCCTGTTATGCCGGAAACCCGCTGGTCAATGCGTTGTGCGTAGGCGTGCTGCGGCATGACGATCTCAAGCTGGCCGCCGCGACCGGACCTGGTAACCAGGTGATTCTGTTCGGTTCGCGGACTGGCCCCGATGGCATCGGCGGCGCCTCGGTGCTGGCGAGCGCTTCGTTCGGGGGCGCAGGCGAGGGCGCCAAGCGGCCGAGCGTGCAGGTCGGTGACCCGTTCATGGAGAAGCTGCTGGTCGAATGCTGCCTCGAGCTCTACCAGGCGGACCTGGTCGTCGGCATCCAGGACCTCGGCGCAGCAGGCGTGGCCTGTGCCACGACCGAATTGTCGGCCGGCGGCGGGACCGGGATGCGGGTCCGGCTGGATGCCGTTCCGCTTCGCGACGCATCACTCGGGCCGGCCGAGATCTTGATGAGCGAATCGCAAGAGCGGATGATGGCGATCGTCACACTGGAAAATGTCGAGCGGTTCCTGGCCATCTGCGCGAAATGGGACGTCCTGGCCACCGTGATCGGCGAGGTCACCGACACCGGCAAGCTCGAGATGACCTGGCACGGTGAGCTCGTAGTCGACATCCCGCCGGGCACGGCCGCAGCGGAATGCCCGGTTTACGAACGTCCGGTGTGCCGCCCGGATAGCCAGGACGCGCTGGCTGCCGCCGATGCGGCGAGGTTGCCGCGGCCAGCCTCGGGCCAGGAACTTCGCGCTGATCTGCTGATGCTGCTCAGCTCGCCGGAGGCTGGCGACCGGACCTGGGTCACCGAGCAGTATGACCGCTATGTCCGCGGTGACACCGTACTGGCGATGCCGCACGACGCCGGGCTGCTTCGGGTGGACGATTCGACCGGTCTCGGCGTTGCGCTCGCCACCGATGGCAACGGCAGGTTTTGCCAGCTCGACCCGTACGCCGGCACGCAGCTGGCGCTAGCAGAGTCGTACCGGAACGTGGCCGTCACCGGAGCGCGGCCGCTTGCCGTCACCAACTGCCTCAACTTCGGTTCGCCGGAAGACCCCGCGGTGATGTGGCAGTTCACCGAGGCTGTGCGTGGCCTGGCGGACGGCTGCCAGCAGCTCGGGGTTCCGGTCACCGGCGGCAATGTGAGCTTCTATAACCAGACGGGCGCCACGCCCATCCAGCCCACGCCGGTCGTCGGCGTGCTGGGCGTGCACCAGGACGTCGGCCGCCGGGTCCGCTCCGGCTTCGAGCTGTCCGGTGCCAGCATCGTGCTGCTCGGCCGGACCAGAGCGGAGTTCGGCGGCTCGCTCTGGGCCTGGCTCAGGCATAGGCACCTTGGCGGCCGCCCGCCCGCTGTCGACCTCGAGGCGGAACGGGTACTGGCCGACCTGCTGATCACGGCCGGGGCACGCGGCCTGCTCGCTGCCGCGCATGACCTGTCCGATGGCGGGCTGGCGGCCGCGCTCGCGGAATCCTGCCTGGCCGGGGGTACCGGCTGCACTGTGGACCTGCCCGGGGACCCGGCGACGTTCCTGTTCAGCGAGTCAGCCGCACGAGCCGTGGTCGCGGTGCGGCCGGGTGCCGACGCGGAATTCGCCAGCCTGTGCGAGCTATCCGGCGCACCGGCCGCGATGATCGGAGCGACCGGCGGCACCGCTCTGGAGGTTGCCGGTTATTTCACTGTCCCCCTAGCTGAGCTTGCCGCCAGCCACCGCCGCGCGCTACCGGAATTGTTCGGCTGAGCCGGGATGACGGGCCGAGACGGGGCTGGCGCCGCTGCAGTCCGGTCACGGGGTTGACCACCAGAACGCAATGAGCTGGCTGGCCGGCGGAGTCGCCGCGCATGGTCTGATGCCGGTGCCGTAATCACCGTCAGCTTGGCGGCCCGTCATGGTCAGGCACTGGCCATCGGCCGAGTTGGCGTACTGGTAGTAGTTGTGGCCGGCCGCGATAACGGCGCTGTCGCCGCGGTGCCAGCGCTGCTGCGCGCCGAGGTCGCAGTGCCGCAAAGACAGCGCCGGATGAGAACTGGGCCCGGCTGCGGTCAGGCAGGTGTGATTCGCCAGGAAGATGAAAATGTAGGTGTTGCCGCCCATCAGGTCCGCCGTCCACTGCGGAGACCCGACCGCGACCTGGGCCGCGTTCAGACGGGCTGAATTCCGGCGACGCATGGCCGTCGATGAGTTGCAGCAGTCTCCCGCCGGCCGTGCCACCCGCGCCGGCGGTAACCACCAGCCCGGCATACTCCACGCTGATCGGTCGGCTCGGCAGCGGACTGGCACGCGGCGCCGCTGGCTGATGAAATGCCACCACGTAGGCGGTTGCGCCCGCGCCGGCCAGTAGCAAGACGACGGCAATGCCGGCCAGCATGGGCAGCCGTGCTCCCATGCTGCGGGAGGCGGCCGTACGGCGCTGACCAGGCATACCGAACGATTACCGGTTGTGAGCCGCCAATGGTGCCAGATACCAGCAAAAGTAAGAAGTTTTTTGGGTCGCAGGCATCGACTAGCCTTCTGAGCTGTGCCGACTCGCGGTCCCGACCTGAGCCGCATGCTCGCGGCGGTCAACGAGCAGCGGGCTGCTCTCGGCGAGCCGGCCTGGGCTGGGCTGTTGACCGAGCGCGCGCTAGGGGAGGCTAGCCTGGCCGGCGTGCAGGCCGCGACCAGGGCTGGCCGGAAGCCCGCCGGCGCCGCACTGCGGGCCGCGGTCCGGTACACGCTGGGGCTGCTGGCCGACCGGGCGCCCGGCCGGACCGTCGAGGTACGGATCCCGCCATTTGCCGCCATTCAGTGCATTCCGGGGCCTCGGCACACCCGCGGGACGCCGCCGAACGTGGTGGAGACCGACCCGATGACCTGGCTGAGCCTTGCCACCGGAGAACTGGGCTGGCCCGCAGCCCTGGCCACGGGCCGGCTGGTGGCCAGCGGGCTGCGATCCGATATTTCTTCTTACCTGCCGGTCGTGGCCGACGGCCCCGGCGGGCCGGGAGGTCACTAGAATTGGCTGGTGATTAAGCCCGACGGCCTGTTGTCACACGATCCCGATCCAGCCGACCAGCCGCCACGTGACGCGTGCGGCGTCTTCGGTGTGTGGTCCCCTGGGGAGGACGTCGCCAAGCTTGCCTACTACGGCCTGTACTCGCTTCAGCATCGCGGGCAGGAGTCTGCTGGCATCGCGGTCAGCGACGGCAACAGGATCGTGGTCTACAAGGACATGGGCCTGGTAGCGCAGGTATTCGATGAGTCGGTGCTGAACACCTTGCGAGGCCACATCGCGGTCGGGCACTGCCGATACTCCACCAGCGGCTCGTCGGTCTGGGAGAACGCACAGCCCACCTTCCGCGCTACCCCGTCGGCCAGCCTGGCGCTTGGCCACAATGGCAATCTGATCAATACGCTGGAGCTGGCCGGACTGCTCGGCGGCCAGGCCGCGGCGCTCGGCGGGCGGGCCAGCTCCGACACCGACGTGCTGACGGCGTTGTTCGCCGCCCCAGCCCTGGGCGGCAACGGGAACGGCAATGGCCACGTCGCGCATCCCGGCGTGGAGGCGGCCGCGCTGGCCGCGCTTCCGCTGGTGCGCGGCGCGTTTTCGCTCGTGTTCATGGACGAGCAGACGCTCTATGCCGCACGAGACCCGCAGGGCTTCCGGCCCCTGGTGCTCGGGCGGGTTGCCAGCGGATGGGTGGTTGCCAGCGAGACAGCCGCCCTCGACATCGTGGGGGCTACCTTCACCCGGGAGATCGAGCCGGGCGAGATGGTGGCGATCGACGAACGGGGCGTCAGGTCGCATACCTTCGCGCCTGCGGCACCCAAGGGGTGCCTGTTCGAGTATGTCTACCTGGCCAGGCCAGATACCGCGATCGCGGGGCGAAGCGTGCAGTCAGCTCGGGTCGAGGTGGGCAAGCGACTGGCGGGCGAGTACCCGGCTGACGCCGACCTGGTCATTCCCGTCCCCGAGTCGAGCACTCCGGCGGCGATCGGTTACGCCCAGGCCAGCGGCATCCCTTACGGCCAGGGACTGGTCAAGAACTCTTACGTCGGCCGGACCTTCATTCAGCCGAGCCAGACCATCAGGCAGCGCGGCATCCGGCTGAAGTACAACCCGCTCAGGGAGGCCATCGCCGGGAAGCGGCTGGTGGTCGTGGATGACTCGATCGTGCGCGGCAACACTCAGCGCGCGATCGTGGCGATGCTGCGCGAGGCAGGCGCAGCGGAGGTGCACGTCCGGATCTCGAGCCCGCCGGTGGCGTGGCCGTGCTTTTTCGGCATCGACTTCGCCAGCCGGGCCGAGCTGATGGCAGGCAACCTGACCATCGAGGAGATCAGGGAGTCCATCGGGGCCGACTCCCTCGGCTTCGTATCGCTCGCCGGCCTGATCGAGGCAACCACTTTGCCGGCCGACCGGCTGTGCCGCGCGTGCTTCGACGGCAAGTACCCCGTATCGGTGGCCGAGGACGAGAAGGGCAAGCACCTGCTTGAGCCGGCCGGCTCCGCCGGGAGGCGCTGCATTGACCGGCGCTGGCCCGCCCGCCAGCCCTGCCCGCGGCCAGCCAGGCCGCCGTGACGACCCCGCCCGCCCGGCCAGCTACGCTGCCGCCGGCGTCAGCATCGCGGCCGGGGACAAGGCAGTGGACCTGATGCGCGCCTCGGTGGCCAGGACAGCCGGCCCGGAGGTCATCGGCGGGCTCGGCGGGTTCGCCGGGCTGTTCGATGCGTCGAAGCTGACCGGGATGCGCCGGCCGCTGCTGGCGACCTCCACTGACGGGGTGGGGACAAAGGTCGTGCTCGCGCGGCTCCTCGGCCAGTACGACACCATCGGCCTGGACCTTGTTGGCATGGTTGTTGATGACCTGGCGGTGTGCGGCGCCGAGCCGTTGTTCATGACCGACTACCTGGTCTGCGGGCGGATCCAGCCGGAGCGGGTAGCGGCGATCGTGGGCGGCATCGCCGAGGGCTGCGTGCAGGCCGGATGTGCGCTGGTGGGCGGAGAGACCGCCGAGCATCCCGGGCATTTCGGGCCGGATGACTTCGACCTGGCCGGGGCCGCGACCGGGGTCGTTGATGCCGACCGGTTGCTCGGCCCCGAGCGCGTACGGGCCGGCGACACGGTCATAGCGATGGCTTCCTCGGGCCTGCACTCCAACGGCTTCTCGCTCGTCCGCGCGATCGTGGACGCTCCGGGTAGCGGGCTCGACTTCGCGGCCCGGCCAGCCGAGCTCAGCCAGACGCTCGGCCAGGAGCTGCTGATCCCGACGCGTATCTACGCCCGGCACTGCCTGGCCCTGGCGGACAGCTGCGCGGTGCGGACCTTCGCTCACATCACCGGCGGCGGGCTAGCAGCGAACCTGGCCAGGGTGCTGCCCGCCAGCGCCGACGCGGTGCTGGACCGGGCGAGCTGGCGGCCGGGGGCTGTCTTTGGCCTGCTTGCCGGTCACGGCAAGGTGCCGCAGGCCGAGATGGAGAGAGTCTTCAACATGGGCGTCGGCATGGTCGCCGTCGTCGCGGCTGGTGACTCGGACCGCAGTATCCGGCTACTAGCCGAACGCGGCGTGCCCGCGTGGATCATCGGCGAGGTCACTGCCGGATCTGGCAACGCCCGGCTATCCGGCCAGCATCCCGAATGACATCAGGAGCCCGGTCCACCCCAGGCACCCTCAGGAAAACCCGACGCCGACCGGTAACGTGCGCCCAGTTGATCCGGTCAGGCCCCAGCCGACGAGCCGTACGGCCGGACGAGGTCGTCGGCATCCTGCTCGCCGAAGTCTTCGCCTGCTTCCCAGTCCTCGTCTTCGCCCTCATCATCCAGCGCCGAGTCGTCGTCCGCGGCGTAGCGATCGCCAAGGTCCGCATGATCGGAATCCCCGTTGGCGCGCCCATTGTCCGCGTCGACGCCCAGCTCAGCCCGCAGCCGGTCAAGGTCGGTACCGCCGCCGCTGTACTTCAGCTGGCGTGCCACCTTGACCTGCTTGGCCTTGGCTCGGCCGCGCCCCATTGGCTCGACCCCCTCTAACGTACGGAACCCGACGGGTCCCTGGTCACCGCACTCTTAGTTGTCCGTTTACCACGCCAATGCTCGCGGTTCCGTGCACAAAGGGCCGACCCGCCGCCGCTCCGCCACCGGAGCGGGACGCGCTCGCCCTGACGTACAGGTACAACCGTACCTGCTTTGGGCGCCCGGCGCCTCCGATGATTCCGCCGAAGTCGATCAGCAGCCCAGGTATATGCCGCGCAACCTGCCGATTTCGGCGATCCTCCGCTCGGCCAACCGGTCGGCGGCAACCGCCGGCGGAACGCCTTCGGAGTCAGCCAGCGCCAGGATTTTCCTGGTTGTGCCCAGAATCTGAGCCGCCCTGGCCTTGGCCCGCTCGAAGCTGAATCCGGTCAGCTCATCGGCTACCTGGATCACGCCGCCGGCGTTCACCACGTAGTCGGGGGCATACACGATCCCCAGGTCGGCAAGCGTCTTCTCCAGGCCCTGATGGGCAAGCTGGTTGTTCGCGCCGCCGCAGATCACCTTGACGCCGCCGAGCGCGCTGACGGTGTTGTCGTCGATTGCCCCGCCCAGTGCGCATGGCGAGTACACGTCCAGCGAGCTGGCCAGCAGCTCGGCCCTGGTGCGGGCAACGGTGACAGCCGGGTGCCTGCCAAGGACCCGTTCGGCCGCCGCCTGGCTGGTGTCGAAGATTACTACCGCGGCGCCGTCCTCCATCAGATGGTCGACGAGCCGGTGCCCGACCTTGCCGACGCCCTCGATGCCAACTGTTTTGCCGCTAAGGCTGGTAGCTCCCCAGACGTGCTCAGCGGCGGCGCGCATGCCCTGGAAGACACCAAATGCAGTCAGCACGGATGAGTCACCAGCCCCGCCGTTTGGCACCGTGCGGCCGGTGACGTGCGTGCACTCCTTGGCGATGACGTCCATGTCCTCGCTGAAGGTACCGATATCGCATGCGGTGATGTAGCGACCGCCCAGCGACTCGACGAAACGCCCGTACGCACGCAGCAGAGCCTCAGATTTCAGCACGCCGGGATCGCCGATAATGACCGCCTTGCCGCCGCCGAGGTCGAGTCCGGCAAGGGCGTTCTTGTAGGCCATCGCCCTGGACAAGTTCAGCACGTCCGCGAGCGCCGCGTCCTCGCTGGAGTACGGGTAGAACCTCGTCCCGCCGAGCGCGGGCCCAAGCGCAGTCGAGTAGATAGCGATGATGGCGCGCAGTCCAGACTGGGTGTCCTGACAGAACACGACTTGCTCATGCCCGGACCGACCTTCTGCAGGGCCGGGCTCAAAGACTGTGGTCACTTTCGGTGAGCTCCCGAATTCCTGCCCGCATCTTCGTCGACGCGGGATTCGGCAACCAGCCTATAGCGGCCCGACCGGTTGGCAGAGCGGAGTCGCAGGGCTACCGGCGCGTAAGGCTTTGCCGGGACGGGTACGGCATGTCACGATTAGTCATGCTGCGTATGATGCGACAGGTGCCGGAGTTCCGGTCGCTATACGCGTGGTTGTGCACCCCTGCGTGGCCAGGCGCTTACCCAGCGTGGCATGATAGCGAAGTGCTTCGGTCGAAATCGCCTGAAGCCGGTTATCTGGCCGAAGTCCGGGAATTAATACAGGACTCGGACCGGTTGCATAGGAACAAATCAGGTGTCATGCAACCGCCCGGAGCATCCTGTTATCGGCTGGCGTGCGAACCGGTTGGGGATCGGCTCGTCTCACCAGTATCGCGAACGGGAGGGAGGGATGGCCGGCTAGGGCCGGGAGCCATACCGTAGCCCGGCATGATCCAAGCCCCTTATGGTGCCGACCTGGAGGAGATCGGCCCAGCTAGTGAGGGGAGCAAGGCAAGGCGGCAATCGAGCCAAGTAGCCGATGGGAGGCGCGGATGACTTTTCCGAATCCGCCCGTTGCGACGCTGCGTGTCGCTAGAATCACGCTGCGTGACAGGTCGCAGCGGCGCATCGCGGCGACTCGCAAAAGAAACTTTGCTCCCGGTTGTCGACTTGTTACCGCTCGTGATGGCAATATGGTCTGAGTGGACTATATGGGACATCCAAGGCAGGCTCATCAATGGAGCCACGAACAGCAAGTGAAGTAAGGATCGTAGTACCGGTCCAGGAGGAGAGGCCGTCAACATGTCAGCACGTACGCCAGAGGCTGAGCCGCTGCTTACGCCGGCAGAAGTCGCAACGATGTTCAGGGTGGATCCGAAGACAGTTACGAGATGGGCAAAGGCAGGAAAACTCACGTCCATCCGGACGCTAGGCGGGCACCGCCGGTACCGGGAGACGGAGGTCCGTGCCCTTCTGGCGGGCATCCCGCAGCAGCGCTCAGAGTGAGGCAACGGCCGCGATGCTGGCGAGTGGAGTCAGCCAGCGGCCAGTTGCTCAGCAATTGGGGGGGTCGGCCCCGGCGGTCAGCACACCGCATCGGGGGGCGCGCTTCGCGTTCGATGCGATGGTGGGCATCGGTCGACGGAAGCCGGGGTCGATCCGGCCTCCTGGCAATCAGGAGACTACGGATCCGCAGCCTGCCAGCTGCTTCTGGGGATCACTGCGGGTGTCGCCGTGGCAGGCAACTTGAGCAGGTATTACCAACAAAGCCTCGAGGTTTTGCCAGTAACAAGGCCGTTCGATCGGCACCGGCTGCTGGGCAGCCCGCCCGAGCCGACGCTACTCACGACCCGGCCTTGCGCGCCCACGCCGCAATCGCGGGCGGGCGCACCGCCGCTACTGTCGCGGCCACCGGGCACCTAGCACCTGAAATGAAGCGCTTGCTGCCATCGCTCGTCCGTGGCTTCCCCGCGTCTTGCAGGTCCGGGTCTGGATATATCTAGCTAACTGTCTGTAGTCACATAACAACTTTTCGTAATCGCATCGCGCGGTGCCGTCGCGAGACGATACTGAGGGCACGTGCCGCCAGCGTCGGCGCCCGGCGGCAAGCGTGACGTCCGTGCATCACCGTGACAGCCCGACCATGAGCGTCAGTGAGTGCGTAGCGTCCTTTGGGGGTCCGTCTTGTGGACGGAGTGCGGCGCTGTGGGGGAGGGGGAGGTAGGCGCAATGCGTGATCCGGGCTTGGTGCAGCGTGCGGAGCAGGCAGCGCTCGCACTGGAGCGTGCATGGGAGTACTGGCGAATTCAACGGGGAGTTGGCGCCGAGAACGCGACGCCGGTGTCCAGCTACGTGGGCTACTCGCTGGAGGAGCCGTGGGGCCAGCCCCGAGTGGTATTCGGGCTGGGCGCAGAGGAAGCGGAGATGCTGGCCGCAGTGATCATTGGCCACGATTACATCGGACCTGTGCACGCGGACCTGACCGACTGGCCGGGCGCGGCCGGGAACAAGTCTGCTCTTCCGGCCGCAGCGCAGATGGCATCTGAGGACGCTGTAGCGGTGCCGGTCCAGGCTCGGTCCCTTGCCGAGTCAGACCCATCGGCGGACGAGTCGGCCGAGCCAGACCAAGTCGCCGAGCCGGACGGGCACCAGCCAATTGTGCAAGAGCGAGCTCAGCGCGAGCCAGCCGAGGAGCAGGCCGACCGGCAAAGTCAGCCGGCCGAGCCGGTCAACCCTGCCGACGCGGCGATCGGACCTCGCGGCGAGCGCGAGCCAGTCCCGGCGGAGGTGTTCCCGGTAGCGGAGCTAGTGCCGCTGCCTGCAGCCGAGACTGACGGCGGGCCGTATATCGCGTCAAGCAAACGGACCGCCCATCGCGGGCAAAGGTATCAGGGCATCCCGCCGCAGTATCGGTCCGAAGGGCGGCCGCCCGATTCTGGCGGAGCCGGTAGCGACGACGGAGCCGCGGGACTCGCGAGCGATCAGCCGGATCGGCCCGCGCCCCTAGCGGCATCCAAGCTGAGCCGGCCGCGTCGCTCGCAGCGGGGCGAGCGCGAAGTCAAGACCCGGCAGCAAGAACGCCAGCCGACCGCAGCAGACACGGTCGTCTAGCTACGGCCTGCCCGTGACTGCTCAGGACCGAGCGCTCGGAGCGTACCGGGCGGGTATAGTGCCGAGCCCGGCCAATATCGGGCCAGCGCCGCCTTGCCAGCACGTGGCGCACGTCAGCCTCGGCGGCAATGTCAGGGCGATGGCGCACAATTCAGGTTGTGCGGATGGCGCTGGTGCCCGGACCCGGCAGGTCGGGCCTGCTGTGCCGGCTCGGCGACGCCGGCCAGGCAGCCGAAGCGGCCCACGCAGTCCCCGACCTTACTGCGGCGGTGGCCAGCCTAGAGGCTGGCGGAGACGTTCGCTGGGTATGGCCGTCGGCTGCTCAGGTCTACCCGGCGCTGCTGCGGGGCGGCGTAACGGTAGCTCGCTGTCATGACGTGCGCCTCATCGCCGCCCTGCTGCACGCCAGGGATGGGCATGCGGGCAGTGATGAGGCGGCCGCCGCGGCGCGACTGGCTCAGCGGGCGGCTGCGGCCAGCGGCGCCGGACCAGCCAGATCGGATCCGGCCCAGCTGTCGTTCGACGCTGGCCAGCCAGGCGATCCGGGTCTAGTCACTGTCATGGGCGACCTGACGGCCGTCCATTCGGGTCAACTAGCAGCGATCAGCGCTGATCAGCAGCCGACCAGATTCGGCCTGCTGGCCGCCGCCGAGTCCGCCGGGGCGCTGGCAGCTGCCGAGATGACCGAGGCCGGTCTGCCCTGGCGAGCCGACGTGCACCTGCGACTACTGGCAGAGCAGCTTGGCCCGCGGCCGCCTGTAACGGCCCGGCTGCCGCTGCGCCCGGCCAAGCTCAATGCGCTCGCCGCGCGGATTTCCGCGGCACTTGGCGCCGCGCGCCCGGTCAATCCCGATTCACCGGCCCAGTTGCTGCGCGCGCTCAGAGCCAGCGGCATCCGGGTTCCTTCCACCAGATCCTCGGAGCTGCGCCGGGTGGATCATCCGGCGATCCCGCTGCTGCTCGAATACAAGGAATTGGCCCGGTTGCATACCGCGAACGGCTGGTCGTGGCTGGACACCTGGGTTAGCGACGGCAGGTTCAGGCCTGAATACGTGGTTGGCGGCGTCGTGTCAGGCCGCTGGGCATCGCGCGGAGGCGGCGCGTTGCAGATTCCCAAGCTACTGCGCGCGGCGGTGCTGGCTGACCCCGGCTGGACGCTGGTGGTCGCCGATGCTGCCCAGCTTGAGCCGCGCATACTTGCGGCACTCGCCGGGGACCGGGCGTTCGCGGAGGCGGCGGCTAGCGGCGACCTCTATGAGGCAGTCGCCACCGCCATCGGAGCTGATCGCGCTACCGCCAAGGTCGCGCTGCTGTCGGCCATGTATGGCGGGACTGGCGGCGACGGTGGCCAGTCGCTCGCGCTGTTCCGCCGGAGGTTTCCGCAGGCATCGGCGTTCGTCGAGAGCGCCGCGCGTGCCGGGGAGGAAGGCCGCGTGGTGCGGTCCGTGCTCGGCCGGACCTGCCCCTCCCCGTCAGCGGCCTGGCTAGCAACGACGGCTGAGGCGGCCGACCCTGAGCAGGAGCGAGATCCGGGCGCGGGGGCGGCGGCGCGGGCCCGCGGCCGGTTCACCCGGAACTTCGTCGTGCAGGCGAGTGCTGCCGACTGGGCACTAGTCCTGCTGGCCACGTTGCGTGGCAGTCTCGCTGACCTCGGCCAGCCCCAGTTGGTGCTCTTCCAGCATGACGAGGTGATCGTGCATGGCCCGGCCGCGCAGGCGCCCGAGGTCGTTGCGGCCATCAACGCGGCCGCGGCCACGGCCACGGACCTGATCTTCGGTCCAACGGGGGTGACCTTCCCGATGACGTCAGCTGTCGTCGACTGCTACGCCGACGCCAAGTGATCGCACGTCGCCGTACCGACAGATGATGGAAAACAGTTGTCGACGCCGCCCACACCTTTCTTCCATACGTCATGGCGTGAGATCTGCGCACCGCGCAGGTCGTCGGCAGGCTCGCACCGACTACAAAATCGCACTAATGAGCGTTGTGATAAGCAGGCTGCATGCCCGCAGTTGCCGCCCGCGCGTTGGAGTCGCAGTGAGCCTGGAGGTTACGGTGCGAGGCATCACCATCCCGCCAGAAGAGCTCGCGTGGCGGTTTTCCCGGTCACAAGGCCCCGGTGGCCAGTCCGTCAACACCACCGACAGCCAGGCCGAGCTGTCCTATGACCTGGCCCGGTCGGCGGCGTTGCCGCCGATGCTGAAGGAACGGGCTCTCTCAGCCCTGGCCGGGCGGCTTTCCGGCGGCGTGATCACAGTCGCGGCCAGCGAGTACCGTTCCCAGCTTCGCAACAGAGAGGCCGCCGCCGCCCGGCTCAGCGCGCTGCTGACCGACGCAACGGCGCCGCCGCGCACACCGCGCAGGCCGACGAAGCCGAGCCGCGGGGCCGTCGAGCGGCGGCTGGCCGAGAAGCAGCGCCGGTCCCAGCTGAAGCGGCTGCGCCGGTTCAGCGATGAGTAGCGCCGAGGCGACCCCGTTCCCATCCGGAACGCGGCCGGCGTGTGTCGTCAGCCGGTTGTCATGCTCGCGAGCTTGGTGACCGTATTCCAGTTGCGAGCGGTCGCTGCGACGCCGAGCCGTTTCTCCAGGGCGGCGTTGGTGAGCTTGGTCTCGCCAGCGCCTGCCGGGCACCACAGGTAGGCCTCGCGACCGCGGACCCAGAGCGCATCAGGCTCGAACGAGACGCCCTCAAGTGCCTTGAGTACCTGGGTCGCCGGCTGCTTGCTAAGGAACGCGACAAAGTAACGGGTCGGGTTCTCCGGCTCGCCACCGAGCGGGCTGGCCCGGATAGCGGCGGCTAGCTCGGCGCCGGTACGCACCATAACCGCGCAGCTGACCCCGAACCTCGCGGCCACAGCCGTGGCGATGTCCAGCTCTAAAGCGGCTGCTGGCGCCTGCGAGCTGAGGATGGCGTTGCCGCTCTGCAGGTGCGTCGCCAGGTCCGCGTAGCCGAGATCGGTGAGCAGGCCGCGCAGCTCAGCCATCGGCACCTTGTTGTGCCCGCCGACGTTGATGCCACGCAGGAGAGCCGCGTACCGCATTCAGTGTCTCCTTCCGGACGCGGTCGGTCCGGCAGCGCGCTGCCGGGCTGGCTGCCGGGTTGGCAACTTCGTTGTGGTATCGGCACTTTAACCCTGGCGGCCTCGTCCGGTGCAGCGCCGCCGGTCAGTAACCTGGTCCGATGGACACGTCGGGGAGGCGCCCGCCCCGGCGGGGCCCCGGCGGGCGTACCGAGCGTGATCGGCGCCGGCGCGAGCTATCCCAGAACTACCTGCGCGACCCGGCGGCGGCCCGGCACTTTCTCAGCGCAGTCCGCGCCGAACCGGCCGGGTTGTGCCTGGAGGTCGGGGCCGGCGAGGGCATCCTTACCGCGCGGCTGGCAGCCATGTTCGGCGAGGTAATCGCCTACGAGCTCGACGAGAGCCTGGCTAGCCGGCTGACTGCCAGGGTCGGCGACCGCCCGCAGGTCAAGGTCGTCATGCGCGACTTCCTGACCGCCCGGCCGCCGTCCCGGCCGTTCCAGGTCGTCGGGAACGCGCCGTTCTCGCTTACCTCGCCGATCATCGACTGGTGCTTGCACGCTCGGCGCCTTACCGTCGCCACGCTCATTACCCAGCTGGAGTACGCGCGCAAGCGCGCGGGCGGATATGGCCGGTGGAGCCTGCTCACCGTGACCACCTGGCCGCAATTTCGCTGGGAGCTTCAGGGCACCATCGCCCGTACCCAGTTCCGCCCGGTACCGCGGGTCGACGCCGGCATTCTGCAGCTGGAGCGCCGAGCCGAGCCGCTGATCAGCCCGGCCCGGCAAGCCGCTTACCGGCGGCTGATACAGGCCGGGTTCAGCGGTGTTGGCGGGTCGGTGCAGGCTTCGCTGCGCCGGACCTACCCGCCAGAGCGGGTCGCGGCCGCTTGCGCGAGCGCGGGCGTCGATCGCCGGACCGTGGTTGCCTACGTGAGCCCGGCCCAGTGGGTCGAGATCTTCCGGGTGCTCGACGGCAGGCCATCGAATAATCGCTCAGTAACAATCAGATAGTTCATCGAGTTTCTTAGTGCGGTATTAGCTACTAATTGGGGCAACTCTGATAACGTCCCCGCCTGGGGTTCATTCGTGCTGCGGCCACGTCTGCCGCCGTTACCGTGAGGCGCTTCGATGCGACGTTCGTTCTTTATGCGCGCTGCACCCGCCCGCCGCAAGGCTGGCCCGGGCCTGGTCGCGGTTGCGGCCACGACGCTGGTCATAGCCCAGGCGGGCGGGGCCGTCGCGGCGCCGGTCACTGCCGGGCAGGCCAGCGAGGGGCTCGGGCAGCCGCAGCTCACCGCGGCCCAGGCTTCGGCTCTGTCGGCCAACGCCACCCAGCACGTGATCGTCTTCCTGAAGAACGAGCCGGGCATCCGTTTGAGCGCCCGGCCCCGGCTGGCCGCCAGGTCCGCCGCGATAGCGTCCAGCCAAAGCGGCCTGGTTGCCGAGCTGTCACAGGTGCATGCGACGCGCGTGATCGGGTACCGGCTGGTCAATGCCGTGGCCGCGACCGTGTCGGCCGGCGAGGAGGCGCGGCTAAAGGCAAACCCGGCTGTCGCCAGGATCATCCCGGACGCCGTTATTCAGGGACCGTCGGCCGCCGTGGCCCGGGCCGATGCTGCCGCCGCCACCGGCGCGATCAAGCCGCTTCCCGGTGCCTGCCTGGCGCACGGCCAGGCGCAGCTAGAGCCGGAAGCGCTCCAGGTCACCAACACTCAGTCGCTGGCCAAGGGCGCGAAGACTGCCCGCTCCCTCGGCTTCACCGGGAAGGGCGTCACCGTCGCCTACATGGCCGACGGCATCGACGTCCACAACGTGAACTTCATCAAGGTGAACGGCAAGTCCGTCTTCACCGAGTACAAGGACTTCACCGGCGACGGCACGCTGGGCGCGAGTGGAGGCGGCGGCGAGGCCTTCCTGGACGCCAACTCCATCGCTGGCCAGGGCCGCCACGTCTACAACGTGCGGGACTTCAGCGCCCAGGCGCTGTCCCGGCCCTGCGACATCAAGATCGAGGGTGTCGCGCCGGACGTCAGCCTGGAGGGCTTGCGAGTCTTCGGGGTCAATAACGCCACCACGACGTCGGCCTTCCTGGACGCGATCAACTACGCGACCGTCGTGAAGCCCGTCAACGTACTGAACGAGTCGTTTGGCGGCAACAGCATCCCGGACACTTCGCTTGACGCGATCAAACAGTTCGATGACGCCGCCGTCAACGCTGGCATCACGGTCGTGGTGTCCAGCGGCGACGCGGCTCCAGGCACGGACACCATCGGCTCGCCTTCGACGGACCCGAACGTCATCTCCGTCGGTGCCAGTACCGATTTCCGGTCCTATGGCATGTCCAACTCCTCTGAGGCCGACAGGTTCGCCCGGACTGGCTGGCTGAACAACAACATCAGCAACATCAGCTCGAGCGGCTTCAACGCCACCGGTGCCGGGATCGACCTGGTCGCGCCCGGCGATTCGAGCTTCACGTCATGCTCGACCGACGTCAGGATCTACCCGCAGTGCACGAATTACCGGGGGCAGCCATCCGGCGTTCAGCTCACCGGCGGCACCAGCCAGTCGGCCCCGCTGACCTCCGGGGTGGCCGCCCTGGTCATTCAGGCGTACCGCAAGACCCACGGCGGCCAGACGCCGAAGCCTGCCGTGGTGAAGCAGATCATCATGAGCACGGCCAGCGACCTCGGCGCACCGGGGGATGAGCAGGGCACGGGCCTGCTGAATGCCTATAAGGCTGTCCAGCTCGCCGAGTCGTATGCCATGCCGACCGCCGCCACTGGAGACACTCTGGCGACGAGCGTGACGTCGGTGTCCGGCCTGAACGCCGCCATTGCACTGGACCACCGGCAAGGCCAGATCGACATCCAGGACAATCCTGGCTCCGCGGAGACCGCCACCTTCACCGTCGCCAACACTGGCGCAGTTAGCCAGACCGTGCACCTGTCCGCCCGTACCCTCGGCCCGGTCAGCAATGTGCAGCAGCGCAAGGTAACGCTGTCCAATGCCCACAGCGGCCACTTCATCGACTTCGGCGGGTTCAAGGACAACTACGGTGTGGTCCACTTCACCGTGCCCTCGGGGCAGCAGCGGCTCAACGCGGCGATGGCCTTCCCCGCCAAGATCAATTCATCTCAGGTCACCTACCCCCTGACCATGATCTTGATCGACCCCAGAGGCCGGTTCGCTGCGACGTCGCTGCCCCAGGGCTACGACCGGAGCGCGAACGAGGACGTGATCAACCCGAGGGCCGGCACCTGGACGGCGGTCATCTTCGGCCCCGTGAGTGGCGCGCCGCTAGACGGCACGACCGGCACGGTCCGCGTCCGGGTCAGCACGCAGAAGCTGGTTCCCTTCGGCTTGCTCAGCCAGACCACGCTGACGCTGGCCAAGGGCCAGCAGTCGGCACCCGTCACGCTGTCGGTCTCCACGCCGTCAACGCCCGGCGACCTGGCCGGCTCGGTCGTGATCGATGGTGGGCACGGGGCTAGCACCATCCCGGTGCTGCTGCGCAGCTACGTCGACCTGGCCGGGACGCCGGCCAAGGGCGGATTCCGCGGCAGCCTCATCGGCGGCAACGGCCGCGGTCCCGGTCAGTTCGCCTTCTACCAGTTCAGTGTCCCCTCGGCGAGCAACCAGGACATCACCGCCTCGGTGCACCTGGCCAACGACGCGCACAACCTGGTGAACACTTACCTGGTTGACCCGGCCGGGGAGATCGACGGGTATGGCTCAAACCACTATGTGTCGAACTCGGCCAGCGGATTCTCCGACCAGCTGACCGCGTCCTCCTCGGCGGTGAACGTGGTGCCGGGCACTTGGACGCTCGTGGTGGAGTTCGTCGATCCGACCGGTGGCAACGAAATCTCCGATCCCTACACCGGGAGCATCGCCATCCAGCCCGGCGCCTCGGTGACCGGCCTGCCGTCCGGTTCGATTAAAGACGGCACCTTCACGATCCACGTCAAGAACACCAGCGGCGCGACGCAGGACATCTTCCTCGATCCGCGGCTTACCGGTTCGAAGACTTACACTCTCAGCGCGCTGACCAGCAACACCGCGCGGGTGCCGATGAGGG
The DNA here is from genome assembly GCA_963804435.1 of uncultured Actinomycetota bacterium. Taxonomy (GTDB): domain Bacteria; phylum Actinomycetota; class Actinomycetes; order Streptosporangiales; family Streptosporangiaceae; genus JAJYUU01. The sequence goes on along the minus strand of CAWDQI010000003.1, from coordinate 419,794 downwards.
CCACCGCATCGCCGCCCGCGTGGCTGGTGCCATCCGAGTCGAGCAACGTCACCGTTACCACCCCGTCGGCGGCGGCGCGTCCGTTCACCTTCGACCTGAGCCCGCTGATCGGAGACCCGGACATCGCGTCGTACTTGCCGGGCGCGGCCAACGGGTCGAGGACTCCGTCGGTGTCGGTCACCCGTGGCGGCAGCCAGGGCCCGCTGACCCCAGGATTCTGGTCGGCCCCGCCGGCGCCGTCGGCTTCGGGAGGCTTCCGCAAGCCAGCCGCCAGCCACGAGAACGTGACACTCAAGGCGACGGTCGCGACTCAGCCGTTCGACAGGTCTTTCCTTTCGGTCACGGAGGACTTCTGGTACGGCTCGGTTTTCCTGGCCACGCTGAGCACATTCAGCCCGGTGATCGTCCCGGCGGGAGCGACCGCATTGATCACCATCACGCTCAGTGGCAACGGGCCGCCGGTGTCCGGCACCCTGTACGTCGACAGCGCGGTCCCGATCCAGTACCCGATCGGCCCGTTCCAGCAGATAGGTGGCAGTGAGCTGGCGGCTATCCCGTACTCCCGCACGAGTAGCTGACTGAGCCGACAGCTTCAGGGAGCGCTCGTGCCTGACCGGCCGTATTTGTCTTCTAGCCGCACCACGTCTTCCCGCCAGCCTGGCTCGGCGGTCGATGCCTCTGCGAAGGTCAGGTCGGTGATCGCCGTTATCCGGTGCACCGCGCCGGCCGGCAGGTGGATCGTGTCCCCAGGGGCAAAGTGCTGGCCGGTCAGCTCGGTAGCAGACGGCCCGAACTCGATCAGCCCCGCGCCCGACAGCACGCTGATGGTCTCTTCCTTCTGCCGGTGGTACTGCAGGCTGAGGGAGTGACCAGCGGTGACGTGGATGACCTTCCCGACGTACTTGCCTTCGATGGCGGCGAAGATGACCTCGTGGCCCCAGGGCTTGTCCTGCCTGGCTGCCTGGTAAATCTCGGCGGCGGCTTCGGGCGCGCCCGGCCCGCCGTTCTGCGCAGCAGTCACGATGCCCTCTCTATCGTCACAGCGCAATCTGCGGTCACGCTGTTTGCGGTCACGCTGTCTGTCGTCATTTGTCTGTAGTCATAGGTGCTGTGTGTCATCCGGCGCCGCACCGCCGCGGTGGGCGAGCGCCTCAACCATCCTAGTGAGGGGCTGTTAACCGCCGGTCCGCAGGCCGCGCAGCCTCGCAGCCGCGTCGGCCAGCACCTCCTCGCGCTTGCAGAAGGCGAACCTGACCTGGCTCAGGCCAGCCTGCCGATCGTCGTAGAAGACCACGTTGGGCACGGCGACGACACCGCAACGGTGCGGGAGACTGCGGCAGAACGCCAGCCCGTCTGGCTCGCCGAGGCCCGCGATGTCGGTGGTGATGAAGTAGGTGCCCGCCGGGGTGAACACATCGAATCCCGCGTCGCCCAGGCCTGATGCCAGCAAGTCGCGCCGGTGCTGCAATCCAGCGGCGAGCCCCGAGTAGAAAGCGTCTGGCAAGGCCAGGCCGACCGCGATCGCGTACTGGAATGGGCCGCTGCTGACGAAGGTAAGGAACTGCTTAGCCGTCCTGACGGCAGTTACCAGCTCCCGCGACCCCGTTACCCAGCCAACCTTCCAGCCGGTGAAGGAGAACGTCTTGCCTGCCGAACTGATAGTCACCGTGCGATCACCCATGCCCGGCAACGTGGCAATCGGGATGTGCTCGCCGCCGAATACGATGTGCTCGTAGACCTCGTCAGTGATCACCAGTAGATCGCGCTCGATAGCGAGCGCGGCGATTGCTGTCAGCTCCTCGCGGGTGGCGACCATGCCCGTCGGGTTGTGCGGCGTGTTCAGCAGGATCAGCCGGGTGCGCTCGGTGACCGCGTCGCGGAGTGCATCCAGGTCCGGCCGGAATCGGGGCGGGCGGAGGGTAACGGGAACCCTCTTGGCCCCGGCCATGGCGATGCAGGCCGCGTAGGAGTCGTAATAGGGCTCGAGGGCGACGACCTCATCGCCGGGCTCGAGCAGCGCCAGCAGGGCCGCCGCGATGGCCTCGGTAGCGCCGGCCGTGACCAGGACCCCGGTATCGGGGTCGAGGTCGAGCCCGTAGAACCGCTTCTGATGCGCGCAGATTGCCTGACGCAACTCCGGGATGCCGGGCCCCGGCGGGTACTGGTTGCCACGTCCCGAAAGGATGGCGTCCACGGCGGCCTGCGCTATTTCGGCCGGGCCGTCCGTGTCCGGGAAACCCTGGCCCAGGTTGACCGAGCCGGTCTCCGCCGCGAGGGCGGACATCTCGGCGAAAATCGTCGTGCCCATGCCCGCCAGGGCGCTGTTGAGCAGTGCCCTAGTCATGACGCCCGCCTCTCGCCTGCCTGCCGGGCCGGGCGGCCCGCGGGCGGCGGCCGTCGCTGCCCGGTGCGGCGACGATACCCCCTGCGGTGCCGTTGCGCGATGATAGGGCAGTGCATGGTCAGGATGCGCTGGCCCGGCTCCGGGCGATCTGCATGAGCCTGCCGGCGGCGGCCGAAAGGCTGAGTCACGGCGAGCCTGCGTGGTTCGCCGGCACCGGGAAGATGTTCGCGTGCTTCGCCGACCACCACCACGACGACGTGCTGGCCTGCTGGTGCGCTGCTCCGTTCGGACGCCAGCAGGAACTCACCGGCCTGGATCCCTGCCGTTACTTCGTGCCGGCCTATGTGGGCAACCGCGGCTGGGTTGGCGTACGGCTTGACGTGCCAGTTGACTGGACCGAAATCGCCGAGATCGTGCAAGACGGCTACCGGGAAGTGGCGCCGCGGCGGCTGGTGACGCTGCTAGGCCGATCGGCTCGGGAGTGACCGCGGCAGCCCGAACCATGGGAGCACGCTGTTCTCGAACCGGGCCAGGGCGCAGATCCGGTCGCCAGTGAGGGTGAGGACGTACAGGCCGGTCCCGTGGCGGATGCCGGTCGGGGTGCGCAGATAGGCTCCGAATGCCGGCTGGCCGTTGGCTCGCGTCGGCACGAGGTCGAACCTGCGGCCCCCGTCGAACAGGCCGGCGCAGAAGCGAGCAACGACGTCTCGGCTCTCGTACTCGAATGGCATCGGTGGCATCGACATGAAGACGTCGTCGGTCAGAAGGGCTACCAGCGCGCCCAGATCGGCGGACTCCCACGCGTGGGCGAACTTTTCCACGATCGCATCCTCGGCGGGTGAGCCGGAGGCGGGCGGCGGTTGCCGGTCGCCGGTCGGTGGCTGTCGGCGCTGCAGGCTGGCGCGCGCCCGTTTGAGGGCGCTGTTGACCGATTCGACGGTGGAGTCCAGCATGTCGGCCACCTCGCTGGCGTGAAATCCGAGCACATCGCGCAAGATGACCACAGCGAGCTGGCGAGGCGGCAGGACCTGCAGGGCGGTCACGAAAGCCAGGGAGATGGATTCGGCCTGCTCGTAGCGGGCCTCCGGGCCGAGCGATACGCCGGTCGCACCCTCGAGCAGGGCGTCGGGAAACGGCTGCAGCCATACGACCTCGCCGAGCCGGGTCGGCTCGGGCAGTTCAACTCCGGGAATATCCCACTCCTTAGCCGGGCGCCGGCCGGCCAAGCGGCGCGCGTCGAGGCAACGATGGGTGGCGATCCGGTAGAGCCAGGTGCGCAGCGAGGCGCGTCCCTCGAACCCTCCGAGGCTCTGCCAGGCGGCCAGCAGCGTGTCTTGGAGGGCGTCCTCGGCGTCCTGGAAGGATCCGAGCATCCGGTAGCAGTGCACCTGTAGCTCCCGGAGGTACGGCTCGGCTAGCTCCTGGAAGGCCTCGCCGTCCCCGGCCCGCGCCCTTGAGATCAGGTCGGCTGTTACCACCCTCGCGTCACCTTCCTCCTGCTCCTTGTCGCGCTTCCATCTTGTATAGGCGCCGACCGAGGGGCGAACTGGGCGGCCTGCGGGCGCCCACTTTCCCGGCGCCGCAGCGCCTGCATACGGCGAGGACTGAAACAACTCAGGAGGTTGATGATGGAATCGTCCGCACCGGACGCGCGCCTGGCGCCGGCCGGCCTCGATCCGCGCCGCTGGTGGGCGCTGGCGCTGCTCTGCTGCGCCTTCTTCATGGTGCTTCTCGACGGCACGATCACGATCGTGGCGCTGCCCTCGATCGGAGCCGATCTCGGCTTCTCGAAGCAAGGCCTGCCGTGGGTGCTGAGCGCCTACGCCCTCACCTTCGGCGGCCTGCTGCTGCTCGGAGGACGCGCGGCCGACCTGCTCGGACGCCGTCGCGTGTTCATGGCCGGTGTCCTGTTCTTCACGGCCGCGTCGCTCCTGTGCGGGCTCGCCTGGTCGCCGGCGGCGCTCCTGGCGGCCCGCGTGGTCCAGGGCGCAGGCGCCGCGATCATGACCCCGACCGCTCTCTCGATCATCTCAACGACCTTTCCGGAGGGCTCCGAACGGAACAAGGCGCTGGGGATCTGGGGCGGGCTCGGCGGCACCGGCGCCGCCGCGGCCTGGCTGATCGGCGGCCCGCTCGTCGACGGCCCCGGCTGGCGGTGGATCTTCTTCATCAACATCCCCGTCGGCCTGGCCGCGCTCGCGCTGTCGCCCGCGTTCCTCCGCGAGAGCCGGGGGTCGCTGGCGCGCCGCAGCTACGACCCCGCTGGGGCGGTCACCATCACCGGCGCGCTTGTTCTGCTCGTCTACGCGGTCATCAAGGCTCCGGACGCCGGCTGGGGGGACGCGCGGACAATCCTTCCGCTCGTCGGCTCGGCCCTGCTTCTTGCCGCCTTCGCGCTGATCGAGTCGCGCCACCACGCGCCGCTCGTGCCGCTGCGCATCCTCCGGTTGCGCATTGTCGTGGGGGCAAACGCCGTCACAGTGCTGATCGGCACCGTCGCGGTGGGCATGCCGTTCGTCCTCACCCTCTACGCGCAGCAGGTGCTCGGCTACTCCGCGCTCAGGTTCGGGGTCAGCTCCGTCGTGCTCGCGATCGGGGCCACGGCCGGCGCGACCGCCGGTCAGGCCGTGGTACTCAAAGCCGGCTTCCGCCCGGCCGCCGCGACCGGCATGGCGCTCATGGGCGCGGGATCGCTCGTGCTCACGCAGGTCTCCGCACACGGCAGCTACTTCCCGGACATATTCTTCGGGCTGCTCCTGTGCGGGCTGGGGATCGGCCTCGCCTTCGTGACCGCCACGGTCGCGGCGCTCGCGGGCGTCGCCGAGCATGAGTCCGGGCTCGCCTCCGGGCTCAGCAATACCGCCTTGCAGATCGGCACAGCGCTCGGCGTCGCCATCGTCTCGACCGTTGCCGTCTCCCGCTCCGCTGGCTACCTGGCTGCGAACAAGGGCGCGAGTCCGCTCGTCGTGCTGACCGAGGGCTACCAGTCCGCCTTCCTGGCCTGCGCCGCGCTTGCAGGCATCGGCCTGGCGCTGGCACTCCTGCTCCTCGGCCGGCCGCGCACAGCAGCGCGCGAGGTGCCGGAGCCGGTCCTGGCGACCAGTACCAGGGACTGAGGAAAGAAGTTTTGACACCAATTCACGCGCACGAACCAGGCCCAGAAAGGAACCCGAAATGATACTGCAAGACAAAGTCGCGGTGATCTACGGAGCCGGAGGCGCGATCGGCGGCGCTGTGGCACGCGCCTTCGCAGCCGAGGGCGCCAGGCTCTTTGTCACCGGGCGTCACCGGGCACCGGTAGAGATTGTCGCGAAGGACATCGTTTCCGCCGGCGGATCCGCCGAGGTGGCCGAGATCGATGCCCTCGATGAGCAGGCCGTGGACAGGTATCTTCAGTACCTGACCGGGATGGCGGGCCGTGTCGACATCTCGTTCAACGCGATCGGCCTCCCGAATCCGAAGGTTCGCGTGCCGCTGGTCGAGCTGGACGCGGAGATGTTCTCCCTGCCGATTGCGGCCTACACGAGGTCGTACTTCCTGACCGCCCGCCTGGCTGCCCGGCGGATGATCGCGAACCGATCGGGAGTGATCATGACTGTCACCTCAACTCCGTCGCGGACAGGCACGCCATTGATCGGAGGCGGGAGTCCGGCGATGGCCGCCGTGGAGGCACTCACCCGAAATCTGTCCGCCGAGCTCGCACCCAAGGGCATCCGCGTCGTCGGCCTGCGGCCACAGGGGATACCGGAGACAGCCAGGATCAAGGACTCCTTCGAGGGCTACGCCAAGGCATCGGGACTGACCTGGGAACAGTTCCAGGAGGCGCTCGCAAGCCGGACGCACACGCGCCGGCTTTCGACACTCGCGGAGACGGCAAACATGGCCGTCTTCATGGCGTCGGACAAGGCAAGCGGGATGACGGGAACGACCGTCAACCTGAGCATGGGCAGCCTGGATGACTAACTGCTAAGTGACCAGGCGTTGCCAAGAACCTGGACGGTCGTCTGCGGCAGAACGACCGACGCGACGACTGTCCAGGTTCGCGGCGATGAGCGATCTGTCCCGACACGCAAGAAGACGGCCCCGTTTCCGGAGCCGTCTCCTTGAGTTATGCAGAGCCTTGAAGCTATGCGTGCTTTACCGGCCCATTGGCCGGTCTCTGGCTAGAGCGGGCGGACCTGCTCAGCCTGCGGGCCCTTGGCGCCCTGGCCGGCGGTGAACTCGACCCGCTGGTTCTCTTGCAGACTACGGAAGCCGTCAACCTGAATCGCGGAGTGGTGCACGAAGACGTCGGCGCTGCCGTCGTCTGGGGCGATGAACCCATAGCCCTTGTCGGCGTTGAACCACTTCACGGTGCCCTGAGGCATGTGCCTTCTCCTACTGGGTGATCTCCGGGATCCACGGACGAGGATCCTGGGTCGCCACGACGTCGTGCTCCGGGTGGTCGGCCCCCGGAGAGGATTCCCCATCGGCCGGTCGCCAACAGCTCGCGTCGCGTACGCAAAATACGAATGCAACCAGGACTATCAAACACCATCCCGTGAGCAGAAGTGTCAGGGTCCCACCTAGTTGGCGCGCCCACAATCGGCACCGGGGCTCCGGGCAGCAACGAATTCCCTAGCTGGCAAGGGTTCCAGCGTGCTGGCGACGCGGCCAGGACCAGCTGAATTTATCTGCGGTTGGAGACGGACGGCTTGGCCGGTGTGACCCGGAATAACACGCCGTATCAGAATAGATAACAGACTTTATAGTATCGGCCAGCGCCAATCTGGTAATGGTCGTTATACGTCCTAATCGTATGAATGCCACCAGCGGCCTGGCCGCGAGCGCTGGTGCCAACTCTCGGAGCATCTGGACGAGATCTATTCAGCCGGTCTGCAGGATCGTGCGGTGGGCTGAGGACGGTAAGCCCGGCGGCTAGGCGGGTCGGAGACCCGAGGCCGGGCGGCGACCGGGAGGAGCCAGATGCCTAGTCTTATGCGGCAGCGCGCACAGCTTGAGAAGCGGTGGCGGGACCGGCTGGAGCGGGTGACCGCTCTCTCGCTCGCTTACCACGACGCGGCGCAAGAAGACTCCGAGTCCAGACCGGCCAGGATGCTCGCGCGGCAAGCCGTGGCGGAGCGCCAGGAGCTGGCGGAGATTGAGGCCGCGCTGGACCGCCTCGCGGGCGGCAGCTATGGCCGGTGCGAGCAGTGCGGCCGACCGATCGGGACCGCTTTGCTGTCCGCGCGCCCCCAGGCACGCTACTGCGGCGGCTGCGGACCGTACAGGCGCAATCCTCGGCGGCTCGCCCACGCTTGGTAGGTCCGGTAAAGAACCAGGCCAATCGGGCATACCGGAAGGGAAGTGCGGCCGGTGCGTCCGCGCGGCAGCTGGCGAGGCTCGCGTGGCTCGCCTGCAACTCCGGAAACAATGCGAATGACCTAATGCCCAATCTTGGGGCCAATTCATGCGATAACAGTCTGGTAAATGTGATTTACCTCATACCCTTTAATGGCAATTTTAAGCCACCTGGCTGCCGAAGATCGGGCAGAGTGTCCCTTCGACAGCACCCCCGCGTGCGTGACGGCTGCCTTGAGCGGCCACGTCGCCTTGGACCTGCGACAAGTCCGCGCGCCGCGAAGCCTTGCCGGACCCACGTTGGCGAGGCAGTAAGCGCAGGGTGAAAGCCGAGCGCGCAACTGCGCGCCCGACAGAAAGCCCCTCTTGTCCCTTCTCCGGACATCCAATCTCCCCGAGCACGACCTCCCCGAGCACGACCTCCGGCAGCACGATCTCTCCAAGCCTGAGCCGAAACCGGTCAAGGCAGCCAGGTTGCACCTGGCGGTGTCCGGTACGGCGGTAGCCCTGGCTGCCGCAGTCGCGGGCTCCCTTGGCGCCTTGTCCGGCCTGGGCGCTACTCAGCCAGCCGCCATCTCGCGGCCCGTGCCCATCGTCGGTCAGGCCCACCCATCCGGAACGAGGCTCAGTGCCGTCCCAGCCAGACCTGCTGTGCTGGACGCCTTGCTCGCGACGGCTAGCGGCCAGAACGCGGGAAAGCCTGACGCCAGCGGCGGCGGAGTAGCCGAAGGCGGCAAGGGCATCAGGCTTACCCCGAGGCAGATCGCCCGGCGGCTGCTGCACAGGTTCCACTGGCGCCAGCGCCAGTTCCATTACCTCAACCTGCTCTGGTCGCGGGAGAGCAGTTGGAACATCCACGCGCTCAACGCCTACTCCGGCGCGTACGGTATCCCGCAGGCGGTTCCTGGCTCCAAGATGGCCAGCGCCGGCCCGCACTGGCAGACCAGTGCGCGCACCCAGATCCTGTGGGGCCTGCACTACATCAAGGCGCGCTACGGCTCGCCCGTAGGCGCCTGGAATCACGAGCTCACGGTCGGCTGGTACTAGCCCAGGTCCTAGCCCTCTCGGCCCGGCGGCAGCGGGCGTGCCTGCCGCCGCCGGGCCGGTAACTGCCTGCTGTCTGAGATCGGAAGCTGTCTGTCGCCTGAGATAGGGTCAGACCGGTTCCGAACTAGGCCCTGCGGCCAGAAAGGGCTGGGCTGGCAGCGATGGAAGCTCTGACCGGGTTCGTGCTGCGCCGCCGCCGCCTCATCGGCGTGTTCTGGCTGCTCGCGTTCATGATCGGCGGCTACGCGTCGGCGGTCCTGAGCAGCCACCTGAGCATGAGTTTCGAGATCCCTGGCACCCACAGCGACATTGCCGACGCGGCCATCATCGCCAAGTACGGCAGCGGCGGATCCGAGCAGCCGCTCGTGCCAGTCATCAGGCTGCCTGCCGGGACGACTGTCACCCAGCCGCGAACGCGGGCCGAGTTGCTGGCCGGGTTTGCCGCTGTCGAGCGAATTGGCGCCAGCCCTAGCACTGGCGCGAGCCGGGTGGTCTCCTTCGCCAGCACCGGCAATCTCGGCTTTGTCTCCGCCGACGGCCGGACGACCTTCGGCCTTGTCTTCACACCCACCAACGGCAACGCCAAGCAGGACCCGGTCATCCCGCTCGCCCAGGTCCGCGCCGTGCTACTGCATAACCTGCCGGCTAGGCTCACAGGTCCAGGTGACGGGCCTCTCGCCGCTCACGACCTCCGGTGGCTCTCGGAACGGGCCGGGCGTGCTCGACGAGATTCTGATCGGCGGACTCGGTGCCCTGGCTGTCCTTGTCTTTGTTTTCGCCTCGCTGCTGGCTGTCGTGCCGTTGCTGATCGCGGGTGCGTCGGTTACCACTGCGTTCCTGGCGATCCTCGGCCTCACCTACGTCATGAACGTCAACTTCGTCGTCCAGTTCCTGGTGGGCCTGATTGGCCTCGGCGTCGCCATCGACTACTCGCTGCTGCTGATCACCCGCTGGCGCGAGGAACTGGCGCGGGGCAGCGACAATCACGAAGCGATCCGCCGGGCGATGGCAACGGCCGGCCACGCCATCGTCTTCAGCGGCGTCACCGTGGCGCTGGGCCTGCTAGCCCTGATCGCGCTGCCGATCCCGTTCATCCGCAGCATCGGCATCGGCGGCATGCTGATCCCGCTGATCAGCGTCGCGGTCACGCTGACTCTCGTGCCCTCGATCCTGGCCGGAATCGGGCCGCGGCTGGAGTGGCCACGGCTCCGGCATGAGAATCACGCGAGCCGCGGCTGGACCGCCTGGGCGCGCATGATGGTGCGCCGGCGCTGGCTGGCCGCGGCCGCGGGGCTGGCCGTGCTGGTGGTGCTCGGTGTTGCCGCCCTCGGCATGCACGTCGGCGACGCCAGCACCAACTCGCTGTCCCAGCGGGGACCCGCCCGTGACGGCGTGATCATGCTCGAGCAAGCAGGCATCCCGGTGGGCGTGCTCGCCCCGATCGAGGTAGCTGGCTCCAGCTGGCGGCACGCACACCGTCATCTCGGCGCTGACCGGTACGCCAGGCATCCGGGCGGCGGTGGCGCCGTCCGGGCCGGCGTGGCAGCGCGGCGGGACGGCCCTGATCGAGGCGCTGCCGAAGGCAGACGGGGCCGGGCCGGCCGGACTTACGACCGCGGCGCAGGTCCGGGACACGCTGGCCCGCGCCGATCCGGCCGCCCTGGTCGGCGGATACTCGGCCGACCTGGTCGACCAGATCCACTCGCTGTACGGCGAGTTTCCCTGGGTGCTCGCCGGGCTCGCGGTGATCACCTTCATCCTGCTGGCCAGGGCGTTCCGGTCGCTGCTCCTGCCGCTGAAGGCAATCCTGGCGAACCTGCTGTCGGTCGGCGCGGTCTACGGCGTGCTGGTGCTGGTCTGGCAGGACGGATACGGCTCACGGGCGATCTGGGGCCTGCCAGCTACTGGCGCGATTACCGGCTGGATTCCGCTGTTCGTGTTCGCCTTCGTGTACGGCTTGTCGATGGATTACGAGGTATTCATTCTCAGCCGGATGCGCGAGGAGTACGACGCAACCGGATCCACCAACCAGGCCGTGATCACCGGCATCGGCCGCACCGGCCGGCTGGTCACTTCGGCCGCCCTGATTCTCTTCCTGGCGATGGCGGCGCTGGCCAGCGCACCGTTCACGTTCCTCAAGATCTTCGCCACCGGCGTCGGGGCCGGCATCCTGCTGGACGCGACCGTCGTCAGGTCCCTCCTCGTCCCGGCGGTCGTGGCGTTGCTCGGCCGCTGGAACTGGTGGCTGCCAGCCTGGGCCGCGAGGCTGCTGCGCGTCGCGCCCTCTCCGTTGCCCGAGCAGGCTCACGTCTACGAGGTAACGGGGACGCATTAGCTGTCACGGTCAGAACGAGGCCGGGCCCGAGTGGGCCGCCTGGCGGCCGGAGCGGATGCGGTGGCGAGGCCGGATAACCCACCTGAAACTATCTGTTTATGAGCAACCCGAAGCCGCGGGCCTCATCGGGGCAGCCGCGTCGGGTTGGTGTATGCGGTTAGCCGTTCCGGCCGGCCGTATCGGTTAGCAGGAGAGGAACCCCGCTCGTGGCGTACCAGGTCCCGGACAGCGACATCGTCTCGATCATCGATGCGCCGCCCACCCCGGCCGCGTCCCTCGGCCCGGGCCGCCGGTTCGTCGCGCTCGTGCACTACGAGTCGCATCCGCCGGTGGCGCACCTAGCTCGTCCCTGGCTCGCGCTGGCCGGGCTGCGGCTCGACCCGGCGATCGCCGGGCGGCAGCGCACCCGCAGGCTGACCGGGATCTCTGTGCTGGCACTGCCAGGTGGCCAGCCGCGCCGCCTGGAGCTGCCCGAGGGCAAGTCAGTGAGCGTGCCAACGTGGGCACCGGACGGGACGCGGTTCGCTTTCACCGCCGACGAACCTGACGGCGTAGCAGTCTGGGTCGCCGACGCCCAGGCCGCGACGGCCACCGAGGTGCCGGCACTGCGGGTCCGGGACGTGCTTGGCGGCGATCCGGCCGCCAGCGGGTCAACCATCCGGTGGTCACGGGACGGCGGCTCGCTGATCGTGCTCGGCGCGCCCGGCCGAGCCAGTCGGTGCCGGGCCTGAGCCGATCGAGCCGCAGGTCGAGGAGACGGCCGGGAAGCGCTCGCAGATGGCGACGTTCACCGACCTGCTGCGCACCGACGCCGATGCGGACGTGTTCGAGGGGCTGGCCACGTCGGTGCCGTTGCGAGTCAACCCCGACTCCGGAGCCACCACCCGACTCGGGCCGCCCGGCCTCTACTACCACCTCAGCGAGTCGCCTGACGGTGCTCATCTGCTGGTGTACCGGCTGCAGCGGCCATTCTCCTTCCGGGTGCCGTTCCCCTATTTCGCCCGGCGGGTTGAGGTGTGGTCAGCGGCCGGGGAACTGGAGCGGGTCATCGCCGATCTTCCGGTCAGCGACGAGGTGCCACGGCATGGCGTTCCGACCGGCCCGCGGATGGTGTCGTGGGAGGAGTCAGTGCCCGCCAGCCTGGTCTGGACCGAGGCCCTGGACGGTGGTGACCCGATCGCCAAGGCTGAGTACCGCGATCAGATCCTCCGTCTTCAGGCCCCGTTCGATGCCGAGCCGGAGGCGGCCGTCTTGGTCCAGCATCGCTGCCTGGGCTGGTACGACATGGTCGTGGCGGGCAATCTGCTGATCACCGAGCACGATCGTGATCGGCGCTGGATAACCTCGCGGCTCATTGACCTGGCCGATCCGGGCGCCAGCCGGGTCATCTTCGACCACTCTGCCGACGAGGCATACGGCGATCCCGGTTCGCCGATGCTGACCGTGCACCCAGACGGCACCCGCACCGTGCTGCAGGACGGCAGCCGCCTCTACCTGCGGGGAGACGGCGCCAGCCCAGCTGGAGACCGCCCGTTCCTGGACCGCCTGGACCTCGCTGATCTCAGCACGCAGCGGCTCTTCCACTCGTCGCCGCGCGCCTACGAACAGGTCCTCGGCTTTGTCGCCGAAGACCGGGACTCGCTGCTGATCTGGCACGAAAGCCGGACCGAGCCGCCGAACCTCGCGATCGTGCGGCTGGGCGATGACAGCCGCAGCCAGCTGACCGCCTGGCCGGATCCACACCCGCAGCTGACCGGCATGAACAAGCGGCTGGTGAGCTACGACCGCGGTGACGGCGTCCAGCTGACCGGGATGCTCCACCTGCCGCCTGGCTACCAGGCCGACCGCGATGGGCCGTTGCCCCTGGTCATCTGGGCCTACCCGCTCGATTACGGTGACGCCGCCACGGCGGGCCAAATCCGCGGCAGCAGCGAACGGTTCACCCGGCTGAATGGCTCCGACCCGGTGTGGTTCGTGCTGCGCGGATACGCCGTGCTACACAACGCCACCATGCCGGTGATCGGCGATCCGGAGACCATGAACGACAGCTACGTGGAGCAGATCACCGATGCCGCGTCGGCGCACATTTCCGCGCTGGCCGGTCTTGGCATCGCTGACCCGGAGCGGGTCGCCGTGGGCGGGCACAGCTACGGCGCCTTTATGACCGCCAACCTGCTCGCGCATACCGCCCTGTTCGCGGCCGGGATCGCCCGCAGCGGCGCCTACAACCGCAGCCTCACCCCGTTCGGATTCCAGGCCGAGCGGCGCAGCTTCTGGGAAGCCACCGATGTCTATGACCGGATGTCGCCGTTCCGGTACGCCGATCGGATCACGACCCCGCTGCTGCTCATCCATGGGGAGCGCGACGCCAACTCCGGCACGTTCCCGATCCAGTCGGAGCGGATGTTCCAGGCCATCCAGGGCACCGGCGGGACGGCCAGGCTGGTTGTCCTGCCGTACGAGAGTCATGCCTACATCGCGCGTGAATCGGTCTTGCACACCCTGGCCGAGCAGTTCGACTGGCTGGAGCGCTGGGTGACGAAGCAGCCGGGGCAGGATGCCGCGGAGCTGACAGCCGGCGAGCCAGCCGAGGAGTGGGACTAGGCGACCGGAGCGCCCGCCGTGGGTGTGAAGCTGCCTGGCCTGTGTGTAGGCCCGGCGACTTCACACCCATGACATCAGTCGGCTAGTGCAGCAGGCGGAGAGTGTTCTGAGCGTCGTCCACGTAGTAGACGCCGCCCCGGTCCCGCCGCACTGCCAGCCCGAACAGGGCGCCCGCTCCCTTGGGGCTACCCGAGGTGTCCAAGAATCGCGAGGCGATCTGGGCCCCTCTGGGAGTGGTTTCCACGATCTTGCCGTTGCCGCCGTTCACGGTGAGGATGTGACCATTGGGGGCGATGGCGAGGCCGAGCGGCATGTTCAGCTTGCCGCCCTTGGTGACGAGGGATCCAGTCCCGGCGCTGCCGGTCCTCGTCAGCGCGTGCGGGATGGCTTTGATCCTGCTGGACAGGGTTTCGGCCACGTATAGCGTGCCGTTGCGGCCGAGTCCGACGCCGGTCGGTCCGAGCACGAACGCAGTCGGGTCAGTCCGCTGGACGAAGCCCGAGCCGATCTTGGTCGTAGCCACCCACTGCGGCATGCGGTGCCGGTGCAGCGCCAAGGTGAGCCGCAGTACGGTGCCGCCACGGACGACCTTGCCATTGGCCGCGACGGTGCCGTTCAGCACGTTGGTGACGAACAGGCTAGCGACTTTGCCGTGCGACACGGCCGCGGAGTCCCAGGGACCGTTAATGCCGTGCCCACTGAGCGTCTCCACCGCCCGGCCAAAGCGGTTCAGCACGATAAGGCAGCCTGCCTTCGCGGTGGCCGCCATCCCGTTGGTCGACGGGGTGCTGCCCACGACCACCCAGCCGCCAGGCAGGACCTCGAGGGCAGTGGTCAGGCCGACGCCGCCCGGGCAGGGGCCGGGCAGCTTGCTGGCCTCAAGCTGGGCAAAGAGCGTCCGATGCCCGCCAGGCGAGACCTGCACGATCGTGGTGCCGGTGCCCTGCAGGTTTGCCTTGCCGTTGAAATTGCTGATCAGGACGCTGCCCGCATGGAGGCGTCCGGTGCTCTGCCGCACGACGAAGATGCCGTACGGGTTGACGTCCCCGTTGGCCGGCACCGTCGAGGCAATCGTCGACAACCTGCTGAAGTGACTGAGATAAGAACCAGGGCTGCCCGGCTGGGCCATGGCGGCGGGCGCCGCCATCAGTCCAAGAGCCGTGACGGCCCCGGCCGCGGCGACCGCCGCGGCTAGGTGCTTTCGTGCTGGCATGCGTGCTCCCTTCGAGTCGGCCGACACTGCGGCGGTCTCGGAGCACGACGGCCGCACACGCCGGCGGGCGGCCGGGCGCGATGCCCCACCGCATCTGCTGGAACGTAGGGTGAGGCCAGCCGGTTCAGTTAACGGATGTAGCGCTCAGCGGCCGACGGGTAGTCGTGGATCTCGTCCTTGGCGAACCACACGTCGATTTCGTGGAGTGCTTCCTCGACATTGCCAGACGCGTGCACCAGGTTGGCGACAGCTATACCCCGCTCGTTGGCGTACTCCCGGCTCATGTGAGCGAAGTCACCCCGGATCGTGCCGGGAGGAGCCTCGTCGGGATAGGTAGAGCCGACCAGCTTACGGGTGCAGGCCACCGCCCCGACGCCCTCGATCACCAGGGCGATAACCGGGCCGCTCTGCATGAATTCGGCCATCAAGTTGTAGACCGTCGGGCCGAAGCGGTCTTCGAGATCGAAGTAATGGCGCCTGGTCAGCTCGGCGTCCATCCAGACCATCTTGGCCGCGACTACCTTGAGCAGGGCCTCCTCGAAGCGTGCGAGCACGCGCCCGACCAGGCCCCTGACTACCGCGTCCGGCTTGAGCAGCACCAGGGTCCGCTCGACTCCGGTGTCGTTACTCATTGTGTTCCTCTCACATCGGTCCGGCCGCTTGGTTGCAGGCCCGCACAGCTTGGTTGCAGGCCCGCACAGCATAGCGACGCTGCCCACGTAGCTAGCCGCGAAACAGCGCCGCCGCCCGGCGCGGGGCGTGGCGACTGGGCCGTGGACAGGCAAATCAAGGGCTGCCAGCCGTCCCGAAGGGGCACATGATGTGACGAAGACGACTTGGCGCTGCTAGTAGTGCCTATTCTCGCTAGTCTCGTAACTGCCGGACACATCGGCCCTGGCCAAGGAACCCAGGGGTGAGATCGACGAGACAGGGACCGGCCGAGCAGCTGCGCGGCCTGCGCGGACTGGTCCCGGTTAGGCAGGGCGCTGTGCACGACACCTGGGCAGTTCGAGACCTCCCGGTGCTTGATGCGACAGTTGGCCTGCTCGAGCAGAGCTACATGGTGACTGTCACCGACATCGCGGCCCGCACCGGCCTGGATCCGGCCCAGGTAGCCAGGTCCCTGGAAGCCCTGGACCCGCTCTATGTCGATTTCCGCAAGACCACGACCGGCGGGGACCCGCGTTTCTGGTACGTGTTCAAGGTGACGCCGGAGGCCCGGCGGGCGGTTGGCCAATGGCCGACGGCCGAGTCGCTGGTCGCCGCACTGGCCGACCAGTTGTACGCGGCGTCCCATCAAGAAACCGGAGACGAGCGGCAGAACCTGCTGGCTTACGCCGCCCGCCTCATCGGCGACACGTTGCGTGACCTCGCTGTCGACGCGGCGGCCCGGGTCCTGTCTCCGGCCCTGGGCGACGTCACGCTGCCTGAGCCTGACCCGCTGCCGGGGCCGGATTCGCCGGTAACGAAGCCGGTCGCCGCAGAGGAGCCCGGTTCCGGCCTGCCCGACGACCAAGCCGCGCCAAAGTCTGATGCGGCCCCCTCTGAGGGGGCCGGGCCTGAGGTGGCCGGGCCTGAGGTGGCCGGGCCTGAGGTGGCCGGGCCTGAAGCGGCCGAGCCTAACCTCGTGCCGCTGCCCGAGCCGGCCGCGTTCCCGTCATCATTGGCCGGACGCAGAACGCTGGCCCACCGCAGTTCCTCTGGCTGGCCCACTGGCGCCACGGCCGTGACCGACACGGCTTTCGCGGACACCGATCAGAATCCGGTGCAGCCGCCAGGGGATGCCGCGAACGCCAGCTAGACCCGTCCTTGCGGCAGTTAAGGCCGCTGTTTCGCATCCTTCTTCGCCGCGCTATCCGGCGGCCGTCCCAGTGGCGGCCGGATCGGCGGCATCGGGCGGGTGGACGGGTCGCGGCGCGGCCCTGACCATAGGGCGGGCACTGCGTCCACCGCCCTGGCGATGGCGTACGCGGCCGCCTCGTAGTTGACCCGCCAGCCGACGAAGTCGGGCCACGCCTCTTCAGCTAGCTCTCGCGCTGACTGGCGCTCGATCGGGAAATCGACTTGCTGCATCCGGGCAACGGCATCAAGAAAATCCTCGTAGCTGAGGCTAATCCCGCGGTCAACGTCGGGTTCGTCGGGAATCGGGAAGCCCATTGCCCTGGCAATCTCGTTCAAGCAGATGAAGCCGGCCCGGATGCACAACCTGGCCGGCACGACCGGGGCTTCCTGCGGGGACAGCGAGAGGATGAGCGCGGCCGAGTCCAGCACCGCCAGCAGCGAGGTCACCCAGGAAGACTTGGCCCTGGGCGAGCGGAACCAGACCAGCGGCAGGTAGGTGGTATGGCTCTCGGCGACGTCGGCGGCCCACCGCTCCCAGTCCTCGTACAGGTTGGGCAGGGTGTCGATGGTGGACACGCCGGAGCCGAGCGCGTAGTGGGTGCGGGCGAGCAGTTCGGGCCCCCACGTCGGCACGCCGGCCTCTGGCGTTCAGCAGGGCGACAGCATTCTCGCGCCGGTTGAACTCCGAGTACAAAGTGGGCAGGTAGGCGATCTGCAGCGTGACGGTGATAATCCCGAAGAGCGACGCGACGTCCAGGACGGCCTGCTCGAGGCCGGTGCGCGCGCGATCGATACCGATTTCCCACAGGGCCGGACCCGCCGTGCCGAAAGCCTCAGTGATACCGCCGTGCACTAGCGGCCAGAAGATCAGGGAAAAACCGACGAAGAACATGACGAGCCAGCCGACCAGCTGAGCCAGCAGCAAGGTGGCAGCGTGTGCAGCGAGGACCCGGTCGCGGCGGCGATAATCGTCGATCGGCTTCGTCGCCAACACGAACGCCGCGCTAACCAGCTTGTCAATGTGCTTGGTCAGCCAGCTCGCGACCGAGCGCGGCACGATCAGCGTGCCGATCACGCTGCCGGCCGAGGTGGCCACGACCACCACGCCTACGACGGCCGCGACGTCGCGCACAGCCACCGGAACGACCATGGTCCTCCTCGTGACGATCAACTAGGCCGCGCGGCGGCAGACTAGCGCACGCGAGGGGAGGCCGGCCTGCCTGGAGGCATTCTGGCCGTCGTGGCAAAGGCGCACTGAGCACGTCGTCGGTGCCCAGGGCTGGGCGCGGGCTAGCCGTTGGGCTAGCCGTCGTTGGCTGCGCGACTGCGCTTGAGCAGGCTGTTCAGGTCAGCGAGCGGGCCGAGGTGGCGCAGTTTTGAGCGGCTGATTATGGACCTGATCACCTGGACCCGGCCGCCGACGATGTCGATGCTGAGCACACCGATCAGCGAGCCGTCCGCACCGAGGGCGAGTGCGCCCGGCTGCCCGTTGACCTCGACCAGTCGCAGCGACCCGCGTTGGTCGCGCAGTTGCCTAGCGAGCGCGATGAGCAGCCTGCCGACATGGTCTCGGCCCCTGATCGGCTTACGCCAGAACGGCGGCACGCCGTCAGCGTCGCCGTGGACCTCGGCGTCGGCCGCCAGCAGGTCAAGCAGGCCGTCCATGTCGCCGTTGCCGATCGCGTCGAAGAATCTGGCCGCCAGTTCGTCGCGATGCCGGGTATCGGCCTCGAAGCGGGGCCGGTCGGCCTCGATATGCTGCCTGGCCCGGTGCGCGAGCTGCCGGCAGGTCGCCGCGCTGCGCCCGACAATGTCTGCCGTCTCGGCGTAGCCGTAGCCGAATACGTCGTGCAGCAGGAATACTGCCCGTTCCAGCGGGGTCAGCCGCTCCAGCAAGAGCAAGAATGCCATCGACAGCGAATCGGCCTGCTCAGCATGCTCGGCCGGGTCAATCGGAGGCTGGGCCAGCTCCGCCGGCCGGGTCAGCAGTGGCTCTGGCAGCCACTCGCCGACGTAGGCTTCGCGCCGCGACCTGGCCGACCGCAGCTGGTCGATGCACAGCCGCGTTGTGATCGCCGACAGGTATGCCTTCAGCGACTCCGGTTGACCGCTGCCGGCCACCGCCCGGTGGTAGCGGAGGAATGCTTCCTGGACGATGTCCTCGGCGTCGGTCACGCTGCCCAGCATCCGGTAGGCGATGGAGAACATCAGCGGCTTCAATTCCCGGTAGACCGCTGCCGTCTGCGCGTCGCCGCCGGGCGGGCCCGTCGGCAGGACCGGCTTCACCCGGCCGCCTCGCGGGCCGGGTAGGCCTCACTGAGCCCGTGCAGGAACCCGTCGCGCCAGGTGGGCCATAGTGGGTGCCAGCCCAGCTCCCGCTTGGCCTTGGCGTTGGAGCAGCCGCGGATCCGCGTCATCATGGACAGCCCGGCCTCGCCGGCCGCCAACCGGCCGATCCAGGCGGGGACATGCAACGGCGGCCGGGCGCCGGCGCCCCTGGCCATGACCGGCAGCCAGTCGGCAACCGTGGCCGGCTCGTCATCGACGATGTTGTAGATTCCCGGCGGTCCGCCCTGTATCGCGGCGACTGTCGCGGCGGCGGCATCGGTCACATGCAGGAACGACCACACGCCGGCACCGTCTCCGATGACCGGCATCTGCCGGCGCTTGAGCAGCCGGACGAACTGGTCGGAGGAGCCGGGCCCGTAGAGGCTGCCGTACCGAAGCGCCAGGCCGTCAAGCGGTGCCGTTGTCACGGCCTTCTCCAGGTAGCGGATCGCGTCCAGCGTGGCACGCTGTGCCGCCGGAGGCTCGGGGTCAAGCGGGTCCTGCTCGGTCTTCACCGGGCCGCCAGACCGGATATTTGGCCAGCCTGCGTAGCTCTGAGCGATGACCCGCCGGACGCCTTGCGCGGTGGCGGCCGCTAGCAGGTGGTCAATCCCCACGGTCCGCAGCCGGTTGGTAGCCGCGAACGTCTGGTCAAACGCGCGCAGGCTGAGGCTGGCCGGGATCGCGGTCATCTCATGCACGATCACCTGGGGCTCGGCGCGGGCTACCGCTTCGCCGACGGCCGCGCCGTCCAGCCCGTCCAGCACCAGCGCATCGGTCCCGGCGGCCCGCAGCCTAGCGAGCTTGGCCGGACTGCGCGTCGTCGCGCTGACCTGGTGCCCGGCGGCTAGAAGCTGGGGCACGAGCTGCCGCCCGATTGCCCCCGTTGCTCCGATCACTAGCACGCGCATCGCGAGTTACCTCCTGCGGCCCGACGTCTTCATCACATCAGAGTCTGAGACGATGCAGGCTGCCTGCCTGTGACGTGGCTGCGCGGGTTACGAGGGATCCTGGGTAGAAGCGCTGGCGGGCGAATCGACGAACTCGGCGAACTCGGCGCGAACCCCGATCAGCCGCACCGGCCGCCGGTCGGTGAACTGCCCCAGCGCAGCCAGGGCCGCATCCGTGATCACCTCGGGATCGCTGGCCGGCTCGGCCAGCGGAACTCCGTGCGTGCTGGTGAAGAACGGCCGGTAGCGCACCTTCACCACGATCCGGGCGGCCGGACGGCCTTCGGCGGCGACGTCCTCGGCGACCCGCCCGGCGATCACCGCGACTTCCGCCCGGACCCGTGCCCAGTCATCCAGGTCCTGCTGAAAGGTGACCTCGCGGCTGCGCGACCTAGGCACGTACGGCTCGTCAGTCACAACCGACGGATCAAGCCCGCGCGCCGTCTGGACCAGCCACGGGCCGATCGTCGGGCCGAACCGCCCAGCAACCGCGGCAATGTCGGCGGTCGCCAGCTCGGCCACCGTGCGGATGCCCAGCTCGGCGAGCTTCGCGGCCGTTTTGGCACCGATGCCCCACAGGGCGCTGGCCGGCTCGTTGCCGAGTACCTCGAACCAGGTCTGGTGGGTCAGCCGGAACACGCCGCCGGCTTGCCGAAGCCGGTCGCGAGCTTCGCCTGGAGCTTGTTCTCGCCGATCCCGACCGTGCTGTCCAGTTGGGCGGCCGCCTTGACGCGCTCCTGGATGAGCCGGGCAAAGCCTTCCGGGTCGTCGGTATGCACGGCTAGGAACGCCTCGTCCCAGCCCATCACCTCGGTCACCGCATCGAGGCCGCGCAACACCGCCATCACCTGCGCCGACGCGGATTCGTAAGCAGCCCGGTCCACCGGCAGGAACACCGCGTCCGGGCAGCGGCGCAGCGCCGTGCGCAGTGGCAGGCCGGATTGCACCCCGAACGCGCGCGCCTCATACGACGCCGTCGCGACCACACCGCGCTTGCTCGGGTCGCCGTCGCCTCCCACCACGACCGGCAGGCCGCGCAGCTCCGGATGGCGCAGGACCTCCACGGCCGCGATGAACTGATCAAGGTCAAAGTGCAGCACCCACTCGGTCACGAGCCCTAGTCTTCCTGGCGGCCTTGCCGGGACCGGTAAGCTCCCCAAAATGGCAGGCCGTGGCGGAACTCGCGCGACCGAGCTGCTTGCCAGTCTCGGTATCGCCTACACCGTTCATCGGTACGCGCACGACCCGCGCCACCCCTCCTACGGCCAGGAGGCGAGCCAGGCGCTGGGCGTGCCGCCCGACCGGGTGTTCAAGACGCTGATCGCCGACGTCGACGGCCAGCTGACTGTCGGCGTCGTGCCGGTTGCCGCGAGCCTTGACCTGAAGGCGATGGCGGCAGCGGCCGGCGGCAAGCGGGCAGTGATGGCCGATCCCAACCGAGCAGAGAAGGCCTCAGGCTACGTAACGGGCGGGATCACCGCACTCGGCCTGCGCCAGCCGCTCCCGGTGATCGTGGACGAATCAGCTCTGAGTCACAGCACCGTGTTCTGCAGCGCCGGACAGCGAGGTATGGAGATCGAGCTGGCGCCGGCGGACCTGGTGACCGCTGCCGGTGCGCGGACCGCTCCGATCGCGAAGACCGCGCCGGTCGCGGAATCCTGAGCCTGCCCGGGCGGCGACTCGGCTCAGCCGAGCGTGTCCTTGCGGCGGGACTTGCCGGGCGGCTGCCGGCCGGGCGGATCGGTGGTGCCGGTCAGCAGCCGGCGGGCCTCCTCCTGCTCGTGCTCGATCACGTGCATGACCGCGTTGATGAGCGCCAGGTGCGTGAAAGCCTGCGGGAAGTTACCGAGATGCCGCCCGGACTTAGCCTCAATCTCCTCGGCGTACAGCAGTAGCGGGCTGGCATAGGACAGCACTTTCTCGCACAGGTCACGGGCACGCTCGTGCTCGCCGATCTCCGATAGCGCCGAGACGAGCCAGAACGAGCAGATGGTAAAGGTGCCTTCGCGGCCGGTCAGCCCGTCGTCGGTTTGGTCCACTTTGTAGCGCAGCACCAAGCCGTCTTCGGTCAGCTCGTCGGCGATGGCCAGCACGGTGGCGCGGATCCGCGGGTCATCGGGGGGCAGGAACCGAAGCAGCGGCATCAGGAGCAGCGACGCATCGAGCGCCCAGGTTTCGTAGTGCTGGCAGAAGACGCCGCGGTCGTCGAGCGCGTTCGCGCAGATGTCGGCATGGATTTCGTCGGCCGCCTGCTGCCAGCGGCGTGCGGCGTCGATGTCGTCACGGATCCTGGCCAGCCTGGCGCCGCGGTCGGCGGCCACCCAGCACATCAGCTTCGACGAGGTGAAGTGCCGCGGCGCGCCGCGCACCTCCCAGATCCCGCGATCGGGCTCGCGCCAGCGCTCGAGCGCGCGTTCCACCTGGATCTTGGCCATCTGCCAGACCCGCTCGTCGAGGCGGTCCCTGGACCGGGTGTGCAGGTACAGCGAATCAAGCACGACGCCCCAGACGTCGTTCTGCTGCTGCGCGTATGCGTCATTGCCGACCCGCACAGGCTGGGCCCCCTGGTACCCCTGCAGATGCTTGAGGGTGTGCTCGGACAAGTCGCTCCGGCCGTCGATGCCGTAGACGATCTGCATGTTCCCGCCGTCGCGCTCCACCACGTCGGTAAGGAACGCGAAGTAGTCGCTGGCTTCCCACTCGAGGCCAAGCGTGTACAGGCCCCAGAGCGCGAACGTCGCGTCCCTGATCCAGCTGTACCTGTAGTCCCAGTTGCGCTCGCCGCCTGGAGTCTCCGGCAGCGAAGTGGTCGCCGCCGCCGCGATGGCGCCAGTCGGCGCGAAGGTGAGGCCCTTGAGGGTGAGCGCGCTGCGGGCAAGGTAGTTTCGCCATCGATGGTCGGGAAACTCTCCCCGCGCCAGCCAGTGCTGCCAATGGTGCGCCGTCCACACCTGCCGCCGGTAGGCCTCCTTGTAGGTTTCCGGCGGCGGGACGCGGCCCCACGACAACGCGCAGAACCTGGTATCACCCTCCCGCAGAAGCGTGCGGGCACGGGCGCTGGAGCCTTCGAGCCCGATGCGAATGTCAGAGGTGAGCGTTAGCGTGAGATCGCCGTCCGCTGGAGTGACCTGCACCTGGTAATAGCCGCGCTTGGTGTGCCGCCAGCTAGCTCGCTCGCGGCCGTAGTCGAACACCGGCTCACAATCCATGGACACCTGCACGGTGCCGTGAACGCACCGGACCGTGCGCAGCAGCGTGTGCTCGGCGTCGTAGTCGGTCGGCGTTCGCGTATGGGAGCTGCGCCCTGGATTCTGGTGCCGCCACGCGCCCATCAGCAGGCAGTCACGCACGATGATCCAGCCGTCACCGCAGTCCCAGCTTGTCTCTACCACCATGGTGCCCGGAATGTACCGGCGGTCCGCGGGCTCGCATATGTTGTCCGGTCCGAATAGGAACCGCCCGGCATCGCGCTCCAGAATCGCCCCGAACACGCTCGGGCAGTCGATCCGGGGCAGGCACATCCATTCGATCGCACCGCTCGGCGCTATCAGCGCCGTTACCTCGCAGTCGGACAGGAAGGCGTAGTCGGCGATCGGGGGGTAAGGCGATCCCGCCGATTGCGCCAGCAGGCCCTGCCCGACTCCAACCGGCGCCGCCGCACCTGAGTCACCACCGGGTTCAAGGGGTACGGACATGCCTTCCGCTGCTAGTGCGTCGTCGGCCAGCTCCGCGCCATGCCCGTTATCTTCGCCAGTCACCTCGGATAATCTGCCCGGACGCGAACCGCGCCAACCGCGCATGGTGCCCGATAACTCACCTCCGCGAGGTTGCTCTCACTCTTGCCCGACCTCGCCCCCCTGCCGCCCGACCTAGCGTCTATGGGTGTCCCAGCGCTATGGCTATAGCCATGTGGGCGGTACACCCATGAATGATCTTGAGGGTAGTGGATGCTTAACGGACGCCTCGCGGGCGGAACTGCACGCTAACCCGCGGTCCGGTGGGCTTCGCCGACTTCGGGATCGCATGCTGCCAGGTGCGCTGGCAGCTGCCGCCCATGACGAGCAGGTCGCCATGACCGACGTCATAGCGCAGCGTCGGGCCGCCGCCGCCCGCCGGGCGCAGCAGGAGTGGCCGCGGCGTGCCCAGCGAGAGGATGGCCACCACGGTGTCCTGAGAGCTGCCCCGGCCGATGGTGTCGCCGTGCCACGCCACGCTGTCCCGGCCGTCCCGGTAGAGGCACAGGCCTGCGGTGACGAATGGCTCGCCGAGCTCGGTTGCGTAATGCGAGTCCAGCTCGTCCCTGGCAGCGGCCAGCATCGGGTCCGGCAGCGGCTCACCCTCGGCGTAGAAGCACAGCAGCCGCGGAACATCGACCACCCGGTCGTACATGGTGCGCCGCTCGGCCCGCCACGGCACGGCCCGCAGCAGCCGGCCAAAGAGGTCGTCAGCGCCGGTCAGCCACGCAGGCAGGACGTCGACCCAGGCCCCACGGGCCAGCTCCGTGCGCCGCACCTGGTCAAGCGGGCCCGGTCCTGGCGCCCCGGCCAGATCCAGTAGCGAGCCCTGCAGGCACTCGTTCATGAGTTCGATCGTACAGTCTAGGGCTCGAAAAGGCATTCGCCTCGTTCGCATGGGCGTCCTATGATTTCAACTGGATCGATGGACATTTATCGATCTGGGTGAGACACCCGGCCCTAACCGGGCAGGCGCAGGGTCTGCTATCACCGTCACCAGACCTGGTCTACATGGCTCGCTCCACAGACCCGTGGAACGCTATTGGAAGGGAAAGCGAGATGGACCAGTTCGATCTAGTTGATCCGCTGGTCAGCTATGTCTTCGGCTTCCTTCAAGCCGACGGTCACCATTACGCAGGCGTAGGTCGCAAGGGCAGCATCACTATTGAACTCAAGGCAGCGGATGCCGCGTTGCTGTATGCGATTCAGCGTGTTCTGCCATGGCCAACTTCGATCACCTACCGAACCCGCTCCACCAACTTCGCAAGCCATCACGATTCTGCGACGCTCACCTTGTGCGGGCTAGAAGGCCGTATGCGCCTGCTGGAGCTCGGCTTGCCGACCGGGCGGAAAAGCGCCACCGTTGCGCCGCCTGCTGAGACGTTTAGCCACGCGGACTACGTGCGCGGCCTGTTCGACGCAGACGGCTCTGTCGGCTTCACTGCCGCTGGATACCCTTTCCTCAGCCTCGTTACCGCAAGCTTGGCAATCGCAGAATTCACCTGCGCCGAGATGCTCCGCGTGACCGGTGCTCGGCGAACTACCAACCCAAATCGTCGTGATGGCGTTTACAACGTGATGCTTACGAGCGACCCTGCAGCGAAGTTCGCGGCTTGGCTTTATGGTGAATCTCGGATTGCGCTCGCACGCAAGATCGAAGCCGCAAGAGCAGTGGCTGCCTGGGAAAGGCCCCAGAGCATGCGCTCCCGCAGCGCGCCACGCAGGTGGACTCCCGCCGACGACGCTGTGGTTCTCGGGCAGCCTCAGCGCGCGGCAGCACAGCAGCTTGGCCGGACGGTCAGCAGCGTCAGCGTTCGCCGCTGGCGACTTCGGCAGGAGGACCGGCAAATCGGCTAGCCCGGCGTGCTAAGGGTGTTGCCGGGCCAACGCGAATAGAGGTCGGGCAGGCCTGGCCATCGGGCCGGGCCTGCCCCGCTCGTAGGGCGGCATTGCCGTGGCCGGTTGGCCGGGCCAGGGCTGAGACATGCCGCGTTCGGTCGCACGCCACGGCCTTAGGCCGCGCGTGACACTGATGACTTGCAAGCCGCCTCAGCGGCGGGCTTTCCGGCTACCGGCAGGCGCCTGGACAGCGTTGGCTGGCCGCCGCGCTGGTGATTCGCCGCCCGGCTCGCCGCTACTGCATAACGCGCCCTCCGGCTCGCCGCTGCCTCCCGGCGGAAGTCGGCGGTCCTCTCGGCGGCAATCGCCTGGGTGAGATACGGGTGCATGGCGCTCCTCCTTGAGTCCGGGCCCTGGACTAGGCCCGCACTATGCACACTCGCCGTAAGGCCCGGCAGCGCGGATCGGCAGTACTCCCTATTTCCCTCGCGGAGCCGCCTTAGGCGGCCATTGCCCGGCGCGCTGGGCCTGAGGTACGCGGTCCCACCAGCGGTTTCTGCCTTAGCCGGCCCGCGAATTGGCCAGCCAGCGGGCGAACGTCTGAGTGCCCCTGACGTCTGCGTGATCAGTAGTGAGACCGCCCGCCCGCAGCTCCCGGCCGAGTTTGCCCGGCACCGGGACCGGCACCATTGCAGCGGCCCGGCCAGTCACCGACTTCCAGACGCGGGCCAGCTCCCGGGCGCTCGTCAGCTCCGGGCCAGCTACAAGGAGACGGCTCCGAAGTGGCTGGCCCTCGGCCACGTCCGCCACGGCGCGCGCAACCTCGGCGGCCGCAACGGTCTGCAGCCGCATCTGGGGGACCGGCAGCACTCTCCATCGGCCGGCCGCGGCCAGCGCGGCCCCGGCCAGCTCGTGGAACTGCGTTGCCTTGACGATCGTCCACGGCACCGGTCCGGTCTCGACGATGTGCTCCTGCTCGGTCTTCACGCGGTAGTAGCCCTGCGAGAAGCGCTCACACCCCACGATCGATATGCAGACGTGGTGGCCGATGCCTGCCGCCTGCTCAGCCTGCAGCAGTCGCCGGGAGCCGTCGACCAGGACCTGGGTTGCCCGCCTTGACGAGGTGGCATTGCTGGCGTCGACCACGACGGAGCAGCCGTCCAGCGCCCGGGCCAGGCCGTCGCCCGACACGAGGTCGACCGGGAACTCGCGGCTGCGGCGGCTCAGGACGCGGACCTCGTGCCCGCGATCACTGAGCTCGCTAGTGACATGGCTGCCGAGGGTGCCTGATCCGCCGGCTATCGCAATTCTCATGCTCATGAGAACGAGGCAGCTGGCTCGGCTGTGACATCCGTCTCCGTCGTGGCGGGCGGGTGGAAGTCAATGAGCACGCGATCCCCGACGGGCCGGTAGCCGACGCGCTGGTAGAGCGCGTTGCTCGTCGGATTGGCCAGGTCGGTGAACAGGACGACGTCATCCGCGCCCGCTGCCAGCGCCGCCTGGCTGACCGCGGTGGTGACGGCGCCGCCGAAACCCCGCTGACGGTGCTCGGGCACGGTGTAAACCGCGGCCACCCGGACTACCCCGGCCACATTGCGCGTGAGCCCGGCCATCGCGACCGGCTGACCTCCGGCCTCCCAGAGCATCAGTCCTCGGTGCCCGAGACGGTCGGCCACGGTCCGCTGCATGTTCTCCCCGGCGCCAGCTGCGGTTTCGGCTCCGAACGCGACGTGCCAGCTCACCAGGAGGTCGAAGTCGTCCGTCCCGGCCAGCCGGGCCGCACCGGCCGGGACTGGGTTCGGCGGCGCCAAGGTGCCCAGGCGGAAGAGCCGCATCCGGCGGTGCACGCCCGTGGCGCCGAGGGTCACAGCGGTCCAGGCGGCGTTAACCGCGGCCTCGTCAGAGCCGGCGACGTTCGCCCCGGCCAGCGGCGACCGCCTGCCGTCAGCAACTTGATCAGAGATTCGGCTGATCCCGGTGGCAGCATGCCCACAAGGAAGGGGAACGGAGGCGTCTGCAGGAACGCCCCGTCTGTACTGCCATCAGCCGATCGGTGCCAGCCGAAGACCGGCGCGTCGTCGCCGAAGACTGATGGGCCGCTCTGCCGGAGAGCTTCGGTCACCGTCAGGAGCACGGTGTTCAGTACCGGCTCGGCGCGCAGGTGACCTTCCGCCGCGGCCAGGAAGTCGTCCAGGCTGTCCGTCAGTATCCAGTCCATGCCACATCCTCGCCGGTTCCGCTAGCTCGGCGCACTCAGATTTTCGCCTCAGTAACGTTCCATCGATGCGGGTCTGGTTAGACGAAAATTTGTCCGAAATATGTAGCCGGAATCCGGAATCGATGGAACCTTGCGGTGACGGGCGCCGGAGCGCGTGTCAGTGACTGCCGCCGGGCTGGGCGGGTCGTGGATATCGCTCGACGAGTCCGTGTCCCCAGGGCCATTGATCTGCGCCGTGGTCCACCAGCACGCTGCACCGGAACCGGACAAGTTCGGTGAGCACCGCCCTGGACTGGTTGGCTTCCCCCATGTGCCGGGCCGAGTCCACGTTGTAGTGCAGCTCGCCATCGAGCCAGTAGTCGCGGCGGAACTCGGTTCCCCACTGGAAGATGCCGCCGGAGCCATGGGACAGGTCGGTCGCCATCCGGTTGCGCCGCCACCAGGCCCAGTACAGCGCTGAGCGGGATGCGACCGACGGGTTGAGCACGTTCGCCCCGGCCCGGACCACGACTCCGGCGCGTACCAGCAGCAGGGAGTTGACCAGGAACCCGGGCCAAACCTCGTCGACCAGCTCAGGCCCGGCATCCGGATCGTCAGCGGGCCGCACCGCCACGATCTCATGGAAGAACGGGTGGAATCTGTCCCGGGCGATGAGCGTGCCGTCGATGGCGGCAGCAAGAGCGAGCAGGGCCTCGGTGTCGGGCAACCGACCAGGCCACCAGGGCTGGCCGCTGACCGGGTTCAGCAGCTCCGGATCGTCATTCACCGGCTGGTACGGCGCGATCAGCACGTCCAGGACCCGGCTCAGGGCGTACAGGCCCTCCAGGGCAGTGCGCCGGTCAGGTCCGGGCACTACTTGTGCCTGGTAATACTCTGGCTGCCCGAGCTCGCGCAGCTCCTCTAGCAGCTCGAAATGATCGGAAGCCCACGGCAAGATCAGGTCGTCAGCCCACTGGTCGCCGCGGTAGGCATAGAGCGCGCCGAATAGGTCTCGCCACCCCATCTGCTCGGTATCCGGCCCGATCTGCTTCATTCGCCCATCCTCTGCATCTGCGCGGCGAGCCTAGCGACTCGGCCATATCCAGCGCGCCTGACCTTGCCGACGCCCAGAGCGGGTAGCGCGCCGAGTGCTAGGTACCACCGCGTTCCTCACAATGCGCCGGCTGCGTTGTAATACAACCGTGCTCAGTGGCCGCGGTCAGGCGGCTGGCGTAGGAGGCGCGGCATGCGAGTGGTCATAGTCAAGCATCACGAGATCGATGACGCCGGCTTTGTCGCGGCCGCGTTCCGCGCGCGCGGAGCCGAGCTGACGGAGCACCTGTTCCCGGCAGACGGCCCATTACCGCCGCTCGGCGGTGTCGCCCACGTGATCGTGCTCGGGGCAGCCTGGTCGGTATACGACGAGCAGGCGGTGGGGCATTGGATCGATGACGAGCTCGACTGGCTGCGGGCGGCCGATGCGGCGGGCGTGCCTGTCCTCGGCATCTGCTTCGGCGCTCAGGCGCTGGCGACGGCACTGGGCGGCCGGGTCGAGGCGGCGCCGCGCAAGGAGATTGGCTGGACCAAGGTGGAAACGCTTGACCCTGGGCTGATCGAGGCCGGCCCGTGGCTGGAGTTTCACGGCGATCAATGCGTGCTGCCGCCGGGGGCGCGGCTGCTGGCCCGCACCGAGGTCTGCGCGCAGGCCTTCAGCTCGGGCAGGCATCTTGCCGTCCAGTTCCACCCGGAGGTCGACGCTGACCTGCTAGGCCGGTGGCTGGCCGACGGCGGCGCGGCCGAAGCGGAGGCCGAAGGGCAGGACCTGGCAACCCTCGTGGCACAGACGCGCGCGGAGGAGCCCAAGGCGGCGGAGCGGGCTGATCGCCTCGTCGCAGCCGCGCGCCGGCTGGCGCAGCCCGGCTGACCCGCGAGGCTGCACCGCCGATCACGCGCGCGGAGAAATCCCGCGCCCATATGATGACAACCGAGCGTCATTCGGTACAGGGTGTTCCTGTGGGTAACGAGGGTCCGTTCGATGAGGGGCAGGTGCGATGCCAGACATCCTGACGGTCTACGCCGGTGCTCAGCCGGACAAGCTCGCCGTCATTGATGACAAGGGCAACGGGGATGTCGTCCGGTGGACTTATGCCGAGTTCGAGGCCCAGTCAAACCGGGTGGCTAACGCCCTGTCCGCGCTCGGCGCCGGGCCACGTACGAAGATCATCTGGTGCGGCCCGAACTCGCCCCAGGTCGTCGCGGTGATGATGGCGACCCGCAAGATTGGCGCGGTTGCTGTGCCGCTGAATTACCGGCTCACCGCAGAGGAAGCCAGGTACGTCATCGGCCATTCCGACGCCGAGATTGCCTACGTGGACGCCGAGTACGCGCAGTTGTTCGCGCGGCTTGTCGGCGAGCTGCCGAAGCTGCGGCACGTCATCGTTGTCAACGGCGCCGCGCCCGATGGCATGCTCGGCGAGGAGCTGTTTGCGAGCGCATCGGATCAGCCGCCGCCGGAGCTGAGCGACGAGCTGAGCGCCGGGGCGACGATGATCTACACGTCCGGAACCACCGGGAAGCCTAAGGGAGCCGTCCGCTACGGCGCCGACCCGGACGCGGTGCTCGCCCTGGTCGGCTTGTTCGGTTACCGGCCCGACGACATCTACCTGACCTCGGGCCCGCTGTACCACAGCGGCCCGAGCGCGTTCATGGCTATCGGCCTGGCATTCGGTCAGACGGTCGTGGTGCAGCGCAAGTTCGACGCCGAAGACTGGCTGCGGCTCATCGATACCTACAAGGTCAGCTCGACCTTCTCCGCGCCGGCCCTGATCCGGAAGGTCTGCGCGCTGCCCGATGAGGTTAAGCAGCGCTATGACCGCTCGTCGATGCGGGTGATGGTGGCGAACGCGGCCCCCTGGAGCTTCGCGCTGAAGCAGCGGTACGTCGCTGACTTCCCGCCCGCATCGCTGTGGGAGATCTACGGCTCGACCGAGCTCGGCATTGACTGCGTGCTGGAGCCCAGGGACCAGATGCGCAAGCCAGGCTCGTGCGGTAAGCCGGCCCCCGGCACGGAGATCGTCCTGTTCGACGAGGACGGTAACGAGGTCACCGGCACCGGGCCCGACCATCCGGGTGAGGTGTACGTGCGCTCGAAGGGCGTGTTCAACGAGTACTACAAGCAGGAGGACAGCTACCAGGCGGGCAGCCGCGGTGACTTCCACACAGTGGGGGACATCGCCTACTGGGACGCCGAGGGCTATCTCTACATTTGCGACCGCAAGACCGACATGATCATCTCCGGCGGCATGAACATCTATCCGGCCGAGATCGAGGCGGCGCTCGAGCAGCATCCGGCGATTTACGACGTCGCGGTTTTCGGCATCCCGTCCGAGGAATGGGGCGAGATCGTGCACGCGACCGTCGTGCTCGCGCCGGGCAGTTCGCTGTCTGCCGAGGAGATCGCTGCCTACGGTCGCGAGCACCTGGCCAGTTACAAGATCCCGCGCTCGGTCTCGTTCACCGACGAGCTGCCGCGGACCGGCTCGGGCAAGATCCTCAAGCGGCAGCTGCGGGCGCCCTTCTGGGAGGGAAGGACTGCGAAAGTCGGCTAATCGTCGCATACCCTTCTCAAGGTGATCCGCGACAACTACCAGGCCAGCCTCGGGGAACTGGTCCCTGAGCCCGAACGCTCCGTCGTGGCTGTCGCACCTCCGGGCGCCGGGCCCGGCACCTGGGCCGGTGCCCCCAGCGCCCTGCTGGCCGGCCAGGAGATCTTCCTGGCCTACCGGCTGCGAAGGCCGGTGGGCAGGGGCCGTGGCTACGCGATCGTTATCGCGCGCTCGGCTGACGGCGTGCGGTTCCAGACCATCGCCGTCATCGGCAAAGAGGAGATGGATACCGAGTCGCTGGAACGGCCCGCCCTGGTACTGACGCCGGACGGGACGTGGCGCCTGTACGTGAGCTGCGCGACCCGCGGGACCAAGCACTGGCGGGTCGAGCTGCTGGAAGCGTCATCGCCGGATAAGTTCGAGCCTCGCCAGCGAGCGACGGTGCTGCCGGGCGACTCCGGCTGGGGTGTCAAGGATCCGGTCATCGTCCGGCACGGCGGCACCTGGCACCTGTGGGCCTCGGTTCATCCGCTCGACGATCCGGCCAGCACGGACCGCATGAAAACGGACTATGCGACAAGCGCGGACGGGATCGACTGGACGCGGCATGGCAGCGCGCTGGTGCCCAGGCCGGGTGCCTGGGACTCGCGCGGAGTCCGCGTCAGCGCGGTACGGTTCGGGACCGATCGCCTGGTGGCGTACTACGACGGCCGGGCTACTGCGGCCGAAAACTACGAGGAGCGCACCGGCGTCGCGGTCGGCATCTCACCGGCGGCGCTCACCGCCGTCGGGCAGGCCCCGGCCGCCCAGTCGGCCGAGGGTTCGGGCGGCCTGCGTTACCTCCAGATCGTTGACCTGCCAGATGGGGGCCACCGGTTGTATTACGAGCTGACCCGCGCCGACGGGCGCCACGATCTGCGCACCGAGCTCAGGTAGAGCGCCTCTGACTGCCGCCAGTGCCGAGCGGCACCACCGGGCGCGCCACCTGCGCCGCTGTAGTGCGCTGGCGGCGCGCTGCGCTAGTACTCGCGCGGCCGGCCGTTGCGGGCCTGCGACTGACCGGCCGGCCGAGCGCCGACCAGGCCGCCAGAGTTCTCCCGCGGTCGCACCCAGTCGGTGAAGTCCTGGCCCGTGATCGAGCTCAGCAGGGTCACGTCCTCGGTGAATTCACCGATCAGCTGAGCTCGCTCATCCCAGGTCAGCGGGCGTCTGGGCGCGGCCCCTTGCTGCAGGCGCTGCTCCAGCCGGTCCGTCAGGGCCGAGCCCGCATGCCCTGGCAGCCTTGCTGTGACCGCTGAGCCACCCCGGGCCAGCTTCGACAGCGCCAGGTGCCGGCGCGTCTCGTGCGGGTGCGCCGTCACGTTCTCCCGCGGCACCTCGCTGATCGCGCCGGCCTTGACGCCGAGAAAGCCGCAGATCCGGTCCAGCGTGCCGACCGGGTCCTCGATCATCTCGCGGTAGCGGATCACGAGTACCTGATCGGCCGGGAACACGGTGTAGAGCTGCTCGATCTGACGGCCGTACCGACCGAGATCCTTGTAACGCCAGAAATCGGCCCACCCCGCCACCTTCCGCTGCTCTTCGGCGCGGCAAGCCTGGACAAAGTCACCGATCGGGTCCAGCCCGGCTGACCACAGATGTGCCCAGTTGGAGTGGGCCCGCTCGACCGGGTCACGCAGCACGATGATCAGCCGGGCCTGCGGGATTAGCGCGCGGATGCGCAGCTGGGCGTCGTGCCGGTAGAGGTAGAACGGTGTCGACTCGCCTCGCAGCGTGCCGGATGGCGCCGGGTCGAACAGTGCCTCGTAGTCGGCCCGCCGCCAGACATGCTCGCGGTAGGTCTTGGCATCGCCCGGGCCGCCCTTGGCAGGCGGCGGGCCGTCGGTGAGGAAGAACTTGGGCTCCTTCACCGCAGACATATACAGGGACGGGTGCCGCGCGAGCGCTGAATGCAGGGCCGTCGTGCCAGCTTTAGGCGCGCCCGCAATGAGGAAGTCCGGCAGCGCCATGGGCACCTCCTAGCGATAAACCTACTAGGTATATGGGCTTTATAGGATAACGGCTCCCTCGCTGGTCCGTTCACCGGTACCCATTTCGCGCGGCGCGAATCCCGCCGGACTGCCAGGATCAGGGCCCAGCGGCCAAGCTCGTCACGGCCGCGAAGTATCCGCCGGTCAGCAGCGCACCGACATGCTCCGTCGAATTCAAATGGCCGGATGCGCAGCCGCTGGCGCTGGCCTGCTTACCTGGCACCTTGCTCGGCGGTCGACGCGGCGGCGGCAGTGGCTGACCTTGTCAAGCCTCCAGTTCCGGCGATTCTCGCGGCAACCATCACCGGAATGATGGTCAGCAAGATCACGATCGAGACGACGGCGTTCACCTCGGGAAGCTGCTGACCTAGCCGTATCGCCCCGAATATCCAGATCGGCAGGGTGTTTTGCGCGCCCGCCGTGAAGACGGTAACGATGACCTCGTCGAAGGACAGCGCGAACGCCAGCAGCGCACCGGAGACGAGCGCCGTGGCGACGGCCGGAAGCGTCACGTAAAGCTGCGTCTGCCAGCCCCGGGCGCCGAGGTCCATCGAGGCTTCCGCCAGTGAGTCCGGCATTCGGCGAAGCCGCGCTATCAGGTTGTTGAAGACGACAACGATGCAGAACGTCGTGTGGCCGATAACGATCGTCCAGATCGACAGCTCGATTCCTGTGAACGAAAAGAATGAATTCAGCGCGATGCCGGTGATGATGCCCGGCAGCGCAATCGGCAGGACGAGCAGGAACGAGATTGCCTCGCGGCCGAAGAACCTGAACTGGCGCAGGCAGTAGGCGACGGCCGACCCCAGTACTATGGCGACACCGGTAGCGACCAGGCCAACCTTGACCGAGAGCAGGAATGCCGCCCGGACCTGCTGGTCGTTCCATGCGACCGAGAACCAGTGCAGGGTGAAACCGGCTATCGGCCAGCTTTCAATGGTAGAGGTGTCGAAGGAGTACACCACGATCAAGATGATCGGCACGAACAGGAATGCCAGCACTACTGCCACCCAGACGCGTAGCGCGATGCGCAGGCCGAGCGGTTCCATCTAGAGCTCCCTGAAGGCGCCGAGTGACCGCGCGAACAGCAGGTAGCATGCCATGATCACGATCGGGACGAACGCCATTGCCGCCGCGAACGGCAGGTTGTTCGCGGTTCCGATATTGGAGTAGATGACCGTGCCGATGAAGACGGAGTTAGTCCCCCCGATCAGAAGCGGCGTGATGTAGTCACCCAGGGTCAGCGAGAACGTGAAGATTGACCCGGCAACGATGCCGGGCAGGGCAAGCGGCCAGATCACCGACCTGGTCGTCCGCCAGACCCGGCCGCCCAGATCCTGCGACGCCTCGATCATCGATGGCGGGATGCGTTCCAGGGCCGCATAGGTCGGGATCACCATGTACGGCAGCCAGATGTAGCAGAAGACGATGAAGACGGCAGTGTTGCTGTCGATCAGGCTGAGCGGCCCGACCGAGATGCGGGCCAGTGACCAGTTCAGTAGCCCGCTGTGATTGAGGATGAGCTGCCACGACAGGACCTTGGCGAGGTAACTGGCCCACAGGGGGAGCAAGATCGCCACGAACAAGACTGTTCGCGTCCGGCGGCTGGCGACGCGCGCCATGAAGTACGCAAACGGGAACGCGATGATCGCATCGACCACCGTCACGCCGGCAGCCATGCCGACCGTTCTGGCGATGATCGTCCGGTACGCGGACGTATTGAGGATCTGGGAGAAGTTGCTGAAGCTCCAGATGTACTCGAGGTTTCCGGTGAACGCGTTGGTCTGAAAGAACGCCGTGATCAGCATCACCACGAGCGCGGCGGCATAGATCAGCAGGAACCATGCGAGCGGTGGCGTGAGCAGGAGCGTGGCCCGTGCCCACGGCCGGCGCCACAGCGCCGCCGAGACCCGCGACCACGCTCCTGGTCCGTCTAGGACTACTTGACCTGCGTGTTCCACGCGTTCACCCAGTCCACGTACGGCACGCAGTCCGGCTTGCCGTTGTCACAGGTCGCGACCGGCGTCTTCCAGAGCTGGATGGACTGCAGGTAGGCCGCCGGCGCGTTGGCGTGGTACTCGGCGCAGGAACCGGCCTGGAGCTTGTCCATATACGTGCAGGCCAGACTGTTGTCCGGCGTCTCGCCGTAGCTGACCGCCTGCTCGGCCTGCACCTTGGGCGTGCTGATATAGCGCATCCACATGTAGGCGCAGTTCGGGTGCGGTGCCTTGGCCGCCAGCATCCAGGTGTCGGCCCAGCCGGTCGCTCCCTCGCTGGGGATCACCGAACCGATCGGGAACTTCGCCCCCTTCAGCGTGCTCACTTGGTAAGGCCAGCCAGCTCCGACGACAACATCACCGTTCTTGAACGCCGAGATCTCATCGGACGCCAGGCCCCAGTATGACTTCAGTAGCGGGCGCTGCCCTGCGAGCAGGCTGACGGACGCCCGGAACTGCGGCTGCGTCAGCTCATACGGATCGGTGATGCCGAGCTTGGGGTTATGCGTCTTGAGGTAAAGCGCGGCGTCCGCGATCTGGATGGGGTTGTCCGGGACGGTGATCTTCCCCTTGTACTTGGGGCTGTAGATCACGCTCCAGGACGCAGGCGGAGTCGGGAACGCTGACTTGGTGTACATCAGGACGTTGGGGCCCCACTGCAGCGACACGCCATAGTGCACGCCGCCCACGGTGTTGAACGGCGGCGACTGGAACGCCGGGAAGAAGTTCTTCCAGTCCGGGATCAGGTTGACGTTGACCGGATGCGCGTCACCCGCGTAGATGATTCGCAGGTCCGCGTCGCCGGAGGAGGACACCATGTCGTACTGCCCGCCGCCGCCATTGTTCATGAGGGCAACCATCTCGTCCGAGGTGTTCGCGTACTTGGCGTTCACCTGGCATCCGGTCTGAGTCTCGAACGGCTTGACCCACTCCGACTGGAGGTAGCCAGCCCAGGCGATCAGGTTGAGCTGCCCCTCGCCCTTGCCGATCTTAGTCAGTAGCGGCAAGTTAGCCGTCGGCACCTTCAGGCCCGCTGTGGTAGTCGCGCCGTTCGACCGGCTAGCGGTACTTCCACACGCAGCTAGCAGGCTCACAGCTGCCAGCAATGCCACCGCGCCTCCGGCCCGTCCGGGCACCTTTCGTTGACCGTGCATCGTGTCCTGCCCTTCCGCGCCGCCTGTCTTACAGGCCGGCGTCCCGCCCTTGCGAAATAGCGATGGTCTGCTCGGGCAGCCACGCGATCCGGGCTGGCGTCCCGTCCAGGTTGCGCCCCGATTGCGGGGCCTGTTCGTTCTGCCGGGCGACGACAAGCTCGCCGCCAGCATCGAGGGCGACGGTGTACCTAGTCAGCACCCCCACGTAGACAACGTCCCGGATGCGCCCGGTCTCCACGTGCGCGCCCGCCGGCCCGGGCTCGTCGTCAGCAAGCAGGCGGATCTTCTCTGGGCGAATAGTGATGTGCCGACCGTCCCGCTCGATCAGGTTGGAGATGCCGATGAAGCCGGCCACAAAGTCGGTCTCCGGCCGCTCGTATACCTCCAGCGGCGTGCCAACCTGCTCGATCCGGCCCTGGTTGAGCACCGCGATACGGTCGCTCATCGAGAGCGCCTCCTCCTGGTCGTGCGTCACGTAGACGAAGGTGATGCCGACCTCGCGTTGCACGTGCTGTAGCTCCAGTTGCATCTCCTGACGCAGCTTCAGGTCGAGGGCCCCCAGGGGCTCGTCCAACAGCAGTACTTGCGGCTCGTTGACGATGGCCCGGGCGAGCGCTACCCGCTGGCGCTGGCCGCCGGACAGCTGCGTGATCTTCCGGCCGCCGAATCCGGTGAGCCTCACCATCTCCAGTGCGCGGCTG
Source organism: uncultured Actinomycetota bacterium (assembly GCA_963804435.1). Taxonomy (GTDB): domain Bacteria; phylum Actinomycetota; class Actinomycetes; order Streptosporangiales; family Streptosporangiaceae; genus JAJYUU01. The sequence continues at coordinate 382,534 of CAWDQI010000003.1, read as the reverse complement.
GCCCGCTGCCGGCGCTCCGCCTTGCCGACGCGCCGCACCCGGAGGCCGTACTCGACGTTCTCGATCACGCTCATGTGCGGGAACAGCGCGTAATCCTGGAACACCGTGTTGACGTTCCTGGAGTATGGCGGCACCTGAGAGATCTCGCGGCCCGCCAGCTCAATCGTGCCGGCGTCCGGCCGGTCGAAGCCGGCGATGAGCCGCAGCAAGGTTGTCTTGCCAGACCCAGATGGCCCGAGAAGGGTGAAGAACTCACCTTGCCTGATCTCCAGGTCCACCCCGGCTAGCGCGATGACGCTGCCATATTTCTTCCGTAGGCCCTGCACGCGCACTGCGGACCGCTGGGAAGCGACTGAGGCCTCTTCAGCGGGCTGTGACGGGTCTGAGCTGGTGATCATTCGGCCCGTTGTACCACGTCAGGGCCTATCCGGACAATCAGCACGGGATTGCTGTGATGGCACTGCAATCACGTGAAGCCGATCATGTCCGCGACCACGGCCATATCCGGCCCGGCCGCCGTCCGGGGACCGCGCACGCACTGCGGGAACCGTCGTAGCCCCGCGATAGCGTGCTGGTGAGGCGCTGGCGGGCGCCTGACGCTGATCTACGTGGAGGTGGCGGTGGTGAGCACCACAGCGGTTACCGGCGAGCGCGCGGACCTGATTGAGACGCTGGACAAGCACCGGGGATTCGTTCTGCACACGGTTCGCGGGCTTACCGACGAGCAGGCCGCGCAGCGCACGACGGCGAGTGAGCTGTGCCTGGGCGGCATCGTCAAGCACCTGACGGCAGTCGAGCAGAACTGGTTCAACTTCATTAACCACGGCGCCTCTGCGACGGGCAGGTGGGACGACGAGGAAAGAATGCAGAGCTACCTGGACGGCTTCCGCATGCTGCCGGGCGAGACGCTCGCGGATCTGGTCGCTCAGTACCAGGATGTGGCCCGCATGACTGATGAACTGGTCGCGATGCTGCCCGACCTCGACACCGGCCATCAGCTGCCGGAGGCGCCCTGGTACGCGCCGGGGGCCAGCTGGTCGGCGCGCCGCGTGCTGCTGCACGTGATCGCTGAAACTGCCCAGCACGCCGGGCACGCCGACATCATCAGGGAGTCGCTGGACGGCGCAAAGACGATGGGCTAGCCGGGTGTGCTCCGGCCGTCCCGGCCGCTGGCCGCGGTTGCGGACGGGCACTGCTAGCTGGTGTTTCCGCTGCGGTCAGTCCGTAGCGAAGACAGCATCACGGCAGCGAGGATGACGCATCCGTAGACGATCTCGAGCGCGGCCGGCTGCAAGCCAAGGATCGGGAGCAGGGCCGCAAGTACCGCGAGGGCGAGCGCGCCCGCGGTTGTGCCGACGAAGTTTCCTGATCCGCCGAGGATGGACGTCCCGCCGATCGCGACGGCAGCCACCGAGGCGAACAGGTACGGATCACCCATTCCCAGGTAGGACTGGCCGACGTAGCCGGCCAGTGCTATCCCGGCCAGAGCAGCGGCAATGGCGCTGATCACGTAGACGGCCACAGTGACAAACTGCACGTTGACCCCGGCGAACGTGGCAACGCGCTGGTTGAGGCCAGTGGCGTACAGGCGCCTGCCGAAAGGCGTCTTGCTTAGCACGACCGTCGATATCAGCAGCACGGCTATCCAGAGCACAGCCAGCACCGGCAGCGGTCCCCACCGATGCGTGGCGAGGTAGACCGCCGCATTGGGCGCGTTTCCTCCCGATCCGCCGTTCGTCGAAAGGAGCAGCGCCCCTTCCACGACTCCTGACATGCCGAGCGTCATGATGATCGGCGGTATCCGGAGGTATGCGACGCCGATCCCGTTGACGGCGCCGACCACCGCCGCCCCGCCCAGCAGAACGGGCACGATCCACACCATCTTGGCGGAGTCGCCGCGTGCCCACAGCGTCAGGTAGATCGCCGAGGCATTCAGGACCCACGGGATGGACAGGTCGACTCCGCCGGTCAGGATCACGAAGGTCTGGCCGAGCCCGACCAGGGCGATGAAGCCACCGGAGATGATGAGCTCGTCGATGTGATTGACCCGCAGGAATCCCCGCGACACGATCTCGCCGGCTGCCGCCAGCACGAGCACCAGCAGGTAGCCGAACAGGACCGACCGGTTTCTGCCCAGCGCCCGGCGCAGCGACGTCGCCGGCACGGCCGCCGGAGCCGCCGGAGCCGGTGGTGGCGTCGGTGTTGTCACGCGAGCCTCCTTCGGGCTTGCAGTGCCTGTAGCCCGCTGCCGGCCAGCACGGCCAGGATCAGCAGCAGGCCCTGGGCGAGCGTCGTCCAGTAGGTCGGCAAGTTAAAGGCGAAGACCACGTCGGTGAGCAGCGTCAGGGTGAGAGCGCCTGCCACCGTCCCAACGAACCCGCCCTGTCCGCCGCGCAGGCTCGTGCCGCCGATCACGACGGCGGCCACCGAGGGCAGGATCAGCTGATCTCCTGCTAGGGGGTCACCGGAGGCAGTGAGCATCGCGAAGAAGATCGCTGCCCCGCCGGCGCAGAATCCGGATATCGCGTAGGCAGTCACGAGCGTGGGCGCGACTCGTACCCCGGCGATCCTGGCCGCCTCCCGGTCCGAGCCGACCGCGTAGATCTTTCTCGCGGTCCTGGTTTGCCGGAACCACAACCACAACGCGACCATCGCGGCAAGCGCCCAGATGGCGTTCGGTATGCCGGCGGCGGCACCGTTGATCCAGTTGGCGAACCCCGCGGGGACCTGGCCTCCGGCCGTGGGCAGCACGTACAGGGCGATGCCATCGAAGATCGACCAGGTAGCGAGTGTCACGATGAATGGCTGCAGCCCGAAGCGGCCCACGAGCACGCCGTTGATCAGCCCCGCGCCCGCGCCGATGGCGAGGATCGCGATGCTCCAGACGACGGTGGTCCCGGCACCGGTGAAGTGGGTGGCCGCGATGGTGCTGCCGAGTGCCAGTACGCCGCCAACCGACAGGTCAATGCCGGCCGTCAGGATGACGATGCCCTGCCCCAGGCCGAGCGCCGCCAGCACCAGGGTGTCCGCGGCGAGAGTGCCAAGCGAGGAGCCCGAGAGCGTTCCCGGCTGCTTGATCGCATAGGTGAAAAGAAAGATGAGCGTCAGCGCCCACGCGGCGGCGGGACGGATATCGGCGGACGCGCTGTAGTCGCGCAGCCTGGCGAGCGCGGCCCGGCCGGCTGGCCTGCCGCCGCCCGCGGCCGCCGCGCCGGTCCGCGTTCCCGTCATCATGGCTGGCTCTCCGCTGTGTCCTGCGCAGTGATGGCGGCCGGCCCGGCCGTCCCGGCCGTCCCGTTAGAACTGCTCGCGGCGCGCTGCGGGCCGCCGCCTACCATGGCGGCCACGAGGTCCTCCTGGGTGCACGAGCCGTGGTTGAAGGTGGCCACTACCTGGCCCTCGAACATGACGCAGATCCGGTGCGGCACGTTCTCGATCTCGGCGAGGTCGCTGGAGTAGAACAGGATGGCGTACCCCTGCGCGGCCAGGTCGTCCATCATCCGGAAGATCTCGGCCTTGGTGCCGACGTCGACGCCACGCGTCAGGTCGTAGAGCAGGAGAATCTTGGCACCCGTTACCAGGAACTTGCCGACCACAACCTTCTGCTGGTTCCCGCCGGACAGGCCGCCGACCGGCTGCTCCGGATCGCCGCTGCCGATGCGCAGATCGGTCATCGCCGGGGCGATCAGCTTCCGCTCGGCATCCCCGCTGATCAGGCCAGCCTTGCGGACCCGGCGCAGGCTCGGCAGGGACATGTTCTCCCGGATGGACAGCGTGGGCAGGATGCCCTCGTTCTTCCGGTCCTCCGGGACCAGCGCCAGGCCGACGCCGGCCCGCAGCGCGTCCCGCGGCGACCTGAACCGTCGCGTCACCCCGTCAACCGAGATCGACCCGCGGGACCTGATCACGCCGTAGAGGGCGAGGAAGAGCTCGAGCTGGCCCTGGCCTTCCAGGCCGCAGAGCCCGAGGACCTCGCCCCGGTGAACGTCGAGGTCGACGCCGCGAAGCCGCCGCCCGGCCGACAGCGAACGTGCGCTCAGCACCGTCTCCGGCTCGGGCTGGCTGGGTTGCTCCGGGTACAGCTGCGCTAGCCGGCGGCCGAGCATCGCGGAGATGAGGCCGTCCGGGCTGATCTCCCCGGATGTCCAGGTACCGACGCCCCGCCCGTTGCGCAGCACTGTCACCCGGTCGCTGATCTCGCCGATCTCTGCGAGCCGGTGGGAGATGAAGACGATTCCCTTGCCTGCCGCGGCCAGCGCTCTGGTCTGATCGAACAGCCAGCTGACGTCGCCGGGTCCGAGCGCCGAGGTGGCTTCGTCGAAGATAACCACGGCCGGCTCGGCGGCGAGCACCTTGGCGATGGCCACCAGCTGGCGGGCAGCCACGGACAGTTCGCGGACCTGGCGGGCCGGGCTGATGCCGGGCAGCCCGAGCCGGTCAAAAAGCTCCTCGGCCTGGGCGCGCATCCGCCGCCGGGCGATCGTGCGCACGCGGCTGAGCGGCTCCTGGCCGAAGTAGATGTTCTCCATCACTGTCATGTCGGGCAGCAGCGGAAGCTCCTGGAACACCACGCCCACCCCGGCCTTCAGCGCCTGAGCGGGATCGTGGGGCTTGAACGGCTCGCCGCGGAACACGACCTCACCGCGATCGCCGCGCAGCACCCCGGACACGACTTTCACCAGGGTCGACTTCCCGGCGCCGTTCTCGCCCAGCAGCGCGTGCACCTCGCCGGGCCGTACGTCGAAGCTGACATCGGTGAGCGCCTGCACGCCGGCGAAGGCCTTGCTCAGGCCGGTGGCCGTCAGCAGCCGCTCCTCCTCGGCCGCGATGCTGCCTTCTGTCATCCCTCTCCTTCTGGCCCGTGGCGCCGGCCGGCTGCCCGGATCGGTGACCCGGGCAGCCGGCCAGCCACTCGTGGGCCGCTGTTTACGGAACTACCGCGGCCGGCTGGATCGTCATGAACGGCGGGCTAGGCGGCAGGGTAAGGCCTGGCGACAAGTTCGGGAACGCGTTGACGCCGATCTTAATAGCCTGACATGACGCACCTGAAGGGGACGAACCGCCCACATAGAAGCAAGGCGGAACGAGTATGTCGGTCTTAGCCGGGTGCTGGCCCTCGATGACGTCGACGGCAGTCTTCATCGCCAGAACCGACAGCCACGCCGGATTCGCCATGATGAAACCTGAAGCACCCTTGTCCTTGGCAAGCGCGACGTAGGTCTGGTTGTAGGACTGGCACAGCATCGGGACCAGCGCATGGTTGGCCGCCTGCAGTGCCTTGATGGCTCCCGTGCAGTAGCCCTGCGTCAGGATGCCGTTGACGTTGGAGTGAGCTGCGACCAGGCTGGCGACGCCCTGCTGCTCCGGGCCGAGCGCGTACTGGCCCTGGTAGGTGCCGATCACGTGGATGTTCGGGTAGCTCTTCAGCACCGACCCCCAGGCGTTCGAGATCGTCGCGCTGATCGGAGCGCCCGCGAGGCCGGTGTCCTCGAAGACGTTGCCCTTGCCGTGCAACTGGGCGACCATCCACTTCGCGCTGAGCTGCTCGCCGAGCACGAAGTTGGTGAAAAGCTTGTAAGCGCACGGGGCGGTGACTGTCTGGTCGAAGTTGACGACCACGATGCCCTTGCTGCAGGCCTGCTCTATCACGGGGTTGAGTGCGGTCGGGGACGACGCGTCCACCAGGATCGCGTCGGGCTTGCGAGCGACGATTGCCTGCAGGGAGGCGATCTGGGCAGGTACGGTCGCGGCCGCGTTGGTAACGGTCAGGTTGACGACGCCCTTGAATGGCGCCAGCCCGGCCGCAACCATCGCTTCCTTCTCCATCTGAACCCGCCAGTCGTTCCCGACGAAGTTGTTGGAGATATAGATCGTGTAGGGCTTCGCTTTAGCTGAGTTGTTGGATGATGTCGGAGGGGAAGAGCTGCTGGAAGAACCGCAGGCGGCGGTGACGACGGCGGCGAGCACTACGCCACATGTCCCGGCGGCCTTGAGTATTCGGCTGTTCATTTAACCCGCCATTCGTTCGCGCACCACGGCCTTGGTGGTGCTGCCCGGCATCCGCAGTTGCCAGAGTGTTCGCCGGTTGATTGCCGGCGCTGGCTGACTGCGGGAAGACTGCGCCATGTGCTCCTTCCTCGCTAAGTTCGTCCCGCGGTCACGTTCCCGCGATCGCTGGCCGGAGTGCCAGCAGCCGTCCCGACCGGATTACGCAACGATCCGATCCGCTCGATCCAGGCCTCCATGACGTCGCCGTCGGCCAGGAACTTGGGTGGCTGCTGGAAGGCGCCTGTGCCGTGCGGTGTGCCGGTGAGCAGCAGGTCGCCAGGCTCCAGGCTGATGCTGGCGCTGATCCATGCCAGTAGGTAGGGGAGATCGAAGATCATCTCGGCGGTGCTCGAATCTTGCTGGGCCGCGCCGTTAACTGTCAGTCCGAGCCGAAGCTGGCCGGGGTCGGTGATCTCGTCGGAAGTAACGATGACCGGGCCGAGTGGCAGGAACGAGTCCAGCGACTTCGCGCGCACCCACTGCCCGTCGGCGCGCTGCAGGTCGCGGGCCGACACGTCGTTGCCGATCGTGTAGCCGAGCAGGGTACTGAGCGTTGCCGGGCGGCCGGGGCCGGCGGCTGCGCCGACTACGGCCGCCAGTTCGACTTCCCAGTCGAGCTCGCTGGTGAGGTCAGGATGCAGCTCGACCACATCGTCGGGTCCGACTATGGCCGAGGAAAACTTGGCGAAGATGACCGGCGACGCAGGCTCCGGGATGCCGACCTCGCGGCAGTGGTCCCGGTAGTTGAGCCCGACGCAGATGATCTTGCCAGGGTGCCGCAGCGGGGCGAGGATCTGCACCTCCCCGGTGGCCCATCGCGGCGCGAGCCCGTCGGCCGCACTCGCCAGCCGCGCGAGGCCGCCTGGATCGGCGGCGAGCGCGGCGCAGAGCATGTCGACGGAAGCCAGCGGGCCCCAGGCCGGAAGCGCGCCGGACAGGTCGACAGCCCCGGCGTCGGTGATGGCTGCGAGCGCCGTGCTGCCGTTGGCGCGCACCGTGGCGAGCTTCATGACCTGCCCCTTCCGGCCTCAGACTTATCGAGGGCGCGCTGGATGACGTCCAGATGACCGTGCATTGCCTGCGCGGCGGCCTCACTGTCGTGAGCGCGGAGCGCGGCGACGATCGCCAGGTGGCCCTCATGGGCGTGCCGCCGGACGGCAGGATCGCGGGCCGTCCGCTTCCGGCTCTCGATCGACAGGTCAGTGATGCTCTGGTAGAGGCTGATGTAGATCGGGTTACCGGTGGCCTCGATAATCGCCGTGTGGATGTCGAAGTCCAGTTGCAGGAACTGGGCGGGCCGCCCCACCACCCGCTCGGCCTGCTCGGTCAGGTCGGCTAGTGCCTCGAGCTGGTCAGCGGTGATCCTGGGAGCGGCGAGCCGGGCCGCCCCCACTTCGAGAACCTGGCGCACCTCGAGCAAGTGCCGGAACGCCATCCGGTCGACCTGCAGGAGGAAATTGATCGGCTGGGCGAGCTGGCGCGGGTCCAAAGAAGTGACGTACGTTCCGCCGCCGTGCCGCGGCTCGACCACATTGAGCGCGCTGAGCACGCGAATCGCCTCCCGCAGCGACGGCCTGCTGATGCCGAGCATGGTGGCAAGCTCGCGCTCGGGCGGCAGGGTATCGCCGGGCTTGAGCTCCCCGGACACGATGAGGGCCTTGATGGCGTCAGCGGCTTGCAGCCCGATGGACGTCTTCTCCAAGGCGGAAAACGAGGGCGCCGGGTTCCCGCGCGCACGCGGGATCCGGGGAGACCGCGGCGGTGATGGTGCTCCGTCGGCCGTCGCCGCGCCCGTCATCTGCTGGCTCCGGTGGCGGGTATGGCCGCGGACTGCTGCCCGAGGCGGCGTTCCCAGCCTGCCGCGGTGACATCGAGGAACGCGTCCGGATCGTAGGGATGCGCGCGGGCCACCTCGAGGTCAAGGTCCACGCCGAGACCCGGCCCGTCCGGCAGGCTCAGCTGGCCGGTCCGGGCGTCTAGGACCGGCGTCCAGGTCACCAGCGACGCGGCCCATGGTTCGTTGAACGGGTCGAAGTACTCCTGGATGAGGAAGTTTTCGACGAAGCGCGCGAGCTGCAGGCATACGACCGTCGCGACGGGGCCGCCGCTCTGGTGCGGCGCGATCCACGCTCCGTCGGCCGCTGCCAGCTGCGCGACGGCGACGGTCGGCAGGATGCCGCCGAGCGACATCGGCTCGGGCTGGTAAATGGACACCCCGCCGGACTTCGCCAGCGTCAGGAACTGGCCGACCGAATGACAGTTCTCCCCGGTGGCGATCCGTCCCGAGGTTCGGGCCGCGACCGCGGACGTCGGCTGTTCGCGTTCCCTCGTAGTGGGCTCCTCCCACCAGAAGACGTCAAGATCGGCGCAGGCCTCAATGAAAGCGACTGCCTCGGCTGGCGCGAGCCGGGCGTGCATGTCGATCATCAGACGGACGTCCGGGCCGACTGCCTCGCGCACCGCCGCGATGATCGCGCGCGACGCGAGCAGCTCGCCCGGCGCGAGGAACCCGTGCGCGGTGCCGAGCGGATCGAACTTCAGCGCGCGGAAGCCCCGGTCGGCGGCAGCCCGGGCGGCGGCGGCGAAGGTCTCGGGCGTCCGCTCGGTCCGGTACCAGCCGTTGGCGTAGCAGTCGACTGTTTCCCGGACGCTGCCCCCTAGCAGCTGATGCACGCTGACACCGAGCGACTTGCCGAGGATGTCCCAGCAGGCCACCTCGATGCTGGCGATCACCGCGCGGTGCACATGGCCGCCCTCGTTGGACACCCGTTGGTACAGCGCCGCCGAGATGGCCCTGACCTGGCGCGGGTCGCTTCCCAGGACCAGCTCTTTGAGCTCGTGGACGGCCGCCTCGCAGGTGCGGGTGAAGCCGTTCAGGGTAGCCTCGCCGATACCATGGACGCCATCGTCGGTGAGCACCCGAACGAACAGCCAGTTTTTCCAGCCGGCCCCGACCGGGTAGGTCTCGACGTCCACGATCTTCACTCGCGTGCTCCGCTCGCGCCCTGCGCCTGGTCCCGCCTGCTGGCAATGTCACCCGGCAATCAGGTGGCCTGGCCACTTGTCTAAGCCACGATGATGGCTACGGCTAGTGTTCTTGTCAACACCCTGAGACCAGACTGTTAACTGCCCGAAACGATCGTGTGCCAGCCGGCCGTCGGAATGACGCTTTGGCCAGCAGCGATACCGGGGCCGTACAATCACAGCGGCCAGGGACGCCGGCCGGGACGCAGACGTTGCGGCCGCTCCCCCCTCTGGCCCGCATACGGGGAGCCGTCTGGTTATGGAATTGCGGCAGATCAGGAAGAGCAGCCTGGTCGAGAAGCTAGTCGCTGAGGTCCGCGGCCAGATTTCGGCTGGCCAGCTCGCGGAGGGCCAGCAGCTGCCGACTGAGGCGCGGATGGCGGCCGAGTTCGGCGTCAGCAGGCCGCTGCTGCGGGAGGCGCTCGCCGAGCTGCGCGCCGAGGGTTTCGTCGAGACCGTTAACGGCCGCGGCACGTTCGTCCGGCATCCGAGCGAGTCCGACCTGGCCGACGCTCTGGTCCGCCAGCTGCAGCTGTCAGGCCGCGAGCCAGAGCTCACCGTCGATCACCTGTACGAGGCCCGCCGGGCCATCGAGGTCAGTGCGGCCGGCCTCGCCGCCGAGCGGGTGACGCCGGAGCTGACGAAAACGCTGGAGAGCCTGCTGCAGGCGATGATGGACAGCGAGAACGATGCGGCCGCTTACACCGCGGCCGACGTCGGCTTCCACGTTGCCGTCGCCCGGGCCACCGACAACCCGCTCTTCCCGGCGCTGCTCGCGCCGATCGCGACATTGATCATCCAGGGCGTGTTCGAGAGCCACGGGACGCCGGACGCCGTCAGGTTCGGTATCGAGGCGCACGGCAATGTGCTGAGGGCAATCAATCGCGGCGAGCCCGAAGCGGCCATGATGGCGATGGCCGCCCACCTGAACGAGTCCCGCTCGATGTTCCCCGAGCAGGCAATCAAGGGCAAGCGCCGGGCCTGAGTTAACGGGGCCGGCCGGGCCGGTTGGCGCAGCCGACGGCCGGCATCTCCGGCCTAGGAAACGCTGAATACCGCGCCGTCGGCTACGCGTTCCCGAACGCCGTCACGAGCGTTCGACCAATCAGGTGGCTTGACCACTTGGTCGGGTGGTGCCTAATGTTGTCGCGAACGCCGGACGGGCAGCGAAGCGGAAATCCGGATCGGCCGGAGCGCCGGCAGCCGCAGGCATTAGGCTCGCCGCCGGACGCGCGCCCGGCGAAAGGCCGGACGCAGCCCCCGGCCGCTCCCGCAGCTGCGGGTCTGCTGAGACGGAGGCGCGAGTGCGGCTTGACGACCAGGTAATCCTGGTATCTGGCGCGGCGGGGACGATCGGCCATGAGGTCTGCCGGGTGCTCGGCGGCGCCGGGGCGCGGCTGGCAGTGACCGACGTCCACGACGCTGGGCTCAGCGCTCTGAGCGCTGAGCTGACCGACGCGGGCGTGAAGAACTGGGGCCGCGCGGCCGACGCGGCTAGTCTTGCCGATTTCGAGGACTTCCTCGCTGCCGCTCGCAGCGAGCTCGGCCCCGTCAGTGGCCTGGTCAATGTCGCCGGAACCTTCACGATCATCGACTTCACCGAGTCCGGTCCAGCCCACTGGGAAGCGATGATCAGCTCGAACCTGATGACCGCGATCGTCGCCTGCCGGGCAGTGCTGCCGGAGATGGTCGCGCAGGGCGCAGGCTCGATCGTGAACTTCGCCTCGACAGCCGGCGAGTACGGCTCGATCCGCCCGTCCGCCGCCTACGCCGCGGCCAAGGGCGGCGTAATTGGCCTGACCAAGTCACTGGCCCGTGAGGTCAGCCCGGCCGGCGTGCGAGTCAACGCGATCTCGCCGGGACCGATCAACACCCCGGCGCTGCAGGCGGCAGCACCGGAGCTGGCCGCCGCGACGGCCGCGCGGACCCTGCTGGGCCGGGTCGGATCGCCGGCCGACATCGCGTTCGGGGTGCGCTACCTGCTCAGCGCGGAGTCGGCCTTCGTGACCGGAACCGTCCTGCAGGTCAACGGGGGATCGCTGCTGTGACCGGGAACGCCGGCCTCCAGACACCCGCCGCCCAGCAGACGGCCCGCGACCTCGGCACGATTACGGAGGTCAGCACGGTCCGCTGGGCCGAGCAGCCGAACTTGCTGTGGGCGCTGGTGCGTACCTCGGCCGGCATCACCGGGCTCGGCGAGACGTACTACCTGCCCGCGGCGGTCGAGGCCGTGGTCCACGATCTGGCCGCGCCACTGCTCATCGGGCAGCCGGCTGGCTCGATCAAGAAGATCTGGACAACGCTGTTTTCCTGCGCGAACTTCTTCGGTTTTGCGGGCGCGGAGATGCGCGCCATCTCGGCCCTCGACGTCGCCTTGTGGGACGCGCTCGGCCAGGCCGCCGGGCTGCCGGTCCACCAGCTGCTCGGCGGGGCGTTCCGCACGTCGGTGCCGGCCTACAACACTTGCGTGAACGCGGGGTCGTACCAGGACTGGGACCGCGCGCTGGCAGACCCGGCCGGCCTGGCGCGCGACCTCGCGGCGTCCGGCTACCTCGGCATGAAGGTCTGGCCCTGGGACCGGTTCGCACCGCAGGTCGAGGCGCGCGGGTCGACCGGGCCGGCCGGCTGGACCGCGATGGGCCCGCCCGGCAGCTACCTGCCCCCGGCTGAGCTGGCCGCTGGGCTGGCGATGCTGGAACAAGCCCGCGACGCCGCAGGCACCGACATCGAGCTGCTAATCGAGGGCCACAGCCGGTGGGACCTCAACATGGCGATCAGGATCGCGCGGGCGGCTGAGCCGCTGAACGTGCTCTGGATGGAGGACATCTGCCAGCCGGAGAGCGCCGAGGACCTGGCCCGGCTCGTCGCGGAGACCAGGGTCCCGCAGGCAGTCAGCGAGCGGCTGATCTCCCGGTTCCCGTTCCGCGAGGTGCTGCGGCGAGGAGCGGCCCACGTCGTGCTCGTGGACGTCGCCTGGACCGGCGGCCTTACCGAGGCCCGGCGGATAGCCGAACTGGCCGAGACGTACCACCTGCCGTTCGCGCCGCACGACTGCACCGGGCCGGTGACCGCACTGGCCAACCTGCACCTGGCGATGTCCATGCCCAACTGCATGGCGATCGAGGTCGTCCGCGGCTTCGTGACGGGCTATTACCGTGACGTGCTCGATCACCCGATCGAGATTGAGGCCGGCCATGCCAGCCTGCCGGCCCGGCCGGGCCTCGGAGCCGCGCTGCAGCCGGGCTTCGCCGACCGGCGCGGAGCCTCGGTGCGGACCTCATCCTGACCGGGCAGCCGAGATAACCGAACCGCTGAGAACGGAGCGCAGACCAGATGACGGAAACCCGCATCGCGGCCGACCCGCCGCCAGTAACGCCACCGCCGGTGACCACAGAGTCGCTGACCACGCCATCGCTGACAACAGTGTCGCTGACCAACGTGCGGCCGGTCGCGACCGCGCCGACGGTTAGCGCGCCGTTTGCCGGTGCACTGGTGGTGGCCGGCAAACAGCGTCCCGACGTGGTGGTCCTGTCGGCGGACTTGTCCAAGTACACCGACGTCGGGCCGTTCGCGGCCGCCTACCCCGACCGGTTCTTCCAGGTTGGCATGGCCGAGCAGAACATGATGGGCATCGCCGGCGGGCTGGCCAAGACGGGATTCACCCCGGTAGCGGTCACCTACGGTGTCTTCGCCACCCGCCGGGCCGGCGAGCAGGTCCAGATGGCGCTGGCGACCGGCGGCGGCACCGCCGTCGTGGCCGCGTTCCTGCCCGGCCTGACCACCCCGTTCCGGGCAACGCATCAGGCGACCGACGACCTCGCGATCATGCGTGCCGTTCCGGGCATGACCGTCATCGACCCGATCGATGCCACCGAACTGGCAGCCGCGCTGCACGCGGCGCTGGACGCGGGCGGCCCGGTCTACCTGCGGGCCGAGCGCGGCGAGGTCGCGGAGATCCTGCCGCCGGGCACCGGATTCGAGATCGGCCGGACCCTGCTGCTGCGCGACGGCGCCGACGCCGGGCTCATCGGAACCGGCCTTGGCACCAGATGGGCGCTGCAAGCGGCTGAGATCCTCGCCGTCAACGGCGTCCAGGCCGCCGTGCTGCACGTCCCGACCCTGAAGCCGCTGGACGCCGCCTCGGTGACCGGGTTCGCGGCCCGGTTCAACTCGGTCGTGACGCTGGAAAACCACTCAGTCATCGGCGGGCTCGGCTCGGCGGTCTGCGAGGCGGTGGCCGAAGCCGGCCTGCGCTGCCGGGTCCGGCGGCGGGGCGTGCCCGACGCCTGGGCCCCGGCCGCGGGACCGCTGGATTACCTGCGCCGCAGGCTCGGCCTCGACGCGGACTCGGTGGCCGATTCCATTCTCAAGACCCTCGGAGCCAGCTGATGCCAGACACCGCGGCCACCGCCGCCGACATGACCGAGATCGCCACCCGGATTCGCCTGCGCGTGCTGGACATGTGTTCCGGGCGCGGCCAGGGCTACGCGGGCCAGGGCCTCGCGCTGGCCGATGTGCTCGCGCACTTGTACTTCCGGGTCATGCGCCGCCGCGAAGATGGCAGCTACCTGGACCGGTTCGTGCTGTCGACCGGGCACAGCGCGGTCGGGCTGTTCGCGACGCTCGGCGAGGCGGGCTTCTACAGCCAGGATGAGCTGCATACCTACGGGCAGCCGGGCTCGCCAATTGAGGAGAGCCCGCTGCAGGGCACGCCGGGCTTTGAAGTAACCGCCGGCTCGCTCGGTCAGGGCCTGTCGCAGGCGGTCGGGATCGCACTCGGCGAGCGGCTGCGCGATTCCGGCGCCCAGGTCTACTGCCTGCTGTCCGACGGCGAGCTGCAGGAGGGCCAGGTCTGGGAGGCAGCGATGTCGGCTAGCCATCACCGGCTGGGCAACCTCACCGTCCTGGTGGACAACAACAACATGCAGGCCGACGGTGTCACCTCGGAGATCATGAGCGTTGAGCCGGTCGCCGAGCGGCTGACCGCGTTCGGTTTCCGCACGGTCCGGATCGACGGGCACGATCACGCGGCGCTGGCCGAGGCGCTGCCCGCGGCCGGCTCCGCTCGCGCGGCCGGCTCCGCCGCCAGCGGCGACCGGCCGCGCGCGATCGTCCTGCAGACCACGCCCGGCAAGGGCGTGCCAGTTTTCGAGCAGCACCACAAGGTCCACTACTTGAGGCTCGAGCCCGAGGCGTGGGCCGATGCGATCGCCGCACTCAGCTGACACCGAACGGAGCTGACGATGAAGAGTCCCGCAGCGCTCTGGCAGGAGATCGAATCGGCGCAGGTGGAGCCGGGAACGCTGTCCTTCTGGTGGCTGTACCAGGCGGGCATCGTGCTCAAGAGCCCGGGCGGCGCCATCATCGCCGTGGACCCGTACCTGTCGGAGTCGGTGATGCGCTCCTACCAGCTCCCGCGCGGCGTTGACACTCCGCTCGAGGCAGCCGATGCCGACGTCGACGCGCTGCTGGCCACCCACAGCCACGAGGATCACCTGGACCCGGACTCGATCGACGGATTCCTCGGCCACCCGCGCACCCGCTTCATCGGCCCGCCCATGGCGGTAGAGAAGGTGCAGGCCGCGGGCGTGGACCCGGCCCGCACCAGCCAGGTCGCGCGAGGCGACGTCGTCAGCGTGGGGGACATCGAGGTCCGCGCGGTGCACGCACGGCACATGTTCGGCCTCGAGCCGACGCCTGACGCGGTGGGTTTCGTGCTGTCCGCCGGGGACGTGTCGGTCTACCACAGCGGGGACACCGAATACGACAGCGAGATCATCGCCGACACCCGCGGCGTCGGCACGTCACTGATCTGCATCAACGGCACCACCGGGAACATGAACGTGCACGAGGCCGCGCTGCTGGCCTGGCAGCAGGGCGCCGGACTCGCCATTCCCTTCCACTACGGGCTGTGGCGGGACGCCGACTACGGCGACGGCGCGACGCTGGACCCGCATCAGTTCGCCGGCACCTATCACCGCCTCAACCCGGAGGGGAACGTGCTCGTCCTGGAGCCGGCCGCGCGTGTCGATGTCACCGCCCGCGGGCTGAAGACCTAGCCGGCCGGAATGACCAGGGTCGTCCTCACCGACAGTGACCGGTTCCCGTTCGGGCCGGCCGATCTGGAGATGCTGTCGCGCGCGGGCGTTGCCCTGGACGAGGTTCCCGGCCACGAACCGGACGCGATCGCGGCGGCCGCGGCCGGAGCGGACGCCGTCTTCGTTTACTCGGGAAAGTTTGACGCCGCCCTGATCGGCAGGCTCGAGGGCTGCCGGGCCCTGGCCCGGTGCGGCGTGGGCTACGACAACATCGACGTCGCCGCGGCGCGGGCCCGCGGAATCGTGGTCACCTACGTGCCGGCCTACGGCGAGCAGGATGTGGCCGAGCACGCGATCGCGCTGATGCTGGCGTGTGCGCGGCGGCTCGCCGCCAGTGACCGCGCCGTTCAGTCCGGCGGCTGGCCCAGTTTCGCCGGGCTCGGCCCCATGCGTCGGCTGGCCGACCGCACGCTCGGCCTGGTCGGGTACGGCCGGATCGCCCGTGAGGTCGCCGCCAGGGCGCGCGGGCTGCGGATGCAGGTCATCGCGCACGACCCGCACGTCGACCCAACGGCCGGCGAGCCGCTGGAGGTGCGCCTGATGCCAATGCCGCAGATGCTCGCGGCATCGGACTTCGTCTCCGTGCACGTGCCGCTGGGGCCGGGCACGCGGCATCTCATCGACGACGCGGCGCTGTCGGCCATGAGACCGGACGCGTACCTGATCAACACCAGCCGCGGCGCCGTGGTCGACCAGGACGCGCTGGTGCGCGCGCTGGACGCCGGGCAGATCGGCGGCGCGGCCCTGGACGTGCTCGAGCAGGAGCCGGCCCGGCCGGCGCGGCGATCCTGGCCCGCCCCAACGTCCTGATCACCCCGCACTCGGCGGCCTACACCCAGGAAGCCTTCGACGACCTGCGGCGGACAGCGCTCACCGATGTCCTCCTGGTCCTGCGCGGCGGGCAGCCGCACTTCCCGGTGCCGGATCCGGTTGCGGATCACGCAGAGGCAGCGGGACCAGGCGCTGGCGGCGCGGCGGCCACCCGCGAGGCCGACCAGTGAACCCGCCGGCGGATGACCTGTTCGCCCTCGACGGCGATGTCGCGGTGGTGACCGGGGGCGCCAGCGGGTTCGGCCGGGCGATCGCGGCGGCGCTAGCCGACCGTGGCTGCAAGACCGCGATCCTGGACCGGGACGAGGCCGGCGCGCTCGCTGCCGCTGACGAGGTGGGCTGCCTCGGCATCGCCTCCGATGTGCGCGACCGGGACGCGGTCGCGGCCGCCTGGCAGCAGGTCACCCGGCAACTCGGGGCGCCCGGCCTGCTGGTCAACTCGGCCGGAATCGGCGGCTGGTCCGCGGCGCTCGGATATCCCGGGCAACTCTGGCAGGACGTCATCGACATCAACCTGACCGGCACCCTGAATTGCTGCCTGGTGGCCGCGGAGAGCATGGCGGCATCGGGCGGCGGCGCGATCGTGAACATGGCCTCGGTGATGGGCGAGATCGGGTTCCCCGGCCTGGTCGGCTACGCCGCCAGCAAGGGCGGCGTCATCCAGGTCACCCGAGCACTGGCCGTCGAATTCGCCCCGGACGGCATCCGGGTCAACGCGGTCGCGCCATCGACCTTTGACACACCGCTCGCGCTCGGCAACCGGGCCCTCCGGCCCGAGGTGTATGAGCGGCTCCGGCAGCGGACGCCGCTGGGCCGATTCGGCCAGGTCGGGGAGATCGTCGGGCCGGTGCTGTTCCTGCTCAGCAAGGCCGCGTCGATGGTGACGGGTCACGTCCTGGCTGTCGATGGCGGCTACCTGGCCAGCTAGCCGCCCACGCCAGCGAAGCCAGGCAGAATTGGGATAGCGTCTCCGCGTGATCTCCGAAGTACCGTTTCAGTACCGAGAGCACCTGTTGACCATTCCGTCCGCGCATGCGGCTTCGGGACCAGATTTATCTTTGACACCGGAATCGGAGTCACCCTGATCTCCGAATCCCTTGCCGCGAAAGTCGGCTGCTCACCCGTCGACGTGCAAGTCGAGAGTGACGGCGCGTATTCAACCGACGTCCACCTCGCTATCGACCTTCCTGGCCGCCTACACCCAGGAGGCCTTCGACGACCTGCGGCGGACTGCGCTCACCGTTGTCCTGCTGGTCCTCGGCGGCGGGCAGCCGGACTTCCCCGTGCCGGATCCGGTTGCGGACCACCCAGAACCAGCAGGCCCAGGCTCCGACCGCGGGGTTGCCACGCACGAGGCCACCGGTGAACCCGTCGGCGGACGGCCTGTTCGCGCTGGGCTGCATCGGTGTCGCCGCCGCGTGCGACGCAGCCACGCCCGGCTGACAGCTCTCGCCGGGCAACTCGGGGCACCCGGCCTGCTGATCAACTCTGCGTACTCCAAAGAGGACTTTCAGGCGTCAAACCTGACGAGTACGGTGCCGATCGTGGCCTGCTATCACGGGCCGCGGATGTGTGCTGACCCCTATATGGTAGATAACGGTTCAATAACGAAGCCGTGGCGCCTACTGGTGACTCGGGCATCAGCACTTCAAACTCCAGGTGAGCGCAGGGAAGGCATGACACGATGATCGTCTTGAGCCGGGGCCGCACTCCAGCAAGGCGTCATTGGCATCCGGCAGCTCGGGCCAATGCGCCGGTTCGGGGTTCCGGGACGGGTCAGCCAGACCTCGTATCGATACGCACAGCCTCGCAGGATCGCTTTGCCCTCCACGTCACACGCATGGCAGCCTTGGTCTTATCTGATCAAGCCGCTCGCAGACGCTCGATCGTCCATGTTTGCCAGGCCCACTGCAGTCGGCGCAGACGCCGCCGTAGTTCGCCGCAACAGGGGGGGATGAAATGGGGTGGCTGGAACGACTTCGGGCTGGTGGGCAGGAGAAGTCAATGACCGAGACTGTCGAGGACGAGCGTCAAAGTGTCACCGACGTCTTCCGTGCTAGAAGCAGAGAACGCCGGGCCAAGTACGAAGAAGCCCGTGACGCCCTTCTTCGGCTCCTCAGGGCAACGGAGGACTCCGCCGAGCCCGTTGACGTGATCGCAGAAGTCGCCGAGGAGACGGGCATTGGAGAGCCCGACGTTCAGAACGCGCTCTTCGGAATGCATGCAGCGAGGGAAGTCCGGTATGAGGACGACCGTTACCTAGTCAACGACAAACACTGACCGCGGCGAGCTTAGGTCACTGGATGCCCGATGAGCGTCGTGCTGAGCGATTCTGGACTGAGATCGACGGTGGCGTGGAGTCACCCGACTCTGAACTTCAGTTCGGGAAGGACACTGACCGTGTTCTCTACTCGGCAGCATTCCGCCGTCTTAGCTATGTAAGCCAGGTCGTTGGCTCGAACGAGACTGGAATCTTTCACAACAGGCTGATCCACTCAATGAAAGTCGCGCAAGTCGCGCGCCGGCTAGCTCACAGGCTGCGAGAAGAAGCGGCTGGCGACACAACTCTTGGCCTCCGGATCAAGGAGTTCGGCGGACTCGATCCGCGCGTCGTTAACGCCGCGTGCTTTGCCCACGACCTAGGTCATCCACCATTCGGGCATACCGCCGAGCGCGCACTTCAGCAAATCCACTCGAACTCGCCGAACGCAGACGAGAGGACCCGGAACAAAATCCATCCGGAAATACCCACTGAGTTTGCCTTACCTGATGGCTTCAGTTCCAGCGCGCAGTCTTTCAGAATCGTAACACGCCTGGCCTTTCGAGAGCCGTGGCAGCGAATTGCTGGAGCGTCGGAGGCTTCGGTGGATATTGCGTCGGATGAAGAAGGGCCAAGTCCAGCGCTGAATCTTACTCAGGCGACGCTCGCGGCAATGTTAAAGTATCCCTGGATCCGGTCAAATCAGCCTCGTGGCATACCGAGGCATAAGTGGGGCGCATACGACTCGGAGCGCGGAATTCTGGATTGGGCTACCCGTGATCTCACGGTCCGCGGCGCCGAAATCTACGGCAAAGAGAAGTCGGAGCGCCGCTCCATTGCGGCTCAGGTCGTCGATTGGGCGGACGACATCACTTATGCAGTGCACGATGTCGAGGACTTCTTCCGCATCGGTGCGATACCGCTCGATGAGCTCCGCAGATCCAGAACCCTCTTTGGCGAGTTTCTCAACTATGCAACGCCGCAGGTTCAGAAGAAAATCGCGGTAGACAAAGAGACGCTCGGCGATTGGCTCAATAAAAAGAGAGTGTCGCTGCTTCCCAGAGAGTCGTATACTGGCTCGCGCAGCGATCGCGAGATCCTGCACGGCTTTGCGGCACAGCTGATAAATGACGCTGTCAGCGACGTGAGTGTCGTCGATGAGGGAATTCTGGCTCCCAGCCTGGTGCAGCTTGCGGTTATCGAGATGTTCAAAATGCTGACGTGGTATTACGTATTGGAAGGCGTGTCGCTCAGTTCGGTGCGGCGAGGCCAGGTTCGGCTGATCAGAGTTCTGTTTCGAGATCTAACTTCGTGGGTGGAAGACAGCTATGACACGGCCGGCAGGCGTAGTCTGCCCGGCCAGGTTGATTAACTATCTCGACATCGCTACAAAGAGTGCGACTACCTCGGATCATTACAACGAGCGCCAGAGGATCAGCCGGGCCGTGACAGATTACATCGCCTCGCTCACTGAGTCGCAGGCCGTCGCGCTTGAAGCGCGGTTGTCCGGCAAGTCGCTTGAATCGACGCTCGAGGGCTGGCTAAATGTCTAGGATCGAAGCCTTAGTTCGGGGAGCGTGTCGAAACACGAAATGGCTACACGCGTTAGTGCGTGATAGGGGGCGGATAGCTTGAATTCGATGGGTGCCGGTTTCGGATCGGATGAGGGTAGACGGGTTACAGCAGAACGCGTCGCTGGAGCGAGGATCTCGGCTGCGGAGCTCCTCAGCATCCACGCCGAACAGGCCTACGAAATTCTGCAGCAAGACGACGATGCGCTAGCGGCGGACCTAACGATGCATTTGTCAATTGCGCGGATAGCTCTGGATGCCATCTCGGACCCGCCAGCACAGCTGGCCATGACATGCCCGCGAGATGGAACTGCAGTGATTTATGACTTTGCCGTGGGAAAGTATTGCTGTGCCCAGCGCCACTGCCCTCCTTGATACCGACAAGATCGTCGCGAGTAATTCTCTGCCGGCGATAGCGTGGTGGACGCTATTGGCTTCCGCTGCCGTCTGCCTGCTGTGCATAACCTGCCGGTACGGGTTGGCGTCGACGCTGGCGTGCGCGACTCTTCATCATCGCGGTCATTCTAAGAGCAGGCGGGCGCTATGGCGCGCCGGATGTTTCTTCGCGTCGTTCCTGCCTACTGCCGTAGTGCTTGTGATCTTGGCGGCCCTGGCCGACTACACCGCGCGAAGAAATTTGCCGGCGGGCGGTGTGGGACTGGTGCTTGCGGTCGCGATTGCTGTTGTGGGAAGTCATGTCGACCGGCAAGTGTCCGGTGGATACGGCTCGTATTGGGAGAAGGTCCATGATTCATTGCGGAATGCTTTGTCCAGCGCGGACATTACTCAGGAGGTCGGGTATCCCGCTTGTCAGCTGACTCGCTTTAACTCGACGCACTCCCTGATCCACGAGCGCGACGGCCGGCGTGATGCCGTAAGCAGCGTACTTGGCGAGCCGGTATGCACCAGGAAACGGCGCTGCCCCGGGCACGGCGGAGCGGTTCGCTAAGCCGGCGGACAGTCGCGAAGAGCCCCTGCGAGCCGCGGCCGGAGGGGCGGCGCGCCACGGGACGTGGGCGCGGGCAATGATCAGGGTGTGACGGACAACGGACGGCGGCCGACGCCTGACGACCTCCGGCCGATGCTGGCGGTTGCGGGCCAGCTCCCGTCCAGCGACGCGGGCTGGGCCTATGAAATGAAGTGGGACGGCCTGAGGGCGCTGGCGTTCATCGAGGACGGCGTGCTGCGGCTCAGATCGCGGACCGGGCGTGACATTACCCACGCCTATCCCGAGCTGCCCGGCCTCGCCGCCGCGGCCGGGCAGGCAATACTCGACGGCGAAATCGTGGCCTTCGGGGGCAGCGCGTGGCCCGAATTCGAGGCGCTCCAGCAGCGGATGAATATCAGCTCCGCAGCGCAGGCCAGAGTGCTTGCCGCTCAGGTACCCGTTACCTATCTGGCCTTCGATCTGCTCTGGCTGGATGGCAAACCGCTGCTGGAACGGCCGTATTCGCGCCGCCGACAGCTGCTGGAAGGCCTCGGCCTGCACGGAGCGAACTGGCAGACGCCGCCGTCGTTCACCACCGAGACGGGCGCAGATCTGCAGGCCGTGTCGAAGCAGAACGGGCTGGAAGGCATCATGGCCAAGCGCGCCGAGTCCCGTTACGAGCCTGGCCGCCGGTCGCACGCTTGGCGCAAGATCAAGAACGTGCGGCGGCAGGAGGTGGTGATCGGCGGCTGGAAGCCAGGCGAAGGCGGCCGGGCCGGCCACATCGGCTCGCTGCTGGTCGGCGTGTACGACAACGGCGAGCTCGTGTACAGCGGACACGTCGGAACCGGATTCACCCAGCAGGCACTGCGGATGCTCGGGCAGCGGCTGGCACCGCTGCGCCGGGCCACCTCGCCATTCGCGACACCGATTCCGGTCGAAGATTCCCGTTACGCTCAATGGGTAGATCCTGAGCTCGTGGCCGACGTTGAATTCGCGCAGTGGACCAGAACCGGACGGCTGCGCGCGCCGTCGTACAAGGGCCTGCGCTCGGACAAGGAGCCAGGCGAGGTGATCCGTGAGCCCTGACGCCCGCAAGGTCACGGTGGAAGTCGAAGGCCACAAGCTGACCCTGTCCCGGCGGCGGGACGGTCTACTTGAAGCTGAGCGCGAATAGCGGGCCTGATTGCTCGTCGGCCCGGCTGAACCGAGGCGACTACCAGCCTCCGGCCTATCCCTGAGCAGCACACTGAGGCCTTGGTACCACAAAAGATTGCGCTGACCGCCGTGTCCGCGCTCGCGCCTTCGAGGGGGACGAGCCGCCGACACGGCGGTCAGGCGTTTGGCGGCCTAGACCGGGTAGCCCGGCCTTCTGGCAGGACGTCCCGGACGATCTCGGCCGCATCGGCACCTGGCCGGCTGCCGTCAGGCCGGGCCACATCCTCGAGCCGCCGCACCATGTCCGCGAGCGCGGCCTCAGCCTTGTCGGCGCGCGCCTCAGCTGCCTTGCGGGCGTCTCACCGACGCAGGGTGACCAGCAGGTAACCTCTTGCAGCGCTGGCTGGCACCATATGGCGGGGCCGGCGCCGCGTCACCCGCCCCCCGCCATCGGGTCGCTTGCTAGCCCTTGCCGAGCTTGACTCCCTGCGAGAAGGATCCGCTCACATTGATCTGGAAGACCGGATCAAATGACGAGTAGGTGCCGTCAATCTGAGCGTTCCCCTGACCGAACGGGATGCTGCCGTTCGGCACTACAGTTGCGCTCCATTGCGTCGGCGTCGGACCGCAAGCCGCGTCGCCGACTGACCAGCTGCCGGTAGCGAGCGTAGTGCGGTTTAGCCTTTGATTCAGAGTGCCGGACAGGGCGACGGTGACGGCTCGATTGCAGGTCATCGTCCCCGTCAGTAGCACTTGTCCGCTGACATGCGATACCTGGGCGGTCGCCGCGGGGACGACCGTCACCGCGAGGTCGGGCGGGGCCGGACCGTTGTTCAGGACGACATGGCCGGTAGCGGCCGAGTTAGGGTCGCCTTCGCAGTGCTGCACGAAGGTGGCGTCGAAGTTCTGGATCCAGCCGTGCGGCCCGAAGGTGGCGCTGTTCACCGTGAACGATCCGGTCACCGTGTTGCAGCCGCGCCCGTCGCCGTATAGAGATAGGCCCGGCTGGGTTGGTCCCTGGAACGGGTACCGCGCGGCGTTGTCATAGACAGTCCCCGCGGTCAGCGCCTGCCCGCTCGGGGCCGCGAAGTCCAAGTGCCAGAACGTGTCGCCGGTTATGTCGATGGAGACATAGTTGCCGTCTGGGGAGACCGAGGCGTTGATAACCGAATTGGATGGATCGTAGGCCCAGGGCAGGTCCTCGGTGATGTAGTCGCCGCCGCTGCCGGAGAACGTCACCGACGTACCGGGCCCGGTGATAGTGGCTGCTTGCGCAGCAACGGCCGTACCAGCGGTGGCGGCTGCGGCCGTGATTAACGAGAAAGCCGCAATGACTGCGGCGCGCTGGATGGGTTTCATGATGCCTGCTTCCCCCGCCGGCTCATACCAGCGGATGCGTCAGGTCCCGGCCCGCGTGCGGAATACCTGTTGGCAGACTCCCCGACAGAAGGGACCGGTTGACGAACGCCACGGTAACCTATTCTATAGAATAGCCAGTTAAATCCAGAGCCGTAGTGTTTCGCGGTTAAAGGCGTAATCTCTATTCGGGTCACGCGCTGAGCGCTGGCCGAACCGCGCAGCTGACTGCTTCTAGCTGAAATGTCGGCGTCCGCCCCGCAGCCCGGAAAGCAGATGGCCTTACACGCAGGGTCTGCTTGCCGACCCGCTGAACCGTGAAGGCAAACCGCTCACCGGTCTCGCGATCGCCGAACTCCATCGACGTCTCCGAGTAGTTCGGAGCGTCCTGCAGCATCGTGCGCGCTGCCATGACCCAGCCGACGACGATTTCGTGCGCTGGCGCAAGCTCAAGCTCGATCTTGCCGTTGCGGACTTGCAGCGACTGGAACTGAGTCTGGTCGACCAGCCGCTCAGCTGCCGCATCCGGGTCCGAGGCTAGCCAGTCGGCTAGGTGCTCGGCGACCACACCGACGACAGCCTCGGCGAAGTCGGCGTCGAGGTGTTGGGCCATTCCTCGCGCAGTGCCTCGATGAGTCCAAGCTGCCAGGCATTCACCGCCGCTGGCGCCCTGGTCTGGCTCAGTGGGCGGCGACCGGAACTGAACGGGCGGTCTTCACGAATCTGCGGATGGACCAGCCGGTGGCGGGCTCGATCCACCGGCTGACCGCGAGTGCCGCGAAGACGATGGTCAGGTGGGCTTCGATGGAGTCCCGCTGGTGGTGGTCGACCGGGCGGGCGTGCAGGTCGCTCTTGGTCATCCGGAAGCTCTTTTCGATCTGGAAGAGCTGGTGGTAGGGCGCCGATCACGTACTCTGCGGTGACCGGGGTGCCGTCGGGGCAGGCCCGCAGGTTG
Source organism: uncultured Actinomycetota bacterium (assembly GCA_963804435.1). Taxonomy (GTDB): domain Bacteria; phylum Actinomycetota; class Actinomycetes; order Streptosporangiales; family Streptosporangiaceae; genus JAJYUU01. Next base: position 358,305 of record CAWDQI010000003.1, on the reverse strand, counting down.
GTGACGTCGCCCTTCAGCCCGCCCAGGGTTCTGGCTTTCTGTTCCAGTTCCCGGTTGACGGTTCTGGTGCCGCCGGACAGCTGGACGAACCGGTTGCGCTTCACCGGGGTCTTCCCGGCGACGGCCTGCTCGGGCGCGCGTCGCTCGCCGCGCTCACGGCCGCCGGCCGGGACTGCCTTCGTGGCCGCCGCGCATAGCCAGTCAGTCGCTCGCTATGTTTTCCGGCGGCCGAACGGGCCGCGCTCAACGCTGCCGTCCCGGCCCTAGCGCACTTGCGCGAACTCGACGGAGGCGCGGTCCGTTCGGCAGACGCAGGTCACGGGCCAGTTGTAGACCGCATCGGACGTCAAGGCATGGCCCGATAGGGGCGGAAGAACGCACGCAGCTCTTCCGCGTAGAGCTCGGGTTCCTCGAATGCTGCGAAGTGGCCGCCGCGGGGTGGCTCGGTGAGCCGGACGACGTTCGCGGACCGCTCGAGCCAGGCCCGGGGCGGGTGGGAGATATCCCCGGCGAAGAGAGAGAAGCCGGATGGCACCTCGACCCGGCGGGCATGCTGGGCGGCCGGGATCTGGCCGTTGGCGCGGTACATGCGCATCGAAGAGCCGATCGTGCTGGTGAGCCAGTAGATGGTGAGGTTGGTGAGGATCTCGTCCTTGGTGAAGGACCGCTCGACATCGCCGTCGTTATCGCTCCAGGCGCGGAGCTTCTCGACGATCCAAGCGGCCAGCCCGGCGGGGGAGTCGGTGAGGCCGAACGCCGCGGTCTGCGGCTTGGTCCGGTGCATGGCGATGTAGGCGCCCTCAGCCGCGGCCCACGTGGCAGCGGTCTCGAGCATGGCGCGCTCCTCGGGCGCAAGGTCGGCCAGGTCTCCGGTGTGGACAGCCGTGCCCGCGTCGGTGCGGTGGACGGCCACGATCCGGTCGGGGTGGTCGAGTCCGAGGTAGCGGCTGACGTGACCGCCGATGTCGCCGCCGGCGGCGCCAAAACGCGGGTAGCCGAGGACGGTCATGAGCTCGGCCCATAGGCCGGCGACGTCGACGGCGTCGAGGGGCGGGCCGACAGGGCGGTCGGAGTACCCGAAGCCGGGGATGTCGGGGACGATCACGTCGAACGCGTCAGCGGGGTCGGCTCCGTGGGCAGCGGGGTCGGTCAGGAGCGGGATGACTTTGGTGTAGCGCCAGAACGAGTCGGGCCAGCCGTGGGTAAGGACCAGCGGCAAGGCGGGCCCGGCCGCCGTGGCGGCGGCGCGGGCGTGGACGTAATGGATCCGCAGGCCGCCGAGGGTGAGGCGCCAGCGGGGGAGCCGGGCGAGCGCTTCTTCCTGAGCGGTCCAGTCGAACTCGTTGGCCCAGTAGGCGACGAGTTGGCGGAGGTAGCCGAGGTCGGTGCCGAGCGACCAGCCCGCGTCCTCGGGCGCGTCGGGCCAGCGGGTCGCGCGCAGCCGCGCGCGCAGATCCTCCAGCGCCGTGGGGTCGGCCTTCGGCCTAAACGGCTCGGGGCGGGGAGGGACATCCGGCACGGGCATTGCAGGCCGGATCATCGCTCTTCCTTTCTATTCGACTGTGATGGGACCTGCTGCGATGAGGCTCCTATAGCTGTCAACTGGCCTGCGGGGGTGCCGCAGTGGGCTCGTCTGGTGATTAGCAGCCTCCTTCTGCATCTCGCGGCGCATCCGCGTCCATCTGCTGTGGCAAGCCACCTGACCAAGGCAGCTAGGTCGAGCCGAACTGCCCACTCGACCTCCAACTCCTCAGTAGATCTCAGCGGCTTTGCAGCGGCACTCATTCTCACAGCGGTTCGGGCCCGCATCCGTCGCTCGAGCCAATACCGCGGCCGACCACGACCAGGCCGACGAGCTCGCCCACGCCAGGCAAGCCCACCCCGGCCCCGAAGCCGACACCAGCCCCACGCACACCGCTTCGCCGACCCCGCAGCCGGGGCCGCCGGTTCTGGTCACCGTCCCGCAAAGGAAAGGGGTCGCAAGACGCTGCCGATCCCGCCCGAGCTCGTCGCCGAGCTGCACGCGCACCGTGACGCACAGTTCCTGCGGAGCTCACAGTCGGTGACGAGTGGGAAGACCGGGGTCTCGTCTTCTGCCAGTGGAACGGCCGGCCGCTCGACCCGCGCCAGGACTGGCAGGAGTGGGCGGACATCCTGGTGGCCGCGAAGCTGCCGAGGCTGCGGTCATTCAGTCAGGGGAGCCGGATTAGTGCGCAAATTCAGTCCCGCGAACCCGAGAAACAGCAGGTCACAGGTTTGCGGTTACCGAAAATCCATGATCGTGAGCCAACTCAGGACATAGTGTCCATCATCCTGCCATCCGCCACGCCCGCCAGTGGCCCGTGCTGTGGGGACGGCGCGATGCCATCGCGAAAATCCTGGCCTCCGCACGAAGTACTCAGTGTCCGATTGCCATCGGGCGAGTGCAGTACTCACGCGGCACGGCCGGGGCTCACTGTTGCCGCGCGCCGGGTGTCCTGCAGGTAGGCAGCGACCGGCTTGGCACCGGGGTGACGTCCTGCGGGGTGTGGTCGTGACCGGAGGTGCAGCCGACCGTGTTGAAGCCGGTGCTGCGCTAGCTGCCGTCGCCCTTCTTGATCAGCCGGGTGCCGGACTCCGAGCAGTCAGCAAGCGAGCCAACGGGCTGCTCGTCTTCCAGGCCGGGCAGCTGGGGTGGCGCTTCGTAGCCGCAGCCACGTCAGCCGCAGCCGCCGCAGTGCTTGCCGTCCCGGCACCGGTGGGTGCAGCGGGGCAGCTCATCGACCTGGACCTCGGCGACACTGAACGAGGTGAAGTCCTGGATCCAGATGACCCGGTGTCCAATCGCGTCGGTGACCGACTCGCGCAGTCCGGCGAATATCAAATGACGTAGCCGTCCGATGAGCCCTTCCGAACGCGCCGATCGCACCGCGCGAGTTCTATATCGCCAACGTCCCGCCGTCAAGGAGAACCCGTTGGCTTCTTTCGGAGCTCTCTAGGGGCAGGAGATATGAATGAGTCGTAAGAATCATCGCGATGACCTTGAGGCTAGCGTCAATTGCGGTCCGTCCGTAAGTTTCTGCATCGACCAATTGCGGAGGATTGGAATTGGCATGAACTATCTTCCTACGTGCGTCGTAGACCTTCTTGTATACGCTATATCCAGCTTTGCGATCAGTGCCGGTAGAGTGCAACATCCGAGCTAGCGATCCGCAAACTCTTAGCGTGCTGTCATTTACTGCGCCGAACAGAGATTCCCATGCGATGACAGCGTCGATAAGGTGGTCGTACGTGTCGCGGCGTTCCGCAATGGCTCGAAGGGTCCGCGTCGGTGGCGCGATGGACAGCGATCAAGCGCCACAGCCGCGCGTGAAGGGGCTACCGACAAGAGTCCGTTCTCAGTCGTTCACGGCGTCGGTGAACGGCAAGGGCCCATCCAGGCCGCCAAACAGACAATCGAAGAATCGGCCGCAATGCGGCCAGAGCTCCGCAGACCCCTGCCCCGCCGCCCTTCGAACCTCGCTTCACCGTCACCCCTGGCGAACTCCTGACGGTCGACGTCGGCATGACCGTCCCGGCGCTTGCCATCGTCAGCGAGCTATGGCTCGGCATCTCCAGCGGGACCATCTCAGCTGGCGGAGTCGGCATGCAGCCGATCTTGGCACACATCCGGCAAGCCATCCCGCCCGGACGGCACGAGTTCCGGCTCACGTGGACAGTGCCAGCCAAGCTGCGCCACGATGCGAGCTTGTGCTAGTAGCCGTATGGGCTGGCATGCTGCCGGAGGTCGGCCCAGCAGGATCGCGGCCACGGCCCATCGAGGGATCGGGCGGCAACCCAATCGCAGAGCTTGTCGTATCCCGCTGAAGGAACCGCCCACGTCATCAACCGCCACGATGTCGACCGCGACAGTTAGCGTTAGCGAGACGTGGGATTGTAGGAGCCGTGCCAACCGGCCGCCGCAAGCTCGACTACACCGCCCCGATCGGGTCCGTCGACCTGGCCGCCTTCGACGACGACGGCAACCCGTACGAAATCTGGTCGTGCGCGCACTGCCTGCCCTGGCACGCCGAGGTGATCATTGACGACTGCGGCGACGTGGGCGTACGAGAGTGGCACGCCGTCGAATGCCCGGCGTTTCAGGAGTTGACCAGCAACCCGATGCGTGAGCAATAGCTCACACGCACACGCGCATGACCAGGATCACCCTGCACTGCGATTGATCGCACAGCCAGCTGCACGCCCGAGGACGCGGCGCTCTCAACCGATCGTCGGGCGGCATGGCAAGCCCGCGAGAGGTCAGCTCGCAGTCCTTGTCCGCGCCCCGGGCCGAGCCAGCCGAAGATGTCGCCTAGGCGCTGGGAAGTTGATGGTAACGCTAACCGTTAGCGGAGCACCGACAGTGACAGACCATGAAGCGCCCTCGAATTCCGCTGCGATCTTGGTCATGACGTCGTGAAGCTTTGGTAGCCATTCCTTCAGTCTGTCGGAGAGCTCGCTTTGCGGTCGCCCCATGAAAAATGCCGCGTGCAGGCTCGCCGCGTAGCGAACGTTGGCTTGCCCAAGCTCGGGCAGCTCGTAGGCCGGCTCTGCCGGGGGCGACTCTTCGACTTGCTCTGCCTGGGGTTCGTCGGCTGGCAGAGGCATGGCGAGCGTGACCTGATGATTCGCGCTGGCGATCACCTGAGCCAGCGCGCTCATCGCGCTGTTCTTGTCTCTGATCGTGGTGGAATCGGGAAGCTCTGAGAACTCGGTAACCGTGGTCATAGTGCCTGTCCCGCCGATGTCGACGTTGCTTCCGTCACAGCATGCCACCGGCGACTGGCCTGCGACCGGGGTTACAGCTTGGCCGGACCCGTTCACGATCTTCGTGATCTTGAATACTCCTCGGCGGGGGGAGAGGGCTACGCGCGTTGCCTATCGCCGCTGGCTGACTGACTGATTCCATCTGCTCGTTCGGTCACGAATCCCAAGATAGCGCGCTCGTGCTACACCAGTTTGGAAAATGTGCGCTAGCAACCTCGCGCGTGGCGCCGCGTATGCGAGATAATCACCCTTATATTTCAGGCATCGAGCCGCACCGAACTCGCAGTGATCCCGCCAGAGCGATTCGCGATCGCATGGCCCGGCGCCGAACGGACAGCCGAGGGCCTGACGTGGATCTGGCTCGAGCGTTTCAAGTCGGAGCACACCCGCTATAACTACGCCCGCGACCTGACCGCGTGGCTCGCCTGGTGCGAGGCGTGCAGGATCACGCCGGCCAATGCCCGCATCGCGCACGTCGACCTGTGGATCAGGAAGCAGCTCGACGAGCACGCGGCCGACGCTAGTGTCGTGCGCCGCATCAGCGGGGTGTCGTCCTGGTACAAGTACATGATCGCTAACACGGCTGACGACCCTGTGCCGCTCGCGGTCCGGAATCCGACTGTTGGGTGTGCGCGGCCGGACATCGACCAGGACTACTCCCCCACAGTCGGCCTCTCGCAAGCTGAGGCTGTCCGGGGGCGGGTCTGGCGCGGCAGTCCCGTGGCCTGGGCTGTTCGGCCGGCAAGAGCCCGGCGGCTGTGGCCGCATGGCTCGGCGATACCGTCGAGACCGTGCTCGCCATCTACGCGCACCTGATGCCCGGCGATGATGACAGCGGCCGTAAAGCGATGGATGCGTTTTTTACCGCCAGTGCCCCAGATGTGCCCGCAGCGGTCCACGGTGATGCGCCGTGAGCCCTGACACGCGGAAGATATCGGTGCAAGTCGACGGCCGGAAACTGGCGCTGTCGAACCTCGATAAGGTGCTGTACCCGGAGGCCGGGTTCACAAAAGGCCAGGTCATCGACTACTATCACCAGGTCGCTCCGGTGCTGCTGCCGCACATCGCGGGGCGGCCGGTGACCATCAAGCGGTACCCGGACGGCGTGGACGGCAAGTTCTTCTTCCAGAAGAACGCGCCCGCGCACCCCGACTGGGTGCCGACGGAGGAGATCGCGTCGCCCGGCTCGACGAAGTCGCGGGAGACCATCGAGTACCTCATCGGCGGCGACCTGCCGACCCTGATCTGGGCGGCCAACCTCGCCGCGCTCGAACTGCACACGCCGATGTGGCGGCACCCGCACGTCGGCGAGCCCGACCTGCTGGTGTTCGACCTGGACCCTGGCCCTCCGGCTACCGTCGTGGAATGCTGCCAGGTCGCACTCCTGCTGCGGCCGCAGCTCGAGAAGATGGAGCTTCAGCCGGTGGCGAAGACATCAGGCGGCAAGGGCCTGCAGTTGTACGCGGCCGTGCGCGGGCTGACGTCAGAGCAGACCAGCAGCCTGGCGAAGGACCTCGCTGAGATGCTCGAGGTGGAACACGAGCGGCTCGTGGTTTCGAAGATGACCAAGGCGCTGCGGCCAGGCAAGGTCCTCATCGACTGGAGCCAGAACAACTCCGCGAAAACAACGGTCGCCCCATACTCGCTGCGGGCACGATCGCAGCCCACCGTCTCCACACCGGTGACCTGGGATGAAGTCGCGTCCTGTAGCCGGGCTGCCGATCTGGTCTTCACCGCTGATGACGTGCTGGACCGGGTCGCCAAGTCAGGCGACCTGTTCGCCGCGACGCTGCCTGACGCGCGGAAGGCCGCTCGGCGGGCGCGTCCCCGCAGCTGACTGGGCAGCTTCTGCCCGCCTTCCGGAAAGAATGCGCAGTGGCCGCCACGGGAACCCTGCGGCGAAGTATGGTGTCTGCCATTGTGCGGGGGACATCGCTTTTGTCGGTAACATTCGGGAGCTGCCGGTATGCGGTTCAGCGTTCTCGGGCCACTAGCGGCGGAGGCTGATGACGGCAGACCGCTGCTGCTCCGCCGGCCTTCGCAGCGCAGTACGCTCGCGGTCCTGCTGCTGCATGCCGCCCGGCCTCCTACCCGGGGCCTGCTGATCGAGGCGCTCTGGGGAGACCGGCCACCGGGTGATGCCGAAACCGCACTGCGAGTCCGGATGCGTGACGTCCGCAGGGCGTTAGCCGGACACGACCGGCTGGTCACTCATCAGTCCGGCTATCAGATCCGGATCGAGCCAGGCGAGCTTGACGCGGATGATTTCCGGGCCCTGGCCGCGCATGGCCGGTTGGCCCTGGACCAGGGAAACCCGGAGGACGCAGCCCGGCTGTTGGAGCAGGGATGCCACCTGTGGCGTGAGCCGGCTCTGGCCGATGTGCCTGACACCCCGGCTATGCGACCGATAGCCACCGAGCTTGAAGATTTGCGGAGGGACACCCGCGAGCTTCTTCTTGACGCGCGTCTGGCGCTTGGCCAGCACCGTGAGGTCCTGCCACAAATCAGAGCAATGATCGCCGACGATCCGGGTTGCGAGCATTCGCACGTCCAGCTGATGCTTGCGCTGTACCGGTGCGGCCAGAAGGCGGCCGCGCTTCAGGCTTACAGCAGGCTGCGTGACCTGACGGCACGCGAGCTGGGCCAAGATCCTGGCCCGGAGGCCAGGATGATGCTGGATCAGATCCTGGCCGACAGCCCCGCTCTGCTGTTCCGACCACAGGTCCCGGCAATGAGTACCGATCCGCGGCCCGCCTGGGCTCCGGTTTGCCAGCTGCCGGCCCCGCCGCCGGATTTCACCGGCCGGCTCGCGGCGATGGACGCTCTGGCTCGTGAGCTGTCCGTCGGCGAGCACTCCGTCACCGTGATAACTGGTCCGCCGGGGGCCGGGAAGACCGCGCTCGCCGTCAAAGCCGCTCATGTGGCCAGCGGCGCGTTTCCCGACGGTCAGCTCTTCACCAGTCTTGGCGGCACGGCACAACCGCGTAAGCCGCTCGAGGTACTGGGTGAGCTGTTGCGCTCGCTCGGCGTGCCGTCCGCGCGGGTACCAGCCAGCCTCGCCGAATGTGCCGCGTTATACCGGTCGGCCCTAGCCGGCCGGGAGGTGCTCGTGCTCGCCGACGACGCCGCGTCCGCGGCGCAAGTCCGGCCGCTGCTGCCGGGCTCCGAGGCGTCAGCAGTCCTGGTGACCAGTAACTCACGCCTGTTGGACGTGGAGGGCGCGCGCCGGGTCTGCATTGGCGGCCTCAGTACCGCGGAAGCAGTGACCCTACTCGGCAAGATCGCTGGACCGGGTCGGGTCGAGACCGAGCCCGATGCGGCAGCGGCGATCGCTGGCGCTTGCGCAGGGCTGCCCTTGGCGCTGCGGATCGCCGGTGCCCGGTTGGCAGCTAGCCCGGCACTGCGGTTGGCTGAGTTAGCCGGGGCCGTCTCCGACAGCCAGGCGTTGCTGCACGAGCTCGTCGTAGGCGACTTGTCGGTAAGCCGCAGGCTTGATAGGGCCTGGCAGACGCTCAGTCCTGCCTCGCGCGAGGCCCTGCACACACTGGCCCGCGGAGGTCAGCGCGACTTCCCCAACTCGCTGCTGCTGGCCGCCGCGTCGGGGGCGCAAGCGGTCGCCCAGGCTCTAGCGGACGCGGGCCTGGTTATCGAGAATCCCGAGACAGGCGATTACCGCCTTGCGCCGCTGGCCGACTGTCATGCGGTTGCGCAGCGAGTGCCGTCCGTTGGCCGCAAGTCTCGCGACTAGCTCTTCGTGGACGTAAGCGGCGTCGAGACCCCGGTTCCACCCTCGCCAATGCGGTCGATCTGCGCGCTAACGCAGCGCTAACCACGCGCTCACGCGGACGTCGTACCGTCCTGATCGCTGGCTCGCGCGCCCACAGGGGCTCATCGGGCCATGCCGTTCACCTATACCGCCATGGGAGCACCAATGACACACCTCCGCCGAGCCCGGAGGCAGACGCAGCGTGGCAGCCGATCGTCGCGACGCTGGCCGTCGCGACGCTGGCCGCCCCAAGACTGGCTCCCGCAATTGGCCGGCTGTGTTGCCTTCGCTGTCGTGCTCGCGCTGGCCGCCTGCTCTAGCGTTGTCGGGCAGGTCCGGTTGCCGCCGAAAGCCGCCCCGGCGGCTCCCGCCGCAACAGTGCGACCCGCGCCCACGCCGCGGCAGTTAGTGCTCGCTGCATTCGCCGGCTACACAGCGGCCCTGCACGCGGCCGACCTGTCCGTGAACTCTGCGCGGGCTCGCCAGCTCTTGCGCCCCTACCTCGCGGCGGCGCGGATTTCCGGCATCGTGCAGACCGAGCGCGCCATCTGGGCGAAGGGCGAGCGGTTCTACGGGCAAGCTGTCCTGCACGTGCTGAGCGTCAGGATCGACGGGCGGCATGCCTTCGTGCACGATTGCGACAACACCAGCGCGATGGGCCTGGAGAAGGCGATCACCGGGCTGCCGGTTGCGGGATCGGCAGGCATTCCCGACGACAACATCGTCACCAGGCTCGACCTCGTACACGGCCGTTGGCTCGTCGAGTTCCAGCTGGTCGAGGACGTGCCATGCGCCGCCTGAGCGGACTCGCGGTACTTGCCGTGCTGACCGCGGTACTGCTGGCGGCATGGGCAGCCCCGGCAATCGCTGGCAGCGGATCTTGCAGCCCCTATATCGACGGGAACGTGGTTCCGGTTCCGTGCTCGGCCGTCGGTGCAAGCAGCGGCCGTTCGGATGGTAACGGCGGCTCGATCACTAGCGCCTGCACGATCGCGCGGCTGGACTGGGCACAGGCAACGGGCTTCGGGCTGGCCTGGCCGCCGCCACCCGGCGACAGCTGGGCGCTTTTGACCTGCTTCGGCGGCACGTCACGCTCAGCACCTCAAGCCGGACTGGTTAGCAACGCGACCGGTGCGCCTCAGGTTACCCCGCACCAGCTCCTGCAACAGGCACTAGGCGAGCTTCACGTTCCCTACCTCGACCCCGCCACCGCGCCACCGCGCGGCAAGGACGGGCTGGTGGGCCTGCCGGAATGGTTCTGGATCCCGGCTGCCGACTGGCACCCGAGTACGGTGACCGTCCGCGCCGGGCCAGTGTGGGCGATCGTGACGGCGACTCCTTCGGGACTGACCTTCGATCCGGGCGGCGGTCTCGCTCCGGTCAGCTGCGAAGGCCCTGGAACTGCCTACGACCCCACCCAGCCGGCCCAGGCGCAGCGCACCAGCTGCTCCTATACCTACGAACAGCCGTCGTTCGGCCAGCGGGGGAACGCTTACTGGGCCTCTGTTACCGTCGCATGGCGGATCAGCTGGACCGGCTCGGGCGGCCAGGGCGGTGTGCTGACTGCCGCGCTGCCATTGCGCGCCAACTTCTCGCTGCGCGTGGCCCAAGGCGAGGCGTTGGTGACCAACCCGTGACGCACCAGCAACCCGCGAACATCGGTCGCGCCTTCTTCCCGGACCCCGACACGTCGCCTAACGGATCGACGGAGGGCGGGCGATCCCAGCGAGCATCGCGCACGCCGCCCGCACTACCGGCGCTGCATCGCCGCCGCCGGCCTGCGATGATCGCGCTAGCCGTCGCGATGGCGGGCACGGGTGCCTTGATCAGCGTCGCCGCCTACCGGCATGCCGATCATGGCGTGCCGGTCGTCCTGGTAACCGTGCCAGTACCGGCCGGCGCGCCGATCACGTCCGCCGACCTGTCCCAGGCAACTGTCACTGTGTCTTCGGGTATCCAGGTCGTACCGGCAGCGCAGCTGGGTCAAGTCGTCGGCGCGATCGCCGCCGTGGGCCTGCGGCCGGGGACGCTGCTGGCACCAGGCGACCTGACCACCCGGCAACCGCCGGCTCCGGGCCAGCAGCTCGTGCCGGTGGCGGTCAAGCCTTCATTACTGCCCGCCAGCGGGCTGTCCCCGGGTGATCATGTGCTATTTGTCCCGACCCCAGGTGACCAGGGTGCGGCCGGGCCGGGAAATGCCGCACCAGCACTAGCCACCTCCGTCCCGGCCGAGGTCGCAGCAGTGAATGCCGTTACCGACCAGGACGGCTTCGACGTAGTTGACCTGCTCGTCCGCACCGCCAGCGGGCCAGCGGTCGCGCAGCAGGCATCGACTGGCCAGTTCGCACTCATCGTGACGAAGCGGAGTGCCTGACCGTGGGAGAGATCTACGCACTCGTATCGGCTGGCGGAGCGCCAGGCGTGACAACGGCTGCCCTGGCGTTGGCCCTGACCTGGCCGTCGCCGGTAATCGTCGCGGAATGTGACCCAGGCGGCGGCGACATTCTGGCGGGTTTGCTGGGCGGAAGAGTGCCGGCCCGGCAAGGGCTGACCGAGCACGCGATCGAGGCGGGGCGGGGACTTCACGCCGCCCAATCGATCCTGGCCAGCCAGCTTATCCCGCTCTATGCCGACCGCCGCAGGATGCTGCTCCCCGGCATGACGGACCCGCGCCAGGCGATGGGGTTAGCGCCAGCGTGGTCAGCAATCGCGGCGACGCTGGCCGCCCAGCCAGCCGACGTAATCGCCGACTGCGGGCGGCTGGATGCCGGCGACGGTCAACCGCTGCCGGTCTTGCTCGCCGCGCGCATTGTGGCGGTCATCTTGCGGCCTTCGCTGCGCCAGGTGTGGGCGGCCCGGTCGCGGATCGATATCCTCTCGCGGCTGCTTGGCGGGACCGAGCGTCTCGTGCTGCTACTGACGGGGCCGGGCCCGCACTCGGCCAAAGAGATAGAGTCCGCGCTTGGCGCGGCCGTGGCTGGGCGGCTGGCAGCCGATTCCCGGACCGCGGCTGCGCTTTCAGACGGAGCGGGCGGGCGCCGGAGGCTGGAGGCAGGCCAGCTCATCAAGTCGGCCGGTAAGGTCGGCGAGGCGTTACGCGGGCGCTGCCAGCTTGGCGTGTCACTGACAGCTGAGGCGTGAGCCTGGCTATGACACTCAACTGGCCGCCCGCTCCGCCCGCTCCCGTTCACTGGGATTGCCCGCGCGCATCGTCGGATCTCGCGACGTGCTCGCACCCGGTAGCAGCTGCGCCTATGTCCGGGCTCAGTGATCCACTGCTGATTGCCGGCGTCGCCGAGATCACCTGGCGGCTCGCGGCCCCGCTACGCCTTCAGCGCCGACGAGCAGCTCATCAGGATCTCCACGACACACGATCGGGCCAAGGTCGCGAATCTGCGCCGGGACCCGCGAGCGAGTTTCCACGTCTCGAGCCGCGACTTCTGGACCTACGCGGTGGCAGAAGGCATCGCCGAGCTGTCGCCCGTGGCCGCCGACCTGGACGACGGGACGGTTGAGGAACTCATCGACCTTTACCGGGCCGTGAAAGGTGAGCACCCTGACTGGGCTGACTACCGGGCCGCCATGGTTCGTGATCACCGCCTGGTGGTCCGCGTGCGCGTCGAACGCGCCTACGGCCTTACCTAAAGGCGAACGGCGAGCCGGGTCCGGCCACGAATCGGCCCGCCGACCGGCAAGCCCGCTCCGAATGCCGCAAATGAGTGCCTGATGCGCGTCTTGTCCTCGTTGAAGGCCAGGGCACGCCGGACGGGTGAATCGCGTGAACCCTTGACCTGCTCGGCCTCGTGCCTGGTGTGGCAGAAGGAGCCATCGGCTAAGCCGGCATGGCTTCCCTTATCGTTACTGGTTCATTCACTCCAGCCTCAGATTTCGTGGCAGACATTCCGTCACGGGACGCGTTGTTTGTGCTGTCAGATGCTCCAGAGCGCCTGCGTGGGTGACAGGCGGGCGGCGCGGATGGCGGGCAACAGCCCGGCGAGGGCGCCGATGAGCAGGGCGGCGGCCAGGCCGCCGACCCAGGCGTCGGGCGGGATGACGACGGCCTCCCGGTGGATGCGGGCGTATGCGGCGGTGGCGGCCGCGCCGATGGCGACGCCGGCGACGCCGCCGGCCAGGGACAGCAGGACGGCCTCAGACAGGAACTGGATGCGGATCTGGCCGCGGGCGGCGCCCAGCGCCCGGCGCAGCCCGATCTCCTGCCGCCGCTCCAGCACCGAGATGACCATGATGTTGGCCACCCCGATCGCGCCGATCAAGAGCGCGACCGCGCCGAGGCCGAGGAACAGGGTGTCGAGCGCGCCCTGGGCGTCAGCCTTGGCAGTGAGCGCGTCGGAGGGCTGGGAGACGTCGACCTGGCTCGGGTTCGCCGGGTTGGCCTGGGCGGCGAGCAGGTTGTCCACCGCGGTGGTGGCGGCCTGGGTGTTAACGGTGCGGACGTAGATCTCCGAGGGGTGCCCGTCGAAGTGCAGGTACTTCTCCGCGGCGGGGAACCCGACCAGAATCTCCGAGTCGATCTCCGGCGCCAGAACGCCCGGGTTGAGGATGCCCACCACGTAGAACCACTGGCCTCTGGCCAAGATCCGCTCCCCGGGCCGGATCCGGTCGATGCCCAGCCGCTGGGCCGCGGCGGCCCCGAGCACCGCGACCGGCAGGCGGGCTGTGGCGGCGTTGAGGTAGCGGCCCTGCGCGACGCTGGTGCCCGCGGCGGCCGGCAGGCCGAGGGTCGTGGCGTCCACGCTGAGCGCGTTGGTGTTGCTCGCGGGGATGTAGGGGGACCGGTAGGCGTTGACGTTGCTGACGGTGCCGGTGTCCTGCACCGCGGTGACCCCGGGCAGCCGGCCGATCATGCCCGGTGCCGCCACCGGCAGCTCGGCGGTGCCGCCGGTGAAGGTCTGCCCGTCGGTGACCGCCAGCAGGTTGGTGCCCAGCTGACTGATCTCGTTCAAGAGCGCGGCCTCGGAGGAAGCGGCCAGGCCTAGGACGGCCACGATCGCGGCCACCCCGATCGCGATGCCTAGCGCCGACAGCCCGGCCCGCAGCTTGCGGGTCCGTAGCCCGATGCTGGCCAGCCCGGCCAGGTCGGAGGGCCGCAGCCGGGCGGCGGACGGGGCGGCCGGCCGCGGAGATGTGGCGGTCATGCTCGTCTTTCCCGGGCAGGCTGCCGCCCAGGCCGGCGTCGGTGATCAAGTTGCTGTTAGTGTCGGCGAGGCCGGGCCCCGCGGCGGTGTCGGCGATGATGTGCCCGTCGAGCATCTCGATCCGCCGCCGCATCCGGGCGGCGACTGCTGGGTCGTGAGTGATCACGACGATCGTGATCCCGGCGGCGTTCAGCTCTTCCAGCAGCGCCAGGATGGAGGCGCCGGTCGCCGAGTCGAGGTTGCCGGTGGGCTCGTCCGCGAGCACCACAGGCGGCCGGCCGGCGATCGCGCGGGCGATGGCCACCCGCTGCCTTTCCCCGCCCGACAGCTGGGTGGGCCGGGCGGCGGCCCGGTATCCGAGTCCGACCCGTTCCAGCGCCTCGGCGGCGAGTCTGCGCCGGTCGCCGCGGCGGATGCCGGCATACAGCAGCCCGTCGGCGACGTTGGCCAGCGTGCTCTGGTGCTCGGCGAGGAAGAACTGCTGGAACACGAACCCGATCCGCGATGCCCGCAGGCCGGACAGTTCGCGGTCAGTCATCCCCGCCGCGTCCTGGCCGGTTACCCGCACTGTCCCGCCGCTGGGCTGGTCCAGGGTTCCCATCAGGTGCAGCAGCGTGGTCTTGCCCGACCCCGACGGGCCCACGATCGCGGTCAGCTCCCCGGCGGTCACCGTCAGGCTCACCCGGTCCAGCGCGCGCACCGGCGGCGACCCCGGATACACCTTCGTCACCTGCGCGAGTTCTAGAACCGGGCCCGCCAGCGGAAGCCACGCCGCTCCAGCGGCCGGCCAGCGTGCTCGCAGTCATGTCGCCGGCACCACGACGCGCTGCCCCGCGGTCAGCGCCCCGGTCACCTGCACCAGCCCGTCGGGGTCGTCGAAGATCCCCACCCGCACCGGTACCAGGTGCCGGGTGTTGTCCGGCCCGGTCACCTCGACGGCGTAGCCGCCGGAGGACTGCGCCAGCAGTGCTCCCACCGGCACCACGAGAGCGTTCTTCACGCTGCTGGTGGTGATGTTCACCGTCACCGGCGCCTGGTCCAGGGTCCCGGCCGCCGCCGGGTACCTCAGCGTGACCAGCACCGGGATCGTCGCGGCCGGGCTCTGCCCCTGTCCCGACGCAGGCGTCGTGGTGGCCACGGTGCCGACCGAGGACACCACGCCTGGCGTGCTAGTCCCGTCCGGCAGCGTGACAGTGACTTCGTCGCCGGCCTTGACCTGCGACTCCTGGAGGTGTCCAGCGGGATCGTGACCACGTGCTGGTCGGAGGTTGCCTGCAGGACCGGCCCGGATGCCGGGCCGCCCAGGTTGCCGGTGACCTGCGCGACCCGGATCGCATCCGGCTCGAACACCACCTGCCCTAGCGCAAAGCTCCCCGACGGGGCGGAGACCCCCAGATGCGCTTCCAGTTGCTGCACCCCGTACGCGGTCTGCGCCGAGTAGTAATCCCAGCCTCTCGCGGCGATGTCCGGGCCGCTGGCGTAGCCGAGGGTTACCAGGTCGTGGTTGAGCTGGGCCACGTCCGCGCCGGTGGTGCCCTCAGACATGGCCCGCCAGTCCGGGACGGTGCCGTACAGCAGCACCACCGGGGAGCCGTTACCGGTCTGGTACAGCACCTGGCCCCGGCTGATCACCTGGCCTGGCTGCGGCAGCCAGGTCAGCGTCCCGCCGCCCTGCCCGGTCACCGTGTAGGACCCGGCATATCCCAGCGTCGCGGGCAGCGGCGTCACCGCCTCGATGTCTTCCCGGACCACCGCGGCCGTCGCGGGCGCAGGCGCCCCCGGCTGCCCGGCTCCCGATGATGCGGCCGCGGAAAATGCCCCGGCTCCCCACGCCGAGACCGCCGCGGCCGCCAGGACCACCGCTATGCCCGCAGCAACCCAGCCGGTGCGGCGGCGCCTGCCCGGCACCGCTGGATCCGCGGCCGGGATGGCCTGCGCCCGCTGCCCGTCCTCCCGGCCGCGCGAAATCGTCCTGCTCATTACGAGCGCACCGGATTCGCCCGCTCGCACGCTTGCACGGCAGCCTGGACCACCGGCGAGTTCGGGTTGACGCCAGCCTGTTGCAGCGCGTTTACCGCGGTGTTGCCGAGGCTGCTGTAAGCGTTGGCGTTGGGGTTGGGTTCGGGGTAGGTCGGCACGCCGTGTGCATGCATGCACTGGGCGAACTTCAGGAGCTGGGGAAGGTCTTGCTGTGCCTTACTCACGCCGCCGGCTGGGAGCAGGTGCTTGCAGGCGTCATAACCCGTTCCGAAATGCGGGGTGTCCTCGATCTGGGACGAAATCGTCCCGAACTGGCCGTTAGAGCCGGGGTCGGGGAAATCCGTCACGCCGTCTGAACGCATGCACTGGGCGAAAGCAAGGTTTTGCTGTGCCTGCGTTGACCCTCCTGTGTTCGGCGAATCGCCGGAACCAGCGGATCGGGCGGCCGTGCTCGGTGAGCCGCCTGTGCTCGGTGAGCCGCCGGAGCCGGCGGATGACGGGCTGCCGCACGCCGCGACCAGCAGCATGAGACCGGCCACAGCGGCCAGAACCGGCACTCGCCGCCAGGAGCCGGCGGAATACCTGTGACTATGCATGCCTGTCACAGTGCCTGGCGGGCTCCGGCCGCGTCGTCACCCCGGCGAGGCAAACCGCCCGTCACCCTGCCGGGGTACCAGCGCCCAGATCCTCGATGACTACCACCCGGGAGTGACCCCGTCAGGGG
Organism: uncultured Actinomycetota bacterium; assembly: GCA_963804435.1. Taxonomy (GTDB): domain Bacteria; phylum Actinomycetota; class Actinomycetes; order Streptosporangiales; family Streptosporangiaceae; genus JAJYUU01. The sequence goes on along the minus strand of CAWDQI010000003.1, from coordinate 341,894 downwards.
GACGACCTGGCCGCGCCGGCGGCCTACCCTGGCAGCGTGCAACCCACATCCGGCATCGCAGCGCTCGCGGAGCGCGCCCGCCCGGCCGCGCGGGCGGCCGGGCGCGGGCTGATCCAGGTGCTGGCCGGGGCCGACCCGCCGCTCCGCGGGCCAGGCTGGCGTTCACCGTGGCAGCGCCTAGCCGCCTGGACCATATCCGGCGTGCTGCGCTGTGCGCGGCCAGCCTGGCCAGCCATCGGCGGCAGGCCGAACACGCCCACGGCCGGGCACACGGTGAACCAGACGATATGGGCGGGGACCTACCTCCGCCACCTCAGTGCGATCCCCCCGTCGCTGTCGGCAGCGCTCGGCGGACCGGCAACCGTGCTGAAGCTCGTGGCGCTGGCGGCGGTCGTGGTGCCCCTTGGGGTGGCGATCCGGTATCCGCTGCTTGGCTGGCGGATCGGCTGGCTCGGCGCTGCTGCTGGTCCCTCTGCTCGGCGCGTACTGGTGGGGCGGCCTGCCGTGGGACCCGGCGCAGATCCTGGTGCTATTGGCGGTGCTATACGCGGCCGGGATCCGTCACGACCGCCCGGTGCTGTACTGGCTGTGGGCGCTGACCCTCCTCCCGTGGTGGTTCTGGATGCTCCGGCAAGGGCCCGGCGTCGCCACCGCGGCGCTCGGCAGCGTGGCGTTCCTCGCCATGGCGGTCGCGGTCGACCGGGCGGGTTCCGAGCGCCGGGTCCAGCGTGACCTGGCCGAGCAGGCGGAGCAGACCGAACTGGAGCGGGCACGGCGGACCGTGCTGGAAGAGCGCGCCCGGATCGCGCGGGAACTGCACGACGTAGTCGCCCACCACATGTCGCTGATGGCCATCAGGGCCGAAAGCGCCCCGCACCGGCTCGGAGCACTGCCGGATCCGGACAGCTGCGCGCGGAGTTCGGGTCGCTGAGCGGTTCGGCTCGCGACGCCCTAGCAGACATGCGGCGGCTGCTCGGCGTGCTGCGCAGCGACGAGCCCGCCGCGCGCGCCCCCCAGCCGAGCCTGACGGACCTGCCCGAGCTGATCGGCACTGTCCGGCGGGCGGGCATGGCGGTCGAGCTGTCGGCGCCTTCCTCGCTCGACCTGGTGCCGCCAAGCGCGGGCGTGTGCGCCTACCGGATCATCCAGGAAGCCCTATCCAATGCCCGCCAGCACGCCGCGGGAGCCCCCGTCACGGTATCGCTACACCACCACGCGGACACCGTAATCCTCCAGGTGACCAACGGCCCCGGAGTTCACGGCGGGGCACGTGCGAACGGCCACCGGCCGGGCCACGGCCTCGCCGGGATGCGGGAACGGGCCGAACTGCTCGGCGGCTCGCTGTCGGCCGGCCCCGCGCCCGGCGGCGGATTCGCCGTATCCGCCGCACTCCCGCTCACCGGGCAGGCGCCATGACCCTGGACGGCCCACCAGACAACAAGGTCATCCGCTGCCTGATCGCGGACGACCAGGCCATGGTCCGGGAAGGCTTCGCCGCCATGCTCGCCGCAGAACCCGGCATCATGATCGCTGGGCAAGCCATCGACGGCACCGACGCAGTCCGCCAGGCCCGCCAGCTCGACCCCGACGTCGTGCTGATGGACGTGCGGATGCCCATCATGGACGGGCTCGAAGCCGCCCGCCGCATCCTCACCGCCGCCCGCGGCGCAGATAAGCCCAGAGTGCTGATGCTGACCACCTTCGACCTCGACGAATACGTGTACGAGGCGCTGCGGGCCGGAGCCAGCGGATTCCTGCTCAAGGACGCCACTACCGCCGAGCTCATCCACGCGGTAAAAGTCGTAGCCGCGGGCGACGCGCTGCTGGCCCCTTCGGTGACCCGGCGGCTGATCGCCGACTTCACCCGCAAGCCGCCCGCCCCAGCCCTTTCTCCGGCCGCGCTGGACGATCTGACCAGCCGCGAGACAGAAGTGCTGACGCTGATCGGCCAGGGCCTGTCCAACTCCGAGATTAGCGACGCCCTGTCTATCGCCAAGGAGACGACCAAGACCCACGTCAAGCGCATCCTGGCCAAGCTCGGCCTCCGCGACCGCGTCCAGGCCGTCGTGACCGCCTACGAAACCGGCCTCGTCACACCCGGCGGATAATCCGTTACCCCGCGCATCATCGCTAGGCGATCGCGGCCGTCATCGCAGAGCTGCTCATGGCTGCGGCGGCCGGCGGCGACCTTGTCTGGCTAGGGCGGACCCCGGGGTAAAGAAATCCTGCCTCTCAGGCGTGTAGGGAGTGTGGAGCAAGAATCGATGGAGTTCGCGGGAGTTCTATGAGTCCACCCGCGATGAGTGCCTGCGGATCGTGCTGCTCAACGTCGGCGACCGGCAACTCGCCGACGACCTGGTCGCGGAGGCGTTCGCCCAGGCGTGGATGTCGTGGCCGAAGGTACGTGAGCTGGAGGTGCCACGGGCCTAGGTGGTGCGCACCGCGCTGAACGCGCACGTGTCCTGGTGGCGGCCCCCGTCGGCATGAGGTCGCCCTTGGGAGCCACGACGCTGCGATACCGCGGAGCAGGCCACGGTGGTCAGCGGCGAGCTGCTGGCCGCGCTGCGGCGGCTGCCGGCGAGGTAGCACGAGGTCGTTAGGCTCGCTGCGGCTGCTGCTCGACCCGGACACCGAGACCACGGCCAGGCTCCTGGGCATTAGCCCCGGCACCGTCGGCGCCCACCTCCACAGAGCGGCTGCAGCAGTACGGGCCGCGATCCCGACTCACAACAGCCAGGAGATCAGCAAATGAACGACAACAACCCGCTCGGCACCGTGCGGGAGTCGCTCACCACGGCAAAGAACGCCCTGGCCGACGTTCACATGAATACGCCCGCTGACACCATCGTGCGCATCGGCCGGGCCAGGCGCAGGCGGCACAGACTCACTGGCGCGGCCGGGCCACTGGCCGTGGCCGCCGGGGCGGCAGTTGCCGTGACCGCGCTGCTGCCAGCCAGTCATCCGGCCAGCCACCAGGCTACTGCCCAGCTGGCGGCCTGGACGGTCACCAAACTGGCCGACGGAAACATCTCCGTCACCATCCGCGAGCTGAAAGATCCGGCCGGTCTGCAAGCAACGCTCCGCGCGGACAGCGTGCCGGCCACCGTCGCCTTCGCCAGCCAGCAGAACCCGGCCTGCCGGCCCTACCCCGGAGGCACGCCTGGGCAGCTGCCACAAGGCACACCGCTGCTGAGGCGGGTCTTCCCCAAGCCATATCAGGGTCTTCGCGGGCTGCTTGCACACCCTGGGCGCGCGAGATCCATCCCCGCCCATGCCCGATCAAACCGGCTGGGCCTTTCCCCGGACACCGCCCTCATAGTGATCGACCCCTCGGCCCTGCCCGCCAACGCAAACGTACAGATCGCCACCGTTTACGGGGGCCAGCGCGGAGCGCAGGCTGTTGACATGCCGACGCTGGTGAAGGCCAGCCCGCAGTGCACCGGCAGCTGAGCCGACTCGTTACTGCCCGCCCGGCGCCCCAGTCAAGCGCGAAGGGCCACGCGTGCACCCGCGCGGCCCTTCGGCTTGCGCCTTCGGGCCGAATTACCCGGCGACGACAGGATGAGCGGCCCCCAGGGTTGGCCCTTCAACAGCCCTAGGATACCCAGGCAAGCAGGGGTTGACGTCGGCTTACCGGCCCGCCGGCAAGCGTGCCTCACCGCATCCGGCCTGCTCCAGATCGCCGATCGGCGGGGCGGGGCGGAGGCGGAAGCCGGGCGTGGTGTCCTGACCGCTGCGGGGGTGCGCGCTAACGGCGCGCTTACGGGGTGCTCACAGCCGGCTCGTAGGGTGCGGAACGCCGGTTTCGGGTTCCGCGCAGCCGCGGTGGCTGCCTACCGGGCTGGCTGGAGCCTGGAGGAGCGCGATGACCGGGCGGGTCCTGCGGGGGGACGGAGGCCGGTGGTGACGATGCACTGGCCGCCGGCCCCGCCGGAACATCTCAGCGGATGCCAGCCGTGGCCGCCGCCGGACCCCGGACACGGCGCCGGGCACGCCGGCAGCGGCGATCGCGGCCTGACTGATCCGCCCGCGACGGGGCTGAGCGATCCGCGGCTGATCGCCGGCGTGGCGGATATCATCGCGCTGATCGGCATCCGGCTCGGTGACGGAGCCAGCTCGGCCGCGGTCATGCCCATGATCCAGGAGACCGCGCGGCGCTGGCTCGAGGACCAGGTCCGCGCCGGCCTGCTGCCCGCCTCCGCCGGCGGCCAGCTCGAGAATCTGGCCCGCGCGGTGCACGACCAGCGCTACGAACTGGGCCCGGTCACCGCCTACCTGCGTGATCCGCAGGTCGAGAACGTCGATGTCAACGGCTGCGACCAGGTGTGGATCACCTACGCCACCGGTGAGCGTGTGGTCGGGCCGCCTGTGGCGGCGAGCGACGAGGCCCTGATCAGCATGGTTCGCAGCTGGGCTGCCCGCGGCGGGCAGACCGCCCGCGATTTCTCCGCGGCGACCCCGCTCGTCAACGTCGCCCTGACTGGCGGGGCGCGGATGACCGCGACCATGGCCGTCACGCCGCGGCCCTGCGTGTCGCTACGCCGGCATGGCCAGCCAGATGTCACGCTTCCCAGGCTTGTGGCGCTGGGCACGATCGATCCGGGCCTTTCCGAATTCCTTGCGGCAGCAGTCAGGAGCCGCTGCAACGTAATCATCACCGGCGGCGTAAACGCTGGCAAGACGACGATGCTCCGCGCGCTTGCCAGCGAGATACCGGCGGGCGAGCGGATTGCCACCCTGGAGTCGGAATACGAGCTGCACCTGCACGAAACGGGCCAGCACCCCGACGTCATCGCATTCGAGTCGCGTGACGCCAACTCGGAGGGTGCCGGGGGCATCAGCCTGCACGATCTGATCGCCCACGCACTCCGGCATAACCCAGGCCGCATTCTCGTCGGCGAGGTGCGCCAGAACGAGATCATGCCAATGCTCGAGGCGATGAACTCGGGTCAGGAAGGCTCGATGTGCACCCTGCACGCGAACTCGCCAGCGGAGGCGTTTGATCGCATCCTGATCTTGAGCCTGCGGGGCGGCCTATCGCTGGCCGAGCGGGCCATTCACATCTTGGTCGGGATGGCCGTCGACTTGATCGTGCACCTGCGCCGTGGCTATGACGGGTCCCGGACAGTCCGGTACGTGTCGGAGATTCTCGAGGTCATGCCGCCGGGCGACACAGACCGCCCGGCCGTCAACAGGCTCTTCCTGCCGGATCAACGGACCGGCCGCGCAGCCCCGGCTTGCACGCCGTCACCCGGCCTGTTGGCCCGGCTCACCGCCGCGGGGTTCGATACCGACGTACTCGGCCGGAGCCGTCTTCCCGGTCAAAGATCCACGGGACGGCAACGGTGATCGCGCTGTCGGCTCTGGCGGGCGGTCTAGCTGCTGTCGGCCTGGTCCTCGTGCTACACGAGTTCACCCGCCGGGAGCCAGCGCGCGACGTGCCGCGGCGGAGCGGTTTCTCGCTTCGCCCTGCTACCCGGAAGCGTTCATTGCTAGCAGCCGCCGCAGCGACCGTGACGCTTGCTGTGACGCGCTGGCCGGTCGCGGCCGCGGCAGCAGGCGCTGCAGTCGTTTTCCTGCCTGGCATTACCTCGGCCAAGGCGGCGAGACAGCACGCCGCGGTCCTTCAGGGGCTGGAGCAGTGGACCAGGAGAGTGGCCGACATGCTGACCGCTGGCCGCGGCCTGGAAGACGCCCTCGAAGCATCTGTCCGGTCTGCGCCGCCCTCGATCGAGGGTGCAGTCGGCAGGCTCGGTCTGCGGCTCGCGGCTCGGACCGGCACCGAGGCCGCGCTACGCGCGTTCGCAGCCGACATCGGCGACCCGGCGGGCGACCGGATCGCCGCGGCGCTCATCATCGCCACCGGCCGGCGGGGCGGCGGCGTGCGGACGGTGCTCAACTCCCTGGCCGTGATGCTCTCCAGGGACGTCGCAGCACGCCGGGAGATCGAGGCTGACCGTGCACAGCACCGGACGACGGTCAGGTGGATCACGGCGTTCGTCGCCGGCTTCACCGCATTCGCCGTGCTGAACCGGTCGTATTCCGCGCCGTACGGGACGGTGACCGGCCAGGTCGTGCTCGCGCTCGTCAGCTGTCTGTATGCGGGCGGCTTGGGCTGGCTGCACTGGCTTGGCTCAGTGCCGGCGCCCGGTCGATTCCTGACGGAAACCGGCCCAGGGAGCCGTGCGTGAGCTCGTGGGTCCTTACGTCAGGCCTGATCGCAGGCCTAGGATGCTGGCTGGCGATCAGCGAGTTGTGGCCGGCCGGCCCGAGCCTGCGGGCGGCACTTGACCGGCTGGGCGGCGGTGGAATCGCGGTATTCCCAGAGGCTGGCACGGGTCTGGCCGGGCGGCTCGGATTCCATGTCGCGACTGTCGCTCCGTGGCTGCCGGTTCCCGCGGCCGACCTCCGGCTGCTTGGCCAGAGCGCGAGCGAGTGGCTGGCCAGGAAAGTCGTCCTTGCCGTCGCCGGGCTTTCAGTGGCGCCACTTGTCGCTGGTGTGCTCGTCATTAGCGGCAGCTCTGCGGTGTGGACGATTCCGGTCGGCGGGACGCTCGCAGCTGGGGCTGCAATGTTCTTCGTGCCCGACATCGTGACCAGGGTGACCGCGGCGAACAGGCGCACTGACTTCCGCTATGCCCTGACCAGCTACCTGGATCTGGTGGCGCTGGAACGCGGCGCTGGCGCCGGGCCCACCGAGGCGTTGGAGGCAGCCGCCGGGGTCGGCAAGGGCTGGGCGTTCGCTCGAATCGCGGCATCGCTTGACGAAGCCCGAGGGGCGAGCAGGCCGCCGTGGGACGGGCTTGCGCAGCTGGCCGCCGATACCGGCATTGACGAACTGGCCGACGTGGCCGATATCGCAGAAGTGGCCGGGCAGGAGGGCGCCGGGATCCTCGACACCCTCAGCGCCCGGGCTGAGTCCATGCGCGTTGAGGCGCTCGCGGCCGCCAGGGCTCGGTCCAGCTCGCGCAGCACCTCGATGGTCCTGCCGATCGCGATGCTGTCCGGCGGGTTCCTGGTGCTGCTGATCTTTCCGGATTTCTACCGGCTGTTTGGCTGACCTGAGAGGAACACACAGATGGATCCCGATGTCATTGTCATTCGATATCTCGCCTGCCAGCTTCGCACGCGACTGGCGGCTATTCGCTCCGGCGAGCTGGAGCGCGGCGCACTCAGCCTGGAGTGGGTCGCCATCGCGATCGTCCTAGTAGCCGCAGCCCTGGCTCTTGCCACCTTCCTGACCGGAAAGCTCGGCGCTCTGGAAAAGCTGATTAAGACCTGACCGATGAGCCGCACGCTTCTAGGCAGAATGGCGGCGCAGGCGCGGCGGGACGATCGCGGCGCGCTAACGCTGGCCTATGTGGCGGTTCTGCCGTTCCTCTTCCTGTTCGTCATGGTCATCGTTCAGGCCTCGTTCTGGTTTCTCGCCAGGGAGGCCGCACTCGCAGCCGCTCGGCAGGGCGCAGACGCTGCGCGTGCCCTGGGCGGCTCCCAGGCAGCAGGCGCGGCGGCGGCGCTCGCGTTCGCCCGGCAGTCCGGCCGCGGGTATCTCGACAATCCAACGGCTAGCAGCGTCGGCAGCACGGCGACGACCGTGTCGGTCACCGTGACCGGACTTGCTCCGAGCCTGGTGCCGGGCTTGGTAACGGCGGTTACCGAAACGGTCCAGGCCCCAGTCGAGGAGTTCCGGCCGTGACCTGGCATTGGCCCGGCTGGCGGCACTCGCCGCGCCTGCAGGCCTGGCGATGGTGCCTCGGCTTGCGTGCCGATGACGGCAATGCGGCGCTGGAACTGGTGGTTCTCGTGCCGGTGCTACTCGGGCTGCTGGGGCTGGTTATTGCCGCCGGCCGGACATCGCTCGCGCAAGGATCGGTGGACGCTGCCGCCAGGGACGCTGCGCGCCAGGCTTCGATCGCCCTGACCCCGTCTGCGGCGGTATCCGCCGGGTCGGCCAGCGCCGCGGCGGCGCTGCGGCGAGACGGCCTGGACTGCCGGCCGGTTGTACGCATCGATACGGCCGATTTCCGGACCGTACCGCCGGGCCAGCCCGCAATGGTGTGGGCAACGGTCACGTGCACCGTGCCGCTCGCCAGCCTCGCCTTGCCGGGCCTGCCTGGCTCTCACACGATACTGGCCCGATTCGGCAGCCCGCTGGACATCTACCGGTCCAGAGCCCTGACCCGTCGTATTAGGCGCGTCTATGAGGTCGTCGATCGCCCGCGGGTCTCGGCGGCCGGCCCGATGCCGCCAGGGAGCCTACCCCTTGCGTGCACCGCCATCCCGAACTGTCGAGAGCCATGAACGTCTCATCTGGCCGACGGCGTCAAGAGGCCGACGCTGACCGTGGTGCCATCTCTCTCATGATCGTCGTCCTTTTCGTGGCGCTCGCAGCTCTGGCCGGAATCGTCGTGGACGGCGGCGCCAAGCTCACGGGGGACGAGAACGTAGCCGCCGCAGCGCAGGAGGCGGCCCGGGCCGGCGCCAGGAAGGTTGATGTGTCAGGGGCCTACGCCACTGGCTCGTTTGTCGTCGACCAGCAGCGTGCGCTCGCCGCAGCCAGGGGCTACCTCGCCGAAGCCGGGTACCACAGCTTCTCGGTCACGGCCGACGGCATCCGGGCCATCCGCGTCACCGTAACCGTCACCGAGCCCACGAGGTTCCTGTCGATGATTGGCGTGCGCTTCTTCACCTGCACCGGAACCGCGACAGCGGTCCTGGTGACTGGCGTGACAGGAGGAACATGAAGGCCCGGATACGCCATGTCCTGACCGGGCTCGCGGCGATCGTTGCCTTAGCTGCGATCATCATCGGGCTGCCGGCCGCGCTCTATCGCTATGGCGGCTGGCCACTGCCGCGACATCTGGCGAGCTGGCATCAGCTCGCCGCTATCCTGTCCGGCCGGGACAACGGCAGGATCCTCCTTGTGGTCGTCAGGGACTGTTCCTGGCTGGCCTGGCTATTGTTCTCTGTCTCGGTGTTGGCCGAGGCACGCGCTGCGATCCGGGGCGAGCGCGGCTTGAGGCTGAGTCTCGGCGGCCTGCAAGGTGTCGCGGCGCGGCTGGTGACACTGGCCGCGCTTACGTTCGCGGCGTCGCCGGCCTTGACACAGACCGCCTCCGCGGCGGTCAGCACTCAGCATGGCGCCCCGTCGCCACCGCCGGACTCTGCGGTCAGGACACGGCAGGGTGGCGAGCTGCCAATGCGGGAGCGTGCGACGGTCGCCTTCGCCCACACGGCAGCCAGCCGGGGATTGCCGACCGGCGTTGCGACCGCGATCAGCGCGACGCAGCTAGTGAGGGTGCGCTCCGGCGATTGCTTGTGGTCGATCGCGCAGCGGTATCTCGGGTCTGGTGACCGGTATCCCGAGATCGCCGGCCTGAACTACGGGCGGGAGATGGGCGATGGGCAGGTCTTTACCAACCCCTCGCTGATCCAGCCGGGATGGCAGCTGATCATGCCGGAACACGGCGAGGCTGCCAGCGCTCCGACCGGTCAGTCCAACGCGGGAGGCAGCTCGGCCGCCGGTACTGCCTCAGGCATTAACGCCAGCACCGGTCATCTCGGTCATGCCTCAGGCGATCCTTACTACCGCCGCCGCCACCCTGCGGCTGCGGACAAGTCCCGCCCGGCGTTGGCCGGGGACGGCCAGCATTCCGGCCGAGCGCCCGGAGAAGGCGGGAACGGCGGCGCCGTCGGTGATGCCGGCGCATCCGATCGCGCCAACCAGGCGGGGCAGGCAGGTTACCAGCCCTCCGCGGGCGGAATCCCCGCGGCCGCGAGCAGGGACCGGCCGGGCGCGAACAGCGTCCTGTTCGGGGATCAGCTGACTGCCGTCGGCGTATTTGCCACCGGCGCATTGGCTGGGTCGATTCTGACCAGTCTGAACGCGATGCGTCGTCGGCAGCGCCTAGAGCGACACGCAGGCCGGAGGATTGCCCTGCCTGCTGACCCGGAGGTCCTGGCGGCCGAGCAGCAACTGCGGGCCGCCGCGCCTGCGGAGGCGCCCGGCGCTCTGCGGACCGCGCTTGCCTGCCTGGAGGCAACGATCGCCGCCGCGGGTCAGGCGTTGCCGGACATCCTCGGCCTGCATGTCACACCGGAAACGCTGGAGGTACTGCTGTCGGCGCCGGCCGCGGAGTCACCGCCCGCGCCGTATCGCATCACCCCCGGACGGCAGGGCATGTGCTGGCAGCTCGAGATCGCCGCCCTCGGCGAACAGGACTACGGCGGCTGCCACATCCTTCCGGGTCTGTTCACTGCTGGTGCCACGGCCGACGGCTACCTGTTACTCGACTTGGAGGCGCTTCAAGTCACTGGCTGCGACGGGCCGCCGGACCTGGTCGACCGGGTTATTTCCACGGCGGCAACCGAACTGGCCACTGGCCAATGGGCAGGGTGGTACGAGCTGATTCTCGTCGGCTGCGATGAGCTCGAAGCGGTCGGCCGGGCCGAGCACGCGAGCAGTCTCGACGAAGCGCTGAGCCTGATTGAGGCCCGCCGCGGGGTCGCACGCCGAAGGCTCGCTGACCGGCCGCAAAGCGACGTGCGGCAACTCCGGCTGACATCGCCGGACGATGAGGACTGGGTCTTGACCATCCTGGTGAGCCGTATCGAGCCGTCGCCTGGCCAGCTCCAGCGGCTCATCGACTTCGCCGAGCAAGGCGCTGGCGGGGTGGCCGCTCTGCTCGCCGGCGATCCCGAGACCGCCGCCGGACGAATGGCTCCGACAGTGCTGCAGGTGGCGCCTGACCCGCACGAGCCAGGGGAGATCATAGCCAACGTGGTGCCCATGCAGATCACCGTGCGGCCCCGGGTTCTCGCCCCCGCCGACTACGCCGCGATCAGCACGCTTTTTCGCGTCGCCGCGGACACTGCCGATGTCAGTCAGGATGACCCGGCCTATGCCTGGTCTGCGGCACCGCCGAGGCTTCCGAAGTCGGCCGAAAGCCAGACCGAAGGGCTGGCCGACGCGAACTGGCCGGGCGCCGCTGGCGGCGCAGAGGATGGCGAATTGACCGGCAGACATGACGCCTTGCGGTGGGAATACGCGTCGTCCGAACCAACCGACTTGCCCGGCGCTGCGTCCGCCGGCGAAGTGGCTGATCTGGCCCCCCAGTCGGGCGGACAGGTCACCGGGCGGCACGCTGCTGTCAGCAGCCTCCAGGTGAAAGTGCTTGGGCCTTTCGCGATCAGCGGGGCCGAGGAACCGCTGCAGCCCAAGCAGGCCGAGCTCGTGCTTGCCCTCGCACTCTCGGCGCCAGCGGGGCTGTCCAACTCAGCGCTGGGCAGCTTACTCGGCGCTGATCCTGACCACCCGAAACCTCGCGACGCGGTCAGGCAGATCATCGCGAGGGCACGGCGTCGGCTTGGCCTAGCTACCGATGGCGAGGAGTACATCCAGCACACCGGTAACGGCTACTACGCGCTGCATCCCGAGGCTTGCCTGGACTGGACCGAGTTCCGAGCGTTTGCCTCGGCTCGGACCGCCGAGGCCTTGCGTGCTGCTGTTGCGCTTATCCGGGGCCAGCCGTTCACAGGCAGTTATTTCTGGTGGATAGATATCCCGCTGATAGAGACCGTCCGGGCTGAGCTGGTGGATGCTGCCGTAACGCTGGCCGAGCTGGAGCTGGCCGCCGACTCGCCGCGGGCAGCGGCAAGGGCCGCCAGGGCCGGGCTGCTAGCCGAGGCATCCGCCGAGCAACTATGGCGAGTGCTGATGCGAGCTGAGTATGCGGCCGGGAACCTGGCCGGCGTCGGAGAGGCCTGGCGCAGCTGCCTGGATTCAATCGAGGAGGTCTCGCCAGGCGGAGAACCGCACCCTGACACTGAGGCTCTGTATCGCCAGCTCACTAGCGCCGCCCGCCAGCATGCCCAGGCGCGCGGCTGATCCGTCGCTATGGCGGACCCAACCAAAAGGCCTTGATCTGGAAACTCTCCACACGCTGATTACGGCTAGCATCGCGGGCAACCGCGCCGAGGCGGTCCGCTGGACGCTCGCGCGCATCCGCGAGCGCCCCGCCTATGAGAAGCTGCGCGCCAGGGCGCAGGAGATCGAGGAACTCATGGCCCAGTTCTAGCACCCAGGCGCGCAGCTAGCCCGAACCGCGCTTCAGTACGAGTCGTGCCGCCGGAGCCATGCCATCGTCCACGGCAGGTCGTCCTCGTCCCGGCCCTTGGGCGTGAGGTCGAGCAGCTGGTAGCCGGAGTTGATCGGGTCGAGCCCGCGGCTGTAGGTGGAATAGGTGTGGAAGACCTGGCCCGTCTCGTCTATGGCGAACACGCTGAGCCCGGGCAACTCATCTCCTACCTCGGACTGCCGGTAGTTGTACTCCGCCCCGGCCGCTGTCTGCTCGGGCGTGAAGGAGACGCCGTAGTCGAAGTTGAAGTCGCTGCCCGCCGACGACACCCACCGGAATGACCATCCCATGCGCCGCCGGTACTCCTCGATATGCGCGAACGGAGCGCTGGAAACCGCGACCAGGGAGGCATCCCGGTGCGCCAGGTGCACCGGCATGCCGTTGAAGCTGTCCGCCCAGAACGAGCAGCTCGGGCAGCCTTCCTCCCAGTCCGGGCCGAACATGAAGTGGTACACGATCAGCTGGCTCCGCCCGTCGAACAGATCGCGCATCGTGACCCGGCCGTCTGGCCCGTCGAACGCGTACTCCTTGGTCACCGGCACCCACGGCAGCCGTCGGCGCTCGGCGGCCAGCTCATCGCGGAGCCGGTTCAGTTCCTTCTCGCGGCCCAGCAACGCTACGCGGGCTGCCCGGTGGTCGTCCTCGTTCCCCACCAGGGGCCGGGCGGTTCCTGCCTCGAAGTTACTCATCCTCGCTCACCTCTCCACCGAGGCTAGCTCCGGAACCTGCTCGTGCGCCGCCGAAGCGCGGCGGCGCCGGACACCCAGCGCGGTCAGCGCGCCCAGCAGCGACAGCGCGGCCGCGGTGCCAACCGCCGGGCGCACGCCCGAGATCACCGCGCCCGGCGATCCGAGGTGACCGCTGGAAGCGAAGACAGCGGCGCCGATGGCGACGCAGAACACCGCTCCGAACCGCTGCAGCGTGTTCTGCACGCCGGATGCCTTGCCCAGGTCGGCGGCCGGGACCGCATCGAGCGCCGCGGTTGGCGTGGCCGGGATCGTCATGGAGATGCCGACTCCGGCGATGATGAGCGGCAGCACCAGCTGCCCGTAGCTGGCGCCCGATGTGGCCTCGATGGCCGTCCAGGCGAGGCCGCCGGCCTGCATCGCCATCCCGCCAACCATCAGCGGCCGCGCACCGATCTTGTCGACTAGCCTGCCTGCGAGCGGCGCGACGAGCATGGGCGTCGCTGTCCAGGGCAGGAACCGGAGGCCGGTGGCCAGCGGCGAGTAACCGAGCCCGAGCTGGAAGAACTGGGACATCAGGAACGCCGCAGCAGTGATCGATCCCATCATCAGGAACCCGGTCGCGTTTGCCGCCGCGAACGTGCGCTCCCGGAGCATCCGCAACGGCAGCATCGGGTTCCCGAACGCGGCGTTCCCAGGCGATGAAACCCGCGACCAGCAGGATCCCGAGCGCCAGGGCGCCGATCACCTGTGCACTGCCCCAGCCCACGTCGGTGGTCCGGACCAGTCCCCAGGCAAGTGCTACCGCGGCTGCGGCCGCCAGCGTCACCCCGCCGATGTCCAGCCGGGCTTTCGGCCCGCGGCTTTCGGGCAGCCGCAGGGAGGCGAGGGTCGCCGCTGCTAGTCCGACCGGCACGTTGATCCAGAAAATCCAGTGCCAGCTCAGCCCTTGCACCACGGCGCCGCCGATGAGCGGGCCGCCAGCGACGGCCAGGCCGCCGATCGCGCCCCAGATGCCGACGATCGCGCCGCGTCGCTCCGGCGGGAATACTGCGGCCAGGATGGTCAGGCTTAGCGGGCTGACCAGCGCCGCGCCGAGGCCCTGGATCGCGCGGGTAGTGATCAGCACCTCGGCGTTTGGCGCGAGCGCGCACGCCGCCGAGGCCGCGGTGAACAGGACCAGGCCGGTCACGTACATCCGGCGCCGGCCGAACTTGTCGCCGAGCGCCGCGGCCGTGATGATGCCGGCGGCGAAGGCGAGCGTGTAGGCGTTGACCGTCCACTCCAGCGTGGACACGCTGCCGCCGAGGCCAGCGTGGATCGCGGGCAGTGCGGTGACCACGACTAGTGCGTCGAGGGCGGTCATGAAGAAGGCCACTGAGGTCAGCGCCAGCGCCCAGCGCTGCTGCGCTCTCATACTCCCCACCTCCGGGGACCGGGCAGCGGTGCCGCGAGGCACCTGCGGACTGCCCTGGCTCACTCGTCCTACGGCGGGACGCGGCAGATATCGACAGTGAGGTTTAACGAGTTTGCGCGGCTCGGCGGATCATCTCATCGCGCATCGGGCCGTTCTCGGTGGCGTCGATAGCCCGCGACCAGGCGGCCCTGGCCGCATCCGGCTGCCCGGCCTGCTCCAGCAGGTCCGCGTGGGCCGCGTGCAGCGGGCCGTATCCGTCGAGCTGCCCAGACGCAAGCACGGGAGTCAGGATCGCCAGGCCGGCCAGCGGGCCGTCGGCCAGCCCGGCCGCGACGGCCCGGTTCACCTCGATGACCGGAGACGGGGCGCGGCGGGCGAGTTCGCCGTACAGGGCCGCGATCTGCGGCCAGTCGGTCTGCTCGAACGACGGGGCCTGGGCGTGCAGCGCCGCGATCGCCGCCTGGATCTGGTACGGGCCAGGCGCGCGCCGGGACACCGCCGCGTCGAGCAGCGCCGTTCCCTCGGCGATCATGGCAGCGTCCCAGGCCCGCCGGTCCTGATCAGCCAGCGGAACGGGCCTGCCGCCATGGTCCTGCCGGGCGGCCGCATGCGAATGGGTCAGCAGCATCAGCGCGAGCAGGCCAGCCGTCTCCTCATCGTCGGGCAGCAACCGGTGCAGCACCCGGCCCAGCCAGATCGCCTCTGCGCACAGGTCGACGCGGACGAGTTCGTCGCCGCTGCTGGCGGCGTAGCCCTCGTTGAAGACGAGGTAGATCACCGCTCGCACGGTCGCCAGCCGCTCGGCGAGCGCCGCCGCGGGCGGCACGTCGAACCTGATCCCGGCAGTGCGGATCTTCCGCTTGGCCCGGACCAGCCGCTGGGCCAGCGTCGCCTCGGGAAGCAGGAACGCCGCGGCGATCTCGCGGGTAGTGAGCCCGCCGACATATCGCAGCGTTAGCGCGACCCGGACTTCGGCGGCCAGGGCCGGGTGACAGCAAGCGAAGATCATCCCGAGCCGGTCATCCTCCATGGTCAGCTCCTGCGGATCCGCCCCGGGCTCACCGGGGGCGGCGGTGGCGATCAGCGAGGAGAGGCCGCGTTCCGATGTATGCTGCCGGATCCGCAGCTGATCGATCGCCTTCCGCCGCGCCGTCACCGTCAGCCAGGCTCCCGGTTTGGGCGGCACCCCGTCGCGGGGCCAAGTGCGGGCGGCCGCGACGAAGGCCTCGGAGACCGCGTCCTCGGCCGCCTGCAGGTCGCCCAGCCCGGTGGCCAGCGTAGCGACGATGGCGGTCCATTCCTCTCGGTATGCGCGCTCAAGCGCGCCCGGTACCGTCACTCCAGCGGTGCCCGCCACGCTTGGCCTTCCAGGGCCGTGCGGACCTCGACGGTGCCATAGCGCATGATCGGCATCTTCGCCGCCCAGTCCAGCGCCGTATCCAGGTCGGGCACGTCGAGCAAGTAGAACCCGAGCAGGTGCTCCTTGGTCTCGATGAACGGCCCGTCAGTCAGCAGCCGGTCGCCGTCCCGCAGCGTGATCGAGGTGGCCGTGTCCACCTGGGCCAGTTGCTCGGCGGCGAGCAGCGCGCCGGCCTCCTTGAGCGCGACCGTGTAATCCAGCCAGCTATCGATGACACCGTCGCCTGCCACGGGCGTCGCGGCCTCCCTGGCGCCCGGAGCCGCGTATATCAGCAGCGCGTACTTCATCTGTTCCTCCGATCGGGTACCCGATGAGACTGCTCCCGCCAGGACAACGCGGCAAGCGCCGCCAGATCGACAGCAGCGCGATAATTTCGTTCGATCGCGCGCCGACGTCAGCGTCGGCCTGCGTCAGGACGGCGGGCTGGCCCCCTCCTCCTCGGGCCGGAATGCCCGCAGCACGCAGAACTCGTTGCCGTCCGGGTCGGCCAGGACGACCCACGTAACCTCTGCGCCCTGGCCGACATCGACCCGGCGGGCGCCGAGTGCCTCCAGCCGGGCGACCTCGGCTGCCTGGTCCTTAGGGCGCAGGTCGATGTGCAGTCTGTTCTTCCCGGGCTTGGCCTCGGGAACTCTGAGAAATAGCAGGTCGGGCGCAATGCCGTCTTCCGGGCTGCCTGCGGCGGCTCAAGCACGACCTCGTCGTCCTCGTCGAAAGTGCGACGCCAGCCGAGCGCTTCCTGCCAGAACGAGGCGATCTTCGCGGGATCGGTGGAGTCGATGCACAGGCATTGAATGCGAATGTCCATGGGCGACTCTGACTCGCCGGGCGCCGGGCTGTCGACCCGATTACCCGCCGCCAGGGCACGACTACACGGAGTTTATTGGCTTTCCACAACAATCCCTCTAACGTGCTCACTAGTCTTGGCCGAGCCTTTTTCACTACCGCAACACGCGGTCGCCTGCGTCACGCGTTGCGTCGCACCCGCCTAGCGGCAGGGCTCGGAGCCAACTCAGCCGCAAGGAGGAACCTCATTCATGAAGCCCCCCAAGCTGCCCGGTTCGCGGCGACTAACCGCGTACCTGGCCACAGCCGCAGGATCAGCGCTGGTCCTCGGCGGCCTCGCCGGTACCGCCATTGGCGCCACCGGCAGCGGCCACCCATCGAGAATGCACGTGCCGCAGGGCGCGGGCGCTAGCGCCCTGACCGGCCTGACCGTATTCGGCCCGACGCCGGCCAGTACGCCGGAGACCGTGTCCTTCATCCTCAAGGCCCGGAACCTGGGCGACCTTCAGGCCAGGGTCCTGGCGGGAATGCCGGGCGGCTACCTTTCGGTGGGCCAGTTCGCGCGCAACTACGGCCAGCCCCAGGACAACATCTCGGCCCTGGAGAGTTACCTGTCCGGCTACGGCATCGCCACTACTGCCGATGCTGACGGGCTTGATGTCACCGCGACCGGCACGGCCGGCCAGTTCGACAGTGCGCTCGGCGTGCAGCAGCAGCAGTACCAGGTCCCGGCCACCAGGTCGGTCGATGGCAACCGCGGCCACCGGGCCCGGATGATCCA
Source organism: uncultured Actinomycetota bacterium (assembly GCA_963804435.1). Lineage (GTDB taxonomy): Bacteria > Actinomycetota > Actinomycetes > Streptosporangiales > Streptosporangiaceae > JAJYUU01. Next base: position 324,667 of record CAWDQI010000003.1, on the reverse strand, counting down.
TGGCACTACCGAGCAGCCGCTGCTGCCGAGGGATCTTGGCCGGTTCGTGCTGTCGGTCCTCGGCCTGGTGAACTACCCGACCTTCAGCAGCCTGGCCGTACACAGGCCAGCCCTGGCGGCCAGCTCGAGGCCCGCGGCCGTGCAGACCGGGAGCCTTACGCCGGCCGACTTCGCCAGCCAGTACAACCTGAACCCGCTGTCCGCCAAGGGCGCGACCGGCGCCGGCCGGACCATCGGCATCGTGACCCTGGCCAGCCTGAACCCGGCCGATCCCGAGTACTTCTGGAACAACGTGCTCGGCATCAGCACGCCGGCGAACCGGATCACCCTGGACAACGTCGACGGCGGGGCCGGCCCGGTGTCGGACGCGGCCGGCTCGGGTGAGTCCAGCCTCGACGTCGAGCAGTCGGGCACCCTGGCTCCGCAGGCGAACATCGTCGTCTACCAGGCCCCGAACACTGACTACGGCTTCGTGGACGGGTTCTACACAGCGGCCAGCCAGAACATCGCTGACACGGTCTCGGCAAGCTGGGGCGAGTCGGAAAGCTACATCCAGGCTGCCGTTAATAACGGTCAGGAGTCTGCGACCTATGCGATCGCGTTCGACGACGCGTTCCTGGAGATGGCTGCCCAGGGCCAGTCGGCGTTCATCTCCGCGGGTGACTTCGGTGCCTACACCCCGGCCGAGGACCTGGGTACGACGAACCTGGGCGCCGGCAACCCGGACAGCAGCCCGTGGATCACCACGGCCGGCGGCACCACGCTGCCCGGCACTATCCCGCTGTCCGCGACGGACTCGGCGACGATCTCGTCCGAGCGGACCTGGGGCTGGGACTGGCTGTGGCCGCACTACGCTGACTTTGGCGCACCGTCGGAGTCCGCGTTCGCTTTCTCCGAGCCGATCGGTGGTGGCGGCGGCTACAGCGTGATCGAGGCCACCCCTGCGTACCAGGAAGGCGTGCGCGGCGTGCATCATTTCAGCGCGGTGCAGTACCTGCAGCCGACCACCTACCAGGTGATCGACGGCTTGTACCTGCCAACCGCCTGGAACCTCAATCCCACGCCGTCGGTCACCACCGGATTCGGCACCGGCCGGGCCACGCCGGACATCTCGGCTGACGCCGATCCGTTCACCGGCTACTTGCTGTACTTCAGCGAGTTCCCGTCTGGCCAGCCCGCCCTGCAGGCCGGATGGGGCGGCACCAGCTTCGTCGCACCGCAGCTCAACGGCTCGGCGGCGCTGATCGACTCCTACCTTGGTCACCGGACCGGTTTCTGGAACCCGGCGGCCTACGCTCTCGCCCAGGGTTCGCACTCGCCGTTCACCCCGCTGGACAGCGCCAGCGCGAACAACGACAACCTCTACTACACCGGCACCGCTGGCAACGTCTTCAACGTTGGCAGCGGCCTCGGCACGCCGAACCTGGCGCTGCTGGCCCGCGAGCTCGGCCGCTCCGGCGGCAGCGGCGACTAAGCAAGCCAATCCGCACACCGTAAGGTCCCGCAGCCAGCCAGGCTGCGGGACCTTCCGCGTCCGGCCGCTTTATCGAGCGGGCAGCGCGAAGCTGACCCAAGCCCCCGCGTCACCAGGTTGGCCTGCGTTACTGCCGCGGTGCCGTGTCCGCGCGGACGCCGACGTCGATGGTCACCCAACCCACGATATGACCCGGCCCCGTGGCCGTGATCCGGTAGTAGCCATCTCTCGGGAACGTCACCGTGAACGATCCCTGGCCGTTGGTCAGGCTGACCGACCGGGGGAAGCCCCGCGGTGCCGCGACGCCCGGCGGCGATGCGACTGACAGGCGCACCCGTCCTGTGACACCGGGGGCAAGCGTGAGACCGCCGTTCTCGGCATCGAGATAGATCCGGACCGGCCGTCCGCGTCGCGGCGTCGCGGGGTCGGAGAAGATGCTGGCGCCGTGAAAGCCAATCGTGCGCGCCGGGGCTACGGGCACCCTCGGCGCCGGCAGCGGGGCCTGGCCGAAGTCGAACGCGCCGATCAGGTCGTTCTGCCGCGCATTGAGCCGGGTCAGCGCCGGCAGCCGCCACAGATGCTGCATGAACGACAGGATCGAGACGTTGGTCGTCGGCCGGTGGTAAACCCCGCGGCGCGCCCAGGGGCTCACGATGATCATCGGCGTGCGGGTGCCGTAACCGCTGTCCGCCGGCGGAGCGACGTGATCCCAGAATCCGCCGCCTGCGTCGAAGGTGATGAAGATGGCGGTCGAGCGCCAGTAACGGCTCCGCGCGACCGCTCGCACCAGCTGGCCGATCCACGCGTCGCTCTCCTACATGTCCTCGGGCGGCTCCGCGGTGTAGCCGGCGCCTGGCCGGATGAAAGAGAAGTCGGGCAGGTTACCGCTGGCGAGATCGGTGAAGAACCGTCCCGCCGTCGTCAGGTCCTGCGAATGCCCCGGCGGGATTATCTGGTCCCAGATCGTGCCGGCCAGGTCGGGCGTGGGGACCGCGTAGTAGATCTTCCAGGTCCGGCCGTGTGCGGTCAGCTCGTCGAAGATGGAGTGCCAGGGCGGCGCGCCGGGTTGCAGGTCGTTGTAGACCCAGCCGTGATCGGTACTGTTCAGCGCCATCATGACGTTGGGCTGAGTCGGCCCGATGGCCGGCTGGAAATTGTGATCGGCTAGTTCGTAGCTCCTGGCGAGGTGCCACTCGTTGGAGTCGAACCGCGGGCCGAATACGGTGATGGCGGCCATGCCGTCCTGCGGGAACACTGTGTAGTGATCCATCAGGTAGCCCTTGCCGGGCTCGTAGTCCATCGCCATCTGCTCGGCGACAGTGCTGTTGTTGATGTGCTGGTAGACGTCTCCCTCGTTTGGCGTGGCCAGGACTGGATGAACGCGGGGCTCGGACTGGTAGTACGCGTTCGGGTTGAGCAGCGACGCGCGCGCGGGAATCCCGTCGGCGCCAGGGAAGCCGCCGAATAGGTTGTCGAACGTGTGGTTCTCAATCATGATCTCGATCACGTGCCTGATGCGCGTGCTCGCAAGGCTGTGCGTGGCCTCGGGCCTGGCTACCCTCCCGGCGCCGGGGACGGCGGTGCCGACTAGCGCGGCCAGGGCGCCCGCTGTCAGCAGCATGGCCAGCGCGAGTCTGGACACAGTTATCAGGCGCGTCAGTCGTCGTATCATCGGACCTCCGCGTTCCTGCCACGTCTCCGCCGCGGCTCATCGGCTCCGCGCGCCCATCCTGGCAGCGCGCCCTATCGCTCCACGTTGTGAGCAGATGGCGCGTGAGCGAACCGCGCTGGAATAGCCAAGCCGGATGGGGCGAGATCACAGAATCTGGGCGGCGGCCGCCGCGTGACTTCGCCGCGGCAATGTTCAAGACCTATTCAGATCGACGCAAACCTTCTGGTGCGTGCGCCGCGGCGCATGGGCTGGCACACTGTCAGACGGCCGGACGGCGGGCGGTAGCGGCGGAAGTGCTGCTCCGATCCCGGTGAAGGCGGGGGGTATTTCGGGTGTTTGCTGTGCAGCGTGGGCGGATGGCGCGCATGGCCGCGCTCGCCACGGGCGTTGTCCTCGCGGGCTTAGTGCTCGTGCCGCCGGCCGAGTCCGTCCGCGCGCTGGCAGCGGCGGGCCCTGCCCTCAGGCCCGTCACGTTCGGCGGGTACACGTTTCAGGTGCCCCGTTCCTGGCCTGTCGTCAGTCTGTCCGTGCATCCGCGGACGTGCGTCCGCTTCGACCGGCACGCGGTCTACGTCGGCGCGCCGGGTCGCAATGAGTCCTGCCCGGCCGGCCTGATCGGCACGACCGAGGCATTGCTGATAGCGCCGGCGGCCGCCCGGTCCGCCCGGTCATCGGTGGAGAACCCGGTAGCCAGGCAAATCACGGCGCTGGCGCCACGGATACGCATCACGGCGACCTTCAGCACCGACCCCGGGCAGATAGACCAGATCCTCCGCAGCGCCTCGCTGCCCGCACCCGAAATCGAGATCCCGCAGCCGGCCGTGATGGCGCCCATGCAGCCGAGCCGACGCCGACAGCGCGGGATGCACCGGGCGACCCATTGGCTTGGCTCCGACCGGGCCGCGCTTCTGCCGGCCGGAATCACGAACTACCGCGGCTTCGGGTTTGACGCCTGCGAAGCGCCGAGTTCGGCCTACATGCGCGCGTGGCGCCGTTACTCGCATTACCGCGCTGTCGGCGTCTACATCGGCGGCGCGGATCGCACGTGCGCCCAGCCCAACCTGACCCGAAAGTGGCTCCGGCAGCAAGCCCTCTCCGGATGGCATTTCATGCCCACGTACGTCGGTCCGCAGGCGAATCTGGGCCAGCTGACCTCGCCGGCGCGGCAGGGAACCGCCGCCGCCAGCGACGCGGTTGCCCAGGCGCAGCGGCTCGGCTTCAGTCGGCGGACCGTGCTCTACTACGACATGGAGGGATACCCGGCTGCCTATGCAAGGCCAGCGCTGAGATTCTTCTCGGCCTGGACCGCCAGGATCCATAAGCTGGGCTACGCATCGGGCATCTACAGCAGCACGAACTCCGGGATCACGGAGCTCGCCGGGCAATACCACCGCTGCTCCTACGTGCTGCCCGACGTCATATTCTTCGGGCACTGGAACCTGGAGCAAAGCACGGCAGACCCTGTGTTGAGGCACGGCAAATGGCCCCATCACCGGCGGCTGCATCAGTACGCCGGTCACATCCGCCAGTCCTTTGGCGGCGACGCCATCGATGCCGACGAGGATTACCTGGATGTCAGCATTCCTCAACCGCGTCACGTGGCGGGCGGCCCGCTCCCTCCTGCGCCGCTTGGCCGCGGATGCACCCGGCGACGGGCGCACGCGACCGCTTCCATCGTTAAGTCCGGCTCGAGCAGCAACTCCGTGATCAGCACCGCCGCCAGCAAGGCGCTTGAGACGATCAAGGTCGGGCGGCGGCCTGGCGCCATCGCGATCAGCCGGGACGGCACGACCGCCTACGGCGCCAACTAGAAGGCGCGAACGGGGACTGCCGTCCGGACGCCGCTAACATCACGCTCGAGGCGATCAAGGAGGGGAGCGGCGGAGCGCTAGATTGAACGGGTAGCTACATCGCAGAGAGGAACTCCCCGAGGTGTCATCAGCCGACCGCGCGGCCAGCGGGCCTGCCATGTGGAACCCGTTCGCGAATATGGCCAACATCGCGGGTAAGACCGTGACGATCACTCGCGGAACTGGCGCGACAGTCTACGACTCCTCCGGTCGGTCCTATCTGGATGCAATCGCCAGCCTCTGGTACTGCAACATCGGGCACGGCCGGACCGAGCTTGCCGATGCTGCTGCGGCACAGATGCGAGAAATCGCTGGATATCAGGCGTTCGAGATTTTCTCCAGCGAGCCGGCCGAGGCCCTCGCCCAGCGGGTCGCAGACCTGGCGCCGATAACCGGCGCCAAGGTTTTCTTCACGCCGGGCGGTGGCTCGGATGCCGTGGATACCGCGGCCAAGCTCACCCGGGCGTACTGGCGCGCCGTAGGCAAGCCCGGCAAGCAAGTCATCATCGCGCGGTCGCACGCCTACCACGGCGTGAACGCCTACGGCACGTCGCTAGGCGGCATTCCGGCGAACACTGATCCCTTCGGCCCGCTGGTCACACTGGTGGAGCACGTGCCCTGGGATGACGCGACCGCGCTGGCCAAGCTGATCGAGCAGGCCGGCGCCGACCGGGTCGGCGCGTTCTTCTGCGAACCGGTGATCGGCGCAGGCGGGGTGTACTTCCCGCCGGATGGCTACCTGCCGCAGGTACAGCAGATCTGCCGGGAGAACGACGTGCTCTTCGTGGCCGACGAGGTCATCACCGGGTTCGGCCGGACCGGCGAATGGTTCGGCAGCGGCCGGTACGGCCTCGAGCCCGACATGATGACGGTGGCTAAGGGCCTGACCTCCGGCTACCTGCCGCTTGGCGCGGTAGTGGCAGGGCCGAAGGTCACCGAGCCGTTCTGGCGGGGCGGCTCGGCCGAGATCTTCCGGCACGGCTACACGTACTCGGCGCACCCGGCCGCATGCGCAGTCGGGCTGGCCAACCTGGACGTGATCGAGCGCGAACAGCTCGTGCGCCGGGTGCGGGAGCTTGAGCCGGTACTAGCGAGCGCGCTCGCTCCGCTGGCCAGGCACGAGCTCGTGGCCGAGGTCCGCGCCGGCACCGGCCTGCTCGGCGCAGTCGAAATCGCTCAGGCGGCCAGGGAGGCTGATCCCGCGCTCGGGGCCCGCCTGGTTGCCGCGGCCCGCGACCACGGGGTCATCACCCGGCTGCTGCGCGGCGTTGCGTTGCAGGTGTCCCCGCCATTCGTCATCTCCGCGACGGAAATTGCGGAGATCGGCGAGGTCTTCACCGCGGTGCTGGACGCCGAGCTCCGTTAGATGCTCAGACCATTCCGGCGAACACCGACCGTTCGGCCGGCTGAATCGCGCTAGCGGAGCGCACTCGCAAGGGGCGATGCGCTGCGCACGCTATGGGCTGGCTTTCGCGGGCGCTGTTTGCGGGTCGAGTACCACTCGGCCGGGCCGGGGGAGCGTCATCCACCGGGCTGTCTCGGCAAGCTCGGTTGAGTTGATCTTCCGGAGAAGCAGCTCATCGCGGCCCGCCGGATCGCCGTACTGGTCCACGCCCGCCTCGTATAGCCGCAGCTCGATCTTGATGGCTGCGCACGCGCCGCTGAACCGGGTCCAGTTGTCATGCCAGCGGGAAATCGACCGGAACCCGATCAGCACGACGACGGCGGCGCCGATGATGGCGGCCGGACGGGCATCGCCGGGCGTCAGGACCCCGGCCACCGGAACGGCGGCCGCTGCGATCAGCAGGACCAGCTCTGAGACTTGGAACTTGACCCGGCTCAGCCTGGCGTTCCTGGCGTGCCAGTGAAAGGCGCGCTGCGCCTCGGCATAGGCATAGGAGGGCGCGGCGGGCTGCGTTCGGTTGCCAGTGGCTTTCTCGGTCGGTGCCTTCATGACGCGCCTCCAGGCGGCGTGGACCGGTGCGAATAGAGAGGTGGTGGCGGCGGGCTCCGGCGAGGCGCTCAGCGCGGGCGCAGGCCTGGTGAACGGGTGCTCGGGCACCATCCGGATGATCGTGCCGAGCGGCAACGCCAGCCACGGAATGTTGAGCAGCAACACAACGCCGAAATGCGGGCTCGCGTGGACCCCGTTGTGCTCCTCGGCCAGGATGACCAGCACCACGGCGCTCATCGAGCCGGACCAGATCAGCGCCGGCACTCGGATCCACTCCCGGCCGCGGCTGATCGCATACAGCGCCGCGACATAGAACGGGCCGTTCCAGAGCACGTCGATCCAGATCGTCATGCGCCAGAACGCAGGCCGGGCCATCAGCAGCGGATCGTATCTCTGGCCATAGGAATGCACCATGTTCACGATGGCGTGCGGCGGCCAGGCCGGATACGAGAAGTGGAACGGATTCGCGATCGTCAGCTGCTCGATGTCCACGAAGTACGTGATGAAGAACAGGTTGACGGCAAAGAAGGCCAGCAAGATCCAGTCGACCTTCCGCTGCCGCAGCGGGATGACGCGGCGCGCCGGAGTCACGCCCGCTGTCGTGCCAGTTCTCCCATAGTCCACTAAATTATGCTAATGGCTAACCCCTGGACCGTGCCGGGTAGTGATCATCAGCTGATGACCGGAACTCCGCCGTTTCCCGCAGAGCAGCAAGTCACGCTGGGCAACTGGCAGGACCCGCCGTTCAACCGGTGGGCGTTCCAGCACGTCCGCGAGCTGATCCCGACCGCGCGGATCAGCCGCGGCACCAACCCGTCCCGCCCGCTGCCGAGCGCCGAGCGGGACATCTCCGGCATCAGCTTTCGCTCCGGTGATGAGGAGCTAACGGTCGTCGAGATGCTGGCCAGCACCTACACCGACGGCTTCCTCGTCCTGCACCAGGGCAGCGTCGTCAGCGAGCTGTACTTCAACGGGATGACGCCAGACACGCCGCACCTGCTGATGTCGGTGTCGAAGTCCGTCGTCTCGACCGTCGCCGGAATTCTTTGGGAACGGGGCCTGCTGGACGTCTCGGCCGCGATCGAGGTGATCGTGCCCGAGCTAGCCGGGACCTCGTTCCGGGGCGCGACGGTCCAGCACCTGCTGGACATGCGCGCGGGCACGCATTTCGACGAGACCTACGACAACCCGGAGTCGGACGTCCGGCAGTATGAGCGCGTCTACCTGTGGCGGCCCGACGACGGCGCGCCCCGGCCGGCCGACGCGCTCGAGTACTACGCAACCCTGCACAACGACGGCGAGCACGGGGGCCCGTTTCGATACCGGTCGATCCTCACCGACGTGCTGGGCTGGGTCCTCGAGCGGGCCGCCGGCGCCCGGCTGCACGAGTTGATTGCGCAGCTGATCTGGCAGCCCATGGGCGCCGAGTTCGACGCGGAGATCACCGTCGACGGCCGCGGCAACGCGATGGCGGACGGCGGTATCTGCGCGACCCTGCGCGACCTTGGCCGTTTCGGGCTGCTGTTCGCCGGCGAGGGCCTGGCGCAACGGTCAGATATCGTGCCGGCCGCTTGGATCGCGGACATCATGGCCGGTGCGCCTGACGGTCCGGAGGCGTTTACCGCCGCCGACGACGAGCCGGGCTACCCCGTCGGCGCGCACTACCGGAATTGCTGGTGGGTGCGTGACCCGGCTGTCCCGTTCTTTCACGCCTCCGGGATCAACGGGCAGAACGTGTTCGTGCACGTGCCCAGCCAGACCGTGGTGGTCAAGCTGTCCACCTGGCCCGCCGCGCTGAGCCCCGCAATCCGGATGACTGTCGATGCCGTGCTGGCCATCGCAGCGGCACTGGACGGCGCGGCGTGAACCCGGCGCCGTCCTGGTAGCGACCGCGCATCGGAGTGCGACAAAGCCGCCTTTGCTCAGTTGATGGTGGAGTGAATCACCGTGGGCGCAGTTACGCTTCCGTCGACGAAGTCGAAGATGCCAGGCGCGTTCTGGTATCCGCCGCTCGGATTGTGGTGCAGCGTCGAGTACTTGATCGTCAGTCTGCCGCCCTTGGCGTCCACTACGAAAAAGATGGCGCCGCCTTCGCCGCCATGGGCGACGTTGTACCGGATTGCGGTGCCGTCGATCAGCACGTTGTACGCATCCCCGTCGGTGTAAATGGCGCCTCCGCTACCACCGCCAGGCGTTCCTGGCGCCTTCGGGTTCTCGCCCCGGCCCGTCGTCTTGTTGCCGTCCATCAGGCTGTTGAACACGTCCCAGCTGGCGTCGATGCTGCTCAGCGCGCCGCCGTTGGAGCAGCGACCGCCACTGAAGGTGTCCTTGGTGATGTAAACGGGGCTGCCTTGCCACATGCCCAGCGCCCGCACCGCGGCGCCGCCCAGGTCAGGACCGTACTTGAAGCACCGGTTGTCGAAGAAGCCGGAGTTAACCACCTTCAGCTGGCCGCCCTCGTCGAAGATCGCACCGCCGCCGTAGCTCGACGTGGCGGTCTGCCGGGTGCCGGAGTAGGCGTACTTGAAGGTGATGTTCTGAACCACAAGCTGCGGCCACTGCTGCTCCCAGCAGTTGCTCGTGGTCCACTTCTGCTTCTTGTCGCAGGTGTTCATGTACAGGATCCGGTGCCTGCCTGCACCACTGAGGGTGACCCGGCCCCCGCCGTCGATGACAACACGGTGGCTGGTGTTCACAACCTTCGCGGTCGCCTTCATGACGATCGTGACGGGCCGCGAGCCGCAGTTGAAGGTGATGACACCGCCCCTGGCCACCGCTCGCACCACCGCGGCGGAGGTGCAGCTCGCGGGAGTGCCACGACCGATGACGTGGTTCGGGTGCCTCGTGCTCACCGCACGGGCAGCCCTCGGGACTTGGACGTGGCCGGCGGGATTGCCGTAGCCAGCCAGTGACTGGGTCGCGATGCTGAGCGCGGCGAGCTCGGCCCGGACCGGAACCGGTCGCGCTGGGAGCGCTCCGGCGGCCTGCCCGCTCTGCTGCGTGGCATGTATATAGGCCGGATAGCCCGCGGCGCCGCCCGCCACAACTGCGAGCCCTGCTCCAGCGGCCGCCACGAATCTTCCGAAATCGCCCAGGAGTCGCATGGTGGATCACGCTATCCCCTACCGGCATGATCACACTTCCAAGTAGCAAACCTCGCTGTGGTAATGTCCAAATGGACCGGCAATCCGCCGCTCATAGCTAACGGGCGCAAACTGCAGCCAGCCGAGCCAAGGCAGTCGCAAAGCCTTTCGGTTGTGCAGCACGACACCGCATCCGCAGCGTTATCAGGTTTACTGGCGCAGTCAAACCGTCGCGCCATCTCTGGTCTGGGGGAGTCTTGGCCCTGGCGTTCCCGACCTTCGAGGACTACGTCCGATCCCGCGGTCCCGCCCTGCTCCGGCTTGCCTTCATGTTGTGCGGCGACGGGATCCTGGCCGAGGACCTGACCCAGGACGTGCTGCTTCGGGCGTACGGCCGCTGGCGACGGCTCAGCAATCTTGATCATCCGGACCGCTACGTCAAGCGGATGCTCGTGAATGGCTACATCAGCTGGAGCCGTCGCCGGAGCAGTACCGAGGTCGTTCATCGGCCAGATCGACAGCGCCTTCAGCCCTGGTTTCAGCTCGCCGGCACGCTGAGCCCCTGGGATCTGCTTGGCCGGGGTTCCGTGCAACGCGCTCCAGTAGTGTCGGCACCATGCTGGAATCGCGGTTCGTGGTGCAGTTGCACGACGCGACTAGGCTGCATTACGACCTCCGGATCTCCGTCGGCGGCGTGTTCCGGTCATGGGCGGTGCCCAAGGGGCCGTCGATGGACCCGGCGGTCCGTCGGCTGGCCGTTCCGGTAGAAGATCATGAATTGTCGGCTGGCGATTTCGAGGGCGTGCATTTGGGCCAGCGCCGCGGCAGCGGCGCGGTCATCATCTGGGATGAGGGCCCGGCCGAGATCGTCAGGGACGAGCCCGGCCACCTGTCGGTGCGCTTGCAGGGCTCGAAGCTGTCCGGTGGGTTCGCCCTGACCAGGACTGGCGACCGCCGGTGGATCCTGGTCAAGACGCGCGACGAGCATGCCTCGCCGGGGTCTGATGTCACGGCGCAGCAGCCGGGCAGCGTCCGCAGCGGCCGGTCCTGGCAAGAGGTGGCGGGCCGGGTGTAGGCCGGTCGTCGCTGGGCAGGGCTGCGACAGCACGCAGAACCAGGCGCATAACGCCACCAGATACATGCGTTGCGAGGAGGAAGCAGATCGTGACCGAGATACCAGAGGTCTTGCTGAATAACGGCCAGAGCATCCCGCAGTTCGGGTTCGGGGTATTCCTGGTGCCGCCCGCCGAGACCTTCGACGCTGTGACCGAGGCGCTGAAGGCCGGGTACCGGCACATCGATACCGCCCAGATGTACGGGAACGAGCGCGAGGTCGGCGAGGCGATCCGGAAATCGGAACTCGACCGCGCCGACGTGTACGTGACCAGCAAGCTGAATAACGGTGCGCACCGGCCGGACGACGCCCGCCGGGCCTTCGACCGTTCGCTGGCGGCGCTCGGCTTCGACTATCTCGACCTATTCCTGATCCACTGGCCATTGCCGACCAGGTATGACGGCGACTTTGTGTCGACCTGGAAGACGCTGGAGGAGTTTTACCGCGACGGTCGGGCGCGGTCTGTGGGCGTCTCCAACTTCCAGCCGCATTATCTGCGGCGGCTGCATGGTGAGAGCGAGATCACGCCCGCCGTCGACCAGATCGAGGTCAACCCTTACCTCACGCAGGATGACGTGCGCGGGTTCTGCGCCGAGCATCAGATCGCGATCGAAGCCTGGTCGCCGCTCGGGCGCGGCAAGGCGCTCGGCGATCCGACGATCGTGGCAATCGCCAGGAAGTACGGTAAGTCGCCGGCTCAGGCAATCCTGCGCTGGCATATCGAGCGGGGCGACATCGTGTTTCCGAAGTCGGTCACGCCCGCGCGGATCAGGGAGAACATCGACATCTTTGACTTCGAGCTGTCCGGCGAGGACGTCGAGGCGATCAGCGCGCTCAACCGGAACGAGCGGACTGGCCCGGACCCGGACAAGTTCGACATGGTTACCTGATCAACCTACGCCGCCGGGGCAGCGTGGTGCTGGTCAACGCGTGCTGCCGTGCCGGGCTCAGCTAGTGGGCGACGGTGTCGGCGTCGGCGAAGGCGAGGCTGTCGTTGTCGGTGTCGGTGTCGGTGAAGGTGGCGGCGGGCCGCTGTAGCCCGCGCCCGGATTCTCGGGGTCGATCCCGTGCAACGCAGGCACCCGCACTGTGCGGTGGCCCTTGGTGCCGCCGATAATTACCTTCCGCAGCGAGACGTCGTTTTTCGTGCTGACCTCGTGCAGGAGGTGTTCGGGGTTGGCGATGATCTCGATGTAGTACGTGCCGTTCGGAAGGTCAGTGATCTCGAACGACTGGTACGGCACCGACTGGAAGTAGGTGTCGGCCCAGCCGAGCGGCAGCAGTTCCTGCACCCACAAGGCGCTGGGGACACCGCAGTTGCCTCCGATGCCGGTGTAGAGGGGCCGCCACACAGCATGCGGCAGCAGCATGTCAACCCCGTCAGTAGGCGCGATGCAGAACGCGATCTTCCGGCTGACGACTACCACCTTCTTATGCGCGTTCAGCAGCTTGTACCGCGCGAATTGCTGGAAGTGCCAGGCGTTGTAGTTGGCGAATCCCATCGTTCCGACGCGCGCCCGTCCGATCAGGTGACCGTTCCGCCAGAAGTACTGGTAGGCCTGCATCGTGTTGGAGCCGTTGCTGCGGAAGCCTTCAACGTCGAGTTCCGCGTGTCCGGCAATAAACACAGTCGCGCCGAAGTCCAGGTAGGTGTCGCCGCCCTTCCTTGCGTTCGTCGTCGAGATGCCCCATGACGGCAACGGGATGAGATCCGGCAGGGCGGAGACGGGCGGGTGCTTCATCGTCGCGACAGCCGGCAGGCTGGGCAGAGCCGGATGTGCCGACCCACTGCGATGCGTGGCCACCCTGACGAAGCGTGCCGGAGGAGCGGCTGCGCAGCAGCCGAACGGCGTGCAGCACGGCTGGCCCTTGACCACCTTCAGCTTCACTGTCGCCGTAGCGTCCTTGGCCGCAATCCGGAACAGGTGGGCATAGCGCGGGCCGATGGTCTCGGTGAAGGTGTAGGTCCCGTAGTTCAGCTTGAACTCGCCGCCGAACTGCGCCGCGTCCACAGCCCAGCCTCGCGCTATGCCCCACACCTCACCGATCGAGAATGGGTCGTAGGCCGAGCACTGCAACGGATAGTTCGAGGTTGTGGCGCTGCCAGGATTGGTCCGGGCCAGTTCATAACCGTCCGGGCAGAACGTCACGTTAGTGGCGTCGATCACCCTGCCCTTATGGTTGCGAATGGTGATGTGCAGGAAGTGGCGCAGCCCGTTCCAGCCGTCAAGTGTCCAGCTCGGGAGGCGGTGCCGGACCGTCGTGCCGGCTGAGGTCTTGATGGCCTGGGTGATCGTCAGCGGCTTGGAGTAGTTAGCGCGCTTCACGTCGAGCTGGAACGGGCCCCCGAGTGAGGCGACCCAGATGCCCGGGTCAAAGTACACGAAGCCCTTGCCGAACTTCTCCACCTTGATCGTCTTCTGCGCCGCGATCAGCTTGAGCGTCGGTCCTGTGACAGTGGCGGCCGAGGGCCGCGCCGCGCCCAGCGCTGAGCTTGCGCCTGCCCCGCTTATCCCGAAAACCACCAGGCCCGCCGACGCCGCGAATGCGAGGCCTCGTATTCGCTTCGTGGGGACCATCCGAGATACTCCCACCGTTACCTCCAGTCACGGACAGTTAGTCCACAAATAGCCGATGCATCCGCACTTTAGACGCTTCCTAACCGGTCGGCGGTTGCAATCTGCCGGCAGTAACCGAATAGCCACGCTGAAAATGCTGGACTGCGCAAAAGCGGAATGGCCCGCGTGCTCTCTGCGGTCTTCGGCTAGGAGGCGCCGATGGCGGTCAGGGTAACGAGCAGGAACGTGAAAATCGCCATCGTCCCGTGCGCCACCGGAATGAGCGGACGATAGTCGAGCCGGGGCGGCCCTGGCTGCTCGAGGTTGGCGGCCAGCAGCCGGTCGACAAGCTGGCCAGTCAGTTCCTCGTCCGCCAGCGTACGGGCGAGCAGATCGTCGGGGATCGACCTGGAGGCGGTCTCGTTACCCTCATATCGATGCGCACGGCCGACGTCGCGCGGCTCGTCCGGGTGCCCGGCAGGACCCTTCCGGCGGCGGCGTGCGGGATAGGGCGTCCATACTGTGACCGTCGAGATGCCGAGGCCGATGGCGGGCGTGAGGAAGACGAGCGCGAGCCACGCGGTGACCGGCGAGGCCGTGGCGAGGAATATGACCCAGCACACGAAGCCGGTGAAAGCAAGACCAGCGTGGCCGGCCAGCACCGGTACCGAGATTGCGTCCGGGTGGGACCTGCGCTGCCTGGCGCTGCCGCTGATGATCCAGCTCCGCAGCATGTAGGCACCGAGTGCCTCGGTGACCAGCCAGCTGGCGAACGCAGCGAGGGCAAGCGCCCGGCCTGCCGGATGGCCAAGGATGTCAGTCCCGCCGGCAAGCAGGCAGGCATGCGGGCGGCCCGTGGCTGGGCCGGTCCAGATACCGCAGTTGCTGCCCATCGCCGGTGTGGTGCCGCTTGCGGCCGGGTTCGCGGCTACCTCCCTGTAGCCACATGATCACATCGCTCGCCTGGCCGCCAGCCTCAGGGCCGGGCATTGGGCTGCCGCCGGCGTCATCCAGGTGGACCGCCCGCATCATCACACGCAGGACGGCATACTGGGACTCGTAACGGTCTACCGGCATAGGGCGGGCGATGCGGCTCCGGGCGGGCGTGGCGATCGATCTCGGCACGGTCAACACTCTTGTCTACCTCGCAGGCCGCGGCCTCGTAATCGATGAGCCGTCCGCCATCGGGATTGACCGCTCGACCGGAGCTGTCGCTGTCACCGGGCGCGCCGCGGACGCGCTGACCGGCAAGGACACCCAGGACATCGAGGTGATCCACCCGCTTCGCGACGGCGTCATCGCCGATCTCGGCGCGACCGTGGCGATGCTGCAGGCGTTCCTCCAGCGAGCCCAGGTGCGCCGGAGCCTGCTGCGAACCTCGGCGGTGATCTGCTTGCCGGGTGAGGTATCCGGTGTGGAACGGGGCGCTGTCGTGGCAGCGGCGGAGGCGCTGCGGCCCCGCTGCTCGGTGCTGCTGGTCGACGAGCCGGTGGCGGCAGCCGCCGGAGCCGGCGTGGATCTTGCCGCCGGGTCGGGCGCGTTCGTCGTAGACATCGGGGGCGGCACCACCGAGGCGGCGGTGCTGGCCGGCGCGTATGTGGTCCGGTCCCGCTCGCTGCGCACTGGCGGCAACGTGATGGACGACGCAATCCGGCAGGCAGTGCGGCGTGAGTACGGATTGCTGCTTGGCCGCGATGCCGCCAGGAACCTCAAGATGACCGTCGGGCTGGGGGACGGCGCCCCGCCGGACGTGGAAACCGTGGGCGTCGACGCCGCGCGCCGGACGCCGCGGATGGAGCGCGTGGCGGCCGCGCTGGTGGCTTCGGCGGTCGAGTCATCGGTCCGGGCGATCATCGGCTCGGTGCAGGAACTGCTGGCCGACATCCCGCCGAACCTGGCCGAGGACGTTTTCCGCGGCAAGATCCGGCTAGCCGGAGGCGGCGCGCTGCTGCCCGGCCTGGCCTACCGGATCGAGGCAACCACCGACATACCGACCGTTGTCGTGGACGACCCGTTGCGCTGCGTCATCCGGGGAGCAGCCCACATTCTCGAGCACGGCATGGGCGGCCTGCGCTAGGCGCCGCCTGAACAGTTCATGGCCCCGAGCGGCCGCGACTGGCTGGGGCGCGAGCCGCGGCCTCAGCCAGGAGCGGTCCGCAGCCGGTAGTAGCCTGCGTAAGCCTTCGTCAGCTGGCGGCCGCGATCGAGGAAGCCGCCAAGATCGCCGAACCTGCCTGGCGCGAACGGCGCCAGGTCGAGGCCGGAGTCGCCTTCGGTGATCAGGCCGGCGACCGCCTGAGCGGCGCCGCCTGCAGCCGCTATGCCGGCCGGGAAGCCGCAGCAGTGAATGAGGTTGGCCAGGGTGCCATCACGACCAATCAGCGGCTCCGCGTCCGGAGGAAAGGGAATCGGCCCGTTCACCTAGGTGCGGATGCCAGCGTCGGCGAACGCCGGGATGTGGCCGGCAGTCGCCAGCGCGAGCGGCTCGAAACGCTGATGATCTGGCGGGAGAAGGTCCGGCCCAAAGTTGTCTGGCGGCACCGGCCAGGGCATCCGAGTGCCGTCTTCCCAGCCGCCGATCGGCAGTCCGCCCGCCTCGGGCTTGAGGTAGATGCGCGCGTCGGGGTCGCGCAGCGTCGGTGAATCCGGGGGCAGGCCAGTGATCGGGCCGGTGACGACATACTGATGCTCGACCGCTCCAACGGCCAGGTCAGCGCCCGCCAGCTTGCCGGTGCGGCGGCCCCACATGCCGGTTACGTTCACCACTACGTCGCGGGAACAGGCCCTGCGCTTCGGCCGGCGTGATGAGCTGAGCGTCGAGCCCGACAGTTGCCGCGATGGCGGCGTGGCGCTGCATCTCGGCCCAGCGGCCGTCGCTCGCCGCGATGCGGACACTGCCGACCGGATGCCAGCCGGTGGCATAGCCGGTGCGATGTTCGAGGCCGGCGTAAGTCTGCACGCTCGCGCGCATGAGGCCGGTCAGGGCGGTGCTGCTGCGCAGCTGCCCGACGAGACCGGCCGCATGCCAGGTCGTTCCCTCGGTCAGCCGCCGGCGCTCGATGACCGTGACGTCGGACCGACCACGGCAGGCCAGCTGCCACGCGATAGCGCAGCCGATGACTCCGCCGCCGATGATGACGACCTCAGTGCGGTCCGGGAGATCATGGAGGGCGGGCACGCTTCCGTGGTCCATCGTTCCGCCCGCCTAGATAGCAATTCCGGCCAAGTCATCGTAGGAGCTCTCAAGCGCGTGCGCAGGCGCTGATGGCAGCGACGCTGCGGTCAACGTCCGCTTCGGTGGTGCTCCAGCCGCTCACGCTTATGCGCATGGCGCGGACGCCTTGCCAGGTAGTCGGGCCGCACCAGCAGGTGCCGTCCTCCTGCACGGCGGCGATCACTTCGTCGGTCCGGTCAGCGGATCCGAAGGAAACGAGCACCTGATTGAGGCAGACATCGTTCAGCACCTCAAAGCCAGCTTCGCGCAAGCCGTCCGAGAACCGGCGGGCCAGGCGGCACGACTGATCGACCAGGGCGGCAATCCCATCGCGCCCGAGGGAAGCGAGCGTCGCCCACACCTCGACGCCGCGGGCCCGCTGAGACGACTGCGGCGTGAGGCCCATGCCGTCGGCGCCGGCGCTGCCGGGCAAGTAGGAGGCAGACGCCTGCATCGCGGACAGCAGCGCTTCTTGCTCGCGTACCAGCGCGACGCCGCAGTCATAAGTCGTGTTGAGCCACTTGTGGCAGTCGGTGGCCCACGAATCGGCCTCGCCCACCCCCGCAACGGCTCCGCGCAGGCCCGGTGACGCTGCCGCCCACAGCCCGAACGCGCCGTCGACATGAACCCAGGCGCCGCAGTTGCGGGCCCACTCGATCAGCGGGCCGAACGGGTCGCTGGCGCCGGTGTTTACGTTCCCGGCCTGCAGGCACACGATCGCCGGGCCGCTGAGCGCGGGCAGATCCCGCGGGTCGATGCGGCCCTGGCCGTCCGCCGGCAGCACGGTAGCGCGGTCCCGGCCCAGGCCGACGAGGCCGAGAGCCTTGCGGACGGTCGTATGCACCTCAGCGCCGACCGCGACCGTCACTGGCGGGGCGCCGATGAGCCCCTGACCTGCGGCGTCCCACCCGCTCCTGGTCAGCACTGAGTCCCTGGCCGCTGCGAGGCAGGTCGCGTTCGCCATCGTGGCACCGGTAACGAAGCCGCCCGCTGTCCCGGTCGGCAAGCCGATCAACTCAATGATCCAGCGCAGCGCCACCGCGTTGAGGCGGGCGGCCACTGGTGACATGACGGTAAGGGCGGCGTTCTGGTCCCAGGCCGCGCCGAGCCAGGACGCTGCCTGGGCGGCTGGCAATGCGCCGCCGATGACGAACCCGAAGTAGCGCGGGCCGTTGCTCGCTACCGTCGCCGGCGAGCCGGCGTGGTCCAGCAGGCGCAGCACGTCGGGCGCGGCCAGGCCCGGTCCTGGCAGGTCGAAGTCGAGTTCGTTCAGGCCCGCGACGGCCGCCGGGCCGGGCGCGACCAGGCGGTCCGCGACCGTGTCAAGATAGGCGAGCGCGCGGTCGCACGCGTCGCGCAGCAGCGCAGCACGGCCAGACAGCATTGCTTCCACGGCAACGGCGGGCTCAGACACGTCCACGTCCTTCTGGGTGGTCAGGTCCTATGGATGATCACCGTCCTGGCGGCGCCTCAGCGTCGCGCGAAGCGCCATTGCAAGTCAAGGCCACGCCGATACGGCCAGCGGCCCATAAGCTCTTGACTTTAAAACCGGTATCGAGCGATTAACGCGGTGCTATTCTATTCGCGAATTTTTCTCCTGAGATTGCAGCCGCAAGTGCAACAGCCGAAATGCAAAATGCAGCGCGCGGAGGGGGAGTTATGGCCACCGCCAGGCGATCGCCCAGGCAAGTGCCGATCCGGGTTCTGCTCGCCCTGATTTTCGTTGTCCCGCTTGTTTCGCTGCTGGGGCTGTGGGGGTTCGCCGCCAGCGTCACGGTCTCGAATGCCATTCAAGAGCACAACTTCAGCGCCGAAAACCAGCTCTTCGGCGGGGCGGCCCAGGTCATGGGCACGCAGCTAGAGCAGGAGCGGCTGCAGACCTTCATCTGGCTGAGCAGCGGGCGCCTGACCCCGAAGGCGCCCATGCTCAAGCAGTTCCAGGCCACCGACGCTGCCGTCACTTCGTTCATCAACGGGATAAACGTCAGCCCTGGCCTCGGACCATCGTCGCGGCCGACGCTGCGCGCCTTCGAGTCCGCAGTGGGCCGGCTGGCCAGCCTGCGCGCGCAGATCGAGTCAGGGGGCATTACGCCGCTGGCCGCGTTCCAGGCCTACAACAGCATCGTGAACTCGCAGTTCGCCCTCTACAGCAAGCTAGTCGTCGTCAACTATGTGCCGTTGTATCAGCAGGCGGCAGCTAGCGTGGAAGCCGGACGCGCACTGGAACTGGCCGCCCGGGAGGTGACCCTGCTCAGCGGCACCCTGGCCTCGGGTGGGCAGATGAGCAGGGCCGAGCGGCTGCTGTTCGCGCAGACTGTGGCCAACCGGCAGTTGCTGATGGCGGACGCGCTCAGGGAACTGGATCCGAGCCTGGGCTCGGGTTACCAGCATGCCGACTCGTCGAAGGCCTACCAGAGCTTCTCGGCCATCGAGAGCCAGATCGTCGACAGCGTCGGCGCCAGGGGTCCGATCCATCTGAACGGGCGCGCATTCGGGGCGGCCGCTCTCGCGCTGTTCACCGATTACCAGAAGGGCCAGGTACAGGACCGTGTCGCTGTGGTCCGGCAGGGTACCCAGGTCGGCAACCGGCTGCTCCTTGAGGTGCTGCTGGCGGGCGGCCTGGGCCTGCTCGCGGTCTTGCTGTCGATCTACCTCATGGTGCGGTTCGGCCGGCGACTCAGCCGGGAGCTCACCAGCCTGCAGGGCGCGGCGCTGGACCTCGCAGAAGACCGGCTGCCCCGGGTGGTCGCGCGGCTGAGCCAGGGCGAGGACGTCGATGTCGCCGCTGAGGCGGCGCCGCTGGCACCGGGCCGGATCCAAGAGATTGCCAAGGTGACCGAGGCTTTCTCTTCGGTCCAGCGCACAGCCGTCGAGGCCGCCGTCGGCCAGGCGCGTCTGCGCCGCGGTGTCAGCCAGGTCTTCCGTAACCTGGCCTGGCGCAGCCAGTCGTTGCTGCATCGGCAGCTGGCGATGCTCGACGCGATGGAGCGCAGGTCGGCCGCGCCGGAGACACTGGCTGAGCTGTTCCAGCTCGACCACCTCACCACCCGCATGCGCCGTCACGCCGAAGGACTGCTGATTCTTTCCGGCTCGTCGCCAGGCCGCGGCTGGCGTCACCCGGTGCCTCTGGTGGACGTGATCCGCGGGGCCGTCGCCGAAGTGGAGGACTATACCCGGGTCAGCGTGCTCGCCGAGTCCGAGGATGCGGTCATCGGTATCGCAGTGGCCGACGTCATTCACCTGCTGGCGGAGCTGATCGAGAACGCGGCCCTGTTCTCACCGGCAGGCACGGAGGTCACGGTCCGGGCGAGCAGGGTGGCGAAAGGCGTGGCGCTCGAGGTCGAGGACCGCGGCGTCGGTATCACCGAAGAAGACCTGGGACCGGCCAACGACCGCCTGGCCACCGCACCCGAGTTCGATCTCGCCGAGAGCGACCAGCTTGGCCTGTTCGTAGTGGCCCGGCTCGCGGCGAGGCACGGTATCAGGGTGACGCTGCGTTCGTCGCCATTCGGAGGCACGACGGCTGTCGTCCTCTTGCCGCACACGATCATGGTCGCAGCCGCTGACACCCCCGCCATCGACGCCTGGTTGCGTGACCGTGACCCATTGGCCCCGGTCAGGCCGATGCTGGAAACGCTCGTGCCGCAGCCCGGCAGGCGGGCGGTGCCCTATGTCGCGGCGGACGGCGGGGCGGATCCGGCTGCGGCATGGCGGTGGCCGGCCACCGACCAGGCCAACAGCCTGGCCGGATCCGGCGACACCGGCTCGGCGGGGCAGGCACCTGCCCTGCCCCGCCGAGTGCGCCAGGCCAGCCTGGCCCCTCAGCTAAAGACTCCGGGAACGGCGCCGTCCGGGGACATAATGGCCGGTTCTGGTGACGGCACGAGCCCTCGTGACAACTCGTACTTTGCGGATGCATCGGTCTCTGCGGACGGATCGGTCTTTGCGGACGCGACGGGCGGCGATGCGCACATGGAGCCGGCTGACGGGACGGACTCCGCAACTGTGCCAGGTCCGGCCGAGAGCCGGGCGCTCGGCGATTCGCTGCAGAGAGGCTGGCAGCGTGCCAGGGCTGACGCAGAACGGCTGGACGACGTCTGGGCGGCGGCTAGCAGCAATGGGGATGCAGGGCTTTCGGAGGACCGAGAGGGCACGTGATGGAGCAGGCAGGCCCGCCCGCCAGCATGAGCTGGGTACTCGATGACCTGGTCCGCCGGGTCGACGGAGTGACACAGGCGGTCGTGCTCTCCCGCGACGGACTGACCCTCGGCGCGTCGCGCGGCCTGAGCCGGGAGGATGGTGATCACCTTTCTGCTGTCGCGGCCGGGGTACAGAGCCTGGCCCGCGGCGCGGGTGTCCACTTCGGCGGCGGTAACGTCCGCCAGACCATCATCGAGATGGACGCGGCGCTGTTGTTCATCGCGGCGGCTGGCAAAGGCAGTTGCCTGGCAGTGATCTGCCGGGCCGACGCAGAGCCTGGCCTGATTGCTTACGAGATGGCGATGCTCGCCAAACGCATCGGCCAGCACCTGACGGTCAACCCGCGGATGGCAGCCGACGGGAGGACGCCCGCCGACGGGCAAGCGCCGGTCGGCTCCTGGGCCGGCCGGACCTCCTCGTGGGAGGATCGGCCGGGATGATCTCTGGCGACGAGCGATGGCTGGACCGAGATGCTGGCCCGGTTGTCCGGCCGTACGCGCTTACCCGGGGCCGGACCCGGTCGCGTGGCCCCGACCTCGGGCTGATTGACCTGGTGGTGGCGGTCGGCTCGGCGCAGGTCGAGCCTCGTCGGCTCGGGCCCGAGCACAAGAGGCTGCTGACCTTGTGCCGCAGCCCGGTCACGGTCGCTGACCTGGCATCGGAAACTGACCTGCCGCTCGGGGTGGTCCGGGTGCTGCTGGGCGACCTGCGCGAAGCCGGCCTGGTCAGTGTCGTCGGCTCCAGCGGCGAGCCCACGCCGGAGGAAAGCGTCATGAGGAGCGTCCTTGATGGCCTCCGCGCGCTCTGACCGGCCTGGGCCGGCCGCCGGTCCCGGGGAACCGCCCGTCGTTGCGAAGATCCTGGTGGCCGGCGGGTTTGGCGTGGGGAAGACAACCCTGGTCAGCGCCATCAGCGAGATCCGGCCGCTGCGCACCGAGGAACTGCTGACCGACATGGGCATTGGCGTCGACGACGTCAGCGTGGTGGCCCAGAAAGCCACGACCACCGTCGCGATGGATTTCGGCCGGATTACCTTCCCCAGCGGCGCGCTGCTGTACCTGTTCGGTACGCCCGGCCAGGAACGCTTCTGGTTCATGTGGGACGAGCTGGCGTTCGGCGCCCTCGGCGCCGTTGTGCTGACCGACACCAGGAGACTCGCCGACTGCTTTGCCTCGGTCGACTACTTCGAGCGCCGGGATACCCCGTTTATCGTCGCGGCCAACTGTTTCGACGATTCGCCGCGATACAGCCTGGCCGAGATCCGGGACGCGCTGGACCTCGATCCTGACGTCCCGGTGCTTCTGTGCGACGCACGCAGGCGAGAGTCGGTAAAAGAGGTGCTGGTCGCATCGGTCTCACACTCGCTCAGCCGGCGCCAGGTCCGCCAATCCGGGATTTCGGCCGGCCCAAGGCCGTGACCGGGACGGCGCCGTCGGTTAACGTCGAGGGCAAACCTAGTTGCTGCCGTGATCCAGGCAGTCGGTGCGGCAAGGAGGTTCGTCCGTGGAGGAGATTGCTGACAGGTTCCTTGAACTAATCCATGAACTAGAGGACATAACGGGTAGCGTGACGGCGCAGCGGGCGCTGGCCGACTTCGACGAGACGACGCTTCAGGTGTTCTGGAAGAAGTGGCCGCACCTGTCGTCCTGGGCCGGGTCGCTGTGGGGGATGCTGTCGGCCGAGCTGGCCGGCCCATCGTCCCAGCACGAGGATCCTGATCTGGACGAGATCGGCGAGAGCGGCTAGGCCATGGCCCCTCTCCGCGATCTGATGAGTACCAACGTCGTTTCAGTCTCGCCGGGAAACTCGGTGGCGCACGCCGCGGCGGCGATGGTCATGGCCGGAGTGGGCTCGGCCGTCGTCATGCAAGGGCCTTTCCTGGCCGGCATCTTGACCGAGCGCGACGTGCTGCGGGCGGCGGCATCTGGCGAGGACCTGCGCGGCTCAGAGGTCTCGGAGTGGATGACGGCCGACCCGCAGTCGGCGGGGCCCGACGCGCCCGCTGAGGACGCCGCGCAGATCATGCTGCTGAACGGCTTCCGGCACCTGCCGGTCGTCGACGGCCGGGAGGTGTGCGGGGTGGTCAGCCTCCGGGACCTGTTCGCCGCCCGCATCCGCCGGTAGCGCTACGCAGAGACCTCATGAGTACCGATGTCGGCTTATATGGGGCCGTCGGCGACCGCCGCTGCTCGCCGGCCAAACCGGCCAGGCTAACCGCGAGAGTAGGCGGCAGCGCGGAGAGAGCGGTAGAGCAGCTGCTGGTCACCAAGGCGGCGGCGCAGTTCGCGCTCGAGGCCGCCGATCGGGACGAGGTTCTGCGGTGCCCGCGGATCCTTATGCGGCGCGCTCGCGAGCCGCGGCAGGAGGCGCGCGCTGAGATCGGCCAGCCGTTTTATTTCGGGAACGGGGAGGTCTGCTGAGCACTCCAGCCGGACGACCCCGGACCACGGGGCACCTGACGACCCCGGCAGCTTGAGGTACCACGAGTTGCGCCGCCAGGAGGTGCCCATGCTGAACGCCGGCGTGCGCTGGCCGGCCTGCAAGGCCGCGACAACAGCAGCTTGCGGGGCCGGGAGATACGCGGTGTGGTGGGTCTTGATATAGCCGATCGTGCGGTCCAGGTGCGTCCTTCCGCGCAGCGGGCCGTCGACGAACAGGAGGTCCTCGCCGCCGGAGTTCTCCTTGCGGAACAGCAGCGCCAGCTGCTCCTCGGCGGCGCCGAGGCGCTGCTGCAGGGCCAGCGACAACTTGTCCATTCCCGGCCCGGCGGCGACGTACGCCGGATAGCGCGCGTGCCGGCTGTCGATGCTGGCGGCATCCGGCGCCGCGGTGAACAGGCCGCGCTCGACGGCTACGTGGCTGATCGTCGCCGATCCGTTGCAGCAGACGAGCCCGGCCGCGAGCGACGCTGCGATACCGGGCGCGGGCTGCGGATCCGAGCCGTGTACCCAGATGCTGGCGTCAATCCGGCGGACGCCGTCCAGGAAGAGCAGCGTTTGCGGGACGGGAACGAAGTCGCCTGGGCTCAGCGGCCGCCACTGGCTGGCAGGCAGCTCCAAGTCGAGGTCAAGCTCGGCGCTGGAATCCGGTAGCACATCGTCGCCCATTTCGTCGCCGAAGGCCATGCCGTAGCCCGGATCCCACGGGTCGACCGAGAACGAGACCGCGGCCGCCACGGTGCTCACGCGCGCTCCTTGACCAGCGTGGATGTGGTGCCGCTGCGGCGCACCACGAACCGGACCGGGACCCGGTCGGCTAGCTCGGTCACGTGAGTGATCACTCCGACCATCCGGTCCGAATCCGTGGCCAGCTTCTCCAGCGTGCTCGCCACGGTTTCCAGCGTGTCGGGGTCGAGCGTGCCGAAGCCCTCGTCTAGGAACATGGAGTTCAGTTCCCGCCTGCCCGAGGAGAGCCCGATAACCTGCCGGGACAGCGCGAGCGCCAGGGCCAGCGACGCCTGGAACGTCTCGCCGCCCGACAGCGTATTGACAGGCCGTTTCGCGCCGGCATCCTCGTAGTCGATGACGACAAGCTCATTGCGCTCGTCCCGGTCGAGCTCGTACTGACCGCCGGACAGCTCCATCAAGGTCGCAGAGGCCTCGCGGACGAGCGAGTCCAGTGCCTCGCTGCACAGCCAGCGCTCAAAGGAGGTCGCCCGGAGCAGGTTGCCGAGCAACGCCGCGACCTGCCCGTCTTCTTTGTGCGCGGCGATCTGCTTATCGAGCGCGGCCGCCTTCCTGCGGTCGTGGCGAATCCTCTGTACCTGCCCTTCGGCGCGGACGGTTTGCGCCGCCACGGCGGCGGGCGCCCTGGCGAGCTCACCAACTGCCACGTCATGATCGGCGAGCAACCGAGTCAGCGCAGTTGACGACTCCGTGCAGCGTTGTTGCAGGCCAGCCACTGCAGCGCCGAGCTCAGGGAATCGGCGCGTCCGCTTGTCCCGCTCCGTGTCTGCCCATGTGATCATCGCCGACCAGGCGCTGGCGAGATCCTGCGTCATGATGGCCGGAGCGCCGAGCCCGACCAGCTTGTCCCTGGCAATGCCGAGCGCCGCCCATGCTTCCTGCTCCTCGGCCACCAGTGCGGCGCGGGACTTCTGGGCGGCAGCGAGTTCCGTACCGCGAGCGGCAGCTTCGGTGCGCGCCTTCGTGACCGCGTCCTCGGCGGCCTGGATGGCCGCGAGCTGCCGCCCGACCTCTGCCTCGGTCTGCACCTCGGCCAGGACGTGCGCGGCCTTGTCGAGCCGGCCCTGGGTGCCAGCTAGGACCGACTTTGCTGAGGCCACAGCCTTCGCCGCGTCCTGGTGCGCGGTTCGCGCCTGACGCCCCGACCGTACCGCGGTGTCTACTGCCGTCCTGGCCGCGGCGAGGTCGGCTGGAGCGTCGTGCGGCGGGAGCGCCCGGACCTGTTGCCGGCAGACGGGACATTCGTCGCCGACATGCAGCGTCTCGGCCAGCCCGGCCGCGGCATGGGCCCGCTGCGCTCGGTCGAGGGCGTCCTGGGCGCGGGCGGCTTCGGAGTCTGCCGCCTCGAGCTGCACTGCCAGCTTCTCTTCCTTGGCGAGGCAGGTGTCCAGTGCTTCCTGCTGCCTGTCAGCCTCGGAACGCAGCTCCCGGCGCAACGCATGCAGGTCGAGCTGGCGCTGCGTGTCGGCTTTGTCGGGCAAGGTGGCGCGGGCCTCGCCGGCCTCCTCAGCGGCTTGGGCAGCGTTGTCTCGCCGGACGCGGCAGTTCGTAACGACCAACTCGGCGGCGGTTACCTGCCCCGCGAGCCCCGGCACATCTGCTGGCATGCGCAGGGCCGAGAGGATCTGGGCCTCGTCATGCACATCATTGAGAAGCCGCTGCGCGTCGGCGGCCTGCTGGCGGAGCTCGGTGAGTTCGGCCAGGCTCTTGTCGGCCGTGTCGGCGAGCTCACTGAGCGCCTTGACGCGGGCGGCGGCGGCGGACTCAGCGGCCTCAGTGGCGTCAGCGAGCTGATCGCGGGTCTGCTGGGCAGTTTCGCGCTGGCTGTCGGAGCGCTGCGCCCGCTCCCTGGCCCGTTGCCCGATCTCCTTATAGACGCCGAAAGCCAGCAGTTCGACCAACAGGCGCTGGCGATTGGCCGGGGTCGCGCGGAGGAACTCCGAGAACCCGCCCTGCGGCAGCATGACGGACTGAGTGAAATGCTCGTAACTGAGGCCGAGCAGGTGCTGGACGCGGGCCTTGACCCGGTCCGGTCCCTCGGCGAGTTGCTCGACGCTTGCCTCGAGGATCTCGCCGAGCGGTGCGTCCGCGGGGACCGACGCGTCGAGCCGTTCGAGGCGGGCAGCCTTGGTGGTGACCTGCCCGCGCTTGTCGCGGGACAGCGCGCGGACTGCTACGTAGCGCTCGCGCGCCAGCTCGAAGACCAGGCAGACCTGGCAGGTGTTCGTCGACGGGGCGAGTGCGAAGCCGATCGCGTTCTCGTTCCCCCAGCGCGGCACGGTGCCGTAGAGCGCGAAGCAGAGTGCGTCGATGACGGTGCTCTTGCCGGACCCGGTGGGCCCGACCAGGGCGAAGAAGTCGACGTCGGCGAAGTCGACCTCGGTGGCGTTCCGGTATGTGCCGAATCCGTCCAGCAGCAGTCGCAGCGGGCGCACCGCAGGTCAACCTCCCGTCTGGCCGTGGTGGGGGCCTGACCGGCTCGCCCAGACGACGGCAACAGTCTGGCGGACGGCACTGACACTCACACCTGGTTCTGCGCCAACTGTCCATCCGCACTGCCCCCGCGCGTCGTCCTAGTGCGCGGGCTGACCGGCTGCGTGACACAGGACGCGGAGTTCGCCATGATTCTTCCCCAGTATCACAAGACCGCCCCACATCACCCGGAACGTGGCGTCACGGGTAAGGCTGCGGTGGCGTCGGACAGTCATGACTACCGGGGCCATGGCTGGCTGGCTAAGCTCGGTCGTGGCTGGGCCGGCGAAAACTGACCTTCTCGTGATGGGCCGATACGCGATGCTCGTACTGACCGGCAGCCTGATCATCGGGCTCGCCACCGTAGCGGGGGCCTGGCTGGGCCGCCGGAACCGGGCCCGGCGCGAGGTCTGTTTCGGCGCTGCGGCCGGGGCGTTGCTGGTCATCGCGGGCATTCATCTTTTGCCGGACGCCTGGTCCGCGGCCGAGCGGGCGGGCATTCCGGTGTGGGCCGTGCTAGGCGTGGCCGGCGCGTCGTTCTGGCTGGCTGGCCTGGCGGTGCGCAGGGGCTGTGCCTGCCAGCTCGACCGCGAGGCGGCCGGCGGTGCGGGCACGGCGTCGGCACTCGCCCTGCACCGGCTGCTGGAAGGCGTCGCGCTGGCGCTCGGTGGCTCGGTCGTAGTGGCGGTGGCGCTGTTCGTGCACGCTTTTGCGGAAGGACTGGCGGCCGGCACGCTACTGAGCTCAGTGTCGAGGCGCCGGGCGGCGCTGTGGCTAGCGGCCATGTGCGTGAGCCCGGTCGCGGGCGCAGCGGTGGCGACAGTCGGGTTGTTCCCGGCTCGCGCGGAGCCGGTGGTGCTGGCCGTGGTCGCCGGAGTGCTCGGCCAGGCGGCCAAGGTGAGCTTCGGCGCGGCGTTCCGCCCGGCGGCAGAGCCTGGGCTGGGGGCAGCCGGACTCGTGCAGGTGCGCCTGGCCCGGCTCGTTCTATCTGCCCCGGCAGGGGCCTCCGTGGCCGCCGCGGCCATCACTACGCTCGCCGTCCGCGGCGTTGGCTAAGCGACGCACCCACCCCGCTCGGCGGTGGGCCGGATAGCCGTGGGCGGGCTGGCCGCGGCCGTTTCAAGGATGGAGCATCCAATGAGGTACATGCTGACCCACTACATCGATGAGTCACTGGAGCTGAGTCCCCAAGACGGGGCGGCATTCGACGTGGCGATCGAATCCTGGGATAGCGAGATGCTGAAGCGCGGCGTGCTCGTTGGCGGCCACCGCCTCCGGCCGGTCAGCGAAGCCACGACGCTGCGCGTGCGCGGTGGCGAGACGCTGGTAAGCGACGGCCCGTTCGCCGAGACCAAGGAGCACGTCGCCGGCTACTGCGTGCTGGAATGCGCTGACCTGCACGAGGCAATCGAGATCGCGTCCAGGCACCCGACGGCAAAGATCGGGACGTTCGAGCTGCGGCCGTGCTCGGAGGAGTGACAGGTCCGGCGATGGGCCGCTCAGTCAGCGCGGCTGAGCGGCCCATCGACCTCGAGGCTGTTACGAGTTAACCGGATAGGAAACCGTGGCAAGCGCTCGCCGTCCCGCGCGACGTGTCCTGGCAGCAGTATGGAGCCGGGCCGGGCGCCAGGCACGGGCTGAGGATCAAGTGCAGCGCCGCATAGTTTTTAATTCGGGTAGCTATCCGTCTACCGCCGGGGCGGACGTCACGCCGGCTTGGCCGTCGGTCATCTCCTCCAGTAGTTCGGCGAACATGCGCTCGACCCGCTCGTCGGCCACGTCCTGCTCGGCCAGGTAATCGCCGAAAAGCTGGAGCGGTGAGCGGCCTGCCCGGCTGGGCTTGTCCCCGTGAGTTCCCGGACGTGGCCGGTGCGCATCGTCTAGCTGGACTTCCAGCGCGTTCGGCAGCTTCTCCCTGACCAGGTCGCCGAGGCCGGCGCTGGCCGACTCGGCCAGGATGACCCGCAGGTAGGCGTCGCCGGCCCGCTCGCCCTCCTCGATGACGTAGTCCAGGGTCCCGCGCAGTGTCCGGAGCGGGCGGCTGCCGGTGATGTCGACCCGGCGGGCGTCGGCGCGGATGCCGGGCGCGGCCGTGACGATCAGAGCGCCCGGCTCGTTGGCCTCCTCGCCGAAGTCGATCGCCAGCGGCGACCCCGAGTAAAACGCCGGGCAGGGCGCGGGGATCTCCTGCTGGCGATGCAGGTGGCCGAGCGCCGCGTAGTGCGCGGACGAGGGGAAGATGCTCGATGGCACCTCGTACTCGAAAGTCGTCTGCACGTCCCGCTCACCGCCGCCGCGACGCCCGCCCAGCAGGGTTGCGTGCGCCATGACGATGTTCACGCTGTCCGGGGTGAACTGCTCAGTGAGCAGCGCGATCATGCTTGCGATGCGGCGGGCGTAGTCGAGCGCGTGCTCGGCAGCCTCGTGCAGCAGCAACTCGGCCGCGCGCACTGCATACCGCTGGGATAGGAACGGCATCGCCGCGACGGTGACGGGCTCGCCGCCTCGGGCCGTCAGGTGCAATGTGCCGCCCGAGGCCGGTGCCTTGGGCGTGCCCAGAATGTGCAGCCCAAGCTCGCCCAGGACCGGTCGATAGACGTTGTCGAGCAGGCTGGCGTTGTCGTGGTTCCCGGCGATGGCGACGACCTGCCGTCCGTCCTCGCGCAAGGCGAGCAGGCCGCGCATGACCAGGCCCTGCGCCTTCGGGCTGGGCGCGGACGACTCGAACAGGTCGCCAGCGATCAGGACCAGGTCAACGTCCTCGTCCTTCGCCGTCTGGATGATGCTGCGCAGCACGGCCTCATGTTCGTCAGACCGCTCGCGGCCCTTCAGGACCTTGCCGACATGCCAGTCGCTGGTGTGCAGGATCTTCATGGCGGACCTATGCGACTCCTAGGCGTCTGTTTCCGGGCGGCAGCAGCAGCCACTGTAGGCGGCCCGGCCGGATCGTCGCCAGGTTCGGGCAAGTCTGCTGGATACGTGACCCGAAGTTCGGTGATCGTCGGCGGGAAGTCGCGCCGGTTGTTGGTGATGAAACGGTCGGCGCCGATCCCCACCGCGGTCGCAAGGTGAGTCGCATCTACCGCCCGCAGTTTGTAGGTGCTGGCTAGCGCGGTGGCAAGCTCGGCGGTTGCACGGTCAACCGGGCGCAGGTCAATGCGCGCGAGCAGGCCAGCCAGGGCACGCACTTCATTGGCAGCTCCGTCACGGATCGGCTTGCCGAGCAATTCGGGCAGCAGCAACAGTGATCCGACCCCGGCAAAGTGCTCAGCTGATCCCTGAAAGAGAGTCATTACCCGGCGGCCGAGCGGGTGGCCTGGTACGGCTGCGTATATCAGCACGTCAGCGTCGAAGGCGTCCATTACCGACTGTCGCGCCCAGTCCGGATCTCGCTGATCAGCTCCTCAGCGCGCTCCTCAGTGAGTCCGGGCTGCGCGGGCAGCTCGGACGCCGCCGCTGCGACGAGGAGATCATGTACTCGCCCGGCAGCTTCAATGACTACGTTCGCCCGGAGCCGCAGAATGTCGGGTCGGACAAGGACAGCAACCGCTCGGCCATGGCGGGTGATCGTGACCTCCTCGCCTTCCTCGACCCTCGTCAGCAGCTCGGGCAGCGAAGCGCGTGCCTGGGATACCGTCAGCGTGGTCATAACTCAAATGTACGTCATTGTACGTCTCTGTACAAGTGGTAGACGGGGCATCTCGGCATGCCCGCGCCCTAAGTTCTGCCTGTCGGTTTCCGGAGATAACGGCAACATGAGCAACCAGGATGATCTGCCCGGCTCGCGGCAGTGGCTGTCGCGGTGGCTCTGGCGCCAACGGCGCACTCGGCTAGGGGTATCAGCTGGGATCGGGGCGGTTACCGCAGGCCTCACGGCTGTGTTTGGTAGCTGGGTATTTGCGCCCGCCGTCGGCTGGGACGCAACCGCTTTGGTGTTCACCGCCACGGTGTGGCTTGGCATCTGGCCCATGTCCGCCCACACCACAGCCAAGCGAGCCACGAGGGAAGATCCCAGCAGGGCCACGAGCGACATCCTCACGCTGTGCGCGTGCGTGGCCAGCCTCGCGGCGGTGGGCGTCGTGCTGGTGGCCGCCAATCACGCGCGCGGCGGGGACCGGGCCATGCTGGCCACGTTCGGGCTGCTCAGCGTCGCAGTGTCCTGGCTGACCGTGCACACGATCTTCACGCTGCGATACGCGCTGCTGTACTACGCCGAGCCCGTAGGCGGCGTCGACTTCCACAGCAATGAGCGACCCAGTTACCGCGATTTCGCCTATCTCGCGCTAACGATCGGGATGACGTTCCAGGTCTCTGATACCGACCTGAATTCCACCGACATACGGGCGACAGCGCTGCGGCATGCGCTGCTGTCCTATCTGCTCGGCTCGATCATCCTCGCAGCTGCGATCAACCTCATCGCCGGACTGGGGTAGGTGGGGGACCTAGCCGGCAGGCGCCGCCTGGCCGGCGGGCGCGGCCTGCTCGGCTGGCGCCGCCGAGCGGGCGGGCGCCACCTGATCCAGGAGGTCGCGCAGCGTCTGCTGGTCCTTTGAACTGAGGCCGCTGATCGCGGCGCGGTGCGATTCGTTGGCCAGGGCGGCCGCCGCGGCGAGCTGGCTGCGGCCTTCCAGGGTCAGGCTTAGGAGGGTGATCCGGCGGTCGGCCGGATGCTGGCCCCTGGCTACCAGGCCCCTGGCCTCCAGCCCGTCGATCATGTCGGTGACCGTGCGCGGCGAGACGTGCAGGATGTCGCTGACCCCGCGCATCGACTGGTCGGAATGTTCGAGGGCCTGCATCAGCTTGTAGGCGGAGAGTGACAGCCCGAGTTCGCGCAGCCGCGCGTCGGCGGCGGTGCGGATGCGGTGCGCTGCATACAGGATGCCGTCGACGACCTCATAGCCGGTCTTGGGCTTCATCGCTGGGGCACCTCCTGTGGCGTCGCCCGGCCCGCCCCGGCCCTGGCCGGTCAGGGATCGCTGGCGTCCGCCTGTCGCGGTGGCGGAATAACTTTTCACGCTCGCCGTTGATGCTGAGTATACTCACTATCCGGGACCTCTGATACTGCAACTTGCCGCGTCGCCGGGAGCCACAGCAAGGCCGAGCGGCTAGGAAAAGGATCGTCGTGCAAGCACGGATCAGCCAGAAGGTAGCGGTCAGCGTCGTCTTCGTCGCCGCCATGTTCATGTCGATCATGGACGTGACGATCGTCAACGTAGCGCTGCCGACGATTGGCCGTGACTTCGCCGTCTCCCCGACCGCGATCGACAGCATCTCGATCGCTTTCCTGGTCAGCCTGGCCGTGTTCATCCCGGCCTCCGGCTGGCTCGGCGACCGGTTCGGCGGCAAACGGGTGATGCTGACTGCGATCGTGGTGTTCACGGTCGCGTCCGCGCTGTGCGGACTGGCAACCAGCCTGGGCGAACTGGTGGCGTTCCGCGTCCTGCAGGGCGTCGGCGGCGGCATGCTCGCGCCGGTCGGGATGGCGATGCTCTTCCGGGTATTCCCGCCCGAGGAGCGGATCCGGGCCTCGTCGATCCTCACGGTGCCCACAACCCTGGCGCCCGCGCTCGGCCCGGTGCTAGGCGGGCTGCTGGTGACCGACCTGTCGTGGCGCTGGGTCTTCTACGTGAACGTGCCGATCGGCGCGCTCGCCTTGATCTTCGGCGCCTTGTTCCTGAAGAGCGCTCCGCAGGCCCGGCCCGGCCGCTTCGACCTGCCCGGCTTCCTGCTGTCCGGCATCGGCCTCGGCCTGGTGATGTACGGGGTCTCGGAGGGCCCTAACCACGGCTGGAGTGCGCCCGAGGTGCTCGCCGCCATCGCGGCCGGCGCAGTGCTGCTCGCGAGCATGGTATTCGTCGAGCTGCGCACGTCCGAGCCCCTGATCGACCTTCGGCTGCTGAGGAACCGGCTGTTCCGGGCTAGCAACGGCGTGATGGTGCTCACGTCGATCGCTTTCCTCGGCAGCCTGTACGCGATCTCCCTCTACTACCAGGACGGCCGTGGCCTGACCGCGCTCGGGTCCGGGCTGAGCACGTTCCCGGAGGCGTTCGGCGTGATGGCCGGCGCGCAGCTGGCCAGCCGCTGGCTGTACCCGCGGCTTGGCCCGCGGCGGCTCATCTCCTCCGGGCTGGTCGGCACGGCGGCCTCGATCGGGCTGCTCGCGCTGCTGGGGCCGGCGACGAGCCTGTGGTGGCCGCGGCTGCTGATGCTCACCCTGGGGCTATCGATGGCGCAGGTGTTCGTGCCGGTCCAGGCTGCTGCGTTCGCGACGATCACCCCGGCTGCGACCGGGCGCGCGTCGACCATGTTCAACACGATGCGCCAGCTCGGCGGCGCTATCGGCGTGGCCCTGCTGACCACGGCTATCGTGCTGGTCGGCCCGGTGCATGTCGTCGGCGGCCACGAGGTGGCGAACCTGACCGCCTACCGCGTTGCCTTCCTGGTTGCGGCCGCGATCTGCCTGCTGGGCCTGACCGCGGCGCTGCGGATCAGCGACGCCGACGCGGCCCGGACAATCCCGGCGCGCCGCGGTGCCAGGCGGGCCGCGGAGTCCGCCTCCCAGCCCGCGCTGACGATGGCCGACTGACCGCACCCACGCATCGGCCCGCCACGCTGGGAAGACCAACGGCCCAGGGGAACCGGGGTCAGGCGTTGTACGCAGTGCTCCATCAGGATGCCTCGCCGTACAGGTCGTCAAGTCCGACCAGGTCGACCTCGCCTTGCCGGGCGCGTCGCCTCAGTTCGTCGTTGAATCCAGCGCCGGAGAAGCACACGAGACGAGTAGCCGAGGTGTCGAACTTCTCGTTTCCTTTCAGCAGATCGCGGATTCTGCGCAAGCGCGCGAGGTGCCCAAGCCCCATCACTTCGTTCCATTTCGCTTCACCAATCGCCAGCAGGGGCGGTCGCGCGCCGTCCGCGTGGCCGATGACGGCAACATCGACCTGACTCGCAGCTTTGTTCGCCGGATCGTTAACCGTGCCGGCGGCCACGTGGACGGGCCAATCGCCGAATCTGTCGCCCGCGAAGTGCAGCGACCACTCCCGGCAGATGCGCTCGAAATGCGGGCCCAGCATGTTGCCTGCGAACCGCCGCTGGCTGCGCTCCCAGAACTGATGCGCACCCGTGCCCCGCAGCAACTGGGGCCAGAACGGCCGCATTATCGCGTGGTAGAACGCCAGCAGCGGCTCGTTGATCCGGAAGTCCGTGCGGTTGCCGCGGAACGCGTCGTTCTCGCGTGTGATGAGGCCCGCGTCCTCCAGCACAGTGAGAGGATGCGAAAGTTCGTTGGACTTCCGTCCGACGTGCCCGGCGATGGCGCCGCGCCCAGTGTTGCCCGCGGCGATGGCAGCGAGCACAGAGTGGTACAACGCTGCGTCCCGCAGGTCGGGCTCCTCCGCCAGCAGGTAACGAGCCTCCAGGAACATCGGGCTGCCCGGCGACAAGACCGCCCGGCCAACCCAGGCGTCGAAATCGCGCAGATCCCGTGGCGCGTCGTACCTGATCATCTCCGTGCGGTAGGCAGGCGTCCCGCCGACTACCGCGTGCACTCGGAACGCGAGCCGCGGATCAGCCATGCCCCAGAATCGGGCTGCCGAGCGGTAGTCGAGAGTCTGGACTGTCAAGTCCAGTGACGCACGTCCGCGCAGCGGGGCGCTGCCGGATAGCAGCCTTCCCATGAAGGACAGCGCCGATCCGCACAGCAGCAGGCGAGTGCGCGAGTCCGACCGTTCGAGGCGGCGCGGCGCGTAGGCAGCCTGAATCATCGAGGGCAGCGCTGGGCTCGCGCGCGCAAGGTAGGGAAACTCGTCGATCACGACAGGCAGCACGCGCTCGCGGCCCAGCCGCAGCAGGATGTCGATGACCGTCGGCCAGTCCGCCGGCATGATGGCGGCTACCGGATCGAGATAGCGCGTCAGTGCAGCCCCGATCAGCGAGAGTGACTCCGCCTCGGTTGCCTCCTGGCCAGAGAAGTAGAACCCGCCGGCCTCCTGGCAGGCGGCCTCCAGCAGGAAGCTCTTCCCCTGCCTGCGCCGCCCGGATACCACCCCCAGCGTGGCGCCCGGTCGCTCCTGTTCTATGAAATCGGTCAACTGAGACCACTCACGGTCTCGGTCGAACACGTCCGTTGGCTTGAGCATCCGTTGCCTGCCATCTGAGAGAAGCGTAGTTATGATAACTATACTTCTCCAGGCGGGGCATGCGGCGCCTGCTGAGGGTACGGTCGAGCTATGCGCCTCGATGCCGCCGAAGCCCGCGCTCGGTTCACTGAGTCTGCGGTGCTGCGGCTGGCCACCGTCAGGGGCGATGGCCAGCCGCACCTGGTGCCGTGCACGTTCGTAGTCGACCGGTCGGGCCGAGTCGCCATTGGCATCGACAACAAGCCGAAGTCGTCCCGTTGCCTCCGGCGCCTGGCGAACCTAAGCGAGAATCCGCGCGCGAGCCTGCTCGTGGACCAGTACGCCGACGACTGGACCCAGTTGTGGTGGGCGCGTGCGGACGGAACCGCCACGCTCGAACGATCGGGTCCGGAGCACGGCGAGCACTGGCGGCAGCTCAGGGGCAAGTATCTGCAGTACTCCGGCCAGATCCTGGACGGCCCGGTGATCGTGGTGACGATCGAGTCATGGACTGGCTGGGCCTTTGCCTAGCGGTAACGGCCGTCGCTGAGAGACCTCGGACCGCGACAAGGCCTAGCGCGAGCTGGAGAGCTTGCTATTTCTTGGACGAGGCCTTCGCGGTGGCTGAGGGCTTTTTGCTGGACGAGGCCTTCGCGGTGGCTGAGGGCTTTTTGCTGGACGAGCCCTTCGCGGTGGCAGAGGCCTTCTTGCTGGGCGATGCCTTCTTGCCGCCCTCGCCTAGCTCCCGCCAGCTTGACTCGGAGACGTCGACGTCGTAGCGCTTCGCGGCCTCAAGGATCCGCTTCCACGCCTTGTCGCGGTCGGCATCGCTGACGTCTTCGACCTGGTCGAAACGGGCGATCGCGTTCCGGACACGCTTAGCGTCGGTCAGCGGCTCCTTGCGCTGCGCCGGGAATGCGAACTCCTTTTGCGGAAGCTTGTCCTCGTCCGCAGTGCTCAAGCCCTCACTCTGCTTGGGGATCTTGGCACCGTGGGCTCTCGCGCTTTGTACCTCCCGGGCCTTGGAGATGTTCTGCCTGGCGGCTTCCTTCTGTCGGGTGGTGGCCATCACGGGCTCCTCTCGAGGTAGGTCATGGCGGATCAACCGCCTGCCTACCCGAGATTCGCGGCCGCACACTGGCGCTGAGGTCCCGACCTTCCACCGACTTCGGGACGCGGCCGGGATCAGGTCGTATAGCTCAGGAACCACTTGACTGGGTCCATCGCCCCCGTGACCTTGTAGCAGACGACATCGCGGACGATCACGTTTCCGGGCGGGATGGGCGGCAGGATCGTGGCCCAGACCGTGTTGAGGTTGCAGACCCTGGCGACGCTCGAGGCGGCGGTGACGAACACGGTGTTCGGCAGGATGCCCACGCGCGGGAGACTCACCAGCCATTCGCCCAAGCCGGACCGCCTGATCGTGTTGAGCCCGCCGCCGGTGTTCACGTTGATGGCGCCCGGCGCGGGCGAGTATGGTCCCGGCACGGTCGGCATGGTGTTGAGCGTGTAAGCGAACAGCTTCGGCTTCGCGCCGGTGATGGCCCGGCCGCGCTGGTAACTCAGGTTCCAGCCGGTCTTCTGCGGTATTCCCGCCGCGTTGTAGCAGCGTACGATGATGACCTGCTGGGTTGGCGTCCACTTCTGGCCACCGACGTTGCAGATGGCCGGCTTGGTCGGATCCACTGCGGTCACCTGGATGCCGCCGGAGTGGGTGGCCGGCCCTGGTCCGCGCAGGGTGACCTTCCAGACGCCGGTGCTCAGGACGCTGACGCTGTTGGGCATGCCCGTCGAGTTGTAGGACGCGACGACTCCGGTCGTGGCGTCATGCACGTACGCATACTGGAGGCCGCCCGGCAGGGTGCCGGAGCTCGACGTGAACATCACGGTAAATGGGACGAATGTCGGAATGCCGCCCTTGCGGTAACAGCGCACAGTGACGAGCTCGGCGCCACCTAGCGGCCGCCAGTTCTGTGCCTGGCACCACGCGAGTTCGTCGATGACGGCGGTCACGTGAACCACGCCCTGCTTGAAGAACCCGATGCTGGGGAACTTCACTGTCACCTGGCCGACTACGCCTGGGGTCGACGAGGGCGTCGGCGATGGAGTGCTCTCTTTCCAGTGGTTCACAACGACCGGTCCGGCGACGGCCGGCTTCAGGACCAGCGCGTATGCCCAGGCTTGCGGAGCCGCCTGGGCTGTCCCGGCAGCAGCCACCGCCAGCCCGCAGCCGAGACCCGTCGCTGCCACAGTCGCCGCCAGTCTCCGGCCAAGTGGTCGAGAGCTGAGTCGTCGAGAGCTGAGTCGTCGAGAGCCAATCATCTGCCGCTCCTTCGCGCGCCAGGCACCGCAGGTAGGCAGAGCCCCCCTCGTTGAGAGTAACGCCTAGGCAATGGCGTTACTAGATGCCGGAAATGGCGGTCGGCTTAACTGCCGGCATTGTCTAGAACGGCGGCGGATCGTCGCGAGCGCCGGGGATGGTGGCGAACGGGTCCGACGGGACGGACGGCCCCTCATCGATGCCGGACCACGTTCCCCTGCTCGCTCGGCCTGGTCGCCCACGCGGGGAACGGGAAGTCGACGGCCAGCGGCACCGGGATGTCGGGCTGGGCGATGAACATCGTGCCGGGCTTGGCGATCATCGCCCTGGCCCGCTGGGCGGGCGGCAGGTAGCCGTACTCGGGGCGCTCGGCCTCGGCGGCGTCGAGCCGCCCGGCGACGCGGATGGCGCAGTTGGCCAGGATGCGCCGCTCGACCTCGCTGGCGGTCTGCTGCGCGCCGATGAGGATGACGCCGAGTGATCGGCCGCGTTCGGCGACGTCCAGCAGGATCTGCTTGATCGGGCTGTCGCCCTCGCGCGGCGCGTACTTGTTCAGCTCGTCGAGCACCACGAACATCAGCGGCCGCGCGGTGCCCTGCCGTTCCTTGCGGGCGAACTCGCCGCGCAGGGTGACCCCGACGACGAACCGCTGCGCCCGGTCCGGCAGGTTGTGCAGGTCGACGACGGTGACCTGGGCGCGGGAGGTGGAGATCGACCGCTCGCCGCGGTGGGCGAGGTCGCCGCGGATGATCGGCGTGAGCGGCTTGACTGCGGAGCGGAGTCGGCGGAGCAGGGCGTTGATGCTGCCGGTGACCGCGCTGCCGGCCACCCAGCCGCCGCGGAGCTGGTCGTCGCCGAGTTCGGCCTCGAGCAGTTCGACGAGGTCGCCGAAGGACCGGATGATCTTGTCGTTGGCTGGGTCGACGCCGGTGATCCTGACTGCGCCGTCGTTCCCGGCGGGACTGGCGTCGCGGCGCAGCCGGGCGGCGACCTGGCCGATCAGCATCGTGTACTGGGCGCGCTCGTCCTCGGCGTCGGCGAACACGAACGGCAGCAGCTCGTCCTCGCAGAACTCGGCCAGCGTCCAGTAGAACGGGCTGACGGCCTTGTCTCGTGCCGTGACGTCGGGTGTGCCGGCCGGATCGCCTCGTCGCGGCGGGGCGAAAACCCTGACGTTCTGGAACGGGGTCGCCGGCAGGCCCAGCGCGCTGTACCGCTCGCGGTCGTTTGGGGCGAGCCGGGAGTTGGCATAGTCGAGGAACAGCAGGTCCTCGCCCTTGACCGAGAAGACCAGCATCTTGGTGTTGTGCGCCTCGGCGGCGAGCACGCCGGAGTTCAGGATCGAGTGCAGCAGGAACAGCGCGAAGCTTGTCTTGGTCGCGATACCCGACACGCCGGAGATCGACACATGTGCGCCGCGGGTGCCGTCGACGAACTCGAAGTTGATGTAGATGGGCTGGCCGTCGCGGCCGAAGCCGACCGGCACCTTCTGGTCGCCCATCTCGTCGAAGTACAGCGCTTGCTCGCGCTGCTTGCCGGTGGCGCGCTGGACAGATGCACCCGGCATCGGCGGCACGTAGACCTCGGGCTCGACCCGCGTGACGGAGACCTGCGCGACCTCTGCGACCTCGGCTGGCAGCGCGCCCTGCTGGATCAGGAACACATCCGAAGCGAACCGC
This sequence comes from uncultured Actinomycetota bacterium, assembly GCA_963804435.1. GTDB lineage: Bacteria > Actinomycetota > Actinomycetes > Streptosporangiales > Streptosporangiaceae > JAJYUU01. Next base: position 285,775 of record CAWDQI010000003.1, on the reverse strand, counting down.
GCGCCCTCATGCACCGCCTCGATGTTCGTGACGACGCCGGAGACTTGGACGGGCGGCTGGCCGGGGAGCTGTCGGCTGCGTGACGACGACGTCATCGAGCTGCAGGTACTGGTCCGGGCCGATCGCCACCGAGAACTGCAACGGCGTCGCCGCGACGGTCCCGACGACCAGTCCGACGGAGTCGCCGTCGTGCCCGCTCGCAATGCTCACCGCATCCCCTCCGCTGACCGATCTGCCGTAGTTCGCGTGTGCCGACCACCATCGTGACAGCACGCACGGGCTTGAGCAGGCTAATCAGGGCTGCATGCGGCCCCGAGGCGGGCTAGACCTTCACTGACCGCACCCGGTCGCCAGTGGTGATCAGCAGGTTACCTGCCCGGCTGACGGCTAGCGCGGCAGCAGGGCCCAGCGCGGCCTGGGTGGCTGGCCCGCCATCCCCTAGTCGCTTGCCGCCGCCGGCGATGGTGTAAATGTCCCCGGCCTTCATCCGATGGCCGAAGTACGTCCCCGAGTTGGCCGCGATCATCCGCACGACGGGGCTGTTGGCGTCGCAGACGGCCACGTTGCCAGCCCGATCGATGGCGACCGCCAGGGTTCCTTCAAACGTGGCGGCGGTGGCCGGGCCGCCGTCGCCGGAGTACCCGGACTGCCCGTCGCCGGCGATGGTGTAGACGTCGCCGGCGGTCATCTTCTGGCCGTAGAACATTCCCGACTGGACCGCTACTACTCGGACCCGGTTGGAGCTGGTGTCGGCTTCCACCACGTTCCCGGCGCCGTCGACAGCGATTACTTGCGGATCGATCCCGGCTTGGGTGGCCGGGCCGCCGTCGCCGGAGTACCCGGACTGCCCGTCGCCGGCGATGGTGTAGATGTCCCCGGCGGTCATCTTCTGGCCGTAGAACCTGCCCGACCTGACCGCCACCAGCCGGATCCGCTCGTTGGAGTTGTCGGACACCAGCACGTTCCCGGCGTGGTCCACGGTCACCCAGAAGGCAGACAACCCAGCTTGGGTGGCCGGGCCGCCGTCGCCGGAGTACCCCGGCTGCCCGTCGCCGGCGATGGTGTAGATGTCCCCGGTCAGCATCTTCTGGCCGTAGAACGTGCCCGGCCTGGCCGCTACTACCCGGACGCGTCCGGAGTAAAGGTCAGCGATCAGCACGTTCCCGGCGGCGTCCGCCGCGACCCCGCCCGTACTCAGGCCTGCCCGGGTGGCCGGGCCGCCGTCGCCGGAGTACCCGTACCCCCCGCCGCCCGCGATCGTGTAGATATGCCCGCTGGCCATCAGGCGGCCGAAGAACCGGCCCGAGGCGGCCGCGACCATCCGTACCCGGTTACTTCTGGAGTCGGTGACCACCAGATTGCCCGCGTGGTCCTGGGTCACGGCGTCGGGGGTGAGTTCGGCCCTGGTCGCCAGCAGGCCGTCCCCGGAGGACTGCGACTGCCCGGTGCCCGCGATGGTATACACGTCGCCCGCCCGCATCCTCCGGCCGTAGTAGTCACCAGCCCGCACGGCCACCGCCCGGACCCGTGGGGGCCCGAACGGGTTGAACGGCTCGGACGCGTCAGCGAACAGCACGTTGCCCGCGCTGTCCACCGTCACGGCGCCGGTAGCAATGATCTTCGCCTGGCCGGAGGGCCTGCCGTCGCCCGCGTCGCTCATCCCGGAGCAGTCGCCATACGGGCCGCCGTCGGGTCCGGTTCCGGCGATGGAGTAGATGTTACCTGTCAGCATCCTCCGGTGGTAAAAGCGGCCGGTCGAGGCCGCTACCACCCACAGGCGGGCGCAGTCGGCGATCATCACGTTGCCCGCATGATCCAGGGCCACCCCGTCGGCGGCGGCGAGCGCCACGCTTGTCCCGAGCCCGCCCTCAGCGGCACTGCCGTGTCCGCCGCCGGCGATGTCGTAGATATGCCCGGCAGCCATCCGCTGGCCGTAGAAGGTGCCCCGCCTGACCGCGACCACCCGCACCGACCGGGTGCTGGCGTCGGCGACCACCAGGTTCCCGGTCCGGTCCACGCGCACCGTCCCGATCCCTAGGTCAAAGTACACCTGCGTGGCCAGGCCGCCGACGGGAGTCGAGGTGGGCTGCGGCGTGCCCGCGACGACATAGGCGTGCCGCGCGGTCATCTGCTGCCCGTAAAACCGCCCGGACCGCTCTGCCACCACCCACACCAGGGCGCCCAGGTTAGGCTCAAGATGGTACGGCGCCTGGCCCTGGTCGGCGATCACCACGTTGCCGGCCCGGTCCAGCTGCACATCTACCGCGTCCGACAGCAGTGCCTTGGTCGCCAGGCCGCCATCGCCGAAATTATCGATGTACCGCGACACCTTCTTCTGCCCGGCGATGGTGTAGACGTGCCGGGCGGTCATCTTCAGGCCGTAGAACCGCCCGGTCCGTTCCGCGAGCACCCGGACCCGGTCGGCGTCAGCCACCAGGACGTTCCCGGCTGAGTCCACCGTCACTCCGCACGCGCCGCCCGGTACGTAAGCACCCTCGTCTATGTAATAGCCGTCGGCCATGCCCGTCGCCACGGTGCTCAGCTGGCCGGTTCGCGGATCCACCCGGCGTATCAGGTCGCCGCCCCCGATATACAGGGCGCCCGCCGAGAACTTGACGCCGCACGCCCGGATAGCGACGTTCACGGCCGGCCCGGGCCCGCCGATGCCCCCCGCCACCGTCGTGATCGTCCCGGCGGCCGGCCGTCTCGCCGTTCCTGCCGCCTGCGCCGGGCCGGCCCAGACCAAGCCGGCCGCAGCAACCAGCGATACCGCCGACAGCGCCGTCTGGCTGCCTCGGCCCCCGAATAGACCAGCCATCGACATAGCCTTTCTCGCCAGATGCGTTAACCGCTTCAGGCTGCACTCACAGCATCGGTACCGCCGCCGGCGTCGGCAATGGGCCAGGAAGCCCTCGTAGCTGGGCTAGTGGGGCTGCTCGCTGGCCACGGCCCACGCGTTCGTGGCGGACGAGGCGGAAACTGTACCGAGCACGAGTTCTGCGCCGCCCGATGCGGACGCCTAAACATAGACCGCCGGCAATCACCGGGAAAAGGGGAGACGTCCCCAGGCAGCGGAAAGCTCAGAGGTAAAGCTGCCATGCGAGAACGACGCACGCGCCGAGGCCGGGTCGACGAGCCGATCAAGTGACTAGCGTCAGAGGCGAGGTAGCGGACCGATCCAGCGTTCGCTTCCGATCAGTCCGTCGGGGTTGTCACGCAGCACGCTCTCAATCCGGTCAACCAGAGCGGATACGGCGCCACGTGTGCGGGTGCGCGACGGGGGGAGCAGGATCAGGCCCGCGTGCACCCGGCCCTGCGCGAGCCACTCCGCCGCAAGCGGGCGGAAGTCCTTGACGTTGTTCGTGATCACAGCGCGGCCCCCATTGCTGGCGACTTCAAGTATGAACCTATCGCTGCGACCCACTAGGTCCGAGCGGTCGGCCACGGCCTCGACATCACAGCCGGCCTGGCGCAGGAGCACCGCGATCTGCGCCGACAGCTGCTCGTCAAGCAGGGCTCTCACCCGCGCAGAGCCTGTTCGCCGGCTGCGGCCGCCAGGCGCCCACGTTCGTACTCTGCCTCGTTGAGCTGGATCTCTTGGTCGATCTCGTCCCGGTACTCGCCGTAGTAGGCCACGGCGGCCTCCACCAGTCCGGCCGGCACCTGCAGGTAATCGGCGGCTCGCGCGATCGACCCGTCGTTGTCCCGGATAGTGGCGATGACTTCCCAGACATCCAGGCCGCGACCGAGCAGGCTGGCGCGACGCCCGCTGGGGCCGTCGAGGAACTGGATCAGCGGATGCGCATCATGCCGGAGCCCTTCCTCGACGTACCGCTGGGCCAGGGTGCGTTCAGGCAGACCGGCCCGACGTGCCCATTCGGCGAGCCGCTGGCGCATGCCGGGCGCTAGGCGCAGGGTGTAGTGGTCAGCCACGGCCGCGACTGTATCACAATGTGTCACGGTGTGGCACTTTGAGCGCGGATTGCCGGCGTTCTCTTAGCGCTGCGCGAGATGCGCAGAGATGCAGAGCCTCGGTCGTCGCCTTTCATGACCGGCAGGTAGGCCTTGAGGTCAGCCTTGCTCATCTGGCTGATGTCACCGGCCCCTTGCAGTTTCACGAGGAACCGGAATGCCGGCGAGGCCAATCCTGTGGGTTGTGCCGTGGGCCGGCACGTGTGGTGATCACCCAGGCTGGCGGCCACTGTGGCAACAGGCGAGGCCGGAGCCTCCCGGCCGATCCGGACCTGACAGGAGCAACCCATGTTCAGACGCTCTGCCCGCCAACCACCGACTCAACTCCCGACGCCAGCGCGAAAGACCCGCACCCGCATCCACTGGCTGCTTGCGGCCGTGACTGCTGTCACCGGCGGCTTGGCGGCGGGCACCATTCCGGCGCAGGCACAGGAGGCGAGCTTGCGTGCCTACAGCGCGACGATAAGCGCCACGTCGCCGCACGCACTAGGTGCTGTTCACGGCAAGGTTGATGGCTACGCGCTGGTTTATTACGAAGTCACTTACCGGAAGGAAAACACGGCGACTATCAGTGGGGCCGTGACCGGTGCCGCCAGCGGCGACGTCGTGACCCTCCTGGCTGAGCCGTTCCGCGCGAAGGCCTTCGCCGCGACGGGCACGCCCATCACCCTGAGTTCCCCCGCGGCGACGACGCCCTACAGCTTCGCGGTGCGGCCGTCGGTCGCTACCAGGTACGAGATTCAGGTCACGACATCCGGCCAGGTGGACGTCAGGTCGCACACCGTAACGGTGTATGTCTCGCACTCTGTCGCTTACAGTAAAGGTCATACTAAATGCACCAGTACGACCTGCACTTTCTGGTGGCGCAATTACATTTTTGTACCTCCGTCGGCCTATAGGACTGAGGCGGCGAAGCACGTATATCTGTACCTGACCGTCGGCTACCCGCGACTGCCCAGGTATTTCACCCTCAGCAAGACCGCGTGGGCATCTAAGGCCAGGAAGATCAACTCGGGCGAGTTCGAGCAGAAGTTCACCTTTTATATCAAGCTCCGTCATGACGGCGCGTACTGGAATACCTTCTACTGCCTGAAGGATTCTGAGACCCGAGACGGCCTGGGCCTGCCGGGCCGCCACGGGTGCGGCGACGAGAGGATAAGGAGCACGCGCAGCTACTTCTACGTCGGCTAGCGTCAACCTCGTGGAGCAGTCACCGCAGCGGAACGGACCTCCATCCCGGCAGTGGCTCTAGGTCACGCGAAGGATGAGCCCCGCCAGGAACGACGCCTGGCGGGGCTTCGCGATGGCGGCAAGCAGGTGGTCACGGTCAGGGTCAGTCCAGATCGCCGTCATGACCGGCTACATCCCCAGTCGTGTAGATCATCATGATCTGGCCAGGCAGTTGCCGTCAGAGGGTTCGTCGGAGCGGGGCCGCCGTCCGTTCGTCCACCAAGCGAACCTGGTCGGCCCTGAAGATGTAGCGGGTAAGGCGAACGGGTCGCTGCCGGTCGTAGGCGGTTCGGGAAACGATCAGGACCGGGACGATGGCGGCCGATCGAAAGAATCCGGTCTCGATCGGGTCGGGCATGCGGGCGGAGATGCTGTCGGTATAGCGGACGACCTCGTGGCCCAGGCCGGCAAGTACCAGGCTGCTGCTGGTGTTCAGGCGTCTGGCAGTTTCCAGTTCGGTGCCGCGGGCGATGTCCATCGGGTAGTACGAGACGACGAGGCACCAGGGTTGGCCGCCGATGATCCGGCGGGACCGGCGCAAGATCACCTGGTCTCCCTCGTTGATGCCGAGCATTGTGGCCACGTCCGTGGCGGCATACAGGGTCTCGGCCTGGAACCTCGGCGTCGTTTGGCCGCTGGCGGCTTCGCCGGCGGGTTTGAAGGCGGCTTCGGCGTGCTCGTCGGCTTGCCAGTCCTCCTCCTGGTCCAAGGGCACAGCGACAGGGGCGGGCGTGTCGAGCAGGTAGGTTCCGAGTCCGTGCCGGGTCTCGAGCAGGCCTTGGTTGACCAGCATCCGGAGGGCGAGCCGGATGGTGCTCCGCGAGGCCATGTACTGTTCCGCGAGTTCCTTCTCGCCCGGCAGCTTGAGCGGCCCGTTGGAGCCCTCCGCCTCCAGCGGCAGAGTGCCGGCCGCCAGCCGTTCCCGCAGGTCGTCGGCAACGTATTGATACTTAGAGGTCGTCAACCCTTCTCCACATGTACGTATCAGTAGGTAACCTGTTGACTTACTGAGCAACTCAGCTAGTCTTCAGCTTAGCACCATTCGAGATTGGGGGGACCGAACCATGTACCACGTGTTTCGGAGCCAGGACTCGCAACAACGGCATGGCCATTATGAGGGCACCCTCAGGGATCTCAGCGTCCGCGAGATCGCCATGCAGGCCTGATCTGCCGGCCTGTCCATTGCGCAGCCGCTTTCACGACAGCCACATCAACCCCACAGGCAGCGAAATAGTCAGCGTCGACAGGATCACAGTCGCTAGCCGCATCCAGACGTTTCCGCCCCGAGCGGTGGCGTCTTCACAAGAACGCTAGTGGCCAATTTCCGCGGAGGTCGCCGTGGTCCACCCGTCGCCGGCCGATCAGGTCGCAGTCAATTTCGCCAAGTTGCTGCGGCAATTCCGACTCGAAGCACGCCTGACTCAGGAGGAATTAGCGGAGGCAGCAGGCATCAGCCCGAGGTCTATCAGCGATCTAGAGCGAGGCATCAGCCGCACCGCCCGTAAAGAGACTGCGTGTCTGCTCGCCGATGCGCTCGCGATTGGCGGATCTATGCGGACGGCGTTTGTGGCGGCAGCTCGCGGTCGGGCTCCAGTCACCGATGTGCTGGCGGCTCGGGACAGCGGTGCTGCAGTGGCGCCCGCAGCCACAATGGTCTGGTACGCCTCCGACGATGACGGACTGAGCCTCCACAAGACCAGGCTCGTCAGGCTCATCGACGCCATGACGGCCGCCGCAGCCAAAGAAGGCAGCGCCATCACGGGAATCTGGCTCATCGGCATGATGGCCGCCGCTGGCAGCGAAACGACGTTTGCCCAGCCCGAGACGCGGTTCGAGAGCGGCGCCTTGATGGGTCAACTGCAGCCCGCCACTGAGTAGCGAGGTCAATCCGATGCACCCAGCAAGCCTGCCTGACTCGCCCCCAGTCGCAACACCGAACCAGCCGGGGCGGTTGTGAGTCATGTCGGCCCGGCCGCCGAGGAAGGGCGGCGGTCGTCCGATCAGCCGGTCGCGACGTGTGCGTCGCGGTAGTGGGCGAGCAGGATGTCCGCGCCGAAATCGCCGCGCGGGCGTCGCAGCACCGTGTGGGCGTGGTTGCCGTCACTTGTGGTGTTGTCATACTCGATCAGCAGGTCATCGCCCTGCACGCGGTAGTAGTGCTGCGTGGCCGGTGCCAGCGGCCCTTCCCAGGCGAAGTGCAGGTCGCCGCGCGCGACCCGGGCGGCCTCCCGCGCGGCAAGTTCGGCGGGCAGCCGGTCGAGGTACAGGGCAACGAGTTGCGACAGCAGCGCTCGCGGAGCAGGCCCGAGCGCCGCTGCCGAGACGCCCATCGGCTCCAGCACGGTCTGCGCACGCGCGGCGGTCGCAGTACGAATATCGGCCGGCGCGCGGTCAGCTACCACGGCGGCTGAGCGTCCCGTCGGCCCGAGGGCATCCAGCACAGCCAGCGCGAGATCCTCCTCCGGGCCAAGCGGCCGGGTGACTGCCCGCCCGGCATAGCTCACGCAGGCGGGGCTGGCCCCGAGGAAAACCGGCGCCGGCGAGACGTCATCGCCGCGCACCGTCATCGTTACCGACAAGTGGTGGCCCTCGAATCGCCATGACCAGGGATCGTCGGCCGCCGGGTTACCGAAGACGGTGACCCAGTAGTCGCCGCTGTGCCGGCCGAGCTCACCATGCTCCTGCCGGTCAAGCACTTCCTCCAGGGCGACGATGACCATGGCCTGCGCGTAGCAGTGTTCGCTCAGCCCGGTAGCGAGCAGCCGGTGCGCGGCCTTGCGGGCAGCCGGGCTCAGCACCGCCAGGCATGCGCCAGGCCGGGGCAGCGGCTGGTACTCCAGCCAGCGCCGCGCTGCCTCATCGCTGAAAGGCAGTGCGGCGAGCTCGCGCTGCCCGTCGTCCAGGAGCTCAATCAGCGCGGTCGCGGCCGCCCGCATGGGGCGCGCCGCACCGTCGTCGTGCATAGTTCCGGTATATCAGGACGGGCCGGTCGATCCGCGGTCCACGCGGCCTGCTGTCACCACGCCAGCGCTAGCCAGCAAACCGCGGCGTTGGCAAGAACGGAGCCCGTTCCCGTCTTAGTACGGGAACGAGTCAGCTGATTCCCAGGCCCGGCAGAGTGCGTTCGCCAGGAGCATCTGGCGAGGGGTTTGGCACGACACGCGAACCAGGTCCGGGCTGGCAACGATGATCGCCATCGCCCGACCTCGGGAAGTAGCGACGTTCAGCCGGTGCGGGTCGTACAGGAACTCCATGCCCCGTGGCGCGTCGTCGGCGGATGAGGTCGCCATCGAGTAGATGACGACCGGAGCTTCGCGACCCTGGAACTTGTCGACTGTCCCGACTCTCAGCCAGCCAAGGCCAGCCGCCGCCGCCGACTCCTGAATCGCCCGGATCTGTGCGTTGAACGGGGTGACCACCATGATCTGCTCGACTCCTATCGGCAGCCGCTCGCCATCGGCGTCGCGCCACTCACGGCCGACCAGGTCCCGCACAAGACGTGCGACAACGCGAGCTTCTTCCGGTGAGGAGTTCGTGTTCCCCTCGTGCGATACCTCGATGACGCGCAGGCCGGCGCCTGACAACGAGCTTTCACCCAGCACCTCTTGCCGCTCAAGCCCGTCCACCCCGGTCAGCTTTCCGTCGTAGAAGACCTCCGAGGTATACCGGCACAGACGCGGATGCATCCGCCAGGTCCGGTCGATCAGCAGCCCGGCGCCCGCCGGCATCGTGGCGTGGCCGGCGAGGACGTGTTCCAGCGCCGACGTGCCCGCACCGGGCGGATGCGCGGCCTGGCTCGGCTGGGCGAGTTGCTGCGGATCACCGAGCAGCACGAGGCTGCGCGCCGCGCCCGCCACGGCCAGGACATCGGCAAGCGACATCTGGCCGGCTTCGTCGATGAACAAAGTGTCGACAGCGCCCCGGAACTGCTCCCGCGCCCACATCCACGTCGTTCCGGCTGCCACGTCCAGCTCCTGAGCAGCCAGGGCATCCGCCAGCTTGTCATAGCTCAGGCGTGCCGATTCGGGATGCAGGAACGGGTTGTCCTGGTCCGCGCGCTGCCCAATGCGCGGCGTGATTGCGCGTCCGGCCGCGTGGTCGAGAATTGCCCCAATCAGGTTGTGAATGACTGCGTGCGATGGTCCCGTGACGCCGACGGTGCGCCCGTGCGCGATGAGCTCGAGGATCTGCTCGGCACCGGTGTAGGTCTTCCCGGTTCCTGGCGGCCCCTGGATAGGCAGGTACGAAGCACCGAGCGCCTCCACCAGCCGGACCGCTGCTTGCGATGCCGTCTCGTCTTGTGTCCGGATCGTAAGCGCCTGCGCCGGCTCGCCAGCGCCCGCCGGGTTGAGCCTGAGCAACAGCGCTGTCGCCGGATCCCGGCCGCCCAGGCCGTCGCGCACGACCCGGTCACCGAGGTCCCGCAGCCGCTCGGCTTGCGCGCCAGTGTCCGGCGGCCCGCCCTCAACCAGGGCGGCAGGCACCGGGCCTGAGTAATCCCTGCTGACTTTCAGGTCGATCAGCCCGAGCCGGTCGTCCACCCTCCAGACTTCCCAGCCTCTGCCGGCGATCGGGTCGAGCGCGGTGGCTCCGGAGGAGAACCCGTGCTCTTGCGGCGGGAATGAGAACCGGCGGAGCAATGAGCGCTTGACCTCGCCGATAGGCTCGCCGCCGGACAGGCCGCCCAGCGCGTCTGGCTCGTCGATCAGCTCTTCGGAACTCAGCGTGCGGACGTAGAAGTACCGCCACCAGGCAGGCTTGGCTTCCCGCCGGTGCCAGTCCAGCAGGTCCGCAAGTAGAGCCTTCGCGTCCTGGTCGTCGGTCCGCTCGGACTGCTGCGCCGGGATGCCCTCCAGCAGCGCGGACCTGATCCTCGTTACCTCAGAATTCTCCGGCGCATGGGCAGGCTCAACGAAGGCCGGGCGCGGCACGTCCACCCCCAGTTGGCCGGCTAGCTCGATACGCCGCTCCTCAAGCCAGTCCCGCAGCGCCAGCGTGGCCCGGCAGTCGTCCTCGTTGTACCCGGCGATGACAAACTGCCGGTCGAGGTCGTCCGCAGCCGTGCCATCCTCAAGCGCGGCCTCGAAGCCAATCAGGTTGAGCGTTGCCTCGCCCAGGTTCACGCGCCGGGCGTACCCGCACAATGGCTCAAGCCGCTTGATCGAGTAGCTCTCCACGCCCGCCATGAGACCCTGCCGCACGACCTTGTAGAGATCCACCAAGGCGCCAAGCCGGAACAGATCATCGACGGCATCCTCGCGGGTCGCGAACCGGCCCATCAGCCTGCCAACGGCCTCCTGGCGGGTCTCATGCAGCTCGCTGAGGTGGTCGACAGACGTCGGTTCGTAGTGGTTGTAGTGATAGACGTGCAGGTCAGGGCGACGTTCGCGGCGGTCGGTGATGAAATCGATCAGCTCCTCGAACGCGCGCTTCTCACCGGGGCGGTCGAACGACCAGATCTGGGTGTACCGCGGCGTGCCGTTCTCGTCGGCATCGGCAGTGTCAACAAGGCCGAAAAGGTACTGCAGTCCGAATTCTTTCCCGTCCTCGGAGTAGTAACGGGCTCCCTCGATGTCGAAGAACAGGTCACCGACCGTCGGCTCCGGCAGCGCGAGCAGCCCCCGGTTAGCGATCAGCTCGCCCTCTGCGTCACGCTCTGGTTCCAGCAACTCGTACTCGACGCGCCCGGCGTCCTCACTCGCCACCTGCAGGTTGGCCTGGGAACGGGCCCGGTCGAGGGCTTCGCCGCCTGTTCGCCGCAGCTCGGGCGCACGGGCGAGACTCGCGAACCCGCGCCTGGTGGCGATGCCGGCTTCCTTCAACGCCCGGCGCTGTCCCTTCGTGATGCCCGCGATCAGGGAAAGGTCGTCGTCGGCGCGCCGCCGGGTTGCGCACGACTCGCTCCACCGGCATATGGCGCAGTGCTCCACAGGCTCGGGATAGGTATCCGAGGGCGGGTTCCTCCCGGCGTCGGCCGCGATGAACGCATTGAGGACGCGCCGCGTCTGCCGCTCGTAGGCGGCATAGTCGCTGACCCTGAGGGACGCGATCTCGCCGTTGCCAAGCGCCAGGTGCAGCCAGCGGGGACGGATGCCCTGCAAGTCAGCAAGAAGATGCGAGTAGAAGGTGGTCTGCGCCACGGCTCGCGCCTTGGCGGTCCGGGCCAGCTTGGCGTCGACGACCTCGTAGTGAGCTGCGGCCGGGCGAGGTTCGCCATCGGGTGCCGCGATCAAGCCGGCGCGGATGAGGAAGTCCGGGCGCCCTAGCAGGCCGGGCTCCTCGCCGGCCGGTTCCCTGGTAAGCACGCCCTGATAGACGAGATCGGCGCCGCCGGCTATTGCCTGTGCCGTGGCGTTCGCTCCGGCCGCCAAGGAGTCGGCGTCCGGTCCTGCGGTGACCGTCACGACCTGCAACCCGCTCGCGCGGAACTGGTCGAGTACCGCCTTCTCGTGCGCCTCGCCGCGCTCGATCAGAGACTGGAACCCGATGTCGAACTCGCGCGGCGGGCGCAGTTCGCCCCGGGCGCGCAGCATGTCCAGCCGAGTCAGGTGCTTGCACGCCAGAAAGTTGGCGACATCGCTCGCTGACAGGCGGATCCGGCCATCGGTGATCTTCAAGGATGCCGTTCCAGCAGCATATGCACCCCGCACCCTCATTCTCTTAGTTTGGCTTCTCGGCCGCAGGGCCATCCTCGCAACCACCAACCTCCGATGGCTCCCGGCTTCTCATTTCCCGGATAACCGGGTAGTGGGCGGCGGCTTCTGCAGCGACTTCGCGGCGATGCCAGCGAGCGAGGCGTACATGCACAACGCCACCGAGATGGGCGTCGCGCCGCTTCGCCGGATGGCCGAGTCACGGAGTGTGGGTCAAGTGACCACGCGTAGGCAGCGGTCGGCCCTGTCAGCAACCAGACCAGCAAGCTTGCGGGGCAGCGCACTTCTGAGCGCCTTGATGGCGGGCTCATTAGCCGCATTCGCGAATGCGACTGGTGCTTGAGTCGCTAGCGCGCGAACGCGATCGACTAGCTCGTCGGCGGGAAGCCCCAAGTCCCGAGCTGCACCTGGCCAGGTGTTCTGGGCAGGGAACACGCTGTAGTCTCCGCCGATCTTCATTGCCAGTCGCAGTTTCTTCTCGTGAGTGTCGTACGGAAGCGCCGAGGAGATGTCATAGAGCGGCGCTAGCCGTACCTGGTCGCCCGCCAGGAGGATCGAGTAGTTCTTGGCGTGTGCATCGGTGCCGGCCATGAGCCAGTTCCAGATCAGGGCGTCCGCAAAACGCCAGACAGCCGCGTCGGCGGCGGCGGGTGGCATCACCCGGCGCAGCAGGCGAGCGACATCGCGCGGACCTGGCCCGCCCTCGTTCTGGTACTTGCCAGCTGGCGGCACTGAGAGCGCCTGGCACAAATCCTCCTGATGGATGCGGACGATGTCCTCGCCAACGAAGCGCCGGTCGTAGCGCTCAACAACTACTGCGGACTCGTCGCCGAAACGTCTTACCTGGGTCCTGACGGCGGCAAGTCCCGCACGTCGGGCGGCTTCGAGACAGAGATGTTCGTTGAGGTCATGATCGTCTAGCCCGGATATAGCCGGCTTCAGGATGTGCGTGGTAGGCATGGAGCCTGACGGAACTCCCCACCGTCCGCTTCGCTGCAGAAGCGCGGTCTTGCTCTGAGCGCCGGCAAGGCTGAATTGGCCCGTGAAGTTACGTCCCAGCCAGGCCGTGGAGTCCGCCTTTAGATCACGAAGCCGCTCCGCCACCTCGCCGTCCGTGAGCCAGGTTATCGCCCCTGGGCGGTGGAGTGCCGTGTCCACTTCATCGGGGTGGGCGAAACGCACTGCGCCTGGGCAGTCGTGGCCGATCGGAGTCGCGAGCAGCGAGAAGGGCGACCCTGCGACCTGGAACTGCCGTGCCCACCGGGCGAGGACCGCGTCGTTGTCGGGTAGCAGGCCCCACAGCCATGGCAGGATCACCCGGTCCGGATGGGACGGAACTTGCACCGGCATGGATACCGACATCGGCGTCGCCGCTGGCCGTGATCGGTAAGCCTCGTCGTAATCGAAACGAAGCCTGCCGCCCGGCAAGCGCGTGATTGTCCCGGCGATCAGGTCGCCCAGGATGACGACGAGCGGATCGGTCATACCGTCCGATACTCGTCAAGCAGCACGTCGAGGTCGGTCGGCCCGGCCTCGTGCGACGCGCGAACGTTCCCCGGTTCGCTGACGTCCAAGGTCAGGTCAAGCGCCTCAAGCACTCGGAGCACAAGGATCAGTTCGACCGTTGGCTTGCCCGACTCGAAGTAGTTGACCCAATCGCGGGACACGCCAATCCGGTCGGCAAGCTCAGCCTGGGTATAGCCAAGCGCTAGCCGGCGGCCACGGACGGCTGCTGCCAGGTCGTTTATCGAATTTACGCGCATACGTTCGCCCATCGGGAGGCGTCAAGTCTTGATGTGGACGTTCGTCGGCAATCATAGCATGTAGACGTTCGTTCGCAGACGGCTTCTGCCGACGAACGTCGACAATAGCAGGAGCCAGTGAGAAAGGCCGCGATGTCGACGGTTCCCCGGGCGGCCGTCACGGGACGGCTGCCTGAGATTTCCTGCGCGTCGGGGATCAATGCCGCCGGCGGAGTCTGACAGATGACTTTCGGGTGGAGCGCGGCTAATGTCCAGAGGAGGAAAATCGGCTGGGCGCCGCCGCGCGCCGCGGGGCCTCATCAGCGGCTCCGGTCCGCACGAGCTAGGAGAACCTCAACATGGCGTACGACATCGCGGCTGACATTCGGCTCGACCCGAGGCTGAAGGCGATGCTGGCCGGAATCCCTCTGGAAGCCGGCAACGATGTGGACAGTCGCGAGACGCTGCTGGCCGAGGAAAACTCCGAGGAGGCTCGCAAGCAGGCCGAGCTTTTCAAGTCCTTCATGGACCTCTGCGATACCGAGGAGGCCGCTCCTTCTGCCGGGCTCATTGTCCACACCGAGAAGATCGTCTCGGCCCCGGACGGTAACACCATCAACCTTCAGGTGATCCGCCTCGACAACGATGAGACCGTTGCCTGCGTCTACTACATCCATGGTGGCGGCATGGCGTCGCTGTCGTGCTACGACGGCATGTACCGCGGCTGGGGGAAGATCATCGCGGCTAACGGCGTGGCCGTCGTGATGGTCGACTTCCGCAACGCGGTCGTTCCCTCCTCGGCCCCGGAGGTGGCCCCGTTCCCCGCCGGCCTTAATGACTGCGTGTCCGGGCTCAAATGGGTCATCGCCAACGCCGGGCACCTCAACATCGATCCAGCGCGCATCGTCGTCGCGGGGGAAAGCGGCGGCGGCAACCTGACGCTCGCGACCGGCCTCAAGCTCAAGCAGGAGGGCGAGCTCGGCCTCATCAAGGGCCTGTATGCTCTCTGCCCCTACATCCGCGGCGAATGGCCGGTACCGGAGTGCCCCTCCTCGACGGAGAACAACGGCATCCTGCTCGACCTGCACAACAACCGCGGCGCGATCGGCTACGGCATCGAGGCCTTCAACGAGCGGAACCCGCTGGCCTGGCCGTCGTTCGCGACAGCCGCGGACGTCGAGGGGTTCCCGCCCACGGTGATCAGCGTCAACGAGTGCGACCCGCTGCGCGACGAGGGCATCAACTTCTATCGGATGCTGCTCAGCGCGGGGGTCCCGGCCCGCTGCCGCCAGGTGATGGGCACCATGCACGGCACCGAGATCTTCACGATCGCCTGCCCGGAAATCAGCCGCGACACCGCCCGCGACCTCGCCGCGTTCTGCAAGGGCTAGCCGATCCCGCGGCTGGCGGGCCAGGATCCCTGGCATAAGTCCCAGTGGCCGGCGGCAGATCGAACTTGGCCGGTCTCGCTAGGCTGCAGGGCATTTGCGGATCGTGTCGCCCGCGCGGACGGTTCCCGGCACAACGACGCGGGCGTTCAGGCCGCGTAGCCGTAGCTCGCGGCCGCCCCTGGAGTTGACGACCCGCAGCGCGTCCTGGCCGAAGCGGACGGCAAATTTGGCGCAGCCCAAGTGCGGCTGATCAGTGACTTCGAGAACAGCCGAGCCCAGGGCGAGCCGGCTGCCGGGCGGCAGGTTTGCGGCGCTGAGGTCGAGGTCGACGTAGAGTTGATCACCGGCCAGCACCCGCCGCTCGGGCTCGTTCGCGATGAGCAGGGCCGCACGGGAGTTCATCACGGTCACTTGCATGCCGGGATGTGACGCTCCATCGGCAGTGCGGCTGTTCCCTCGAACCAGCCATGTGTCCCCGGTCAGGCCGGCTACCAGGTCAAGGGCGGCCTCGGCGAGTACCTCGCGCTCGTCCACGGCCGGACGGCGCGCGATCAGCTCGATCGTGCCGCGGTCGGACGGCGAGCTGCGCACCTTGCCGAGGCCGGCCTCAAGCTCGGCAGTGCTGAGATGCTTCACCACGTCATGATGTCGGTCTTGGCGCTCGGAAACGACCCCTTTTCCGGTAGTGCCGCCCGCTCGAATCGCCCCGCGGACTTACTGGTCGCCGATCCAGCTGCCGTGGAAGCCAAGCGGGATCCTGGCCGGCAAGTGAATGCGTGCTACCGGCTCCCCGCCAAAGTCCTGCGCGGCGAGGATTACGAGATCAGCGGCACCGCGGTCCGGGTTGTGCGCGAAGCCCATGACGTACCCGTCGTCCTCCGCGCCGTCAGCAGCAGCCGGGGCGAACACGGCCTCACCCGCCGTAGCGTCCCGCCCGAACTCGTGTGCCTCTACCGTTCCCTTCTCCAGGTCGTGCTTGAGCAGGGCGTTGGCGAACGCGCCGTCGGCGAAATCCCCGGCGCCCGACACGGTAGCCCGGCTCACCTCGCCGATCACAGCGCTGTATCCGAACCGGTGCGGCCGGGAGGTGAGCCGCTCGTCGATGCGCGGAAACTCCTGCGCGCGATCATCGAGGCGCTGCTGCGAAACCTTGCCCGCGGCCGGGTCGATGATCCACCGGTCCAGCGTCAGCGGACCCTCGCCTTCCAGCACCGACACGTCGTAGGCGCCCTCGTACCGGCACAGGTCGACCACAACACTGTCTCCGTCGTCATACGCGTTGAGCGTGTGGAATACCCAGCATGGATCGACCTCGAACCACCGGACGTCGCCGGGGCCGCCTGACCGGGGCAGCAGGCCGACCCGGGACGGGTGCGCCGGGTTCCAGGTATACGGCAGCTGGTGGCCGGCCGCAACAGCGTCCATGCTGAAGGTGACCGGCAGGTCGTACAGCACGATGTACCGGCCGGTGAGCGCGAAGTCATGCATCATCGGGCCGTCGGCCACCGGGATGTCGGTGGTGCGCGTCACCGTGCCGGTACCGTCGATGATGACGTGCTGAACGTACGGCCAGGCCCAGTAGTAGGCGATCGCGTGCAGGTCGCCGGTGACCGGGTCGCCCTTGGTGTGCGCGGCGAACCCGCCCGGCAGCCTGCCGCCGAAGTCGAACGGCCCGACCGTCTCCAGTTCATCGGTGAGCGCATAAGGCAGCGGGCCCGACTCCACCGTCGCCAGAGTGCGCCCGCCGATGCCAATGACATGCGTGTTGGCGGAGAAGTCCCGGTCGTCATGGACCGGGCCGCCAGCCCACTCCTCGCCGAGGGCCTCGGCGACGGCCTTGGACCGGACCCATCGGTTGCGGTACCACTCGGCCCGGCCGTCGCGGAGCCGGACGCCGTGCACCATCCCCTCGCCCAGGAACCAGTGATGATTCGCGTCATCCAGCCCCAGCGGATTCGGCCCGTTACGCAGGTAACGCCCGCTCAGCTCCCTGGGCAGCTTGCCACTGACCGGCAGGTCAAACGCCGTGACCTCCTCGGTCACCGGACGGAACGGGCCTTCCAGGAATCGATTGTCGGCAGGCATCGCGGACGTCCCCTCCCCGGCAGGCAACCACGGTGCATCTCAGCGCGGCTAACTGCCTGCTCCCCAGCATGACACGGCCGCTGTCGCGGCAAAATGCTCCGGCGGCCCCCGAGCCCCGCGGCGCTGATCGCACATCCGGCCGGCCCCAAAGGCCCGAGCAGGCCAACTCGGCGATCGCATGGACGAGCCCGTTCCCTTCTTAATAACGGGAACGGGCTCGTCTTGTGCCAATCGGCCGTGCAAGGCTCGCCGGGTAGGGTTTCTACATCGATGGGGAGATGAATGACCGAGCATCGCAGCGTTCATGTCCCGCCGGCCGAGGTGCATGATCGGCTCGCAAGACATCTGCTGGTCGATGGGTATCGGCTGGTTCTCGACGCGGAGCGCAGCCATGGCAGCTGGCTGGTCGATGCCCGCGACGGCCGGGAGTTCCTCGACCTGTACACGCATTTCGCCTCGGCGCCGCTTGGTGCTAACCCGCCAGGCCTTGTGGATGACCCCGGGTTCATGGCGCTGCTCGGCAAGGTGGCGGCGGGTAAACCCGCTAATCCGGACATGTACACCACACACCTCGCGGAGTTCGTCCAGACGTTCGCCCGGGTGCTCGGCGATCCGGCCCTGCCGCACCTGTTCTTCGTCGAGGGCGGAGCGCTGGCAGTCGAGAACGCGCTCAAGACGGCCTTCGATTGGAAGAGCCGCCGGAACGAGGCGGCCGGCAGGTCCCGGCTTCTGGGCACGCAGGTGATGCACTTGACCTGCGCGTTCCATGGCCGGTCCGGTTACACGCTGTCGCTGACCAACACTGATCCGGCCAAGACGGACCGGTTTCCGGTCTTCGACTGGCCGCGCATCGACTCACCGGCCATCATCTTCCCGCTGGATGAGCACCTGGCCAGCATCGAGGCGGCCGAGGCCCGTGCGCTGGCTCAGGCGCGGGCGGCCTTCGAGGCGCATCCGCATGACGTCGCTTGCTTCATCGCCGAGCCGATCCAAGCCGAGGGTGGTGACCGGCACCTGCGGCCGCAGTTCTTGCAGGCGATGCAGCAGCTATGTGTCGCCGCCGACGCCTTGTTCGTGCTTGACGAGGTGCAGACGGGGGTCGGGATTACCGGCACGGCATGGGCTTACCAGCAGCTCGGCCTCAAGCCCGATATCGTGGCATTCGGTAAGAAGGTGCAGGTCGGTGGGATCATGGCTGGCCGTCGCGTCGACGAGGTCGCGGACAACGTTTTCCGGGTGTCCAGCCGGATCAACTCCACCTGGGGCGGCGGCCTGGTCGACATGGTGCGGTCGCGCCGGTACCTGGAGATCATCGAATCCGGCGGCCTGTTCGACAACGCAGCCAAGGCTGGCGGCTACCTCCTCGATGAGCTGGGCAACATCGCTGACCGCCACTCCGGGCTCGTCAGCAATGTCCGCGGACGCGGCCTGATGTGCGCCATCGACCTGCCCGGCCAGCAACTTCGCGACCAAGTCATAACAGGGATGCGCGACAGTCAAGTCCTGGTCCTTGGCTGCGGCCAGCGCTCCATCCGGTTCCGCCCGGCCCTTAATGTGACGGAGGACGAGCTACTAGTCGGCGTGCGCGCTCTCCACACCGTACTGAAACGGCTGGCTGCCGCAGCCGACGCCGAGGACATCGAAAAGAGGTCGTCATGAGCCCTAAGGTCACCTCGATTGTCGGTGGCGCTCCGGTGCCGGGCGCGCCCGGTGGGTTGATCTACTCGACTAACCCGGCTCGTACCAGCGAAGTGGTCGCGGAAGTCTGCCTGGGCGATGCGAGCACGTTCGTCGCGGCAGCACACGCGGCCCGCGAGGCACAGCGGAGCTGGGCGGACGTGCCTGCGCCGGTTCGGGGCCGCGCGATCGCTCACATAGGCCGGGTGATCGAGGCCAACGCCGAGTCGCTCGCCAGGCTCGTGACCAGGGAGATCGGCAAGCCCTACGCCGAGGCGCTCGGAGAAGTGCGCGAGATCGCCGACACTTGTGATTTCTTCCTGGGCGAGGGGCGCAGGCTATACGGCCAGACAGTGCCAAGCGAGATGCCGGCCAAACAGCTGTTCACCTTCCGCAACCCGGTCGGCGTGGTGAGCGTCATCACCGCAGGCAACTTCCCGGTCGCCGTCCCGTCCTGGTACCTCATCCCTGCCCTGCTCTGCGGCAACGCCGTGGTGTGGAAGCCCGCTGATTACTCCCCGGCCTGCGCCGCGGCGCTGTTCGAGCTGCTGGTCAATGGCGGCGGGCTGCCCGACGGCGTCCTGAATCTGGTGATGGCGGACGGCGAGACGACCTTCGCCGGGCTGGAACGGTCGCTGGATGCGGGATACGTCGACAAGGTCGGCTTCACCGGCTCCAGTGCGGTCGGCTCACGGATCGGCGAGCTCACCGGCCGGCATCTGCAGTCGGCCTGCCTTGAGCTCGGTGGCAAGAACCCAATGGTCGTGACGCCAAGCGCGGACCTCGATCTCGCGGTGGAGGCGGCGCTATTCTCCGGATTCGGCACGGCGGGCCAGCGATGCACGTCACTGGGCACGGTGATCGTGCAGGAGCGCGTCCACCAAGAATTCGTCACGCGGTTCGACAAGGCGACACAGCAGGCGGCCATCGGCGACCCGTTCGGCGATGTCGTCTTCGGCCCCATGCTGGATCAGAAGTTCGCCACGCGATTCGAGGACTACCTCAGCTGGATCCAGCCGCATCACTCTGTTCTCGGATCCACCGCAACCGGCCGGATTACCGCGGGAAGCCCGCGCGAGGGCTTTCGCGGCGATCCGGACGCCGGGATCTTCTACCATCCCACCATCGTCGACGGCGTGCGTGAGGACGATGCGATCTTCCTCAACGAGACGTTCGGCCCGCTAGTCGGCGTCACGACCTACCGGGACCTGGACGATGCGATCCAGATGGCCAATGCCCCCGGCTACGGGTTGTCATCATCGATCTACACCAGCCAGGCTTCCGACGCGTTCGCGTTCGGCCGGGGAATCTCCGCCGGGATGGTGAGCGTCAACAACTCCACCTCCGGGGCGGAAGCGCATCTGCCGTTCGGCGGCAATGGCAAGTCCGGCAACGGATCGCGGCAGTCGGGCATGTGGGTACTCGACCAGTTCACCCGGTGGCAGTCGATGAACTGGGACTACTCCGGCCGCTTGCAAAAGGCGCAGATGGACGTCATCGAACTCACTCCTGACGAGTCATTCCGGCTCGACGACTGAGTCGGGCAGCGGAGTTGGACATCCGGCATGAGCCAGACCAGGGACTGGCTCGCGCCGCCGGCGATGCGCGCCGCTGCCTCTAGGTGAGGGTGGGGCACCTCTCCGGGCCTTCTTTACTGGCCGCCGAGCCGTGGCCGTGCCCGCTGCCGATGGGCGAGACCTTGATTTATCGGTATCTTCCGGCCTGACAGTCCGGTAGCAGCTAGCATCACACGTCATGCGACAGATGGGTGGTTTCGGGACGTTGACCGCGGTGCTCCTGAGCATCTGGAGCCTGATCGGGGCGATGCTCATGAGCCAGGGCCCGGCCGTGGCAGCGCCCTCCGCCCCGTCGGCCTCAGCCGCGGCCGCCCCGGCGAACTTCGGCAACCCCAACGGGCACGTGCCGGTGCCGGTGCCCGGCCGGGCCGTCAACACCAGCCACCCGAACCACGTGATCGGACACGGCAGTCCGGCCAGCTGCACGTCCGCCGCCGTTGTCCGGGCGGTCGCCGAGGGCGGCATCATCACCTTCAATTGCGGCCCGAAGCCGGTCACGATCGTGATGACGCGAACCGCCTCGGTGATCAAGACCCGGCACCGGGTGGTGCTGGACGGCGGCGGCAAGATCACCCTGAGCGGGGCAGGCAAGCGCCGGATCCTCTACACGGACACCTGTGCCGGGAAGTGGTCAACCGACGACTGCGTGAATCAGCCCTATCCTCAGTTGGTCGTGCAGAACCTCACGTTCAAGGACGGTTACAGCGGCACGCACCAGGCGACCTGCACTGCCAACGTGCCGAAATGCTGGTATGGCGGGGTGAACGGTGGCGGCGCCATCTACGCGGAAGGGGGCCAGTTCAAGGCGGTCAATTCCCGGTTCATCGGCAACCGCTGCTACCGGTACGGGCCTGACCTCGGCGGCGGCGCGATCCGGGTGCTGGCTCAGTACAAGAACCGCCCCGTCTACATCACCAACGACACCTTCACCGGCGGTCGGTGCTCTAACGGCGCGGCGCTGAGCAGCATCAGCGTCCAGTGGCGCGTCTATAACAGCGTCTTCACCAGCAACAAGGCGATCGGCTGGGGCGCCAACCCGGCGCAGTCCGGCACCCCCGGCGGCGGGAGCGGCGGCGCCATCTACAACGATGGCCGCAACTACAACACGCTGATCGCCGGCACGGTAATGCGGAACAACACGGCCAGAGAAGGCGGCGGTGCCATCTTCTACGTCGTGGACACGGGCTGGGGCACGCTGACGCTCAAGGACTCCCACCTGCACCGCAACCCGAGTGGCGTGTTCCAGACCGCGCCGGGCGTGTACGACAACATCGACGGCCACGATGGCCCGCCGGTGATGATCAACTCGACCGACAACTGAAGCCGCACGGCGCCCGCTATTGTGCTCGCCTGTGAGCGAGGATTCTTCATTCCCTTCAGCGGGCCTGGGCGTGAACCCAGCGTGCTACGACCTTGCCGTGGTAGGCGCGGGGATCGTCGGGCTGGCCGTGGCGCGCGAATTCCTGCGCCGACGCCCCGGCGCGCATCTGATCGTCATCGATAAGGAGGCGAGCGTCGGCTACCACCAGACCGGCCATAACTCTGGCGTGATTCATAGCGGGGTGTACTACAAGCCCGGATCGCTCAAGGCCCGGTTGTGCGTCGAGGGTGCCCGGCTGATGTATGAGTTCTGCGATGCGAACGCGATTCCTTACCAGCGCTGCGGGAAGCTGATCGTCGCTGTGCGTGATGATGAGTTGCCTCGACTTGCCGAGCTCGAAGCCCGTGGCTGCGCTAATGGGGTCCCTGGGTTGCGGCGGGTGGCGGCTGGCGAGATCGCCGATATCGAGCCAGAGTGCCGGGGCCGCGCCGCGCTGCACTCGCCGGCCACCGGAATCGTCGATTACGCCGCGGTGGCCCGGGCGCTGGAGGCCGAGCTGCGAGGCATGGGCGCCGAGTTCGCCTTCGGTAGCGCGATAACCGCCGTACGCCGCGAGAACGGACAAACTCTTCTGGCTCACGCGGAGGGTTCCTACCGCGCGGCGTCATCGATCTTGTGCGCTGGGCTGTGGTCAGACCGCCTGGCCGTGTCGGCGGGTGCTTCGCCGGATCCGCGCATCGTGCCTTTCCGCGGCGCCTACCTGCGGCTGGCAGCTGACCAGCCACAGGTTGTGCGCGGCATGGTTTACCCGGTGCCTGACCCGGAGTTGCCGTTTCTGGGCGTTCATGTCACCAGGCACGTCGACGGGCATGTCATGCTCGGCCCGACCGCGATGCTGGTGGGCGCTCGCGACGCATACAACCTGCGGGCAGTCAGGCCGCAGGACCTTCTCAGCACGCTGAGCTGGCCGGGAACATGGAGCGTGGCGAAGAGATTCTGGCGCACCGGGATCGGTGAACTGCACATGGCCGCCAGCCGGAAGGCATTCGTCCGGGCCTGCGCGCAGTATGTCCCGGTCATCGAGTCCATGAGGATCGATCCGTCCGCGGCGAGCGGGGTCCGGGCCCAGGCCGTGAGCCGCGACGGGAAGCTGCTCGATGACTTCGCGATCTCGCACACCCCCGGCGCCACCCATGTAAGGAATGCCCCGTCCCCGGCAGCAACCTCATCCCTGGCCCTCGCAAAGGAACTCGTCGACCGGTACGAGGCAGCCAGGAGCTGAACAACTTAAATGTCTCCGGCGCGACGGCGCGCGGAGACCTTAACCCGACCCAAGCCCGACGAGCCGTCTCTGTTCCAGTCAGCCATGTTTGAGAGATGACTGCAGCGGCCGGTCTGATTTTTCGTGAGACGATCCTGCTAACAGTCCGATCAATCCGCTGCCAGTCGCCTGGGAGCTGAGCAGCTAGCGGGTTCGCTGAGTCGGATAAGCCGCTCCGCTCCGGGCCGGCCGATTGGCCGGCCTTTCCAACGATCTGAGGCCAGATGCCCCTGTTCCGCAGCCCAGGGTCACATGGGGCTGTGACGCGTGGTGCGCGCCACGGTCGCGCGCCTGTCAGTGAGCGGATCGCCTTCTGGAGCGCACGGCACGCGAAGACAGCTGTTGCCGGCTGGTTCGGCCTGGTCGGCGCGGCCTTCCTGGCCGGGCAGATGTTGGGAACGCAGAGCCTGCCGCAGTTTGACCCAGGCCAGGCGGGGCAGGGTGAGCGGGCCCTGCACCAGCTGAACGTTACGACGCCGCCGGCCGAGAGCGTGCTCATCCAGCCGCGTGCCCCTGACGCTGACCAGCTCAGCTTCGCGAATGACGCGCAAATGCGGCAGGCGGTGCGGCAGGTGACGGCCGCGCTTGACCGGCTGCACGCCACGGCAATGGACGTCATTGCGCCGAGCCTGGGCATGAGCCGCCGGCGTCGGCGACGGGTACGGCAACCGCTGGGAGCAAGGCAACCCGGAGCGCGCTCGGCGCTGCTGCCACCAGCGCCCTCGGCGGGAACAGCGGCCTCGTTTCGGCCGGCGGGCACAGCGCGCTGGTGACTTTCCGGGTAGCTGGACCGCACGCCCAGGTGAACTCCGCTGTCGCGGCCGATCAGGCGGCGGTCGCGAAGGTGCAGGCGACGCACCCAGACTTGCTTGTCGCAGAGGCGGGTGCAGCCAGTGCGAGCGCGGCGGCAAACTCATTACTCGAATCCGACTTCCGGCGGGCAGAGTTCAGCTCGGTGCCTATCACGCTGATATTGCTTCTCGTGGTATTCGGCGCGCTGATTGCTGCCGGCATTCCTGTCGTGCTGGCGGGCAGCGCCGTCGCGGCGACCATCTCGCTACTCGCCATTCCGAGCCGGTGGCTGCCGATCAGATCTGGCACTGCTGAGATCGTGCTGATACTCGGGATGGCGGTCGGCGTCGACTATTCCCTCTTCTACCTGCGCCGCGAGCGTGAGGAACGGGCCACCGGACGCTCACCTGCTGACGCTCTCCGGGTGGCGGCCGCCACTTCTGGCCGGGCGATTGTCATCTCCGGGCTGACCGTGATGATCTCCCTGGCCGGGCTGTTCCTGAGCGGGATAGTTCTGTTTACCGGCATGGCCTTCGGCACCATCACGGTAGTCGGCGTAGCTGTGGCCGGCTCGCTGACGGTGCTTCCGGGCTTGCTGTCGCTGCTGGGCGACTGGGCCGACCGTGGCAGGATCCCATTCCTTGGCCGCCGCCGCACGGCGGCGCGGCCGTCGCGGTTGTGGGCGGCGCTGGTCCGACGGGTGGTAAGGCATCCCCTTGCATGGGGCGGCATCGCTGCAATAGCGATGCTGGCGCTGGCCGCGCCAGCGCTTGGAATGCGGCTGGGCAATCCCCTCGTGAACCTGCCCGGTAACGCTCCAGTAGCGCAAACTCTGGACAAGATCTCCGTTGCGTTTCCCGGCCGGCCAGCGCCAGCGGAGGTTGTGGTGACGGGCCAGCACCTGGCTGGGCCGGGCGTTCACAACGCACTGCTCGCCCTTGAACAGCGTGCCTCGGCAGCCGGACCGATCCGAGCACCGATCACCGTGACGCAGGTGGCCTCCGGCCGCGGCCTGGTCATCGATGTGCCGCTGGCAGGCAACGGCTCGAGCACGATCTCCAGCAACGCCCTTCTCGCCTTGCGGAACCAGATCCTGCCGCAGACCGTCGGGAGGGTCAGGGGCCTCAGCTTTGCAGTCACCGGGAATACCGCTATCGGTTATGACTGGGGCACCACACTGCGGACGCGCACCCCGATCGTTTTCGCCGTGGTGGCGGGGCTGGCGTTCCTGCTGCTGATGATTGCGTTCCGTTCCGTTCCCCTCCCGCTGGTTTCCATAGTGCTGAACCTGCTATCGGTTGGGGCCGCTTACGGCGTGATCACGTTGATCTTCCAGGACGGTTGGTTGCAGGGGCTGCTCGGCTTTTCCAGCAACGGCGCGATCGCTCAGTGGGTGCCACTGTTCATGTTCGTGTTCTTGTTCGGGCTGAGCATGGACTACCACGTTTTCATCCTCAGCCGGATCCGCGAGAGGTGCGCCCGCGGCATGCGCACTGCCGACGCGGTGACCAGCGGAATCGCTGCCAGCGCCGGAGTAGTGACGAGCGCTGCTGTCATCATGGTGGCAGTGTTCTCTATCTTCGCCACGTTGTCTTTCGTCGATGTCAAGACGCTCGGCATTGGCCTGGCCGTCGCGGTACTCATCGACGCAACCGTGGTCCGGGGCATCCTGGTTCCCGCTGCTATGGCCCTGCTGGGCGAGCGGTGTTGGTATCTGCCCGGATGGCTGGGCTGGCTGCCAGGGCGGCATGTCCACGGCAGCGATGACTCTCAGGTGGCCCGGCCGACCCTGAGCTTGCCCCCCGTAGGCTGAGGCGTGCTTTTGGGTGGCGCGGCAACGGAGAGGAACTGACGTTCCATGACCAGGTACGTGATCGGTCCGGAGGTCGCCATTCAGCTGGCTCACGACGTGGCCGTGATTCGCGGCGAACATCAGGTCCTGGCTCCGACGCTCTTTCGCTCGCAGCTGCTGTCGCTCCTCTACCAGGCTGTACACCGCGGTGAGATGACAAAGAAGGAGGCCGAGCGACGGCTCCAGTACGTGCGCGGGCTGGGGATTCGCTTGCTCGGAGACCGCGTCCTTCAGCGCGTCGCATGGCAGGTCGCCGAGCAGTTCGGGTGGCCTGACACGTTTGACGCCGAGTACGTCGCTTTGACCCAGCTGCAGGCTGACGCGTTGATCACGCTCGATCGGCAACTCGCCCATGCCGTGAAGCATCTGGTGACTATCGCACCTATCGAGGCGCTGTCCCGATAGAAGCGCGCGGAGCTCGAATCGACCGAGCAGGCCAACCGCATCCACGTCGCACGAGCAGTAGCGAGCCAATCCGCGGTACGAACAGCCCGGTCGCTCTTGCACTCAGGCAAACACCGAACCAGCCATGGCGGTTTTGACTCAACCCGCCTCTGGCCGCTCGCGGTGGGGCGTCGGCAAGAACCGCCCCGCAGGAGCCAGCCGAATCTGCGTGCACTCCTGTGGGCGGCACCGTGTGGTGGAAAGACGTGCCAATGCCGAGAGTGAACTTGGCCTGGTTCTGAGGCGGGCCTTCCTGCAACGGCCCAAGCCCGCATCAGCAGGCGGAAGAGACGAAAGGGCAGTCATGACTGAGATCGCGCAGCCGATCCGAATGCAGCCAGCGATTAGGAAGGTAGCGGCCGGCCGTTCAGACGTCACCACCATCGCGCTGGACTCGATCACGAGCGTCGAGGAGCACAAGGCCGGCAGGCTGAAGGGCTGGCGCCTGGCCGTATCGACGTCACCGGAAATCGAGTACACCTTCCGGGTCAAGCCGGGTCAGTGGCCGTCCGATCTAGCGAATGCGCTGGCTGCGCGGCCACGGCGTTCAGGCCACGCCCGACGGCCTGGCCATCCTGTAGCAGTCGGGATCGTGAGGAGACGTGGTTAGCGTCGCCGGGAGGGCGGGACGTTATGGGCAACTGCTATCTGGGCTGGCGTTCTCACGGGACCGGGCGTGACTCCCGCTAGTGCCGTCTCGCCGGCACCAAACTACGTCGTCGGCCGGCAGCGGATCATACTTCGGCCGGTGCGGCCCGCAGTCGGTGCAAGCACTACACCGGCGAAACTGCGTGGGATTCTGACCGCCCTGCTTGCCGTAAGCCTGGCTTGGGGCGCCATGGCTGCGTGGACGGTCGCGGTACGCACGTCCGCAGTCGACAATGTGGTCGCCGTCAGCGAACCGCTCAGCCTGGACGCCCAGCAGTTTTTCGGTGCGCTGTCCGATGCTGACGCCACCGAGGCAGCCGCATTCCTGTCCGGCGGGCTGGAACCGTTAGCTCTGCGCACCCGGTATGAAGCGGACATCACGCGCGCCGCGCAGCGCCTGGAAGCGGCCACCGCGGCGGCGGGGCAATCCATTGTCGGCTCCCGCCTCGCCACTTTGTCAGCCGCGCTGCCGGTGTACACGGGCCTCGTCGAGACCGCTCGCGCCGACAACCGGCTGGGTCTGCCGCTTGGTGCCGCGTACTTGCGCGAGGCATCCGGGCTCATGCGCGCCAAGCTGCTGCCGGTAGCACGTGATCTTTACGCGCAGGAGAACGCCCAGCTTGCAGCTGCCGACCGGCAAGCCACGGCGGTGCCGTACGCAGCTCTGGCTGTTGCGATCATGGCATTGCTGTTCTTGTGGGGGGCGCTCTGGTGGCTGGCTCGGCGGACTAAGCGGATCGTCAATCCGGGCCTGCTAGTTGCCACGGCCGCCATGGTTTGCGCGCTGATCTGGCTCGTCAGCGCGCTGGTCGTCGCACGGGGCCAGCTCACCTTTGCGCGCAATCAGGGTTCGGCCCCAGTAGAGGCCATGGCCAGCGCAGATATCGCCGCGCTTCAGGCGCATGCGGACGAGAGCCTGACGCTGATCGACCGCAGCGGTGACGATTCTTTCCAGCAGGACTTCGTTTCGCTAGAGGACAGACTGGGTCCGGGACGCGGGTCCTTGCTGACTGATGCCGCCATTGCCGCTCAGGCCAGCCGGGGCGCCCGCCCGGCGGCGACCGCCTTGCGCGTCGCGTCGGCCTGGTTCACCGCCCACCGGCGGGTGCGGGCGCTTGACGACGGAGGCAGTTACCCGGCTGCCGTTCGGCTGGCCCTCGGCAACGGCTCGGCTGACTCAGACGTTTTGTTCGGCCGACTTGATACCGATCTGACTCGCGCGATCAGTGCGGACCAGGCGTCGTTCCGGTCTGCGGCGCTGGCCGGACGGGATGCACTGGCCGGTCTGGAAGCAGGAATGGTGGCGCTTGGCCTGCTGATGGCGGCTGGATGCAGCTGGGGGATATCCCGTCGGCTCGCGGAGTACCGGTGACCGCCCTGAGGCGGCTCGGCCGCCTGAGGATCGCCGTGGCCGTAGCGACAGTCGCGTTGCTGTGCTGGCCGACCCAGCCGGCGGGCCACGTGCCGCTGGCACGGGCCGGTAATAGCGCACGGCTGCTGGCTCGAGCGGAACCGGCAGCGCGTACTGGCACGCTGGCCTGCGACCCCACGGCCAGCCTGCGACCGGTCGGGTCACCGGTGGTGGCGCCGGGTTCGTTCATGGCGAGAATCCGGGCTCGGGGCTTCCTGATTGCCGGCGTGGATCAGAGCACTTATCACTTCGGCTATCTCAATCCGTTCGACGGGCAGATCCAAGGATTCGACATCGACATGCTGCACGCAGTGGCGGCTGCCATTTTCGGCAACCCGAACAAGATCAGGTTCGTGGCCATCTCCGATGCTCAGCGGATCCCTGCCGTGCAGTCCGGTGCGGTCGACATCGTCGCTCACACCATGACGATTACCTGCGCCCGGCTACAGCAGGTCGACTTCTCCACCGTCTATTTCGAGGCCGCCCAGCGGATTCTGGTGGTCAGGGGCTCACACATCGAAGCTGTAAATGACCTCTACGGTCGGAGGGTCTGCGCGACGACCGGCTCTACCTCGCTGACCTATCTGCGAGGGACGTCTGTTGAGGCGACTGCTGTCGCGGTGCCGTACTGGACGGACTGTCTCGTGCTATTGCAGCAGGGCGATGTCGCCGCGATCTCCACCGATGACTCGATCCTGGCCGGGCTGGCGGCGCAGGATCCCTACACCGAGATCGTCGGGCCGCCCTTGACCAGCGAACCGTATGGCCTCGCCATCTCCAAACAGCACCCGGACTTCGTGAGGTTCGTGAACGCGGTGCTCGCCAAGCTGCGTTCAGATGGCCAGTGGGCCGCCAGCTACGAGCGATGGATTGGCAGCCCGGTGCCCGCCCCGCCGCCAGCCCGATACCGAGGCTGACTATGGCGTCACTAATAACTCGCGCGCAGGCGGCTGCCGCATCAGGCGAGGCAGTGCGCGGCTCACAGGAAGCCATCCTGGCCCTGCAGGAGGGGACATCGTGACAGTCATGGCGTGCGAGCAGCCGGGCTGCTCCGGAGCGTTCGAGGACGGTTACTGCAACACATGCGGTCGTGCGCCGGCACCGGGCGCGGCACGCATGCATGCTGCATCACATTCGGCGGCACTAGCGGCAGGCGGGCCACCGACGAGCGTCGTGAGCGGGCGGTCGCCGCAGCCCTCGGACGGATTTGCCAGTCCGTCCACTTCGGCCGGCTCTGGCCGCGGGCGCCTGGGCGCCGGCCTGGTGGACATCCCGCCGATCCGGACCAGTGATCCGGCCAGGGCTGTGCTCAAGGATCCGCACGTCGAGGAAGGCAAACGGTTCTGCGGCAGCTGCGAGCTACCGGTGGGCCGGAGCCGGGCCGGCTCTGCAGGCCGCACCGAGGGATTCTGCAAGAACTGCGGCGCCCGATTCTCGTTCCGCCCGAAGCTACAGCCTGGTGAGCTGGTCGCTGGCCAGTACGAGGTTCAGGGCTGCCTTGCGCACGGCGGGCTGGGCTGGATCTATCTAGCCAAGGACCGGAATGTGAGCGACCGATGGGTGGTGCTCAAGGGCCTGCTGAATTCCGGTGACGCAGATGCTCAAGCTGCCGCGGTCGCCGAACGGCGGTTCCTTGCCGAAGTGGAGCACCCGAGCATCGTCCGCATCTACAACTTCGTGGAACATCCGGATGGCCAGACCGGGGATCCGACCGGTTATATCGTCATGGAGTATGTAGGCGGTCAGTCCCTGCGCCAGATAGTGCTCGAGCGGCGGGCAACGCGCGAGTCGCTTCCGGTAGCGCAGGCTCTGGCCTACGCCATCGAGGTCTTGCCCGCCCTTGGCTATCTGCACCGGCTCGGACTGGTCTACTGCGACTTCAAGCCCGATAACGTCATCCAGGTTGAGGAGCAGCTCAAGCTCATTGACCTCGGCGGGGTACGGCGGATCGATGACGACGACAGTCCTATCTACGGGACCGTCGGGTACCAGGCGCCCGAAGTGGCCACCGCCGGACCCTCGCCCGCATCCGACCTGTACACCGTCGGGCGCGCGCTTGCCGTGCTCACCTTTGACTTCGCGGGCTACACCAGCACCATGAGGCACCGGCTGCCGGAGCCGGCGACGATGCCCCTGCTGGCCTCACACGAGTCGTTTTACCGGCTGCTGCGCCGGGCCACCGAGCCCGATCCGCAGCGGAGGTTCACCTCGGCGGCCGACATGATTTCTCAGCTGACCGGTGTGCTTCGGGAGGTGCTCGCCGCCGCTGACGGCGTCGCGCGGCCCGCGTTCAGCGGGAGATTCACGCCCGAGCTCCGGGCTATCGGCAGCAGCGCGATGTCCAGCGCCGACGGCGCAGGTGGATCTCCCGGTGGCGCAGAAATGGTGGCCGGCCTGCCAGTCCCGCTTGTCGACAGCACTGACCCTGCCGCCAGCCTCCTAGCGACACTGGGCACCCTCGAACCGCAGCAGCTGGCTGACGCATTGGAGTCCGCAATCTCGGCCGCCGCAGGCACCGCGGGCGGTGCGACCGACGGGGTAGAGGCTTACCTGGCCGTGGCCAGAGCCCGCATCGCAGCCGGGGATATGGCCGGCGCGCGACGAGCGCTGCACGAGCTGACAGGGCGCGGCCGCGGCGACTGGCGGGTTAGCTGGTACCAGGGTCTGGCCGATGTGCGAGCTGGAAGGCTGCCAGAGGCGCAGACGGCGTTTGAGGCTGCCTACGATGTTCTGCCTGGCGAACTGGCACCGAAGCTCGCGCTCGGACTTACCGCCGAAGCCGCCGGCGATCTCGGCACCGCTGCAAGGTATCTCGGCGTTGTCTGGACGACCGACAGATCGTATGTGAGCGCGGCCTTCGGGCTGGCCAGGATCCGGCTCGCCACCGGCGACCGGTCGGCGGCGGTGGACGTATTGAGCCAGGTTCCGGAAAATTCCAGCCATCACATTACGGCACAGATAGCCGCCGTCCGGGCCCGTGTCCTCGCCTCCGATCTAGCCGGCTTGCCGGCCGGGGCGGTGAGGGATGCAGCGAGCCAGCTAGAACGCCTGCAACTCGACGACGCAACCCGGTACGCCCTCACTGGCGAAGTGCTGAGGGCGGCACTGGCGCTCTCGCAGGCAGGAACGCCGGTCACGGGTAGTCGGTTGCTTGACTGCGACCTGAGCGAACGAGGGCTGCGGCTAGGACTCGAACGCTGCTACCGGGCGCTCGCTCGGCTGTCCCCGACCCGGCTGGACCGGTACGCCCTGGTCGACCTCGCCAGCGACGTGCGGCCGAGGACGCTGGTCTGATGGCTACCGCAGCACCAGCTGACAAGCCAGCGGAGCACCCGCACATGAGCGCACCCGAGTTCACCGTCGAGATCTTCCAGAATGAGTACCTGCCAGCTGGTGCCCGCGAGGTCAATGCCGTCGTGACGGTGACAGCTACAGGTTCAGCGGTCAGCCGGTCAGCGGTCGCGGGCAGCGCGGCGGAGATCATCATCATCGACTCCTCCGGGTCGATGGGCGCACCAGTCCAGAAGCTGATTCAAGCGCGCCAGGCGACAGCTGCAGCCATCGACGCCCTGCGCGACGGAGTCGCTTTCGCCATCGTCACCGGCAGCCACGTGGCCAGGGCGCTGTACCCACCCGACGCGGGTCTGGCAACGGCAAATGCGCGCACCAGGGAGGACGCAAAGCGCGCCCTGCTTCACCTGCGCGCAGGAGGCGGAACCGCGATAGGGAAATGGCTCCGGCTCACCCGAGACATCTTCGCCGCAAGCGAATCGCCCCTGCGGCACGTGATCCTACTCACCGACGGTCAGAACCAGGAAACGCGCGCCCACCTGGCCACCGCCATCAGGCTTTGCGAGGGCGTGTTCAGCTGCGACTGCCGTGGCGTCGGCACCGACTGGAAGGTCGATGAGCTGCGCAAGATCTCGACCGCGCTGCTGGGCACTGTCGATATCGTCGCCGACCCGGAGGGGCTGGCCGCTGACTTTGAGGCAATGATGCAGGCCTCCATGGACAAGGAGGTCGCCGACGTCGCGCTGCGGGTATGGACACCGGTGCACGCGACCGTCCGTTTCGTCAAGCAAGTCGCTCCCACCGTTGAGGACCTCACCGGCCGGCGCACGCAGAGCTCGCCCCAGGCGAATGACTATCCCACCGGCGCGTGGGGCACTGAGAGCCGCGACTATCACGTGTGCGTCAGCGTCGAGCCCGCGCTGGTGGGCCAGGAAATGCTCGCCGCCCGGATCAGCCTGATTGTTGAGACCGCCGACGGCCCGAAGCAGCTCTGCCAAGGCCTCGTCCGCGCGATCTGGACCGACGACGAGGGCCTATCTACTCGGATCGACCGCCACATTGCCCATTACACCGACCAGGCCGAGCTCGCACAGGCCATCCAGGATGGCCTCGAGGCCCGCAAGGTAGGCGACAATGACACGGCAGCGGCCAGACTCGGCCGAGCCGTGGTGCTGGCGCATGAGTCGGGCAACGATGAGAGCGCCCGCCTCCTGGCGAAGGTGGTTGATGTGGTCGACCCGGTCACCGGGACGGTCCGGCTCAAAGCAAAGGTCATCGATGCGGATGAGATGGCGCTAGACACCAGGTCGAGCAAGACCATCCGGGTCAAGAAATAACCCTGAGAGCTCCTGTCCGGCTGGCCGCCACTCCTTCGCGGCTGATTGTTGCGACATCTGCGCAATGCGCGCGAACTCGGGGTCACCGAACACCGCAACGTGGTTGTCCAGCACTTCAAGTGCTGACAATGGCGGGCTCGTCTGGTGACAATGG
The DNA here is from genome assembly GCA_963804435.1 of uncultured Actinomycetota bacterium. Taxonomy (GTDB): domain Bacteria; phylum Actinomycetota; class Actinomycetes; order Streptosporangiales; family Streptosporangiaceae; genus JAJYUU01. The sequence goes on along the minus strand of CAWDQI010000003.1, from coordinate 252,877 downwards.
TAAGCATGCTCCGCCGAGCGACCTGAGTGGCTAACGCGCCATAGCCAGGACTCGCGCGGCCCGCGTGTGCTGACGAAAGGTTATGCCATGGCGACAGCGGCGATTCCAGGCGATCTGCTGGACGTGACGACGACAGATGCGCTGCGGGAGAAGAAGAAGCTCCGCAAGCATTTCGCGCGCTTCGACATCCTGTTCTTCCTAATCTGCACCCTTGTCGGAGTCGACACGCTCGGAGCCGTCGCGAGTAACGGGCCGCAGGCGTTCACGTGGCTGATCTTCCTGGCCATTCTCTTCCTAGTCCCGTACGCGCTGCTGACCGCTGAACTCGGGGCCGCGTTCCCTGAGGAGGGTGGGCCGTACATCTGGACCAGGCTCGCTTTCGGGCGCGGGGTAGCCGCAGTGAACTCACTTATCTACTGGATCTCGAACCCGATCTGGGTGGGCGGCACCCTGGGCATCACCGCGCTCGCGACTGTCGAGGAGTTCTTCAACAATGGCAACTCTCTGCCGGGTCCCAAGCTGTTTGGCGGCGCGACGCTCCTTGACATGCTGTTCGTGCTGGCATTCATCTGGTTCACGGTCGTCGCGGCGATCATCTCCTTCAGCGTCGGGAAGTGGGTGCCGACCATCGGGGCGTTCATGCGGTCGGTGCTGCTCGGCTTCTTCACCATCTCCGTAGTGATCTACGCGATCAAGAACGGCATCCACGACACTTTCGGCGGCGGTACCTTCTTGCCGAGCTACGCGATCTTCATCGCTGCGGTCCCGGTTCTGATCTTCAACTACGTCGGTTTCGAGTTGCCCAGCGCGGCTGGTGAGGAGATGAAGAACCCGCAGCGCGACGTTCCGATCGGGGTAGCGCGTTCGGCCGTTGCAACCGTGCTGCTGTACGGGTTGCCGATTCTCGCGATCCTGCTGCTGCTGCCGAAAGGGCAGGTGACAGGCCTGAAGGGCTTCATAGCGGCGATCAAGTCAGTGTTCACGGTATACGGCGGCCATTTTGCTGCGAACGGCACGCCGGTCCTAACCGGGGCAGGCAAGGCGCTTGGCTACGCGATAGCGGTCGCGTTCGTCCTGGCGCTGCTGACCAGCGGGACCACCTGGATCATGGGCGCGGACCGGGCCCAGGCCATGGCTGCGCTCGACGGCGCGGCGCCCCGGTTTATGGGCCGGTTCTCGGCCCGCTTCGGCACGCCCATCGCGGTGAACCTGTGCTCCGGGATAGCCGCCACAGCGGTCATGGTGCTTGCCTTCGCCATTACCGGGGGCAACGCCCTGAAGTACTTCACCGTGGTGCTCGGGCTGGTCATCTCGACCACGACGATTTCCTACATCGTCATCTTCCCGGCGCTGATCAAACTTCGAAGGTCCCACCCGCACGTCGACCGTCCTTACCGCGTGCCCGGGGGAATGCCGATGGTCTGGCTTGTTGGCGGGCTGTGCACGTTCTGGGCAGTCATCGCGTCGATCGTGCTCGTCTACCCCGGCCTCGGGACGAACTGGTTCGGCCAGCACGGCAATCCCGATAGCTCGCTGCCCTCCGGCTTCACCCGCGGGCAGTTCGAGATGTCCCAGATTATACCGTTGGTGGTATTGCTGGTGGTAGGAGTCCTCTTCTACGTGGCGGGTGCGCCCACCAGGAGCCACGCGGTCCAGGTTCCGATAGCCCAGGAGATGGGGATCGGCGAGGCAGCCGGTGCCGCCCCTGCGGCGGCGAGTGCCGACCCGACCGCGACGGAGGCAGACACCTGAGCGACACAGTTCTAGCGGCATGCGGTCACCGTCCAGGCCGAAGAACCGCTGGCGGACCTACTGGTCGGCGATCCAGCTGCCGTGGAAGCCCGGCGGGATCCTGGCCGGCAGGTGAATGCCTGCCAGCGGTTCCCGCCAAAGTCCTGCGGGGCCGAGGTTGCACCGCGTCCTGTCACCCTCAAACAGAACAGCGCCTCGACATTCTTTTCCGCCGTGGGACGGGGAACTGAGCAGCAGTTCACTCGCATAACTCTTGCTCCTTCGGATATGGCCCTGTTAGTCTCCGCCTCACGGCCCCACGAGGCGCTGTCCTCGCCTATCGATTGCAAGAGCCTGGATCGGCTCTGGCTGTCTCTCGTCCGGTCGCTGGATCGCGTCAGCGTGGGCGCGACAGTAGCCTGGGGGGGCGGATTCATGCGAGGCTTGCGGTCCTTGTGCGGCGTCATCGTCTTGGTCGGCCTGGCCGGGGCGTTCGTGCCGTCAGCTTCAGCGGAGGCGGCAGCCCCGAGTTTCACCGGTTCTGCGCCTGGCGGGGTAACCTGCGCCCTTTCGGTCAAGGTGTCGTTCTCTCCGCCACTTCATCTCGCTAGCGGCGGGACCAAGCCCTCGACGGTGGCCGGGACGCTCTCGGGTTGCACGACGACCAACCCGGTCCTGGCGATCACCGGCGGCAAGGTCTCAGGGGCCTTTGCGTCAAGCCCGATGAGATGCGGCAAGTTGTCGGCCACGGGGACCTCATTGTCGCTCTCGGTCTCGTGGGCCGGCAGCGTCGACGGTGTCGTTGGCGGCGTCACCTACGCAGGTCCGGCGCATTTCGCGGCGAGCCGGGTGCGGAGCACGAGCGAGAAGATCGTGGCCAACGCGAGCGGCGACGAAGGACTTGCGGTTCCCGGCGCCGGATCGTCCGCGGCGAAGGGTTCGTTCGCCGGGCAAGTCACGGCGGTCGCCTACTCGCCCGATACCGGCAGCAAGCTCATCAGCCTGTGCAAGGGAGCCAAGGGCCTCGCGTCCGTCACCCTGAGCGGGACACTGACCTCTGCCGGCGGGCTGCCTGGCTGGCCGCAGTTGCACGACGGCGCGGCCCGGACGGGCGACCAGCTCAACGAGACCCGGATCGGACCTGGCAACGTCGGGAAGCTGTCGCAGGCGAGGATCTACCCGACGATCGATGGAACCTCCGCGCCGCTGATTTCGAACGGCATCCTGTACGTCGACAGTGTCCGGCTCTATGCGTTTAGCGCCAGCGGCGGGACTCACTGCTCGGCAGCGCCGACGACCTGCACGCCATTGTGGACGGCGGCAACTGCCTATTTCGACGGCATGGTCATCGCGGACGGCAAAGTCTTCGTCACTGACGCCGAAGGTGTCCAGGCGTTCGATGCGGCGGGATCGAAAAACTGCTCAGGCACGCCCAAAGTGTGCGCGCCCCTGTGGGCAACTAGTACGCACACATCGACCGGCCCGTCGTTCACTCCCGGCCCAGGCTCGCCTGCGGTCGCCAACGGGATCTTGTACGTCCCGGGATACGGAGACGGCCTTGCCCTTGGCTCGGGCGGGGCGTACGTGTCCGCGTTCGATGCTGCTGGGTCGAAAGGGTGCTCGGGGTCGCCGGTCGTATGCGTTCCGATCTGGACGACTACTGGCCTGCCGGTGAGCGTCGGCAACACTGGTTCGCCGGCGATCGCCAACGGCGTCATGTATATCGCCAATGGGACGCTTTATGCGTTTGATGCCGCGGGATCGGCAAAGTGCACAGGCAAACCGAAGGTGTGTGCCCCACTGTGGACGGCTGCCACATCCGGCAGCCCGACATATTCTGCCCCGGCGGTCGCGAACGGGACGGTCTACGTCGGCTCGTGGAATGCCCAGATGTACGCCTTCGCCGCCGCCGGGACATCCAACTGCTCGACCAAGGCAGCGGTGAAGACATGCACGCCACTCTGGACCGCAGTCACCCCGTCCAGCATCGGTGGGACCCCCGCGGTCGCGAACGGGACGGTCTACACGGTCTCGGCAGGCGGCACGCTGTCCGCGTTCAGCGCGGCCGGGTCGAGAAACTGCGCGGGAACCGCGAAGGCCAGGAAGTGCAAGCCGCTATGGACGTCGCCGACCGGGGGGACCGGGTACGCTACATCTTCGTCGCCGGCCGTGGCAAACGGCGTGGTCTACTTCTCGTCGACAAACGGCGGGACTTACGGCTACGACGCGGCCGGATCGTTGAAATGCTCAGTCTCCCGGGGTGTGAGGACCTGTCGTCCGCTCTGGGGCGCTGTCACCGGTTTCATTGGCGGGGGATCACCCGCCGTCGTCAACGGGGTGCTCTACATCAATGTCGGCGTCGTCGGGAGGCTGTACGCCTACTCACTTCCGGCATCGTCGAAGTAGCCGCCACCGGCAGCCAGCTGTGGGTCAAGCGCTACACCGGCGGCGCCCAGCTGCGGGTGAAACGCTATGCCGGCAACGGCACCGTCACGCTTCCCGGCCAGGCTCTCTCGGCAGCGGTCAGCCGCAGCGCGGTGTTCGTCACCGGCTATATCGTCACCGCTGCGCCATCCCACGATTCGAACTGCGCCAACCGGCCACGCCAATCGGCCCTGCAAGGCTCGCCGGGTTTCGGTTGTTGCAAAAGTTGCCAAAACTAGAGCAATATCCGTATGCCGGCATGCGCCGCCGATGCGGTAGCTGAGTATCGCCTGAGCGGGTGGCTGCGGAGGGAAGATGTTCGGTAGGCGGAGTCGCCTGGGCGGACGGCGTAAGCGCAGGATGGGGCCGAGGCTCGCGCGCTTTTTTGGCGGTCCGCGGCCGCGTCGTCGCGATCGGAGCGGTGTCGACGAGCCGGCTAACTGGCGGTCACGCCGGTGGCTCCGGATCGTGACCTTTGTGACCGGACTCGCCGCGCTCGGCTTTGTCCTGTGGCTCGGCTGGATCGCGTACCTGTACATCGTGCGCAACGCGCCATCAGGCGCGGCGTTCGACCCGGACCGCCGGTGCGCAGCGCTCGGCTTTTCCTGCGGGATCGCGACCAACATCCTTGCGTCGGGCGTGCTGGTTGCGCTGGCGTCGGCCTACGTGCTCTCGCGGCTGTTCAGGTTACAACGACGGTACCGGGCCAGGGCCCGCGCGGACTCCCGCGAGCTGGTGCCGACGGCAGGCGCCATCATCGACCAGGTCGTCGGGCGCGACGAGCTGTGCATGGCGGTGATGACGGATCTGCACGACCGCGGGAGCCGCCCGCACGTCATCGTGGGCGGCGTCGGAACCGGCAAGACCGCCGTGCTTGTCAAGCTGACAGAGTTGCTGGCGGAGAAGCGCGCGATCCCGGTCCCGATCCGGCTCCGGGACGCCACCACTGAGCTGGACTTCGAGTCCCTGGCGCGGAACCGATTCCTCAGCGAGGTGAACCCGGGCCTGTCCTCATCCGCCGAGGGCGAGACCATCTGGCGGCGGCTACGGCAGGACGGCAAGATAATCGTGCTCGCGGACGGCCTGGAAGAGGCCATTGTCGGGACGAGCGCCGAGCCGGAGCGCGACAACATCATCCGCGAGGCCATCCGGCGAGCGCACCAGCAGCATCTGCCACTCGTCATCGCCTCGCGCCCGCATGACCCGCTCCGGTCGACCGACGCCGCGATCCTCAACCTGGAGCCGCTCAGTTACGAGGCGGCGCTGGCCTACATCGGCAGCGACGGTACGAGCGAGGATGAGCGCAGGCTTGCCTGGATCGTCGAGACCGCGGACGTTGTTGAGGCCCCGCTCTATCTGCAGATCACGCGTGAGCTGCATGTCAAGGGGTTGCTGGAGCCGACCTCGGCAGGCCAGCAGGGCGTTGTCGACACTCGCGGCGTCGACCGTTCCAAGCTCCGGCTCAGCCTGCTGGAAACCTGGGAGCGCGCGCTCGTTAACGGCCACCTCCTCGAGGAAATCCCGCTGAACCGGGCCGAACGCCAGGCGGCGCTCGAGCAGATGTCAGCGCTGGCTTGCGCCGGCCTCAGGGCCGATCGACTCGAGGCCGAATTCGAGATCGACCTCGGTGCTCCGATCCGGGCCGAAGTTCAGCAGCGGCTCGCCCGGATCGACGAGCAGACGGGCCAGGCTCCGGGGGTCCGGACCATCGATGTGCGTCTCGCCGCGGCGTGGGCGGCGCAGCTGAACCTGGTCGAAGTGCGCGGGCACAGCGTCCGGTTCCCGCACAGCCTGATGCAGGCCTATCTGGGATCACGGCTCCTGGACGCCGCGCTGCAGGATCCCGATTACCTCCGTGACGCCATGCAGTATCCCAAACCAGGCCGGGAGTTCGTTATCGCTCTCGTGCTGCGTTCCCGAGCGACGGACCGGGGTGACGGTGCCGATAGGGCCCGGCCGGAATCTGCTCCGCCGGCCGCCGCTCCACGCACCCGGCGGCCGCGAGGTGCCAGCGTCCCGGATCCGCGCAACCGGGCCGACTTCCTCGCGCCGCTACGCGCAGGCGCCGCCGTCCGTGACGACAACAAGGTCCTGGACATGTACGCGGCGGCGCTGGAGATCGACTGCGTGGCGGCCGAGCCCGCGCACGCCGACATTGCCGCCGATATCAGGGAACGATGGTCCCGCATCCACGCCCAGGACCCCAGGACGCTCGAGGAAGGCAAGCTGGCGCTGGCGCACCGTTTCGGTGACGCGGCGCGGATGATTGATGAACGGCGGCGGCGCGGTGAGCCCCTCCAGGCCAGGCCGGCGTACCCGCAGCTCTACGGGATCGGCTGCGCGGACCGCTCCTATCCAGTTCAGCTCGCGGCGGCTCAGGAGATCGGCGTCGGCGGCGAGGCTGCCTACGAGGAGCTTCGGCACATCCTCTCCGCACCGTGCGGGACCTGCGAAGCCGAGCGAGTGGAGCGAGCCGAGCAAGCCGAGCGGGGCGAGCGCCCGGTCGCCGAGGCCGGCCGGTCTGCATCCCGGTCTGAGCGCACTGCCGAGAGCTCCCGAGCAGCGCTCATCAGTGCCTGGCTGGCCCCGATGCTGGTTGGCTCCATCGGGGGCCGGAGCAGCACGCCTGCCGACAAGATCATCGCTGAGCAGGCGCAAGCAGATCTTGGCCAGTGGCTCCGGCACCTTGCCCAGGACGGGCGGCTGGCCAGCGAACAGGATTTGCCCATCGCACTGGAGATCGCGCTCGCGCAGGGCTTCAAGTACGCCGCCAACCGCCGTCCGGCCCAGCCTGACGTGCTGCGCGAGTCGCGCATGTTCCTTGCCGAGCAGGCGCTGGAGATGCTCAAGAGCGCACGTTACTGGTTCTCGCAGCTAACGCTCATCCACGCCCTGACGCTGCTGAACCTGTCCGAATCGAAGCAGCCCTGGGACAAATACGGCGCCAAGCCTGAGGCGATCGTGCAGCACTGGCTCGACGTAGCCGGGCGCGAACGGGCCGACCGCAGCCGGGCACCGGGCAATCACCCCGAGCCGCACCCGTTCGTCAGCGAGGCGGCGCTGCTCTGCGTCCTGGCTCTCAAGACCGAGCGCCCGCAGCGGTATCTGTGGATCGACGAGAGCGGGGTAGTCGGTCAGGTGGGCTCCCGGAACCTTAGCGAGGTGACACAGCAGCGCCGTCATCGGCTGTGGATCCCGCCGTCCGCAGGCTGGACTGCGCTCAATGGGCGGGCCCAGCAGCTAGTCGCCGACGTGCTCTTGCTGCGTAATCTCGCCGACCGGGGAGATCTGCCACCGCAGCGTGAGCGACGGCTGAGGCGCTCGAATCGCGACGACCTGCCGCCGTGCATCACGCATTTCCGGGAAGCGCTCGAGCCTGGGCTGACCGTCGGCACCGCCGTCTCGATCGTCCCCGGTGTCAGCTGCGTGGACGGCTGCGCCTTCGAGCTGTGCCCGTACCCGCCGAAGGGCGGACAGCCGCGAGTCGAGATGAGCGAGGCTTTCTGCCGTCGTCAGCGGACGCTGCTGGACCGGACTGCCAGGCATCCGCTAAGCCGCCAGGCGCCGTGGCAGCAGATGACGGCGGCGCAGCTCAGCCGGTTCTGGGCCGAGATGGCCGATCGCGCCCGTGGCCCGCGTCCCCCGTCCAGGAGATCCGGCCGCGGCGGCAAGCGCTAGCGCGCCTGGTCTCCACGGCTGCCTGGCGCAGGGAAGACGAGATCGTGGTCGAAGGCGTAGACCACCGCCGCGGCACGGTCACGCAGCCGCAGCTTGGTGAACATGTGATTGATATGAGTCTTGACGGTTCCCTCGCCGACGAACAGCTCGGCGGCAATCTCGGCGTTCGTCCTGCCCTGCCCGATTAGGGCTAGCACTTCGCGCTCGCGGCTGGTCAGTGGCTCAAGGCCGGAATCCCGGTCGGCGGGCGCGGGCGCAGCAGTCCGATAGATGGCCAGCACCCTGCCGGTGACGGCCGGGTCGAGCCACGCACCGCCGTTAGCGACCACGCGAACGGCTCGCTGGAGGTCCTCGGCCGGCACGCCCTTGAGGATGAAGCCGGACGCTCCCGCCCGCAGGACGCCCGCCAGCACCTCGTCATCGTCGAACGTGGTCAGCGCCAGCACGGGCGGGCAGTTGTCGCGGCCGCGCAGCTGACGCGTCGCCTGCACGCCATCCACCACCGGCATCCGGACGTCCATCAGGACGACGTCGGGCGCCAGCGCGTCAACCGCGGCGACGACGTCGCGACCGTCGGCGCATTCGCCTGCGATGTCGAAGCCAAACTCCGGGCGGAGGATGCCGCGCAGGCCGGTTCGGACTAGCTCCTGGTCGTCGACCAGCAGGACGCGGATCATCGGACGTCCTGTCGCCGGCGGCTTCGATCGAGAGGGAACGTGGCCTCGACTAGCCAGCCCCGCCCGCCAGGCCCGACCGCGCAAGTCCCCCCAAGGGACTCAGCTCGTTCGCGCATGTTCAGCGCCCCGAGTCCTGTGCCAGTGCCAGGTTCTCCCGAGGTGTCGACCGCCAGCCGCACCTCGCGGGAATCAACGGCGAGGTGTACCGCGGTATGCGAACCGGACGCGTGCTTGATCGAGTTGGTCAGCGCCTCCTGCAGGATGCGGTACAGAGCAAGCCCAGTAGTAGCCGGCAGCGTTGCCGTATCGCCGTCAGTGGTGAACGTAGCGTCGGCGCCGGCGTTCCGGAACTGCTCGACGAGCGCCGGCAATCCGTCCGCGCCGGGCAGGGGCGTTGTCCGGCCGGCATCGCCGTCCTGGTGCAGGATGCCCACGGCCATGCGCACCTCGTCCAGGCTCTCCCGGCCAAGGCGCTCGGCCTCGGCCAGGGAACGCGCCGCGTCGTCAAGGCTGTGCTCGACGGCCAGCCGCGCGCTTGAGACGTGCAGGAGCGACACAGTTAGGTTGTGGCCGATGACGTCGTGCAATTCGCGGGCAATGCGGTTGCGCTCCTCTGCTCGGGCGCGCTCGGCCAGCCCGGCCTGGGCTTCCCTGAGCTGCGCCACAAGATCGCGCTCGTGCCGGACCAGCCTGCCAGCCGCCACCGCCAGTGTCGTGCCTGCCATCCAGGCGCCCCAGCCGGGATCGGGATGAATCCAGCGCCATTCGACCGCGAAGAGGATCAGCGTGCCGGCCAGGTACCCGAGGTATTCCCAGCGCTTCCCGACGAGCGCGCACCAGATCCCGATCAGGCAAACCGTGAACCAGCCGACATTGGTTGAGTCGCCGTTCCCGAGGAGAGCCACCCCCGCGGTGGCCAAGGCCGACAGAGGGAGCAGGTACCGGTCCTGCCGCCGCCGCAGCGAGACGAGCACCGCGGCCGCGCCGATGGCCGCTGCTGCCGCCAGGCCGGCCGCCAGCGGGGACGGGTTTAGTGGCAATATCCCGACCCCGACCCCGGCAGCGAACACCGCCAGAGCGGTCCAGCGGGCCCATCCCGCCAAGAACTCGGCGGAGTAAGACGTGCCCGCATCGCTACCCATGCTCTGGATGCTACGACCGTCGGTCGCTGATGACGTCTGGGCAGACATTCTGCGTCACAACGCCGTCCGGCGGGCAGCGATGGCAGTGGCCGCTACCGCAATGCCGGCGATCGCTATCAACGACCCAGTGGCGGTCCCGAGGCCGAGCCATGGCTCCCGCACGGCGTTGGTCAGCAGAGTCAGCGGCAGTGGCCCGGCCACCTGCCGTACCACCGAGCCCATCACGTGCGGCGGCGGACCGCCGGCACCGAGCAGGAAGGACGGGAAGAAGATCAGCAGGCCGACGGCCTGCGCGGCCCGGGCCGACGGAAGGACCGAGCCGAGCAGCACGCCAAGGCTGACGAAGGCGACCGCTCCGAGCGCCAGCGCGGCAACGACGCGCCACCAGGTATGCAGGGCGGGGATCCCGTACACCGGGGCCGCGACTGCCAGCAGCAGCGTGCAGGCGACCAGGGTCGTCGCCAGTCCGACGACGAGCTGGGCAATGGCGAACGACCACCGCGGGAACCCTGCCGCCGCGAAGCGCCGCAGCACTCCGCGCTCCCGATAGGACGCCAGGTGGACCGGCAGCATGACCAAGCCGATCGCAGCTATGACGACGGTGAGATACGAAGCCACGTACCAGTGCGCCGGATTGACAAAGTCGAATGCGGGGGTTGGCTGGGTGCCGAACGCGCCGCCGATGATCAGCATCGTGACAATCGGGAACGCGAACACGAACGTCAGCACGAGCGGATCGCGCGTCATCAGTTTCAGCTCGGCTTGGACGAGCCGTCCAATCGCCGAGTTCATCGCCGGGCTCCGACTAGCTCGTTATGTGCGGTCTCGGGCGCCCCCGAGCGCGCGTCGTCCGGCCCGGGCTCCAGCAGGGTGAGCACGGCGTCCTCGAGGCTGGGGATATGGACGCCGAGGTCGTCAGGCACCATGCCGTGCTGCACGAGGCTGGCGCCGACATGCGCGATGATGCGGCGGTCGCCGTGCACGGTCACGTCGACCCCGTTCCGCTCAATCTCGCGCACGCCGTCGAGCCGTCGGAGCTCGTCCAGCAGTGCCGTCGACTGGTCAGGCAACGCGGTGGCCGGTGCCGGCAGGGCGAACCGGACGGTGGCGGTCCGCGCGTACCGCTTGACCAGCTCGGCTGGCGTGCCTGCGTCGATGACCCGGCCCGCGCGCATCACGACGACCCGGTCGCACAGTGCCTCGGCCTCGTCCACCTCGTGCGTCACCAGCAGAACGGTGGTGCCCGCATCGCGCAGGCGCCGGACCGCGGTCCAGACCTCGCGGCGCGCGGCAGGATCGAGGCCCTGGGTCAGCTCGTCGAGGATGACCAGCCGGGGCCGATTGAGGAGGGCGAGCACGAGGAACAACCGCTGCCGTTCCCCACCGCTCAGCGAAGAGAACACCGAACGGCCCCGGGCGGCCAGTCCGAACTGCTCGAGCAGCTCGTCGCCGTTGCGTGCATCCGAGGTGGCAAACAGGCGGATTGCCTCGGCCACGCGCAGCCGGTCGGGCAATTCCGAGTCCTGGAGCTGACTGCCGAGCAGCGGGCGCAGCTGCGCACACTGGGTGACGGGGTCATAGCCGAGGACTGTCAGCGACCCGGCGTCAGGTTTGCGCAAGCCTTGGATGCACTCAACGGTGGTCGTCTTACCGGCGCCGTTGGCGCCGAGCAGGCCGACGACCTCGCTAGCGCGGACAGCGAGGTCCAGCGAGTCGACCACTATCCTCGTCCCGTAGGCCTTGCGCAGGCCACGGACGGTTATCACATCGTGTTCTGTCATGTGCTCAATCGTCGCGACGCGACCGGATCAGCACATCGGCCCGCAGGTAGAACCGGACCTATGACCCAGGGTGGAGACTGTCTCGGAGCCAGCACGGGAGGCGGATGCGGCTGACGCGATTATGGGGCCTTCGTCCGTCGCCACCTGATTTCGCCGTGCTGCGACTCGTTGGCGGGGAGAGTCCGGCCGCGGCCGCCACAGCGGCGGAGGCCTGGTGCCGGGGTGGATCACCCAGTTGCACCAGGACACGCCGGTGTCGGCGCAGCCGGCGACGATGCGCTCCTAGCGCGCGCGACGCGAGGCCGGGCGCCTTAACGCCGCGCGGGCTCCTGCCGACCGCCGCGAATCTGGCGGACGCCGGCTGACAACGCGAAGAGCGCGGCACCGTACGGGCCGGCCACCCACAGCGGCCAGGGGTAGATCAGCTGACCCGTTGTGGCGCTGACCAGCGCCCAGACGACCACGTTGATCGCCACGGCGGTCAGCCAGGTCGCCCACAGCATCCTGAGCACCGCCGGCAGCCCGGCTACGGAGCACCGCCGACCTCCCAGCGCCGGCGCTGCCGCAGCGCGCAGCGCCGCCGGCCTGTGCGCGGCTACGGAGCCAGAAGGAGGCAGGTCCGCGTACAGCGGCCCTAGGTCCCGGTGGGTGACGGCCTGGTACGCGAGTTCTATGCGCTCCACGTACTCCTCCATTCCCAGGCGGCCCTCCCCCACGGCGCCGCGGAGCCGGTCGACGACATCCTGCCGGTCACGGTCCGATGCCCGTATCGACTGTGTGTCGCCCATCTCCGCGTGCCTCCGCTGACTCGAATGCTGGCTTTCCTCCATCGTCGGTGCGCGAGGTCAGTACCGCATCGGCCAGCGGATAGAACCTCGTCTCTTACCACGGGCAGAGGCCGGAAGCCCGAAGGTTGGAATGACCGGCCGACCTGGACGCCATCCACCCCTTATGCCGGAGACCAAGTCGGCCAGGCCGCAAACGCGCTGCGGCTGGCATCACAAGCCGAGGCCGTTGCCGATCGGGACGCTGATCGGCAACTTCGTGAAGCTGCCGGTCGCCAGGTCGACCCAGGTCAGGACGGTCACCGGAGGGCCGCCCGAGGTCCTCTTGGGCGTTGGCGAGTTCACCGCCGACCCGACCGTGTCCTTGCCGTGTCCTGCTTTCTTAGATCTCGCGGTGGTAGACAGCAGCAGGTAGCCGCCAGTCGGGTCGGCGGTGATACCGCAGGACGGATCCTGCGTACGCCAGGTGTGCAGGACCCTGGTCACCTGTCCGGTCGCAGTGTCATAGGCGGCGAGTGTTTGCGTCACGTCCGTACTGGACGAGCCGCTTTGCGTGCACGCGTACATGGTGTGACCGTCGGGGCTGAGCGCAACAGCGTCAAGGCCGTTGCTTGAGGTCGCTGCGGACCGCACCACAATGCGGTCGCGCTGCTGGACGGTTCCCGGCTGGGCGCTGGCCGGCAGGACCCGGCCCACCTGTACGGTGCCGGGTGCTGAGGTGTCGAGGTAACTGGAGAAGCCAGCCAGGCCGCCATCGGCCGACAGCGACAGGTCACTGGTGTAGTCCTCGTTCAGCGTGAACGACCAATGCTTGAGCTGCGTGGTAGCGAGGTTGATCACCCCGATATCGCCGATAGGGTGGCTGCCGCTGATGTGGCCGGTTGCGCCGCTGGCGCACCGCACTACCGAGTAGGCGACAGTCAGAGCGTTGGCGCTCACAGCAACGGATGTGGGCAGGCCGGACATCCGCGGCGCCAGCAACTCCAGGCCGCCGACGGGCTGGCCCTGAGCGCCCAGGCGGAGCCGATAGAGCCACGTGTCGCACGAAGACTGGACACCCAGATCGGCCGCCACCAGGAACGTCCGGTCATCGGCCGCGCCCGCCACGGACGTGAAAGCCTGTCCGGACGGCGCGGACACACGTGCCACCGTCTTCCAGGTGGCCGTGGCGATGATCGCAAGTCCGCTGCCGTTATTGGCGACGACGTAGGTGGGCAGCGATGCCGCGATCATGGCGCCGTGCGCCTTCCTGGTCACGTGGCCGCTCGAGACCGCATGATGGCGGTCGTGCTGTGCTGACAAGACTCGCGGCCCGACAACGGCGGCCGCCACGACGACGGCCAGCACGGCTGCCGCGGCTATCAGCGGCGTCAGCGACCTGCCTGGTCGGGAGCCGGGAAATGACCGCTGCCTAGCCGGCTGCTCGATCTGCAGGCTGCGAAGTTCTTCCGGGCTCACGGTGCCGGCTGCCTCTCGGTAGGCATCGGACAGCCGAAGTTCCAGGTCGTTCACAGTTCCTCCCCGATTTCGCGGGCGAGCACGGCCAGCGCGCGGGATGCCGTGGAGGACACGGTTCCCCGGCTGATGCGGAGTGAGTCGGCGATTTCCTTTTCGCCGAGCCCCAGGTAGTAACGCAGCGCGAGCACCTCGCGTTGGCGGCGCGGCAGCCGGGCGACCGCGGCGAGCACCGCCCGCCGGTCCTCGCTGTCCATCGCTGCCGCTTCGGCTGACCAGACCGGCGGATCATGCTGCACCCGGAGCAGCCGGGCACGGTTCCGGCGCCGCAGCGCGGAGCGGCAGCCGTTCACGACGGCGACGCGTAGATAACCGCCGCCATTGCCGGGGTCGTTCAGCCGGTGCCAGGCCCGGTACAGGCCGAGGAACGCGTCCTGCACGACGTCCTCAGCCGTAGCCCGGTCTCCGACGAGCAGTAGTGCAAGACGGACGAGACCGACCGCGTGCACCCGGTACAGGTCATCGACGCCCTCAGCCGCGGATTCGGCCCGCCGGGCCGCGGTCGCGGCCCCTGGCGTGTTCGTTGCCGCTCCTGGGATATTTACTGTCACGTGTATATGACGCCACAGGGGCTGGGATGCTGACTCCCAATTCCAGTTCGGCCGATTGATCCTTCCGGAGGTGCAACCGTTGCGGCGCTCGCTGACCGACCCCCGGCGGCCCGGGGTGGCACGGGCCGGCGTCGGCACAGACGACCCCGTTCCCCGTCTTGTGAAGTGAACGGGTCTTCGCTGCCAGGGACATTGCACCGCCGAATGGCGAAATCTGATTCGCTGTCCTACATGACTTCACCGCCTGCGCCGCTCGCCGATCCCGCGGGGCTCGCCAATCCGGAAACTCCGCCGCAGTGGTTCACCGATGCGATGGCCGCCCGTGTCGAGTGCGGCTCGGTCGACGTGGACCGGGCGCCGATCGCCTACCGCGCGTGGGGCGAGCCCGGGTCAGCTGGTCTCGTGCTCGCGCATGGCGGAGCGGCCCATGCCCGCTGGTGGGATCACATCGCCCCGCTTCTCGCGACCGGCCACCGGGTCGTGGCGCTTGACCTGTCCGGGCACGGCGACAGTGGCCGCCGCGATCGTTATGACCTCGACCAGTGGGCAACAGAGGTCCGTGCCGTCGCGAACGCGGCGAGCATCTCCGGACCACCGGTCATCATCGGGCACAGTATGGGCGGGTTTGTCGCGCTGCGGGCAGCAGGCCTGTACGGCTCCGAACTGGAAGGCGTGGTCGTCATCGACTCGCCGGTGCAGGACATCACCCCGGAAGAGCGGGCTGCCCAGCAGCATCGGGCGTTCGGCCCGCTGCGGGTGTACCCGACGCGCGAGATCGCCATCTCGCGGTTCCGTCCGATCCCCGACCAGCCGGCCCTGCCCTACATCAGAGAGCACATCGCTGCGACCTCGATCCGCGCGGTCGACGGCGGGTGGAGCTGGAAATTCGACCCGCGCATCTTCGGCCGGACCAGGGCCGGCCCGGCGCTGCTGACCCGGCTGGACTGCCGGGTGGCGCTGTTCCGCGCCGAACACGGCATCGTGACCCCGCAGACCAGCGAGCAGATGTATGACGGCCTCGGCCGGCTCGCCCCGCTCATCGAAATCCCGGCCGCGGGTCATCACGTCATGCTCGACCAGCCCATCGCCATGGTCACTGGCATCCGCACGCTGCTGTCGGATTGGGACCACTCACTGCCAGCTGGCAGCCAGGAATAGCTCACCGCGGACATACATTGAACTAGGGGAACGGGGTCGCCTAGCGAGCCGCAGCAGCTTGCCGGGCTAGGCGAGGCGGACCGAAATCGCTCCGAGGCGATGTTTATCTGCCCTCGGCGCGAACAACAATGCCGGTCCCACGCACACAAAAAGCTGTGGACACATTCAGCCGTTGTTGCCTACTCTCGAATTAACAGCGAACCGCCGGAAGGACGCCCGTTGAATACCTGGTCGCCAAGCATCGAGTGCGGGAAGCACTATGCCCCGTGCCAGTCGATGCTGCGCGCGACAAGGGGAACGGTGCCGGTCATGTAGCCGACAGCCAGGCCACGAGCCGACACCGCCCCCAGGACTACCTGGCGGGCGGTTTTCAATTTCATAGGGACGTAGTTCAGCGGCAAGAACAGTAGCCTCCAAAGCTGCGTGTCGAAGGTTCGAGTCCTTCCGTCCCTGCTGAGCGGCACCCTTCGGGGGGAATCCGCCCGGCTTCGGCCTCCAATGGCTCGTAGCTCAGATGGACAGAGCACCCGCCCCCTAAGCGGCATAGCGCCGGTTCGAGTCCGGCCGGGCCAACCAAGGCGTTTCCCACCGTTAGCTGCGAGAGCCGGTGCGGGTCGACGAGGAACCGGATATCGGAACTCACCTTTCCCCCACCCCGCGAGGCTGGACACGCCGGTTGCTGCCGCTACATCCGCACCCCGGCCTCACGGCAACCGAACAGGCCCAGGACACACGGCACGCACCGCGGGAAGAGGATACGGTCCGGCCGAACCTGAGGGCCGCGGCGCCAGCCATGTCGCCTTGACCTGCCGGCCATCCGCAGCTTTTGTCACCCACTGGGGGTGATGCGCAGGAGCAGCTCTCGGCTGACTCTAAAGAGACTGACGGAGAGGACGACCGTGTCTCAGACGGGTGGCGGGTCCGCACCTGCACACGCCCCACTGCCCTTGGACCCTGGGGAACGGGCCGAGCTTGAGCGCCTCCGCGCTGAGGTCTCTGAGCTTCACAAGCGCCCACCAGGCCGGCAGCGGCCCAGGATTGGTTGGCGAGGCCCAGTAGCCAGCGTGCTCATCGTTCTGGGCTGCGTCCTCGCGCCGATGTCCGTGCTGGCAGTCTGGACCGCCAACCAGGTGTCTGACACCAGCAGGTACGTGGCGAACATGGCGCCACTGGCAAGCAATCCGGCCATCCAGGGAGCGCTGACCGACAAGATCTCGACCGAGATCACTAGCCACATTCCGGTTAGCTCGCTGACCAATCAGGCAGCCAGCGCCCTATCCAGCCACGGCCTGACCCGAGTCGCGGGGTTGCTGAAAAGCTTCACGCCGTCAATCACCAGCACTCTGGCGGGCTTCATCCACTCACAGGTGCATAAGCTCGTGACAAGCCCGGCCTTTGCTCAGTTGTGGGTTCGGCTTAACACCGTCGTGCACGCTCACCTGGTCAAGGCGCTGTCGGGGCAGGGGGGCAGCGCGATCTCCGTCAGCAACGGGCAGGTCACCCTTAGCCTCGGACCGTTCATAGACGTGGCCAAGCAACGGATCAGCGCCCGGGGACTAACAATCGTCAATAAGCTGCCGACGATTAACCCAACGTTTGAGCTGTTCTCGGCGAAATACCTGGTCAAGGCCCAAACCGGGTACCGCCTGATAAACGACCTCAAGGTCGTGCTGCCGATCTTGACGCTGCTCTTGCTGGCTATCGGGGTCTATATTGCCCGCCGCCACCGGCGAGCGCTCATCGGGGCGGGGCTCGGCCTGGCCGCAGCGATGCTGGTCCTGGCTGCAGGCTTGCTCATCTTCCGAGGCATCTACCTGAATTCGGTCCCCAACAGCAAGCTGCCAGCCGACGCGGCTGCGGCGCTGTACGACACGCTGGTCAGGTTTATCAAGGCCGGCCTGCGGACGCTGCTTGTGGTCGGGCTCGTCGTCGCAGGTGCCGCGTTCATAACCGGGCCTTCCGTAGCTGCGGTTCGCACCCGGGCGGCATTCTCCAACGGTTTCGCCTGGGTCCGGGGTAGCGGCGATCGCGTCGGCCTAAGCACCGGACCAGTAGGCCGGTGGACCTACGCCTGTCGCAAGCCCCTGCGGATTGGCGCAACCACTGTGGCCGTTCTCGTCTTCGTGTTCTGGGGCAGACCGACGGCGGCCGTGGTGATATGGATCGTCGTGGTGCTGCTGATCGCGCTGGGTCTGATCGAGCTGATCGGCAGGCCGCCACCGGACTGGGGAGCGTCGGCGAACTCACTAGCCGCTCCGCGCGAGCACGAACGGACGCACAGCCACTAGCGACCGCGACTGGTAAATGCTTGTTTTACGACGGCGCTCGCCTTGACCAGGTTGATCCCTAGCAACGCCCGACAACCGCCAAACGCCGCGGCGCCGACAAGCTGACTCAGACCAATGTAGACGTGGCTGCGGCCGTCCGTAGCCACGCCGCCCTGGTCAGTCCGCTCGTGTCAGTGTCGTATCAGTGGCAGGACCCTGGTCCCGAGCAGGTGGACGCCTGCTCGGTCGCTGAGACCGTGTGGCGTGCCGAAGTCGACCCGGCCGGCTCCGGCATCCAGGACACTCTGCGCCAGCGCGGCTACGTCCTCGGGCGTGCCGGAGAACGCGAACCGGTCCAGTACCTCATCCGGGATAAGGGCACCGGCTGCCTCGTCGTCGCCGGCCGCGACTAGGCCGCGGACCCGGTCGGCGAGGCCGGGCGGCAGCTTGGTGGTTGTGTCCAGTTCCGCAACCACGGCCAGATACTTCGCCACGTCCGTCCGGGCGCGGCGCCGGGCGGCAGTGCGGTCCTCGTCCACCACCGTGACGGCACCGATTACTATCCTGACCTGGCCGGGCGGGCGCCCGACGGCCTCACTTCCGACGGTGACACGGCTGCGCAGTAGCGGTACGACAGCGGGGTTTGCGCTGCCGCCGACCTTCACCTCGTCGGCGATCTCCCCGGCCAGCGCCGCGCCGCGCGGGCCCCAGGTGCCCAGCAGCAACGGCGGGAGCCGGGCGGGCAGCGGGTAATGCAGCCGGACGCCGGGAGCAAGCCGATAGGCCGTGCCTTCGTAGCCGGTGTCGTCGCCGGACAGCAACGCGCGCACGATCGCCGCCGTATCCCGGAGATGAGCTAGCGGGCGACGCTGCTCGATTCCAATCGACTCCAGCCAGGTACCACGGGCCAGGCCGAGGTACGCGCGCCCGCCGGAGGCCGAGTCGAGCGCCGCGAGCGACCCGGCGATCTCATACGGATGCTGGGTGTACGGGTTCAGGCAGGCCGCTCCCAGCCGGACACTGGAGGTGGCCCGCGCCATTTCAAGCAGCGCCGGCAAGGGCGGCTGGTACCACAGGTCAGCGAAGACGCTGACCACGTCAAACCCGTAAGCCTCGGCAGCGGCGGCGAGCTCGCCATAACGGCCGGGTGGCTTGTCGGTCTGGAACGCGATGCCGATTTCGGCCACGAGTCAGCTCAGATCAGACGACCGCATGGACCGCCGGGCCGTGCGGGTGATGCGCATGATCAGCCGCTCCTCGGGGTCGGGGCAGGCGACTAGTGATTCGCGTTCCAGCCAGTCTGCCTCAGGCAGCTGCCGCTGTTTAGCCGGCAGCAGCGGCAGCACGGCGGCGAGCGCGTAGATACAGAAGTGCCCGCCAGCGGGCAGGCGCAACTGCGAGCTACCGGTCAGGTCGAAGTAATCGCCCACGGACAAGCCGCACACCGGGCGCCCGCCGATCGAGTCGACGGTGACGCGCAGGTCGTAGAGCTCCATGTCCGGCTCGCCTGCCTGCTGGGGCTCCCGCCCGGGCCCGGTCACGCGGTCTCCGCCGTGAACTCGCCCAGGACGGGTAGCACCTGCTCGCCGAGCAGGCGGATTGCGGTAATCGGGTCCGGTCCTAGAGGCGGACCGAACGAGAAATGCCGGGCACCGAGCCGGTAGAGCTCCCGGCAGCGGGCCAATACGTCGGACACATCCCCGGCTATGCCCAGGGACAGCATGCGCTCGTCTATAAGCTGCGCTGCTGCGTGCCCGCCGTGCGCCAGCCGGGCGGCCGGGGCGAAGTCCTGCGGCTGCAAGCCAACGGTGGCGAGCATCGGCGCGGAAATGGAGGGGCCGTAGTAAGCGAGCTTTTCGGCAAGCGCCTTCCTCGCACTCACGGGGTCGTTGGACAGCGATACCCAGAAGCACGCCGGAAGGTCAAACTCACGGCGGCTGTGCGCGAGGCCAGCGAGCACGTGCAGGCGCGCGATGGCGTAGCGGTCGGGCGGGTACAGCAGCGGTAGCGCGCCATCAGCGTGCAGGCCGGCCATCTCCAGCATCTTCGGACCCATGGCACCGATATAGACGGGAACGGGGCGCCCCAGTGGGAATCTGAGCACGCTTTGCGCGTCGAACCATTCCGGCAGCTGCGAGTGATCGACGTCCTCGTGACCGAGTAGCGCGCGCAAGCTGGCCAACGCCGTCCGGGTCGTGGCCAGCGGCTGCGCCCGCGCGATCCCGGCCCAGCCCAGGAATTGCTCCGAGCCAGCGCCGAGCCCGAGCAGGAACCGCCCGCCGCTGACTTCCTGCAGCGTCGCGGCGAGCATTGCGAGCTCGGTGACGTGCACGGAGTACGGGTTCATCACCGCGATGCCCAGGCCGATACGGGAGGTGCGGGCAGCGAGCGCGCCCATGAGCACCGGCGCGGAGCGCAGAAACAGGTCATTGGAAACCCACAGCTGGTCGAATCCCACCTGTTCCGCGCCCGCGGCCACCGCCGCCAGCTCCTCGAAGCTCAGGTCGTTGTTCACGCGCACGGAGAACCTCACGATGCCACCACGGCCTGGGCCTCGATCTCCACCAGGAAGCCATCGCCGACCAGGCCGGCGACGTAGAGCATCGTGCTGGCCGGCCGGATGGCTCCGAGCACATCGGCGTGGGCCCTCGAGGCCTGCTCCCAGCTTGCGCCGGGCGCGAGGTACACGACGGTCCGGACCACATCGTGCAAAGAGGCGCCCAGCCCGGTCAGAGCCTGCTCGATCCGGTCCAGGCACACCCTGGCCTGTGCCCCGGTGTCCCCGCGATGCAAGGCTGCCCCGCCGGGGCCGGTGGCGGTGGTCCCGCTGACCGCGATGACGTTTCCGCGGCGGACGGCCCGGCTGTAGCCGGCCTGATCCTGCCATCCGAAGCCATCGGTGAAGTACCGCGATTCGGTCACGGCGCACCCTCGCGGATGACCCGTCCGCCTTGCGCCACCAGCGAGATCGTGCGCAATGCGGCGAGATCGCCGAGCGGATTCTCCGCCACGGCAATGAAGTCGGCCGCGTAGCCAGGCCGGATCTGCCCGACGTGGTCGCCGATGCCGAGCAGGCGCGCCGCGTTTACCGACACGCTCTGCAGGCTCAGCAACGGCGACAGGCCGGCCGCCGCCATCAGCAGCAGCTCATGCACGGCCGCCGGCACCCCGTCGACCAGGTCGCCAGGCGGATAGTCGGTGCCGTTGACGAGAGTGACGCCGGCCCGGATCGCGTGTTGGATGCTGGCCAGGTGGTCGTCCGCGGCGTTGAGCGCGTTCCGGATCGAGTGCTCGTCGAACCCCCTGGCCCGCATCCACGATTCCGAGCGCGTCACGCACAGCGTGGGCGTGACGAAGATTCCGGGCCGGGCAAGCAGCGCGGCAGTCTCCGCGTCGAGCCGGTAGGCGTGCTCAAAGCAGCGCACTCCCGCCGCTAGCGCTTGCCGGATGGCGGCGGATTCGCCGGAATGGGCCACGACGTAGCTGTCATGCTTGGCAGCTGCCCGGACGGCACCGCGGATCTCGCCGTCGGTCATCTCAGGATCCTCATAATGCTCGCCTGCGCTGGCCAGGCCGCCGTTGATAAAGATCTTCACGTGGTCGGCACCAGCAGCGAGCTCGGCGAGCGCGGCCTCGAAGAACTCCTGCTCTCCCGTGGCATACGCGCAGGCCGATCCCTGACCGTGGCCGCCCCTGGTCGAGATTGCCCGGCCCGCGCCGAGGATACGCGGCGCAGTGATCCAGCCGCTCCGTACCGCCGTGCGCAGCAGCAGGTCGGCGCGGTTTTGCTCGTGCACGCAGCGGATAGTGGTGATACCCGCCCGCAGAGCATCGCCCGCACGGGTCGCTGACCGGTACGCGGTGATCGCCGGATTCTCTGCCTCGTCAGTCGCGCTGAACGGGAACACCACCGACAGGTGGGTGTGGCATGAGATCAAGCCAGGCAGCAGCCAGCGGCCGGCGACATCGACGACGTCAGCATCGGGCAGCCCGGCCGGGACTGTGGCCGCGACGTCCAGCACCGTGCCGTCGACGGCGGTCTCGACGGCCCGGTGGCGCAGCACGTCGCCGGTCAGCACGTCGATCACGTGGGCGTTCACGAACCACAAGGGGGCGGGTCTCCCATCCTGGACTGATGCCTCAGCCGCCGTGCGGATTGCTAGCGGACGCGACCGACTCGGACCGGATGTGGCAGGCGATCTCCCGGCCGGCCACGGTCGTCAGGTGCTGGTCGAGCTCGCGGCAGCTGTCCTGCGCGATCGGGCAGCGCGGGTGGAACCGGCAGCCGCTCGGCGGGCTGGCCGGGTCAGGCACGTCGCCCGGCAGGTCAACTGGCAAGACCCCGGCACCGTCGGCGTGCGGGATCGCGGCCACCAGCGCCTCGGTGTAGGGATGCTGCGGGCTGGCCCACACGGTTTCGGTATCACCGATTTCGACGATCCGGCCCAGGTACATGACCGCCACCCGGTCGGCGACCTGGCGGACGACCGCGAGGTCGTGGGAGACGAGGATGAGTCCGAGATCGTTGTCGTCGACCAGCCCGCTGAGCAGGTTCGCGACCTGGGCCTGCGCCGAGGCGTCAAGGGCGCTGATCGGCTCGTCGGCGATCAGACACGAGGGCCGGGTCGCGAGCGTCCGGGCGATGGCGATCCGCTGCCGCTGGCCGCCGCTGAACTCGTGCGGATAGCTATCGACAGCGCCGGCCGGCATTCCGACGCGTTCGAGCAGCTCGGCGGCGCGCTCCCGGCCTTCTTTGCGGCTGCCGCCCGCCAGCCGGACCCCGTCCGCGATGAGCTCGCCAACTGTCCGGCGCGGATTGAGCGACTCGTACGGGTCCTGGAAGACCATTTGCAGCCCGCGCAGGTGCTCCGGGCGCCGCCGCCGCCCGAGCGGCTCGACGAGACGTCCCTCGAAGGTGACGGTCCCGGCGGCCAGCGGCTCAAGGCCCACGGCTGCCCGGGCCAGCGTCGACTTGCCGCAACCGGACTCGCCGACCAGCCCGACGATCTCGCCGCGCCCGACGGCGAGGTCGACTCCGTCCACGGCGCGGACGCGCGTGCCGCGGCGCCCGTACTCGACGGCGATGCCGGATAGCTGCAGTACCGGGCTGCTCGCACCGCTGCTCACGAGGCGGCTCCCAGCGGATCGGGCGGGCAGGCGAGCAAGTGCTGATCGGTGACCGGCGCCGGTTCCGGCCGGTCGGTGCTGCAGGAGGCCAGCGCGTACTTGCAACGCGGGTGGAACGGACATCCGGCCGGGACCCGGCCGAGCGACGGCGGGCTGCCGCTGATCGGCACCAGGGGCGCGCCCGAGGCCTCGGGATGGGGCAGCGCGTCGAGCAACCCCCGGGTGTACGGGTGGCGCGGGCTGGCGAGCAGTTCCGACGTGGGCCCGGCTTCAGCCAGCCGCCCCGCGTACATCACGATGAGGCGCCGCGCTGTCGCCGACATGACTCCGAGGTCGTGAGTGATGACGATGACTGCCAGGCCCCGTTCCCGGCACAACCGGTCGAGCAGCCGCAGGATCCCCGCTTGCACAGTGACGTCCAGCGCGGTGGTCGGCTCGTCGGCTACCAGCAGCCGCGGCTCGGCCGCCAGGGCGACCGCAATCGCGATGCGCTGCCGCATGCCGCCGGAGAACTGGCTCGCGTAGGACCGCAGCGCCTGCTCCGGGTCCGGTATGCGCACAGTGTCGAGCAGCTCGGCTGCCCGCAACATCGCCTCTGTCTTGGTCACGCCCAGGTGATGCCGCATGTGCTCGGTCATCTGCGTGCCGATCGGCAGGATCGGATGCAGGGATGTGGAGGGATCCTGTGACACCATCGCGATCTGCCGGCCGCGGATGGCCCGCAACTGCTTGCTGGTCAGTTCGAGCAGCTCAGTGCCGTCGAGGCGGATAGAGCCCGTCACCCGGGCTCCGTTCGGCAGCAGCCTGAACAGCGACAGCGCGGTCATGGTCTTGCCGCTGCCGCTCTCGCCCGCGATGCCCAGCACCTCGCCTGCGTCCACGGCGAAGGAAAGGTCGTCGACCGCCTTCTGGTAGCCGGACCGAGTCGGCAGGGCCACGGTCAGTCGGTCGACCTGCAGGAGCGCGCCCATTACGGACGCACTGCCCGCGCCGTACGGGGATCCAGCATGTCGCGCAGCGTGTCGCCGATGAAGTTGAAGGCGAGCACAACCGTGAGGATCGCGAGTCCGGGGTACATCCCGACCCACCAGTCGTTGAAGTTCTGTGCGCCTTCGGCCACCATCGCACCCCACTCGGCGGTCGGCGGCTGGGCGCCGAGGCCGAGGAACGACAGCCCGGATAGCAACAGCACGGCGTTGCCGATGTCCAGCGCGGCCAGCACCAGCACGGGGCCGGCCGCGTTCGGCCGCACGTCGACGAACAGGATGCGCGGCCCGGACGAGCCCAGCAGCCGCGAGGCAACTACGTACTGCGACGTGCGAGCGGACAGGACAAGGCTGCGGACCAGCCGGGCATAGGACGGCCAGGACACGACGACCACGGCGATCACCGCGTTGCGCAGCTGCGGGCCCAGAGCTGCGGCGACAGCCAGCGCGAGAATGATGCCGGGAAAAGCGAAGACGAGGTCCGCTAGCCGCATGATCACGTTGTCGACCCAGCCGCCGAAGAACCCGGCGATGCCGCCGAGCACGGCTCCGATGATCATCGCGGCAATGACCAGGATCACCGCTAGCGGCAGCGTGACGCGGGCGCCGTACAGCACCCGCGAGAAGACGTCGCGGCCCAGCTCGTCGGTGCCGAACCAGTGCGCGGCGGACGGGGCGGACAGGATCCCGAACTTCTGCGCCAGCGGGTCCTGCGGCGCGATAAGGGGGGCGAAGATGGCGATCACCGCCCACGCTCCGATGACAGTCATGCCCACCAACGCCAGCGGCCGGCGCCAGGGAACGGGGGTTACCGGGCGCAGCCGGCGCCGGCGCGCGGCGCTCACGACCTCGGGGGCCGACGGGACCGAAGGCGGATCCAGGGGTGCACGGGCGGAGACGGTCATGACAGCCTGATCCGCGGGTCGATGACGCCGTAGAGCAGGTCAACCACCAGGTTGACCACGATGTATACCAGCGCGACGAAAATGCTCACGCCCATGATGGCCGGCAGGTCCAGGTTGATGGCGCTGTGGTAGGCGTACTGTCCCACGCCCGGCCAGGAGAATATGTTCTCCACCAGCACGGTGCCCGACAGCAGGTTGCCGAAAGCGACTCCGGCGACGGTGATAATCGATACCAGCGCCGGGCGCAATATATGCCGCAGTACCACAACGTGCTCGGGCAGTCCTTTGAGCCGCGCCGCGCGGACGTAGTCGTTTCCCATGATCTCCAGCATTGATGCGCGGGTGAAACGAGTCAGCACTCCCACCGTGAAGATGGCCAGCACCAAGCCGGGCAAGACCAGGTGCTGCAGAGCCGACCAGAACAGCGTCCACTGCCCGTGCACAGCCGCGTCGACGGTGAACATCCCCGTCAGGTGGGTGGGGGAGTTCTGGGTGGGATCGAGGCGGCCGCCTCCGGGCAGCCAGCCGAGTTTGAAGAACAGCAGATAGAACGCCACCAGCGCAACCCAGAAGATCGGCATCGACACTCCGCCGAGGCTGACCACCCGGATCACCTGGTCCGGCCACCGATCGCGGAACACCGCAGCGGTGATTCCCAGGGCGACCCCGATCACCATGGACACCGCGATGGCAAACAGCGCCAGTTCGATCGTCGCCGGGATGTACTCGGCCAGGTCGGTGAGAACCGGCCGGTGGCTCTGCTCGGAGATACCGAGATTCCCGTGCAGCAGGTTCTTCAGGTACACCAGGTACTGCACCGGCAACGGCCGGTCCAGCCCGTACGCGTGATTGAAGGCCCGGACCGCCGCTGGGTCACCGATCGCGCGCTGGCCGAGGTTGGCGGCGGCCGGGTCGCCGGGTACCAGGTGGGTGACAACGAACGCCACGAGGGTGATGCCAACGCACAGCACCAGGCCCGTCGCGAGCCGTTGCAACAGGAAGCGACGCAGGTCGCGGTGCCGGCCCCGTGGTGGGGGCGCGGCACCGCAGGCGCCGTGGCGCTAGCCGAGCTCACTGAGATCGACGAGCCACAGCACGTTCGACTGCAGGTTCTTCAGCGACGTCGCGCCCACCAGGATCTGAGCTGGCTGGATCAGCGGCATGAACGGGCCCGAGCTGTTCATCGACTTCTGGATCTGCTGGTACAGCGTCTGCCGGGTCGAGTTCTGCGTGGTGCTCGAGGCAGTCGTACCCATCGCCTCGAGCGAGGGATCGGCACCCTTGGCCCAGCCGGCGCGCAGCCCCACCAGGGCGCCGGGCAAGAAGTTGAGGTAGTCGGCCGGGTCTGGGAAGTCTGGTCCCCAGTACCACAGGCCCATCTGCTCCTGGCCGCCACGGTAGCTGTTGAGCGCCACCTGGATCGACTGGCCCTGCAGCTTCACCGTGATACCGACCTGCTGGAGGTCCTGTTGCACGCGGGCGGCCAGGTCACCGAAGCTGATCCCGTTGACCGCCAGGTCGCTGGGGTAGACCAGGTTCACAGCGGGGTGACCCAGGCCCGATGCCTTGAGCGCGGCTTTGGCCTTGCTGAGGTTGTAGGTGACTCCCGAGCCGGACGGCAGGCTGCCGAGGAACATGGTCGGGATGATGCCAGCGGCCTGCACGGCGCCCTTGCCAGCCAACTGGACGAGGCTCTGGTAGTTCACGCCGTACCGGACCGCCGCCTGGAAGTCGGGGTTCGACGTGATCTTCGAGATCTTCGGGTTGTCATTGGTGAGCAGGAAGAACAAGTTCGGCGACGCGCCATTGACGATCTGCACGCCGGACATGCCCTGAGCCTGAGCGGGCGAGAGGTCGACGGCAATCTGAGACTCGCCCCTGAGCACGTCCAGCTTCTGGATGTTTGCCTGGACGTTGCGGATCACGATCTTCGAATACTTCGGCTTAGGTCCCCAGTAATGCGGGTTCGCGGTGAGCACTACCTGCGTGGTCAGGCTGAAGCTGGTGAGCGTGTACGGCCCGCTGCCCTCCGAGGTGGTGTTGAGCGCCGTCTCGGCCTTGTCCGCTGTGGCGGCTTTAGCCGAATCGGTGCCGCCCGCGGCCATGACCTTCTTCATGTCGACGATGCCCAGCGCCGGGTTGGTAAGGATCGCCGGAATGGCAGTGTTCGGCGTCGAACTGGTCAGCACGACGGTGCTCGGGTTGGGCGAAGTGGCGGTGATCCCGGCCATCAGGAACGACGGGTTCCCGGCGATGTTCTTAGTCCGCATGAGCGAGAACACCACGTCGGCAGCCGTGACGGAGTCGCCGTTGGCGAATTTGACACCCTTGCGCAGGGTGAAGGTATACGTCTTGGCGTCCGCCGAGGCGGTGAACGACGTCGCGAGGTCGGGTACCGGCGTCGTGACGTTGGAGCCCTTGTAGGTCAGCAGGGTGTCGTACAGCACGTGGTCGATCATGAGCCCGGTGGGTTCGAACATGCGTGCGGGATCGAGGGTCTTCAGCACGAAGGCGTTCTCGACCACCAGGGATGTCGCTGTCGACGTTCCGCCGCCGCCGCCGCCGCCGCTGCTGCTGCTCCCGCACGCAGCCAGGCCGACGGTCACGGCTACCACGCAACCTGCTGTCAGCAATCGGTACAGTCGCACAGGGGCTTCCCCTCATCGTGGCGCGGCCTGCTCAAATAGCTGATAACCGCCGGGCGGGAGACGAATAGGCAAACGTTCCCACCGATGTGCACAGTGGGTCAAGAGTGTTCGATTTCAACTGTGAAACGACTAGGTTTCGGTAACGGCGCTGTGCCGGGGGGGTGGGCGAGTGCCCTTGGTGACCCGGCCAGTCGCCGCGGCGGGCAGCCTGGCTGACCTCACCCGGCCCCGCCCCGCCATGAAGCTGGTCTGCCTGGTGGCAGGACGCGCTCTAAGAGGCCGCCGCCAGTACTGAAAGGCCGCCGCAGCATATGAGGCGGCGTGCGGCACCGAGACACCGCCACCAAGCGCAGCCAGGCGGGCGGTCGGCGCCAGGTGAGTTGCGCAAACGTTCCCTCACGCGGCATTCTCGGTGCCCACGATGATGATCGTGCGCGGCGATATCGACCGACCCGCCGGCACCGGAGCGCGATCGGAGGCTCTTGCACGAGCTTGATGAACTCGGAGCGCGGTTCTGGACGTGGCGAGCGCGCCAGCAGCCCCGGACCCGTGACGACATCCCGCGCATTGACCGGCCCGCTGGGTGGCTGCCGGATGTCGATCCGGCACTAGCGGGCCGCCGCCGCGAGGAGCTCGGCTTGTTCCAGGCTGAGCTGGCCCGCCTCCGTCCGCGGGACGTGGCCGACCGCGTCGATCACCGGCTGCTCCGGTCTGCGATGGCCCGGGTGGTGTGGGAAGAAGACATCCTCAGGGTCAGGAGCATCCCCAGCTTCTGGGTCGACCAGGCTCTCGGGCCCGTCTTCGACGCCCTGCTCCGGCCGTCCGTAGACGCGCCCCGGATCGCAGAGGTGGTGCGGCTGCTGCGGGCGGTCCCGGTGACCCTTTCCCATGCGCCGGCCGCCCTGACTCAGCCAGCCCGGGAGTTCGCCGCGCTAACCGTCGCCGAACTGGACGGCATCGGCGAGCGCATCGCGGCCTGCGCGCGGGCCCTAACCGGGATCGACCCGGCGGCCGCAGCGGAGCTCAGGTCGGCCGCTGCCGAATCCGGCCAAGCCTTGCGTCAATTCGGAGAGCAGCTCGCGTCCGCCATCCCTAACCTGCCAGCAGCCGGGCCGGTCGGACGGCAGCCGTACGAATGGTTCCTGCGCGAGGTCGCATGCGTGCCGCTGACCGTTGACGAGATCGCCGACATCGGGCGCCGCGAGTACGACCGGGCTGTGTGGCTTGAGCTGCTGCACGCCACCCGCAACCGGGACGTGCCTGCCCCGGCGCTGCCAGCTGACGCCAGCGAGCAGGTACGGGCACACGCGCGCGGCGAGCAGGCAGTGCGGCTGTTCTATGCCGAACGCAGGCTCCTGAGTCTGCCGAAGTGGCTCCGGCACCACCTCACGCTCCCTATGCCGGACTACCTCGAGCCGTTGCGCTTCCTCGGCATGACGAACGATCTCACCGGCCCCCACCGGCTCACTGAAGACGGCGTGTCCTACGTCCCGCCGCCTGCACCGGACTTGCCGTACTTCTATGCGGCGAACGCTCGCGACCCGCGCGCCGGGATCGTACACGAAAGCGTGCATTACCAGCAGCTAGCGCTGGCGTGGCGCAACCCGCGTCCCGTCCGCCGACACTATTACGACTCCGGAGCCAACGAGGGCATTGCGTTCTACAACGAGGAAATGATGCTCGTCAGCGGCCTGCTCGATGACGCACCCCACACCCGCACGGCACTGTGCAACTTCATGCGGCTGCGCGCCCTGCGGGTGTCGGTCGACATCGGGCTCGCTACCGGCGCGCTGTCGATCAGCAGCGCGGCCAGCGAGCTTGCGTCCCGCGTCCGGATGGACGGTGCCACGGCAAGCCAGGAGGCCGCATTCTTTGCCGCGACGCCCGGCCAGGCGCTCACCTACCAGACGGGCAAGACGCAGCTGATCGGGCTGATCGCCGACGCTGTGCGCCTTCGCGGCGCCGACCTCGACCTGCAGTTCCTGCATGACGCGGTGTGGGTCAACGGCAACGTCCCGATCGCCCTGCTGCGCTGGGAGTTGCTAGGCCTCACTGACGAGCTGGCGGCACTTGACGTCGACCCAGGCTGAAGTCGCAGCCAGTGCGCTCGGTTCCCACGGTCTCGGTCAGGGCAGAACGCAACAAGAGTCTCGCTCGATCAGCCGGCTCCCCACCCGGAACTCGCTGAACTCCCCGCGGTCGTCACCGGAGGGATCCAGGCGCTGCAGCAGCAGCTGAGCTGCCAGCTCGCCCATCTGGCGGGCGTTGTTGTCGACCACGGTGATGGCCGGATGCCACCAGCGTGCGAGTTGGGAGTCCTCGTAGCAGACGACCGAAAGATCGGCCGGTATCGTTACCGAATGCTCGCGCAACGCCGGCAGCGCGCCATAGGACGCCTCATGATTCGCGACGATCAGGGCGCTAGGACGGCGGCGAACGGGCAGGGCCAGCAGGGCCCCGACTGCCTCCGCGCCGGCATCAGGACTGAGCGCGACCGCCAGCATCAGATCTTCGGTCATTGGCACGCCGGCGGCTTGCAAAGCCAGCCAGTACCCTTGCATCCGCTCGCGGCCGGACTGTACTTCCCGCGGGCCGGCAATGATCGCGATGCGGCGATGTCCTTTGCCGATCAGGTATTCGGTGGCGGAGCGGCCACCGGCTATCTCGTCACCGAGGACGCAGTCCCCGGTCGGGCACTTGGGGCGGCGGGCGAGGTGCACAGTGGGTGTCCCGCGCTCTCGCAGCTCCTCGGTCGCCTCGCTGTCGGAACCGACGACGATGACACCCGCAGCATTGTGGTCTACCAAGATGCGCAGGGATGAACGCTCCTGCATCGGGTCACCGCCAGTTACCGACAACATCAGCTGGTAGCCGCCCTTAGCGAATTCCCGTTGCACGACCTCGGCGATCGTATGGAAGCTGGAATTGACAAGGTTGGTCACGACCAGCCCGATGAACTGGGAGCGCGCCGTTCGCAGCGCGCGGGCGCTGGGATTGGGCCGGTATCCGAGCGCTGCCGCGGCTGCGCGAACCTTGGCCACCGTGCTGTCGCTCACCCGCGTGGAGCCGCTGAGCGCCCGCGAGGCCGTGCTCACGGACACCCCGCTGCGCTGTGCCACTAGCCGTAGATCGACTGCCACGTGTGCCCCGCTCCCTGATTTGCGTGATACGGCGGCGCCGAGCGCCTCGTGAGAACGTTCCCGCAAGTGAGGTGTAGGCCACAACCTTGTCGATGCAGGGCAAGGCCGTCAACTCTCTCGCCGAGCTGTCGCCGGCCTGCGCGGCGTTCCCAAGGGTTGAGCGACCCGGCCGGACCAGCAAAGGACCAGCGAACCGGGACGGACCAGCGATCGGCCGGACCAGCGACCGCGCCGGAACAGGGTATTGGTTTGGCCTGTTCACCGACCCAGCCGGTAAGTTCGTTCGGCGGGCAGTGATGAGGAGGATGTAGTGGCACAAACCAGCTCGGGACCGGCTATTCTGGTCGAAGGACTGACGAAGTCGTTCGGCGATGTGCACGCGCTGCGCGGCATCGATCTTGCGGTGCCGCGCGGCACCGTGCTCGGCGTCCTTGGCCCGAATGGCGCCGGCAAGACGACGGCCGTGCGCATCCTCACGACCTTGCTCCTGCCCGACAAGGGACGGGCTCTGGTGGAGGGCCGTGACGTCGTAGGGGACGCTGCCGCGGTCCGCCGATCCATCGGCCTGTCCGGCCAGTCGGCGGCGATTCAGGAGGAGCTCACCGGCCGGGAGAACCTGGAGATCATCGGGCGGCTGTTCCACCTGAGCTGGCCGAGCGCCCGCGCTCGCGCCATCGAGTTGCTGGAGCAGTTCGACCTGATCGATGCCGCCGACCGGGCAGCCAAGACCTTCTCTGGCGGGATGCAGCGCCGCCTCGATCTGGCGGCAAGCCTGGTCGGCCATCCCCAGGTTCTGTTCCTGGACGAGCCGACGACCGGCCTGGACCCGCGGTCGAGGCTCGGGATGTGGGACATCATCCGGTCGCTGGTCGCCGGCGGGACCACATTGCTACTGACGACCCAGTACCTCGACGAGGCCGACGAACTGGCCGACGAGATCGTGGTCATCGACCACGGCCTGGTCATCGCCGCCGGAACGGCGGAGGAACTCAAAAGCCGGGTCGGCGGGGACGTACTCGAATTCACGGTGCCTGACCGATCGCGGATCAGCGATGCGGTGACCGCGATCGCGCAAGTCGGCGAGGGCGAGCCGCATGCGGACAAGGAAACTGGCGTGGTCAGTGTCGGAGTCGGGGGCCGCGGTTCAGACGCGCTCGTCGATGCGGTGCGCAGCCTGGACGGAGCAGGGGTGCGGACGAAGGGCCTCGCGCTGCGCCGGCCGTCGCTCGATGACGTGTTCCTCGCACTGACCGGACACGCAGCCGACGAGGAAGACCAGCCGGACAAACGTCGCCGCGGCCGCCGGAGACCTGCGAACAAGGACACTGCGAAGGAGATGTCATGACCGCCGCCACCGCGGCCGCAACCGCGCTGCCCGAAGATCCCGGTCTGCTCGTCCGCGGTCGCTGGGCGGTAAGCGACACGCTCACCATCACCCGGCGCAACCTGCTGGTCTGGATGCGAGTACCTGCCTACCTGGTGTTCACCGTGATCCAGCCGGTGATGTTCGTGCTGCTGTTCCGCTACGTCTTCGGTGGCGCGATCTCGGTACCGGGCGGAATCCCCTACGTGGACTTCCTGATGCCAGGGATCATCGCGCAGACCGCGGCGTTCGCGACCTTCGGGACTGCCATCGCGCTGGCGCAGGAGCTGAAGAAGGGCGTTATCGACCGGCTGCGCTCCATGCCGATGGCGCGCTCGGCTGTGCTGGCCGGCCGCCTGGTCGCCGACACCGGGCGGATGCTGCTGACAATCCTGATCGTCGTCGGCGTGGGATACGCGGTCAGCTTCAGGTTCATGAACGGCGCCGGCCCCGCCATCCTCATGATCGTCCTCGCTACCGTGTTCGGGCTGGCGATCTGCGTGATCTCAGCCTTCACGGGGCTGGCGATCGGCGACGAGGAGTCGGTGCAGGCTTTCGGGCTGATCTGGCTGTTCCCGCTCACCTTCCTCAGCTCAGCGTTCGTGCCGATCTCGTCCATGCCAGGCTGGCTCCAGGCATTCGCCAACAACCAGCCGGTCACCTACGTCATCAACACCATGCGGGCGCTGGCACTCGGCGGCCCGATCGAAGCGAACTTGTGGAAGAGCCTGGCCTGGCTCGCCGGGATCTTTATCGTCTTCCTGCCGCTCGCCGTCCGCGCCTACAAGCGGGCCGGCTGACGGCCCAGCACGGCGAGGACTCAGGAACCCGGCGCCGCGCAGGTCGCAAGATCGAGACCGCCGGGCCGCAACGACCCGGCAGCCAGCGGCATGCCCACGGTCGGCCACGAAGGCGCAGCGGTGAATCGATGCGCCCTTGTGGGTATGACGAATGGAGCGCGACAATGCGAGGGACGGACCGGCGGCAAGGGCGCGGCCGGGACCGCCGCTGGAGTGATGATGGCGGCAACGGCCACAACGACGTGGATGAAGCTCACTCGCCGGTTCGGCGGTGACGGTAACCTGCTGCGCCGGCGCTCGGATCTGGTCGAGGCCTGGCTGCTGCCTGCTGCGATCGCCGCGTTCCTGGTCGTCGGCCCGATCGTCGCGGTTGTCACCGTGGCTTGGGTACACGCGGACGAAGCCGCGGCACGGCACGCGCAGCTATCCTGGCACCGGGTTGAGGCAGTTCTGCTGCAGGCAGTGCCGGGACCGGAGATGTCCGGCAACGGCACTAACGGCTGGCTTTCATCGACGCCTGCGCACTGGACAGTAAGCGGCCGGCGGTACCGCGGGGACGTCCAAGCTGCGGCCGGTTCCAGGGCCGGCAGCGTGGTGCCGGTTTGGCTGGATCGCGCCGGAACGGTGCAGGCGCCTCCGCTGACGCCGGCCCAGCTAGGAGATCGCGCGGTCACCGCAACCTTGATCGCTCTCGCCATTCTCGCGATGGTGCTGGCCGGCCTGGCATGCCTGGGCAAGCGAGCTCTCGATAAGCGGAGGCTCGCAAGCTGGGAGACCGCATGGCTAGCCGTAGGCCCGCGCTGGAGTCATCAGGGCTAGCAAGGCCGTGACAAGCTGGCCGAATGCGTCCCGGCCGTCAGACCCGCTACGCGCTGGCCCATGATCTGGACAGCTGGACGACAGACCGGCGAATAATCAGCCGCTGCTTCGCGCACCGGTGGGACTACTCGATCGTTGCCGATGGCAATGGCGAGGACGCGGCCGAGCCCAGCCCGCCTCAACTCCGGCGCGGGACGCGGCGGATGGGATCGCTGGCCCTCGTGTCGCCACCCGGG
The DNA here is from genome assembly GCA_963804435.1 of uncultured Actinomycetota bacterium. Taxonomy (GTDB): domain Bacteria; phylum Actinomycetota; class Actinomycetes; order Streptosporangiales; family Streptosporangiaceae; genus JAJYUU01. Next base: position 219,144 of record CAWDQI010000003.1, on the reverse strand, counting down.
TTAGCGAGCTGGCGTTCGAGGGCGGTGAACGCCGCAATGACGTCAGGCGCCTCGAAGGCCCGATTGCGCCGGCCGACGTTGACCTGACGCAGAATGCCGGCCTCCGTCAGCGTAGAGATCGCGTCGTTGGCGGCCTTGAACGAGCGGCCGATAAGCGCGGCTGCGGAGTTAACAGTCACGATCGGCGCTCCTGGCAGCTTGCGTAGCAAGATATCCGCGGCCGAGTTCGCTCGCACTGAGCCGAGACGTGCCTGCCACGACTCCTGCAACCGCTGGGCCCGTTGTTCGAAGCTGATTGCGTCAGCCACCGCGCGCTGGCACGCTGCGGCGAACCGCCCTAGCCACAAGTCGAGGCCATTCCGGGCGGCAGCAGATGTGGCCCGGCCCCGGTACCGGGTCCCCTGAAGCGCCAGCACATAGTCATCGGCCCACGTCGCCAGTACCAAGGAGACGGGCGGCAGGACGCGGGTCACCAACCCTCTTTTGCGCAGTACAAGGTGAATAAGCGCGCGGCCGGTTCGCCCGTTGCCGTCGACGAATGGGTGAATCGTCTCGAACTGCGCATGCGCGATTGCAGCCTGCGCGACGGCTGGGAGCGAGTCGGCGTTGCAGAACGCGCAGAGGTCGTCCAGGAGATTAGCCACGTAGTCCGGTGGCGGCGGAACGAACGCAGCTGAGCACGGGTTGTAGCTGCTTCCGCCAATCCAGTTCTGGTCGGTCCGAATCGATCCGGCAGGAGCATCGCGCCGGGTGCCGGCAAGCAGTTGTCGGTGGAAGTTCAGCAATACCCCCGCCTTGATCGGGTCACCTGGGCTGACGCTGCGGATGGTTGATGCCATCGCGTTGATGTTGGCGAGCACCTCGGTGGCGGTGATATCGCTTGGCTCTTCACCGAGAGCCATGGCTGCCTCTGCCCGGAGCAGGCGGCGTGCGCCGACTTCGAGGCCCTCAATCCGGGACGACGCGACGCTTTCCGCGCGGAGCAGGATCCGCGCGAGGGCCTCGGTGTCGAGCAGTGTCGACGCCCCGGCGTCTAGCACTGCGATGGCCCGTTCAGCATCGGCGATGTCGGCGGCGGTTTCGCTGCTTAGCACAATGTCCCGGCCTGCCAGCGAGTCCGGAATGTAACACTCGTACTCACATGAGCGCTGGTCTCGCCGCGCCAGGCCATTGCTGGTGTCGGCGACCCACTGCCTGCGTATAACCTTCGCCATGGTGCTTCCTTATTGTAGGTTAACACGTAACCTACAATAAGGAGATCGCCATTGAGTGTGTGCTCGCTGACGTGGGTCCTGGTATCTAGGTCCTGCCAGGACGTCCGCCTCGAGGGCGAATAGGCTCGCCTTCGCGCATTCGCGGCAGGAGAGGAAGGACATGAACGGAGCCGAGGCCGTCGTCCGGACGCTGGCCGACTGCGGCGTGGATATGTGCTTCGCCAATCCCGGTACCTCCGAGATGCATTTCGTGGCCGCGCTGGACGGTGTCCCGCAGGTACGTGGCGTACTGTGCCTGTTCGAAGGCGCGGCGACCGGGGCGGCCGACGGATACGGGCGGATGACCGGCCGCCCGGCGGCGGCGCTGCTGCACCTCGGCCCTGGCCTTGCGAACGGGCTCGCCAACCTCCACAACGCCCGCCGGGCGCACACACCGCTACTGGCGATCGTCGGCGATCACGCCACCTACCACAGCCGATTCGACGCGCCGCTGGAGTCCGATATCGACGCCCTCGCCGGAACTGTCTCCTGCTGGGTTCGGCGCAGCGCGCGCGGCGCCGACGCGCCGGCCGATGCAGCCGATGCTGTCGCTGCTGCGCTGAACCCGCCCGGTCAGATAGCAACGCTCATCCTGCCCGCCGACGTGACGTGGACCGGCGGCGCCGATCCCGCAGTTCCCCGGGCTGTCCGGCCCCCGTCGCCAGTGCCAGGCGCCGTGATTGCCGAAGCTGCGGCGGCGCTACGCAGCGGGGAACCTTGCCTGATCTTGCTTGGCAGCGCGGGCCTGCGCCGCGCGGCAATCGAGAGCGCGAGCCGGATCGCTGAGGCTACCGGCGCGCGCTTGCTGGCCGAGACGTTCCCGGCCCGGCACGAACGCGGCGCCGGCATCCCGGCGGTAGATCGCGTGGCCTACCTGGTCGAGTTCGCGGCTGGCCAGCTGGCCGGCACGCACCACCTGATCCTGGCGGGCGCTGCCGCGCCCGTTTCCTTCTTTGCCTATCCCGGCAAGCCCAGCACTCCGGTACCGGCAGGGTGCGAAGTTCACCTGCTGGCTGAACCCGGAGACGACATAACGGCCGCCCTGGCATCGCTGGCCGATCTCGTCGCCACTGATACCTCCCCGACCGCTCAGCAGCCAGGGCGACCTGGCCTGCCCGACGGCGAGCTCACGGCCGAGACGGCAGCGGCCGTCATCGGTGCGCTCATGCCCGAGGGCGCGATCATCTCCGATGAGGCCAACACCTCCGGGCTGTGGCTGCCAGGCGCTACCGCAGGAGCGCCGCCGCACGACTGGCTCAGCCTGACCGGCGGCGCGATCGGCCAAGGCCTGCCGCTCGCGACGGGTGCGGCGATCGCCTGTCCCGGTCGGCCGGTCCTGGCGCTCGAGGCTGATGGCAGCGCCATGTACACCGCATCAGCGCTGTGGACGCACGCGCGCGAGCAGCTCGACATCACGACGGTCATCTTCAGCAATCGCTCCTATGCGATCCTGAACATGGAGCTTGAGCGGACCGGCGTGCCGACGACCGGCAAGACGGCGCGGGACCTGCTTGACCTGTCCCGTCCAGCCATCGACTTCGTGGCGCTGGCCACCGGCCTTGGCGTCCCAGCGAGCAGGGCACTCACCGCGCCTGAATTTGCCGCTCAGCTCAGGATCGCGCTCGCAGAGCCCGGCCCGCACCTCATCGAGGCCGCATTGCCGCCGGTGGGATAGCGAATGCCGGGCCCGCTTGTTTGGGGGGCGGGAAGATGGGGGAGCGCGTCGGCATGACCGTTTTCGACGCGGACGTAATCGTCGTGGGTGCGGGCCCGGCGGGCCTGATGCTGGCCGCGGAAGTCGCCTCGGCGGGATTGTCGTACACGGTGCTGGAGCGGCGGTCCGAGGAATCCAACGTGACCCGGGCGTTCGCGGTCCATGCCCGGACGCTGGAGGTCCTCGACGTTTCCACAGCGACGAACGGCAAGCCTCCTATTACCGGGCGGGCCGGGTATTCCTCGCCGGTGACGCTGCCCATTGCCACTCACCCACCGGCGGACTTGGCATGAACACCGGCATCCAGGACGCGGCGAATCTTGGGCTGGAAACTCGCCTCCACCGTGTACGGATGAGCACCGCCAGGGCTATTGGACAGTTATGAGTCGGAACGGTACCCATTCGGAAAGGCCGCGTTGCGTACCAGCGGCACACTGGTGCGGGCCGGGCTGCTGAAGACGCCGCTCACTCGTGGCCTCCGCAATGCGCTTGGCGCCGCGCTGGCGTTGCCCGCCGTGAACCAACGGGCCGCCGCGGCCATCTCCGGGCTATCCATCGCCTACGCGCACGGCGGCCACCGCGCTCCGGATATCCGGCTCGCCGACGGCAGCCGGCTGCACGAGGCGCCCCGGGCTGGCAGGTTCATCCTCGTCGGCGCCGCAGCGACCAGCATCAGGGGCTGGGCCGACCGGGTGCACGGTGTCGCCGCCGCAACCGGTTCACCTGGGCTGATGCTGGTACGGCCCGACGGCTACATCGCCTGGACCGGCGCGGAAGCTCACTTGCTGCCCGCCCTCGCCTCGTGGTGCCGAGAACCGGTGACAAGCCAGCCCGCGCCAGCGTCCGCCGCCCCAGGCAGCGACTAGGGCAAGGCACATAGTCGCCCGCGGCCGTAGCGGCTGGGCGCTGTCGCGCGAGCGCCACGTCCGGAGGCATGCTGGGCACATGAACGGGCCCGCCCCCGAGCATGAGGTCGCCGCGCCGACCGGGAGAGCTCACGCCGATGATGACGTGCGCGCGGCCGGGGCCGCGCCAGCGGCCGAGATCACAGTTGACGCTTCGCTAGCAATGTTCCTCCGGCCCAGGTGGCGGCCGGGCCCGGCGCGGGTTAAGTGCGACGGCGTGTCGTCGCTCGGGCATGTGGTGGAGTCCATTGGCGTGCCGCTCACCGAGGTCGGCGGCCTCGTCGTCAACGGCGAGCCAGTTGCCCGCAGCTACCGCCCGCGCGGCGGCGACGTCGTGGGCGTACTTGCCATGCCGCGGCCCCAGCGCCTGGACTCGGCGCGGTTCGTCCTGGACGTCCACCTCGGTACGGTGGCCCGATGGCTGCGGCTGGCGGGCGTGGATGCGGCGTATTCTCGCGATGCCGACGACGACGCGCTGATCGCGCGAGCGAACGCTGAGCGACGTGTGCTGCTGACCCAGGATCGCGGGCTGCTCCGCCGCCGCGCGCTGTGGCTGGGCGCCTACGTACGGGGCGCCGGCCCGGCGGACCAGTTCGGCGACGTGCTTGGCCGGTTCGCCCCGCCGCTGAATCCGTGGACCCGCTGCACTGCGTGCAATGGCCTGCTCACCTCGGCTCGGAAGGCCGACATCGAGCCATTGCTGGAACCGGGTACCCGCCGCAGCTACCAGGACTTTTCTCGTTGCCAGTGCTGCGGCCGGGTGTACTGGCGCGGCGCGCACGGGCGGCGCCTCGAGGCCATCGTGGCATCGGCAGCCCGGATCGTGGGCTCAAGCTCCGCCGGAGAGGGAGCCTGACCTGCTGGCTCCCTCTCCGGCCTCGGGGGCTGTGACTAGGGTCGCGTGGCCTATCGATGCCAATCGTGGTGGTGCCACTGGCTACCGAAACCGGACTGCCAGTAGCGGCGCGCGTGCCGCCGGAACCGGGCTGCCGCAAAGATCCCCAGCACCATCGTCGCGAGCCAGATCAGCAAGACGACCTTGAGGAACGCGACGAACACGAAGCCCGCGCCGGGCAGCACCGCTGCGGCGATGAACGCGATGAGCAGCAGCGGAAGCAGCCGCGGCCTCCGGTGAACCACGACGCGCGGGGGCATGCCCTGAGGCTGAGTCGGTCCGGCCTGCGGTGCCACCAGGTCAGGATCGGGAAGGTCGGCCATCACGCCGCGCAAATCCCCGAAGGTCTTCGCGTTCAACGTCGCCGTGACTCGCTCGTCCAGCTCCTCGGCGCTGAGGCGGCCCTCCGCATAGTGCTCGCGCAGCCGGGACGTCACGCGTTCCCGGTCAGCGTCTGAAATCCGGATGCGATCGTCCATTCCGTGCCTGCCTTACCTAGACGTCCTGCTGATCTTCATCTGTCTCGTCGTCGGAATCCTCGTCGTCGGCGAGGATCCGGTAGAGCTCGCGCCGGGTCCGCTCCAGCAGCCGCTCGGCCGCGCGGACCTGAGCCGGCGTGCCGGCATGTGCGAGCTGCACGATGCCGCCGCCGAGCCTGGCGGCCTCGGCGAATAGGCCAGGAACCTCCCAGGCTTCTTGCTGTTCCGTTGACTCCCAGGCGCCACGGGCCATGTCAGGGTTCTGCACCACGTACTCGCGCCCGGCCTCGGTCAGCCGGAACGTGCGCCGGCCACCCGACTCCTCGCCCTCGATCAGGCCCTCATCAGCGAGTTGGGAGAGTGCTGGATATACGGCCCCAGGGCTTGGCCGCCAGGCACCGCCACTGCGCTCTTCGATCTCGGACATGATTTGGTAGCCATTGCGCGGGCCTTCGCGTAGTAGCGCAAGGATCGCCGCGCGTACGTCGCCACGGCTGGCCTTCTGGCCGCGCGGTCCTCGCGGCGGGCCTGGCGGAGTCGGCGGTCCCGGCCACCATCCGCCGCGCGCGCCAACGAAGCCGCCGCCCCAATGCCCGGGGCCCGGGCCCCTCCGGCCGCCGAATTCCCGCTCCCACGGCGCGCCGCGGCTGCGTCCGTGGCCGCCATGGCCGCCGGACATTGCCATAACGGCGCGCCGGAGCTGGCCGAGCACGTCAGCTCTGCAGCCGAACATGCCGAATGGTCCTGCCCCGAAGTCACCCGCTGGCGACGACGCTGCTGCCGACATCTCGAGTTCGCCTCTCTCGCGATACGATCACGATATATCGACAGCCTACGTCGCACCGTGGCGGTTGACAAGTCATATCTCGATCAAGGTCCGGTCGCCTCGACGGAGGTGGCCGGCTCACCGCGAGGGGCTGGCCGTCCCAGGGCTTCAGGTCGCCGGCTCCGCAGCCTGGCGCTTCAACTGTTGCGGGTCAGCCAGCGTTAATAAGGTCTTGTGCTGGCCGGCTCGACCCGGCGCCAGAGCCCCGGATAGTCAGTCACGAAACCGTCGCTGTCCACCGGCAGGTCGGCGCTGAACGAGCCTGACTGGTACCGGAAGAGGGCCTCGTCCCGGTCATCATCGCGAGCCAGCAACGTGTAGCGCTGTCGAGCCCGATGGACATCGAGGACGGGAACTGCGACGTAAACGACGTCGATGTCGTGGGTCTCGCCAGGTGACCAGGAGAGACGCCGGATCGGCAGTGTGTTGGTGAGTGGCGTGCAACTGATGTCGACGTCGATGCAGCCGTCAAGTTCGGGTGCCGGATGCCCGTTTGTCAGCCAGTGACCGTCACCAGCGGTGGACAAATCCAGAGCAGCGTCTGCGACCGCGTTGGTGACCTTGATCGCCAGGCTGCTGACCCGCCATCCGGTGGTGCATCGCAGCTGATAACTGACGCTGGCGAACCCTTCGGCGGCTAGGACGACCTGGCCATCTGCCCGGAACCCGCTCGCATGGCCGGACACGACGACATGCTCCATGCCCGGCCATTCCACTGCCGTCCAGGCAAGATCGGCTGACATCAGTCCTCCAAAGCTATCCAACGTAACCGACTAATTATCTAGCAGGTTAGCGTCGGGCAAAGCCAAGATGCAACCGGTATATTGGTTAGGTGGTTAGCGCCAGAGAGTCCGATGCGCAAGCGGCGCCAGCAGGCCTAGAGCCGGTGCGCGCTCTGCTGAATAGCTGGCTCATTCCCAACGACTCGCGGCATCCGGCTGACAGGTTCGGCGAGCTAGCACGCCAGCAACGATGGACCGAGCACGAGGCTGCCTCGGTGCGCGGGCTTCGCGATGACCTCAGGCGCCTGATCGAGTCTGGTAGCACCGCCGAGGCAGGTTGCCTCAACGCGTGGATTGACCGGCTGGCCGTCCGTCCTGCCGTAGCCGACGGCCAGGTCAGCTACTGGCATGCGGGCGGCCCGGCCGGGGACTTGGTCGCCGCCGTGCTCAGCGCTATTAGCGCGGGCACCTGGAAACGGCTCAAGGCTTGCCCGGACTGCCGCTGGGTGTTCTACGATCACACGCGCAACGGCAGCAAGCGCTGGTGCCTTATGTACGCCGGTGGCCCCGACGGCCGGGCGTGCGGAACGATTGCGAAGGTCCGGCGGTACCGGGAGAAGCAGCGGGGTTGACAGTCCCGGACCGCGGCCAGCCCGGACCGCCGCCAGCCCGAACCGTGGCCAACAAGCATCAGCCAACTAACAACCTGCCGACGCCGGTCAGCGGATGCTCATCCCGCCATCGCACGGGAAGACGCAGCCGGTCGTCCAGCGCGCCTCGTCGCTGAGCAGGAACAGGGCCGCGCGCGCCATGTCGTCCGGATGGGCGATGTAGTTGAGCGGAGCGTGCGCTGCCATCATCGTCCGCATCTCCTCCGTGCTCATCCAGCGGTCGAACATTTCCGACCGGGTCGGGCCTGGCGCGATCGCGTTGACCCGGATGTTGTGCGGCGCGTAGTCGAGCGCGGCGCAGCGGACCAGGCCAGCCAGCGCCCATTTGCTCGCCGCGTAGTCGGAGTTGCGCGGCGCGCCGACAAGGCCGCCGATCGAAGATGTCACGACGATCGACCCTCCTCCGGCCTCGATCAGGTATGGGATCTGATGCTTGATGCACAGGAACGGGCCGCGCAGGTTGGTGGCGACCACAGAGTCGAACTTGGCAGCGTCGATCTCGTGCAGCGGACGCTGTGAGCCGCCCTGACCTGCGTTGTTGAAGGCTAGGTCCAGCCGTCCGAACGTGCGCACCGTCTGCTCCACTGCCGCCGCGACGGACGACTCCTCGCGCACGTCGCAGGGCACCGCCAGCGCGTCCTTGCCGTCGGCCCGAAGCTCGCCGACCAGTTCGGCGAGCCGGTCGGTCCGCCGCGCGGCCGCGGCGACGAGCGCGCCCTCAGCCGCGAACCGGCGAGCGGCTGCCGCGCCGATACCGCTGGAGGCTCCGGTCACGAAGACGACCCGGTCGGCCAGCCGGCCCGCCGCCAAGGTCAGCGGCGCAGGATTCGCGTACGCCATGTGGCCACTCCCAGACTCAGGTTGACGTTGTCAACCAGCCTGGACGACGCGGTTGACAATGTCAACCCGAAGGCATCCTCAGGGTGCCGTTGCCTGCTCGCGGGGTTGGTCGCCCTCTACTGTCGGCATAGCTGACGGGCTACTTGGCGTTACGTCTGGCCCCGTTACCTTCATTCCGGCTGGAGGGCGATGGCCGAGGCTAGCGGCGCGCATCCGCCTGCGCAAGCGCTCGGTATCGAGCAGGAACGTGGTCGTCAGTACCACGCCGATCGCTAGGGCCGCGCCGCCGACGGTGTCAGTGACGTAGTGGGCGTGCAGGCTGATCATCGCGACCGCAACCGCCGAGCCAACCAGCGCAGCCCCGGCTGCCACGGCGACTTTCACCGTGCGGCGGAGCTGACGGCGCGGCGGGTTGAGCATGAGCACCACGATCACGGCGGCCAGGGTGAAGGTCAGGCCGGTATGGCCGCTGGGGTAGACAAGGTAGCCGTTGAGGGTCCGGCCGAACAGCGGCTTGAGCACGAACTCGGTCAGCACTGCTGACACCGCGACGCTGACCGCGGCGAGCACGGCACCGTTAACCCGGCGGGCGGCGAGGCAGCCCAGCACTATGAGCAGCGTCAGGACCGCCACCTCAGCTGGCTTCCCAACATCCTCTAGCAGCAGCATGGTCCCGTGGTGGACGCCGAAGGTCCGCTGGACCCAGGAGTCGACGGTGGCGTCCAGTCGGTCGGGCCTGGACGAGTGCGCGGTGAGGACGCCAAGCACCAGAGTGACCGCGAGGGAGCAGGCGGCGATAGCCGCGGCCGGGCGGCGGGCACCAGATGGCAGCAGCGGCCGAGCAGCCTGCCCCGGCCGGTCGTCCACGACGCTCCTTCTGGTAACCCGATGAGTTGCCCATCATAAGCAGGCTCGCAGCTTGCCCAGGGCACCCGCCGGCTCAGCTAGCCGAGCGGTGTGCTCAGCCCCGCCGCTGCGAGCGCCTGCTCGAATGTGATCGCCACACCCGTGCCGCCAAATCCCTGCGTGGATAGCCCGCCGCAGGCGACGGCTAGTTCGAGGGATTGCGCTAGGTCGAGGCCGGCCAGCTGCCCGGCAATAAACCCGGCGTCGAAGTTATCGCCCGCTCCAGTCGCGTCCTCGGCTTCCATCGGCAGGCCGGGCGACCGTTCGACCATGCCGGCCCGGCAGGCGAGGCCGCCTGCCGGTCCGGCCTTGACCGCCACGATCTCGCAGGTCCGTGCCAGCTTTCGGGCCGCCGCTTCCGGGTCATCAAGCCCGCTCACCAGCCGAGCCTCGGCGGCATTCGGCAGGAAGATGGTGACCAACGGCAACGTCTGCGCCAGCGCCGCGGTCCATTGCTCGGCCGGATCCCAGTTGGGATCGACCGACGTCGTCGCGCCGGCGTCGCGGGCGCGCCTGAACAGGGCGGGCAGTCCTGGCCACAGGCCCGGCAGGAGGAAGTAGCCCCCGACGTGCACGTGCCGGCAATCCTCCACGAGGCCGGGCGGGACGTCGTCGCAACTCAGCAGGCGCAGCGTGCTGTCGCTGGTGAGGATCGCGCGATCGCCGCCGCGGGTGACGACGACGGTCAGCGAGGTTGGCGTCCCTTCCGCGCGGCGGGCCGCCACGTGGACGCCCTGGCTGGCGACCTCATCGATTAGCGACCGGCCGATCCAGTCGTCACCCACGCAGCACGCGAACGCTACCCTCAGGCCCAGCCTGGCCGCCGCCACCGCGGTGATCGCAGCGGACCCGCCGAGCAGCATCCGGCCGGTCCGCACGAGCTGCTCGCGCTGGCCGAATGCGCCGGTCAGGTCAACCGGGAGGTCGCCGGCCGAGAGCATTACATCAGGATTGAGGTCACCTATGACCAGCAAGTCATAAGAAGGCAACGACGAGCTCGCTCTCCCCAAAGGGCACGTTCGTCGTCAGGAGCGCCTAGTCCGGCCAGAGATGGCCCACCTAGTCAGTCCTCCGATCGCGAACACGGTGGCCGGCACGGCTAGCGCGATTGCCTGCTGGGCGCTCACGACGTTGAGACCGCTCGCGATGATCGCGATTAATCCAAGAATCCCGCCGACGACAACCCATCGCGCAGCTGCGCTCGGTGTGCGCCAGCGGCTGACTCCGTATGGCGTTCGCCACCACGAGGCCTTCATCGTATCTAAGTCTCCCCTCAGGACCTGGCAGCCACCGCACCTGAGCGTGCTACTCCCGTGGCAGGGCCAGAGCTCAGGTGCTATTAGCTCGACATTTACCACGCATTAGTTAACGGGCTACCCTTCTTCCTGGTTCTTGGGGCACTGAATCTCGCGGGTGGCTCCCGGTACCTCACTATCGCTCGCTCCGCATCTGCCCGAACCTGAGCCCGGTCAACACCCCCGGGGCGACGATGCCCGCACTCGCGGATCTTCCGGTAGTGGTCGGCGGAACATACCGGGCGCAGAAGCGCCCGCGGCAACAACACTGGAGCGGTAGCCCCCGCACGTGCCGCGGATGTAGCGCCCTGAAGGGCCCGGTCAGTGGCAGCTCACGCCCCCAGCAGAGAGCTGTAAAGGGAAGTCAGATGAAACGAACTTGATTGGACGCCACGCCAGCGCGGCCGCTGCACCCGTGACGGCGGATGCGTTGCGGATACCGGCACCGGGGTTCTGTCAGCTGTCCGCAACCTGGACCGCGTCGAGGTCCAGCGTCATGAAGAGGTTGTCTTCGGTTGGTGCGTAGCCGGCGAACGGGCCGCACGGGACAAAGCCCGCGCTTTGGTACAACGCCCGGGCCGGGGCGAATGCCGCCGTGGTCCCGGTTTCCAGGCTCACCCGGCGGAAACCCCGGCCGCGGAGTACGTCGAGCAGGTGGGTCAGCATGGCCCGCCCGATCCCGCAGCCACGCGCAGCTTCGGCAGTGTGCATCGACTTGACCTCCGCGTGGTGCGCGCCGAGGCGCTTGATCGCCCCGATGCCGAGCAGGCTGCCGTGGGCCCGGAAGCTGAAGAAGGTGATCGCCGGATCGAGCAGTCCCTCTACATCGAGCGCGAAGCTGTGCTCTGGCGGCGTCTGTGCCAGCGCGAACTCCAGATGCCGTTCCAGCAGCGCCCGGACTTCAGGCTTGCGCGGGTCGTCTACGGCAATCTGCTCGTCCGCAATCACGCATGGCAAGGTACGCGACCTGTATTTCGGCGCTGTTAAACCGCTGCACCAAGATAGTCGCCGGTTTGCTGACATAGCTGCGGGCGACCGGGATCAGGACTCCGGTGACCCCTGGTGGCGATGCGGTGTTCACGGGTCGGCGTTTGAACGGCCTGCAGGCGCGTTCGAGCAGGGCGTGGCCGGGAAGTGCCCCATCTGCCTGATGAGAACACACCGTGGCCGACGTCGCGGGCGTTGTCGCGCTGCCCAGTGAGGATGGGCAGGAACTGAGTGCTGGTGCGGAAGTAGGCGCAGGTTTCGCAGGCGGATTCCATCCGGCAGTCGAGCTCGGCCGGGAGTGTGCACAGGCCGTTTCCGAGCATGCGGGAGTGCGCTTCGCGGCGCAGCCTGGCCATGCCGGTGGTCGCCGCCGAGCCTGTCGTCCAGCCACCCGCCGGCGCCGTTCAGCGCTCATGACCGCTTCCAGGGCCAGAGGCCGAGTCCGCCGCAGGCCGGCCCCGCTATTCGCGCCCCAAAGCCTGGCCAGGGTCACGGGCTGAATCCACGACGCCGTACCTCGGCTGAACATCGGCTTTCACTGGCAGCCACGACGACACTCGTTCCTTTCGTTTGATCGTCTCCCCCGCCCTTCGCTCTTAATGACACCCAGAGCCCGCCGGTTGTGACCGGGACCATGCGGCACGTTCCGCGGCACCTCGCAGATGCCGCGGAACACCTTCCGTCCCGGGCGCGGATTTCCGCATGTCCGGCAAGAAGTTCGGGTGTCGGTCCTGCCGTGCGGCTAGCCGCCGGCGACGACGGCGGCTGCGATGTCGCGGACGCGCACGGGGTCGGCGATGGCGTCTATCTCGGCGATCTTTCCGTTGACGATGGTGAAGCCCATTACGGTGACGGGGCGTCCGCGCACGGTGACGACCACCCCGGCTGCCCCGTTCACCAGGGCGGGGTGCAGTTGCGCGACCCGCAGGCCACTTGCGAGACCGGCGAGCGCCTGCCTGGCGACAGCGTCTGCACCGCGGATCGCCATAGAGGCTCCGGGGCGGCCGGTGCCTGCGTCGATCCGCAGCACCACGCTGGGATCGAGCACTGCAACGAGACCGCCGAAATCGCCGCCGCGCGCAGCGGCGAAAAAGGCGCCGACCACCTCGCGCTGCCGGGCCAGGTCCGCGTCCGGGGCTGGTATCTCCGCGCTCTTGACGCGGCGCCGCGCCCGGCTGGCCAGCTGTCTGGCCGCCGCGGGGGTCCGGCCGACCATCGGGGCGATCTCCTCGAACGGCAGCTCGAACATGTCATGGAGCACGAACGCCAGCCGCTCGGCCGGCGCCATTGTGTCCAGCACCACTTGCAGGGCAAGGCCGACTGAGTCGGCGAGAAGTGCCTCCTGCTCCGGCTGCAGTTCGCCGCCCGCGCTGATGACGGGGTCGGGCACGTGCACGGTCGATGGACTGCTCGCGCCGGGCGTTACGCGAGCGCAGCATGTTCAGGCACACCCGGGCGACGATCGTCGTCAGCCATCCGCCGAGGTTCTCCACCTCGCCCGCCCCGGCCCGGCTCAGCCGCAGCCAGGTGTCCTGCACCGCGTCGTCGGCTCGGTCAGCGAGCCCAGCATCCGGTAGGCCACCGCGCGCAGATGGGCCCGGTGCTCCTCGAAGCGATCCGCCAGCCACAGGTTCTCATCCATCGGTCACATCCTCGGGCTGCCACGTGTCATCAGCAGTGACCCGTCGCACCCGGCGGATGTGACAAGAACGCACTTACGGAGGAGCCATGGCATCACAGGTCCTGGTCACTGGCGGCACGGGCACTCTCGGGAGGCTTGTCGTCCCGCTGCTGCTATCCGACGGCTGCCGGGTACGAGTGCTCAGCAGGCGCAGCCACGAGGGCTCAGATGGCGTCGAGTACGTCACCGGTGACCTAGCCAAAGGCGAGCGGATCGAGGCCGCTGTCGATGGCGCTGAGATCATCGTGCATTGCGCAGGCACGCCCAAGGGCGACGAGGCAATGACTAAGAACCTTGTGCGGGCGGCAACTCGGGCCGGGAGGCCGTACCTGGTGTTCATCTCGGTCGTAGGCGCTGACCGGATCCCGGTTGTCACCGGCGTGGACCGCGCGATGTTCGGCTACTTCGGCGCCAAGCTAGCGGCGGAGCGGGTCGTGGCCGAGTCCGGCCTGCCGTGGACGACGCTGCGCGCCACCCAGTTCTATGACGCGATCTTGCTGACAGGCCGGCTGATGTCCAGGTTGCCGGTGATGCCGGTCCCGGCAGGGTTTCGGTTCCAGCCGGTCGACGCCGGGGAGGTGGCGGTCCGCCTGGTGGAACTTGCCCGGGCACGCCGGCCTGCCTGGTGCCCGACATGGCCGGGCCGCGGGTGTACGGGATGGATGAATTGCTTCGCGGGTACCTGCGGGCCCGTCGCAAGCACCGGCCGATGGTGCATGTCCGGTTCCCTGGCAAGGCCGCCAGAGCGGTCCGGGCCGGCGCGAACCTGGCGCCGGACCGAGCTGTGGGCAGGCGGACCTGGGAAGACTTCCTGGCCGACCGGATGTGACTTCCCGCACATCACGGGCCCCGGGTGCATGGAGGCCAGCGGCTCCCCGCCCCCGCCCAGCTGTTGGGCTCACCACTGTGACGTTTCGCCGGTTGGCCGCAAGGGCTACGCGCCTGATCACGACCCCGCCGCCGATAGCTGAGCCGGTGCTCCAGATGAGTCTCTTCGGTGGTGTCCGGTCCCAAGTAACAAACGCCAGCTCCGGGCTCGCCCGCCTCGACTGCTTCAACTGGGGAATCCGGTTGCGAAGCAGCCTGGCGGGTGACGCGAAGCTGGTCTTCGGCTATGACGTCTGAAGCGAAAGACTGCTGCCGCCCGTCCAGAACCGGGGTCGAGCAGACGATTCCCGCCGCGGGTCGGCTTAGTCCTCGTAGGGGCAGGTCAGGCTTGTACGTCCGCGGCAGCCATCTCGATGATGGCGGCGGCCCTCCGGCGCTGCCGGGCGGCCAGAGCTTCCCGCGCAGGCACCCGCATCTCAGGGCCGAGCACATGCTCGGCGATGTCAGGGAGGCGGACGACCCGGCCGAAGCCGCCCCAGGTGCCGTCGGGGATCTCGAGGGTGAACACCCACACGCGATCGGCTGGGTCCGGGCGGCTGCCGGCCTCGGCATCGGCGACCGCCTGCGTCATGGCCGCGGTGACGGCCTGGCGCCGCTTGTCGTTGTACTGGCCTTCGGGGACTTGGCACACGAATCGGTAGCGCGGCTCCGCGGCCGGCGAGCCGCCGACGTAGACGGCGGGACGGTGGACGAAGACCCACGCCAGCGCGCGTGCGGCCTGATTCGCTGGGTCGACTCCCTCGTGCTGCAGCAGAAGGTCGGTCAGCCGGGCGAGGAGCTTGTCCTCTGCTTCGGGCGACAGGGCGCCCTCGGGGATGCAGGCGTCGAGCATGGGCATTGGTTGTGTCCTCCTGGACTTGCTAGCGGTCTTTTCTAGGACTCGGCGTGCCTGCGGGTGTTCGAGTTGGCGCCGTCCGAGCCGGCGTTGCGGGCGCGCCAGGCTCGCTCCAAGTCGCTGGTCCACCGCGGGTACACGATCAGGTGCCGGAACGGCCTGATCGCGGCCATGTAGCCGGTCCCGAGCAGCCCGTTCGGCTTGACGAGGACGGCCATCTGGCCGCGGTAGCCGCCGGTCCCGTCCGGGACCCAGCCGAGGTGCAGGACCCCGTGAACGGTCCGGTTGACGATCTCCGCGGCCCACTCGTCGCCGGTCAGGTACAGCGAGGTGAAGGGGAGGGCAGCGAAGTCCGGGCCTGGCGGGGCCTCGCGCAGGTCCGCCGGCAACCGGTCGCGGAGCGTCGGCCACCCCGGCGCCGAGGCCGGCGTCCGGGCCGTCCCAGCCGAGCAGCTCCCCGGCCTTCCAGCGGATCGCCCAGAGCGTGCGGACGGCGCGGGAGGCGGCGGCGTGCGACGGGTCGCCGCGCGAAGCCACCACTGCACCAGCCGCGGGAAGTCGTCCGGGCCGCCCGGCGTCGGCAGTGCCCACACGTCCTCGAGCCGGAAGTCGCCCGTGAGCTCGTGGATGCGCCAGGGCCGGGAGGTGTGCGCGGTGTCCGGGAGCCTCATGCGGGAACCTCCATCTATACGGTACCGTATATATGGAATGCTAGCACCGCCAGCGGCGCTGTCAACTCCCGGACGTGATATTCAGAGGCCATGGCCGCCATCACCCGGACGCCCCGCAGCAGGTGGATCGAGGAGGGCTTGCGGGCCCTTGCGGCCGGCGGCCCGGACGCCGTCCGGGTCGAGGCCCTGGCGCAGGCGCTCGGCGTGACCAAGGGCGGCTTCTACGGGCATTTCGCCGACCGGAACGCGCTGCTCGAGGAGATGCTCGACACCTGGGAGCGGATGAGCACCGATGAGGTGCTCGAGCGCGTCGAGCGCCAGGGCGGCGACGTCAGGGCCAAGCTGCGGCTGGCGGGCGCGCTCACCTTCTCCAGCGAGCTGCTGCCGATCGACCTGGCAATCCGCGACTGGGCCCGGCGCGACCAGGCGGTCGCCGAGCGCCTCCGGCGCGTCGACAACCGGCGCATGGACTACCTGCGCCTGCTGTTCGGCGCCATCTGCCCCGACGAGGACGAGGTCGAGGCCCGCAGCATGCTCGCCTTCTCACTCGTGATCGGCCACCACTTCATGGCCGCCGATCACGGCGCCCGCAGCCACGCAGACGTGCTCGAACTCGCCGCGAGGTGGCTCCTGGCCTAGCAGCGGCGTGAGCGGTGCGAGCCTGATACGCACAGGCTCCCGCGGCCGAGCGGCTGCTCAGCGATCCTGAGCCCCTTGCAAGATCAGCAGGCGAAGCCCGGGTCGGCCTCGCATCTCAGATCGGCGACGGCCTGCCCAGCTTGAGCAGAGCATGCCCCGCACTCCCGAGTTAGCCGAGGCCGCCTAGCAGGTCGGAGACCTGCGGGCTCGGGATCCGCTGACCAGACAGCCAACAGTCGCGCGCACGCCCAAGTTGTGCTGGTTGTTGACGAGGTGGTCAGGAGACTCCTTCGCGGGGCCGTCTCGCTGCGGGCGGGGCGGTCGTGGGACTACGCAGTAGGGCTTTCGTCGGGTGCACGCAGACCCAGGGTCTCTCCGGACCGCCGGACAGCAAGCGAGAGGACGAGCGACAAGACGAGGAGGACGATTCCGGCCGCGGGGGCCTGCGCGAGGGCGGCGGAGGCACCCCACGCGTCCGCGGCGCGGCCGGCGAGGAACGCCGCCAGTGCCGAGCCCGCCGCGCTGGCGGAGTTGTTCCAGGTGAAGGCCTGGGTGAGGACGGCCGGGTGGACGGCCTTTTCCGTGAGGACGGTCAGCAGGGCGAGCATGGGCGGTACTGCCGCCGCCGTGACTGCCACAGCCGCGCCGAGCCAGATGGCGGACGGCGCGAAGGGAAGCAGTAGCGCCGTGCTCGTCAGGTAGGCGGTGGCGATGACGAGCTGGCGGCGCGCCGGGGCAGGGTGCCGCCGCCGCCCGTAGAGCCAGCCGGAGAGCAGCCCGCTGAGGCCGGAGGCGGCGATGATCGGCGCCGTCGCGCCCGGAACCCCATGACTGATTGCGAAGGAGCTTACCGAGATCCCCATGGTTCCGAAGTACAGCCCGATGGCCAGGTTGAGCAGGGCGAGGAGAAGGAAGGCCGGCTGCAGCAGGGTCCGTCCGGCACGGGCAGGTCCGGCGTGCTCGCGGGCGGGCGGGGGCGCGGTGCGGCCCTGGGCGGCCAGCGCTGCTCCCCCGCCGAGGACCAGGGCCGCGGCAATGGCGCTGGCCAGGGCCGCGTCGCCGGCCGCGCCGAGCGAGGTGACCAGGAGCGGCCCGAGGAGGAAGGCGGTGGCGTTGGCCACAGATTCCAGGGAGAATGCGGCGGGCAGCTCGCCGGCCCGTTCGCCGCGCACCAGGTGGGCCCAGCGGGCAGCGGACAGCGCGCCGAGCTGGGGGACGACCGCGCCGGCGCAGGTGGCAGCGGTGATCGAGGCGGCGGGGGTGGTGGATGCAAGGACGCCGGCGATGGCGGCGCCGTGGGCGAGGAGGCAGAAGGGCAGGACGCGGGCCTGGCCGAACCGGTCGATCAGGCGGGCCAGATGCGGGCCGATAAGGGCCTCGGCGAGGGAGAATCCGGCAATGGCGAGGCCAGCGGTGCCGTAGGAGCCGGTGCGGGCGTGCAGCAGCCAGACCAGGCCGAGGCCGGTCATGGCGATGCCGACGCGGCCAACGGCGGCGGTGAGGAAGAAGGCAGCTGCGCCGGGGGTGCGCAGCAGGGGACGGTAGCCCGTAGCGGCGCGGGGCATGAGTGCGTCTTTCATCGCCGCCCGGCGGGGCGAGCCACCTGGGGTCGCCGGCGCCTGAGTGATGCAGAAAGGTGCGGCCCGTGGCCCGCCAGGGACGTCCAGGACTGCGGCGGGACGGGACACGCGCCCTCGCCGCCGCCCCGACACCGGGCGGAGGAGGAACGTCGGGCCCGGGCCAAGGCGGGCCCAGGCGACTCGGACAACGCTAGCAGGACGGCAAGGGCTACACCAAGAGCGTTGCCAACAAAGGCAGCGCGCAAATGCCCAAGGAGGCGCGGCCAGTCCCGCACCTACCGCGCGATGCCAGTCATGGCCTCGCCGAGGCTGACGGATGCCTGGTCGGCGAGGCTGGCAGCGAGTCGGAGCATTCGCCGTTCCCCGCCTGAGCAGACCACCGACGTACGCCTGCTCCCGGCCGCGGGCGTCAGCTGGAGCGCGGCGCAGCAGGCCCTGACCGCGGGTGCGGAGGGCGGGCTTCCGGAGCTGGTGTTCGCGCTGAAGAACGGCGATGCTGCGATGCGTGCCCGGTTTCAGCGCATCCAGGACCTATTCTGGACCTTCGCACGGTATGCTCGGTGCCGCCTTCCTCCCAGGCCTGGCGCTGGAGTACCGGCACGCTGTCCAGGACCACGATCTGGCGGAACTCCGGCTGCAGGCAGGCGTCCAGGAATGCCGACAGGCCGGTGTAGACCGCCTGGGCGGGGTCGTCCGCGGCCAGGGCCGGTCTCACACGGTTACGCCCGCGATCAGCTGGTCGAGGACCTCGATCATCTCGGCCCGTGCCTGCGCGTGGTCGGCCGCTTCCGCGACATACAGGGCGGCCTCATCTCCGGCACCCATGAGCACATGCGCCAGCGGCCGCGCCGGTTGCTCCCGGATAAGCCCGAGCGCGATCCCGTGTTCCAGCAGAGTCTGCACCAGTCCGAAAACGTGCTGCTGGCACACTTCCCGCCAGCGCGTCCAGCCCAGGACCGATGGCCCGTCGACGAGGGCAATGCGATGAATCTCCGGTTCGACGCAGATGTCCAGCCACGTCCGCATGGCGTGCCGTAGCGCTTCGACCGGATCGGATATCCCGGCGGCGCCCACCGCGTCGGCGAGCCGCCGCGCAATATCGGCCTCGACCGCTTCCATGACCGCGTCGAACAGTGCCGTCTTGTCCGCGAACTGATGGTAAAGGGCGCCGCGCGTGACGCCGGCCGCCGCGACGATCGAGTCAGTCGGCACCTCCGCGAAGCCCTGCTCAGCGAACAGCCCGCGCGCCGCAGCTACCAGGGCGTCGCGGGTCGCGGCGGAGCGGTCGGCCTGCGTACGCCGCGCCCTCGGCGGCGGGGAAGTCCGGGATGGCATTCTCCGATTCTCCCCTTCCTTGGCTCGGCGTGCGACCCGCTCGACATACATACGTATTGCCTGTATGTTTTATTCCATGGAAACCACTACGTCATCAGCAGGACTCGCGATGGTCGACCTGCCGCAGGGCAGACTGGAGTACCGCATCGCCGGCCCAGCTTCAAGCTCACGTCCGCCGGTCGTGTTCGTGCACGGGATTCTCGTCGACTCCCGGCTCTGGGAGCCCGTGGCTGAGCGCCTCGCGGCCGAGGGCATCCGCAGCTACGCGCCGACGCTCCCGCTCGGCGCCCATCAGTGGCCCATGAAGGCCGACGCGGACCTCTCGCCCGGCGGGATTGCCCAGCTCATCTACGACTTCATCGGGGCGCTCGGCCTCAGCAACGTCGTCATCGTGGGTAACGACACTGGCGGGGCGATCTGCCAGGTCATGCTCGGCGGCGACACGAGCCGGCTCGGCGCCGCCGTCCTGACCAACTGCGACGCGTTTGGCACGTTCCCGCCTCGGGCCCTCGCGCCGCTGTTCTCCGCGCTCCGCCATCCTGTCCTGGTCGCCTGCATGGTCCCGGGCCTACGGTCAGCCTGGGTGCGGCACGGCCCGCTCGCATTCGGTCCGCTCACCAGCGGACAGCTCGACCGCGGCCTGACCCGAGACTGGATAACGCCGCTTGCCCGCGGAGCCATCCGCGGTGATCTCGCCAGGTTCGCGAGCGCCGTCCATCCGCGCGTCCTGCTCGATGTCGCCAGCCGGTTCAGCCAGTTCACCGGTCCCGTGCGGATCCTTTGGGGAGAGGCCGACCCGTACTTCCCCGTCGAGCTGGCACAGCAGCTGAGCGAAGCGTTTCCGCACGCCCGCCTCACCACGGTCGCGGCTGGCCGCGCGTTCCTGCCGCTCGACTATCCCGGCGAGGTCGCGAGCGAGATCGTGGAGGCCGTCCAGGGCGCGCCATCATGACCGGGCTGGGCCGTGGCCGCTGTCAGCGAGCACCTCCACGAGCACTGTTAGCCTGCTGCCATGCTGCCGCCGCAATATCCGCCCGGAGTTCATGGCGGTTCCGGAGGTACAGGACGCCATGCGACGACCGCGCGACAGTTCGCTGGCTCGGGCTCATGCGATACCGATGATTTAGCCAATTTGCGGTGTGCTCGGCTGGAGTCACGAACCTCATGACACCCGGCGCGGTTGGGGTGCAGGTCCGGGTACCTCCGCGTCATTGCGACGCCCAGGGCATGATGCATGCCAGCCGCCCGTATGAGTATTTCGAGGATGCCTTTCTGGCGTGGCTCGACGAGGCGTGTGGCGGGTACGGGTCGCTCCGGGCCGCCGGCTATGACTTCGTGATCGTCGAGAGCAGGTGCTCCTACCTCGAGCCTGCGCACCTGAACGAGCTCATCACCATCGAGGTGCGCCCGATTAGCGCCGGCAAGACCGCGTTCACTATCGCGTTGGACATGAAGCGAGATGGCGCGACGATCGCGGTTGGAGCTGCGACGTATGTCGGGGTGCGCGAGGGACGGCCAGCAGAAATCCCGTCAGCCGTGCGCGGACCACTGGGCAGCCTCTCGCCAGGCGGTCGCGGTGTCGATCGGGTGATCGCCGCCGATCTGCTCAGCCGCCTGCACGAGGCCCAGGGCTCCTTCTACGCCGGCGGTGATGACGCCCGGCTCCGAACCGTGCTTGACCCCGACGTGCGATGGCACGTACCCGGCCGGAACGCCATAGCGGGCGAGTATCACGGCATTGACGCCGTGCTCGGATACATGGCAGCGCGGCGTAGTCTCGCTGACGCGTCGCTTCGCCTGCATCCAGGCGAGTTGCTCGTCGGCAGTCAGGACCACATCGCTTCGCTTACGGACGGGTCCGCGGTCATCGATCGAGTCGAGCACAACTGGTCCACCGTTGGCTTGTACCGAATCAGCGCCGGTCGCATCTCCGAGTGCCACCTGCTTCCGCTCGATGCGGACGAGTTCGATCGCATATGGCAAGGTCCATCGTGAGCCAGTGAAGCCTCGATTCCACTCCGGCGCCATAACCGAACGTGACCAGGGTTTGGCAAGCAGCCGGGCTACGTGGGTCTTGGCGGTGCTCGCGGTGATGTACAGGCGCCGGCCTCGGCGATGTCCTCCAGCGCCATGTCCTTGACCAGGAAGTCGCTCGCCCCGGCCGGCAGCGCGCCGGCAGCCACGACGGGCCCGCTACGGTGCGGAACTTGGTCCACTCGGCGTGCCGGGCCTGGCCGAGCAGATAACGCGGTCCTGGCGGTGCAGGCCGCACTGAGCGGACCAGAGCGCAAACCGGCCAGCCTCGGGCTCGCTTGCCGGGGCCGGCCTGCCCGCGGCCTTCCTTTTCAGGGTCAGGAGTAAGGGCCGAGATACTGGGCCATCTTCTGGTTGGAGACCTGAGTGAATCCGGCTGGCGGGGTCAGGTTCAGCAGCCCCAGGTTGTGCTTGGTTGGCGGCAGCCAGTCCACGCTCGTCGTGGTGGCCGACCAGCCCACCACGGTGTAGCAGGCCCAGACCACCCCGTGCTTGCCTGGCACCATGCGCATCACGGCCCTCGGCTCGATCGTCGCTTCCTGGACCTCCAGGTAGGTCGAGGCGTCGAGCCACACCTCGTTGACGGGTGGCGGCGGAAGCTTGCAGGTACGGGGACGAGGTGGCATGGGCCGCCCCTGCGCGCACGGCCCGGCGTGCTTGCGCTGGCACCTGTGGATCTTCACCATGTCGCGCTTCCTGGCATGCGCCCGGACCAGAACCTCCTGGACAAGGTCGTCGCCCCGGGTCTGATCTCCGATAAGCACGGCCGCAAACCGGCGCGCCGTGGCCAGGTGGCCCGCCGCGAACTCCTCAAATGTCACCGCACCTCCGCCCGGGTAGCTCATGCATCCCGTACACGCCCCGAGCGGCGCGATCCGTTGTGCGAGGGGGCGGATCCGTTAAAGTTCCAGCGGCCCGCTCCCGACGCCGACCGCCGGCCCGGCCTCAGAGGGAATCTGATAATCGCATCAGACGCCCTCTTAGTCTTGGAGCATGCCTCCGGACCTGGTAACCAATAGTTACCGCCTGACCCTGGTCGTCCGGTCTGACCTCGGCATGGGACGCGGCAAGATAGCCGCGCAGGCGGCCCATGCTGCTGTTGCCGCAACGCTTGCCGCGCTAGGTACAGCCGACTTCCGCGCCTGGCTGCGTGACGGTCAGCCGAAAGTCGTTCTGAAGGCAGTCAGCGAGGACGACCTTTTCGCTATCGCGCAACGAGCCATCGATGCTGGGCTGCCAGTGCAGGTGATTCACGACGCGGGCCGGACTCAGGTGGCCGAAGGCACGCCGACCTGCTGTGCTATCGGCCCAGCCGAAGACGGCCGGATAGACCCCGTTACCGGTGAGCTGTCGTTGCTCTGAGAACGGGCGAACAACGGCACCAGCCGGGCGTCCTGGTTTATCGTCTAACCCGGCAATCGAAGGGTCAGCTGAGGAGGTCCGGGTGTCCCCGATCGACTCGCGAACGGACCTGGACGAGCGCACTGGCTCGCCGTCTGGCTGCTCACCGGCCGACTTGCCGCGCCGACACAACGACCTGCCGCCCGGGCACCCGTCTTCGCCCCGCTACGCCTCCGATGGCGGCAGGCCCGACGAACTGCGGCCTTTAACCGACGCCGAATACGCCGAGCACGTCGGTTACGTCGAAGAGAGCTTGGCTGACGCCCGCGCCAAGGACCTGGCCTCAGAGATTCGAGACACCGTTGATGAAGGCGGAGAAGTCTGGTCCGACGAACGGGACGCTGCGCATAACGCGATCATCGAGGACCTGTATGGCCGCGCCAAGGATGTTCCGTGCGAACGCCAGGCAATCCTGGCCGGCGGACTGCCGGGTGCTGGAAAGACAACCGTTCTCACCGTGCACGCAGGCATCGACCTGTCGCAGTACTTGATGATCAATCCGGACAGCATCAAAGAGGAGCTCGCGGAACGGGAGATGATCCCGGAGATCGAAGGCTTATCTCCGATGGAAGCATCTGACCTGGTCCACGAGGAGTGCTCGTATCTGGCCAAGCGGCTTGCCATCAAGGCGCAAGCTGCGGGCAAGAACATCATCTGGGACGTCACGATGTCGAGGACCGACAAGGCGATCGAACGCATCGCCGCGTTGCGGGAATCGGGGTATTGGCAAGTCGCGGGGATCTTCGTCGACGTTCCGATCGACGCTAGCGTGCGGCGCGCTGGGGCCCGTCATCGCAAAAGTCATGACGCTTACCTTGCCGGGCATGGCCTGGGCGGCCGGTACATCGCGGAACCGACGATCTTGGACCACGCCGATTCAGCTTGGGGCAGCGGAAACCGGCGGAACTTCGAACAACTGA
This sequence comes from uncultured Actinomycetota bacterium, assembly GCA_963804435.1. Lineage (GTDB taxonomy): Bacteria > Actinomycetota > Actinomycetes > Streptosporangiales > Streptosporangiaceae > JAJYUU01. The sequence goes on along the minus strand of CAWDQI010000003.1, from coordinate 195,667 downwards.
AGCCACGGTTCGACGCCTGGCGGATATACGACAACTCGGTCGACGGCGGCGTACCGGTGCTTACCGATTCGTATCCTCCGGCCGTGACAGCGCTGACAGACAGTGTTGAGGAGCGACGCCGATGAGTAGTAGCGAGGTCACTGACCTGATCCGCGCCCTTCGCACGGGGGCGATGAGCCTCGACCAGGTCGCTGCCCGGTTCAGGGTAAGGAGTTGGCCACGTACTAGAAGGCCAAGGCCGAAGAGCTATCGGGAGCTCGCCGCTGCGGCTCAGGTTGACCCTGGCGCAAATGTTCCTGGTTCGATCGATGACCTGACGGCTGCATATGACCTCGGGGAGATCACCAGGGAGCAGTACCGGACGCTCGCTCATGCCGCCGCGGACGCCATTAACGCTGAGGCAGCGCGTGAGGCAGCCGACGGGCGCGGCCCATCGGCTACCTAAAGTCCGTCGATAATCAGCGCTTGACGAGCACCCTGGAGATCTGCGACAACTCGGCGTTCACTGCTGCCGCGCTGAAGTAACCCGGATCGAACTCGTCGGCCGACTCGATGCTCAGCCAGCTGAGCATGGTCCGGTGCTCCGGACTGCGCGGGTTGGCGAGCGTGGTCAGCAGCTCGTAGTACCCCCACAGCCCGCCGCAGTCCTCGGGCGGGCTGGCGCGGCGCCCTGCGGTGCAGTGCGGGTACCCGACGCCCGGATCAGCCGGCGCGACCGCCTCCACGACTATGTCGTGTTCCCAGCAGTCGCCGAAGTCGTATTCGTACCTGATCTGGTCGCCAGGCCAGTCGGCGACTGCCGACAGCTTCTTGTACGCGGCGCTGCGGACGTCCAGGTCAGGGTCGGGCACGCCGTACCGGCCGGCCGGTGTTTCGAACACGAACAGGTGGTAGTCCTGCCAGCCGAAGCCTAGCTGGATCACATCGTGCAGCCGCCTCAGCGTGATGTTGGACGGTACCTCGAACCGTCGCCAGATCGGCGGCTTGCTCCCGTGCAGGGTCACCTTGATCCGGTGAATGTTGCGCGGCGGCGCGGTCCGCTTGCGCACCGGCCCGGATGTGCTGGCCGGACACACCTCAATGACGGGCGGCGGCGCTGGTTCCATGAGCTCAAGCGGCAGGGCATCTTGAAACACGGCCAGTCGCCCGGCCGGCTTGCCGGGCTGGGCGCGCCGAGAGCTAGGCACAGTTCCTAGCGTCTCAGGCCACTGGCTGCCGTGCAGCGCATACCGGTATGCCGTGCCGTTCAGCTGCGAGCGCCCGAGCCGACGGCGGGCCGAGTCCCTGACGGACCCCGTTCCCTTCCAAAAAACGGGGCGGACGCGCGGCCCGAGCGGACGGTGACTGTCGGTGCTTCGGTCTACGGTGCTCATCATGGGGCGCGTCACGCTCGACCAGATCGACCTCGGCTCGGTCGAGGACGCTGTCGGCGTGCCCGCATACACCGCTGGCTGCCGCGCGTTGGAGGACGGCGCTGTCCGGCGGATGGAATGGGACGCTGCCCGGCGCGGGCTACACGGCGTCGTCCAGGATCGCGGCGGCGAGTTGCACGAGACGGTGGTTTACTTCACCGACGGCAGCCCGATGATGCTCGTGCGCAGCTTCTGCAGCTGTCCGGCGGAGTTCGAATGCATGCACGCGGGCGCCGTTGCGGTGGCCGGCGCTCTCGCCTCGGGTCAGGATCTGACTGCGCGGCCGCAGTCGGTGCCGTGGGAGCATGCGCTGACGTCGCTGCTGGAATCCCGGCCGCCGCCGTGCGGGCGATCACGCGCCGAGACGCCCATCGCTCTCGAGCTGAGCCTCGTCAACCTGGCCGGGCAGTACCGCCACGAGCTGGAGTCGGATGGGCTGGCGCTGGAGCTACGGGCCCGCCTGGTACGACCCGGCAAGAAGGGGGGCTGGGTCGGCGGCCCGCTAACCTGGGCCAAGCTGAACCCGGGCCTCAACTACGGCGGCCATGGTGCCAGCGGGTTCGGTGAGTATCCGGAGCAGCATCTCCGGCTGGTGCGGGAGTTCTACTCCGCGTACCGGGCCGGTGACGAGCTGGCCGGCCGGTACGGCTACTACCCCGGCAGCGAACGGCACTTGGACCTGGCCGGCTTCGAATCCCGCCAGCTGTGGTCGCTGCTCGACGAGGCCGACTCGATCGGGCTGCCCGTCGTATACGGGCACAAGCTCGGGCCGTTCCCGGCGTACAGCACGGCCGAGCTGTGCCTGGACATCACCAGGGGCGACCCGTCCGGGCCGCTGCTGATCAGCCCGCTCCTGTTCGTGGACGACGTTCCGGTGGTTCCGCTGGTCGTCATCGGATCAGAGGGGAACGGGATTGCCTATGCCGACCCCGCTGAGATCGAGCGGGGGGCCGATCCGGCGAGCTGGCGATTCCGGCTGGCCCGGCTAGCCGAACCGGTACCTGGCGGCCTGCTCCAGATGACTCTGGCCGGGCAGTCGATGCGGGTCCCGGCGGCCGATGAGGCGCGGTTCCGGGAGGAGTTCTACCCGCGGCTGAGGCAATCCGCCACGCTGATCTCGTCCGACGATTCGGTGACACTGCCCGCCATCTCGCCGCCGATGCTGGTCGTGGGCGCCTCGTATGGCGAGGGCCACGAGCTGGACGTCACCTGGGAATGGTCCTATCAGGTCGGCGACGATCAGCTGCGCGCGCCGCTCGGTAATGGTGCCGTTGCTGCAGACTTCGGTCCGTCGGCCTACGCGGCCGCGGCCGGCGCGTACCCGGCTGGCACTGCCGGGGCCGACACCGGTTTCCGGGACCTTGACGCGGAGCGCGCCATCCTCGCTGGACTCGAGATGCCAGCCGGGCGGCTCCGGCCAGCGCAGCTGACCGGCCTCGACACCATGCTGTTCAGTACCGAAGTGCTGCCGTTGCTGGCCGGCCAGCCCGGCGTCGAAGTCAAGATCAGCGGCGAGCCCGCCGACTATCGCGAGGCGGGCGACTCGCTTCAGATCGGCATCTCGGCCGGCCCCCTGAGCGGTGATAACGACTGGTTTGACCTTGGCATCACGATCACGGTGGAAGGGTGCAAGGTCCCCTTTGCCGACCTCTTCAAGGCGCTGAGCCGCGGTGACCCGTATCTGCTGCTGGACAACGGCGCCTACTTTTCTCTCGACAAGCCCGAGCTGCAGGCCCTGGCCAACCTCATCCATGAGGCCCGCGCGCTGCTGGACTCGCCGGCCGGGCCGCTGCGGATCAGCAGGTTCCAGGCCGGGCTCTGGGCCGAGTTGGCTGAGCTCGGGGTAGTCAGCGGTCAGGCCGCTGAATGGACGAGGCAGGTCGAGGGGTTGCTCTCGATTGGCAGCGTGGACACGGCCACGGACCCGCCGGCGACGCTGACCGCCAGCCTCCGGCCTTATCAGCTGCAGGGCTTCCGCTGGCTCGCGTTCTTGTGGCAGCACCAGCTCGGCGGCATCCTCGCGGACGACATGGGCCTTGGTAAGACCGTGCAATCCCTCGCACTGATCAGCCACGCCCGCCAGGCGGATCCGGCTAGCCCGCCGTTCCTGATCGTCGCGCCGACGAGCGTGGTGTCGAACTGGTCGGCGGAGGCGGCGAAGTTCGCCCCGGACTTGAAGGTCGTGCTGATCGGCGACACCATGGCCAAGCGCCGGACGGACCTGGCCGGGCTCATCGCGGGCGCCGATGCAGTGGTCACCACGTACACGTTGCTGCGGCTCGACTACGCCAGCTACGCCGCCGTTGCCTGGTCCGGGCTGATCCTGGACGAGGCCCAGTACACCAAGAATCACCAGTCGAAGGTTTATCAATGCGCCCGGAAACTGCCGGCGCCCTTCAAGCTGGCCATTACCGGTACGCCCATGGAGAACAACTTGATGGAGCTGTGGTCGCTGCTGTCGATCACCGCGCCGGGGCTGTTTCCGAATCCCGACCGGTTCCAGGACTATTACGGCCGGCCGATCGAGAAGCAGGGCAAGGCGGATCTGCTCGCCCAGCTCCGGCGACGGATCAAGCCGCTGATGCTTCGCCGAACAAAGGAACAGGTAGCGGCCGACCTCCCAGCCAAGCAGGAGCAGGTGCTCGAGGTCGAACTGCATCCGCGGCACCGTAAGCTCTACGACACTCATCTTCAGCGGGAGCGGCAGAAGGTCCTCGGGATGATCGAGGACATGAACGCCAACCGGTTCACGATCCTGCGCTCGCTGACGCTGCTGCGCCAGCTGAGCCTGCACGCCGGCCTCGTGGACCCCGATCACCTGGAGATGCCGTGCAGCAAGATCGATGCACTGCTCGGCCAGCTCGGCGAGGTCGTCGCCGGCGGCCACCGGGCGCTGGTGTTCAGCCAGTTCACCCGGTTCCTTGACCTAGTCAGGTGGCGGCTCGACGAGGCCGGCATCCGCTACTGCTACCTGGACGGCAAGACGCGAGACCGGCCGCTGGTCATCCAGCGGTTCAAGGGCGGCGAGGCTCCGGTGTTCTTGATCAGCCTCAAGGCCGGCGGGTTCGGGCTGAACCTGACGGAGGCGGACTACTGCTTCCTGCTCGACCCATGGTGGAATCCCGCGACCGAGGCCCAGGCCGTTGATCGCACGCACCGGATCGGCCAGACCCGGAACGTCGTGGTGTACCGGCTGATCTCGGCCGGCACGATCGAGGAGAAGGTCATGGCGCTGAAGGCGCGGAAAGCCGAGTTGTTCTCGTCGGTGATCGACAGCGGCAACGTGTTCGGCGGCGGCTTGGACGCCGACGACATCCGCGCCCTGTTCGAGTAGCCGGAGCTCGGCGCTCCCGTGACTGCCCGGAACCCAGCTGGCCGGAGAAATCGCCGGTGACTGACCATGACATGGTGCTGCGCGGCGGTCGCGTCATCGACCCCGAGACCGGCCTCGACGCCATCAGCGACGTCGCCATCTCCGGCCGCCGCATTGCTGAGCTGGGGCCAGGCCTCGGACCGGCCGCTACCGACATCGACGCCACGGGCCACGTCGTCACGGCCGGATTCATCGACCTGCACAGCCATACCGCGGACGTCGCGGGCCTGCGGTTGCGTGCCTTGGACGGCGTCACCACCGCGCTTGAACTGGAGGCTGGCGTCAGCCCGGTGGAACCTGCCTACCGGCGGGCCGAGGCCGAGGGCAGACCGGTCAACTACGGATTCGCCGCCTCCTGGGCGCTCGCCCGGATGGAAGCCGTCGCCGGGGTCGAGCTCGACGGCCGGCTCGGCACGTTTCTGGCGAACATCGCGGCCCCAGCCTGGCAGGGTTCGGCCTCCCCGATCCAGGTCGGGGCGATCCTGAGCCGCCTGTCCGCCGACCTGGCCGACGGAGCGGTCGGCATCGGCGTGCTCGTCGGTTACGCTCCCGGCACCGACCCGGACGAATACCTGCAGGTGGCGGCTCTCGCCGCGGAAGCCGGCGTACCGACTTTCACCCACGCCAGGGACCTGATCGAACTGGCGCCCACGGCCCTCGTCGACGGTGCCGAGGAGATCGTCCGTGCGGCCGGGGAGACCGGCGCGCACATGCATTACTGCCATATCAACAGCACATCGCTGCGCCATATCGACAGAGTCCAGGACCTGGTCGGCCAGGCTCAGGCGACCGGCTCGCGCGTCTCGACCGAGGCCTACCCCTACGGCTCGGGCATGACCGGGATCGGCGCGGCGTTCCTTGCGCCCGAGCGGCTCGGCGAGCGCGATCTGAAGCCGACCGATCTGACCTACGCGCCGACGGGCGAACAGATATCCAGCGAGGCGCGCCTCCGGGAACTGCGCGCCGCCGATCCCGGTGGCCTAGTTATTGTCAAGCACCTCGACGAGGACAACCCCTCTGACCTTGATGTGCTGCTGCGCTCGCTGACGTTCCCGGACGCGGTGGTCGCCAGCGACGCGATGCCGCTCACCTGGCCGGGTCCCGTTCCCGATCAGATGACATGGCCGCTGCCGGATGGCGCGGTCACCCACCCGCGAACGACGGGGACGTTCGCCCGCGCGTTGCGGCTGCTGGCGGTCGGCCCGAGCGGTGGCTCGGCAGGCCCACTCGGCCTCACCGAGACGCTCCGCCGGAGCAGTCTGCGCCCGGCCCAGCTACTCGAAAGCCAGGTTCCCGCGATGCGGCGCAAGGGCCGCATTCAGGTCGGCTGCGACGCCGACATCGTCGTTTTCGATCCGGCGACCGTGCGCGACCAGGCCACCTACCTCCGCAGCACGCGGCCATCCGTCGGCATCGCGCATGTCCTGGTGAACGGAACCGTGGTGGTGGCAGACGCCGAGATCGTCGCCGGCGCTTTGCCCGGCAGGCCCGTGCGCGCGACGCCGCGCTGATCTGCGGGATTGTGAGGGGAACGGGACCGCCGTCGCCCGGCCGCCGCGCGCAGCCTCGGGGCCAGTTGCGGCGTCGCTAGCCGCTCCTATCGGGCTACCGCCGACTGTCAGCACTGGTCGCTAGCGTTGCCCGATATGGCCGACCAGTTACCACTGGCTGCGTTCCCCGACTGCCAGAGCTGCGGCAACTTCCGCTCCGGGCCCGTTGAGGTCTGTCTTGCCTGCGCGGCTCGCCAGCTGGCCCGGCCTGGCCCCGGCACTTGCTCCGTCTGCGCGCAATTCCTCGCCGCGAACGGCGCGTGCCCCAACGAGCTCTGCGGCAGCCCGCGCCGGCGCATCGGCCGGATTCACGCGATTGGTTACCAGTCCGGTCCGCTGCGCGAGGCGATCAGCGCCTATAAGTACCGCGGCGCGCGCAGTATGTCGGGCGTATTCGGCAGGCTGCTGGTGGCCTGGCTCGAGGAGACTCTGGCTGCCGATCCGCCCGGCCTGATCGTTGCGAACCCGAGTTTCGTGGGTGCCGGCGGGCAGGAGTTCGCGCATACCGAGGCGGTCCTGACCGCAGCGGCCCAGGCAGGGGCTGGGCGCTGGGCGTTTGACACTGGAACGCAGGCGGCGATCATCAAGACCGGGCCAACGTTGCAGTCGGCCGATGCGCAGGCCTGGTCTAAGCGCGCGATCGGCTATGAGTTACGGGCAGCGCTGCAGGTAACCGAGCCCGCCCGGACAGCGGGGAAATTCGTCCTCGTCTACGACGACGTCTGCACTACCGGCACGCAGCTCGACGTGGTGGCCGGATGCCTGCTCGACCAGGGCGGCGCTGCGCGCGTCGAAGCCGTCGTTCTCGCCCGCGCTCCGTGGCGCGGCGCGGCCCCGCCGAATCTAGCCAGTCCGGACAGGCGGACCGACCATAGTCGGCGACCCGGCGCTACGGGCTGATCGGACAGGGCCAGAAGCCCGGCCCCCTGGTCCCGGATAGTGCCGGCGGCCCCGTCCCGCACGGGGCCGTCCTGCCCGGTGCGCCGAAGGCTGCCATGGTGCCCCAGCACGCCGCCAGAGCGTTCTCGCTCGGTAGCCCTTCCGACCAGTAACGCCAGGAGAACCGAGCATGGCCGAGATCACGCAGGCCGCCGACACTGCCGCAATGCGGGCTGAGGCAGACCATCTGATGGCATCAGTGCGCTGCGTGTGACCGGGCTGCGAGCCCAGCGGCAACCGGCTGATTTCAGAAGCCAGCTATAACCCTGATGAACCGGAGATTGGTAGTCACGCCAAGGCGGAGAACCGCCAGGACGATCGCGCCGGCGATCAGGCCCACCAGCAGGCTGTACTCCACCGCGGTCGCGCCGCGGTCGCCGCTCAGCCGGTCAGCGAGGAGGTTCTCCATGAACGTGAAGAACTTCAGCATGAGGCTGCTCTCTGACTTCGGTGGGCGGCGAAGCAACTCGCCTCGCGTCCCGCGCGGCACCACGCCGTCTGGCTTTCTAAGGAAACCATGGGACGCGGCCGCCCGGGGGCGTTATCGGGCCGATGGCTAGATTTACCAGTCCGAACGGACGACATGGCGGCCGGGTGGTGGACAGTGCCTGCCGGACCTGAGCCCAGCTGGCTGGATAGTAAGCGAGGTCAGGTCGCTTGGCAGACTTCGCGCGCCATATCGACGAGTACGCGAGTCAGCCGCAGGCGGGTGGTCATCAAGGCCTCGATCTCGCCACCTGGATCGGGGTCGGCGAGTTGCTCGAAGGGCAGGGCACACAACGCCGACCGGGCGGCGAGGCCGCCAGCGTAGCCCGCGCGGACCTGAGTGGGCGCAACCTTATAGTCCTCGGCAGCCAGTCCGTCTAGGTAGGCAGGGAAGATCTCCGCGTCGATGGCCGCGAGCTCCAACGGATCGGACTGCCCGGCACTCGCCAGACCCACCAGCAACTGACCGAGATCGAATCCGACTGGCAGCAGGGTGCCGAATCCCCAGTCGATGACGACAACAGCGTCTGGCTCGTTCGCGGGCAGCAGCAGATTCTGCGGGCTGGCGTCGCCGTGAGCGTAGGTCTTGGGCAGCGCTTCCAGCATGTCGAGGATTCGTGGCAGCTGTGCGCCGAGGCTGAGTAGCTCAGAGGGCAGGGCCGGATCGGCCGCGCGATCGAGTGCGGCCTGCATGACCGGATGGGACCAGACCTGTCCTGCCTGCAGTGCCGGCAGGACGCCCTGCAGAACCCGGCGGCTGGTGTAATACCGCAGCGCCGACCCGAAAGAGTGCGCGGTCCGCCCGCCCGGCTTCCTCCGCCGCAGCCCTTCGAGCTGATGATGAACAAGGTCTCATCCGCGGCGGCGCGGTGGTGAACGGCGTGTATACGTCGGCGGCGGCGGCCAGCATCGGGGAAGCAGGCGCTACGGCAGCTGGGGCGCGACAGCTTCCAGGATCACTAGCTGATGCTGCGCGCAAGCGGCTTCGCCCGGCATACAAAGAGGGGCGACGCTGTGAGCGTCGTCCCTCTCGGTGCTCGCGACTGGACTGCGCCGATAGCTAGCGCAGGACCAGCTCGCGCGCGTCGTCAGTCTGGGTCGGGTGCCGCGCTGGTGCGAGGGCGTGAACCGCGCGGCTCGCGCGCGTCTTGCCGCGCTCGGCGAACGCGCCCGCCGCTGCGAACGCAACGGAGAGAGCGACCGCGACGCCGATGGTGACAAACACGGCGATAAGTGCGTCTTGCAGGCTCTGCATGCTGATGGTCATTGGAGTGTCCCCTTGCCCGGTCACTGTTTACGCTGTTTACGTTCCTCATTATGCAACGCTGAGATAAACGCTGTCAACTGACGCAAGTGGTGTTTGCGGAAATCGTCGTCGCGGTACGCGCGACCCGACCGACTATCGGGCCTAGCGGCGGGCATCACGGAGCACGCCGTGGCTTCCGGCACTCGTGCTTCGGATCTCCGCCGACGCAGCCTGGGCTGGAGCCGACAAATATGACATCACCAGATCCGCCGAAGGCCCCGCCGCGGAACGGACAGTCGGTACAATGCCGAACACAACAGGCCCAGCTCCCGGTCTCCGATCCGGGCGTCCAACTCGAACTGCCTGAGGAGACCGGTCCCGGTGACGTTCGTTCCTTACGACCGCCCGATACGTGCGGCGTTCATTGGCCTCGGCCGGATCTACGACCTGAACGTGCGCGCGTACCTCGGCAACCCGGACGTCGAGGTCGTCGCGCTGGTCGATCCGAGCGAGGAACGCCGAACGCAGCGCCAGTCCGACTGGCCAGACGCGCGCACGTTCGCGTCGGCGGCGGAACTGGCTGACAGCGGCACTGGCGGTCGACGCGGTAGAGGCCCTGCTGCCGGCTCCGTTGCACGCCGATGGCATCAGTCGAACTGCTCGACTACGGCTGGCACGTCAATGCGCAGAAGCCCATGTGCAACGACCTTGCCGGCGCCCAGCAGATGCTGGACGCCGCGAAAACGAACGACCGAGTCCTGCGAGTGATGGAGAACTACCTGTTCTACGAGCCGCTGCGCAAGCTCAAGGCCATCGTCGAGGCGGGCGAGATCGGCGAAGTATCGGGCTACCACATGAAGATGGTCGGCACTGGCAACGGTGGCTGGGACGTTCCGTTCAGCAGCTTCGAATGGCAGATGGAGCAGATGAAGCTCGGCCGCGGCATCATGGTGTTCGACGACGGCTGGCACAAGCTTTCGACAGCGCTCTGGCTCTTCGGACCGATCAGGGAAGTCCGGGCCTGGATCGGCAACACCCACTTCGGACCGGGCGTCGACGTGGACGCGCCGACGATGATCGCCTGGGAGCACGAGAACGGCATCCGCGGGGGCTGGGACGTCACCCTCGGCGGTGGACATGTACCTGCGCTCGGACTACTACACCAACGACGAGCGCTGGGAGGTAACCGGCCGGCTGGGCTATGCGCGGGTCAATCGCTGCACCGGGCGCGGTATCCAGCAGCCCAGCCTCGAGGTCTACCGTCGACGGCGAGATGCGCGGATATCACGCACTCGATGACGACTGGGGGAGCAGCTTCCGAGATTCGGGCCGCCACTGGCTGCGCTGGCTGCGCTACCGGCGATGGCCCGCTGCTCTGGAGCGCCGACGAGGCCGTCGACGTGCTGAGGTTCGCGCTTGCGGCCTACGAGAGCAGCGCCGCGGGCGGCAAAGGCGTAGACCCAAACACGGTCCTGTAGCCGAATCGCCGACGTTCCAGCGATTACGAGGGCTCGTGACAGGTCGAGAGGTATGCGTCGTGTACACCAAATACGACGGCCGCCTGCACTGGCACCAGACCATGCTGTACCTCGGCGAAGACGAGCATGGCATCTGGCTGGGCGCACCCGGCGGATCGACGATCCGCCGGGGGAATGAGCCGCCGATCGTGTTGGACCAGCCCTCCGCAGAACTCATTCCGCCTGGCCAATGGTGGACCGCGACGTTCAACGGCGAGCCGGCGAAGACCGACATCTACTGCGACATCTCCACCCCGCCCGAGTGGCCCAGCGAAACCGAGGTGACCATGGTTGACCTCGACCTCGACGTGCTCCGGCTGCGCGCCGACGGGCGAGTGCTGATCGTGGACCAAGATGAGTTCGCCGCGCACATGGTCCGCTACGGCTACCCCGCCGACGTGATCACGCAGGCCGAGCAGGCGGCGGCGTGGCTGCACCGGGCCATCAGCACCGGGTCCGAGCCGTTCGCCTCGCGCTACCGCGAATGGCTGCAGCAGGTCAGCTAGGGACGGGCCTGTTTCCATAGATAATCGGTTGCGATCTGCGCACCTTCGGCCAGGGCGGCGAGCTTCAGCCAGGTGATCCTGGGCTTCACCGAATAGAACCCGGCGAACGTGCCGAAGCCGCAGTCGCTGCCGGCGATCACGTTCTCCCGGCCCACGATCTCAGCGAACCTGATGATCCGTTGCGCCACGAGCTCAGGGTGCTCGACAAAGTTCGTGGTGGAATCGAGCACGCCAGGAATGAGGACTTTGCCCTCGGGCAGCCTGATGTCCTTCCACACCTTCCATTCGTGCTCGTGGCGCGGGTTGGCCGCCTCGAAGGACAGCCCGGCCGGGCGGGCCTCCAGCACAATGTCGACGATGTTCGCCATCGGGATATCGGTGATATGCGGCCACTCTCCGTTGCCCCAGCACAGATGCATCCGCATCTGCTCAGGCGGGATGTCGCGCAGCGCGTGGTTCAGCACCCGGACATGCATCCTGATCTGCTCGCGGAACTGCTCATCGGTCAGCCCCGCGTTACTGACCATCGACCGGGTCATGGCCAGGTCGGGGCAGTCGAGCTGGAGGACGATTCCAGCGGCGGCGATCGCGTCGTACTCCGGCTTCATCGCGTCAGCCAGCGCGAACAGGTATTCCTCGTCGGTCGGGTAGTAGCTATTGGCCAGGAACGCGGCGATCACACCGGGCGATGCCGCGCTCATGAACACGTCGGCTGGCTCGCGGCCTGCCACGCTTGCCGTCAGGTTAGCGATGTCCCGGCCGACCGCATCCGGATCCGACAGGCTAACCGGGCCGATGCAGGCGGGCTGATTGAGCACGCGAGCCACCGCCTTGTCGGCGGCCATGCTCTCGAATACCTCGGGATAATCGATCATCTCGGTGCTCGCCACCGGGGTACCGCTTCCGCCAAAACCGGTCAGCCTCTCCTTGACATAGGTCGAGTAGCCGCTCTTGCCCATCTCGCCGTCCCCGACGACAGTCACGCCGGCCTGCAACTGCTGCTTGACTACCTCCTCGACCGCTTGCCGCACGCTCGCGTCGAATGCGGCCTGGTCAACATCCTTGCCGCTGTCGCGCTCGGCGAGCAGCTGATCAAGGTCAGCCGGCCGTGGCAGGCTCCCGGTGTGCGTGGTCAGGATCCGGTCGGCACTCCGTCGCATGCTTCTGCTCCTCTCGGGCTCCGGCTCAGTGGTGCCCGGTGTCGTGTTCGCGCTGCGATCGTGACCTGGCTCGCGGCACCCACGGAATGACACCGCGCAGTCTCCACCTTGCGCCTGTCATAAGGGAACGCGCTAGCCCCGGGGCCCTGGCTAGTCCGCACGCTCGCCGCCCTTGAGCGAGCCGACCGTAATCACATCGCGCCAGGCCGTGACGCCGACGTAACGTGGCCCTATGACCTGGCCCGATACGCCGGAGGAACTGCTCGACGGCCCGAGAGGACGCCGGCTGTGCTTCGAGCTCGTCAGCCCGTGGTGGGAGGACTGCCAGGTGCGGGCGACCCCGGCCTGGCGTGATCTGAAGTTCGGTTCGGCCGAGGCCAGACCGCCGCAACTGGCAGCCGAGCTTGCCGTACTCGTGGCCGCAGCGGACCTAACCGCAGCCGCGGCCGAGGAAACGACTCTGCTCGAGCCGCTGCGCTCCTCGGTTGATGCGGCGAAGTACTGGCAGCCGCCAGAGGAACTGGATCAGGCCCTGGCCGAGCCGGCGGTGGCGGAGGCGCTCGGCCCGATCGCGCGCGCCGTGACCGCCCGGTCGGCTGCAGCCTGGTGGGGCAATCCGCTGGCGCGAGACAAACAGCAGTTCGTCGAGGCTCTCAACCCGGAATGGGCTCGTGCCGCTCCTGATGGCGGGCCAGCGTTGTCGGGCGCAGCTGACGAGCTAGCCGCCTGGCGCGATAACACCCTCGAGGACGAGCGCGGCGCGGCTGCCAGGCCAGCCGATCCAGCCGCCCCCTACAGCGGGTATTGGTGGTCGTCGCCAGTCCATTCCAGGCTCGTGGCCACTACTAGGGCGCTGCCAGGCCTGCCCGCCGTAAGGCTCGAGCTGGTCGAAGACGGGGCCGGCTGGCGCGATGTTGCCTGCTGGCACCTGGTGCCCGCACCTGAGGCGCGGGTTTACGAGATCCGCCGCCCCGAGGATTGGGCCCGCCTCGCGGCGCGTTACCCACTGGATGTCAGTAAGTCCCGGAGGCACGACTGGTGGAAAGTGACGGGCATCGCGGGCGCCTGGTTCATCCCGGACTATGTCGCGGTCGCCTCGGACTATGACGCCGTCCACCTGACCGTTGCCGGTTACCTCACCACGGCAGGACGTGCCCTGCCACTGGACGAGCTGACCGCGGGCGGGACCGTTGCGCGCACCATGCTGGCCGGCTGGAATCCCGACGAGACCTACTGGCTTGCCGACGTGCTGACCACCGCAGGCCCACCAGTCCGCTGGGTCAAACCCGACCGGCAGCCGCTCGGCTGGGAAGGCGCTAGCTAACCCGTTTCGGCCCTGCGCGATCGGCTGGTCCCGGCCACGCGAGACAATGCCTGAACTCGGGCGTCTCGCCACCAACGCTGAGAGGAAGATCGATGGCGAAAACTACTGCTCACGAGATCACCATCTCGCGTATTTTCGATGCTCCGCGCGAACTGGTCTACCGGGCGTTCGTGGACCCCGACCAGCTCTGCCAGTGGTTCGGCCCGGAGGGGTTCTCGGTACCCTGCGAGACCGTCCAGATCGACGCGCGCGCTGGCGGATTCCAGCGCTTCATCATGGTGAGCGACCACGATCCAACCGTCCGCAGCCCGGTCGATGCGACGTTCACCGAAGTCATAGAGAATGAGCTGCTCGTTGGTCACCAGGACGTGGACGGCATTCCCGGCACCACCGGGTCAATGCGCTTCAGGCTGCGGCTGGAGTTCCGCGAGGAAGCCGGCGACAGAACCAGGCTCGAGTTGCGCCAGGGCCCGTACACCGACCAAATGGGCGACGACGCGAAGGCGGGCTGGGAAAGCTCGTTCGCCAAGCTGGACTCGCTGCTGCGCCGGTCTCTGTAACGATTGAGGTCTGATGAGCTACATTTTCATGGCTGTTCATTACCCGGACCCCGCCCTGCGGGACGAGATCTACGCCTCAATGACGGCGATGGCCAGTTCCCTGACCGACGTCCCCGGCCTGCTCGAGGTTGGCCCATGGCTAGAGCACCAGGCCGACCGGATTGTCGGAGTGTCGAGGTGGGAGTCGAGGGAGGCGTTCGAGGCGGCGATGCCGGGCAGCGGGATCCCCAACGACACCATCCATGACGGCGAGACCAGGCCACGCGAGTACTTCCACCTCAGCCAGCCCTAGCGACAGTCAGGTGCGATAACCTCGGCTGAATGATCAGTCAGACTGTCGGCTGGGCTGGGACGGAGTGAGGTGACGAAAGTTGACCGGCCAGCCCTGCCGTCTCGCGTTCGCTGGTTGCTGCTGTTCATATGCGCGCTCGTGCTCGTTGACACGATCTTCTTTACCGCACTAACCCCGCTACTGCCGCACTATGCGCATGCCGCGGGCCTGTCGAAAGCAGGAGCGGGAATCCTGGTCGCCGCTTATCCGGTCGGCACCCTGGTCGGGGCCCTGCCGGGCGGGCTGCTGGTGGCGCGCCTGGGCGACCGGGCTGTCGTCCTGCTCGGCCTTGGCCTGATGAGCGCGTCCACTCTGGTTTTCGGCTGGGCGTCACAGCCGGCCATCCTGGACCTCGCCAGGTTCGTCCAGGGCCTTGGCGGCGCCTGCACCTGGGCCGCCGGCCTCGCCTGGCTGGCGACGGCCGCCCCAACTGGCCGCCGCGGCGAGCTGCTTGGCAACGCCATGGGCGCCGCAGTGGGCGGTGCGCTGCTCGGGCCGGTGGTCGGGGCCGTCGCTAGCAAGGTGGGCACCGGTCCGGCATTCAGCGCCGCCGCGGTGGCTGGGGCTGCCCTGATGCTCGTTGCACTTGCAGTGCCGAGCCCGCATGAGGTCGAGCCGCAAGGACTCAGCGCCGCCTGGCCAGCCCTGCGTGATCTGCATGTCGGCGCGGGGATGTGGCTGACCATGCTGGCGGGCATGGCTTTCGGCGTGATCGACGTGCTGGCTCCGCTGCGGCTTGGCCGTCTTGGAGTCGACGCCGCGATCATCGGAGCCACATTCCTGGCCTCGGCGGCGATCGAGGCGAGCCTGGCGCCGCTGACCGGGCGGCTAAGCGATCGCCGCGGGCCGCTCGTGCCGGTGCGACTATCGCTCACGGCGGCAGTCGTTGTCAGCTTGCTTGCCCCCGTCCTGGCTCCGGCCCCCTGGCTGATCGCGCTGCTGATCATCGGCATGCCGGCCTTCGGGAGCTTGTTCACCCCGGCGATGACGCTGCTCAGCGGCGGGGCCGACCGCATGGGGCTCAACCAGGGGCTGGCCTTCGGCCTCGGCAATCTGGCCTGGGCCAGCGGGCAGGCCATCGCGTCCGCGGCTGGCGGCACGATCGCCCAAGCCACGTCGGACTTCGTCCCGTACGCCCTCCTTGCGGCGGCCTGCCTGGGCACGCTGGCGGCCGTCACGCCAGCGGGCCGCCGCCTGATCCGGCGGCAGCGCAGGCAGCGGGAGGCGAAAGTGGCGGCTAGGCAGTAGACGGGCGGGGTTTCTCCGGCCGGGCCGCCGGCCTCTACACTCGGCTCGAGACATCGAAGGCGAGAAGGGCGAAGGGAGCATGCCCGGGTGGCCCAAGAGGACGGTGCCCAGCGCGTAGGCAGCCAGCGGCGCGGAGCCGGGCAGCTGGAGGCGGCGGCGCTGGACGTGCTCCAGGCGGCAGGAACCGCGCTGACGCCAGGCGAGGTGCGGGACCGGCTGAGTGGCGAGCTTGCGTACACGACCGTGGTGACGATCCTGTCTCGGCTGCACACCAAGGGAGTCCTTACCCGCCTGCGCTCAGGGCGTGCTTACAGTTACGCGCCAGTCGCCGACGAGCCCGGCCTGGCGGCCCGCCGCATGCGTGGCGTCCTTGAGGCCGAGGCGGATCGGGAGGCTGTGCTGGCTCGCTTCGTGTCCGGGCTGTCAGCCGCCGACGAGCAGCTCCTGCGGCGCATGCTCGGCGATCCGGACTCCAGCGGCTGACGGGCCAGATGGACGCCCTGGTTTACTTTCCCCTCGTCGTGCCGTTCCTGGCCGGGGCGGCAGCACGCCCGCTGGCTGAGCGGCTGCCGCCGCGGACCGCGACCTGGCTGCTGGCCGCGAGTGCAGTCGTGCTGGCCGGGGCCAGCTGGGCGGTCCTTGGGTTGCTGGCACTGGCCGCAGCTTTCCAAGTCCCGCGGATCGACCTCGCCGGTGACATCTCGCAGCACGCGATGAGCCGCACCGACCCCGCGCCGGTGCCGCTGGGCGTCCTGGCGGGTGCCCTGCTAGCGGCCGCGGCAACGGCCGCGCTGCGGGCAGGATGGCGCCGGACCGCAGCCCTGATCGCCGCGCATCGCCAGGGCCGGAGCCTGCCCGGCGCCGGGCAGATGCTCGGGGCCGCAGAAGTCATCGTCGTGACTGACGATGCCGTCGATGCCTATGCGGTGCCGGGATGGCCGAGCCGGATCGTCGTTACCTCCGGCATGCTGGATGCTCTCACTCAGGCGGAGCGTGACGTGCTGGTGGCACACGAGCGGGCCCACGCCTCGTCGTGCCATTACCTGTTCACGGCGGCGGCGCGGCTCGCCGCGGCGGCTAACCCGCTACTGCGCCCGCTAGCAGGTGCCGTCGGGTACGCCGTGGAACGATGGGCTGACGAGCAGGCCGCCGCCGCAGCCGGGAGCCGGTCGCTGACCGCGAGAACCATCGCCAAAGCAGCATTGGCTGCTACCGCCCAGCCGCTCCGCCGGGCTGGGTCAACGGCTGTGCTGGGGATGCTGCCGGGCCCGTCGCTTTCCCGCGACGCCGGAGTCGTGCCGCGCCGGGTGGCGGCGCTACTCGCACCGCCCCCGCCGCCCAGACTGCTGCTGCTCATCGTGGCTGTTGCGCTCGTCGCAGCCTCCGGCTTGTCGGCCCTGGATGCCGCCGGCGACCTGCACCGGATTATCGAGTTTGCGCAGGCGGCCGCGGGTTCCTGAGCGGGCCTGGCCGGGCTGGCCGGCAGGCTAGCCGCGCCGCGCGCGGTTCCGGACAGAATCCTCCCCGGCCGCGGCCGGTGCTGCCTGTGCCTCGCGCCTGAGCTCGCGCAACCGATGGATGACGAAGAACACGATCGCCGCGATAACGACTGCCGCGATGAGGTAGCTGGCGAATGCCATGTACCGCTCTACGGTGTGCCAGGCCGAACCAACGGCGTAGCCGATGCTGGCCACCGCGGTGGCGTAAATCACAGTCCCGATCGCGCTGAGAATGCCGAAGCGCACGGCGGGCACTCCGGTGAAACCGGCGACGACCGAGGTGAAGGAGCGGACCAGCGGCAGCATGCGGCCCAACGGGATGGCCCAGGCGCCCCGGCCGGCTAGGAACCGCTCGGCGCGGTCTATGTCCGCCTTCGTGATGAGCACGTAACGGCCGAGACGCTCGACCACCGGGCGCTCGGCCACGCGGCCGACGCCGTAGGAGACGTAAGAGCCTGCCAGCTCGGCGAGGCTGCCGACGACGATGACCAGCGCCAGGCTGAGATGTCCCTGATAAGCCAGGACGCCAGCGAAGCCGAAGGTGATCTCTGACGGGATCGGGATACAGCACGCCTCGAGGAAGCCAAACAGGATCAGCGCGGCGTAACCGTTGTTGATAAGGAAGGAATTCATGACAACCTTCAGACGCTGCTCAGAGGATTGCGACGAGCTTCTACATGCCTGTAGAGACTGTACTCCAGGAGAGTACACGGGCTGCGCCGCCGGACGGGCCGGCCGTGCATGAGTAGCGTATGGGTTAAAGGGCGGGCAGTTCGCAGCCGCCGGCCGCGGTTAGCCTGATCGGTAGGTACTCCAGCACTGGCCTGGAGGTGCGTGCAGATGAGCGAGATAAGCAGCCGAAGCTCTGGGCAGGCGGCGCCGCGGCAAGGCGCGGCAGCTGGCGTTCTCAGGCGGCCGGGCCGCAACACGCTGGCGGCCTTCGCCGGCCTGGCTGGGCCACTCGCGCTGACAGCGATTCTCGTTCCGTTCCGGTCGAGCTTTGCCAACACCGATGTCGCACTGGCCCTGATCGTGATCGTGGTCGCCGTGGCAGCGGCGGGAAACCGGCTGGCCGGCTACCTGGCAGCCGCCTCCGCCGCCGTCTGGTTCGACTTCTTCCTGACCCGGCCCTACGAGCATTTCAGCATCAGCCGCGCTTCCGACATCGAGACGACCGTGCTGCTGCTGGTCATCGGCATCGCCGTCACCGAAATCGCGGTCTGGGGCCGACGCCAGCAGGCGGCAGCGAGCCGCCGGTCGGGTTACCTCGCGGGCATCAACGATGCCGCCCGCGCGGCGGCGGCAGGTGATTCGCCGCCGGGCTTGATCAACCAGGTGTCGAGCAAGCTCGTCCAGCTGCTGGCGCTGCAGTCCTGCCAGTTCCAGTACGGGGTCGCTGGTCTCGGCAGGCCAGCGCGGCTGGAGGCTACCGGCGTGGTGACCGTGGACGGGCAAGCCTGGGACGTCCAGGCGAACGGCATGCCGGCCAGCACCGAGCTCCTGGTCGAAAGCGGCGGACGGCTCCAAGGCAGGTTCCTGATGCAGGCCCTGCCGTCAGCTCGCCCGACCGCGGAACAGCTGCTGGTCGCAGCCGCCTTCGCCGACCAGGTCGGGGCTGCGCTCGCCTCGAGTCACACGGTCAGGCAGTGACGGCGGAGGCGCCAGCCTGGTCCCCGGCCGAGTCCCCGCGTGGATGGTTGGTGTTCGGGGGGTTCACGGGGGGCGGAGCCCCCCGTGGGTTGAGCAAGCGCTTGGGAGGTTAGCTCTCAACCAGCAATAATGGCGCGGTGGGCACGA
This sequence comes from uncultured Actinomycetota bacterium, assembly GCA_963804435.1. GTDB lineage: Bacteria > Actinomycetota > Actinomycetes > Streptosporangiales > Streptosporangiaceae > JAJYUU01. The sequence goes on along the minus strand of CAWDQI010000003.1, from coordinate 176,719 downwards.
CGCGCAAGAGCCAGCCGACCGACCGGGCTGAATCCTCGGGCGCGGACGCGAACGGGACAGTCAGGTCGCAGCGCAGGGCCGACATGGTCCGGCTCGCTGGTGACCTGTTCGCGCAGAAGGGCTTTCGCGCGACGACGGTCCGCGAGATCGCCGACGCAGCCGGAATCTTGTCCGGCAGTCTCTATCATCATTTCGACTCTAAGGAATCGATCGGGGACGAGATCCTGTCCGGGTTCCTGAACGAGGTGCTGGCGGACTACCGCGGCGCCGTGGCGAATTCCGCCGACGCCGCTGAAGCGATTGAGCGGATCGTCCGGTCCAGCAGCCACACACTGGCGCGGCACCGGGCCGCGCTGACGATGCTGCAGAACGACTGGAACTACTTCAGCACCCAGCCGCGCTTCGCTTACCTGCGCAAGGACCTTCGGGAGATCGAGCAAATCTGGATCACCCAGCTGGAGCGCGGAAAGGCAATCGGCATCTTCCGGCCCGATCTGGACGTCAAGCTGACCTACCGGCTGCTACGCGACATCCTGTGGCTGCCGATCAACTGGCGGCAGTCTGGCGGCTTCAGCACCGATGAGGTCGTCGACGCGTTCCTCCGGCTGCTCTTCGACGGGATCACCAGTCCAGTCGCCCGCTCACGCCGCTGAAATTCTCCCCACCGGGCTGTTACCCTGACCAAGCAAGCGTTTGGTACGCAGTAGCCCGCAGCCTTCCCAGGCACGGCTGACAGGGGTGACGATGGGCCGGCTCGACGGGAAAGTGGCGCTGATCACCGGCGGCGCCCGGGGCATGGGCAAGTCGCACGCGCGGCATTTCGTGGCCCAGGGCGCCAGGGTGGTGCTCGGTGACCTGCTCGACGACAAGGGCAAGGAACTGGCCGCCGAGCTTGGCGAGGACAACTGCCGTTACCTCCACCAGGACGTCACCAGCGAGTCGGACTGGGCGGCTGCCGTCGCAGCTACGATCGAGGCCTTCGGCACGCTGAACGTCCTGGTCAACAACGCGGGCATCCTGCAAGAACGCGAAGATCGCCGACATGACGCTGGCCGAGTTCCGCCAGGTCATCGACGTCAACCTGATTGGCGAATGGCTCGGCATCAAGAACGTGATCGACCCGATGACGGCCGCTGGCGGTGGCTCGATCATCAACATCTCGTCGGTCGAGGGCTTCACCGGTGCGGCCGGCATGTCGGCCTACAGCGCCAGCAAGTTCGGCGTTCGCGGCATCACCCGGTCGGCCGCGCAGGAGCTCGGCAAGTTCGGCATCCGGGTCAACTCAGTCCATCCTGGCGGCATCATGACGACGATGACGGCGACGGCCTTCGAGTCGTTCACTGAGGTCAGCGATGGCGAGGGCTTCATGCGCTCGCTGCCGATTTCGCGGTTCGCCAAGTCGTCGGAGGTATCGCATCTGGTGGTCTACCTCGCCTCGGATGAGTCCTCCTACTGCACGGGCAGCGAGTTCGTGGTCGACGGCGGCATGCTGTCGGGTCCCGGATACTGAGGAGCTGTGCGAATGACTGACGAACGTGACGCTGGACGGCCGCGTGGCGATCGTCACCGGCGCCGGACAGGGGCTCGGCCGGGCCGAGGCACTCGGGCTCGCCGCCGCTGGCGCGAGTGTCGTGCTGAACGACCTGCCCGGTGAAGCGGTCGAGGCGGTGGCCGCCGAGATCAGCGCGGCCGGCGGCAGCGCGGTCGTCAGCGCCGGCGACATCGGCGAGTGGGCGACCGCCGACGCGCTCGTCGCGCACCGCGCTGCGCGAGTACGGCCAGCTGGACATCCTGGTCAACAACGCCGGGGTGCTGCGCGACCGCATGATCTTCTCGATGTCGCCGGAGGAGTGGGACCTGGTGCTGCGCACCCACCTGCGCGGCCACTTCCTGACCAGCCGGCTGGCCACCGCGCACTGGCGGGAGCAGAGCAAGCAGGCCGGCGGCCCGGTCTACGCCAGGATCGTGAACACCTCGTCCGAGGCGTTCCTGCTCGGCTCGTCCGGCCAGCCGAACTACGCGGCAGCCAAGGCTGGGATCGCCGCGCTCACCGTTACCACTGCGCGCAGCTGCGGTCGCTACGGCGTGCGGGCCAACGCGATCTGCCCGCGGGCGCGGACCGCGATGACCGCCGACCTGATGGGCTCGGCACCGGACGCCGGGCCTGACCCGCTGAGCGCCCGAGCACGTCGCCCCGCTGGTGACCTACCTGTCGCAGTCCGGCGGCGGCCGCCATCAACGGCGAGGTCTTCGTCGTGCACGGAGGCGTTGCTGCGGTCATGGCGCCGCCCCGGATAAGGACCACGTTCCTGGCCAGCGAGCACGGGTCAGCCGACGGGATGTGGTCGCTGCCGGCCATAGCCAGCGCTCTCGCCGGGCTTTGAAACCGGCCCGTCTGGCGCCGGATTCGCGTGCGAGGACACGCTCGCCCTGGCCAGCGAGACGATCGGCTTCGGCGCCGGAGGACCAGGGCGGCAATGAAGCAGCGCGACCGGGTCACGATGACGCCGGACGAGGTCGCGGCGATGCTCGCCGCCTGCCGGAAGGTGCAGCTCGCGACGATCAACCCGGACGGCATGCCGCACCTGGTGACCATGTATTACACGCTGGTCGACGGCAAGATCGCGTTCTGGACCTACCGGACCTCGCAGAAGGCGCTGAACCTGGCCCGCGATCCGCGGATCAGCTGCCTGGTGGAGACCGGGGATCAGTACTTCGACCTGAAGGGCGTGCAGATCCAGGGCGTGGTGCAGACGATCGAGGATCCGGCCGCGGTGCAGGACATCGGGCGGAGCATCACCGAGGTCATGGGGCCTGCGGTCACGGGCACTGACGGGGACGCGGCTGACACCCTCGGCGACTACGTGGCCAGGGCGGCCCGCAAGCGCTTCGGCTACATCGTCGAACCGCGCCGGGTGATCTCCTGGGACCACAGCAAGCTGCTGCCCGGCTAGATCGTCATCGCGGTACCGATGAGTTTCCCCGCCTTGGCTCGTTTCACCTGGTAGAACATCGGACGGGTCGTGGCCAACCGCGTTGTGCTGGCACGATTCACCTTCAGGGAGGGCTGCTGCCATGGACTTCAAGCTCGAGCTAGTGATCATTCCGGTGACCGACGTCGACCGGGCGAAAGAGTTTTACGCGGAGCGGGCCGGATTCCGGCTCGATGTCGACCACCGGGCCGGCGAGGACTTCCGGATCGTCCAGCTGACCCCGCCGGGATCTGCATGCTCGGTCACGCTCATGCGTAATGCGGAGGCTGCGGGCTCGGTTCAGGGCCTGCACCTGGTGGTTTCGGATATCGACGAGGCGCGCGCCGAGCTCGCCGGCCGCGGCGTGGACGCAAGTGAGGTCTACCACTTCGGCGAGGCCGGCCAGACGCCAGGGCCGGACCCGCAGCGGGCTCGTTACAACTCCTTCCTCTCCTTCGCCGACCCCGATGGCAATGGCTGGCTTGTCCAGGAGGTCAAGCCGGAGGCACGGCCGGAATGATGCCAGCGGCGGATCGGCTGGACGCGCTAGTGGTCGCTGCGATCGCGGGCGATGAGCCTGCCTTCGCAGAACTGGCCAGGCGATACCGGCGCGAGCTGCACGTGCACTGCTATCGGATGCTTTCGTCTTTCGACGATGCCGAGGACGCGGTACAGGAAACGCTGTTGCGAGCGTGGCGCAGCCGGGCCGAGTCCGGAATCCAGTACCGGGCCTGGCTCTACCGGATCGCCACCAACGTTTGCCTTGACCAGCTGAGGGTGCGGTCGCGGCAGGCGAAGGCGATGCAGTCCGGTGCGGAGGTGCCGTGGCTGCAGCCCTATCCTGATCAGCTTCTCGACCAGGCAGTGGCTGGCGGCGACCAGCCCGACGCCGTCGCCGTGCAGCGGGAAACGATCGAGCTGGCGTTCCTTGCTGCCCTGCAACTGCTTCCGCCGCGGCAGCGCGCCGCGCTCATCGTCCGTGACGTGCTGGGCTGGCCGGCAGCTGAAACCGCCGCGCTCCTGCAGACGAGCGTGGCCGCGGCAAACAGCGCCGTGCAGCGGGGCAGGTCGGTGCTGCGCGAGCACCTGCCTGCGAAGCGGACGGAGTGGCAGGTAGGCCAGCCGACCGCCGCCGAGCGGCAGTTGCTGGAGCGGTTCATCGAGGCGCATGAGCGGCTCGACGCGGTCGCGATAGCGGAGATCTCCGCAGCCGACATCCGGGTGACGATGCCTCCGTACCCGTACTGCTACCAGGGCCTCGCGAGCCTGAAGCCGCTGCTAGAGCGCGCCTTCGGACCGGACAGGGACGGCGACTGGCGGCTCCTGCCGACAGCCGCCAACCGCTTGCCGGCCGCGGTCAGCTACCTGCGCCGGCCAGGCGACACCGAGTACCGCGCGTTCAAGCTGGACGTGCTGCGGATATCCGGCGGGGTTATCGCGGAGATCACCACATTCGGCACCGCGCTGCTGCCAGCGTTCCGCTTGCCGCCGACCCTGTCGTGAGCCAGGCCCGCGGGTCTACATCATCTCGTCGGTGAACGGGAGCATCACGGTCTTGACTTCGGTGTAGGACTCGATTGCGGTCCGGCCGCCCTCACGCCCGATGCCGGACTGCTGGTACCCGCCGAATGGGGCGTGCGGCTCGAGTTGGTAGCCGTTGATGCCCACCGTCCCGGCCCGCAAAGCCTTGGTCATCCGCATGGCCCGCTTGATGTCGGCGGTCCAGACGGTCGCAGCCAGCCCGTACTCGGTGCTGTTGGCAATCTTGATGGCCTCGTCCTCGTCGGTGAACGGGATCACCGACAGCACCGGGCCGAAGATCTCTTCCCGGGCGATCGTCATGTCGTTATGCACGTCCGTGAACAGCGTCGGCGCGACGAAGTTGCCCGCGGCCAGCTCGCCCTCGCCGCGGGTGCCGCCGCACACCAGCCGGGCGCCTTCCTGCTGGCCCTCGTCGATGAGCGTCAGCACGCGGTCCAGCTGGCGCTGGTTAATCAGCGGCGAGGCGGTGACGGCCGGATCGAACGGACTGCCGTAGTTGACCATCCCGGCGATCATCTCGGCCATGCCGAGGAACTCGTCGGCCTTGTCGCGGTGTACCAGCGCCCTGGTCTGGGCCAGGCACACCTGGCCCGATAGGCCGAGCGTGACCGTGCCCATGGTCATCGCGGCCGCGGTGGAGACATCCGCGTCGGCGAACACCAGCGCCGGGCTCTTGCCGCCGAGTTCCAGGCTGACCCGCTTGAACCCGGCCGCCGACGCCTCGATGATCTTCCGCCCGACCGAACGGCTGCCAGTGAAGGAGATCTTGTCGACCATCGGGTGGTTGATCAGGGCGTCGCCGGTCGGATCGCCCGGTCCGGTGACGACGTTCAGGACGCCCGCCGGGAGACCGGCCTCCTGGATCAGCTTGACCAGCCGCAGCACGGCGAAAGTCGCGTATTCCGAGGGCTTTAGCACGACCGTGCAGCCAGCCGCCAGCGCGGGGGCTAGCTTCTGCGCGGTGAGCAGCAGCGGGGCGTTCCACGGCACGATCGCGGCGACGACCCCGACGGGCTCGCGCAACGTCATCACCAGATGGTCGCCGCCCTGGTAGGGCGGCAGTGTCTCGCCCGCCAGCTTGTCCACCCAGCCTGCGTGGTGGTCGAACACGTCGGCAACGAACGCCGGCGACATCCCGTACACGGCGCCAAAGGTCAGCGGAACGCTGTTGTCCAGCGCCTGCAGCGCCAGCAGCTCGTCACCGTGCTCGCGCACCAGGTCCGCGATCCGGCGCAGCACCCGGATCCGCGCTCCGGCCCGGGTCCGCGGCCAGGATCCCTCGTCGAACGCCGTCCGCGCGGCGCGGACGGCGCGATCGACGTCTTCGGGCCCGGCGATCGGGAACGAGGCGACTTCCTCGCCGGTCGCCGGGTGGGAATGGCTCCAGGTTTCCCCGGTCGACGCCGGGGCCCACGAGCCGTTGATCAGCAACTGCCCGTCGGTGAGGCCTATATCATCCCGGTGAGTCTTGATCGATGCGACCATCGCGCGCCCCTCAACTGAAACGTGTTCTATTTCCTCGGAGCGTATACCGGCCCGGCACCCGGCGGTATAGCGAGCCTGGCTAGGCCGGGCCGCGTGCGGTCAGGAACGCAGGCGGTTCGCCACCGCCGTGCACGAGAAGGGTCGACCCGCTGATGTAGGAGGCTTGCGGCGAAGCCAGGAAGAGGCAGGCGGCGGCGACATCAGCCGGCGTAGCGAGCCGGCCCAGCGGCACGGTCGCCTGCACGGCGGCTGTGGCCCTCGCGTCGCCATAATGATCAGCCGCAGCCTCAGTCTGCACGAAGCCTGGCGCAACGCAAGCCAGCCGGACCTTTGGCGCCCATTCGATGGCCAGGCTGCTCACCAGGTGATGGAGCCCTGCCTTGGCCGCCCCGTAGGCCGCGGTGCCCGGCGATGGCCTGGTGCCGCTGACGCTGCCGATCATGATGATCGCGCCGCCGCGTTCCTGGCGCTGCATGACCGCGTTGGCCTGCTGCGCCACCAGCAGTGGCGCGGTCAGATTGAGTTCGATGATTTTCTGGAGGAAACGGGGCGATGCTTCCGACGCGGCCGCTTCCGGTGAGCCGCCGGCGTTGCTGATCAGGACGTCGATCCGGCCGAACTGGTCCGCGGCCGCGCGGATTAGCAGGGCGGCCTGTTCGGGATCTCGGACGTCCGCCTGGTGGAAACTGGCGGTCTGTCCGGCGGCCGATGGCAGGTCGGCCGGCGAGTTGCGGCCGCAGACCAGCACCCGGTTGCCCGACTGGAGGAAGGCGCGGGCGAGACCGGCCCCGATGCCCCTGGTGCCACCGGTGACCACGACGGCAAGAGGGGCTGGCATGCGCTACATGGTAGGCGACCGACCAGGCGCTAGGCCGGCTGCGCCCGTTGCGGTGGCAAGGCGGTCATCTCACCGGTGTCGCCGTCAACGGCCGAGCTGAGCGGCAGGGGAACCGCCGGCAGCACAGTGTCGAAATAGGACCGGGAGGCGGCCGTCGTGCCGACGTCACGGCCCGCATGCTCGGACATGTACCAGCGGTGCTCGAGGATCTCGTGGAAGATCTCCGGTGGCGCGAGCCGTCCTTGCAGATCCTCGGGTATGGCCGCCACGACTGGGTCATAGACGTCTTCCAGCCACCGATGCGCCGCGACCGTGTGTGAGACCGGGTAGCCGTCCTTCTGCTCCAGCCAGGCCCGGAAGCTTGCGATGTCGTTCAGCAGCCGACGCGCCTGGTTCTCCTCGGCACCGATCCCCGTCAGCCGGACCAGCTCACGGCTGCTCTGCCCGGACTCGGCAACCCGGGTGTGGACCCGGAGCTTGACGCCCCCCGGCTCAGCGATGAGCTCCAGCTCGTCAGCGTCGAAGCCGAGCTCATTCAGCCGCCGCAGCCGCTTAGCGATCCGGTGCCGCTGGTCTTCCGGCTGGAAGAGCTCGTCGTGATTCAGCTCCGCCCACAGATGCTGGTAACGCCGCCGGAGATCCTCGCTAACCTCGATTGGGTCGACGTCCTCGGGCAGCAGGCCGCCGGCCTGCAGGTCCATCAGCTCGCCGCACACCCGCTCGGCTGCGATCTCCAGGTCGAAGCCTCGTTGCCCGTCGCTCAGCGTGGGGTGCTTCTCGCTCGTCTCGGTGTCGACCAGGTAGGCCTGCAGCGCGCCGGCGTCCGCGCGGAATAGCGCGTTGGACAGTGAGCAGTCGCCCCAGAAGAAACCCGCTAGGTGGAGCCGGACCAGCAGCTCTACCAGCGCGTCGAGCAGCCGGTCGACTGGCGGTCCGCCACGCTCGCGGGAGAACACCGCCCTGTAGGTGCTGGCATAGTCGAGGAACTTGGTTACTAGGATCGCGTCCAGGTCAACGCCGCGGTCGACCACGATGCCGACCACCTCGACGGCCGGAATGCCCAGGTCAGCGAGCGAGCGCAACATCCGGTACTCGCGCCGGGCCAGCACTTCGCTTATCGACTTCAGCGCGAATAGCTCACCGCTGTCGGCAACGAACCTGACAACGTGCCGGGAGATGCCTCGCTGCCGGATCTCGACCAGGCGATCCTCGCGCCATTCTTCGAGCTGTTGCGCCCAGGGCAGAGTGAGCAGTCCGGCCACGTCGCCCGCCGGCGGGCTGAAGACAAACCGCATGGCACATTCTCTCGTGCCACCAGGCTAGCGCGCTGTACTCGAAACAAATGCTAAATTGCACTAAGGTAACGCGCCTAGTGCCGCCGTCGGCCAGGCAGACCGAGCAGGAGCTTGTCAGGCATGCAGATCCGCGACGCGGCCGTTGCGCTTGGCGTGCATTACCAGACCGCCTACGGCTGGGTTCGCCAGGGAGTTCTGCCTGCGCGGAAGAACGGCCGGGGTTACCAGGTACTTGAGGCCGACGTCCGCGCGTTCGCTGCGCGCCGCGCTGCCGGCAGGCCGCCCCAGTCGCAGATACAGGTACGTGACTGGGCGACGCAGGCTGACCGGCTGCACGCGGCGCTCGTCGCCGGAGATGAGACCCGGGCCCGGCAGCGTCTTGACCGGCTCGCGGCCGGTGTCCCGCTTGTCGACCTTTGCGAACGCGTCGTCGGGCCAGCGCTCCGCCGCCTCGGCGACGAATGGTCCGCCGGCTTCGTCAGCATCGCCGCCGAGCACCGCGCCAGTGTCATCTGTGAGCGCCTTATTGCCTTGCGGTCGCACCAGCGCCCTGGCCGGCCACGCGGCGTCGCAGTGGTCGCTACGCCGCCGGGCGAACGGCATGGGCTGCCGCCCCTCATGGCGGCGGCGTGCCTGCGAGAGGATCGGTGGCTCGTACATCACCTCGCCCATGACCTGCCGGTCGCCGAGGTCGTCCAGATGGCCGCCGAAACCGGTGCCAGCCTGGTCGTGCTGTCATCGGCCACCGCGGAAGCGGCCAGCGCCGCGGCCACCGCGGCAGACCAGATCACCAGCGCGACTCCCGAGCGTCACGTGCTCGCCGGCCGGCCCGGCGACAGCCTGCGGCAACTGCTGCAGCAAGCCAGGGCCTGCACCCTATGACCGCGGGAAGGTGCCGGATCCTGGCCATCATGGGTTCCGGCGAGACGAGCCCGACGATGGTGACCGTGCATAAAGAGCTGGTGGCCCGGCTCGGCCCCGGCACCCCGGATGCCGCGCTGCTCGATGCTCCCTACGCGTTTCAGGAGAATGCCGCGGATGTTTCGGCCCGCGCGAGGTCGTACTTCGCCGCGAGCGTTGGCCTGGCCGTGGAGACGCTCGCCGGAGGTGTCGACCCGACGCGGGTGCGAACGGCCGACTGGGTTTTCGCCGGACCGGGCAGCCCCTCCTACGCGCTAGCCAGATGGCGGGGTCAGCCGGTCGGCGACGCCTTGCGGGACCGCGTGTCAAGCGGGACGGGAATCACCGTACTGGCGTCGGCCGCGGCCGCCACCGTAGGCCTGGCGGCGGTGCCCGTCTATGAGATCTACAAGGCTGGCACCGACCCGCACTGGCTGGAGGGCCTGAACTTGCTTGCTGCCATCGGTCTGCCGGTCGCCGTGATCCCGCATTATGACAATGCCGAAGGCGGCACGCATGACACGCGCTTCTGCTACCTGGGCGAGCGACGGCTTGCGGCAATGGAGCGAGACTTGCCTGAGGGCGCGGCGGTTCTCGGTATCGATGAGCACACCGCCGTGATTTTCGACCTCAGCGCAGAAACGGCTGAAGTCCGCGGCCGAGGCGGTCTCACGATCCGCCGCGCCGGCGTCTCGGCTGCGCTGACGGCACCGGCCGTGGTCTCGCTGGCACAACTGCGATCGATGATACGGACTGGCGAGTCCGCCGCGGCTGTCCCCAGCCCGATGATGTGCGAGCCAGCCGAGGAGCAGCTGCCGCTGGCCGACCTGACGCACCGCGCGCAGACGCGGTTCGAGGAAGCACTGGGCGAGCGTGACGCGGCCAGCATGATCACGGCGATCCTCGACCTGGAGGACTCGATCCACTCCTGGACCGCCGACACCGAGGAGGACCAGGGCACTAGCCAGGCGCGTGCCGTGCTCCGCGGACTGATCACCAGGCTTGGCGACGCGCTTGCCGACGGATTGCGCGATCCCGCCGACAGGTTCGGCCCGGTGGTCGTCCCGCTGCTGACGCTGCGATCAGCGCTGCGAGCCGAAGGGCGCTACCAGGATGCGGACGTGATCCGCGACGCGCTGACCGGGGCTGACATCAAGATCAACGACGATCCGACGGGCACGCGCTGGTCAACCGGCCGGCCGTAGCGGTCATCAAGTCGTCGTGCTCGCTGGACGCGTCTCTGGCCGGCTCGGCCGCTCATAACATTGCGCGGGCCGGAGCAGTTTGTTAGCTTCATCCCGAATAGCTTAGATATCTGGGGGCATGGTGGTCGACTGGGAAGGCAGCTCCCCGCAGGCGGATCGGCTGCAGCCGTACCTGCGGCCGGGCGAGCAGCTGCTGTGGTGCGGTCGGCCTGACACGGCTGTCGTCTTCACCGCGGCGGACATCATCGCGATTCCGTTCAGCGTCGTCTGGCTGGGCATCGCGATCGCGTGGCAGGCGGGGGTAAGGGCCTCGGGCGCCCGGCGGCGTTCCGCGACCTCGCAAACGGGTGGCCCCCGGCTCGATCACGTTCGCCGATGTCGCCGACCCGGACGCCATGCTGGCTGCGATCAATCAGGCCAAGTCCGCGCCTGTCGCCTAGTGTTACCCTGACCAAGCAAACGCTAGGTTGAGTCGCGAGCGAGGTGCCGGCGATGGCCATCCAGCTGCAAACCGCCGGCGGCGTCGCCGAGGTGGTGATCGACTTTCCGCCGGTCAATGCGCTGCCCGCACAGGCCTGGCTAGATCTGGCGGACATCATCACCGGTGCCGGTGCTGATCCCGCCGTGCGGGCCGTGGTCCTTGCCGCCGCGGGCCGTGGTTTCTGCGCCGGCGTGGACATCAAGGAGATGCAGCGAAGTGACGGTGCCATCATCGCCGCAAACCGCGGTTGCTTCGCCGCTTTCGCCGCCGTCTACGAGTGCGCCGTTCCCGTCATTGCCGCTGTCCACGGCTTCTGCCTCGGTGGTGGGGTCGGCCTGGCGGGAAGCGCTGACATCGTTATCGCGGCCGATGATGCGACTTTCGGGCTGCCTGAGGTCGACCGGGGTGCACTGGGTGCGGCCACGCATCTGGCTCGCCTCGTGCCGCAGCAGCTGATGCGCGCGATGGTGTATACGTGCGACCCCGTTTCCGCCCTTGCGTTGAAGAGCTACGGCACCGTGCTGGACGTCGTGCCCCCGGCGCGGCTGCGGGCATCCGCTCATGCGGTCGCGGAGAAGATCGCGGCGAAGGACCCGGAGATCATCAGGCTGGCCAAGCAGTCGCTGAATGGCATCGAGCCGGTGGACATGCGGCGGTCCTACCGGTACGAGCAGGGCTTCACCTTCGAGCTCAACCTGACCGGAATCTCCGACCAGGCCCGGCAGGCTTTCGTTGACGGGCGGTAGCAAGGTCATGGCCGCCGCCGACGTCGTCGGCGAGCTGCGGTCCGGCATGACAATAGGGATCGGCGGCTGGGGCTCGCGGCGCAAGCCGATGGCGCTGGTCCGGGCGGTCGCCGCTTCCGACCTGGCTGACCTCACCGTCGTCAGCTACGGCGGTCCCGACGTCGGACTCCTGATCGCCGCGGGCAAGGTCAGGCGGCTGGTGTCCGGTTTCGTGTCGCTCGACTCGATCCCGCTGGAGCCGCACTTCCGGCAGGCGCGGCAGGCCGGCGCGATCAAGCTCACCGAGCTAGACGAGGGAATGCTGCACTGGGGGCTGCTGGCCGCTGGGCACCGGCTGCCGTTCCTGCCGATGCGCGCCGGACTGGCTTCGGACGTTCTGCGGGTCAACCGTGACCTGCGCACCGTGCGGTCTCCGTACGCCGACGGCGAGGAATTCGTCGCCGTCCCCGCGCTGACGCTGGACGTCGCGCTGGTGCACATGAACCGGGCCGACGCCCGCGGCAACGGCCAGTACCTCGGCCCCGATCCGTATTTCGACGACCTGTACTGCCTGGCCGCCAACCGCGCCTACCTGTCGTGCGAGCGCATCGTGGCTACCGCCGACCTGCTCGCGGCCGGACCCCCGCAGAGCCTGCTGATCAACCGGGCCATGGTGGCCGGCGTCATCGAGACGCCGAACGGCGCGCACTTCACCAGCTGCGTGCCGGACTATGGCCGCGACGAAGCCTTCCAAGCGCATTATGCGAAGGCGGCCGCGAGCCCGCAGGCCTGGGCGGACTTCAGCGCTGAGTTTCTGGCCGGCGGCGAGGACGACTACCAGCAAGCGGTCGCCCGGTCCCGGCAGGTCCGGGCATGACCGAGCCCTCCCTGGCCGAGATATGCGTGGTGGCCTGCGCCGAGGCGTGGCGCGGGGACGGTGCGGTGGTGGCCAGCCCGATGGGCGTCATCCCCACTCTCGGTGCCCGGCTCGCGCAGCTAACCTTCGAGCCCGACCTCCTGCTCACTGACGGCGAGGCGACGCTGCTAGCCCCGGACGGAGCGACCGGGGACCGCATCACGGAAGGCTGGCTGCCGTTCCGCCAGGTGTTCACGATGCTCGCCGCGGGCAAGCGACATGTGATGATGGGCGCCGCGCAGCTGGACAGGTTCGGCAACCAGAACATCTCCTGCATCGGGGACTGGGCCAGGCCGAAGGCGCAGTTGCTTGGTGTGCGGGGCGCTCCGGGCAACACAGTGAACCATCCGGTCAGCTACTGGGTGCCCAGACACTCGCGCCGGGTGTTCGTCGATCAGGTCGACATGGTCAGCGGGGTCGGCTACGACCGTGCCGCCGGCCTCCGCGGCGTGGCCGCCGCGTGCCACGAGCTTCGCCGGATCGTGACCAACCTCGCTGTGCTGGACTTCGCCGGTCCCGACCACGCCATGCGGCTGCGGTCCGTGCACCCCGGTGTCACGGTCTCCGACGTCGCCGATGCGACCGGGTTCCTGCTCGCCGCGCCGTATCAGATGCCGCAGACCCGGCTGCCGACAGTGGCGGAGCTCACCCTGATCCGTCAGCATCTCGACCCCGACGGCCGGCGCGATCAGGAACTGGCATGACGGCAATCACGACCCGGCTGACGGAGCTGACTGGCGTCCGCTACCCGATCGTGCAGACCGGGATGGGCTACGTGGCGGGCCCCCGGCTGGCAGCAGCTACCGCCAAGGCCGGCGGCCTCGGCATCATCGGCTCGGCGACGATGACGCTCGATGCCCTCCGGACGGCAGTCGCCGAGGTGAAGGCGCGGACCGACGCGCCGTTCGGGGTGAACTTGCGCGCCGATGCGCCCGATGCGGCCGAGCGGATCGAGCTGATGATCGCCGAGGGCGTGCGGGTCGCGTCGTTCGCGCTGGCACCTAAGCCGGAGATGATCAAGCGGCTCAAGGACGCCGGAGTCGTGGTGATCCCGTCCGTCGGCGCGCGCCGGCATGCGGAGAAGGTTGCCCGGTGGGGCGCCGACGCCGTCATCGTGCAAGGAGGTGAGGGCGGCGGGCATACCGGACCGATCCCGACGAGCCTGCTGCTGCCGCAAGTGGTCTCGGCGGTGGACATCCCGGTCGTGGCGGCGGGCGGCTTCTTCGACGGCCGGGGACTTGTCGCCGCGCTCGCCTACGGCGCCGAAGGCGTCGCGATGGGCACCAGGTTCCTGCTCACCAGCGACAGCCCGGTCGCCGACGCGGTCAAGCAGGTGTACCTGGGCAAGACGCTGACCGACACAGTGGTCACGACGCGGGTCGACGGCGTTCCGCACCGGGTGCTGCGCACGCCGCTCGTCGACGGCCTGGAGCGGTCCGGGCAGCTATCCGGGCTGCTCCGCTCGGCGCGCAATGCGGCCGCGTTCCGGACTTTGTCCGGGCTGAGCTGGCCGCAGCTCATCCGGCAGGGCCGGGCGATGCGCACTGGCACCGAGCTGTCCTGGAGCCAGGTGCTGATGGCGGCGAACACGCCCATGTTGCTCAAGGCGGCGATGGTCGACGGGCGGCCCGACCTCGGCGTGATGGCAGCTGGCCAGGTCGTTGGCCTCATCGACGACCTGCCCTCGTGCGCGGAGCTGATCGAACGGATCATGGCCGAGGCCGGAGACTGCCTGGCCCGGCTGAGCAAGCTCGGCTAGCGCTCGTCGGCTGACTGCCCCGCGCGGTAGCGGGGACACAGGTAGGTCTCGAGCACGAACTCGGTCCTGGCGCCCCAGATCTGGTTGAGCTCGGCCTTGCCGGAGATGGCCAGGAATGCTTCTTCATTATCGCGGAAACAGGCGAGGCCGCCGAGGAAGTCGCTGCCCCGGAACGGCGGGTAAGCCGACAACGCGCAGGTCACGCATGCCCGCAGGGTGACACCGGGAAGAAGCTGGCCAGCCAGGTCGGCGAGGGCGGTCTCGAAGAGGTCGTGCGACCCGGTGGTCCGCGCGCACGTGCCGTCGTAGGCCAGCTTCAGGTCCAGGTTCTCGTAATAGAGCCCGGGCCGGTCCGGCGGGTCGCCGAGGGTCAGCGTGCAGATCAAGTCACCCTGCCGGGTGCCGTCGGGGGTATCGAGGCTGACGGGCATGGTCCACTCGATCGTGCAGGCACATAGGGCCTCGTAGTACAGCGCGAACGGCGCGTCCGGGGCTAGGGCCGTGACCGGCGCGAGGTCGTTAAGTCCGTTCCCGGTAAAAGTGACTCCGCGCAGCACGGTGGTGACCTGATTACCCTGCGCATCGACGGTGATCTCTTCCCGTCCATGGGGGTCAGAGTAGATACCATGCCAACGCGCCTTCTTCATGCACCGGACCGTAACTCAAGCTGACGGCCGTCCGGTTAAGAGAACGTGGCCAGTTCGCGGCTCCCAGCCCGCTGGGACGCGACCTACACCGCTCGGCTCCGGTCAGTGCCACAGATACGGTGTCGTCGGTAATCTCCAGACCGGTTTCCGGACCTCGAGCCGGGCGTCGCCATAATCCGCGGAGAAATCTGCCAGTCGAGTCGATCCGGCGGGGCCGCGTTCGACGCCTGGGTGAAGAAAGCCGCAGGGCGGGCCAACTGGTCCGCCTACTGAAGGGAGAACAATCGTGAAGTTCCTCGGATACACGCTGGCCGACCCCGCCACCCCGATGCCGGAGATGACACCGGACGACTTCCAGAAGATGAACGCCTTCGTGGAGGAGGCAATCAAGGCAGGCGTCTTGCTAGCCACCGGTGGACTGGCCGACCCAAAGGAAGCCATCAAGGTCACCTATCACAACGGCGAGTTCACCGTCCTGGATGGGCCCTTCACCGAGGCCAAGGAGCTGATCGGCGGATGGGCGCTGATGGAGGTCCGGGACAAGGATGAGGCGATCGAGTGGACCAAGCGCTTCCTGGCCGTCGCAGGCGAGGGCGAGTCGACGATCCGGCAGGTCTTCGGCCCGTGATGCGTCGCGCCCGCTGACGTTGTTGCCGGGCCGTTGTTGCCCGGCCGCGCAGGTGGTGGTGTGATCGGTTCTCGTGACGGATGCGCGGGCGCAGGCGGCGATCGAGACGGTGATCAGGCTGGAATCCGCCCGTCTCATCGCTGGCCTGGCCCGTTACACCGGCGATATCGGCCTGGCCGAGGACCTCGCCCAGGACGCCGTCGTGGCCGCGCTCGAGCAGTGGCCTGCGGAGGGCGTTCCACGCAATCCGGGCGCCTGGCTGATGACGGTCGCCAAGCGCCGCGCGATCGACTTCTTCCGGCGTAACGCCGAGCTAGAGAAGAAATACGCTCAGATCGGGCGGGCGATCGAGGGCGAGGCCGTGACGCCGGACTTCGACCAGGCGTTCTCCGACGAGATCGACGACGACCTGCTCCGGCTGATCTTCACCGCCTGCCACCCGGTGCTCGGCGTGCAGGCCAGGGTTGCGCTTACGCTCCGGGTGCTCGGCGGGCTCACCACGGCCGAGATCGCTCGCGCCTACCTGGTGCCGGAGCCGACCATCGCCCAGCGCATCGTCCGGGCGAAGAAGACTCTGGCGCAAGCGAACGTACCGTTCGAGGTGCCGGACGCGGAGCAGCGGCCGGCCAGGCTGTCCTCGGTGCTCGAGGTCATCTACCTGATCTTCAACGAGGGGTACTCGGCGACGGCCGGCGATGACTGGATGCGCCCGGCGCTGTGCGCCGAGGCGGTCCGCCTGGGCCGGGTGCTGGCCCAGCTCGCGCCCGCCGAGCCGGAGGTGCACGGCCTGGTCGCGCTGCTGGAGATTCAGGCGTCGAGGGTCCGGCCGCTAGGACGGGACCGTCGGGTGATCCGGTGCTGCTGCTCGATCAGGACCGGACACGCTGGGACCGGCTGCTGATCAGCCGCGGGCTAGCCGCGCTGGAAAAATCTCAAGCTCTGGGCGGGGAACGGGGCCCCTATGCGCTGCAGGCCGCTATCGCTGCCTGTCACGCCCGGGCGTTCCGGCCAGAGGACACCGACTGGGGACGCATCGTCGAGCTGTACGGGGTGCTGGCCGAGGTGCTGCCGTCGCCAGTGGTCGAGCTGAACCGCGCGGTCGCGGTGTCGATGGCCCACGGCCCGCAAGCCGGGCTCGACCTGGTAGACGAGCTGGCCGCCGAGCCGGCGCTCCGCGGATACCACCTGCTGCCCAGCGTGCGCGGCGATCTGCTGCGCAAGCTCGGGCGGACCACCGAGGCGCGGGCGGAATTCGAGCGCGCCGCCGCGCTCACGAGCAACGAGCGCGAGCGCCGGCTATCCGAGGAGCGTGCACGCGCGGCCGGTGACGACTGCCTAATCTGGGACACGTGGCAACGTGATCGACTCGTTCGCCGTCAGGTTCGCCGCGATCCGTGCCAGTCACGGCCCGCTGGTATTCGGCCTCGATCCGTCGGGTGACCTGCTGGATTCCTGGGGCGTCGGCGACACCACGGACGGACTCGACCGGTTCGCCGATATCGTGCTCGACGCGGCGGCCGGGACGGTCGGCCTGGTCAAGCCGCAGTCGGCGTTCTTCGAGCGGCATGGCTGGCGCGGCATCCGCACGCTGGACCGGCTGATCAGCAGCGCGCGTAACGCTGGCCTGCTGGTAATACTCGACGTTAAGCGCGGTGACGTCGGCACGACCAACGACGCCTACGCCGAGGCCTACCTCGGCAAGGGCGCACCGCTAGCCGCGGATGCGATCACGGTCAATCCCTACCTGGGCCTCGGCGCGATGGGGAGCTTCATCAGTCGCGCCGCCGAGTCCGGCAGCTGCGCGCTGGTGGTCACCCGCTCGTCTAACCCGGAGGGCCGGGCCATCCAGGCCGCCGCAGCCGACGACCGCTGCTCCGTCGAGCAGCGCTTGCTCAGGCAGATCCGCGCGCTGAACATGGAACTCGCACCGGGCAAGGTCGGCCCCGTGGGCGCCGTCGTCGGCCCGACCCACATGGAGCCGGTGCTGGACCTAGCCGCCGCGAACTGCCTGTTCCTGGCGCCTGGGGTCGGCGCGCAAGGCGCCACGCCCGCCGACGTGGCGCGGGTGTTCGCCGCCTGCCCCGACCGCGTTATGCCGAGCGCGTCGCGGTCTCTGCTCTCCGCGGGCCCGGAAGTGGGCCGGCTGACGGGCAGCGATGACGGCACTGGCCGCCGAGTTCCGCGCGGCCCTGCCCAACTCGGGCATTGGTAATTTCTGAGACAGCTGGGTCGGCAGTCGGCCTGGAGTATGAGAGTCCCGAGCCTCCATGGGAGACTTCATGATCTTTATTACGGCTAAGTTCCCCGTCCGGCCTGAGCACGCTGACAACTGGCCGGAGATCTCTGGGCCGTTCACCCGGGCGACCCTCAGCGAGCCGGGCTGCCTGTGGTTTGAGTGGTCCCGCAGCCTGGCCGACCCGAACGAGTACGTGCTGGTCGAGGCGTTTCGCGATGGTGAGGCCGGCGCGGCCCACGTGCAATCCGAGCACTTCAAGTCCGCGCAGCAGACGCTGCCCGGCTACCTGGCCGCCACGCCCAAGATCGTGAATTTCTCCGTTCCGCAGGACGACTGGTCGGAGCTGGGCGAGATGGCGGTAACTGGCTGAGCGCCCCGGCGCGGCCGTGCCTCGCCGGAGCGTCAGAGGCCGAGCGCGCCGGCCAGTTCCGCGTAGGCGGGCATCGGATCGGTATCGGACCCGGTCAGCAGCTGGACGCAGACGTGATCGGCGCCCGCATCCAGATGGGCGAAGAGTTGCGCGGCGACCTGGTCGGAGCTACCGTGCGCGACGAGCGCGTCCACCAGCGCGTCGCTGCCGCCACCGGCCAGGTCATCATCGGTGAAGCCGAGTCGGCGCAGGTTGGAGGTGTAGTTGACCAGGCCGAGGTACGGGTTGACCCTTCTGCGGGCCAGGCTCCGGGCCTCGGCCAGATCGGTACTCAGCACGACCTTCTGCTCAGGCGCGAGCAGCCGGTCTGGACCGAGGCTTTCGCGCGCCAGCTTGGTGTGGGCAGGGGTCACCAGATACGGGATGGCGCCGCCCGTTCGGTCGCGTGTGAGGCTGAGCACTTTCGGGCCCAGGGCCGCGAGCACGACGCTTTGCTGGGGAACGCCGGCCTCAAGGAGACGGCTGACATAGGTCGCGAGGGTCCGGTACGGGCTGGCGTACTCCGCAGTGGCCTCGGGGTGGCCGGCTCCGACGCCGAGGATGAACCGGTGCGGGAACCTGGCCTCGATTCGCGCGAATGACTGCGCGACGGTGGCGGCATCGTCCTTCCACATGTTCACGACGCTGGTGCCGACGGTCAGGTTGCTTGCCGCGCCCAGCAGGCGGTCGACGATAGCGAGGTCACCGCTGGGCGAGCCGCCCAGCCAGACCGCACCGTACCCGAGCGCTTCAAGCCCAACCGCGATGTCGGGCGTCGTCTGGGCGGCGGCGCGCCATACGCCGAACCGCCCGATCTGGTCACGCCACTGCGCTGTCATGTGATCTCCCTCGCTCCGGCCGGCCGCACGTTGTCCGAACCTCCGCCGCAGCGGGGCTGTTCCGTCAGAACTAGTCAGAGGCCAAGCAGGTCGGCCATCAGCCGCATCTGCTGATCGAAGAACTCCTCGCGAGCCCCGATGACGTTGTTGTACTGACCGAACAGCTCGAAGCTGACGGTGCCGAACAGATGAGTCCAGCTTGTCATGCCGCGAAACAGGAGGCCTTCGGGCAGGCCCGGTGCGAGGTCGTCGCCCAGCCTGGCGAGGTCCGCGCGAACCCCTTCGTCAAGTTCCCCGGACGGCTGATCAGCAGCGGCAAGCACGCCGGACGCCTGGCCGTCAGCCAGGATGCGGACCAGCACAAGCGCGATCCTGGTGGCCGCGGCCGCCGTTGCCTGGGGTGCCGCGTAGCCCGGTACCGGGCTGCCATACAGGAGGGCGTACTCAGCGGGCGTGGTCAATGCCCAGCTGCGGACCGCGTGGGCTGCCGCCAGCCAGCGATCCCGAAGCCGGGTGCGGTCGGTGACGGCCGCGTCGGCCGCCTCTGCGGCGTCGGCCAGCGCGTTGTACGCGTCGAGTATGAGGGCGGTCAGCAACTCGTCACGGCTGGCGAAGTAGCGGTACACGGCGGAGGAAACCATGCCCATGTCGCGGGCGACCGCGCGCAGGGACAGGTTTGCCCCGTCCGTCTGGAGATGCTGGCGCGCGATCGCCTTGATCTCCGCGGTCATCTCGGCGCGGACTCGGGCCCTGATCGATGCTGCTGGCATAGGAAGATTGTCGCACACATTCGAGAGCACTGCTCTTGCATCGAGCAGCCCGATGTGAGACTGTTGGTTATAAGCGAGAGCAGTGCTCTCTAACAAAGACGACCACAGATCAGAGGAGATGGACAAAGATGCATGTAATCGTCGGCGCCGGGGCAGTTGGATCGCAGGCTGCGCTGCTGCTCGCCGAGCGCGGGGAGAAGGTTCGCGTTGTCAGCAGGCGGGGCACCGGGCCGCAGCACCCCTCGATCGAGCTGGTCGCTGCGGACGCGACCGACGCGGAGCGGCTGACCGCGCTGGCCACTGGAGCCGCGGCGCTGTACAACTGCGCGAGCCCGCTCTACCACCAGTGGTTCACCGACTGGCCGCCGCTTGCCTCGGCGCTACTGACCGCGGCCGAGCGGAGCGGCGCGGTACTGGCCGCGATGAGCAACCTGTACGGCTACGGGCCGGTCGACGGCCCGATCACGCAGAAGACCCCGCTCGCCGCCACCCACCCCAAGCTCCGGCTGCGGGCCGACATGTGGCGCGACGCGCTGGCACTGCACGAGGCGGGCCGGATCCGGGCTACCGAAGTGCGGGCCAGCGATTACGTCGAGGCCAACTCCGTGCTCTCGACCGTGATCGGCAAGCCGCTGCTGGCGGGCAAGCGGGCCTACTCGCCGGGCCCGCTGGACGTCCCGCACAGCTGGACGTCGACTGCGGATGCCGCCCGCACTCTTGTGACGGCGGCCACCGATGAGCGGGCATTCGGCCAGGCGTGGCTCGTCCCCACCAATCCCGCTCTTACAGTCCGGCAGCTCGCGACCCGGTTCGCCGAGGTTAATCGCGCACCGAAGGCCAAGCTCATGGTGATCCCGTACGCGGTTATGTGGACGGTCGGGTTGTTCTCCCCGCTGGTGAAGGAACTGCGGACCACGCGGTATCAATTCACCAGGCCGTTCGTCATCGACTCGAGCGCCACCACTGAGATGTTCGGGCTGGAGCCAACTCCAATGGACGAGGCCCTGCGTGACGCGGCCGCAAGGCTGCGCAGCAGCTAGCGCGGACAACAGCCGCCGTGAACGTTACGGTCGACACGACCGGGGGCTCGCTCTACGGGACCCTTACCTTCCACTTCAACACCGGCACCTCAACGAATGGCAAGGTGACTGGCGGAACCGGCGCGTTCAAGGGAGCCACCGGCACATTCACGGCTAAGAACCTGAACAAGCAGGGCACCCGCACGGCGTCACTGTCAAGTATCACGGCTAGCGGGGACGAGCGGCTAGCGCCGCGTGCACTGGTGGGCCCGTCAGCCCGTGGGCTGACGGGCTCAACCTATGGCGCCTGGGCGCACCGCTGCCTGGAATGTCGGTGCCGAGGTCTAGCCTCAGTGCCGTGGCAGACATCCGCAGCCGGTACGAGGACCTGGTCGATGAACTGATGGGCATCGATGGAGTGACCCCGCCCGCCGGCGGCAGCGGGTTCGGGCGCGGTGCGCTGCGCTACCGGGGCAAGATCTTCGCCATGCTCGTCCGAGGCCATCTCGTCGTCAAGATCCCCGCCGACCGGGTCATTGCGCTGATCAACTCCGGCGACGGTGCTGCCTTCGACGCGAACAAAGGCACCCCGATGCGGGAATGGCTCAGCGTCAATCCGGAGTCTTCGCTCGACTGGCGCGCGCTGGTGTCTGAAGCGCTCCATTTCGCACACTCAGCCGCACAGCGCTAGCTATGTCGCCGCGGTGCACGCCACGGAGCCACAGCCTCGCACACTGCCGCCGCGGGCGATGCGGATCCCCTGGTCAGAGCCGCTCGATGATGGTCACGTTCGCCTGGCCGCCGCCCTCGCACATGGTCAGCAATCCGTAGCGGCCGCCTGTTCGCTCGAGTGAATAGAGCAGCGTGGTGAGCAGGCGCACGCCCGTCGCGCCGAGCGGATGGCCGAGCGCGATCGCGCCGCCGCATACGTTCACCCGATCCAGGTCCGCGCCCGTCTCCCGCTGCCACGCCAGCACCACGCTGGCGAACGCCTCGTTGATCTCGACCAGGTCGATCTGGTCCATCGACAGCCCGGTCAGCTTCAGTGCGTGCGCTGTCGCAGGGATTGGCGCAGTGAGCATGAGCACCGGATCGGCTCCGCGCGCACTGAGGTGATGGATCCGGGCCCGGGGCGTCAGGCCGTGCTCGGTCAGCGCTGTCCCCGAGACGACAAGCACTGCGGCAGCAGCGTCGGCGATCTGGCTCGACAGCGCCGCCGTGATAAGCCCGTCCTCGCGCAACGGCTTCAACGCCGCCATCTTCTCGAGCGAGGTATCGCGGCGCGGGCACTCGTCAACGGATAGATCGCCATACGGCGTGGTTTCGGCGATGAACGCGCCGCTGTCGATCGCCTGGGCGGCCCGGCGATGGCTTGCGAGGGCGTAGGCCTCCATCTCTGCTCGGCCGATGCCCCATTTCTGCGCGATCAGGTCCGCTCCGCGAAACTGAGATATCTCCTGCGCGCCGTACCGTGCCAGCCAGCCTTCCGAGCCGCTGAACGGGTCAGCGAAGCCGTACTGCTGTCCGGCCAGCATCGCCGAGGCGATCGGGATCTGGGACATGTTCTGCACGCCGCCGGCCACGACAGCATGCGCGGTACCGCTCATGACCGCCTGGGCAGCGAAATGCACGGCCTGCTGCGAGGAGCCGCACTGCCGGTCGATGGTGACGCCGGGGACCTCCTCCGGCAGACCCGCCGCCAGCCAGGCCGTCCTGGCAATGTCTCCAGCCTGCGGTCCGATCGTGTCGACGCAGCCGAACACGACGTCGTCCACGGCCAGCGGGTCAAGACCGGTGCGAGCGAGCAGTTCGCCGATCACGTGCCCGCCCAGGTCGGCCGGATGCGCCCTGGCCAGTCCGCCGCCGCGCCTCCCGACCGAGGTTCGGACCGCGTCAACGATGTAAGCCTCGGCCACCTAGCTCCCTCTCGTTAGAACACGTTCTATTTAAGCCGGCCGCAGTCCATAATTCAGCCCTGGACCTCCACAGATAGGCGGCGCTCATGATCACGCACGCTCGCAGGCTGCGGTCCATGCTGGCCCTAGCAGCAACTGCAACCTGCTTGGTGGCCCTCGCCGCCTGGCGACACGGGCGATGACGAGAGAAGTACGCGGTGGCATTGCCGCCGCCTACAGCTTCACAGCGCCAGGTTGTGCTGGCCTACCTTCGCGCCCTCGACGCTCATGACAGCACTGTCCACTGCATCCATGCGCAGTACCACGCAGATGTGGCTCGGCAGCACCGCGAACATTAACGGGATTAAGATCGGCGCCGCCATGTATGACGCCCAAGAACCAGCTGGCGAGCAGCACAGCGTGCCGACGTACTTCACGTACGCCAGCCATTGGTGGAAAAAAAAGGCCCGTCATTTGGCGACGGAACTGGGAGTACTGGCTAGCCAAATCGACGGACGCTGGCTGATCAATGACGAAGGCACAGGGTGATCCAGCCTGCAAGCATCGCCGCACCCGCATAGAAGCTCTGCGGTCGGGCACTTGAGTGCTCGTTGTCTTTCTAAGGAGCGGAACCATGTTTGCTGGCATTGCGGCTCTTCTGTTCGCTATCGCATTCATCATTAATGCCGCCGGCATTGCTACTGATGCAGTGTTCGCGCCGTTCAGCCTGATGCTGGCTGGTCTTGCCCTGCTGGCGTTTCATCTCACCGGCCAGGGCCCTGCCCTGCCCGCGTACCGGCGTCGCCGTCGTTAGGTCCCGTCAAGCGGCGACGGGTGGGGCGTGGCTATGGAAGGTGCGGTCGCCGTCGGGGCTGGTCGCGGTGGTGGTGCCGTCGGGGTTGAGGACGAGCCGCCAGCCCCACCGATGCACCGCAATAAGGTGATGAAAGGCGCAGAGCAAGCAGCAGTTATCGATGCCGGTGGCGCCGCCTTCGGACCGCGGGACCAGGTGATGCACGTGGCAGGCGGCCGGCGGCTGGTGGCAGCCGGGGAACCGGCACTGCGGATCCCGGCGGGCGATGGCGCGGCGCAGATGGACCGGGATGGTGTCGGTGGTGGCGCCGATGTCCAGCGGCAGGCTGACCGAGGCGGCCAGGCCGTCGAGCTGGCTGGTCCGCAGCCACGAGGCGAGCCCGCCGGGCCCGGATAGCAGCCGGGCGGCGTGGCCGATGGCCAGCTGCCGGACCGCGCTGATAGTCATCCCGCTCGCGGGGCTACTGGGGTCGGTGATGCTGCCGAACCCGGTACCGCTGAGGGCCAGGCTGCCCAGCGCGGCGCTGCCGGGCAGGGCGGCGCTGCTGACCCCGGCGCAGCTGAGCCCAGCGTCGCCAAGCCTGGTGCCGCCCGGCCCGCTTCGGCTTCCAGCGCTGCCGCCGTTGCTGAGGAAGATGGTGGCGAGCTGGTCGAGGACGCCGGGATCAACCATGCCGGTCACGACCGGGGTGATCGCGGCGTCGCAGTCCGCGCCGGGCGGCGCGGGGGTGCCATTCGCGGCGATCCATGCCGCCGCGGCAGAGTCCGCCTCGGACTGGCCGAGCAACTGGCTGAGCGTCATGTGCAACTGAATCTGCGTGGCCTGCCCGGCCCGGCCGGGAAGGCCGCCGGCCGCGATCAGCCGCCGGCAGCCCTCGGCCAGCGCGTCGTGGTCCCGCTGGGCGCGGCTGCGGGTGTCCTCCGGCCCGGCCCGCCCGCCCAGCGCGTCCAGGACGGCCCGGACCGCGGCGGCGGCGTCGGGAGTCAGGTCACCATCCAGGCGGGCGTTGCCCCGGAAATGCGGGGTCAGCCACAGCCGCCGGTCCCCGAACCCGTCATCCTCGCTGTCGCTGTCGCTGTCCGGCCGGGCGGTGCGGACCCGGATCTGCTCGGCGAGAGCAGCCAGGTCGGCCAGGTCCGCGCCGCCCGCGGCGGCTTCAAGCAGGATCTTGTCCGACTCGTCCCGGGCATCCTCGGGCAGCCGGTCCGACCAGTCGATCAGGTGCCGGGCCCACGACGGCGACATCTCCCCCGCGGCGAGCGCGGCGTGCACGCGCGGGTGGGCGGCCAGCCGCCGCGCCCAGGCGGTCTGGACCCCGGCCGCGGCGTGCGTGACGCGGGTCTGCCAGCGCAGCCAGCTTCTGGCCGTCGCCGCGGCGTCGTCGGCGTACGCGCCGCCGCGGTCGAACGCCGTCAGCACCGCCGATATCGCGGCCAGATGCTGCGACCCGGCGGCCGCCAGCCCGCGCAGGCAGTCTGCCTGCTCGGCCCCGGTCAGCCCGCCGGCATCCGCAGTGGCAAGGTACGTCAGGCCGGCCCGGACTGCAGCCACAGCGTCCGCGACATTCGACGGCGTGTGACGATCAATGTCAGCGCTGGCGGGGGTGGTCCCGGCGTGCGCCTGCTCTTCAGTGATGTACATGGCCAGGTCACCTCCCGGCTGTCTGGCAAAGTCTTCGAATCTGTGATCGAGTGTATCGGAGGCCACCGACATTTTCTCGTCGCTATGAGCGGCTCCGTCGACCGCCAGCTCCTCAAGTGGAGGCCTGGGTACCAGCAAGCCGGTCCGCTACTATTTGCTAGAACACGTTCTAGTTGAGCGGCAGGGGCCCGAATGCAGATCAGCTTCACGCCCGAGCAGGAACAGCTCCGCCGGCAGCTCCGCGAGTACTTCGCGGGCCTGATGACGGCGGAGTGGCGAGACGCCCTGGCCAGCAGCAGTGGCGAGTATGGCAACGGCGTCGCTTACAAGCAGGTCGTGCGGCAGCTCGGCAAGGACGGCTGGCTCGCGATCGGCTGGCCGGCCGAGTACGGGGGCCAGGACAGGTCCGTCCTGGACCAGCTGATCTTTACGGATGAGGCAGCGATAGCAGGCGTCCCCGTTCCCTTCCTCACCATCAACACGGTCGGTCCGACGATCATGCGGTACGGGACGCCGGAGCAGAAAGAGCGCTTCCTGCCCAGAATCGCGGCCGGCGAGCTGCACTTCTCGATCGGCTATTCCGAGCCCGGCGCAGGCACGGACCTGGCGTCGCTGCGCACCAGGGCGGTTCGGGATGGCGATTACTACGTCATTAACGGCCAGAAGATGTGGACAAGCCTGATTCAGTATGCCGATTACGTCTGGCTCGCTTGCCGAACCGACCCCGACGCACTCCGGCATAAGGGCCTGTCGATCGTCATGGTGCCGACCGACGCGAGCGGGTTCTCCTGGACACCGGTGCGCACCCTGGCCGGCGTAACTACCAGCGCTACCTATTACTCCGAGGTCCGCGTGCCGGCGACGAACGTTGTCGGTGAGGAGAACAAGGGCTGGTCGCTCATCACCAACCAGCTCAATCACGAACGGGTCGCGCTGACCTCTGCCGCGCCGCTGCTCTTTGCGCTCGCCGCGGTCACCGACTGGGCCCGCGCCACCAAGCTGGCCGACGGCAGGCGCGTCATCGACCAGGAATGGGTCCAGCTCAACCTCGCGCGGGTGCACGCCAAGGCTGAGTTCCTCAAGTTGCAGAACTGGCGGATCGCAGCCGAGGCGGGGTCGCCGGGCCCGGCCGCCGCGTCGGCCACGAAGGTGTTCGGCACCGAGCTGACGATCGAGGCGTGCCGGCTGATGATGGAGATCCTCGGCGCTAATGCCGAGGTGCGGACCGGGTCACCCGGTGCCCTGCTGGCAGGCCGGATCGAGCGTATGCAGCGGTCGGCGCTGATCCTCACGTTCGGCGGCGGCACTAATGAGGTCCAACGCGACATCATCGGCGCCGCCGCACTCGGTCTTCCGCTGAATCGCCGGTGAGCCCGACCCACCTGAGGCCAGCCTCCGGTGTGCTGCCCGAAGATCAAAATCGACATAGAGGGGAACGATGGACTTCACGCTGACTCAGACCCAGGCTGAACTAGGCGCTTTGACCAGGCAGATCCTCACCGACCGGGCAACGCCGGACCGGCTGCGCGAAGTAGAGGCCGCTGACGCCCGATTCGACGCTGACCTGTGGACTGAGCTCGCGAAGGCCGGGATCTTGTCGGCGGCGTTGCCCGAGTCGGCTGGCGGCGCGGGACTGGGGCTGTTGGAGCAGTGCAGCGTGCTGATCGAGGTCGGTCGCGCGGTGGCGCCGGTTCCGTATCTGTCCTCGATCGTGCTCGGCGCCGCGGCACTGGCTAGGTTCGGCACGGCCGAGCAGCAGCGGCGCTGGGCGGAGCCTGCCGGGCGGGGCGAGGTCATCCTGGCCGCCGCGCTTGCCGAGGAAGACAGCGACGACCCCTGCGCTCCGGCAACCACGGCCCGGCAGACAACCGACGGCTGGCTATTGACCGGGACCAAGACCGCGGCGCCTGCCGGAACGCTGGCCGGGCTGCTGCTGGTTCCGGCGACCACTCCGTCGGGAGTCGCGGTCTTCCTGGTCGCGCCGGATGACCCGGGTGTGACTGTTCAGCCTCAGCAGGTCACGGGCGGCGATGCGACTGCGGTGGTGGAGTTGGCCGGCGCTATGGTGGCCGGCGACCGCGTAATGCGCGGGGATGACGTCGCGCGCTGGCTGGCCGCGCGGGCGACCGCGGGCCTGTGCGCGCTGCAACTGGGCGTGGCGGAGCGCGCTCTGGAGATCACCGCAGCTTACGCGCGCAGCCGGGAGCAATTCGGCAAGCCGATTGGCAGTTTCCAGGCTGTCGCGCAGCGGCTCGCCGACGGCTTTATCGACGTGGAAGGGATCCGGCTCACCCTCTGGCAGGCCGCCTGGCGCCTGGAGAACGGACTGCCGTGCGAGACCGAGCTGGCGACGGCCAAATTCTGGGCTGCCGAAGGCGGGCACCGAATCGCGCACACGGCGGTGCATGTGCACGGCGGCGTGGGCATCGATATGGATGGCGATGTGCACCGCTACTTTGTCGCGGCCAAGAACAACGAATTCGCTCTTGGCGGGGCGACTGCGCAACTGCGCCGCATTGGCGCCGCTCTGGCCGCTGGTTAGCCGGATGCGCGCGCTTGCTCCAGGCGCGCGGGAGTAGTTATCGTCAGTTGGGCGCGAGCCGTTATGACTGACGTCCAGTCGTACATCCGGCTGACCCGGGACGAGTAGCCCGTCACCGGCGGAGGTTGGCCAGGCCGCCGTCGACCGGGATCACGGCGCCGGTCAGGTAACGGCCCGCGCGGGATGCCAGGAAGATCGCGGCGCCCGCCATGTCATCGGGATGCCCGACCCGGCCTAGCGGAACACTCGCCGCAATAGCGGCCCTGGTTTGAGGATCGTCCAGCGCAAACGCCATCATCTTGCTGTCGAATGGGCCAGGCGCGATCGCGTTGACCGTGATCGACTGGGCCGCGAGCTTGCTGGCCAGGTGGCGGGTGAGCATATGCACGCCCGCCTTGGTCGTGCTGTAAGCGTAGCTTTCCATGGTCGGCACGCCGAGGCCGTCGATCGAGCCGATGTTGATCACGCGGGCCGGGTCCTCCGCGCTGGCCGCAGCCCGCAACAGCGGCAGGCTGCGCACGGTCAGTTCGAAAAGGGCCTTGACGTTGATGTTCCACAGCTTGTCGAAAGCATCGAGCGGATATTCCTCCAGCGGAGCGCCCCAGCTCGCGCCCGCGTTGTTGACCAGGATGTGCAGGCGATCCTCACGTTCGCGGACGTATCTGACCAGCTCATCTGCGCTCCCGGCCTCGGCCAGGTTGAGCGGCACAGAGATGCACTCGCCGAACGCCGACAGCTCCGCGGCCTTGGCATCGCACGCCTCTTTCTTGCGCGCGGTGATGTACACCCGGCAGCCAGCCCGGACGAGGCCCTCGGCGATCATTGCCCCGATGCCGCGCGACCCGCCGGTCACCACGGCGACTTTGCCTGCGACCGAGAACAGGTCGGCGGACGGCTGGGCACCTTCGTTACTGGTGGATTGCGGCACGCGACTTTCCTCTCAAAAGGACTGTTACGAACCGCATAATGCCAGGTAGCGCAAGCGGAACTCGATGCGGCCTCAGTTTCCCGATTTACCATCACACTCATGCAGCTAAGAGCAGTTGGTCATGTATCGGCCACGGTGGGGGCCGCGTGCGTACTGGCCGCCGGCGCACTCGCGTTGTCAGCTAGTGGGGCTCAAGCCGCGCCCGCCGTGCTGACCAACCATCCGATCAGCGGAATCGAAGGCGCGATCTCGTGCATGTCGGCGTCCCGGTGCGTGGCCGTCGGCTTCGGCGCCCGCGGCGCCCATGCCGATGTCGTGGCGCTCGTCAACGGAAAGCAAGGTCACGTCTCGGTGGTGGCCGCCTCGCCGCATCTATACTCGGTGAGCTGCCCGTCCAGCGCTGGCTGCTGGGCGCTCGGCCCGCAGAACAGCGGCGCGAACCTGGTGTTCGTGCGGATCGGCCCGAGCGGCAAGGTGACCAAGACCATCGAGGTGTCGGATCCATTCGGGACATCGATAGCACGGATCTCCTGCGTCAGCATGAAGTCCTGCGCCGTTCTCACTAACAACATCTTCGTCACTCCGGCCGCCATCGAGATTGGCACCTGGACCGGGACGCAGCTCACCCTGCACAAGGTGGCTGGCAAACAAGGGTCAACTGCCACGATCGGCGAGGGCATCTCGTGCTGGAAAACGACGAGCTGCCTGGCCGTTGGCTACTACGAACTTGGCGACGGCAATTCGACGGGGTTCCTGCTGACGATGAACCGCGGCAAGCCTGGCAAGCAGCACTTTGCCAGTGGCGACTTCTTCTTCGGCGTGTCCTGCGTCAGTTCCGCTAAGTGCTACGTGGCCGGATTCGTCGGCCCTGCCGCGGGCATCGTGGTCACCGTGACCAACGGCGTCGCGGGACATACGCAGCACGAAACCGCAGACCCGTTCGGGATCGAGTGCGTCGGCAGGACCTGCCGCTCGTCGGGTGAAGTGCTCGACGGACTGACCTTCCACGGTGTGATCACCACGCTGTTCAACGGAACCAACAAGGGCAGGCCAGTAGTGGACAAGGCCATCGGCGGGTTCGACGGCCCCAACACGATAGCGATGCGCGGTAGCGGCTTCGCGGCAGTCGGCCCAGCCGCTAAGGGCGGCGGATCAGTCGTGGTGATCGGATAGCGGGGACGGACTCAGCGGGCCAGCCGGGCGGCTGCCGCGACGAGCGCGGCCCTGGCTTCGTCAGCCAGGGCTGCGACGATGTCAGCGGCCGGGAGTTCACGGCTCAGCTCGTGCGTCTGGCCGGCCCACAGGTTGACCAGGTCCGGGTTGCCCTGGCTGCGGCCTGCCCGGCGTAGTGGCGCGGTCAGGTGATGCACCTCCGGGTAGGCCGCAGGTGCCGCGGCGCTGTGCTCGTCGAGGAAGCGATTGCGGATGCCGCGGGCTAGCCTTCCGGTGAACGCGCGGGTCATGGCGGTGGAGCCGGTTGCTGCGACCGCCTCCCTGTGCAGAGCCGAGGTTCCGGCTTCCGGGCTACGCAGGAACGCGGTACCGAGCTGGGCGGCGCTCGCGCCCGCCGCCAGCACTGCGGCCACGCCTGCGCCGGTGCTGATGCCCCCGGCCGCGACCAGCGGCAGGTCTGAACGGCTGCGCACAAGCTGGAGGAGCGATAGCAGCCCGATGCCGTCGGACAGATCCGGGTCATCGCGGAAGCTGGCGCGGTGACCGCCCGCCTCGGCGCCTTGCGCGACGAGCGCGTCGGCGCCCGCCGCTGCGGCCTGCTGAGCGTCGGCCGGATTGGCCACGGTGACCCAGGCCTCGCTCCCGGCCGCGCGCAGCGCGGCGATCGCGGCCGGATCAGGGCAGCCGAACGTGAAGGACGTCACTGCCAGCGGGTCATCGGTGAGCAAGGCGAGCTTGGCATCCCAATCGTCGGCGTCGAAGCGCGGCTGCCCGAGTTCCTCTCCTGCGACCTGAGCCTCGCCTGCCAGCGCGGCTGCGTAGCTGGCGACCGCTTCCGGCTGGGCTGGGCTGCCGGGCACGAAGATGTTCACGCCGAGCGGCGCGGTAGTCAGTGATCTTGCCGTGGCGATCTGCTCGCGCAACGCCTCGGCAGACAGGTAACCAGCGGCAAGGAAGCCGAGGCCGCCGGCGTTGCTAACCGCGGCCGCGAGCTGTGGGGTAGACGGCCCGCCGGCGAGCGGAGCCAGGACGATCGGCACCGTCAGGCGGTCGAGAAGCACGGCGGCCTCCTTCCGTAGCCCAGCCTATTAACCGCCGTCTGTCTCTCCGGAGGCGAGCCGGCCGCCGCCAATTGACGAGCCGGCGCGACGTTAGCCGAGGTGCTTGCCAGGAGGCACGATGCGAGCAGAAGCTGGCACGGGGCAGCCAGGAATGTCAATCGGAGCAAGCGATGCCTGACCAGTACGAATCCACCGAGCCCGCGAGGCCGGCTGGCTCGGCGATGCCGGTCGCGCCGCTAGGCGGGAGCGATCTGCGAGTGAGCCGGATGGCACTCGGATCGTGGCGCACCTACGAGCGGATCCCGCGAGAGCAAGGTGTCGCCGTGATGCGAGCCGCCGAGCAGATCGGCGTCAACTTCCTTGATGATGCCCGTTATAACGACGAGACGGGCGATGCGCCGATCCCGAGCGGGTACTCCGAGATCGTGTTCGGCGAACTGTTCCGGGCAGCCGGATGGCGCCGCGATGAGGTGGTCATCTCGAACAAACTCTGGTGGGAGTTCTGGCCCGGCGAGTCGCCCGCAGAGGAGTTGACTGGATCGCTCCGTCGGATGGGCCTGGATCATGTCGACCTGATCTATTCCGAGGTCCCGCCCGACGGCGTGCCGATCGAGGACGTGATCGGAATGATCACCGGTCTCATTAATGCGGGCCAGGCCCGCGCATGGGGGACGCTGAACTGGCCGCCAGCCCTCATGGCGAAGGCGTGGCAGGTTGCGTCCAGCAACGGAGTGCCGGGCCCCTGCGCGACACAGCTTCCGTACAGCCTGGTCACCAGAAACGCGGTCGAGGACCCGCAACTGCAGCGCGTCGCGGGAGACCGCGACGTCGCGATCGTCGCCTCCTACGCGCTGACGGGCGGGGTTCTGACCGGCAAATATGCCACTGACCAAGCGGCTGGGCGGGCCGCGGGGCAGCTTGACCAGCCTCGTTATTCCGCCGGGGCAGCTGCCGGAAGAGAGCTCGCGGCGCTGGCCGCCGACCTTGGCCGCGATCCGGCGCAGCTAGCGATGGCTTTCGTGCTACTCAACCCGGCCATCACCACGCTGTTGTTCGGCGCGACGCGGCCCGAGCAGGTCCACGCGAATGCTGGCGCGCTCGCTGTCGCGGCCACGCTGACTGCGGCCGAACGCGCCCGGCTGTGCGCAGTCGGCTTGCCGGGCGGCTAGCGGGTCACAGGCCCGACCGGGGCTTACGGACGCGCAGGCCGTCGAACGCCACGGCGCATACGGCGTCGGCGAGCCGCTGCGCTGCCCTTGGCCCGGTGCCCGGCCGGTACCACTCGACCAGGGAGTTGACCAGTCCGAACAGCAATCGCGCCGTAATAGCGGGGTCGACGTCAGGCCGGATGTCGCCGTCCCGCTCCGCCTCCTTGACCAGGTCAGCGACGATCTCGTCGAACTGGCGCCGCCGCGCTAGCGCGCGTCGCTCCGTAGTGGTGTTGCCGCGGGCCCGGACTAGCAGCGTGACGTACGGCATCCGGTCGGTGAGCACGAAGACGCTGCCGCGCACCAGCTGTTCCAGCCGGTCGATGGCCGGCGCCTCGCTCGCTACCACCTGGTCGGCGATGCTAAACAGGCCGTCCAGGGCCCGATCGAGCGCCAACGCCAGCAGGTTTTCCTTACTGTCCACGTGGTAGTAGATCGAGGACTTGGAGATGCCGAGCTTGCGGGACAGGTCCTCCATGCTGGTGCCGTCATAGCCGCGGTCGTTGAAGACGCTGACCGCTACCGCCAGCAGGGACTCCAGATCGTAACCGGGCCTGCCGCGCCGCGGGGCTGGCTGGCCCTCAGCGGGCCGGGCTGACTGACCGTCGCCGGCCTGGCCATACGCCATGCGGACAAGATATCTTACCGAACGACCGGTCAGAAAGTACGGCGGGCGAGGAGCAAGCAATGACGCTGCTGCGCAGTTACGTAAGCGGGAGCTGGACTACCGGGGCGGGCGAGGGACGGCCAGTAGCTGATGCCGTCACCGGTGCGGAAGTGGCCCGGGTATCCGCCGACGGCTTGGACATGGCCGGCGCACTCGACTATGGCCGGACGGTCGGCGGGCCGGCCTTGCGTGAGCTGACCTTCCACCAGCGCGCCGGGCTGCTGAAATCCCTGGGTTCGCTGCTGCGCGAGCACCGTGACGAGCTGTACGCATTGTCCGCCCGGACCGGAGCGACCCTTGGCGACGCCAAGTTCGATGTCGACGGCGGCATTGGCGTGCTGCTCGGTTATGCGAGCAAGGCCAGGCGCGAGTTGCCCAACGACACCGTCTACCTCGACGGCGCCGTCGAGCCACTCGGCAAGTCGGGACAGTTCGTCGGTCAGCACATCATGACGTCACGGCTCGGCGTGGCCGTGCAGGTGAATGCCTTCAACTTCCCGGTCTGGGGCCCGCTGGAGAAGTTCGCCCCGGCCTTCCTGGCCGGGGTGCCGAGCCTGATCAAGCCTGCCAGCCAGACTGCCTACCTCACGGCCCGGCTGATCGAGGTCATGGTCTCGTCCGGGCTGCTGCCGGAGGGATCGGTACAGCTCGTCTGCGGTAGCGTCGGCGACCTGTTCGACCACCTCACTGAGCAGGACCTGGTCTCCTTCACAGGTTCCGCAACGACGGCGCGCAGGCTCCGGGCCCATCCGGTCGTAGTCGGCCGGGCGGTGCGCTTCAACGCCGAGGCCGACTCGCTGAACTGCTCCATCCTCGGTCCCGATTCCGGGCCCGGCAGCGCCGAGTTCGACCTGTACGTGCGGCAAGTGGTGACCGAGATGACGGTCAAGGCGGGCCAGAAATGCACGGCGATCCGGCGCGTCCTCGTTCCCTCCCCGGTGGCAGATGCGGTGACGCAGGCCGTGCGCGAACGGCTCGCGAAGGTCGTCGTCGGCAGCCCAGCTGACCAAAGCGTGCGCATGGGTGCCCTGGCGAGCCTGGAGCAGCGGGAGGAGGTCCGGCGAAGCGTCAAGGGGCTGCTCGCCGCGGGCCGGCTCGCCTACGGCGACCCTGAGCACGTCGACGTGGTGGGCGCTGACGCCGAACGCGGCTCGTTCATCTCGCCGCTGCTGCTGCGCTGCGACGACGCCAGGCGCGCCGAGCCGCACGAGATCGAGGCGTTCGGTCCGGTGGCGACGGTCATGGGCTACTCGGGCACCGCCGAGGTCATCGAACTGGCCGCGCGCGGCCGGGGCAGCCTGGCGGGATCGGTCGTGACCGGTGACGCCGAGTTTGCCCGCGAGGTAGTCCTGGGCGTCGCGCCGTGGCACGGCCGTCTGCTGGTGCTTGACACCGATGACGCCGCCGAGTCGACCGGCCACGGTTCGCCGCTGCCGCCGCTCGTTCACGGCGGCCCGGGCCGGGCAGGCGGCGGCGAGGAACTGGGCGGAACCCGCGGCGTGCTGCACTACATGCAGCGCTCAGCGGTGCAGGCCAGCCCGCGGGTGCTCGCCGCTGTAACCGGGCAGTGGGTTCCGGGCGCTACCCGCAACGCCAGCGGCGGGCATCCGTTCCGCAAGTCGCTGGCCGAGCTCCGGCCTGGGGATACCGTCGTGGCGGGCCCCCGCCGGGTGACGCTGGCGGACATCGAGCATTTCGCCGAGTTCACCGGGGACACCTTCTACGCGCATATGGATGAGGAGGCGGCCCGGGCCAACCCGTTCTTTGACGGCCGAGTCGCGCATGGGTACTTGGTGCTGTCATTCGCCGCCGGGCTCTTCGTGGACCCCGATCCCGGCCCGGTGCTCGCCAACTACGGCGTGGAGAACCTGCGTTTCCTCACCCCGGTCTACCCCGGCGACGAGCTGACGGTCACGCTGACCTGCAAGCAGATCATCCCGCGGGAGGACGCGGCGCACGGCGAGGTGCGCTGGGATACCGATGTGACCAATCAGGACGGCGCCTCGGTCGCGAAATACGACGTACTCACGATGGTGGCCAAGCAGTGGCCGTCCGAATGACAATCCGGTGGGGACTTCCGGGCGAGCGACGTAGAACTCATAACCGAACAATCTATTTTTAGGGAAATAGGGGCGACGGGTCGTTCCGGGACTTACGTGCTCACCGGCCTGGTGCCCGGCCGGTACAAGGTCGGCTTCGACGATCCGGGCTGCTCCTACGGCCCGGTCAACCTTGCCGCCCAGTGGTTTGACCAGGCAGGCGACAGAGGGAGCGCGACGGTGATCACGGTACGCGCGGGCCATACGCGCGGCCACGTGAACGCGGCGCTCGGTCTTGACGGCACGGTCACAGGCACCGTGGACGGGCCTGGCAGCAGTCCGCTGACCGGGATTTGCGTGAGCGCCGTTCCGGTCTCCCCGTATCTGCGCGCTGTGTACGCGGTGACCGGGAAGGGCAGGTACACGCTGGCCGACCTAAACCCCGGCCGGTACCGCATCGAGTTCCAGTCAGGCTGTGGTCTGACTGGTATGGCTACGCAATGCTGGCAGGGCGCTGCATCAAAAGCCGCCGCCACAGTCATCACCGTCGGCGTGAGCTACGTCGTCGCTGGCATCGATGCGACGATGAAGGCCTGAGCAGGCTGACCTGGCTAGCCTGGGTCACCAGTCGCGCGGGCCGGTGCCCGCGCGACGGCGCGGGCGTCGGCCGCGCTGCTGCCGCCAGACGATAAGGCCGATGATGACTGCGATTATCAGCCCGACGATCCACGGCCCGAACATCTGAATGCGCCAGATGAGACGGATAAAGCGCCAGATCTCATGCCAGATGAAGAGCCGGATGATCCAATGAGCCAGCCCGCCGCCGCCCAGCGCCTGAACGTTGCCAGTAAGGCGGGAGGCTATAACGCCAAAAGCATCCACATTTCCACCATGCCACCTTGGCTGCCGTGCCCAGACCTGCACTCGCCACCGCTACCAGCTCCGCACTATAATTACTGACCGAATGATCGGTAATTAAGGAGCACCTATGACCGGAGTCGCCGAGCAGGCAGGTCAGGCGGATCTGAGCCCTGCGGTCACCGGCGATCTCGAACGCCACTTCGAGGAGACGATCGGCCGGGACCGGCGGATCGAGCCACGCGACTGGATGCCGGACGCTTACCGCAAGACCATGATCCGGCAGATCGCGCAGCATGCGCACTCGGAGATTATCGGCATGCAGCCCGAAGGCAACTGGGTGACCAGGGCGCCGTCGCTGCGCCGCAAAGCGATCTTGCTCGCCAAGGTCCAGGACGAGGCCGGCCACGGGCTCTACCTGTACTCGGCGGCCGAAACGCTAGGCGCGGACCGGGCCGACCTGACCAACCGGCTGATCACTGGCGCGCAGAAGTACTCGTCGATCTTCAACTACCCGACTCTGACCTTCGCCGATGTCGGGGTGATCGGCTGGCTGGTCGATGGCGCCGCGATCTGCAACCAAGTGCCGTTGTGCCGATCCTCCTTCGGGCCGTACGCGCGGGCGATGATCCGCATCTGCAAGGAGGAATCATTTCACCAGCGCCAGGGCTACGAACTGCTGCTGACGATGATGCGCGGCACCCGGGCGCAGCGCGAGATGGTCCAGGATGCCACCAACCGATGGTGGTGGCCATCCCTGATGATGTTCGGTCCGCCGGACGCCGAGTCGCCCAACACCGAGCAGTCGATGCGCTGGCGGATCAAGCGGCACACCAACGACGAACTACGCCAGCGGTTCGTGAACATGAGCGTGCCGCAAGCCGATGCGCTCGGCGTCACGTTCCCCGATCCGGAACTGCGCTGGAACGACGAGCGCGGGCACTACGACTTCGGCCAGCCGGACTGGGCTGAGTTCAAGCGCGTTATTTCTGGTAACGGGCCCTGCAACGAGCAGCGGCTCGAAGCCAGGCGCGCGGCTCACGAGGGCGGTGCCTGGGTGCGTGACGCGGCCGCTGCATATGCGGCCAAGTCGGCGGCCAATCGGCGGCAGAGCGGGCGCGGAAGGAGGCAGCAGCATGACGAGCGACGCCGATGCAGCCCGGCCCGGCGCAGTAGCGCCGCGAGCGCAACCGAGGTCGACCTGGCCGCTGTTCGAGGTCTTCCTGCGTAGTAAGCGTGGCCTCAACCACGTGCACGTCGGCTCGCTGCACGCGGCAGACGCGACCATGGCGCTGCACCACGCGCGTGACCTCTATACCCGCCGGAACGAGGGCGTCAGCATCTGGGTTGTCCGCGCTTCCGACATCACCGCGTCCAGCCCGGATGAGAAGGACCCGTTCTTTGCCCCGAGTGGCGACAAGGTGTACCGGCACCCGACGTTCTACGAGATCCCCGACTCGATCCCGCACATCTGACATGGGCTTCGACACCGCCTACGAGGCGATCACCGAGGAAACCGACACCGGCCACCGGTGGGCGTTCGGCACTGGCTTCACCGACCCGCTTGCGGGTGTGGACACCACCGTGCCAGCAGGCGTCGATGGCTCAGACCTGGGCGCATACTGCCTGATGCTCGGCGATGACGCCCTGATCATGTCCCACCGGCTGCAGCAGTGGCTGGCGAGGGCGCCGGAGCTGGAGGAAGACACCGCGCTGGCGAATATCGCGCTCGACTTGCTCGGTCAGGCGCGGCTGCTGCTGACGCGGGCAGGC
This sequence comes from uncultured Actinomycetota bacterium, assembly GCA_963804435.1. Classification (GTDB taxonomy): domain Bacteria; phylum Actinomycetota; class Actinomycetes; order Streptosporangiales; family Streptosporangiaceae; genus JAJYUU01. Next base: position 139,454 of record CAWDQI010000003.1, on the reverse strand, counting down.
AAGGCGGACGGCTCGGACCGGACCGAGGATGACCTCGCGTTCGGCCGGGCAGAGCGTGAGTTCCGTAACGTCAGGCTGGCCGAGATCACCGACGCCGACTTCGCCGGCCTGATCGCCCGGCTGCTGGTATTCAGCACGTGGCGGCTGGCGCTGCTGGACCGTCTGCGGGCCTCGGCGGACCCGGTGCTGGCTGCGGTTGCCGCGCAGGGAGTGAAGGAGATCACTTACCACCGGGACTACGCGGCGCGATGGCTGATCCGGTTGGGTGATGGCACCGACTACTCCCGCGCGAGGATGACGGCGGCCCTTGCCGCGGTTGCGCCGCTTCACCGCTGAGCTGTTCGAGCCGGTTGCGGTGGAGGAGCGGCTCGCTGCGGCCGGTGCCGCCGTGACCTCGGCCGGCGTGCGGTCCGAGTTCGACGCCGTGCTCGCCCAGGTCCTGGCGGAGGCAGGCCTGGACTGGCCGGACAAGCCCGCCCTGGCCGGCGTATCGGGCCAGGCCGGACGGGACGGCGTCCACACCGAGGCGATGGGCTACCTGCTGGCCGAGCTGCAGAGCGTGGCCCGCGCGCTGCCGGGGGCGACATGGTAGGCACATTGGATCGGGCGATGCTGGTGCGGGCGCGGCAGGTCGCGGCGTCGGCGCCCGACCCGGAGCTGCCGATGCTGACCGTCGGCGATCTCGGCATCTTGCGCGGGGTGAGCGTGGACGGCGGCCGCGTCGTCGTCTCGCTCACCCCTACCTACTCTGGCTGCCCAGCCCTGCGCGAGATTCAGCACGATGTGTCCGGGCGGCTCGCCGCAGCCGGTTTCTGTGACGTTGAGGTGCGCACTGGTGCTCAGCCCAGCCTGGTCAACCGACTGGATCACGGCCGAGGGCCGCCGGAAACTCGCAGCCGCTGGCATCGCGCCACCAGCGGCGGCGCCGCGCCGGGCGGCCGGCCCGGTGCCGCTCACGCTCAACCCGAGCCTCGCCGGTGTTACCTGCCCTGCCTGCGGATCGGCGAATACGCAGCGAACCGCTGCGTTCAGCGGCACCGCCTGCAAGGACCTGTACCGGTGCCTGGCCTGCGCCGAGCCGTTCGAGCACGTCAAGGAGATCTGATCGTGACCGCTGATCAGGGCTCGCGATCAGCCCGGCGCCAGTTCCGCGAGCTGACCGTCGCCAGCATCGAGCGGCTCTGCGACGACGCGGTCGCCGTTACCTTTGTGGTCCCCGACGAGCTGGCCGACGAATTCCGGTTCCAGCCCGGTCAGTCGCTCACCCTGCGGCGCCTCGTTGACGGCAAGGATGAGCGCCGCTCCTACTCGATCTGCGCCCCGGCCGGGCGGCCGCCGCGGATCGGGGTTCGCGAAGTTCCTGGCGGTGCGATATCGGGCTGGCTGGTTCGCGAGGTGCGGCCCGGCGACCGGATCGAAGTGCAGCCGCCGTCCGGCTCGTTCACGGCGGACCTGCAGCAGCCCGGCCACCACGTGCTGATCGCCGCAGGGTCGGGCATCACCCCTGTTTTGTCGGTAACGGCGTCGGCGCTGGCCAACCCGGAGTCTGAGGCGACGCTGCTATACGGGAACAGGCGCGCTGACTCGGTGATGTTTGCCGACGAGATCGCCGATCTTAAGGACACCTATCCGGTGCGCCTTCAGCTCGCGCACGTGCTGTCGCGCGAGCCGCAGGAGGTCGAGCTGTTCAGCGGGCGGCTGGATGCGGACCGGCTGCGCCGGCTGCTGCCCGTGCTGTGCGAGGTGGCCGCTATCGATCACTGGTGGCTGTGCGGACCCTACGGGATGGTCACCGACGCCATGGCCGTGCTGGCCGAGTTCGGCGTGCCGGGGGCCCGGGTGCACCGGGAGCTGTTCTACGTCGAGGAGACCCCGCCCTAGCAGGAGCGCCACGAGGAGCAGCCGCTGACCGGCGGCTCCGAGGTAACGGTGGTGCTGGACGGCCGGACGACAACGACAACCATCGCGCCAGGCACGCCCGTACTCGACGGTGCGCAGCTCGCGCGGCCAGACCTGCCATTCGCGTGTAAGGGCGGGGTGTGCGGCACCTGCCGGGCGCGACTCGTATCAGGCGAGGTCCGGATGCGCCGGAACTTCGCCCTTGAGCAGGCCGAGCTCGATGCCGGCTTCGTGCTGACCTGTCAGTCACTGCCGGTTTCGGATCTGCTCACGGTCGACTACGACGCCTAGGTCAGGTGGGATTGCCAGCCGGGAGCGGTCCAGCTGCGATGGTGCCTTCCTGGTTGGGGGCTATGCGACCTTCAGCGGGAGCCGGAGCGTGAGGATCGCGCCGCGTGGGGGCGCATTTGCCGCGTCGATCGTGCTGCCCTGGTTTCGGAGCAGGCGGGCCGCGATGGTGAGTCCGAGGCCTGCTCCGTCGATGCGGCTGTTGCTGGTGGTGCGGGCCGTCAGCTCGAACAGGTGGGGAAGGAGGTCGGGCGCGATGCCGGGACCGTCATCGATGACGCGGACGAAGGCATGATCGGCATCTTCGCCGTAAGCGATGTCAACCGTGCCGCCGTGCGGCGTGTAACGCAACGCGTTGTCGAGGACGTTGGCGAGTGCGCGTTCGAACCCGTCGCGGTCGATCGTCACCGAGGGGCGAGTGTGAGCCGTCACGTGGAGCTTGACCCCACGCTCGTCGGCTGCGAGCTCGAACGCGGCGGTCGCGTCGATGACCGCCTCTGCGAGGTCTGTGGTGTGCAGCCGGGGCCGCTCGTCGATGTCCGCCCGCGCGTAGTCGAACAGGCCCGTGACGAGCCGGTCGATCTGCTGGGCCTTCGCTCGTGCTCGGTCGAGCCGCTCATGGGGGTTGCCGATGCCAGCTGCGATTGCATCGAGGTAGCCGCGCAGCGCGAAGAGCGGGGTGCGGAGGTCGTGGGCGATGGAACTGACGAGGAGGCGTCGCTCGGCCTCTAGCCGCGCGTCGTACTCAGCTGTCTGCGCGAGCCGGCCGGCCATGCCTGCGACGGCGGTGGCGACATTCTCAACTTCCCGGATCGGTGAGGTCGCGAAGGTCTCGAACGAGTCGCCGCCGGCGATCGCGTCGACCTGCACGCTCAAGCGGCGAAGCGGGGCGACCAACCAGTGGCTTGCCGCCCAGATCACCAGCGTCGCACCGGCGAGCAGGGCAGCAAGTCCCGACGCGAGGGCGACGAGCACCGGGCGCGTACGATCCAGCGAGGGAAGGTAAAGATCGAGCGTGAGGGTTCCAGACCCGCGGGCCAGCGGGAACAGGTAGGTCGCGTTCGGCTGGGCGGAGCTCGGACTCGATTGGGTCGTGGCGGGGGCATCGCGGGTCGATCGACGCGGAGACCGCGTCGTAGCACCGAGGTCGTTGCTCATGTAGACGACGCGCTTGCCGCCCGGCCGGACCAGCGTGAGTTGCGCCTGCAGCCCGAGCGCAGTGAGCTTTCGGGTTAGCTCCTGTTGCCAGCGCGTCGTCCCGGCCTGTGTCGCGCCGTGCTCGAGATAGGCGGCGGCGGCGGCGAGTCGGTGGGCCCGGTCGCTGCGCTGGTTGTGGGCCTCGACGAGGTAACCCGCGGCCGTCGCCCCGGCGGCGAGCAGGACCAGCGCGAGCACCGAGACGGTCAGAGCGACGCGAACCGAGGCGCGGAGACGTCTCATCCGACGACGTTATGCGCGAGACCGCCGTCGAACCGGTAGCCGGCACCCCAGACGGTGACGATGTAGCGGGGATCGGCCGGGTCTTTCTCGATCTTCTCGCGCACCCGGCTGACGTAGACCGAGACGGCACTGCGATCACCGTAGCTTCCCCACACGAGCTCGAACAGATGCTCGCGGCTGAACACCTGGCGCGGATGCTGGACGAACACCCGGAGCAATTCGAACTCGCGGGCGGTCATCCGCACCGGCCTGCCGGCCACGAGCACCTCGTGCGCGGCGAGATCAACCTCGAGGCTGCCGAAGCGAAGCCGCCCCCGGTCGCGGCCGCCGTTCGACCGCCGCAAGACCGCCCTGACGCGGGCGACGACCTCCGCTGGAGTCACCGACTTGACGATGTAGTCGTCGGCACCGAGCCCGAGCCCGCGTAGCTTGTCGGCGTCGCCGTCGCGGGCGCTTAGGAACAGGACCGGGACGTCGGAGGCGGAGCGGATGTCCCGGCAGAGGTCGAAGCCCGACGCGCCCGGCAGCATCACGTCGAGCAGCACGCAGTCCGGCGCCGTCCGGAGCGCCACCACTGCCTCCTCGGCATCGACAGCGAGCAGGACGCGGAACCGTCCGCCTCCAGGAAATCCCGCATCAGCGCGGCGATCTCGGGCTCGTCCTCCACCACGAGCACGAGCGGCCCGGCTGAATCCGAGACGGCGCGCACCTGCCCAGTCTCTCCCGCCGATGCCACCGGAGCGCCGATTTTCGCAACCCTTTCGCAACCCTTTCGCACAAGGTCGAACTCCGTGCCGAACCATGAAGACGGCATGCAGACACGACCGGCACCGATCGATCCACCACGGCTGCGTGGCTTCGTCGCAGCGTGCTATCGGTGCTCGGCTGGCTGCGGCGGCCCTGCACCAACGGCAGGTTGACCGTCGTCGGCAAGACGACGACAGCAAATGAGAAGGAGAAGGCGATGGCACCGACAAGCACCCGATCCGGAGTCTGCAGCGATGAGTGAACACCTCTCGCTACCACGGACCGATTATCAGGTCGCCCGCCGGAGCCTGCTCCGTGGCGGGGTGGCCGCAGCGGCCCTGGCGGCGCTTCCCTCCTGCGGCGCGGGATCACCACACAGCGGAGGATCACCACGCACAGGATCACCGCACAGCGCGGGATCACCGCACAGCGCAGGATCACTAGCGATGGTCGGTGCGAACGTCCACGTCAGTCACGACCACTACGGGGTCCATGTCGAGCCGTCGGTCGCGGCGAACCCCCGGCACCCTCGCCAGCTCCTCGCCGCCTGCCAGGCCTCGCCCACGGCGGACCCGCAGTTCATCGCGACCTACCTCTCGTTCGACGCAGGCGCGAGCTGGCAGAATGGCGGCCTGCCGCCGCAGCCTGCGGCCGGGCCTGCTGGCGACGACGTGACCGTCGCCTTCGATACGCACGGCCGCGGCTATCTCTGCGCCACGCGTGCAGGTCACGGCTCCAACCTCAACCCTGCCAACCCCGACGCCAACCGTGCCGTGTACGTCTGGCGAACCGACGACGGCGGGCGCAGCTTCTCAGCACCGGTAACCCTGCTGGAGGGGCAATATTGCGATCATCCCTGGCTGGCCGTCGGCGCCGGGCAGACCCCGTCGGAGCGCAATGTCTACGTGGTCTGGGGTGCCGGCGCCTCGCATACGGCTCTCGACTTCAGGCGCTCCACCGACGGCGGAGAGAGCTTCGAGCCGCCGCGCAGGATCCTGGCGGAGGCCAGGCTCCCCTCGGTGGCCAGCGCGGGCCCCGAGCTTGCCACCGGACCGCATGGCCTGGTGTGCGCCGTCTGCGACTGGACAACCCAGCAGGGCCCGGCCGGAGACATGGTCGGCCAGGTCGTTGCCGTCTGCTCGACCGATGCGGGACACAGCTTCGCCGCACCGGTCCATCTGGGCTCGGAATCGTCGGTCATCGCACTGCCCGGTTCCGTCCTGGCCAACAGCACCCCGGCCGTCGCCGCCTCGCCTATGGGCGATGCCCTCTACGTCGCGTTCGCCAGACACCAGCCAGGAGCCACGCACTCCGACATCGTGGTAACCGCATCCCACGACCGGGGCCGGACCTGGGGCACGGCGGTGACCGCGACGCCCGCCGACGGCGTGATCTACTTCCAGCCCAACCTAGCGGTCGATGGGGCTGGCCGGGTCGCCGTCTCGGCCTTCGCCCTGACGAACGGCCGCGTGAACCAGGTCCTGCTGATCTCCCGGCCTCGGGAGCTCCGCTTCCAGCCACCGCTGCAGGTGACCACTACCGGGTTCGACCCGCGCAGCCCCACCACCACCGGCGGAAAGCATGGAGCCTGGTGGATCGGCGACTACCAGGGCATCACGGCCGGTGCCGGCGCCTTCCACCTTGTGTGGAACGACACCCGGACTGGGAAGCTGGATCTCTTCGCGGCCACAGTGCGGCTTTGACACCCGCACCTGAAAGGCAACTAGCACCCTCACTTAGCTTCCCAGGCAGCCGTCTCTATTAAGCGGATCAGGCGCGGAGGGCAGCGCATGCAGCGGTCACATTCAGTGACCAGGTTGACCGCCTCCGGGCAGCCTCTGATGACCGCCAGCACACGATGGCCGTCCATGGCAAGCTGCAGTTGCCGAAATGCCGGGACCAACTGGTGAGCGGTGCGCGACCGTTGCCTTTGGCGTCGGGCGGCGCGGAGGCAACAATTTCCCAACGGGCGCTCCGCTGCTTCAGGGCTGACTGCTTCCAAGCGGTGCGCATCTGCGGCGCCATGCCGATCGCCGTCATTTCGGATGCAGCGCACTGTCCGCAGTTCGAGAAGTCTGCGGAGTGGTAGGAGGGCGCTCGCGGGCTTCCTGGCGATCATCGCACTGGGACCGCGCGGGTCGCCTCAAGCTGACGGCTACGTTCGAACGGATGGGATGCCGCCCGTGGTAGCGCGACCTGGCTGCGGGTAGTGCCTAGTGACGTACTAGCTGCCCCGAGCCGCAGCCAACACCGAGAGGTCGACAAAGGGCCGATTGGACAGAGATGGCCGGTAAAGACCTAGAAGAACTACTGGTGTCCTCTGAGGTTCAGACGGCTCGCGACCGCCTCGAGGACTATCACGCGGCCGAGCTCGCCGCGGACGCCAACCCGCATGGTGAGCAAGAGCTCGAAGATCTGCGTGAAGCGCTCGTCGACATGCCAAGGGCGGTCCGAATGCTGCTCGAAGCCATCGACCGGGCCGGGGCGAGTGCAGGAGAGCCGCAGTACGACCCCGGCGACAGCGCAGGTTTATGACGCGTGGTGCGCGCCGCCAGGCGCCGCGACAGGACTCGGCCCGAGCCAGGCGAGTGCTGAATCTGCCTCGGCATGGCCAGCCGGTGCTGACCATGCAGTCGCGGCGGTGGTCTCTTCGCGGTCACCCGCAGTGACCCGCTGCTCTGCGGCGGGAACGGCGGTCACTTGACGGCTGATCACGCATTCCCGGCAAATCGACTCCCAGGATCAGCCGACCTGCTCCCAGCTCAGGGGAGTTATGGCGGCGGTCAGCTCCTGATCCGCCATCGCCTTATCATTAGAGGATCTTCTGCCATCGAGCAGTGCTGGCCTGCTAGCTCGGGTCCGCGTAGCCGACCCGCCCCGAAGCCTCAACAAGCCGGTCAAAAGCCTCATGCAGGCTTGACGGATTGTCGCACTTATGTGCGGGTGGGAGGCGGTGAGTTGATGGGTGTGGATGTTAAGCGCATTTTGTCGAGTTGCCTGAGACGCCGCGGGCGTCGGCTTGCGACAGGCATGTTCGCCGTGGCCATGGTTGGGCTGACCGCCATGCCAGCCGGATCCGCACAGGCCGCAGGGACTCCCTGGGCTAACGGGGGGCCCGGCGCGGCCGCTGGCCAGGGCCTTGCGACGGCCTCGTGCCCGTGGGTTAGCTCCACGGCCCCCATTTCCCGGCGGGTCGCGCAGGTGATGAGCCAGATGTCCCTGGGCAACGAGATCAGCATGGTGGAGGGCCACGGCACCTCTAACCCGTATGTGTACTACACGCCGGCGATCTCCTCGCTGTGTATCCCCGCGTTCGGCCTCGAGGATGGACCGGCCGGGGTGTCCGACGGGCTGACCGGTGCCACGCAGTTGCCCGCGGGCGTTACCTTCGCGGCAACCTGGGATCCGTCACTGGCCGGCCGGTACGGCCAGGTGATCGGCGCGGAGGAGTTCGGCAAGGGCGCTAGCGTCAACCTCGGCCCGACCGTGAACATCGACAGGGACCCGCGCTGGGGCCGGTCGTTCGAGGCGCTGTCGGAGGACCCGTTCCTGAACTCCGCCCTGGCCGTCGCCGAGATCGACGGCGTGCAAGCGCAGCACGTGATGTCACAGGTCAAGCACTTCGACGCGTACAACCAGGAGACCTATCGCAATACGGCCGCCGACAACGTGATAGTCAGCAACCGGGTGCTGCACGAGATCTACATGCCGGCGTTCGACGCAGCAGTGACCCGGGCTGACGCGGCCTCGGTGATGTGCGCATACTCGATGGTGAACAGCAACTTCAGCTGCAACAACTCCTTCCTCAACAACCAAGTGCTCCGGCAGGAGTGGGACTTTCCTGGCTTCGTGACCTCCGACTACAACGCGGTGCACTCGACGCAGGGCGCGGTCGAAGGCACCGACATGGAGGAGCCGTCCAGCACCTACTACGGGAACGCGCTGAAGTCTTCCATCGTGAAGGGGACCATCCCCCGCAGCGCGCTGAACACCATGGTCCAGAGCATCCTGACCCAGATGTTCCGGTTTAACCTGTTCAGGCAGCCGCGGACGGGCTCGACCGCATCTGTCGTGACCACGCCCGCTCACGTGGGGACGGCCACGTCAGTCGCCGAGGCCGGCACCACGTTGCTGAAGAACTCCGGCCCGACCCTGCCGCTCCCGGCGGCACGCGCCGGCACGATCGCCGTCATCGGACCGTCCGCGTCCGCCGCGCCGGCCTACGCCGGCGGCGGAAGCGCCTACGTGATCCCCTCCCGGACAGTGACCCCGCTCGCAGGCATCAAGGCCGCAGCCGGGTCCGGCACGAACGTCGTCTACCGGCAAGGACTTCCCACGGATAGGTCGCTGCCGGCCATCCCGCCGCGCGATCTGTCCCCCGCCTACTCTTCGACGTCGTCGGGCGGCAGGTACTCCGGGACGTTGACTGCGCCCGAGACCGGCACTTACGTGCTGGCCCTCACTAACCCGTGCGGCTGTTACGCCCCGACGTACCTGTCGCTGAACGGGCGGCAGATCCTCGCCAACCCGAGTACGCCGCCGGTGCACACCTATTCGGCCGCGGTTCAGCTGACCGCCGGGCAGCGGTACACGCTATCGGTTAGGGGCCAGTCGTCACAGCTGCTGTGGGGCACGCCATCGGCGCTTGCGCCCGGGATCAGCGCCGCGGTCGGCGCCGCCAAGGCAGCATCCATCGCCGTCGTCGTCGTCTCCGATGACACCGAGTCCGAGGCTGCCGACCGGCAGTCGCTGAGCCTGCCGTCCGCGCAGGACGAGCTGATCCAGGCCGTCGCGGCGGCAAACCCGCACACGGTCGTGGTGATCAACGCGGGCGCCCCAGTCGCCATGCCATGGCTGTCCCAGGTCGCCGCGGTCCTGGACGCCTGGTATCCCGGCCAGACCAGCGGAACATCACTGGCGAGCGTCCTGTTCGGGCAGACCGACCCGGGCGGGCACCTCCCGGTGACCTTCCCGGCCAGCCTGAGCCAGGTGCCGGCCAGTACCCCGGCGCAGTGGCCAGGCAAGGGCAGCCGGGTACGGTACTCCGAGGGTATCGACGTCGGCTACCGCTGGTACGGTGCGCACAACGTCACGCCGTTGTTCCCGTTCGGGTTCGGGCTGTCCTACACCCAGTTCGCGTTCAGCAACCTGCGGATCAGCCCGGCCACCGTGGACGGCACACAGGACGTGCGGGTGTCGGCAACGGTCACCAACACCGGGACGCGGGACGGCAGCGACGTCGCTCAGCTCTACCTGGGCGACCCGCCGGCTTCCGGTGAGCCGCCGCGCCAGCTCGCCGGATTCCAGCGGGTCGATCTCGCTCCCCGGGCGTCGACCAGGGTGTCATTTACCACCACGCCGCAGGCCATGTCCTGGTGGGACGGAACGGCGAACGGCTGGACGCAGACCGAAGGCACCTACTCCGTCTACGTTGGCGACTCATCGGCTATGTCCGGCCTGCCGCTGCAGGGCACGTTTACGATGACGGCCACCCCGGCCGCCCGCCAGGTCGTGATCACCGCGCCGCCGACGATGCGGCCGGGGCGTGCCTCGACGGTACGGGTCCGGCTAACCGCATCCGGTGATGAGAACCTGCCGGACGTCCGGCTGGGTTTGCAGCTACCGGGCGGATGGACCGCGACGGCCGTCGGCCCGACGCACTTCACTTCGGTTGCGTCTGGGACGTCGCCGACCGCGACCTTCCGGGTTACCCCGCCCAGCTACGCACCTAACGCCAATACTGTCGTACATGCCACCGCCACCACGGGCAACATGCTGCGGCAGGCGGGGGTGTTCGTCACAGTGTCCTAGCTGGTCCTAGCTCGCCAGCCATGACTTGGCGCCGCTGTGCGGCGTTTCGACCGGCAGGGGTTGGCACACGCCGGCGGCCCTGCTGTCAGTCGTAGTGGCGCGGCGCCAGCACGGGCTGATCAACATAGCTGGCCTGCAGATGCCGGGCGCACTCCAGCATGTACAGCTCATCACCGTGAAAGCCGTACCGCGCCGACAGCGCCTTGAGCGCGAGCTTGATCGCGTCCGCGCGTATGACTGGAGTAGACCGAATGGCCCGGCGCGGTTGGCGCCAGGCCGATTCTGCATCCGGCCCAGGGGCCGACGCTCGGCCCAGAGCATGAACATCGTGGTCAGCCGGAGGAACGCTGCCTTGAGCACCGCCATCCATCATGGCTGGGCATCGAAGCTGGTCAGCGTCGGCCCAGCGGCTGCCACGGTCATCGGCTGGTCTGCGGTGCTAGCGGCAGGCGCCGCAGCCGGGCCCGCTCAAGCTCGGTGATCTGGCGCTCGCGGTTGACGCCCAGCTTCATGTTCTGGATCTTGTCGTGGAGCTTGACGATCGCGTCGATCAGCATCTCGGGCCGCGGCGGGCAGCCCGGCAGGTAGATGTCGACCGGCACGACGTGGTCGACGCCCTGCACGATGGCATAGTTGTTGAACATGCCGCCGCTGGACGCGCAGACGCCCATCGAGATGACCCACTTCGGGTCGGCCATCTGGTCGTAGACCTGCCGCAGCACCGGCGCCATCTTCTGGCTGACCCGGCCGGCCACGATCATCAGGTCGGCCTGGCGCGGCGTGGCGGCCAACTTCTCCATGCCGAACCTGGCCAGGTCGTGCCGCGGGCCGCCGGCGGACATCAGCTCGATGGCGCAGCACGCCAGGCCGAATGTGGCCGGCCAGACAGAATGCGCCCGCCCGTACCCGGCGACCTTCTCCACGGTGGTCAGCAGGACCCCGCCCGGTAGATGATCTTCCCATCCCATGGCGCTCTCCAGGGCTTTCGGCCAGGCGGCCGGTTTTCCGGCCGTGCGGCCTACAGTAGCGTACGGGGATGCAGCCGAAGACCGAGCGGCCTGCCCGGACCTTCACCGAGATGGCGCGCCGCGCCCAGATCGTCGGATGCGCCGCGGACGTGATCGCCCAGGCCGGCTACGCGCAGGCCACCATGGCCGAGATCGCCCGGCAGGCCGGCGTGGCCAAGAGCGTCATCTCCTACCACTTCGCCGACAAGAACGATCTCCTGCAGGAGCTGATCCGCACCGCGGTCGCCACGTTCACCCAGTTCATCGAGCCCCGGCTGGCCGCCCAGACCACCGCCAGCTCGAAGATCAGCGCCTACCTGGCCGGATCAGCCGAGTACACGACCACCCACCGGAACCTGCACCTGGCGATCCTGGAGATCGCCTTCAACGCGCTCGGCCCCGACGGCCTGCCCCTGGTCGCGTCCATGCCATTGGAAACCCACAAGCCCACCCTCGAGCAGATCCTCCGCGACGGCCAGCTCGCCGGAGAACTCCGGGACTTCGACGTCCACGTCATGGCCGGCCTGGTGCGCTCCTCCGTGACCCACACCATGGTCCTGGCCCTGCGCGCCAACCCCGGCCTGGACCTCCAGACCTACGCCAGCGAGCTCGCCACCACCTTCGACCTCGCCACTCGAGCCAGCACCAGCTGACGCCACCGGCCGGGCTCGCCCTCTCCCCTGGCCTGCGCGAACAGCGGTGCCAGCAGCGCTCGCAGCCATACGCCCAGAAAGACCCCGCTCGGCGCGGCGTCGGCGGCCACCTCAGCGATCAGGTATCGCCGAGCAGAACGGCGGGAGTGTGTGGCGCGCCTTGCTTCGCGCTGGTGATGCATAGTCAGAGCTGCCATGCCTGGGCTTTTCGCGACCTGGCGGTCTGCAGCCGGGTTACAGAACGACCAGCCGGATATTCGGGTCGAGTTGGCGCAGGTCGCCCGGATCGGAGGTGACAACGGGCTGGTCAGCGCGACGCGCGCAGATCACCAGGTGGGCGTCGGCGATGTCAGAAGTTCCGCTGGCCGCCAGCAGCCTGCCGACGTTCGTTGCATCCACCCGGCCCAGCTCGACGACGTCGGTCGTCGGCTGGCGGATCAGCCGTGACAGCCGGACCTGACGGTCGGGCCGGAGGATGGCCTGAGCAAGGACGGTCGCTGGCACCGTCGCGCGGGCACCTGCCTCTCGCGCCCGGGCGAGCAGGACTACGACGCGGCGGTCGTTCCGGTCAAGGGCGATCAGGCCGCCCGCGTCCAGGGTCACGCCTGCCATCAGGCAGCTGGCCGCGGGCGGGCGCCGAGGACACCATCGGCCCATGCGCGCTCGTCGTCGGATAGCGGCCCGCCGGTTTGCCGGAGCGCATCGGCGAGCATCGCGCCCCATCCGGAGACGTCATCCAGGGCGACTGCGACCGCGTGCTGCACGAACCCGGACACGCTCGGCGCGGTCTGTGCCTGCACGAGGGCGCGGATCTGGTCCAGCTGGGCTTGGTCGAGTGTGACGGTGACCTTCCGTGTCGCCATACCAAGTACCATACCAGGTGGCCGCCATCCGGGATGCCCTTATGCCGCGTCAAGGGGTCGGCTGACTTTCAGCGGTGCGTATCGATCCGGGTCGTCACGCAAGCACGAAAGGGGGATCGCCATGAGACGTACTCGGCAGATCCTGTTCATCCAGGGCGGCGGCGCGGGCGCGCACGACGTGTGGGACGACAAGCTGGTCGAGAGCTTGAGGCGAGAGCTCGGGGTGGGGCACGAGGTCCGCTACCCGCGCATGCCCGACGAGGGCGACCCGACCTATGCGCGGTGGAGCGCGGCGATCCGGCGTGAGATGACCGACTTGGACGATGGCGCGGTCGTGGCCGGCCATTCGGTAGGCGCGACAATCCTCGTCAACGCGCTTGCCGAGCAGCCGCCGGAGAGAGGGCTCGGGGCGATCGTGCTGATCGCCGCCCCGTTCGTCGGTGATGGCGGCTGGCCCAGCGACGAGTTCGAGCTGACGAGCGAGCTCGGCGCGAGACTGCCACCAGGTGTTCGGGTGCACGTGTTCCACGGACTCAAGGACGAGACCGCCCCGCCTTCGCATGCCGACCTGTATGCCCTGGCGATCCCGCAGGCGCAGGTGCACCAGCTGCCCGGGCGGGATCATCAGCTCAACAACGACCTGAGCGAAGTGGCTGAGGCGATACGCATCAGCAGGCCAAGGCACGTCCGCGATAGGTAGAGCCGAGTCCACAGAGAGCTCGGGACAGAGACCCAAATCGGTCCCACCGGCCACAGGCTCGTCCCGCTCTCGGTGGTTCGACCATCGGTTAGCCTCTGCGCATGGCAGACCTGGGACCCGTCGCTTGCCCGCCTGCCCCGATCAGGACCGAGCGGCTCTTGCTCCGCGAGCCCAGGGCACGGGACCGTGCGGCGGTCATCGAGTTGTTCACCTCGCCAGAGGTGGGCACCTACATCGGTGGTCCTCGACCGCGTGACGAGTTCGAGCGCGCGGTTCCTGACGTGCCCCCGCGGCGCCCTGGCCTTTTTGTGGTCGATCTCGACGGAGCGATGATCGGCATCGTCACGCTCGACCGGCGCGACGCTGGGCGTCCGGGTCACGTCCGTCCGGAGGCCGGGGAGGCCGAGCTCAGCTACATGTTCCTGCCGCAGGCGTGGGGATGCGGGTACGCCGCCGAGGCATGCGCAGCGGCACTCGACTGGTTCGCCAGCGCGCTTCCCAGCGAGCCGGTGGTGCTCTGCACCCAGACCGCCAACGACCGCTCGATGCGCCTCGCGGCGAAGCTGGGGTTCACCGAAGTGGAGCGGTTTGAGGAGTACGGCGCCGAGCAGTGGTTCGGCGTGTGGTCCTCGGTCACGCCGTCCGGTTGAGCTCGTGCTCGACGGCGCGCCGTTCACGACGAGACGCTCTACGACAGTGTTTGCCGGTGTTCCCTGATTCAGCGGGCTGGCTCGCGTCACGTTGACTGCGGGGCTGCTGGCCGCACGTCCGCCAGTAGCACGATGCCGGCTGGATCGTCCGAGCCCAGGGGAGATGTGGTGGGTGCGCGAAGCCTGGGTCAGGCGAACGGATTAACTACGTGTCTTTCAGAATATCGGTAAGACCTCGGAGAGGCTCGCTCCAATGACGTTGCTCCCTGGCGGTAACTGAGTTCTGAGTACCGCGCCACTATTACTGTGTTCGGTTCCTGGAACGTGTCGGCGCTGCCGAGGACCGCCGAGACACCCGCCGATCATGGGCTTCTCCTCGGGGAACCGCGCTCGCTGATGCACTAGTACTGGTTCGGACAGGCGCTGGGTGAATCGAGCCGCGGCAGCCGCGGCATCTGTTTCTTCTCAGCGCCGTCAACGAGAAAGTCTCACCGATTAACTCAGGCGCCGGAGGGTAGCTGGCGGCTATGGCTACTAGGACCTTAGCCGGGCACTCAATCCCCGGCATCGTCGTGTTCTTTGCATGGCTTGTTCTGATCGTCCTTGCCATCATCCTGCTGGCCTGGATAGTGCATTGGGCAGGCGGCGGTCTCCTGGATCTCAGGCTGGGTCACTTCAGGCTGGACGTCGGCTTTACCTAATTGGCAGCGTGAGCGATCGCGCCGCGGCGAGGTGGTCAGCGAGCACACTGTTGTGCGCACGGACCTGGTCTGAAAACTAGGTCTGCTGACCGCCGAGCGCCACCGAGATGGACTGGAGTACAGGATCCGAGCTGGCGAGGTCCTGCCATTGCCATCCGAGCTTCCGCGGCGGATGCCACACCTGCACTCTCAGCGTGATGGTTCGACGTGCATCGGATCGGCGGCACGGGCCGACGAAGGGGCCGCGGACGTCCGGCACCGCGACGTCGCGGGACGGCGGGCCGCGGGACCAGCCAGTCAGCAACGCCGCGAGCACGTCCAGCAAGCATCGGGATCGAGTGGGCGCGTGCCTATCCAGTTGCTGGGGTCCGGCCCGCTTGCCCACGGCACGCGCTCGGTGCCGGTCAGTCCGCCGCCGGTCTTCCGGATGCCGATATCGACGTCATATCGCCGCCAGGCAATCGGATCCATGAGAACGCTCCGTGCCGTTTCAACGGCGGTCAGGGCTCGCCCGGCGGCCGCAGCCACCTTGGACGGTGCGCCCGAGATCATTTTCGGCCGCAGAACGCCTGCCCTCAAGGCAAAGGCGCGCTGCACCTCATCGGCTGAGGACCCGGCAAGATGTCGAGGATGTCGTACCAACTGAGCTGACCAGGCATCTCCCGTCCCGGTACTCGTCTTGCGTCTGTTATCTCCGGCAGATCACGGATCCGTCAGCCATGCGCGCACCGCTAGCATGGCTGGCGTGCCCGCCGATCGGCGCCGGGCGGCGGAGCTAGAGATCACCAGCCCGGCCAATCCCCGGATCAAGCAGCTCGTTACGCTAAGGCGTCGGCGTGGCCGGGAGCAGTCAGACGTGACCCTGGTCGAGGGGCTCGCCGAGATCACGCTCGCACTCGCCGCCGGGGCGAGGGCGCAGGCGCTGTATTACTGCACGGAGCTTGCGGGCCCCACCGCCTCCGCGCTGATTGCGGAGGCCGAGGCTTCCGGTGCCGAGGTCATCCGGGTCAGCAGGCCGGTCTTCGATAAGATCTCCTACCGCGAGGGACCGGATGGCTGGCTCGCGGTGGTGCCGGCGGTGCCGGACCGACTCGACCGGATACGGCTGTCTGAGCGGCCGCTCGTCCTGGTCTGCGCAGGCCTGGAAAAGCCGGGGAACCTCGGAGCGATCCTGCGCACTGCTGACGCGGCCGGCCTTGACGCTGTCATTGCCGCGGATCCGGTGACCGACTGGGCCAACCCCAATGTGGTGCGGGCCAGCAAGGGGACGGTGTTCTCCGTCGCGGTGGCGTCGGCGTCAGCGCAGGAGGCGCTGGCCTGGATCGGCGAGCACGGACTGACGATCGTCGCGGCTACGCCGGACGCGCGCCAGCTGGTGACCGAGGCCGACCTGACCGGCCCGACCGTGATCGCGGTCGGCGCCGAGCAAGCCGGGCTGCCGGACGAATGGCTCGAGCGCGCTGACGTCCGGGTGCGGATCCCGATGTTCGGCCTGGCTGACTCGCTGAACGTGTCGACATCGGCCGCCATCATCTGCTACGAGGCCGTACGTCAGCGACTACTCGCCGGGCACCCGGCACCGGCGCCGACCGGTCACGGCGGACCCCGTCAGGGTCAAGCCGGTCAGGGTGAATCCGGTCACGGTGAATCCGGCCCAGTTGAACTCTGACCTGTCAGTCAGGTATGCAGTGCCTATGCCAGATTTGTCGCTACTGCCGCCGACGGCTGCCATTGACGGTGACGACTTGCGGATTGCAGGCTGCTCGCTGACCGGAATCGCCGCCGAATTCGGCACGCCCGCTTACGTCATCGACGAGACGTCACTGCGCGCCCGGGCCCGCGCTTACCTGACCGGACTGACCAGCCGCAATGCCCGCGGTCGCGTTTGCTTCGCGATGAAGTCGTTCCCCTCGCCATCGATGGTGTCCGTCATCACCGACGAGGATCTCGGGCTTGACGTGGTCGGCGCGGGCGAGCTGCGGCTGGGCCTGGCCGGCGGGGCAGACCCGCAGGGCATCCTCATGCACGGCAACGCCAAGTCTGACGCCGACATCCAGGCAGCTCTCGACGCGGGCATCGGATACATCGTGGTCGACGGCTTCGACGACATCGACAGAATCGACGCGTTCGCCCGGCGCCAGACGCCGGTCCTGCTACGCGTCAGCCCAGGAATCGAGTCGGCTACCCACGCGGCCCTCGCCACCGGGGGAAAGTCGGCGAAGTTCGGGGTGCCGGTGGAGCAGGTACCTGAGGCAATCGCCAGGATGCGGGCCGCGCCGATGATCGACCTACGCGGGCTGCACGCCCACATCGGCTCGCAGATACTCGAGCTCGACCAATTCGAGGCGGAGGTGGCGGCGCTCGCCACGCTGGGCGAATTCGAGGTCTATGACCTGGGCGGCGGCCTCGGCGTGCGCTACGAGGCCGGCGACGAGGCACCGAGCATCGATGACTACCTGGACCGCCTCGTCGGTGCGGCTCATCATCACCTGGGCACGGGCATCGAGCTCGTGGTGGAGCCCGGCCGGTCGCTAGTCGCCCCCGCGGGGATGACGTTGTACCGGGTCCTGACCATGAAGCAGGCCGGACCCCTGCATGTAGCCATCGACGGCGGGATGGGCGACAACCTGGAGCACTCGCTCTACGGCCAGCGGTTCACTCCGCTGGTGGTCGGCCGGTGGGACGAACCAGCGGTCATGGCCGACCTGGTCGGCCGGCACTGCGAGGCTGGGGACGTCGTCACCCCGCAGGTTTGGCTGAACAGCCCACAACTCGGTGACCTGATCGTGGTCCCGGTCACCGGCGCCTACTGCTTCACCATGGCGAACAACTACAACGCGGCGCTGCGTCCGCCGGTTATCTACTGCGCGGGCGGCCAGGCCCGCCTCGGCGTCCGCCGGGAGACACTGGACGAACTCCTGGCCCGTGAGGTGGGCTTGATGACGCCGGCATCGGTTGTCTAGGCAGTCTCTGCAGCTCCGGGCCGATTGCCGCCCGGCTGAGTCCGGTAGTGTCATGCCCCAATGCGGGTCTGGCCTAGCCGAAAAGCAGACTGCTCATGCATCCGATTGACCTTTCGCTGCTTCCTTTGACCACCAAGCTGAACAGCAATGGCTCTCTCTCGGTCGGCGGAGTGGACTTGCTGACCATCGCCCGAGACTTCGGGACGCCGGCATTCGTTTACGATGTCGAGCACTTGCAGCACAACCTGACCAGGGCCCGAGAGATTTTCGGCGACGGCGTCGCGTATGCGACCAAGGCCTTCGTCTGCAAATCCCTGGCGCGGCTTGCGTACGAGAGCGGGATGTCCCTGGACGTCTCTACCGCCGGCGAGTATCACGTGGCCAGGTCTGCAGGTGTGCCTGCCAGCAAGCTCGTACTTCATGGCAACAACAAGACCCGGCCGGAAATCGAGCGCGCCGTCATCGAAGGCGTTCAGTGGATAGTGCTCGATAGCTTCGATGACATTAGCCTCGTTGGCGAAGTCGCCGCACAGCTCCGCATGCCCGTATCGGTCCTTATCCGGGTCAATCCAGGCGTCGAAGTCCACACGCACAGATTTATAGCCACTGGCAACAGGGAATCTAAATTCGGCTTCCCGCTGTGGACCGGTGACGCTCAGGCCGCGGTCGACGTGGTGCGCGAAACCCGCTGGCTAAACTTCCGCGGGATTCATATTCACGTAGGCAGCCTGGTCTTCGCCATCGGCACGTTCCTGTCGGCGCTGGACTCCGTGCTGGACTTCGTGCTGTCCGTGGATCCGGAGATATTCGTCGTAGGCGGCGGCCTTGGCGTGCGTTACCTCGAAACCGACGATGCGCCGAGCCTGGAAGACTGGGGCCAAGCGATCATCAACCGCTGTCGGGAGGCTGGTCTGGCAGCCCGGGTGCTGGCCGAGCCGGGCCGGTCCATTGTCGCGGCCACCGCCGTGACCCTCTACACGGTCGGCAGCGTCGCGGTTAAAGACCGGACCACCTACGTGGCAGTTGACGGCGGGATGAGCGATAACCCCCGGCCCCTGCTGTATGACAGCGGCTATGAGGCCTTTCTCCCGCGCGCACCCGAAGCGAGCAGGGACAGGGCAGTGACTATAGTCGGACGTCATTGCGAGTCTGGCGACACCTTGGTTCGCGACGGCATGCTGCCGTCCTCGGTCCAAATCGGCGACGTCGTTTGCACGCCGGTAACGGGGGCCTACGGCTACTCCATGGCGTCCAACTACAACATGATGCCTAGGCCGGCCGTCGTCTGGGTCAATCGGGGGATGGCCGAGGTAGTGATACGCCGGGAAACGCTGGACGACCTGCTCTCGTGCGACCTCGGCTGACGGCGCGTGCATGCGCGCCAGCCCACGGCCCGGTGATCAGCGCTGGGCCGGTTAGCTGCCACCGACGCCGAGCGCGGTCAGCAGGACGAGGGTTAACGTCGCGACCGCGAAAGCGCCGTGCGCGATGACGACGGGCAGCGGGAAGTTGCGCTCCGGCGGTCCCTCCCGGCCCAATGGGCTGGCGACCACAACACCACCCAGCCCGCTGACCACCGCCATACGGACGCCGGCCTGATCTCTCCTGACGGCGCGGTTGGCCCGGTACACGCCGACCCAGCGGATCGCCATGGTGGTGCCGAGCGTAGCCGCCAAGCAGAGCGCGGCCACTGCGGTCCAGGCGAGCCGCTCATCGTCGAGGAAAAGGTACAACGCCCACACCAGCAGGCCCACGCCGGCCACCAGCACGTGACTGGCCAGGACGGCCGGCGGCAGCCTAGTCTGCGCGGCCGACTGGAAGTCCTTGTCATACTCGATCAGCCAGATCGACAGCAGGTACAGTCCGCCGCCGGCGGTCGTGATCCATAAGGCAAGCGCGATCAGACTCATGAGGTCCCCTGCTAGGTCCGACAACGGCGAAGGCACGCCCGCCGGGTCGAACCGACGGGAACCGCCTTCCTGCTACACGAACGCCACGGCCACGCAGTTCACCGCTGATGCTGCGGAACTCAAGACACAGGCGGGGATTTCACCATCGCGTCCCCGCATCTTCTCGCGTCGGCGGCATATTCTCACCGCGCCGGCACGCTGGTTCGTTGCCGGCCTCAGCTCCCGAGCACCAGTACGCCAGAGGTGGCGAACATGCCCCCGTTCCCCACAATCACACTGATGTCGACACCGGGAACTTGCGCAGCGGCCTCGCCCCGGACCTGCCGGACGCCCTCCTGGATGGCGAACATGCCATACATGCCGGTGTGCGTGTAGGACAGGCCGCCGCCGTTGGTGTTGAGCGGCAGTATGCCGCCCGGTTCGGTGTTGCCGTCCGAGATGAACGCGCCCGCCTCGCCTTTCGCGGTGAAACCGAGCGCCTCCAGACCGTAGATCGGCACGTGCGCGAACGCGTCGTAGACCATCAGGTGGCGAACGTCGGCAGTGGTGATGCCTGCCTCGGCAAACGCGGCCTGACCAGCGAGCCGGAAGGCCTGCGACTCGGTGAAGTCGACCAGCTGCGAGATCATCGGCGCCTCGGCTGACTCGCCGGTGCCGAGGACGTGCACCGCGGGCTTGGGGAAATCAGCTGCCCGGTCCGCGGAGGTCACGACGAGCGCGCCGCCGCCGTCGGTGACCAGGCAGCATTCCAGCAGGTGGAACGGGTAGGCGACCAGCCGGGACGCCAGCACGTCTTCGACGGTGATCAGATCGCGGAACATCGCCCGTGGATTCCGGGCCGCCCATTTACGCTGCGCGACCGCGACGTAAGCAAGCTGCTCGTGCGTGAGCCCGTATTCCTTCATGTAGCGGAGCACCGGGATGGTGAACGCGGTGGTCGGGCCCGCCGTTCCGTACGGCGCCTCGAACTGCCCGGGCATCGACGACCCACCACGAGGGAACGGGGTCGCGCCCACTCTGGACCGGCCTGATTCGCCATGGGTGATGAGGACCGTCTTGACGTAGCCGGCCCGGATCGCTGCCGCGGCATGCCGGACGTGCAGCAGGAAGGAGGTCCCGCCCACGCCGGTGCCGTCCATCCAGGCCGGAGTGATGCCGAGCGCGTGCGCGACCTGGACCGGGCCGGGCGCGTTGACGGTGGCGATGCCATCGATATCGCGCATGGTCAGCCCGGCGTCGGCGACGGCATTTACTGCTGCCTCCAGGTGCAGCTGCAGCGTCGACTTGCCGGGCAGTTTCCCGATCTCGTCAGTCTCGGCCGCGCCGGCGATGATCACGCCCTGGTTGCCGCTCATGCACTCGCCCCCCGGTGCGCCGCGGTCGCGGGCATAAAGACCGGCAGGCTGATCTCGCCGCGCTGCTCGAACGTCACCTGCAGGTCCATGTCCAGGATGAGGTCCTCCGGGGTGTTCGGAACGCCGGTGATGTTCGTCATCATCCGAGGCCCCTCGGCTAGCTGGACGACCGCGATAGCGTAGGGACCGTCGTTCTCGAAGCCGCGGGCCGGCCGGTGATTGATCACGTAGGAATACAGGGTCGCGCGGCCGCTGGCGGTAAACCATTCCACCTTGGTAGAGCCGCAGGACGGGCAGACCGACCGGGGATAGAAGTATGGCTTGCCGCAGTCGAGGCAGCGCTGCAGCACCAGTTCGCCGCGGGCGCAGCCATCCCAGAACGGCTGGGTCTCCGGCGTCGGCTCGGGTACGGGCTTGGCCGTCACCTGCAGGTTCATACCGCTCGGCCGGGCTGCGGCCGGAACGAGCGCTCGACCTGCTCGGCCAGGTCGTCGAGGTGCCAAGCCTCCTGCCCGATCAGCCGGACGACCGGGGACATGTTGTTGTACAGGGAAACCTCGTACCCGGAAGAGTGCACGATGCGGCCAGTTAGCCAGCCGGACCGCTCGCTGGCCAGGTAGGCGACGACCGTGGCGACGTTGTCCGGCGACCACTCGTCGGTGTAAGGGCCTTCCCGGCGGCGGCGCTCAGAGGGCACGGTGTCGGTCATCCGGGTGGCCGCGCCAGGAGAGACAGCGTTGACCGTGATGCCGTACTTACCAAGCGAGTTGGCGCAGGACCAGGTCAGGCCGACAATGCCCATCTTCGCGGCAGCGTAGTTCGGCTGGCCGGGCGCGCCATGCAGGCCGGAAACCGAGGTGAAATTGATGATGCGGTTCTGGGCATCCTGCTCGCGTAGCGAGCGCCAGTGCGCGGCCGCGAACTTCGAGGTGTTGAAGCTGCCCTTCAGGTGAACCCGGATGACGTCGTCCCACTCCTGCTCGGACATGTTGAAGATCATCCGGTCGCGCAGGATGCCGGCCACGTTGACCAGGACGTCGAGCCGGCCGAACTCGCCGATCGCGGTCTTGATCATGTCCTCGGCCGCCGCGTGATCGGATACGTCAGCTCCGTTCGCGATGGCCTTGCCGCCGGCGTTGGTGATCTCGGCGACGACCTCGTGGGCCGGACCGGTATCCGTGCCGGAGCCATCAACCGCGCTGCCGAGGTCATTCACCACCACGTTCGCGCCCTCGCGGGCCAGCAGTAGCGCCGTCGACCTGCCGATACCGCGGCCTGCGCCGGTCACGATCGCAACCCGCCCGTCCAGGCTGCCCATAGCGCTCACCTAACCCTTTCGTGATGTCCCGATGGCCGATATTAGAACGGTCTTCTGGAATTATCACTGAGACCCGGATCACATGTCCCGTCGCGGCCGGCAAATCGTTACCAGCCTTGGGACCGCGGGGATCGCTATGACGCTAATGTATATAGTACTAATGTCACTCTCGCGATCGACCATCGCGGGCCTCGGAATTCACGGAACTGGCGGCGGCCGTGGCACGATGCTGCGAAGAGCAACGCCAGATCCACGAGGCGGAGAGCATCAAGATGGCCGAGCCACAGGTGCGGAAGCCGGGCAGCAGCGCCTGGCAGTGGGGGCGCACCGCGCAGACGCAGCGCGCGCTGCTGGACGCCGCCCGTGAGGTGTTCACCCGGCAGGGCTTCGCGGATGCCAGCATTGCCGACGTGGTAGAGCGGGCTGGCTCCAGTGTGGGCAGCCTCTACCACCACTTCGGCGGCAAGAGCGAGCTGTTCCTCGCGCTCTGGCAGGAGCACCAGCTGGCCTATGAGGAGGCGGCTAGCACGGCAGTCGCTGCCGCCAGGCAGGCGGGTGTCGACGATCCGGCCAAGCTGTTCGCGGCTGGGGCGCGCGCCTACCTCGAGGGCAGCTGGCAGCGGCGCGACCTGGCCCTGCTGTTCTCGGTCGGCGACGGGCCGCCCGGCTTCGAGGTCATGCGCCGGCAGCGCGGGCACGACTGGATCCGGCAGAACGACGCGCTCCTCCGGCTGCCGGATACCTCGCTCGACCGGCTTTATGCCGCGGTGCTGACGTCGCTGATCGGCGAGGGTGCCCGCGAAGTCGCGGCCGCCAAGACGAGGGCCCAGGCGATGCGGATCATCGACGCGGTGATCGAGTATGCGGCCCGCATGATGGCCGGTGGCCCGGCCAGGCCCGACTGAGGGCCGCCGGTCATCAGACGGCCGGGAACCAGCCGAACCCTACGCAGCCCACGACGCGTTCATAGGGCAGCCCGGCTCGGTCGGCCGGATGGCGCGAGATGGCCGGACAGTGCCCGATGGCGGGACAGCGCCAGACGGCCGGACACCGCAGACTGCCTTGACAGCAACAGTGCTGCCGGGATTTCATCGGTCTAGAACGTGATTCTAGGATTGTCCGCTGCCCAGCTGCCTCGCTGCTGGCAGTACGCGACTGCAGACGGCTCCAGGCCGGGAGGTATCGATGGATCTTGACCTTGGCCCGGAGATCGCGCAGTTCCGCGCGGAGATTCGCGACTGGATGGCGGAGCATACCCCGCCGGGCCTGGCCGAGCTCACCGACTGGAACAACGTCGTCACCACCGGCGGCTACGGCAGCGAGCGCCGGGCCAAGGCGGCGCAGCATCAGGCGTACGCGCAGTGGGAGCGCGAATTGGCCGGGGCACGGCTGATCTGCCCGCAGTGGCCAACGGAGTTCGGCGGCAAGGGCCTGGACGCGGTCCGCACTGCGATCTTCAACGAAGAGCTCTACCGGGCCGGCCTGCCCCGAGTGGTCAGAGGAATGGGCGAGAGCCTGGTCGGCCCGTCGGTCATCGTGCACGGCACGCCCGAGCAACAGGCCCATTTCCTGCCCCGGATCATCTCCGGCGAAGACGTGTACTGCCAGGGGTTCTCCGAGCCCGGCACCGGATCCGATCTGGCCGGCCTGCAGACCAAGGGGGAGATCGACGGGGACGAGATCGTCATCACCGGCCAGAAGCTGTGGACCTCCGGCGCCGCCAGGGCCAACAAGATGTTCGTGCTGTGCCGCACCGATCCGGACGCCGAGAAGCACGCGGGCATCTCCTTCGTGCTGATCGACTTCACCGACCCCAAGGTCAGCTACCAGCCGGTCCGGCAGATGTCGGGTGCCGCGGAGTTCTGCGAAGACTTCCTGGACGGTGTCCGGGCGCCGCTGTTCAACGTGATCGGGGGCTTGAACAACGGCTGGCGAGTAGCGATGACCACGCTCGGGTACGAACGCGGCGGCAGCGCCACGATCTTGCACCTGGCCTACGAGCGGGAGTTCTGGGAACTGGCGGAGACCGCCCGCAAGCGCGGCAACAATACCGATCCGCTGCTCCGCCAGCAGCTGGCGTGGGCCTACAGCCAGGTCCAGCTGATGCGGTTCACCGGTCTGCGCACGCTGGCGCGGCTCGCCGAGGGTCGTCAGCCTGGCCCGGAGGCATCTATCTCCAAGTTGTTCTGGAGCGAGTACCACAAGCGGCTCGGCGAAATAGCCATGGACATCGAGGGAACGGATGGCCTGGTGCGGCCGGCTGGGGATGGTTACCAGACCACCAGTTGGCAGAACGTCTTCCTGTCCAGCCGGGCGGGCACCATCTACTCGGGCACTAGCGAGATCCAGCGCAATATCATCGCCGAGCGCGCCCTTGGACTGCCCAAGGAGCCGCGGGTGCGGGCGTGACCGGCGCTGGCCAGGCCGCGCGCAGCACCGCGCTGGTCACCGAGCCGCGGGCCACCGAGCCCAGTGGCACCGAGTTCGGAGGCACCGAGTCCGGGGGCACCGCCGAGCGGGCAGCCGCGCGTGAGCTGATCACTCCCGACCGGCTGGCCGATTTCTTCGCCCCACGCAGCATCGCCATGGTGGGCGCTTCGGAAAGCTCTGGCTGGTCCAGGTTCATCGTCGCGGCCAGCAGTGCCATTGGCTTCCAGGGGCCGTTGCTGCCGGTGCACCCGAAGCATCAGAAAATCTTCGGTCGACCCGCGGCCCGCAGCCTGCGAGATCTTGCGGAGCCGGCCGACCTGGCTTTCATCCTGGCCCCGACCGAAGCCGTCGCTAGCGTGATCGAGGACGCCGCCGCCGCCGGAGTGCGGAACGCGGTAGTCCTCGCCTCTGGCTTCCGGGAGGCCGGCCCGCAGGGCAGGCAGCTTGAAGACGACCTGGTACAGGCAGCAGCCAGCCACGGCATCGTGCTGCTCGGGCCGAACTGCCTCGGCTTCCTGAATACCACCGCCAGGGCCGCCCCGTATGCCCTGACCGTGCCGCTCCCGCTGACTTCCGGACCGGTTGGCATCGCCCTGCAGAGCGGCGCGCTGGCCAGCGTGTTCCTGGCGTTCGCGCGGTCGCAGGCCATCGGCGTCAGTACGGTTGCCTCGCTCGGCAACGAGGCGATGATCACGACCGCCGACATGCTTGACTACCTGGTCGCTGACGAGCAGACCAGGGTTGTCTGCATGTTCCTGGAGGAGATCGGAGACCCCGCGGCTTTCAGCGCGGCGGCGGTGCGGGCCAACCGGGCCCGGAAGCCGATCGTGGCGATGAAGGCAGGCACCAGCCAGGCCGGGCAGCAAGCGGCGCTCGCGCATACCGGCGCCGTGGCCGGCGATGACGCCGTGGTCGATGCCGCGCTCCGCCAGCTCAACGTGATCCGCGTTACGAGCATCGAGGAATTGCTCAGCACAGCGGCATTCCTCGGATATCAGCGCTCACCGCGGGGCCGCCGGATGGGCGTCCTCACGGCCTCTGGCGGCGCTTGCGACATCATCGCCGACCGGGCCAGCGCCGAGGGCATCGAAATCCCGGCGTTCGCCCAGGAAACGACGGAAGCGATCGCGGCACACCTGCCGTCGTTCGCGTCCGCGCGCAACCCGCTGGACGTGACCGGGTACGTGCTGGCCAACGCTCGCAGCTCACCGCTCACGGCGATCGATCACGCCCTCGATGCGGCCCTCGCCGATCCTGGCCTCGACTTCGTCGTATTCACCGGCTTCACGATCCCCGAAGCCAGGCCACCGGACGAGGCACTGGCGAACCTGCTGGAGTCCCGCATCGACTGGCTGGCCAAGCGGGTGGCCTCGGCCCCGATTCCGGCGATTCCGCTGGGCATGACCTGCACAGATGTCAACGGCTACGCCAGGGAACTGCTGGGCAGGCACGACGTTCACCTGGTCGGAGGCATCGAGCTTGGGATGCAGGCGCTCGGCAACGCGCTGCGCTGGCTTGAGGGCCGCGGTGCCGTGCGCCCGCTATCCGGGCGGCCGGACCGGCGATCTGGCCGGGCCCGCCCATGGGCGGAATCCACCGCTCGCGACCTGCTGACGGCGGCGGGAATCCCGGTGGTGCCCGGCAGGCTAGCGCGGACGGCCGACGACGCCGTGGCCGCGGCGCGCGACCTCGGCGGCCCGGTGGCGATCAAGATCAGCTCCGCGCTGATCAGCCACAAGTCCGACATCGGGGGCGTTGCGCTGGGCCTGTCCGGAGACGACGCCGTCCGGGCCGCCTACGCACTGGTGGTCGCCGCCGCGCAAACCCATAATGCGGGTAACGAGGTTCTGGTCACAGCTATGCGGTCCGGCGGCGTCGAGGTCCTGGCGGGCGTGACCATGGATGCTGGTTTCGGGCCGGTGCTGGCCGTCGGGCTCGGCGGCATCTGGGTAGAGGTGCTGCGCGACGCCAGTCTCCGGCTGCTGCCCGTCGGGCCGGCCGAGGTACGTCGGATGCTCGGCGAACTGCGCGGCCTGCCGCTACTGCAGGGCGCGCGCGGCGGCGTGGCCGCCGACCTGGACGCGCTGGCCGGGGTCATCGCCCGCATCGGTGAACTGGCTTGCTCGCTGGACGGGCTTGAGGCCCTTGAAGTCAATCCGCTATGGGTGTGCGGTGATCAGATCGAGGCGCTCGACGTCCTGGTCGTCGCCGAGGACGGAACGGAGTCAGATCAATGATCCTGGGTGTGAGCGCCGAGCAGGAGGAACTGCGCGCCTCCGTCCGCCGGTTCCTAGCCGACCGGGCGCCGCTCACCGCGGTGCGTGAGCTTATGGACACGACCGATGGGGTCGACGAGGGCGTCTGGCGGCAGGCCGGGGAGCAGCTTGGCCTGCAGGGCATCGCGATCCCTGAGGAGTACGGCGGGTCCGGCTTCAGCTTCGTCGAGCAGGCGATCGTGCTCGAGGAACTCGGCGCGGCGCTGTACGGGGGGCCCTACCTCGCCAGCGCTGTGCTCGCCGCGACTGCACTGCTGGCCAGCAACGACGAGGACGCCAAGAAGGCGCATCTGCCCGGCATCGCATCGGGTGAGGTGATCGCGACGCTGGCGTTCACCGAGGAAGACGGCTCGTGGGACCCGGACGCGATCCGGCTGGCCGCCAGCAACGGCGCGAGCGGTGACGGTACCGGCGGCTGGCAGCTGGACGGGCGCAAGAGCTTCGTCCTGGACGGGCACACTGCGGATCTGATCCTGGTGATCGCGCGCGCGGCGGGCGAACTCAGCCTGTTCGCGGTGCCAGGCGACGCACCCGGCCTAGCCCGGACCGCCGTGCCGACGCTGGACCAGACCAGGAAACTGGCGACGCTCGACTTCGCCGCCGTGCCCGCCACCCTCATCGGATCGGCTGGCGGCGGCGCGGCGGCCCTGACCCACACCCTGGACGTCGCGGCGATCGCGCTCGCGGCCGAGCAACTCGGCGGGGCGCAGCGCGCGCTGGACATGACGGTGGAGTACCTGAAGGTCCGGCACCAGTTCGGCCGCCCGATCGGCAGCTTCCAGGCGCTCAAGCACCGCTGCGCCGACTTGCTGCTGGAAGTCGAGTCGCTGCGCTCGGCCGTGCAATATGCCGCGGCCGCGGTAGCCGAGAACTCGACCGAGATCCCGGTCGTTGCCTCGCTGGTCAAGGCCTACGCCTCGGACGTGTACTTCCACGTCGCCGCGGAGAACATTCAGATGCACGGCGGCATCGGCTTCACCTGGGAGCACGACGCGCACCTGTACTTCAAGCGGGCCAAGTCCAGCGAGCTATTCCTTGGCGACGCCAGCTACCACCGCGAGCACCTGGCCACCCGTATCGGCTTGTAGGCCGCCGGCCGCGAGTAGCGACCTGGCTCAGCGGCGGGCGGCCGGTACCGGCAGAGCCGCTATCGCGGTTGGCCCGTTCCGGCGCGGTCTGCAGCAGGTCCTCGGCGTCGGCCAGGTCGCCGGTGATCAGGTAAGCGCTGCGGAGCAGGCGGCGCGAGGACGCGGCGACGAGCAGCGAGAAGTCCGCGTCGTCGGCCGCTCGCATGTCAGCTCCGTCCGCCGTGGCCAGCACCACTCAGTCTTGCCAGTCATGACGTAAAGAGCCAGCCCGAAGAGAGCCAGTCCGAAGGTTGTCATCAGTCGCTGAGAGGCTTGTGCAGTGGACGCTTTGATGCCACGATCCGGGTGGCGGAAGCCGCCGGTAGATAGCGGAAACTAAGCAATGCAGGCAAGAAGATGGTTGGCCGTGCTCGGCGCCTCGGTTGGCGGAGCGGGTCTCGCGCTGGTCAGTACGTCTGGCGTGCCCGCGCTGGGCGCCGCACGCCTGCCGGCAGCGGTATCGCCCCATGAACTGATCTACGTAGCCAATGCGGACTCAGGACCAGTGACCGTTTACAACGCCCGAAGTAAAGGCGTCGTAGCACCGGCGGCCCGGGTCAATAATCCCAACAACCCGAACACCTTCTGGGATCCATGGGGCGTCGCCTTCGATAAGTCCGGGCATCTCTACGTGCAGACTTTCCTCAGCGACGCGACCACCTTCGTCTTCCCGCCCGGAGCAGAAGGGAAGACCCCGCCTTCCCGGATCTTCCAGGCACAAGGCCCTGACAATCAGAGTATTGCGGTGGACGCGAAAGGCTACGAATACGTCGCGGGCGGCGAGGCACTCGAAGACATCGCGGTTGTACGGCCGGGAGCGGCTGGCCACCCCGGTGATTTGTATGGGGTCAGCGTGCTGCGCACTATCCCGCTTGACGAAGGCTTCAATCCGTGGCCCAGCATCCTGACCGTAAATACCAAGAACCAGGTTCTGGTCGCCGTCGCCCGCCCGCAGGGTAATGCCATCGAGATCTTTGCCGGCGGCGCCAACGGCAGCACTAAGCCCATGCGAGTAATCGCCGGACCGAAGACGGACCTTGGATCCTGCTCCGCGCAATGCGATGAGGTCTCGATAGCGTTCTCGCCGCTCACGGGCCGGATTTACGCGGCGGTAAGCGGCGGTGCGGAGAAGACCCACATCAGCGTCTTCGCCGGCAACGCCAAAGGTGATGCACGTCCCGTCCGCACGATCGAAGGGCGGGCGACCGGACTCACCGGCCGGGTCATCACGGGCATCGCGGACAGCCAGTGTGACGGGACGATATACGTCATGGTGAAGTCGTCGCAGTTCGGCAAGGGGAAGATCAGCGCTTACGACCGGACCGCGAGCGGCGACGCGGCTCCGATGTGGTCGTTTACCGACCGTAAGTCAGATTTCGCGGACGGGGCCGGAATCGCCATTCGGCTCGTTGCGGCACAATCGGGAGCATGACCGAGTTGATAACGAAGCTAGTGCCGATCCTGCACCTGCAGGACCCGGACGCGGAGCGGCGCTTCTATGAGCAGCTGGGCCTGCGCACCACCTACGAGGGCCCCGAATACCCGGGCTTCATCGCCGTTGGCAACGATGCCGTTGAGTTCGGGCTAAGCCGCCGAACGGACGCGGAACCGGCATCATCCGGCCTGACCTGGCAGCTCGGGGTCAGTGACGTTGATGCCGCGGTTGCCGTCTGCGAGCGGTCGGGTCTCAGCTTCAAGGTGACCGTCGAGCGGCCGCGGGAGGACTGGACCTACCGGATCGTCAAGGTGCAGTCTCCGAACGGGATGGAGGTACTTCTCGAAGAGGAGGCTCGGTCGGCTTGACGGAGTTCGCAACAACGTGTGGAGATGAGATGACAGCCGAGACTGAAACTGCGAGCGGGGCCGAAGAGAGCGAGTGCTGGTGCTGCGGCCACATGACTGCGGAGGCGGCTCTAGTCCGCCTGGGGAGTCACCCCGAGGTGGGCGTGTGCGTCAACTGCGTGCGGTTCCTCGGCCGCCGGGCCAGGGACTATCAGGCGTCTGTGGTCCGCAAGCGACTCCGCGGAACGGCGGAGTCGATCCGCGGCGAAGTCATGTCACGCGGCTGGCATGAGCGTCCGGTGATCGGTCCGGCGTTGCGGTGGATCAACCAGCACGTCCCGTGGTAGGTCAGACGATTGGCCGGTCAGGAAGCTGACTGAGGCCGCCTGGCATAGCGCGGCGCGTGCGGACGGTACTCGCCGGTGATTTCCGCGCGCTTGAGCGCGGCCAGGAATTCGGCCGGCCCGTCGAAGTCGGGCAGCTCCAGGTAGGCGGCGCCGATGCCATCGGGATCGTGCGCGTCCGAGCCCGCCGCGCCGGGCAATCCGCAGCTGGCGGCAAGCGCCGCCGCTCGCTCGTTGCAGCGCTGATCCTCGACCTTTGCGTTGAAGACCTCGACGACATCAGCCAGGCCGTCGGCGCACAGTTGCTCTGCGGCCGCGCCCAGGCTTGACCGGCCCGGATCGAACGGGTGCGGCAAATAGACCAGGCCGCCCTGCGCCCTGATCAGCCCGACCGCCTCACCGAGGGGCAACACATACGGCACTCGCTCGGTCAGGAACAGCCCAATCAGGTCGCCCTCGCGGGTCCTGATCTCTTCTCCGATGATGACGCGGGCGCCGATGCCGCGTTCCGCGGCAGCGACTGCGGCGGCGGTCACGTTGTGGTCGGTAATGCAGATGACGTCGAGTTGCTCGGATTCGACCCGCTCGGCGAGCTGATCGATGGTCGTGACCGCGTCGCCAGACAGCGCAGTGTGCAGGTGGCAGTCCACCCGCACCCAGCCGTCGCGCACCATCAGGCCGGGGGCACCGGGACGCCGAGCTCAGCGAGTAGTTCCTGCGAGTAGGTGATTCGCCCGGTCAGGCTCTGCGGTTCGCGATGGCACAGCATCAGCGCCGCCTCGGCCATCACCGAGGTGGGTTCGGCGTTCGGATCGTCATCGCCGGTCGTCAGGTGGTGGAAGATGGTTCCCGGCGTCGGCACGACCTTGGTCGGTGACAGTGCGTTCACCGCGATGTTGTCGGGATACAGTTCGGCGGCCAGGCCGGTGGAGAAACGCTCGATCGCTGCCTTGCACATCCCGTAGACGGTGCCGCCGCGCCCGGCGAACGGGCCGGGCGGGATGGCCGGGTGCCGGGCCGCGATGGAGGAGATGTTGAGGATCCAGCCAGCCCCGTGCTCGCGCATGCCCGGCAGCACCAGCGTCGCCAGCTGGAACGGCGCCTCCACCTGGACCGCGAACATCAGCGCGTATCGCTTCGGGGCGAAGTCCTCGACCCGCGTGAAGTACGTGACTGCCGCGTTGTTGACCAGGATGTCGGGCGCGCCCAGCTGACTGGCGGTCTCGGCTACCAGGCGCTCGCGGTCCTCGGCTCTGGACAGATCTGCGGGAATCGCGACTGCGGTGCCACCGGAATCACGAATCTGGCCGACCGTCTCCGCGATGGTCCCGCCAAACGGGGAACTGCCCGGCTCGACAGTCCTGGCGACAACCGCCACCGCGGCCCCCTCGGCACCGAACCGCCTGGCGATCGCGGCGCCGATGCCGCGGCTCGCACCAGTAACGATGGCCACACGTCCGTCCAGCAAGCCCATGCGACAGCCTCCGTGAATCGGCGAAGCCGGTGAAAACCGGCACTGGAGCGAAATACTAGAAGCGTGTTCTACTAGGCCATTGGACCCAGCCGGCCTCGCAGTGTCAAATGCGGACGCGTCAGTGCCGTCACGTCAGTGCGGTCGCGTTAATGCGGTCGGGGTCAACCGGCTAGCCGACCCGCCAGGAGGTTATCGATGCCGCTTAATCACAGTCTTGTCGGCGTGCAGGGGGAGCCGCAGGAACGGTCGTGGACGTCCACCGACGCACTGCTGTATGCCATCGGAGTCGGGGCCGGGCTCGGTGACCCGCTCCGGGAACTGCAGTTCACGACCGAGAACACGGCCAGCGTGCAGCAGCAGGTGCTGCCGACCTTCGGGGTGCTACTGGCGCAGGCCAGGCCATCCGGCGATCTCGGCGACTTCGACCGCGCGATGCTGGTACACGCCGAGCAGTCCATCGAGCTGCATCAGCCGCTGCCAGTCGCGGGTACGCTGCGCACCGCCTCCAAGGTGACCGGCATCTACGACAAAGGTTCTGGGGCACTCGTGGAGTCGGAGAACCACGCCGTGGACGCAGTTACTGGCGAGCCGATGGTGACGACGCGGGCAAGTACGTTCATCCGCGGTGAGGGCGGGTTCGGCGGAGACCGCGGCACCGGCCAGCCTTGGGAACTGCCCGACCGGGCCCCTGACCACAAGGTTGTCCAGCAGACCAGGCCGGAGCAGGCGCTGCTTTACCGGCTCTGCGGCGACCGGAACCCGCTGCACGCCGATCCTGCCTTCGCGGCCAGAGGCGGCTTCAGCAGGCCGATCCTGCACGGCCTGTGCACCTATGGATTCACCGGCCGTGCCCTCTTGCAGGAGCTATGCGGCTCCGACCCGGCCAGGTTCACGTCGATGTCCGGTCGGTTCAGCCGCCCGGTCCTGCCCGGCGAGTCGCTGGTGATCTCGATCTGGGTCGCCGGCAACGGCTCGGCTCAGTTCCAGACGGCGAAGGAAGACGGCACGGTCGTCATCGACCGGGGCGTCATCGATTTCAGGGAGCCAGCGTAGGCTGATCGGGTTCGGGGATGAGGAGAGGCGGAGTCGGGGGATAGGGGAGGCGCGATGGCCGTCAGACCCGGTTATGACCTGCAGATACAGGGTTACAGGCAGCTGAGGGCCGCGCAAGCCGACCGCGAACGGGCAGTTGACGTGCTCAAGGCCGCTTTTGCCGAAGGACGGCTCGACCGGGACGAGTTTAACGAGCGCGTCAGCGAGGTCCAGGCCGCCAAGACGTACGGGGATCTGGCCGCGCTCACTGCGGATCTGCCGGTCGGGCCGCTCGGCGAGTTCCCGACCGGGAAATGGCCGGTTGCTCTCCCCACGGTGCCAGCAGCTACAAACGCAACGAAATATCCACCAGCTAGCGTCTTCGCCGTCTTGTCCTTTTTGTTCGGCCTGGTGACGGTTGTCTTTGCCGGTGCCGTCGTGGCGGTGCTGCCGGCCTTGATCTGCGGCCTGGTCGCCCTGCCCGATACTGGCCCGGGCGGCAAGCGCGGGCGGTGGATGGCCGTGACGGGAATCGTGATCGCACTAGCCGGCTTCGACCGGCTCATGCGGATGATCTGACGGCTTTAGGGTTCTGGTCTGGCACGCTGGAGACCGTGGGTCCTGATCTTATCCAGCCGGGAACGACGATCCCGGATCCAGCGGTTGTCGTGCTCATCGGGCCGTCGGGATCAGGAAAATCGAGCTGGGCCGGCGAGCGCTACCTGGCACGTGAGATCGTCTCATCCGACCAGCTCCGCTCCGTGGTCGGTAGCGGCGAGAACGATATTGACGCGTCAGCGGACGCCTTCTTGTTGCTCGATCAGATTACGGGCGCACGCACCCGCCGCCGGCTGACCACAGTCATCGACACGCTTGGGCTGGATCCCGCCCGCCGGCT
The DNA here is from genome assembly GCA_963804435.1 of uncultured Actinomycetota bacterium. Classification (GTDB taxonomy): domain Bacteria; phylum Actinomycetota; class Actinomycetes; order Streptosporangiales; family Streptosporangiaceae; genus JAJYUU01. The sequence continues at coordinate 105,786 of CAWDQI010000003.1, read as the reverse complement.
TGGCTACCGTGCCCTGGCCAGGCAGGCCGGACTACCTGCGGTTGCTGTGCTCTTCGACTCGGACGCGGCTGTGTGCCGGCGGCGCAACCGAGAGCGGAGCTGGCCGGTGCCCGCGGCGGTGCTGGAGTCGCAGCTGCGCAAGATGCCCGACGTCGCCCGCCAGCTGGCGGACGAGGGCTGGGATCTTGTCGTTCATCCAACGGCAGGTACGGCCGAGCCGGCGCACTCGCCAGGCAGCCGGCAGGCAGCGAGCGCACAGCGAACCCGGCCCGCTCAGCTCCAGTTCATCCTGCAGCTCTCCCGCTTCGGCTGGGGCGATGATCCGGCCGGCTGGCTGAAGGCAGTGGCCCTCGCGGCGGCCGGTGCGGGCTTCGCTGGCATCGCGCTGATGGACCACCTCATCCAGATCCCGCAAGTCGGCCGGGCCTGGGAACCTATCCCCGAGCCATGGGTCACGCTCGGCCTGCTGGCCGGGCTCGACACCAGTCTCCGGCTCGGCACGCTGGTCACCCCGGTAACATTCCGCGCGCCCGGATTGCTCGCCAAGACCGCGGCCACCCTGGACGCGCTCAGCGGCGGACGTACGTTCTGCGGAATCGGGGCCGGCTGGTGGGACCGCGAGCACGCCGCCTTCGGGCTGGCGTTCCCGCCGGCCGCTGAACGCCTGGACATGCTTGAGACGGCGATCGAGACATTGCGCGCGCTCTGGCAGCCAGGCACCAAGAGTTATTCCGGAGAGCGGGTGACCCTGCCCGAGACCACCTGTTATCCGCGTCCGGCCGCGCGGGTCCCGATCATCGTCGGTGGCAGCGGTGAACGGCGCACGCTGCGAATCGCGGCTCGGCTCGGCGACGGCTGCAACCTGCCGTCGCAACTCGAGGTGCTCGACCGCAAGCTCGCAGTGCTGCGAGCGCACTGCCGAGCGGCGGACCGCGATCCGGCCGAGATCGCCGTCACCGTGCTGGACGTGCCGGTCGTGGGGCGGGACCGCGAGCACGTCGCCGAACTGGTCGAGGCGCTGCGCGGTCGGACCAGCGCCGCGGCATTCGCCCGCAGCCACCACGCCGGAGTTGCCGCCGATCATGTGGGACGTTACCGCCAGCTGGCCGAGCGCGGGGTCGGCACAGTTTTCCTCTCCTTGCCGGACCTTGCTGACGCCGACGACCTGACTCGGCTCGAGCCCATCGTCAGGGCCTTCGCCTGACCCTGCGGGCATGACGCGCCCGGTCGTATCGTGGGCTTATGGCAGAGGCAGACATGGTGCAGGCAGACGCAGAGCCAGCTGGCGAGGCTGAGTACGTTCTCCCGGCAATCCCGGTATCGGCCGGGGCGCTGATCTTCGACGGTTCCGGCCGCCTGCTGATCCTCAACCCGACCTACAAGTCGGGCTGGACGATACCCGGCGGGGTCATGGAGGCCGATGGCGAGACTCCCTGGCAGGCCTGCCAGCGCGAGGTGCTGGAGGAGACCGGCCTGGCGGTCACCGGTGCGCGGCTCGCGTGCGTCGACTTCCGGCCACCGCGCCACGGCAATCAGGGTGGTGTCCGGTTCCTGTTCGACTGCGGCGCACTAGACGATGCGGCGCTGAGTGAGCTAACGCTGCAGCCCGAGGAGGTGTCCGAACACCGGCTCGCCTCGCAAGGAGAGGCCCTGGAGCTGCTGCGCGGACCGATCCGGCGCCGCGTCAGCGCGGCGCTCGACAACCGCCACGGAACCGTCTACCTCGAAGATGGCCAGCCGGTCACCGCGGTGACGGTGGACTAGCGACGCGCCGATGCGACGCCGGGTGCCGGAGTAACGACGGCGTTCACGGCGGATGCCGCGCGCGCGAAGCGGCGGTACCTTATCCGGATGGCCACATTCATCACGCGGCTGTCCGATGGCGGCGACGGTATCCGACTGGCTGTGAAGGATCTTATCGACGTCGTCGGCGTGCCGACCACGGCAGGCAGCCGCGCTCTGGCGCAAACTGCGGGCCCGGCTGAGAAGGACGCCTCCTGCCTGGCCGGGGCACGGGCGGTCGGAGCGCTCATCGTTGGCAAGGCCAATCTCTATGAGCTGGCGTTCGGAGCGTCCGGAGTGAACGAGTACTTCGGGACGCCCGTCAATCCGCTCGACGGTGACCTGGTGCCAGGCGGTTCCTCCAGCGGTTCGGCGGTCGCTGTCGCCGACGGGGACGCGGACGTCGCGTATGGCTCCGATACTGGCGGCTCGATCCGGATACCCGCAGCATTCTGCGGCGTCACCGGCCTGAAGACCACCCACGGCCGGATCCCGCTCGACGGGGTCTGGCCATTGGCCTCGAGCCTGGACACCATCGGTCCGATGGCCCGGGACGTGGCAGGCGTGGCGGCGGGAATGACGCTGTTGGAACCGGGCTTTTCGCTGGACGCGCAACCGGCTAGGCGGGTAGGCCGGGTGCACCCGGCCGGATTGAGCGTCGATCCTGTGATCGACGCGGCAGTCGATGCTGCGCTATTCCGGAGCGGCCTGGAGGTGACCGAGATTGATTTGCCCGGCTGGGCGGCCGCCCGCGAGACCTTCGAGGTGATCATCGACGTGGAGGCGGTCGAGTCGAATCAGGTGCTGCTCGCCGACCCGGTGCGGCGCGAGCTGATCAGTGACGACGTCCGGGCCAGGCTCGCCGACGGCTACGCCGTGACCACGGATCAGCTGGCCGTAGCCCGCGCTGCGCAAGTCCGCTGGCGGGCAGCGATGGCGGCGGTGCTGCGCGACGTTGACCTGCTCGTGCTGCCAACGGTCCCATTCTTCCCCCCGCCACTGACTGAGGCGCGCGGCCCCCATTACACCGCGTTCACTAACCCGGTGAACCTCGCCGGTTTTCCCGCGCTCGCGCTGCCCGTGAAAAGTCGACACCGGCTGCCCGCAAGTCTTCAGCTGATAGGACCGCCCAACAGCGAACCACTGCTACTAGCAACGGCTTCCGTCATAGAGTCAGTGGCTGGTACTGGACTGGCATAAAGCAGCCATTTCTCCGCCCTGGCTGCTTGATGTCAGTTCAGCGCCAGCCGCTACGCCAGCTTCCAGTCCACCGGCTGGCCACCCTGCTGCTCGAGCAGATCGTCCGCGCGGCTGAACGGCCGGGAACCGAAGAAACCACGGTCGGCCGACATCGGGCTCGGGTGCGCGGACTGAATCGTCGGCGTGCTGCCAAGCAGCGGGGCCAGATTGCGGGCGTCGTTCCCCCACAAAATCGCGACCAGCGGACCGCCGCGCCCGGCCAGCGCACGGATCGCTTGCTCGGTGACTTGTTCCCAGCCCTTGCCCCGGTGCGAGCCTGGGCTGCCCGGCTGGACCGTCAGCACCCTGTTCAGCAGCATCACGCCGCGTTCACTCCACGGGCTGAGATCGCCGGTCGACGGCCGCGGATAGCCGAGGTCGGCGGTGTACTCCTTGAAGATGTTGACCAGGCTGCCCGGCAGCCGCCGGACTTCTGGCGCGACCGAGAAACTGAGGCCGACGGGGTGGCCGGGGGTCGGGTAAGGGTCTTGTCCGACGATCAGCACCCGCACGTCGGCCAGCGGCTGACGAAACGCCCGCAAGATGTTTTCTCCGGCCGGGAGGTAACTGCGGCCAGCCGCGATCTCGGCGCGGAGGAACTCGCCGAGCTCGGTGATCCGGCCCGATACGGGACGGAGGGCCTCGGCCCAGTCCTGGGCCACGAGCTCGCTCAGGGAGCGTGCCGCCATGTCAGCCCACTCTAGGGGAGAGCGACCACCTCGATCGCCGGCTTAGCCAGATCAGGTGGCCTGCCCGACCGCGGCCGACCTTTCATCGACTTCGCATTCATAAACCGTACTAAAAGGGTCGCCGCAGGCTGCGAAGTCGATGAAAGGTGGTCGTGTCGGTGCCGGGCGAATCAGCCGCTTCGCCAGATGCGGCTAGGTCATCCGTGCCAGGATGCGACAGTGCCTATGGTAACGGGACATTTGGCGACGCAGTCGCGCCTGACTGTCACCGGGACTGTGCTCGCCATCGCCGTGGCGGGATGCGGCGCGGCCGCGGCGAGCCCTGCGCCGGCCTCCGGGCATCGCGCGCCGGTCAAGTTGGCTCGCACTTCGGTTCGGGTGGCCAGCGCACCGGTCCGGGTGGCTAGCTCTCCGGTGCTGACCACGCCGGTGCCGGGCGCGCCGAACTGCCCGATGTTCCCGGCGGACAACGTGTGGAACACCAACATCGCCAAGCTACCCGTGAACAAGCACAGCGCGGCGTGGCTGGCCAGCATGGACTCAGCGACGACGTACCTGCACCCGGACTTCGGGCCCAATCCGGGCGGGTATCCCTACGGGATCCCGTTCACGATCGTGACCAGGAAACACAAGCTGCTGAAGATCAAGTTCACCTATGCGAGCGAGAGCAACAAAGGCCCGTACCCGTTCGGTCCGGATACTCCGATCGAGGGCGGCAAGAGGGCGGGCGGGGACCGGCACGCGATCATGGTGAACGCCAGCACGTGCACCTTGTACGAATTGTGGGACGCGCGTTACTCCCCTCGGGGCTCGACTGCCGGTTCCGGCGCGATCTGGCACCTGACTTCGAACGTGCTGCGGCCGGCCGGCTGGACCTCGGCCGACGCCGCCGGGCTTCCGATACTGCCGGGGCTGCTCAACTTCGCGCAGGTCCAGGCCGCGGTGCGGACCGGTAAGCCGATCACGCATGCGATCAGGTTCACCGCAGCAGTGACCAGGTCCTCCTACCTCTGGCCAGCCAGGCACCAGGCAGGGGCGGGCCTCGGCGCCGGCCTGCCGCCCATGGGCGCCCGGTTCCGGTTGACGGCCAGCTTCAAGGTAGCTCTGTTCTGCCGGAACTCCGCTCCGTATTGCCGCGATGCCAAGGCCGTGCTGACCGAGATGAAAAACTACGGCCTGATTCTCGGCGATAACGGCAGCAACTGGTACTTCCAGGGCAGCGCTTATCCGCAATGGCCAGATGCGCTGGTGTCGCTGCTCAAGCGGATCCCGGCCAGGGACTTTCAGGCCGTGGACGAATCCTGCTTGATGGTGCGGCGCAACTCCGGCGCGGCCCGGGCTATGCCAGGTTGTCCCATCGGCTAGGTGGCGAGGGTGACCAGAGCGATTCGCGCAGACTGGCGGCCTGGGCCTGTTGCGAATGATGAGCCCGGCTGAGGCCGGGAATGATCATTCCGTGCGGGGCCATGGAGCTAACATGCATGAGGGGCATGGTGCCGCCCGTAATGAGTAAAATAGTGCGATCGGCTTGCCTGCCGGAGTGGCACGTAGGTCGCGGACCCCTGGAAGCCGACTAGCGGGGCCCTGACGGCTCCAGGCAGGCAATGCGGAGGATGAGATGGCGCTTCGAGAGCTCGGGCTGACCGGGCGGGCCGTGGAATTGCCGGAGCCGTGGAGTTCGGCAGCGCTGACGATCGTGCTGCCGACCTACAACGAGGCTGCCAACCTGCCGGTAATCGTCGATGCGTTGTTCGCGCTGCCGCTCACCGGCCTGCGGGTCCTAGTGGCTGACGACAACTCGCCGGACGGCACCGGAGCGATTGCTGACGAGCTGGCCGCCAAGTACGGCCCTGACCGGATGACGGTCCTGCACCGGCCTGGCAAGCAGGGGCTCGGCCGCGCGTACGTGGATGGCATGACCCGTGCCCTGGACGGGGGCGCGGATTTCGTTGTCCAGATGGACAGCGATTTGTCCCATGCGCCGGAATACCTGCCCCAGATGCTCGGTACCCTGCTGGCGACGGACGCGGACGTTGTCATCGGCTCGCGCTACGTTTGTGGCGCCAGCCTGGCGAGGGAATGGTCCTGGCACCGTAAGGCCCTGTCGGGTTTCGCCAACATGTATGTGCGTGTGCTGCTGCGGCTGGGCGTCCGCGACGTGACGGCCGGATTCAAGCTGTGGCGTAGCTCGGCGCTGACCGCAATCGATATCGCTAGCGTGCGCAGCAACGGCTACAGCTTCCAGGTCGAGATGAACTACCGCAGCGTCCAGCACGGGCTCAAGATCGTCGAGGTGCCGATTCACTTCGCTGACCGGCGCGAAGGCGAGAGCAAGATGAGCCTGAAGGTGCAGCTTGAGTCGGCGATGATGCCGCTGTCACTACGCCGCCGCGCCCGGTAGGCGTTACCCCCGGCTCTGCCCGCACAGCATCTGCCCGCACGGCACTGCTCGCACGGCAAGGCGCCCCGGCGGTCAGGGACCGACCGCCGGGGCGCCGTCTGCGGGGAACTAGGCCGCTACCGCCGCGCGCGAGGTCGCAGGCTCTAGCGCCAGCTCCAGCACTTCCCGGACATCCGTCATCAAGTGGATATCCAGCGCGGACCGGACGTGCTCCGGCACATCTTCCAGGTCGGGCTCGTTCCGCTTCGGGATCAGCACCGTGGTGATGCCCGCCCGGTGAGCGGCCAGCAGCTTCTGCTTCAGCCCGCCGATCGGCATGACCCGCCCGGTCAGCGAGACCTCGCCGGTCATGGCGACATCCGACCTGACCAGACGACCTGACAGCAACGAGGCGAGCGCCGTTGTCATCGTGACGCCGGCACTCGGGCCGTCCTTCGGCACCGCACCGGCCGGCACGTGCACGTGCACGCCACGGTCCTTCAGGTCGCCGACGCGCAGCTCGAGCTCGGCACCATGGGAGCGCAGGTAGGACAGTGCGATCTGAGCCGACTCCTTCATCACGTCACCGAGCTGCCCGGTGAGGGTCACGCCGGTCGTGCCCGTCTCCGGGTCGGCCAGCGAGGCCTCGATGAACAGGACATCGCCGCCGGTGCCGGTCACCGCGAGCCCCGTGGCCACCCCTGGAACGGCGGTCCGCTCGGCCGACTCCGGCGTGTGCCGGGGATGACCGAGGTAGCCGGTCAGGTCGTCGTTCCCGACGACCAAGGGCATCGTCGCGGTACCGGCCTCCGCCTGCGCCGCGATCTTCCGCAGCACCCTGGCGATGGTCCGCTCCATCGAGCGGACGCCCGCCTCCCGGGTGTACTCGGCCGCGATCCGCCGGAGCGCATCGTCGGTGAAAGTCACCTCGCCGGGCTCCAGCCCCGCTCGGTCCAGCTGGCGGGGCAGCAGGTGGCCGCGAGCGATCGTGACCTTCTCGTCCTCGGTGTAGCCGTCCAGCGCGATCAGCTCCATCCGGTCAAGCAACGGAGCCGGGATCGCGTCTGCCACGTTCGCGGTAGCGATGAACAGCACGTCGGACAGGTCGAGCTCGACCTCGAGGTAGTGATCGCGGAACGTGTGGTTCTGCGCTGGGTCCAGCACCTCGAGCAGCGCCGCCGTCGGGTCGCCCCGGTAGTCGGCGCCGAGCTTGTCCACCTCGTCCAGCAGGATCACCGGGTTCATCGAGCCGGCCTCGGTCACCGCCCGGACGATCCGGCCAGGCAGCGCACCGACGTAGGTACGCCGGTGACCGCGGATCTCGGCCTCGTCCCGAACACCGCCGAGCGCCACCCTGGCGAACTTGCGTCCCATCGCGCGGGCAACCGACTCACCGAGCGAGGTCTTGCCCACACCGGGCGGGCCGGCCAGCGCGAGCACGGCGCCGCTGCGGCGCCCGCCGACGAGCGACAGGCCGCGGTCGGCGCGCCGCTTGCGCACGGCCAGGTACTCGATGATCCGGTCCTTGACGTCGTCCAGGCCGGAGTGATCGGCATCCAGCACCGCCCGGGCGCCGGTGATGTCGTAGGCCTCCTCGGTGCGGTCGTTCCACGGCACTTCGAGCAGGGTGTCCAGCCAGGTCCGGATCCAGCCAGCCTCCGGCGACTGGTCTGAGCCCCGCTCGAGCTTGGCAGCTTCCTTCAGCGCTGCCTCGCGCACCTTCTCCGGCAGGTCAGCGGCCTCGATCCTGGCCCGGTAGTCCTCCTCCTCAGAGGCGGGCTTGCCGTCCAGCTCGGCCAGTTCCTTGCGGATGGCGGCGAGCTGCTGGCGGAGCAGGAACTCGCGCTGCTGCTTCTCCATGCCCTCCTTGACGTCGTTGCTGATGGTCTCAGCGACGTCAAGCTCGGCTAGGTGCTCACGGGCCCAGCCGACGAGCAGCTCGAGCCGCGCCTGCGGGTCCAGGGTCTCCAGCAGCTGGCGCCGCTGGTCCAGGCTGAGGTAGCCGGCGTAGCCGGCGCTGTCGGCCAGGGCAGACGGGTCGGTGATTCGCTGCACGACGTCGACGAACTGCCAGGCGCCTCGCTTCTGCAGGATGGCAGCGGCCAGGCCGCGGTACTCGCGGGCCAGCTCGGTCGCCTGCTTGCTCGGCTCCGGCTCGTCCATGACAGCGCCCTCGACCCACAGTGCCTGACCGGGCCCGACCGTACCGGTGCCGATCCGCACCCTGGCGATGCCCCGCACGACGGCGGCGCGCTCCCCGCTCGGCAGCCGGCCGACCTGCTCGATCGCGGCCAGCGTGCCGACAGGGGAATAGCTGCCGTCCGGGCGCGGTACTAGAAGTATGTGTGCCTTGGCGTCGTCGCCGGCGGCTGCGGCCGCTAGCTGGGCCGCCTCGACCGCTGCCCGCGCGTCAGCGTCGGACAGGTCGAGCGGAACCACCATGGTCGGCAACACGACGTTGTCGTCCAGCGGCAGAACCGGCAGCGAGAGGTTCTCGGCCATTACAAGGTCACTTCCCGTAGCGTAGACATTGGTCTGTTTACCTGATTACAGGGCTACAAGCGCTCTTGGAGCTTCTTTGTTCCCGGGCTTGGAGACGTTCGCGGTCAGCGGACTCTGGCCTGGCGCGGCCGACCTGCGAGCCGCGCAGCGGGCCGTCCTGAGACGCCGAGCCGCAGACGGCGCGGCACGGTCTGCCTGCATAGTGAAGGTTTCAATGGCGCAAAACTGGGCATCTCGGGCGCCAGAGTTACTGAAACCAACGTCGTGTTGCTGATCCCGCGCCGGCGTAGGCTGCGTCCTTGTGCTTCCACGTGTCATGGCGACCAGGTACGTGACCCCGCTGCGCGAGGGCGGCTCGCTGCCGGCCGTGATGGAAGCCGACGATCTCGGTACCTACGTGGTGAAGTTCCGGGGGGCCGGCCAGGGCCGGAAGGCGCTGATCGCGGAGATCATCAGCGCCCGACTCGCCCGCACGTGCGGCCTGCTGGTCCCGGACCTGGTCACGGTCGAGGTCGATCCGGCCATGGCGCCAGGCGAACCGGACCAGGAGATTCAGGACCTGCTGCGAGCCAGCGGCGGGCTGAACCTCGGCGTGGACTTCCTGCCGGGTGCACTGGACTTCGAGACCGGCGCCGGATCGGTGGACGCGGCCTTGGCTGGCAAAATCATGTGGTTCGACGCCCTGGTTGGCAACGCTGACCGGTCCTGGCGCAATCCGAACATGCTGCTGTGGCACGGCAGCCTTTACCTGATCGACCACGGTGCCACGCTGACCTTCCAGCATCGGTGGGCCAGCGCAGCATCGGCGGCGGCTCGTCCCTACGACGTCTCCGACCACGCGCTGCTTGGCTGCGGAGCGCTCGTTCAGGACGCCGACGACAGCCTGACGCCCAGGCTCAACGAGGCGGCACTCCAGGCGGCCCCGGAAGAGGTACCGGAGGAGTGGCTGACCGCAGAGCCAGGCTTTCCCGATGCCGCCACGCTGCGCGACGCCTTCGGGGCGCAGCTGCGCGCCCGGCTCGACGCCCGGCCCGCCTGGCTGCCCCCGCTCGTCGCCGCGGCGGCCGAGGGCCTGAGTGCCGGCAGGTCGTCCCGGCAGCCCGGTCCCGGCCGGGCGCGGTCCGGGCAAGGTGGCGGGCGGCCGGGCCGCCCTGGCTGGCTGACGCGCGAGGATGCGCCGTGACCGGCGAGGTTGCGCCGGTGACCGGCCAGCACCCGTTCGAGTACGCGGTCCTGCGCGTGGTGCCGCGAGTCGACCGGGGCGAGGCGATGAACGCCGGAGTGCTGCTCTACTGCCGGCCGCTGCGGTACCTGAAGGCGTGGATCGAGCTGGACGCCGCCCGGCTCCTGGCGCTGGACCCGGCCGCGGACGTCGCCGGCATCAGGCGGGCGCTTGCCGGCATCATCGCGGTCTGCGCGCAGGATCCCGAGGCCGGCCAGGCCGGGCTGCAGGACATCGGGCGCCGGTTCGGCTGGCTCACCGCGCCGCGCAGCACAGTCGTCCAGCCCGGCCCGGTGCATACGGGCCTGACTAGCGACCCGGACGAAGCGGCGGAGCGCCTGTTGAACTCGCTGGTGCGCCGGCCCGGCTCGCCGCCGCCAAAAGGCCTCCCGCTGGGCTGAACCCGCTCCGGCCCGGCTCGCCGCCTGGCGTCGCTGTGGCAGGACCGGGAGCAGGGCTCGGCTGCCGCTCGCTAAGCTTGGCGAACGTAACGGCCCTGGCAGTCAGCGAGGTCAGCTCACTTGCTGACGGCTTTCCCCCGCCGGGGCGGGTGAGGGGAGCGGGCTGCAATGCAAGATGCGGTGGTGCGGGAAAAAGCCGGGCAGGAACTCCGCCTAGTGGACCCCGGCGGGCACGAACCCGGCGGCCACGAACCCGGAGGGCACGAACCCGGCGGCCACGAACCCGCCGGGCACGAAGCGAGCCCGCGGGCCATGAGCGGGCGCGGTGTCGGGGATCGCGAGCCGCTGAAGGTAGCGCTGCTCGGTTGCGGTGTCGTCGGATCGCAGGTGTACCGGCTGCTGACCGAACAGTCCGCGGACCTCAAGGCGAGGGCCGGCGCGCCGCTGGAGATCGCCGGCGTGGCCGTCCGGGATCCCGACAGGCCCAGGGACGTGCCGGTGTCGGCGCACCTGCTCACCACCGACGGCCTTGAGCTCGTCACCAGGCCCGACGTCGACATCGTGATCGAGCTGATCGGCGGCATCGAGCCTGCCCGGACGCTGCTGCTGGCCGCGCTCAGTGCTGGCAAGTCGGTGGTAACCGCCAATAAGGCGCTGGTCGCATCCGATCGTGCGGTTCTGCACAAGACTGCAAGCCAGGCCGGCGCGGACCTGTACTACGAGGCCGCGGTGGCGGGCGCGATCCCGCTGCTGCGCCCGCTGCGCGAGTCGCTGGCAGGCGACGAGGTCAAGCGCGTCCTCGGCATCGTCAACGGCACGACGAATTTCATCCTCGACAAGATGGACACCTCGGGCGCTGATTTCAGCGCCGCCCTGGCCGAGGCGCAAGCGCTGGGCTACGCCGAGGCCGACCCGACCGCGGACGTGGCCGGATTCGACGCGGCCTCGAAGGCCGCCATCCTGGCCAGCATCGCCTTCCACACCGAGGTCACCGCGGACGATGTGTACCGGGAAGGCATCCTTTCAGTCACCGCGGCCGACATTGCCAGTGCTAAGGCCATGGGCTACGTGGTAAAGCTGCTCGCAATCTGCGAGCGGGCCAACGGCGGCATATCGGCCAGGGTGCACCCGGCGATGATCCCGAGGACGCATCCGCTGGCGGCCGTGCGTGAGGCCTACAACGCGGTCTTCGTCGAGGCCGAGTCCGCTGGCCGTCTGATGTTCTACGGGGCCGGCGCCGGGGGCCAGCCGACGGCCAGCGCCGTCCTCGGCGATACCGTCGCGACGGCCAGGAACCTGCTAGCCGGGCTGCGCGGCCCCGACTCGTCCACCTACGCGCAGCTACCGTTGGTGCCGATCGGGGATGCTCGCACCAGCTACTACGTGCAGCTGGACGTCGCCGACCGGCCCGGCGTGCTGGCTCCGGTCGCAGACGCGTTCGCCCAGCAGGGCGTTTCCATCAAGGCGGTCAGGCAGGAAGGCCGGGGCGAGGACGCCAACCTCATCATTATGACGCACGTCGCCAGGGAGGCGGCCCTGGCCAAGACGGTAGCGGTGCTGGGCGCGATGGAGGCAGTCCGCAACGTCGACAGCGTCATGCGGGTCGAGGCTCTGGAGGGCGAGTGAGTGCCGGAGGGCTAGCGAGCACAGCGATCGTCAGGCCGCAGCCCTGGCGGGGGGTCATTGCCGAGTACCGGTCCCGTCTGCCCGTGCCCGACAGCGTTCCGGTTGTCTCCCTAGGCGAGGGAGGAACGCCGCTGCTGCCTGCGCCGGTGCTGTCGGAATTGACCAGCTGCTCGGTCTTCCTCAAGGTCGAAGGAGCGAACCCGACCGGCTCCTTCAAGGACCGGGGCATGACCGTGGCGGTCACCCTTGCTGCCAGCCGCGGCGCGACCACGGTGATCTGCGCGTCTACCGGAAACACCAGTGCGAGTGCGGCCGCCTACGCGGCCCGGGCTGGCCTGACTTGCGCGGTGCTGGTACCGAAGGGCAGCGTCGCTGTCGGGAAACTGGCGCAGGCGCTGGCACACGGGGCCAAGCTGCTCCAGGTAGACGGCAACTTCGACGATTGCCTCGAGCTGGTGCGCAAGATCGACGCCGACTACCCCGTGGCGCTGGTGAACTCGGTCAATCGCGAGCGGCTCCAGGGCCAGAAGACGGCTTCGTTCGAGATAGTCGATGCGCTCGGCGATTCCCCCGACGTACATTGCCTGCCCGTCGGCAATGCGGGAAATATCGCCGCTTACTGGCTCGGTTACCGCGAGTACTTCTCGGACGGGAAGGCGGCGAAGACGCCGCGGATGCTCGGTTTTCAGGCGGCGGGCGCGGCGCCTATCGTGGCCGGGCGGCCAGTACCCGACCCGGATACGGTTGCGACCGCGATCAGAGTCGGCAACCCCGCCTCGTGGCACATCGCCGAGGAAGCGCGCGCCGAGTCCGGCGGCTTGATCGCTTCGGTAACCGATGAGCAGATCCTGGCTGCCTACCGGTTGCTCGCGCAGCGCGAGGGCGTCTTCGGCGAGCCGGCGTCGGCGGCCGGGGTAGCGGGCTTGCTGCAGGCACGCGCGGACGGCAGCGTTGCCGCCGGCTCGGTGGTCGTATGCACGATCACCGGGCACGGGCTGAAGGACCCTGATACCGCGGTTGCGGGATCGGCCGCTCCCGTGACCGTCGCAGTTGACGTGGGCGCCGTGGCAGCGGCCCTGAAGTTGCAATAAGCGCTGACTTTGCAATGAGTAGTGAACAGCTATGAGTGCCCAGATGACATGGCCGGACCAGCCCGTTACCGTCCGGGTCCCCGCAACCAGCGCCAATCTAGGTCCCGGCTTCGACTCATTCGGACTGGCGCTCAGCCTGCACGACACGGTGCGAGCGCAGGTGCTATCCGCTGGCCTCGACGTGCAGGTGACCGGGGCCGGGGCTGATGAACTCGACCGGGGCGAACGGCACCTGGTGGTCAGGGCCATCCGCGCTGCCTTTGACGCTATCGGCACGCAGCCGCCGGGGCTCTTGGTGCACTGCCGGAACGGGGTCCCCCAGGGCTACGGCCTTGGCTCGTCGGCGGCGGCCATCGTGGCCGGCCTGGTTGCCGCCAGGGCCCTGGCGGTCAGCGCCTGCGGAGCTGAGCCGCTGCCGGACCAGGCATTGCTCGAGCTGGCCTGCGAGCTGGAAGGCCATCCCGACAACGTCGCCGCCTGCCTGTACGGCGGGCTGACGGTGGCGTGGGCAACGGACACTGGGGTCCGCGCCGCCCGGCTGACGCCGCTAGCCGGGCTCGCGCCCGTGCTGTGCATCCCGGCCGAGCCGCTGCCGACGGTAGTCGCGCGCCAGGCCCTGCCCGCGCAGATCCCGCACGCCGGCGCGGCGGCGAACTCGGCCAGGGCAGCGCTGCTCATTGCAGCCCTGACAGGGCGGCCGGAACTGCTGCTCGCCGGAACCGAGGATTTCCTGCATCAGTCGTACCGGGCCGCGGCGATGCCCGGCACCACGTCGCTGATTGCCCGGTTGCGCTTGGAGGGCATCGCGGCGGTCGTCTCCGGGGCAGGCCCGGCGGTCCTGGCCCTGACTATGGCAGGCGAGCGGGCCGGTAACGGTCGGGTGGCGCAGATCGCGGCGCAGGCCGCAGAGCCGTGGCAGGTGCTGCCTCTGGCGGTCGACACGCAGGGCGCCCGGCTGGTTCGCGGCTGATGATGCGCTGCGCCACCACGCCCCAGCCTCGGCGATGGCGTGGGATTCATGAGTCACGCGGCCAGCCGGTCAGGCCATAGCGCGGAACTGCCACAAGCAGCGGTCTCGGCCGGCGCTGGGAACGCCGCTAGTTACGGTGGTGATCGCGACGTCGGAGGGAGCCAGGTGCCTGCGGATCAGCAGCGTGGGCCTGCGCAGGCAACGCGCGTGCCGATCAGGGTCATCGCACGCGAGTGGGGCCGGATCGGCATTACCGGATTCGGCGGGCCGCCAGCGCATATCGCGCTGCTGCGGGAGCTTTGCGTGCGACGTAACAGCTGGCTGCGAGAGTCGGAGTTTGAGGACGGCGTCGCTGCGACCTCGCTGCTGCCAGGGCCGGCCTCGACGCAGCTGGCGATCTTCTGCGCGTGGCGGCTGGCTGGCAACCGCGGCGCGATCGTCGGCGGAGTGTGCTTCATCGTGCCCGGCCTGGTCATCATCCTCGGCCTGTCGGTGCTGTTCCTGGCGCACTCACCGCCGCTCGCGGTGCGCGGAGCGGCCGCCGGCGCGGGGGCTGCCGTTCCCGCCATCGCGATCAGCGCGGCCGCCGCGCTGGCGCCAGCGAGCTGGCGGCGCGCCGGGCCGGTCCGCTCGGCACGCGCGCGCTGGATTTGCTACCTGGCCGCCGGAGCCGTCGCCGCGAACCTGGCTGGCCAATTCCTGGTCGCCGTGCTCCTGGTCTGCGGCCTGTCGGAATGGCTAGCGAGCCGGCGGGCGGCGGTAGCCGGAGACGGTGCCGTCCCCGACGCAGGACGAGACGGCGGGCCGAGGGCGGAGCGGGACGGCGAGCCGGGGGCGGAGCGGGATAGCGGGCCGGGGGCGGAGCGGGATAGCGGGCCGGGGGCGGAGCGGGATAGCGGGCCGGGGGCGGAGCGGGATGGCGGCACGAGCCCGGGGCACGACGCAAACCTGGACGCACACCACGACGGCCGACCAGGCTCGGGGCGGGCTGGCGGGCTGCTTGTGCCGCTGGTGGCGGGGGGCGCGCTGACCGTCGGCGTGCTTGGCCCGCTGGCCTGGGTTGCCTTCAAAGTCGGCGCCCTGTCGTTCGGCGGCGGCTTCGTGATCATCCCGCTGATGCAGCACGACGCCGTGCACACCTATCACTGGATGACCACGGCGCAGTTCCTGAGCGCCGTGGCACTCGGCCAGGTAACGCCAGGGCCGGTGGTCCAGACCGTGGCGGTCGTCGGCTACGCGGCCGCCGGGCTGATCGGCGGGGTAATCGCCGCGGTCATCGCGTTCGCGCCCTCGTTCGCGTTCGTGCTGGCCGGCGGACCGCGATTCGACCGGTTCCGGCGCAGCCTCGCCGCCCAGGCGTTCCTCGCCGGTGCCGGGCCCGCTGCGATCGGCGCTATCGGGGGTGCCGCCGTCATCCTCGGCTTGGGGCTGACCCAGCTCTGGCAAGTTTTCGTGCTGGCAGCTCTGGCCTGCTGGCTACTGCTGCTCCGGCGCAGCGTTGTTATGGGGATCCTGGCCGCGGCCGTGATCGGCCTCATTGTTGCGCTAGCGGGCGGTGTGATTTAGGTCAGCGTCAGTACTCGTCGCGCAGGCGCAGCCAGCTCATCGTCGGGTCCTGCGGCCAACCGCCGGGGGAGTCCTCCCATTGCTCCTGCCTGCCGTAGGGGGTCAGGTCGAGCAGGTTGAAGTCGAGCCTGAGCCGGTCCACTCCGCGCGCAGTAGTGAAGTAGGTGCGGAATACGTCGTCGCCATCGCGCAGCAGCACGCTGAGCCCGAACGCGGGCAGGCCCATGTCGTCGTTGAAATCGCTGCCGTACGACGAGTAGAACGGCACGCTCCAGCCCATCCGCTGCCGGAGCGGCTCGATCTCCTGCTGCGGTGCCCTGGCCATCAGGATCAACCGGGTATCGCGCGCGCCGAGATGTGGCTGCGCCTGATTGTCCAGGTTGTCGGTGAACGTGCAGCAGCTTCCGCACAGCCAGTCCTGGCCCGGCTCGAGCATGAAGTGGTAGATGACCAGCTGGCGGTGACCGTCGAACAGGTCGGCGAGCCCGACGTCGCTGCCGTCTGGCGCGGTGAAACGGTACTTGTTCGCATCGAGTGCCACCATCGGCAGCCTGCGCCGCTCCGCAGCGAGCGCGTCCAGCGCTCGGGTGAGTTCCTTCTCCTTCGCCAGCAGTGCGGCGCGGGCGGCCTGCCACTCCTCCGCCGAGACAACCGGTGGCCTGCTCACGTCGAACGCCTGCGTTGTCATGTCGTCCGCCTCCCTATCAAAGTTTCCTCAGGAAACTGACTTTAGCATAGTCAGTTTCCTTAGGGAACCATTTGTTCTACACTAACAGGATGCAGCGCACCGACTTCGGCGAGATGGCCTGCTCCATCGCCCGGACGCTCGATGTCATCGGCGAGCCATGGTCTCCGCTGGTCCTGCGGAACGTCTACATCGGGATCACCCGGTTCGACCAATTGCAGAAGAGCCTGGGCATCTCCCGCAAGGTGCTCGCGGAGCGGCTGAAGTGGCTGGTGCAGCGGGGTGTGCTGGAGCGGCGCGAGTACAGCAGCCAGCCTGCCCGGCACGAGTACGTGCTGACGCAGATGGGCTCCGAGTTGTGCGACCTGCTGCTGGTGATGGTGCGCTGGGGAGACCGCTGGCTGGCCGGCGCCGCAGGACCGCCTGTGCTCTACCGGCACCACGCCTGCGGCCAGATCAGCCACGTAGAGCTGAGTTGCTCAGTCTGCGGCCAGCCGATGCGCGCGACCGATGTCGACGTGCTGCCGGGTCCCGGCTCTGCCGCCTGAGCGAGACCGGGCTCCGCATGACGGCCGGCGGTCCGGCGGCGCTCCGGACGCGATTCCCGGTCAGAATCGACCACGGTGATCGAGACCCACGACTGCTCAAACGGTGCGAAAGCACTGGCTGCGCCGCCATTGCCGAGCAATTCATGGGTAGTTCACCGTCGCGTTCTTTGCAGTCATCAGGCTGATCCAGTGATTGGCGTTTCCGGCAATCCCTTTGCGAGCGAAGGTCGTGACCTGATGACGATCCAAGTCCTGCCCACGCCAGCTTCGAAGCGCCGCCGCGGGCGCGCGTCGCTGGCGGCATCCGCGGCGCTGGCGGCTGGCATCCTGGCTGCCGTCGGCGCCACCGGCGGCTCACCCGCCCACGCCGCTAACCACCCCTGGTTCCTGCCCGGCAACCTAGTAGTAAGCCGGTCGGTCTACGTAGGCACGGCCGGCCTGATCCAGCCGGGCGTGACGCAGCTACCAGCGGGCTGCGTCGGCGCCAATTGCGCGCCGGCCGTGGCCGACGGCTCCTACCCTGGCGTGTGGAACAACGACTCGGCGGACGGCAGTTTCGGCATCACGTCCCCGATCTTCCTTGACCAGATCACGCCCGGCGGGCACCTGATCAACACGCTGCGCGTGCCCGACGGCACCAGCCAGTTCGGCCGCAACAACGGGCGCGGCAGCGAGTACGCGGTCACCAGCTTCTCCTCCAAGTCCGAGATGGCCCTGAACCTGTCGACCAGCGGCCGCGACCTGACCTTCATGGGCTACTACGCCAAGCCCAACGCGCTCGACGTGTCCAACGCGAACACGCCGGGCGATATTGACCCGACGAACCCGGTCACCGGCGCCACCCACCGGCTCGTCGCCACGGTGAACACGCGCGGCCAGATCCGCTACACGCTGACGAACGCCTACAGCGGCAACAACGGCCGCGCCGCCCTCCTCAATGACACCGCCCGGCAGCCCGTCATCTACACCTCGGGCAACGCGGGCAACGGCGGTAACCCGCAGCCCGATGGGATCATCATCGGCGCCGGCGCGCAGATCATGAGCCCGCAGAATCGGCTGGAGCGGCTGCAGAACCCCCGCCAGCCCACGCCGGTCGGCAGCTTCAACATCACCCAGCTCGGCTACAAAGCCGACAAGATCGGTAAGGACACCAACTTCCGCGGCCTAACCGTTTACAACAACGTCATCTACTACACCAAGGGCAGTGGCGGCAACGGCATCAATACCGTCTACTTCCTCGACACGACCGGGAAGGCATGCCCCAACGGCGCCGGCCTGCCGCAGCCCGGTGCGTCCCTGCCCACCTCGCCGATTGCGTATAACCCGGCGCTGCTGCAGACCGAGGGCGTGACGCCCTACAACATGTGCGTCCTGCAGGGCTTCCCGACCACACTGGCGAAGAACAGCACGGCGTTCCCGTTCGGCATGTGGTTCGCGAACCCGGACACGCTGTACGTCGCCGATGAAGGTAGCGGCACCAACACTTACGATGCCGCCACCAACACCTACACAGCCGCGGCCGCCCAGACCACGGCGGGCCTGCAGAAGTGGGTCTTCAACGGCACCAGCTGGAACCTCGCCTACACCCTCACCGCCGGGCTGAACCTCGGCACGCCCTATGCCGTGCCCGGATACCCGACCGGCGACAACGCGGCGACCGGGCTGCCGTGGGCACCAGGCACCGACGGCCTGCGGAACATCACCGGCCGGGTCAATCCGGACGGGACGGTGACGATCTGGGCTGTCACCTCAACCGTCAGCGGGAACGGTGACCAGGGCGCGGACCCGAACAAGCTCCTGGCGATCACCGACAGCCCGTCGGCGACGGCGCCTGGCGCCGGGGAGCAGTTCGTCACTGTCAGGTCGGCTGGCTACGGCGAGGTGCTGCGCGGCGTCTCGTTCACGCCGGGCACATTCGACCGGTAATGCGCTGGCTCGGGTCGCGACGAGGACGAGCGGGCCGGGCCTGGGTCAGGGCTGACCTGGGACCGGCTCGCCATCCGCAGTCGCAGTCAGGAGCTGAGCAGGACCACTCCGGTCAGCGCCGCGATTACCCCGACGCCCTGCACCGGCCGCAGCCGCTCGGCCAGGATGCCCCTGGCCAGCAGTGCGGTGACGACCGGGTAGAGCGAAGCGAGCACCGCGGCGACGGACAGGTCGCCGTGACTGGCCGCGAGCGCGTAAGACGCGTTGGCCACGATGTCGCAGCCGCCGATCGCGGCCAGGGCGGCGAGCCGCCGGATCGTCAGCCTGATGCCCGGGAGGATCCCGGCCCGCAGCACGATCGGCCCGAGTACCACCACCCCGCCGATCCGCTGCAGCAGCAGCGTGCCGTATACCCCCGAGCTGGCCGCCAGCGCGAGAAGCGTGTAGGCAAGGCCGAAACCGATGGCAGCGCCGATGGCGAAGGCGAGCGCCTGGCGCCGCACCGGCGTGCCGGAGCGGAACTCCGGCCCGGACGCGAGCACGATGCCGATGAGGGTAACGAGGATGCCGGTGAGCTGGAACGCGTTCAGATGCTCGCCGCGGACCAGGCCGGCCACCACGGGGATTCCGGTTCCGCCAGCGGTAATCGGTGCGACCAGCGACATCGGCGCGGTCGCCATCGCGCGGTAGAACGCAGCGAGCGAGAGGGTGGCTACGACCCCGGCAGCGGCGGCCACGAGCAGGTAAGGTCCGGCCGGCACGGCCATGAACGGCAGCAGCGCGATCAGCCCGGCCAGTGCCAGCGCCTGCGAAATCAGCACCGCGGCGGACGCGTCGATGCGCCGTGACATCAGGCCGCCGCCGAAGTCAGAGGTTCCCCACAGGGCTGATGCGGCCAGCGCGAGGAGCGCGTTCACGATTGAGCGGGGCTGCCAGCCGCAGCGGCTTGCCGACGCCCGGCCTGCACTCCGGTCAGGGCAGCGAGGACATAGTCGCCGAGCGACGCCAGGTCATAGCCGCCCTCCTGGATGACGGCGACCGGGCCAAGCGCTCCGATCAGCTCCCCGGCGGCCCGGTACGCGTCGGCCGTCACCTGCAGCGGGCTCTCCGGGTCGGCCGCGGCAGCGTCCACGCCGAGCGACAGCACGATCGCATCGGCGCCGTGAGCCGTGACGGCGTCGCACAGCTTCCCGACCGCATCCAGCCAGGGGTCGTCGCCGCTGCCGGGCGCCAGCGGGACATTGCGGTTGGCCCGGTGCCCGGCTCCGTTACCATCCTCATCGGCGAAGCCCATGTAGTGCGGGAACCAGCCAGCGCCCGGGTCGACGTGCACGCTGCCGTAGAAGACGTCGCCGCGCTCGTAGAAGATCGCCTGCGTGCCGTTGCCGTGATGCGCGTCGATGTCGACGATGGCGACCTGGCCAGCCCCGCCCCGCCGGAGCGCCTGGGCGGCAATCGCGGCGTTATTCAGGTAACAGGAGCCGCCGTAGCCGCCCGGCCCGGCATGGTGGCCGGGCGGCCGGCAGAGCGCGTACGCGGCTCGCTGGCCGGCCGCGACGAGCAAGGCGGCCGTGTTAGCGGCATCGGCGGCAGCGCGGATCGCCTCCCAGCTGCCGGGCCCGACCAGGGTCATGGTGTCGTAACAGAACCTGCCGACCTGGGCATGCGTGGCCGCCGGCTGGCGCACCGGGAGTCCGGCCAGCATCGCGGCGGTCGGAAAAACGTAGGGCACGACCCGGTCCCGGCCATGGTCGGCGAGATAACGGCCGGCTTCCCAGTCCGCCCAGATCGTAGCCAGATGATGGATGAGCTCGCGATCGTGAACGGCTAGCAGAGCCGCCGGATCGTGTGGCTCGGCCGACCGGACCGCAGCCCCGGCTGCGGTGAGCACGCGGAGAATCACGCTGGCCCGCTCGGGTAGCTCGGTGCCGGCTTCGCGTAGCCCAAGCCAGACCTCACCGCCAGGCTCGTGTAGCAGGCAGTCACCGTGCCACACCACGGGGATATCCAGCCGCGCGCCCTCGATGGTCATCACAGCAACCCTTTCGTGGCATGCTCGCCGGGTGAGGCTAGCGAATGGCGGGACCACCCGGGCCCGCGACCTGGGCATCAGGATAGGGGCGCTGCCGGCCGGCCCGACCGCCTCTATCGCGGACGTGCCCGGCGTGGGCGTCGGCCACGTAACGGTCTGGCGCGATGAGCCGGCGCCGCCGACCGGTCGCGGCGTGGCCAGGACCGGCGTTACGGTCGTCGACCTAGGCGGCAACCTGTTCCGCGAGCCGGTGCCAGCGGGCGGCGCGGTGCTGAACGGCGCCGGGGAGTGCACTGGGTTCATCGCGGCGGCGGAGTGGGGGCTCGCCGAAACCCCGGTCTTCCTGACCTCGACCATGCAGGTGGGCCGCGTCTACGACGCTGCCTGCGAGTTGCTGATGGCCGAGGATCCCGGCATCGGCACCGATGACGTGATCATTCCCATCGTGGCCGAGTGCGACGACAGTTTCCTGTCCGATGCCCGCCGGATGCAGGTCTCCGCGTCCGACGTGATTATCGCGCGGGCGGCGGCGAGTGCGGCCGCCGGTGCAGACAGACGCGAGGCGCCCGCGGAGGGCGCTGTCGGCGCCGGCACCGGCATGAGCTGCCTTGGCTTCAAAGGCGGCATCGGCACGAGCTCGCGGCTGGTGCCGTCGGGCCACACGGTCGGCGTGCTCGTCCTGTCGAACTTCGGTGACCGGCAGCGGCTGACTGTCGACGGCGTGCCGGTCGGACGACTACTGCCGCCGAATACGCCCAGTGGCGGTCGGGGATTGGACGCGAGGCCGCCAGCCGGCTCCTGCATCACCGTCGTGGTCACCGACGCTCCGCTGGATTCCGCCACCTGCTCGCGGCTGGCCAGGCGGGCTGGCCTCGGCCTGGCCCGCACCGGCTCGACCGCGCACCACGGCAGCGGCGAGATCTTCCTCGCCATGGCCACCGGACTGCGGGCGCCCCGGGGCGCGCTAACGCGGGAGGCCACGGGCCAGATCACGGGCTCGGCGCTAGATCCGTTCTTTGACGCCGTGGTCGAGGCGACCGAGGAAGCCGTCCTCAACAGCATGCTGGCAGCCCCGACCGTGAGTGGCCGCGACGGCAATACCTCGCCTGGACTGCCGGCGGCCAAAGTCGCCGAACTGCTGATCGCCGCTGGCCGCATCCCGGCCGGTGCGCAGTTCCGACGCGCACCTCCGTCGGCCGACGGCGCCGGTAGCTCGCTCTGACCGGCCCGGGCGCTTGATCGTCGGGGGATTGGCAGGCCCTCACAGGACGACTAGCTCAACTACGTCGCGCCCCGGGCGTTAACGGAGAGCAGTCGATTCGGGTCACAACAGCGCTGGTAACGGGCTTTGGTAACCCTGAGTGACAGCGTCCGAGCGCTGGGTTCCGTCGCCCGCGCACGTATGTGGAGCGTATGCGGCAGCTCATCGAATTGAGTCCGTTTCGTGTCCCGAACAGCATTCTTGACATGTTTGCGGCTCTGGCGTTCTGTGTTAGCATCGCGCAACTTGAACAACGACTCAAGCGGAAAAACGCCGATCAAGACCATGTTGTCCTGATCGGCAAGCCGGTGCGCGGGGGCTCACAACGACGTGGGTGCCGGCGGCGTCGGCCGCCGCGGCCACGACCGGCAGGACCCCCGGCCGCTGGGGCGGGGAACCGAACCGGCAGCCAGCAAGCGCGGCGGCATGTAGCGTGCCGCCGCAGCCCGAGAACGAAGGTGACGCAGCGTGAGACTCCACCCGACGATGCCAGCACGCACTAAGCGCCGGCTGCGGCGCGTTTCGGGACTAATCGCCGTGGCTGCCGTGGTCGCTGTGTCAGCCGCCGGGTGCGGCAACACCGCGGCCGGAGGGGGTGTCAAGGATGGCGGCGTATTCCGGCTCGGCAGTTCCTCCGTCATCGACTCGCTCAATCCGTTCATCGCCTTCCAGGCCGATGCGTACGTGACCTTCGAGTACATCTATCCGATGCTGGTTCAGTACAACCCGAAGCTCCAGTGGGCGCCCGACTTCGCCCGCACCTGGCAGGAGTCCCCAGACGGCAAGACCTGGACGTTCCATACCCAGCCCAATGCGAAGTGGTCGGACGGCAAGCCACTCACGGCCGCCGACGCCGCCTGGACGCTGAACACCATCATTAAGTTCCAGGCGAGCGCGACCGCCAACTCGGCGGGCTACGTCGCGCACATGAAGTCCGCGGCGGCCCCGAACGCGACCACTCTGGTGCTCACCTACTCGCGGCCAGTTGGCAATGTGCTGGCCGAGATGCAGCAGACGGCTATCCTCCCCGAGCACATCTGGGCCAAGTACGCGACCGGCAATGGCAAGGCGCTGAAGACATTCACAAACCCGGCTCCGATCGTGTCCGGGGGCCCGTTCGAGCTGGTCAAGTACACCCCGAAGGTTGCCGCAGACTTTAAGCGCAACCCGTTCTTCTATGGCGCGAAACCGCACATCGAAGGCATCGCGCTGCAGTTCTTCGGCACCAATGATGCGGAGATCACCGCGCTGAAGACCGGCCAGCTTGATGGCGTCGAGACAGTGACGCCCACGTCTGTGGCCACCGTCAAGGCAGCGCATTTCGTGTTGTCGGAGAGCCCAGGCGTGCAGTTCGACGACTTCATCATTAACTCCAACCCCAAGCAGGACGCCAGCCACGCCGAGCTGCTGAACCCGCTGCTCCGGCAGGCCTTCGACGTGGCGATCGACCGCCAGGCGATCATCAACACGTCGCTGCTCGGCCACGGGACCGCCGGGACGTCGATCATCCCGCCTGCCACCGGACACTGGTCTGACCCGGCGATCAAGCCAGCGACCTTCGACCTGGCCACCGCCAACAAGCTGCTGGACCAGGCCGGCTACAAGATGGGTCCCGGCAACGTCCGTATCGCGAACGGCCACCCGATGTCCTATACCGTGATCATGTCGAGTGACATCGCCAGCGGCTACGGCAACCGGAGCTTCTCGATCGTTCAGTCGGACTTCGCCAAGATGGGCGTCAAGCTGACCCTCAAGGTCCTCGACCCTACGGCTGCGTACAACGCCGTCACTGCGAACAACTACAAGAGCTTCGAGCTCTCCATGTGGGACTGGTATCCGCTCGCCGATCCTGACTTCATGCTTTCGGTGCTGACCTGCGGGTCGTGGACAGTGTGGAACGACACCGGCTATTGCAGCAAGGCTTACGACAACCTGTACGCGGCGCAGAGCGCTGCCACGAACCCGGCGCAGCGGCAGCAGATCGTCTACCAGATGCAGCAGATGATCGCCACTGACAAGCCGTATCTGGTGCTTGACTACGCGAGTTCGATCGAGGCGCACAGCACCAAGTGGAAGGACCTGCCACTGGTCGCGGGCATCTCCTGGAACTCCATGTCCAAGATCCCGTTCGAAACCGTGCACCTAGCCGGCTGACCCGCCTACCACTCGTTAGGGCAAGGACGCGGGACGGGAGGACTGAGCCGCTGTGCATCGCGCTGACTATGTGATCAAGCGAGGGTTCTTCGCGCTCGTGACGATATTCGTCGCGATCACTACGAATTTCTTCCTGTTCCGCGTCCTGCCCGGCAACGCGGTGAGCGACCTGGCGCGAGTGCCCCAGTCAGGCTCGCAGCTGCGGCACGCGCTCACCGTTGAGTTTGGGCTCGACAAGCCTAAGTGGGAGCAGTACTTCATCTACCTCAAACAATTGCTGCACGGGAACATGGGCATCTCGTTCGGCTACCAGCAGCCCGTCAGCCACCTGCTCTTCGTTGACCTGAGGAACACCATCCCGATGGTCACGGTCGGCACACTGGCTGCGGTAGTCGTCGGCGTGTTTACCGGCGTGCTGTCCGCATGGCGGCGCGGATCACCGGCTGATCACGTCAGTACGAACCTGGCGATATTCGCCTACGCTTTCCCGACCCAGTGGCTCGGCCTGATGCTGCTGATCCTGTTCGCCCGGTTCGGCTTGCCGGTCGCGGGAATGTCCAACCCGAATGCGGGCGTGTTCTACCCGGAACCCTTCTGGCAGCACCTCGGCGACATTGGCCAGCACATGATCCTGCCAGCCGCAACGCTGATGCTGACCGCCTACGGCAGCTACACGCTGGTGGTCAGGTCCTCATTGCTGGAGACGCTCGGCGAGGACTACGTGCTGACCGCGCGAGCCAAGGGCCTGCCGGTCCGGCGAATCGTGTGGCGGCATGCGGTGCGCAACGCGCTGCTGCCGATGGTCACGTTGATCGCGCTGGACTTCGGCTACATCGTCGGCGGCGCGCTGCTGATCGAGGTGATCTTCAGCTGGCCCGGCATCGGTGAGTCCATGTTCACCGCCATCACTCAGCGTGACTACCCCATGCTGCAGGGGGGCTTCCTGATCCTCACTGTCGCGGTGATAGTCCTCAACTTCCTGTCCGACCTTGTCTACTTCCGGCTTGACCCGAGGATCACCGCATGACCGTCATCATCTCCGAGTCGGCCGCGGGCCCGGCCGAGCCCGCCGGACTGCAGCGCCGCGGCGGGTTCTTCCTCGGCGTGCTGCGCGAGCGCAAGGCCGCGGTGGTCGGCCTCGCCCTGATCGCGCTGTTCGTGCTGCTGGCGATCATCGCGCCGCTCATCTCGCCGTACAGTGCGTCCGCGCAGACCTGTGCCGTATACGCCCCGCCGTCCATCCATCACTGGCTCGGCTGCGACGACGGCGGCATCGACATGTTGAGCGAGCTGATGCAAGGCGGCCGCGTCTCGCTGGTGATCGGATTTGCCGCGACCCTGATCGCGATGATCATCGGCGGTGGCGTCGGCATCGTATCTGGCTACTTCGGCCGATGGATCGACGTCACCCTGATGCGGATCACCGACTATCTGCTGGTCATCCCCGACCTGGTGTTCGCGATGGTGATCGCCGACATCTGGGGCGCGAGCCTGTTCCATGTGATCCTGGTGATCGGGATCCTGGAGTGGACCTCGACGGCGCGTGTCATCCGGGCCCAGGTGATGAGCATCAAGGAACGCGTCTACATAAAGCGGGCCAAGGCGATCGGCTCGGGGCACACGCGCGCATCATCTGGAAGCACATCATGCCCCAGGTCGGCCCGCTGCTGATCGCCAACACCGTGCTAACCGTAGCGATCGCGATCTACCTGGAGACCGCGCTGGCGTTCCTCGGCCTGGAGGACCCCACCGTCACGACCTGGGGCACGATCCTCGAGCACGCCTTCGACCGGACCGCGGTCAGCTCCGGCGCCTGGTGGGCGATCGTGCCGGACGGTTTCGCCATCGCGCCTGGTCATCGTCGGGTGCTTCCTGTTCGGCCAGGCGGTCGAGGACGCGCTGAACCCGCGGCTGAAGATCGCGCACCTGTCGCTGACCCGGTGGAAGATCCGCACGCTGGCCGGACGCGGGGCGGACGCGGTATGAGCAGGCTGCTGGAAGTCGACGGCCTGCACGTCTGGTTCGACCTGCCCGGCAGCCAGGTGCATGCGGTCCAGGGCGTGAGCTTCGAGCTGGCGCCGGGCGAGCGGTTCGGCCTGGTGGGCGAGTCCGGCTGCGGCAAGACCACGACGGTGCTGGCGCTGATGGGCCTGCTGCCGCCGAACGCCTCCCTGGCCGGGGAGGTGCGGCTCAACGGCACCAACATCCTGGCCGGCGGCGAGGACTCGGTCCGCGCAGTACCGCTGGAAGGACATCGCGATGGTGTTCCAGGGCGCGATGAACGCCCTGAACCCGGTGAAAAAGGTCGGCTGGCAGATCGCCGAGCCGATGGCCTTCCACGGCGTCGCCGACGGCAAAGCCGCGCTGAAGCGAGCCGGCGAACTGCTCGAGCTGGTCGGGATCCCGGCGCGAGCAGCGGAACGGTACCCGCACGAGTTCTCCGGCGGCATGCGCCAGCGCGCCTCGATCGCGATGGCGCTAGCCTGCGAGCCGAAGATCTTGCTGGCCGACGAGCCGACAACCGCGCTCGACGTGATGGTGCAGGCGCAGATCCTGGAACTGCTGACCAGGCTGTCCGAGCGAACTCGGCCTGGCCGTCGTGCTTGGTGACCCATGACCTGCCGGTCGTCGCCCAGGTGTGCGACCGGGCCGCGGTCATGTATGCCGGCGAGATCGCCGAAATCGGCCCGATGGAAACGCTGTACCACGCGCCGCAGCATCCCTACACGCGGCTGCTGTTCGCGGCGACGCCTGACCTGTACGGCGAGGAAGCGGTGACGTCGATCCCCGGCTCGCCGCCCCGGCTGGACCGCATGAGCTAGTGGCTGCTCGTTCCGCCCGCGCTGCGATGTACCGCTAGAGCGCTGCGCGACCGACCACCCGGACCTGCGCCAGCTCGGCGACGGCCATCTCGCCGCCTGCCACCGGGCGGGTTCGCCCAGCCTGAAGCTTGCGGAGGCCAAGTGAGCGAGACCCAGGCTGTGCCCGCCCAGCTGTGCCGGCCCAGGGTGGGCCGGCCCAGGCCGGGTCGGCCGGCCCGGACGTATCGGCGCAACAGGGCCAGGCGGCACGGCCCCGATCTTGCCGGCGCGACGCCGTTGCTTGAGGTCAGCGAGCTAGTCACCCACTACCCGGTCCGGCGCACGATGACCGCGGCCGTGACCGGCAAGCAGCGCCGCTGGGTGCACGCTGTGGACGGAGTCACCTTCAGCCTTGCCCGCGGCGAGATGATGGCGCTGGTGGGCGAGTCAGGCTGCGGGAAGACCAGCACCGTGCAGACCATCATGGGCATGGTCAAGCCGAACAGCGGCGCGGTCCGGCTGAACGGGACGGACCTGGCCGGGCTGTCGGACCGACAGATGCGGCCGATGCGGCGCAAGGTGCAGATGATCTACCAGGACCCGTACGAGTCGCTCGATCCGCGGTTCCGGGTCAGGCAGACCGTCGAGGAGCCGATGCTGGTGCACGGCATCGGCAAGTCGGCCGGCGATCGGCGTGAGCTGGCCATCGAGGCGCTGGAGCAAGCGGGCCTCAGTCCCGCCGACGCGTACCTGGAGCGTTACCCGCATGAACTGTCCGGCGGCCAGCGCCAGCGGGTCGCCATCGCGGCTGCGCTGGTGCTCGGCCCGGACTTGCTGCTCGCCGACGAGCCGGTCTCGATGCTCGATGTTTCGGTCCGGGCAGGCGTACTTGTCGCTGCTCGACGGCCTGCGCCGGAACGCTGACATGGGCATCCTGATGATCACGCACGACCTGTCCACCGCCGCGCACTTCGCCGACAAGATCGCGGTCATGTATCTCGGCCGGATCGTCGAGCAGGGCAGCGCGAGCGAGGTGGTGCAGCGAATCCGCAGCACCCTTATACCAAGGCGCTGCTTTCCGTCGTGCCCAAGCGCGACCCGAGGGACCGGACAGCGCCGCAAATCCTGGCTGGCGAGACACCGGACCCGGTGGACGTGCCGTCCGGCTGCCGGTTCCATCCGCGCTGCCCGATCGCCGTCGAGCGCTGCACGGCCGAGGACCCGACGTTGCGCATCCCATCGGGCTGCCCGGCCGGGCACGTGGCTGCGTGCCACCTTGCCTGACTCGACGGCTCCTGACACCACGGCCCGGCCTGATACCCCGGACAGCGCCGCCCCGAGTGCTGCGCGGATCCCGTCTCACCGGATCCGGCACGGGCGCGCCGATATCGACAACTACGCCTGGATGCGCGCTCCCACCGCGCCCGCCCTGCTGGCGTACCTCGCCGCCGAGCGGGCCTATTACGATGCGCAGACCCGTCGGCTTGCGCCGCTGACCGATGCGCTGTTCGCTGAGTCAGTCGGGCGCACGGCGAGCATGGCCGACTCGGTCGCCTGGACCCTGCGCGGCTTCCGCTACTGGTACCGGACGCCAGCGGGCGCCGAAGCACGACAGCTGCTGCGGGCACCGGCCCAGCAGATCCGCGACGCCGCGGGGGCTGACGAGCCCGGCCGAGCAGATCCTGCTCGATGAGAACGAGCTTTCGGCCGCGACCGGTTTCGTGGACATCGGGATCAGCGAGGTGAGTCCTGATAACCGGCTGCTCGCCTGGTCAGCCGACACTTCGGGCGCGGAGATCTTCCGGCTCAGGTTTACCGACCTCCAGGCCGGTCGACTGCTGCCCGACCTGATCAAGCGCAGCTATCCAGGCGGTGCCTGGGCCAGCGACTGCGAGCACTTCTTTTACCTGGTGCCCGATGAGCTGAACCGTCCGCACCAGGTCTGGCGGCACCGCCTCGGCACTCGGCCGACCGAGGACGTCGTGGTCTACGAGGAGACCGACCAGCGATACGAGCTGACGCTGCGCGCTTCGCGTAGCAGCGAACTCATCGTCATCACCGCAGCCTGCCGGGATACCAGCGAGGTTCGGATTATCCCGGCCGCCCGGCCGCTGACGGCGCCGGTACTGGTGGAGCCGCGCCGCCGCGGCGTCGAATACCGGGTCGACCACGCGGCCAACCCCAGCGGCGGCGCCGGCGACCTGCTAATCGTCACCGACGACGGGGCGGCCGAGTTCACCCTGATGCGCGCGCCGGTGTCGGCACCCGGCCGGTCCAACTGGGCGCCAGTTGACTGCCTGGCCGTCGGGCCGGCCCAGGCCGATACCCGGCTGCTGAGCTGTGACGCGTTCGCTGATCGCCTGCTTCTGGCGGTGCGCCGGGCGGGTTCGCCGCTGCTGATTATCACCGACAACGGCGGTGGGTCACTACGAGAAATCGGCCCGGCCCTGCAGGCGGGCTCCATCGCGGTGATGTACGCGCAGGACTATCACGCGGCCAGCGTGATCATCGCGGAGGAATCACTCATCGAGCCGCCGCGGTGGTCCGAGCTCGACCTGAGCAGCGGCGAGCGCAAGGAACTCAAGCGCGCGGAGGTACCGGGATACGACGCGGGTCTGTATCGAACGAACCGAATTCACGCGCGGGCGGCGGACGGTACCGAGGTCCCCGTTACCCTCGCTTACCGGTCTTCCACACCGCTCGATGGCACGGCCGCGTGCCTGCTGTACGGGTACGGCGCCTACGAGGCCTGCCTTGATCCCGAGTTCGACCGCAGCCTGCCGTCCGTGCTCGACCGCGGCGTGGTCTACGCGATCGCCCACGTCCGCGGTGGCGGCGAGTGCGGTCGTGACTGGTGGCAGCAGGGCAGGCTGCGGAACAAACCGCGGACCTTCAGCGACTTCGTCGAGGTGGCGGACTGGCTGGCCGGCTCGGCAGGCGCGCCCGCGATGATCGACGGCAGCAGCATCGTGTCCCGCGGGCTGTCAGCGGGCGGGCTGCTGCAGGGCGCGGTGTACTCGCGGGCGCCCGGCCGGTGGCGGGCCGTCGTAGCCGAGGTCCCGTTCGTCGACTGCGTGACGACGATGCTGGACCCGTCGATCCCGCTGACCATCAACGAGTGGGACGAGTGGGGCGACCCCCGCGATCCTGCCGATTTCGCGTGCTTGCGGTCGTACTCTCCGTACGACAATCCGCCGCCTGGTGCCCGGCCCGACCTCCTGGTGACCGGGGCCGTGCACGACCCGCGAGTGCTCGTGCACGAGCCGCCAAGTGGGTCGCCAGGCTGCGGGAGACCGACACGGACGGGAGCCGGATCCTGTTCCGCGTCGAGCTTGGCGCCGGCGCGCACACCGGGCCCTCCGGCCGGTTCGGTCACCTGCGCTACGAGGCCGAGGTGCACGCATTCGTGCTGGACGCGATGGGCTTGGCCGACAGCGACCGAGCCCGCCGCGATCAGGCAAACCGTGACCTGGCCGGCCGCGACCCGGCCCGCCGTGACCTCGCCGGCCGTGACCTGGCCGGCCGCGATTAGGCCATCGCCATCAGGCAGCCGTCCCAGTAGGCCTGGACTTTCGGGTGGCGCCGGCCATGCAGGCCGATCTCGAGGACGTCCGGACTCAGCCCTCCGCCCAGCGGGCGGAACAGTATCCGGATGTCGGCCAGGGAGTCGTCGGCCGTCTCGACGAACGTGAACCCGGTCCGCCCGTCAGGCTGGTTGAACGCCGCGTGCATCCAGGCTGGCGTGCCGCCGCAGCACATCCGCGGCCGCGCGGCCCAAATCCATAGTTCGCTGCCGTTCGCGCGGACGATCGCCGCGGCCTCCGGGCTGATCTGCACCTGCACGGTTCCACGATAAGACGCCGGCCGCCCCCTGTCCCGGGCGAAAACAATCACCTATGCTTGCTTCTGCCGGTAGCCGGGTTATCGTGGCCGATTGTCAGTGCTATCTGCTGAGAGTCCGCCACGGTGAGCGACAGGGAGAGCGCTCTGCAAGAACAAGGCGAGTGGACGGCCGATATGCCACGCGACCAGCAGTCGGCCGCTTCTGGTCCAGCCGGGGAGGGGCCCCGCGCCCGTGAGCCGATCCGGATCGGGAACATGTCCGGCTTTTACGGCGACCGGTTCGCCGCCATGCACGAGATGCTCACCGGCGGCCCGCTGGACGTGCTCACCGGCGACTACCTGGCCGAGCTGACCATGCTCATCCTGGGCCGGGACCGCCTGAAGGACTCGTCGCTCGGCTACGCGCGGACATTCCTGCGTCAGCTGGAGGAATGCCTGGGCCTGGCCCTTGACCGTGGTGTCAGCATCGTGGTCAACGCTGGCGGGCTGAACCCGGCCGGTCTCGCGGCCGCCCTGCACGAGCAAGCCGCCCGCCTGGGCCTGCACCCGAATATCGGCTACGTGAACGGCGACGACCTGCTGCCGCGCGCCGCGGAACTCGGCTTCGGCGAGCCGATCGCGGCGAACGCCTACCTTGGCGGCTGGGGCATTGCCGAGTGCCTGCGGGCCGGGGCGAACCTGGTCGTGACCGGACGAGTGACCGACGCCTCGGTGGTGGTCGGCCCGGCCGCCGCGCACTTCGACTGGGGCCGCCACGATTTCGACGCGCTGGCTGGCGCCGTCGCGGCCGGGCACGTAATCGAGTGCGGGGCGCAGGCGACTGGCGGCAACTACTCGTACTTCACTGAGATCGCTGACCTGCGTCACCCCGGCTTTCCCGTCGCGGAGATCTCGGCGGACGGCACCAGCGTGATCACCAAGCAGCCTGGCACCGGCGGCGCCGTAACCGTCGGCACGGTGACGGCGCAGCTGCTGTATGAAGTGGCTGGCGCACGCTACCCCAACCCCGACGTCACGCTCCGGCTGGACACGGTGCAGCTCAGCCAGGAAGGCCCGGACCGGGTGCGGATTAGCGGCGTGCTCGGCGAGCCGCCGCCGCCCACGCTCAAGGTGTCGCTGAATACCATCGGCGGCTACCGCAACCAGGTCGAGTTCGTGCTCACCGGCCTGGACATCGAGGCCAAGGCCGACCTGGTCAGGCGACAGCTCGCGGGCGTCATCCCGGACGACGCGGAGTGGACACTGGCTCGCACCGACCAGCCCGATGCCGCGACCGAGGAACAGGCCAGCGCAATGCTGCGGTGCGTAGTCCGCGGACCGGACGGCAAAACGATCGGCCGGGCTTTCTCCGGTGCAGCGGTCGAGCTTGCGCTGGCCAGCTACCCGGGATTCCACCTGACCGCACCGCCGGGCGACGCCCAGCCATACGGCGTGTTCACCGCCGCCTACCTGGACCGGGCGCAGGTGCAGCAGGTCGCTACGCTGCCGGACGGCCGCCAGCTAGACGTGGCCGAGCCGGCCATCTTCCGTCCCGTGGACCCCGCCGTGCCCGCAGAGCTGCCGTGGTGGCCGGGCACCGGGCCCGTGCGCCGGGTGCCGCTCGGAGTGGTGGCCGGGGCGCGCAGCGGCGACAAGGGCGGCGACGCCAATGTCGGCGTCTGGGCCCGCCATCCCGCGGCCTGGCCCTGGCTGGCGGCCACGCTGACCGTGGACCTGCTGCGCGAGCTGCTGCCGGAGGCTGCTGGGCTGCCGGTCACCAGGCATCTGCTGCCGAACCTGCACGCGGTGAACTTCGTCATCGAGGGCCTGCTCGGCCAGGGCGTCGCCGCTGCGGCCCGGTTCGATCCGCAGGCCAAGGCGCTGGGCGAGTGGCTGCGTGCTCGTTACGTTGACGTGCCCGCGGAGTTGCTGTGAGGGGAACGGGGTCCCGGCCCTTGCTAGGCCGTCGGTCGGTGCGCAGCCGGACGGGCGAACCGCGATGACGGTGCTCCGCTCGCTGCTGGATGTCCGGTCCGCCGACTACGCCGCGAACGCCGCAGCCATGCGGGCCAAGCTCGCCGAGATCGCGGCGCGAGCAGGCCAAGGCGATCGCCGGCGGCGGCCCGAAATACACCGACCGGCACCGCAGCCGGGGCAAGCTGCCTGGTCCGCGAGCGGATCGAGCTGCTGCTTGATCCGGATACCCCGTTCCTGGAACTGTCGCCGCTGGCGGCGTGGGGCACCGAGTTCGCAGTGGGCGGCAGCGTGGTCACCGGCATCGGCGTGGTCGAGGGCACCGAGTGCCTGATCTCGGGCAGCGACCCCACGGTCCGCGGCGGCACGAGCAACCCGTGGACCGTGCGCAAGAGCTTCCGCGCGCACGACATCGCGCTGGCCAACCGGCTGCCGGTGATCTCGCTGGTCGAGTCCGGCGGCGCCGACCTGCCGACGCAGAAGGAGATCTTCATCCCCGGCGGCCGCACCTTCCGGGACCTGACCAGGCTGTCGGCGGCCGGCATTCCGACCATTGCGATCGTCTTCGGCAACTCCACCGCAGGCGGCGCGTACCTGCCCGGCATGTCCGATCACGTGGTCATGATCGCCGAACGGTCCAAGGTGTTCCTCGGCGGCCCGCCGCTGGTCAAGATGGCGACCGGCGAGGAGTCCGACGATGAGTCGCTGGGCGGGGCGGAGATGCATGCCCGGACCTCCGGGCTGGCGGACTATCTCGCCGCCGACGAGCAGGACGCGATCAGGATCGGCCGGCGGATCGTGGCCCGGCTGAACTGGCGCAAGCAGGGTCCGCCGCCTGTTGCCGCGCCGCGCGCCGCCGGTGTTCGACGAAGAGCAGCTGATCGGCATCGTGCCGGCCGGACCTGCGGATCCCGTTCGACCCGCGCGAGGTGATCGCGAGAGTTGTGGACGGCTCGGACTTCGACGAGTTCAAGCCGAGCTACGGCACCAGCCTGGTGACCGGCTGGGCGAACGTGCACGGCTACCCGGTCGGCATCCTGGCCAACGCTCAGGGCGTGCTGTTCAGCGCCGAGTCGCAGAAGGCCGCCCAGTTCATCCAGCTAGCCAACCAGGTCGACACGCCGCTGATCTTCCTGCACAACACCACCGGGTACATGGTCGGGGCGCAGTACGAGCAGGCCGGCATCATCAAGCATGGCGCGATGATGATCAACGCGGTGTCCAACTCGGCGGTGCCGCACATCTCGATCCTGATGGGCGCGTCCTACGGTGCCGGGCATTACGGCATGTGCGGCCGGGCCTACGACCCGCGGTTCCTGTTCTCCTGGCCGAGCGCGAAATCTGCGGTGATGGGCCCGGCGCAGCTCGCCGGGGTGCTGTCGATCGTGTCCCGGGCGGCGGCGCAGGCGGCCGGGCGGCCGTTCGATGAGGACGCGGACGCGGCGATGAGGGCGGTGGTGGAGAGCCAGATCGAGGCCGAGTCGCTGCCGATGTTCCTGTCCGGGCGGATCTACGACGACGGGATCATCGACCCGCGTGACACCCGGACGGTGCTCGGCCTGTGCCTGTCGGTCATCCACGGCGCGCCGGTCCGCGGCACGGCCGGCTACGGCGTCTTCCGGATGTGAGCGTGATGGCGGCAGAGCTTGTTCGTGGGTGTACCGGAGCTATGGCTCTGGGCATAGCTCCGGTACACCCACGCCGGCGGTTCCCGGCATGCTAAGCACGGTGCTGGTCGCAAACCGGGGCGAAATCGCCCGGCGGGTGTTCCGCACCTGCCGCGATCTCGGCCTGTCGACGGTGGCGGTCTACTCCGACGCCGACTCTGGCTCGCCGCATGTGGCCGAGGCTGACGCGGCGGTGCGGCTGCCCGGCGATGCGCCCGGCGGACACCTACCTGCGCGCGGACCTGCTGATCGAGGCGGCGCTGCGGTCGGGTGCCGACGCGGTGCATCCCGGCTACGGGTTCCTGTCCGAGAACGCGGCCTTCGCCCGGCGGTGCGCGACGCCGGGCTGACCTGGATCGGCCCGCCGCCGGCCGCGATCGCGGCGATGGGCAGCAAGATCGAGTCGAAGCGGCTGATGACGGCGGCGGGCGTGCCGGTGCTGGGCGAGCTCGACCCGGCCGCCCTGACCGACGCCGACCTGCCGGTGCTGATCAAGGCGTCGGCCGGCGGTGGCGGCCGCGGCATGCGCATCGTCCGGTCCTTGGCGGAGTTGCCAGCCGAGCTTGCGGCGGCCAGGTCGGAGGCCGCGTCCGCGTTCGGCGACCCGACGGTCTTCTGCGAGCCGTACCTGGCATCGGGCCGGCACATCGAGGTGCAGATCCTCGCGGATAGGGCGGGCACGATCTGGATGGTGGGCGAGCGGGAGTGCTCGATCCAGCGGCGGCACCAGAAGATCATCGAGGAAGCACCGTCCCCGCTGGTGGAACGGCTGCCCGGCATGCGGGAGCGGTTGTTCGAGGCCGCCCTGGCCGCGGCAGCCGCGGTCGGGTACGTCAACGCCGGCACGGTCGAGTTCCTGGCCGACGAGTCCGGCCGGTTCTATTTCCTGGAGATGAATACCAGGCTCCAGGTCGAGCACCCGGTCACCGAGTGCACGACCGGGCTTGACCTGGTGGCGTTGCAACTGCAGATCGCAAGCGGCGGCCTGCTGCCCGTACGGCAGCCCGAGCAAGCCGGGCACGCGATCGAGGCGCGGCTGTATGCCGAGGATCCGGCGGCTGGCTGGCGGCCGCAGAGCGGCACCTTGCACCGGCTGGCGTTCTCTGGCTCGCCCGCGGAGTTCCAGGTGCCGCTCCGGCGCGGGCTGCGGCTGGATTCCGGCGTCGTCGACGGCGGCAGAGTCAGCGTCTTCTACGACCCGATGCTGGCGAAAGTCATCGCCTGGGCACCCGATCGCGAGCAGGCGGCGTCGGCGCTGGCCGCGGCGCTGGCGCACGCGCGGATCCACGGGCTTGTGACCAACCGGGACCTGCTCGTTCGGGTGCTTCGCCACCCCGCGTTCCTGGCCGGGCAGACCGACACCGCGTTCTTCGACACGCACGGCCTGGCCGAGCTGGCCGCACCGCTCGCCGGCGAGGAGGCCCTGCGGTTGTCCGCGATAGCGGCCGCGCTGGCCGACGCCGCGGCCCGGCAGGCCAGCGCGAAAGTGCTCGGCGGCCTGCCGCCCGGCTGGCGCAACGTTCCGTCCCAGTTCCAGCGTAAGGAGTTCGAGGAGCACTCCGTCGGCTACCGGATCGATCGCGGCGCGCTTGTCCTTGACGGCACCGTACTCGACGGGCGCGAGGACGTCCGGCTGGTATCGATGTCCCCGGATGTAGTCGAGCTGGAAGTCGCCGGGGTCCGGCGACGGTTCGAGGTCGCGAGTTACCCGGGCCTGGTCTGCGTTGATTCGGCGCTTGGTCCGGTCACGCTGACACCAGCCGATCGGTTCACCGATCCGGGCGCCAGCGTCGCGGCCGGCTCGCTGCTGGCACCCATGCCCGGCACCGTGGTCAGGCTCGGCGTCGCCGTGGGCGACCAGGTCCGCGCTGGCGAGCCGCTGCTCTGGCTTGAGGCCATGAAGATGGAACATGTGATCGCCGCCCCGGCTGCGGGCATCGTCGCCGAGCTGCCGGTGACGGCCGGTCAGCAGGTGCAGGTGGGCAGCGTGCTCGCCGTCGTCAAGTCCGAGGAGGACCCCCAGTGAACTTCACCGAGAGCGATGAGCAGCGCGCGCTGCGGGCGGCGGTGGCCGATCTCGGCAACCGGTACGGCTACGCCTACTTCACCAAGCAGGCCCGCAGCGGCGGCCGGCTGACCGAGCTGTGGCAGGAGGCGGGCAAGCTCGGGTTCATCGGGGTCAACCTGCCCGAGCAGTACGGCGGCGGCGGAGCCGGCCTGTATGAGCTGGCCATCGTTCTCGAGGAGCTCGCCGCGGCCGGCTGCGGCCTGCTGATGATGGTGGTCTCGCCGGCTATCTGCGGGACGATCATCGCCAGGTTCGGCACCGACGAGCAGAAGCAGCACTGGCTGCCGAAGATCGCCTGCGGATCGTCGATCATGGCCTTCGGCATTACCGAGCCCGATGCGGGGTCGAACTCGCACAAGCTGACGACCGTGGCCACGCGTGACGGCGACACCTGGGTGCTGAACGGCAGGAAGATCTACATCTCCGGTGTCGACGAGGCTGAGGCCGTGCTCATCGTGGGGCGCACCGCCGACGCCAAGACGGGCAAGCTGCGCCCGGCTTTGTTCGTAGTGCCGACCGACACGCCCGGCTTCACCTACCAGCCCATCGAGATGGACATCGTGATGCCGGAGAAGCAGTACTTGCTCTTCCTCGACGATGTCAAGCTGCCCGCCACCGCGCTCATCGGGGATCACTCGGCGGCCCTGCTGCAGTTGTTTGCCGGCCTCAACCCCGAGCGGGTCATGGCTTCGGCGATGGCGGTCGGCTCCGCTCGCTACGCGCATCAACAAGGCGGTCGGCTACGCCAAGGAGCGCACGGTCTGGAGCGTGCCTATCGGTGCGCACCAGGGCCTGGCGCATCCGCTCGCGCAAGTCAAGATCGAGCTCGAGCTGGCGAGACTGATGATGCAGAAGGCAGCAACGCTCTACGACTCGGGCGACGACATGGGCGCGGGCGAGGCTGCGAACATGGCCAAGTATGCAGCCGCGGAGGCCAGCATCAGGGCGGTAGATCAGGCGATCCAGGCGCTCGGCGGCAGCTCGATGACCGCGGAATTCGGCCTCGCGGCGATGCTGGCGAATGTCCGGACGACCCGGATCGCTCCGGTCAGCCGCGAGATGATCCTCAACTTCGTCGCCCAGTACTCTCTCGGCCTGCCGAAGTCCTACTGAACGGCCGCAGAAGAAAGGCGCCAGCATGCCTGACCAGCTCGTGCAGTACTCAGTCGACCGGGGGATTGCCAGGATCGCGCTGGACTCGCCGCGCAACCGTAACGCCCTCTCCACCGCGCTGGTCGCGCAGCTCACCCAGGCCCTGACCAACGCGGCGGCTGACGGCGGGGTGCGGGCAGCCGAGCTGACCCATACCGGCTCGACATTCTGCGCTGGCGCCGATCTCAGCGAGGCGAGCCAGGGCGGCATGACGGCTGGTGCTGCCGGCGTGACGGCGCTGCTGAAGCTCATCGTGACCATGCCTAAACCGGTCGTTGGCAGCATCGACGGGCACGTCCGGGCTGGCGGTCTCGGCCTGGTCGGCGCCTGCGACATCGTGCTAGCGGGGCCCGCTTCCACCTTCGCGTTCACCGAGGTCAGGCTCGGCCTGACGCCAGCGATGATCTCGCTGACGACGCTGCCGCGGCTGGCCCCGCGCGCCGCCAGCCGGTACTACCTGACCGGCGAAAAGTTCGACGCCGTTACCGCCGAACGGATTGGCCTGATCACCGAGGCCGTCGATGACATCGACGCGGGCACAACGGCCGTGCTTGACGCTCTGCGAGCCGCCTCGCCGCAGGGGCTGCGCGAGACCAAGCCGCTGCTGACCGGCGGCATGCTCGACGCGTTCGACGCCAAGGCGGACGGCCTCGCCGCGTTGTCGGCGCGGCTGTTTGCCTCCGCCGAGGCAGCCGAGGGAATGGCCGCGTTCCTGCAGAAACGACGTCCGTCCTGGGCAGCGGGGTAGGACGCGGAGATCTGATGGGAACGGCGACGGCCAGGGCTGCGCTGCGCCAGCCACGCCAAGACCGGAGCCGGGCGACCAGGGCCCGGCTGCTGGAGTCGGCGATCGGCTGCCTGGCCGAGCTTGGCTGGGGTCGCGCGACCGTGTCCGTTATCGCCGAACGCGCCGGTGTCTCCCGCGGCGCGACCCAGCACTACTTCCCGACCCGGGAAGACTTGTTCACGGCGGCACTGGAGCACATGGCCGAGGTCCGGCTGGCCGAGATCAAGCGCGAAGCAGCCAGATTGCCGGCCGGCAGCGCGCATCGCACCAAGGACGTCGTCGGCCTGCTCGTCCGGCTCTATACCGGTCCGTTGTTCCGCGCGGCGCTGCAGATCTGGGCCGCGGCGTCGGCCAGCGAATTCCTGCGCGGGCTGGTCCTGCCGCTGGAAGCCCGGCTCGGCCGGGAGGCGCACAAGGTCGCGATCGAGTTGCTAGACGCTGACGAGTCCGTGCCCGGAGTGCATGAGGCCGTTCAGGCCACACTCGACCTAGCCCGCGGCCTCGGACTCGCCGACACCCTGGCCGACGACTCCCGCCGCCGGGACCGTGTGATCGCTCAGTGGGCGGCGATGCTCGACGCCATGGTCGTTCCAGGCCGCTGACCTCACGTGCGCGCGGACCGGGCGAGGTCATCGCGGCCAGAATGCCAGTGCCCTGAGCTCGCGTGTCGCGATGTCGACGGCATCCTGTGCCAGCATGCCGAGGCCCCGGTAGGTCGGCAGGCTGATGCGGGGGAGCCCGCCGGTCGTGGCAGTCGGCGGGCGCGCCGGGTTGCTCGTGCTGCCCTCGTTTATTGCGACGGGGACACCGATGCTCATCACGGCCAGGTCGGTCTTGCTACCGGGATAGAAGGCATAGAAGATCGCCACGAACTTGCCGGGGGTCCCGACTCCGGTCTGGCTGAAGTAACCGCCGTAACTGGTCTTCACGGCAGGGAGCTGGCCCCAGTAGGACGTGCCCTTCTCGTTGTAGATGATCTCCACCTTGCGCTTGCCGTATGGCTTCCAGATCCTCCCGCGCACCCACAGGCGCCCGGAGATCCGAAGCTTGTCGCCAGTCGAAATCGCACGCGGGCTCACCTTGTAGTCGGTGATCCTGGTCTGATACCGCCAGGCGTGGATGACTGAGCTGACAGTTGGCTGGAAGCTGTAACTACCCGGGAAATCCGCGCGGTAGTAAGCGTTCGCCAGCTTGGCGCGGATGCTTCCGCCGAAGTACGACTCGTTGGCATCCCGGCACAAGGCGGGGGCGCCCGCCACGGTGTGCAGCTGGAGCTTGCCGAGCTCTTTCCACGGGCCGCGCGACCCGGCTGCGTACTGGATCTCGATCTTCGACTCCGGCCCGTAGCGGACCGGCACCGTGACCTGCAGGCAGCCGGTGGCCTTGATGCTGCCGAGCACGCTGAGGCTAGCGGAGAAGGACTTGACCTTCATGGGCACGGAGATGCTCAGGTTTCCGATCGCGGATGCCTGCTGCCACAGGATGGCTGAGCTGAGAGTGGCGCCCCACGCAGGGCCATGCGTCGTCGGCAACGAAGCCGTGAAGAAACCGCCCTTGCCGGTGACGACGCGGCCAACGCCGACCTTTCCCTCGAAGAGGTGCACCGCTGCTGCAGGCAGCGCCGTCCAGGTCGTGCCGCTGAGGTACTGGACGATGCCAGCAAGCGTGGCCTTCTGCCCGTACTTCAGGTGCAGTGGACTCACCTTGAGACCAGTGAACCTGGTTGCCGCCGGGACGACACCGATCGGCACACTGGCAGTCGCAGCGGTGTAGTCCGGCGTCTGCGCGACGCTGAAATTGAAGGTCGCGGTATCGCTAATCCCGGCGACCTTGTAGGTGAACTGGCCATTTTGGTCCGTCGTTGCTATCGGAGTGGGGGTGAGGCCGTTAAGGTCCACCACCGCGCCCGAAATCGGCTGCCAGGTCGAGCTTCCAGGTTCTTGTCCGAGTACCGTGCCCTGGAACGTAACTGTCTGGGATCCTTCGGTCACACTCGATTGGCTGGGCGTGACCGTCAGGTTGGTGGTGAGCTGGTGCAGGTTGACAGAAACCTGGTACGTGGCGGCGGTGTAAAGAGTCCCTGCGTTAACGCTGAATGTGAACGTGGTGGTCCGGGTGACTCCGGTAGCTACGTAGGTGAAGTCGCCGCTGGCGTCTGTTAGCCCAGCGGGGGTTGGCGTGCCACCGTTAACGCTCACAGAGACCTGTGTGCCGGACGGCACGGGTAGAGCGGGGGTGCCCACGGTCACGGCGCCGTTAAACGTGACGGTCGAGGACCCTAGCTTGACGAACGGTGGACTGGCCGTGGCAGAGACATTGGTCTGCCCGGCAATTGCAGTCACCATCACCGGATCGGAAGCCGCCGTATACAGGTCCGTTGACTTCGGGTTCACGCTAAAGGTGTAGGTAGTGTTCTTAGTAACCCCGGTGGCCTGATAGGTGAAGTTGCCGCTGGAGTCCGTAGTCGCGATCGCGGTTGAGCCCCCGCCGAGGTAAACCGGGGCGTTGGCAACGGGCACAGTCGTGCCGCCAGGTTGCGGTTGCAATGCAGTGACCTTGCCGGTGAAGTTCACCGTCTCCGAGCCGTAGGTGACGGGGTTCGGCGTGGGCACGGCGACCGTGCTCCGCGCCGGGTTGGCCTGAATTGGCACCGGGCTGGAGATGGCGTCGGAGTACAGGGTCGTATGGGCAACGCTGAAGGTGTACGTCGTGCTCTGCGTGATGGCGGGAGCAGAGTAGCTAAAGTCCCCGGCCGCGTCAGTAGTTGTGGTGACCTGGGTTGGCGTGCCGTTGTTGATGGCGACGTCAATGGGGACGCCGCTGCCGATGCCTACGGTGGGGGAACCCTGGGGAGTGACAGTGACGGTGCCGTTGAAGGTCACGCCCGGCGAGCCCAGGGAGACGCTAGTCGTGTTGGGGGTCGCCGATATCGCCGCCGTCGCACGCACGGCATTAACTTGAAGGTCGGGGGCACTAGCAGCCGAGTACGTGCCCCCAGGGTCGGCGATGACGCTGAACTGGTAATCGTTGCTCTGCGAGATGTTGCTGAGGGGGTAGGTGAAGTCGCCGGCGGCGTCGAAGGTTGTGGTGACCTGGCCTGCCGGGGCGCCACCGATGCTGAGGTAAACCGGGATGTTGTTGAGGCCCACGTGCGGCCCGGCCGGCGCCATTCCGGTCACGGTGGCCTGCCCAGTCACAGTGCCGGCAAAAGTGACCTTCTGCGACCCGGCAGTAACGCTCGGCGGATTCGCGGTGGCCGTGACCGTAGTCGTGTAGAAGAACGACAACGGGGCCGGCGCCACGACTGCGAGATCGCTCTCCTGCGCGTCGTACATGTCGATCTTCAGCGTGTAGGTCCCGGCCGGAAGGCTGGCCTGCGGGATTTGGTCTGTCTGTTGCCAGATCTGAGCAGAGTTCGGCCCAGACACGTACGCCATGGTCGTCACGTCGTAGACGTCGACGTTGCTGGAGTTGAGCACGTGTACCGTCATGGGCGGGGTGGTGCCGCCGTCCGGACTGCTCAGTTGGA
The DNA here is from genome assembly GCA_963804435.1 of uncultured Actinomycetota bacterium. Taxonomy (GTDB): domain Bacteria; phylum Actinomycetota; class Actinomycetes; order Streptosporangiales; family Streptosporangiaceae; genus JAJYUU01. Next base: position 63,912 of record CAWDQI010000003.1, on the reverse strand, counting down.
GGTTGTTCGCGTCATTGACCTGGACGGTCAGCTGATACGGATTGCCGCTCGTTGGTCCCGCGGAGATGATGCTGATGTTGCTGCCTGGCGGTGGCAGCGCCAAGGCCGAGGCGGGCAGGCACACCATGGCAACGAGCGTGGCCACTGCCCCAACCAATGCGCCGAGGCTCAGACGAAGACGCGGCACTGCATCCCCCCGCGGCTTTTAGGGACTGAACATAACGTAGGGGACCCTAGCGCACGGGTACGCCGTAAGAGGCACCATTCGGCCATCCGGTAGGTAATCGTTTCCGCTGCTGGCCCCGGGCGTTACCACCTCAGTCCGCCGCATGAAAGTGTGCCTCATTCAGGACTCCCCCGGGCCTGAATCGGGCCGATGGCGGCGCGCTGACGGGCGCGGGGGGCGGATCTCGCCGATACTGGACCGGACAAATACCCCGGTCACGCGCAGGAGATTTGGTGCCAGGCAGGCGGTACGGCGATGCGCGGTATGGCGACGATGTCTTGGCGGCGCCTTCTCGGCGGCCGGGACCGCCGCCCCGGATTCCGGCGCAGCGCGGTCTGGTCGTCGAGGACGGTGCCGGAGAGTTCTGCGGCGCGGTGGTTGGCTGCGAGAAGGACGCGGTCATCCTGGAGGACCGGTTCGGCAACCGCCGGGTCTTCCCGCTGACCGGGACGTTCTTGCTGGAAGGCAAGCGGGTGGCGCTGGTCAGGCCGGCTCCGGATCAGCGGCGCGGGCCGGGCCGGACCGCGTCGGGGTCAGTCGCAGCGCCCGCCAGCCGGGCGAAAGTCGCCAGGGCCAGCCGCATCTACGTGGAGGGCAAGCACGACGCCGAGCTCGTGGAGAAGGTCTGGGGCGATGACCTCCGCGACGTCGGGGTGGTCGTGGAGTTTCTGAACGGAATCGACGACTTGCCGGCGATCGTGGCCGGATTCGCGCCTGGCCCGGCCCGGCGGCTCGGCGTGCTGGTCGACCACCTAGTGGACGGTTCCAAGGAAAGCAGGATCGCGGCTCAGGCCAGCTCGGATCACGTCCTTATTGTCGGCCACCCCTTCATCGACGTATGGGCCGCGGTCAAGCCCGCAGTTCTCGGCTTCGGCCGCTGGCCTGACGTCCCTCGCGGCACACCGTGGAAGGAAGGCATCCTGGCAGGGATCGGGTGGCCACCTGATCCGGCTGCTGGCTGGCGGCGCATCCTGGGGCGCGTACAGTCCTACGCGGACCTGGAGCCGGAGTTCCTCGGCCGGGTGGAGGAACTCATCGACTTCGTGACCGGGACGGGCTGATGACCGACGAAGAAAAGGAACTCGCCGCGCTGCGGGACCGGTGCGCCCGGTTCCTGGCCGGCCACGGGCCGGTCAACGCGGCCGCCATGCTGGCGACGATCCCGGCCGATACCAAGCCGGATAATTATGGCCAGGGCGGCGTGGTGGCCGAGCTCGAGGCCGAGATATGCACGGTGCTGGGGAAACCTGCCGCCACCTTTCTTCCGACCGGGGTGATGGCACAGCAAGCCGTGCTCAGGGTGCATGCCGACAACCGCAACCGGCGGACCGTGATCTTTCATCCGATGTGCCACCTCGAGCAGCACGAGGAGCAGGCCTATCAGCGGCTGCATGGTCTCATCGGACGGCCGGCCGGGGGCCGGGACCGCCTCATCACCATGGACGATTTGGTCGCCATCGCCGAGGCGCCGGCCGCGCTGCTGCTCGAGCTGCCGCAGCGTGACATCGGCGGCCAGCAGCCCGGCTACGAGGACCTGCTCGCCCAGGTCGGCTGGGCGCGTGAGCGTGGCGCGGCCGCGCACCTCGACGGCGCCCGGCTGTGGGAGTCGGCGGCGGGCTACGAACGTGCCCCGGCCGAGATTGCCGGCCTGTTCGACACCGTCTACGTGTCGTTTTACAAGGGGATCGGGGCCTTGCCCGGCTGCTGCGTGGCCGGCCCCGAGGAGGTCGTCGCGCAGGTCCGGGAATGGCGGCGGCGGATGGGCGGGACCATGTTCGGACTGTGGCCGAACGCGGCGTCGGCGCTGACCTGCCTGCGTGAGCGGCTGCCGAAGTTCCCCGGATACCTGAGCCACGCCCGCGCGATTGGGGCAGCGCTCGGCGATGTCGCGGGCGTTACCATACTGCCGGACCCGCCGCAGGTGCCGATGATGCACTTGCTCCTGCGGGTGGGCCAAGACGATTACGCCAAGGCCGCCCGTCGGCTGGCTGAGGAACACGGTGTCTGGGTCTCGCCGGCCTGCATGCAGACGGCCGACCCCGGCGTGCAGCGGATCGAGCTCTCGGTGGGCGACGCGACGCTCCGGCTGGAGCCAGCGGAGATTGCCGCAATCTTCGCGGGGCTCACGGACGCCTGACTCGGCTTGCGGCTGTTCGGGCATTGCGTCGGCAGGAGCTTCCCGGCTGGGCGGGCAGAACAGGTGGTCCCGGCGGCCGTCCGGTCGCCTGCTGAGATGATGAAGTTCATGACCGTTATCAAGATCAATGCGATCACCGTGCCGCCGGACGGCGGTGACGAGCTGGCTCGCCGGTTCGCCGCCCGCGCGGGAGCGGTGGATAACCAGGACGGCTTCGAAGGCTTCGAGTTGATGCGGCCCACGGACGGACGGACGACCTGGCTGGTCGTGACGCGCTGGCGCGACGAGGACTCGTTCGAGGCCTGGCGGACCTCGCCCGCGTTCGGGCACGGCCACCGCCAGGCGGCACCGGGCGCCGGATCGCCGCACGGTGCGCACCAGGCGGGTCAGCCCCAGCCTGCGGGCGAGGCCCAGCCTGCGGGCGAGGCCCAGCCCGCGGGCGAGGCCCAGCCTGCGGGCCAGGCCCAGCGGCCGGTCGCGGTCAGCAGCGAACTCTGGTCGTTCGAGATCGCCGGCGGCTCGGCCAGCTGACCGACGAGCAGACCTGCCCGCGCGAACGAGATTCCCTTGTCGTGACTGCCCTGGCGGCGCAACATCGTCATGTGCGGCGTTGCCGCGACCAAGGGAGGGAACATCATGAAGATCTCCGCGGCCTGGAAACGAACTGGGCTAATCGCTGCCGCGGTCCTGCCAGCCGCCGTTGCGGTCAGCGTCACTCCGATGGCGCTAGCGGCCGGCCAGGGCGCGAGCGCGGCCGGGACCGCGCCTCGCGCAACGGCTGCCAGCCACTGGCGAATAGTGAAGAAGCAGCATTTCGCCGGCACTCTTAGCGGATTCGCCTGGGTAGTCGCAGCGCCCCACGGTAAGGCATGGACGTTAGGCGAGAGCGGCGGGGTCGCGCCCTACACCGGCAAGCCGCTCGCTGCGTACTGGGATGGATCGCGCTGGACGGCCAGGTCGTTGCCCGCCGACCCGCATTGCGCTCGGGTCGCCGCCGTCGGTGCGACATCGGTGCACGACATCTGGGTTGCCGGCGTGAACGGGTGCGTGCTGCACTACAACGGCACGACCTGGAAGGTCGCCAGGAACTGGCCAGCCGGACGCCAGCTCACCGGCGTGACCGCGATCAGCCCGAGCAACGTGTGGGTGTTCGGCGGCACGGCCGGGCCGGCCGGAAAGCCCGGCGACGGCACCTGGCATTACAACGGGTCATCCTGGCAGCAGGTGCATGGGCTGGGCGGTGACGTGGAGATCGCCAGCGCAGCGTCGGCCCACGACATCTGGGCTATCGGTGTCACCGAGCAGCACGCGAAGCTGAACTACTTTGTCGAGCACTACAACGGATCGGCATGGGCGAAGGTGGTCACCCCAGTGCTGGTCGACCCGCAGCAGATTCTGGCCTCGTCCCGCAGCGGAGTCTGGCTGACCGGCTTCGCGCCACACGGAGGCGGACCCGTGCTCGCTGACTTCAGATCCGGTCACTGGCACCCGGTGGCGGTGCCGGGCCGCGCCTTCGTGCAGGAGATCATCGCCGACGGCAAGGGCGGGCTCTGGATCGGCGCGACCGGCTCCAACGGCATCGCGAACTTGGCCCTGCACAGGTCGGCAGCCGGACGCTGGTCGAGTTCGACCATCACCACCCGGACCGGCGACTTCCTCGGCGGCTTCGCGGTCGTTCCGGGCTCGAGCGCCGTGCTCGCCGTCGGCACCGTACCGGCGGGCTCGGGCCTGGACGCGGTGCTGTACGGATACGGCAACAGCTAACTGCAGAAACCGCGCGGTCAACTGCGCACGGAATCGGCCGGCGAAGCGGCGGAGCGGCTGCAGTGCGGCCGCTCCGTTGCGTCGCGCCTGTGCCGAGAGGTCTGCTGTCAGCTGGACCGGGTGGCCAGGAAGACCGGGATCTGACGCTCAGTCTTCGCTTGGTAGTCGGCGTAGGCCGGGTACGCCGCGACGGCCCGTTCCCACCAGCGTTTCTTCTCCTCGCCCGCTAGCTCGCGAACCTCGACGGGGAGCGGTTCCGGCCCGTCCTGGATCGCGACAGCCTTGGGATCGGCCCTGAGGTTGTAGTACCAGACCGGATGTTTCGGGGCGCCGCCCAGGGACGCGACCAGCGCGTACTCGCCGTCGTGCTCGACCCGCATCAGGGGCGTCTTGCGGACCTTTCCGCTCTTGTTGCCTCTCGTCGCCAAGATAATGACCGGGAGCCCGGTGTCAAGCAGCGTGTTACCCTGCTGCCCGCCGGAGGACTCGTACAACTCCACCTGGTCACGGACCCACTGCGCCGGGCTCGGCTCGTACTCACCAGAAATGCTCATGTGCTGACCCTATGCGCGCTCGAATAGGGCCGCCAACGCGGCTCCGAGCGACGGCACCGCGCCGTGCCGACGACGTATGATGTCGGCGATCAGGCCGGTCCAGCCCGTCTGGTGGGACGCGCCGAGGCCGGCCGCGTTGTCGCCGTGGTAGTACTCGTTGAACACCAGATTGTCCCGCCAGTTGGGGTCGTCGGTCAGCAGCCGCACGCCGCCGAAGCAAGGCCGGCGCCCGTCCGGCCCCGGCGTGAAGATCGAGATGAGCCGGTCCTGCAGGTCGGCGGCCACCGCCGCCAGCGGCACCTGCTGGCCGGAACCAGACGGGTACTCAACCCGCATCTCGTCTCCGAAGAACCGCTCGTATCGCTCGAGCGCGCTGATCACCAGGTAGTTCACCGGGAACCAGACCGGGCCCCGCCAGTTGGAGTTGCCGCCGAACAGCGGCGTGGTTGACTCGGCCGGCTCGTAGTCGATGCTGGCCTGGTAACCCTCCACGTCGATGGTGTAAGGATGGTCGCGGTGCCAGGCCGACAGCGCGCGCAGGCCATGCGGGGACAGGAATTCTGCCTCGTCCAGCATCACGGTCAGTAGCCGCCGCAGCCGGTCCGGGCTGACCAGGCTCAGCAGCAGCCGCTGATTTCCTGGTTCGCCGCGCAGCAGCCCGCTCTCGGAAAGCTGGCTCGGCCCGGCCATCCCGTGCCTGGTCATGCCTCCCTCGGCCAGCAGGCCGGCGAAACGCTTGCCGACCGCCATAGCCAGGTCGATGGTCTCCTCGCCGACGACGCTCATCGCCAGGGCCGGCAGGATCCCGACGAAGGATCTGACCTTGACCGGCACCACTTCGCCGGACGGAGTGACGAGCCGGTCGTAGTACAAGCCGTCGGTCTCGTCCCACAGGCCGCGGTCGTCGAGCGCCTGCTTGATCGCGGCGAAGTGCTCGACGAACTTCAGTACCAGGTCCGTGGCTGGCCGCAACCCGGCCCGCTGCAGGATGCCGGCAATCGTGGCCATCGCGAGGGCGAAGAACGCCATCCAGCCGGTCGCGTCGGCCTGCTCGAGAATGCCCCCTACCGGCAAATGCGACCTGTCGATCGGGCCGATGTTGTCCAGCCCGAGGAAGCCGCCCTCGAACAGATTGTTGCCCTCGGCGTCTTCCCGGTTCACCCACCAGGTGAAGTTCACCAGCAGCTTGTCGAAGATCCGGCTGAGAAAGTCGACGTCGCGGCAGCCGTCGACGGCGAACACTTCAAGCGCTGCCCACGCCTGCACGGGCGGATTCACGTCGCCGAAGTCCCACTCGTAGGCCGGCAGTGCCCCACCCGGATGCTGGAACCATTCCCGGCACAGCAGGATCAGCTGGTACTTGGCGAAGGCCGGATCGACGTGCGCCAGCGCGATGCAGTGGAATGCCAGGTCCCAGGCCGCGAACCAGGGGTACTCCCACTTGTCCGGCATCGACATGATGTCGAACGCGTCGAAGCCGCGCCACCGGGAATTTCGCCCAGTAAGCCGCTGCTCAGGCGGGGTCGGCTGCGCGGGGTCACCGTCCAGCCAGCGGCTGACGTCGTAGTAGTACAACTGCTTGCACCAGAGCATCCCGGCGAACGCCCGGCGCATCACCATTGCCTCGTCGGCGCTGGCCCCGGCGGGGGTCAGTTCCGCGTAGTACTCGTCGGCCTCGGCCCGCCGCTGCCCGACAATTGCCGCAAATTCCCTGCCAAGCGGCCCGCCATCAGCCGCTTCGTGATTACCGTGGTTGATTTTCAGCGCTATTTGCTGAGAATCAACCACGGTAAGTGCGGTCGGACGCAGCCGGACTCGCAGCTCGGCCGAGGCGCCCCCGGCCAAGCTCAGCTTGTACAAGAACGCGCATTTTGTACCAGTCCCGGCCGGGTTCACCGTGGCGGCGCCGCCCACCACGTGGTCGTTGATGCCGTCTTTGGGGTAAGGCGTGACTGGGTCGGCCCCAAACAACCGCGCGGCGTTCGTCTCGTTCTCGCAAAACAGCGTCGTCGGCGGCACTCCATCGGGGCCGGGCCCCGCGAGCAGCTCCATGGGCCCGCATAGCGGGTGGTCCAGCAGCACCCGGCCGTCTCCGCCGGCTGCGATCTGCGGCTTGTCCGCGTCGTCGGCCCAGGACCAGGTATTGCGGAACCACGCGGTCGGCAGCACGTGAAGTTCGGCCTGATCCGGGCACGCATTCTTGACCTCGATGGTCATCAGGATGTCGTCCGGCCCGGCCTTGGCGTAGGCCACTTCGGTGATCCAGTACCGGCCGCCCTCGAATGCCCCGGTGTCGATCAGCTCGTACTCCGGCTGCGTGCGATTGCGGGCCCCGTTCCCCTCAATCAGGTCCTCATACGGGAAGCGTGCCTGCGGGTAGTGGTGTCGCCAGCGGTTCCAGGCGTGACTGGGCAGCGCGTCCAGGTACCACCAGTACTCCTTGACGTCCTCGCCGTGGTTGCCCTGCTCGCCGGTCAGGCCGAACGCGCGCTCTTTGAGTAGCGGGTCGTTGCCGTTCCACAGCGCCAGGCCGAGGCACAGCCGCTGCTCGATGTCGCAGAATCCGGCCAGGCCGTCCTCGCCCCAGCGGTACGCGCGCGACCTGGCGTGGTCATGCGGCAGGTAGTCCCAGGCCTCGCCGTCGGCGCTGTAGTCCTCGCGGACCGTGCCCCACTGGCGTTCGCTGACGTACGGACCCCACCTGTACCAGTCACCGGCGCTCCGCAGCCCCTCCTCGAGCCGCCCGAAGCCGGCTACCCGATCACTTTCCGCGCTCATCGCGGGCGAACCCCGCTGGCCTCCGCGTGCCAGCATCCGGTGAAGGAATCACCTCACGCATGGTACGGGAACGTGGCCTGGGATCAGCGCGGCCGCCTGCTGCGCTGGCGGTCAGCGAGGCTACCGGACCAGAGTGGCCCAGTACGCCGAAGGGGGGTGCGGTGTACCACGCCACCCATAGTCCGCCAGCCGGGTCGGCTGTCACGGTGGCGCCGGCAAACTGGTCCGCTGTGCTGGTGCTGGCGAGCCTCACTGTCTTGCGAGTGCCAAGCCGGAGCACGTTGACACCGAGAGCGAAGGGGTAGCCGGTCTCGTACGCGACATACACGCCGCTGCGGCCGTGCCCACGGCCGGACACGGCGATCCGCTGATTGGCAACGGCGGTATTGCCGTGTGCCACCGAGCCGGGCAGGAGCGTGCGCGCACCAGACGCGGTGCCATTCTGCCCCAGCCGCTGCACGTAGATCCCTTCGTGCTTGGTGATCAGCGATTAGTAGCCCAGCTACGTCGCGCCGCTGCTGCCATCGGCGGCCAGTCCAGCTTCGTACACGCAGCAGGCCGTCGGCTGCAGTTGGTGCTCGGGGTGCCCGAGGTGGTCGACGGTGAGCGAGTCGGTGCCGGTGAACGCGACCCACGCCTTGCCGTCCGAGCCCGTCGTCGCCGAGTCGCTGCTGGTCGTGAACGCGATAGCGGGGATCGGGGGACATTGATAGGTGCCGACCAGGCGCCGCCGGATAGCGGCCGGGTCGACTCGAACGTGCCCCGCGGGCTAGACGATGAGCTGCCCTTGATCCCATTCCAGATGGCGTCGATGCGCGGCCCGGCTACGGTCGCGTCAGGATAGGTGATGAGGTAGTAGCCGGAGACGATCGTGGCCGGACGGCCGACGGTGCCGCCCGAGCTGATCGGAGTGTCCATGATCTTCGCATGGCCAGCTGAGGTGAGCCCGCTGGCCCAGATCACATTGAGGACACCGCGGCCGCCTCTGGCCAGGCCAATGTCCGCGAAATTTTCAGTGCCATTCGGCGTCACCTGCGACCAGCGGCCGGGGCCGCCCGTCGGCGACGCGGTGGCGCCGCTGGCTGACGAGGCCGCGGTCAATGCCGTCCCGGCGAGCAGAGCCGCTACCGCTGCGGCTGCCGTGGTTACCCTGATGCTGAGCATGACAGTGCGCATGGAGCCCCATAGCGGTCTGCAGTATTGGCGGTCATGCTAGGCCACTAACCATTGCTTACCGATGATTTGCCGCCAATTCGTAGATGAATAACTCATGACCGACATGATCCGTAGCGCCGCCAACCCGCTGGTCAAGCGCGCACGGCTGCTCGCGGACCGGAAGCACAGGCGGCGCGAGTCGGCGTTCGTCGTGCAGGGCATCCAGCCGGTCTGGCAGGCAGTCGAGGCCGGCGCCGACATCGAGGTACTGATCGTCGCGCCCGACCTGCTCCGCCATCCCGGCGCGGTCGCGATGGTGGCCGCACGGGAAGCCAGCGGCGTCAAGGTGGCCCGGCTCACCGCGGAGCTATTCGGCCGGATCGCCGACCGCGACGGGCCTTCCGGGCTGGCCGCGATCGTGCGGGCGGCGCCGCTGTCGCTGGGTGAACTGGCGATCGGCCCGGGGTCGCTGTTCGCCGCGCTGCACGAGCCTGGCAATCCCGGCAACATCGGCACGATCGTCCGAACGGCGAGCGCGGCCGGCGCCGACGGAGTGATCCTGCTCGGCCCCGCGGCCGATCCTTATGATCCAGTGGCGGTGAAGGCGAGCATGGGGGCGCTGTTCACCGTGCCGGTGGCGGCCGGGGTGTCGCCAGGGGAATTCCTCGACTGGGCCTCGGCCGGCGGCGTGACCGTCGCCGCGACCTCGGCCAAGGAGAGCCTGTCGTGCTGGCAAGCCGATCTCATGCTGCCGCTGGCGCTGCTGCTCGGCAGCGAGGGCAGCGGCCTGCCTGCCGATCTGCTGGCGGCTGCCGACGAGCGAGTGGCGATCCCGATGACGGGCACCGCCGAGTCGCTGAACCTGGCGGTGGCGGCAGGGATCCTGCTGTACGAGGTCAGGCGCCGCACCGGCCTGTCCGGCTGATCGGATCCCGGTGTGGACCGAATGCCGTTCCAGTTGACAGGATCAGGCACGGCAGCACATCACGGCAAACCATGGCGGCGACGCATCTCGGCGACTGGAGGCAGGCAAGGATGGGCGGACTGCAGATCGAAGTGGACCCGGCCGAGGTCGGATTCGATCAGGCGCGGCTGGACCGGATCGATAAGCACTTCGCGCGATACGTCGATGAGCAGAAGCTGGCGGGCTGGCTGATCACCGTCGCCCGGCACGGAAAGCTCGCACACGTGTCCAGCTACGGGCAGCGAGACATCGAGGCCGGCTTGCCGGTGGAACCGGACACCCTGTGGCGGATCTACTCCATGACCAAGCCGATCACCTCGGTCGCCGCGATGATCCTCTTCGAGGAGGGCGGCTTCGAGCTGACCGATCCGGTGTACAAGTACATCCCGTCGTTCCGCGATGTCCGGGTGTTCGCCGGCGGCAGTGATGTCAGCTACAGGACCGTCCCCGCCACCGAGCCGGTCCGGATCTGGCACCTGCTCAGCCACACCTCCGGGCTGACGTACGGCTTTATGCGTAACCATCCAGTCGACGCGATCTACCGGGCCCGCGGGTTCGAGTGGGGCTCACCGCGCGGCGCCGACCTGGCCGCCTGCTGCGACGAGTTCGCCGCCATGCCGTTGCTGTTCCAGCCGGGCAGCGAGTGGAGCTACTCGGTGGCTACCGACGTGCTCGGCCGGGTCGTCGAGGTGGTCTCAGGCCAGCGCCTCGATGAGTTCTTCGCAAGCCGGGTCTTTGGCCCGCTGGGCATGACCGACACCGCGTTCTTCGCCGGCCCAGACGATGCCGCCCGGCTCGCCGCGCTCTATACGCGGAGCCCGGAAAATGGCACGGCCAGTCGCCTCGATTCCATGGGTAATGCAGCACTACGCGAGCCGGTATTCCTCAGCGGCGGCGGCGGCCTGGTCGCCACGGCCGGGGACTATAACCGGTTCACCCAGATGCTGCTGCACCGGCCGGACAGCCCGGCCGGGGAACTGGACGGAGTGCGGCTGCTCAGCCCCAGGACGGTCGCGTACATGACCGGCAACCACCTGCCTGGCAACGCTGACCTGGAGACGTTCGGCCGGCCGTTGTACGCGGAGACCGCGTTCGCCGGCGTTGGCTTCGGCCTGGGCTTCGCCGTGGTGATCGACCCGCTAGCTACTAAATCGCTTGGCTCGGCCGGCGAGTTCAACTGGGGCGGCGCCGCCTCGACCACCTTCTGGGTCGACCGGGCCGAGCAGGTCACGGCCACTTTCTTTACCCAGCTGCTGCCCTCGAGCGCGTACCCGATCAGGCCGCAGCTGCGCCAGCTGGTGTACCAGGCGCTGGTCGACTGAGGATCGTGTCGACGGCCGGGCGGAACCGCGATCGACTGCCTGGGGGACGACTGCCCGCGGGTTAGGTTGCCTCGGTGCGCAGCCAGGCAGCGGTGTCGGGCGGCAGGCGCCCGTCGTCGAGCGGGCCGCTGGCCAGCAGCAGCTCCTGGTGGGGTGGCAGCGGCACCGGTGCCCCGGCCAGGTTCACGACGCAACCAAAGCCACCTGGTCGGTCGAAGGCCAGCACGCCCAGTGGGGTTTCCTGCCAGGAAAGGCCGTCGTCGGACAGCTGGGCCCGCGCCTTCCGGATACGCAGCGCGGCCCGGTACAGCTCGAGCATGGAGCCGCGGTCCGATGCCTGCTGATCGGCGGCCAGTTGCCGCCACTGCTCGGGCTGCGGCAGCCAGGGAGTTGCGCCGCCGGCCGGCCCGAAACCAAAGCCCGGGCGGTCTGCCTGCCAGGGCAGCGGGACGCGGCAGCCATCCCGGCCGCGGACGACATGGTTAGTGCGCTCGAAGATCGGGTCGGCGATTAGCTCATCGGGGATGTCCTCGACCTGCCACAGTCCTAGTTCCTCGCCCTGGTACAGGTAGGCACTGCCCGGCAGGGCGAGCGACAGCATGATCGCTGCCCTGGCCCGCCGGGTCCCGAGTGCCAGGTCAGGCACGCCCAGGTCGGCCTGCCACTCGTTGCTGGTGTTAGCGCGGCCGTATCGGGTCAGATGCCGCGTCACGTCGTGGTTGGACAGCACCCAAGGTGCCGATGCTCCGATGCTGGTGAGAGTCGTGTCGATGACGTCACGCAAGCGGGCGGGATTCCATGGCGCGCCCATGAAGTCGAAGTTGAATGCCGTGTGTAGCTGATCGCCCGACAGGTACGGTCGCAGCCGGGTGAGCGGCTTCAGCCACATCTCGCCCACGAAGACCCGGTCGCCGGGGTAGGACTCGATGACCTGGCGCCAGGACCGGTAAATGTCGTGCAGGCCGTCCTGGTCTTCCCACGGCTTGCGGGCGCCCGCCGCCAGGCCTGCGACGTCGGGCAGCGCGGCGTCCTTGACCAGGAAATCAGCTACGTCGATCCGGAAGCCATCGACGCCGCGATCGAGCCAGTACCGCAGGATGTCCTCGAACTCAGCCCTGACCTCAGGGTTGTCCCAGTTGAGGTCGGGCTGCTCGGGCGCGTACAAGTGCATGTACCACTCACCGGCAGTGCCGTCTGGCTCGGTGACGCGAGTCCAGGCCGGGCCGCCGAACATGGATGGCCAGTCGTTCGGCGGCAGGCTCCCGGCGGGCCCGCGGCCGGGCCGGAACCAGAACCGCGCTCGCTCGGGGGACCCAGGGCGGGCCGCGAGTGCGGCGGTGAACCACCGGTGCTGGTCGGAGCAATGGTTGGGCACGATGTCGATGATGACCTTGAGCTGCTGCTCGTGTGCCGCGGCGATCAGCGCCTCGGCCTGGCCGAGTGTACCGAACAGCGGATCGATATCCCGGTAGTCCGCCACGTCGTAGCCGCCGTCGGCCATCGGCGAGACGTACCAGGGGGTCAGCCAGATCGCGTCGGCGCCGAGATCGCGTAGGTAGGGCAGCCGAGCCTTAAGACCGGCCAGGTCGCCGATGCCGTCGCCGTTGCCGTCGGCGAAGCTGCGCAAGTAGACCTGGTAGACAACAGCGGTGTGATGCCAGCCGGGCTCGTAAGCCACCTTGCTGCGCTAGCGAGCGCGGTGCCGGGGTCCCGATGCTGGCGCTTTCTCGTCTCCTGGCGCGGCCGCCGCCGCGTCGGCGGCGCGCTCCTTCCTCAGCTGCTGCCACTTGTGGACGATGAGGGCAACCAGCATGAGCACCACGAGGACGGCCAGCGCGTCGCTGGCATGTGAGAAGTTCTTCGAGACCGTGGTCCATTCGTGGCCGAGCTCATACCCGATCACGGACAGCGCGGTCGCCCAGATCAGCGTGCCGATCAGGTTGAAGATCTCGAATGGCAGGGCGGGCACTTCCATGAAGCCCGCCACCAGGCCGGTGAAGGCGCGCACCAGCGGGATGATCCGGCCGATAGCGACCGCCCAGGCGCCGCGTCCGGCGAAGAACCGCTCGACCCGCTCGACATCTCTGCGTGTCATGAGCAGGTACTTGCGGTAGCGCTCGACGGTATGACGACCGCCCAGCCGGCCCAGGCCGTATGCCGTGGTGGAGCCCGCCAGCTCCCCTAGTGTGCCGATGATGATCACCAGCGCGAGGCTGAGGTGACCCTCGTAGGCAAGCACGCCCGCGAACCCGAAGGTGATCTCCGACGAGATCGGGATGCAACAAGCCTGGACGAAGGCAAAGACAAGCAGGGCCCAGTACCCCGAGTCCGTCAGGAAGGTCGTCATGGACCCATGTTCTACCAGGTAGGGCGACATGCGTTGGCCAAGATTGCAAGGCCGTTGCCGCATCCGTCCGCTGCCGAGGCCGCTGCGGTCTCGCGACAGGCCCGATGAAGTGCGGCAGCGCAGCGAATATGACAGCCAGATGAACAAAATTCGGTCAGGAATACGTTGCCGTGCGCTGGCTGAGTCGCAACGCAGATGGGCCGGGCGTCAACAGAATGTGCCCCGCCCCTGGGGGGAGGGGCGGGGCACATGAGGCCGGCCAAACCGGGCGGGGGGATGCCCGGCGGCTGGCTGATCCGGTTCGGCCCAATGGGGGGAGAAGGCCGGCACCGGACGCTAGATGGCGGCAGGCGGCAGGTGGGTGACGATCTGTTTGACGAGCGATGCGGCCTGGGCCTCCCACTTGGCGTAGGCGTAGGGGAACGCTGACTTCTGCACGCCTTGCGCGGCCTGCCACAGTGGCTGCGTCGCCCAGCTAGGGTTGCTCGCCTCGTACTGCTGCAGCGCGGTCAGGAACGCATCCGCAGCATATCGGGGGTTCATGATCTGGGCAGGCGTCCCCCAGCCCATGTTGTACTGCTGCTGGAACAGGCCTAGCGAGTTGTACGTACCGTAGTTGACGTTGATCAGCTGGGACTCCTGCATGGCCGTGGCGACCGCGATGACCGCTGAGCGGATGCCCATGTTCTTGGCCAGGGCCTGCTTAACGATGACGCTGGCGTTGGCCACCTGGGCCGGACTGAGCGGCATCCAGCTCTGCGGGCCACTGACGCCTACCGGAGTCAGCCGGTCAGCCGACGGCACCTGGTGATGCGCGGCCGCCGCCGGGTTGGCCTCCTGGTTGAGTGCGCTGCTCAGCTGTCGCCAGGTCGCGACGCGCTTGTCCGTGGGGGCATGCTGTGTGCCGGCGGGCCTGGCGATGGCGGGTGGCAGATCAGGCCGGCCCGCGGTGTGCCGGGGGAGGACGTGGGGTCCGGCGGTATGCGGTGTTACCGCGCTCGGACCGTTGTCTTTGACCGTCACGCTGTGCTGGGTGACCGCGACGCTGTGCTGGGCCAGGGGGTCTGGCGTGGCGGCGAGCGGAACGGCGGCGCGTACTACCGCGGCGGGGTGGGCCAGCGGGTCTCGGGTGGCAGCGAGCGGCGTGACGGCGCGTGCGGCCGCGGCGGGGTGGGCCACGGAGCCCACTGCGGCGGCGAGTGGGGCGGCGGTGAGCGGGGCGGCGGCGACGGCGCGGGCCGCCGCGGCGGGGTGGGCCAGGGGGTCTGGTGTGGCGCCGAGCGGGGTGACGGTGCGTGCTGGCGGGGCGGGCTTGCCCGTAGAGACCAGCGCGGTGAGCTGCACGACCTCAGCCTGGGCGCCAGCCACTCTTACCGGGGCAGAGGCGGAATCGGCCGCGGTCGCGGCTGTCGCGAAGCCGGTCCCGGCGAGGGCCAGGGCTGCGCCGACGTAAAGAAGGGACTTCTTCCGGCCTTGGGCGGCGCTGGTCAGGCGGTCAGTTCCGGCGTCGATCAGGCCTTCGCCATGATCGCGGGCGTTGCTGGTCGGCCGATCAGTCATCAGGTTCCTTTCCCGGGTGTCCTCGCCGCCCGGCCGGCCGGAGGCCAGCATGAGCTCACCTGGCTTGACGCAGGCGTTCTCGGGCACGCGAGGGGTTGCGCGCCCTGCGGGTTACAGGCGGCCCAGGCGGGTCTTCCTGGTAGCTCCTGGTAGCGGCCTGTAGCTCGGGAGCCAGTGATCGGACTGGGCGGCTCCCCGGTGAGGATCACGAGGTATAACACCAGGCCAGCCAGGGACGCATCCCGATATGAGGCTTGTCACTACCGGCGAGTAACAGGAATAAATCCCGCACTAACCGGCATCTCCGCCGGACCAGGACTTCTGCCAGTGGGCTAGGACGGTGTCCGGCGGCTATCAGTCAAGATGCTCGGTTCGTCCGCTGCGGATGCCACTCGTCGGCGGCGGCGCGCAGACCGCATCTCGCGCAGGCCGGCGAGCGCGGCGAGGGCGGCGATGCCGACGGCCGTCCAGGGCACGTAGTCGCCGAGCCGGTCATAGAGAGTCCGATCAGCAGCCGGAGGCAGCTCCAGGCGGACGATGACGGCGCCGCGGAAGCTGGTGCCGATCTGGGCCAGCTCCCGGCCGCGCCCGTCAAATGCCACCGAGTCACCGGTCAGCGCGGCCTGGACTACCGGCCTGCCGGATTCGGCCGCGCGCACCGCGCCGAGAGCGGCATGCTGAGCCGGTCCCCAGCTGTCCTGGAACGTCGAGTCCGACGTCTGGTAGACGATGAGCTGGGCACCCTGGTCGGCGTCCACCCTCGACATGTCGGGGAACGCAGACTCAAAGCAGATCAGCACGCCGATGGTGAGTGGTCGGCCACGGGGCGTGGTTGCCACCATCACGTGTGCACCCGTGCCTGGCACGACATTCTGGGGCGCAGCGCGGCTGATCTTGGTGAGCCAGCCGAGAGCGGCGCGGAACGGGATGTATTCGCCGAACGGCACCAGCCGGGTCTTGATGTAGCTGGCTCTCACCCCGTCGGGCCCGATTAGGGTGGCTTGCTTGGACTTGGCGCCTGCTGGGCTGATCGCATCCTGACCAACGAGGATGTCCGCCCCGACTGTCCGGGACAGCCGCTCCAGCGCCGACAGGAGGGCTGGCCGCGTGGTCAGGTCATATCCCACGCTGCTCTCGCCCCACACGTACAGGTCCGCGTTGCCGGCCTGCGCGGCGGTCAGTTGCTCATTCCTGGCCACCCTGATGCCAGGCCCGGACAGGATGCCGGGTTGCACGAGCGCGACCGTTAGGGGCCGGCCGGCCGGCATCGGCGAGGTCAGCGCGAACGCCACCGGCCCGGCCGCAATGGCCAGGCCGGCCACGCCCAGGCCCGCCAGCCGCAGCGCAACGCTCCTCGCCACCAGCGCCAGCAGGAACCCGGTGTTCGCGGCGACCAGGGCGAAGCTGACTAGCCAGACCCCGCCGACCGCGGCCAGCGCCAGTACCGCCGGGTGCTGCCATTGGCTGGCGCCGAGCACCGCCCATGGTCCGCCGATCGCCTGCCAGGACCGGATCCACTCGGCGACGAGCCAGGTGCTGGGCACCACGACGAGCGCGGCAACGGCGGCGGGCGCGCGCACCGGCGGCCGGAGCAGTGACCAGACGGCGATCCCGACCGCACTCCACAGGGCGCCGATCACGATGGCCACGAGCAGCAGCCCCGGCCCGATGTTCGGCGCGAGCCAGTACATGGCGGCGAGCAAGTAGCCGGCGCCAAACCACGCGCCGCGCGTCGCAGCCTCGCGCCTGGTCGCCGCGCTCCGGATGAGCGCGAATCCTGGCACCAGCCCCGCCCAGGCCAGCCACTCCAGATTGGCGGACGGGAAGGCGAGTACGGGGATCGCCCCGGATGCCAAGACCGCAAAACGAGGGGGCCGCCAGAAACCGCGCCAGAATCGCACCTTTCTATTCTGCTGCCTGGCCGCGGGCCTGATGATCAATTCGCCTGCGCCGGGCGACAGTCTGCCCCAGCGCCCAGCAGAACGCGGCCGCCGTGGAGAGGGTGAGCACGGCCTCCGGCCACCCGCCCGCTTTCTGGGCCAGCGTTGTCGTGCTGACCAGCGGAACTCGTGCCTCGATCACTGCCCTGGTCCAGGTTCTGGTACTGATCAGAGGCGTGCCATCCGGGCTGATGATCGCGCTGATGCCGGTGGTGGACGCCACCACGACCGCGCGGTTGAACTCGATCGCCCGGATCCTGGCCATATCAAGCTGCTGCAGTGTCTCGCCGGTCTGGCCGTCGAGCTCGAAGTCGGCGTCGTTGGTCTGTACCGCCAGCAGGTTCGCGCCCGCGGCAATCTCGGATGACACCAGGCCGTCGAAGCCGACCTCGTAGCAGATGACATCGCCGATCCGCACCTTGCCGACTTGGAACACGACAGCACGGTGGCCGGGGGTGAAGTTCTCCGGCTGCAGTGAGGACGGCAGCGAGGTGATCTTCGCGAGAACGCTGCGGAACGGGATGACCTCACCGAACGGCACCAGCCTGCGCTTGACGTAGACGGCCACCGGGCCCTTGCCTGGTAGCCACAGCTGGCCCGAGTTCCGCACTGGATTCTGCAGCACCGCACCGACCAGTACCGGCCTGCCGATGGCCGCGACCGCACCCGCGATCGTGTTGTAGATGAAGGGAACGAGGCTCGGATCCTGGTCGGTCGAGTTTTCCGGCCAGATGACCACAGCAGGCGCCGGGGCCGCACCTGCGCGGACCCTGGCCGCGAATGCCTCCGTGGCGTTGGCGTGATTCTGCGTCACCGTTGTGGCCCGCCACAGGTCCGGCAGGTTTGTAGCATGCGGCACGTTTCCCTGGATCGCCGCGACCTCGGCCGTTGGCTGGTGGGGTGCGGCCTGGTCGGCAGGCAACAGGGCGCCGGACAGCGCAAGCCCGGTGCTCGCGACAAGCGCGACCGCGGCCCACAGGCGCGCCCGGGCGGCCGCCTGGAGCCGTGCGCCGCGGCTCGCGCCATCAGGGGGAGAGGCGGCAGCCGGCTGCCGGGCGGCGGCTGACGGCTGCCGGGCAGCGGCCGGGCCGAGTAGAAGCCAGGCAAGGCAGGCGCCGGCCAGCGCGAGCAGGAACGTAAGGGCAGGCGGCCCTGCGACGGCCACCCACTTCACCGTTGGCGCCGTTGCCTGGCTCATTGCCAGCCGCCCCCACGGGAAGCCGCCCCAAGGCCACCGGTCACGGAGTGCCTCGGCTGCGACCCACCAGCCCGCGACTGCCAACGGCCAGAACCGCAGCCGCAACATCAGCCACTGCCCGGCCGCGAGCACCGTGAAGATCAATGTTGACGCAACGGCCAGCGCAACCCAGGCATACCATGCCACATTGACCAGCCAGGACAGCAACGGGAAGAAGAAGGCAAGGCCGAAGATGGTTCCCGCGGCGAGAGCGGTCCGCAGCCGCTGCCGCCACAGCGCCAGCACCAGCAGGGCGGGGCCGCCGGCTGCCAGCGGCCAGATGCCGGCCGGCGGGAACGCCGCGGCGAGCGCTAGCCCGCCGACCAGCGCGGCCAGCAGTGCCAGCAGGGGACGTGACGTCCGGGCTGCGGGCGGACGAGCCTGCATTTCGGCCGTGGGTACGGCCGCGCCCTGGCTTGTCAACCGCACAGTCCCTCCGGAAACACAGTCCCTCCGCAAACACAGTTTCTGCTTGGCCCGCTCTCGCAGGCCGGTCTCGCGGGCCCGGTCTCACAGCACGCTCTCGGAGGGCACGCTCTCCGAGGGCACGCTCTCCGAGGGCACAGTACCTCCGCAGACCGGGCATAACTTCCCGATCCTGCGAGCGTAGCCCGGCCGGACCGACAGCCGAACAGGGCCGCTGCGAAAGTCCACGGCGATCACGACCAACGATCGGGCCGGTCCGCCTGCGCGTGACCATCGGACCTGAAACAGGCAGTACCGCCAGTTAAGCTCGGCGCGGCTGCCCGAGCCACGAACGTTCGGGGCGGGCGCGGCAAGCCTCGCCCGCAATTGCGTTCAAGACGTGCGGCCCGGCCCGTCAGATCATTGGTGCGAGAGCGTTTCCGACGAAGGAGCCAGGGTGAGCCGCCGCGGCTGGTGGTTGTTCGCAGCAATGAGCCTGATCTGGGGCGTGCCCTACCTGCTCATCAAGGTGGCAGTCGGCGGCGTTGCGCCGCCCGTGCTGGTGCTGGCCAGGGTCGGGATAGGCGCTGCCCTGCTGCTGCCTATCGCGGTTCGCAGGCGGGAACTCACCGCGCTGCGCCCGTACTGGCGCTGGCTGGCGCTGTTTGCCACCGTTGAGATCATCACGCCGTGGTTGTTGCTGTCGTATGCCGAGACCCGGTTGTCGAGCTCGCTGAGCGGGCTGCTGATCGCCTCGGTGCCGATCCTGGTCGCGGTTCTGTCGCGCCTCACCGGAGGTCATGACAAGCTCACCCTCGTCCGGTGGAGTGGCCTGCTGCTCGGCTTGGGCGGCGTCGCCCTGCTGGTCGGCGGCGGTGCCCGCGGCGCCGCGAGCTCAGTCGCAGAAGTGCTGGCTGTCGCGCTGTGCTACGCAATCGGACCGCTGATTGCGGCACGCAAGCTCAGCGACGTTCCGCCGCTGGGGATGACGGCCGCTTGCCTTGCCTTCGCGGCGGTAGTTTACGCGCCGTTCGCCGCGCTGACCTGGCCGTCAGCGGTCCCCGCAGCCAAGGTGCTCGCCGCACTCGGGGGACTTGCGGTCATCTGCACCGCAGTCGCGTTCCTTGGCTTCTTCGCGCTCATCGCCGAGGCGGGGCCAGCCAGGGCGACGGTCATCACCTACGTCAATCCCGCCGTTGCCGTCGCGCTCGGTGTCCTCGTCCTCGGCGAACGGCTGACCGCGTCGATGGCTGTCGCATTTGTCCTTATCCTGGCCGGCTCGGTGCTCGCGACGCGGTCGGGAGGCGGTCCCGCCGGTGATGATCGGGAACTGGCCACGGATCGCGAGCGAGCGCTGGCCGGCGGTTATCAGAGCGCGCAGCCGCAGGCGCCCGACTAGACTCGCGCGGGTGATCGACCTCAAGGCTGCCCGACAGGATCCCGAAGGCTACCGCGCCGCCCTGGCCAGGCGCGGCTGCGGCCGACGACTTCGACGCGCTGCTCGCCGCCGACGCCCGCTGGCGTTCGCTGACCGAGCGGGCTGAGGCGCTCCGCGCCGCGCAGAGGGTCTCGTCGAGGGGGAGGCCGACGCCAGCGGAGATCGAGCAGCTGCGCACGCTCCGCGACGAGCTGGGCGAGGCGCAAGCAGAGCTGGCTCAGGCGGCCGAGCAGCGCGACGCGCTCCTGGCCAGGATCCCGAACCTGCCCGATCCCACCGCTGCCGACGGCATGGACGAGGAAGACGCCCAGCTGGTGCGGAGCTGGGGGGAGCCGCCGAAGTTCGGCTTCGAGCCGCGAGACCCGACCGAGATCGCCTCCGCGCGGGGCTGGATCGACATGGCCCGCGGCGCGCGGCTCTCCGGCTCCCGGTTCGCGTACCGGATAGGCGACATCGCGCTCGCCGAGATGGCCCTGTACCGGTATGTGATCGACAAGCTGACCGGCCGCGGCTTCCTGCTCGTGCTGCCGCCGATCCTGGTGGGTGAGCGCGCGTTGTACGGCACCGGCTTCCTGCCCACGGAGGAGTCGAACCTTTACCACCTTGAGCGCGACGACCTCTACCTGACCGGTACCTCAGAGGTAGCGCTGGCCGGCATCCACACCGACGAGCGGCTGGAGGAAGATCAGCTGCCCGCCAGGTACACGGCATTCACCACGAACTTCCGGCGCGAGGCGGGAGCAGCCGGCAAGGACACCAAGGGCATGTTCCGGGTGCACCAGTTCGACAAGGTGGAGATGTTTGTCTACAGCCTGCCCGAGCAGTCCAGGGACACCCATGAGCAGCTGCTTGGCGTACGAGGAAGAGATCGTCCAGGAGCTCGGGCTGCCGTACCGGGTCATGAACATCTCCGTCGGCGATCTCGGCGCGCCCGGCGGCGAAGAAGTACGACATCGAGGCGTGGTTCCCGGTGCAGGAGCGCTACCGGGAGATCACCTCGTGCTCCAACACAACCGACTACCAGGCGCGGCGGCTGAACATCCGGTTCCGCCGGGACGGCAAGCTGGAATACGTGCACACGCTCAACGGCACCGGGGCCACTGCCAGGGCGCTGCTCTCGATCATGGAAAACTTCCAGGACGAGCGCGGCACGGTCGCCGTACCTGAGGTCTGCAGCGGTTCGGGGCGCCCGCGACCATCGGCACGCCGTCGGCCGATTAGCCGCCGCTAGCTGGCACGCTGTCGCTGACGGCGCTCGGGGTCTCGAGCCGCTGCAGCAGCGCGCTGCCTTCCGGGACGCCCAGGCCGCTGCACGCATCCCAGCCAGGACCGGCGTTGTAAGCGCCGTTGTTCCCGCTCGTGATGTCACGCAGGCCGGGCACCGCCGTGCCGGGCGTGACACCTGCGTACAGCTGCTGCTGCACCAGGCCAAGCGAGTGACCAAGGGCCTGCACAAGCCGGGCGGTCAACGCGGCCCACAGCGGTGCAACGGCGCTGGTGCCGCCGATGACGGCCTGCTGGCCATCGATCAAAACCTGGTAGCCGGTAGCCGGGTCGGCGTTGCCCGCAATATCGGGGACGCCCCGGCCGCCCGTGCCGGTCGGGCTGGCCGGCACCCCGGCGGTCGCTTGCCAGGCTGGCAACGCGAAGGTCGCGCTGACACCGCCGCCGGTGGCACCCCCGCCTGCCCCGTCGTTCCAGATGGTTTCGCTCGTGATGGTGCCGGTGGCCGGATCCCCCTCCAGGGTCGTGCCGCCACAGGCCAGCGCGTGCGGGCTGGAAGCCGGGAAGTCCACGTGCGGCTGGCCATCGTTAACGCCGTCGCTGCTGCCGTTGTCGCCGGCCGCGACGGTCACGGTGATGCCCAGCGCGGCGCCGTCCGCGATCGCGGCGTCAAGCGCGGTCATTGCCTGGCCGGTCCAGCCGGATTCGGCCTGGCCCCAGCTGATGCTGATCGCGGCGGGCGCTGGCGAAGCGTGCACGGCGTCAGTGACGGCATCAATGAAACCCTGGTCGGTATTGGGTGCGAAGTAGACCAGCTGCGCCGCGCCCGGCGCGACCGAGCCGACAACCTCGATATCCAGCAGAACCTCGCCGTCCGCGCCCTGCGGATCCTGGCCGGGGACGTTGGTGGCGCCGTCAACACCGACGGCGGTGACCGACGGCGTGGCGATGCCCAGGCTGGAGAAGTACGCGTCGAGGTCGGTACTGGAGAAGCCGCCGCCCAGCTCGATGATCGCGACTATCTGACCGGTGCCGTCGGTGCCGGCGGGGAACTGGTAGAGCCCGGCCACCTGCGGCGGGGTGTAGGAGACCTGCTGGGGCACCGGGGCGGCGAGTCGGTAATGCGGAGATGCCTGCGGCCTGTTGTCGAGTCCCAGCACGGCCATGATCATGCCGTCGAGTTCAGCCGGGATGTGCAGGCTGCCGCTCCGGTACCGGTGGGTGACCGGCCTGCCGTCCGGTCCAGGGCTCGTGACCAGGCTGAGCTCGGTGCCGAAGGCGGCGGCGAGAGCTCCGGCCGGCCCGGCGAGCGTCATCCGCCGCGCGCCGGGGTCGCTGCTTGTGACTTCGATGGCGGGGTCCAGCCCGGTCATGACCTGTGCAATCAGGTCATGATCGGCAACCTGGGCACCGTGGCGCAGCCGCAGTTCCGCCCGCACAAGCCGGCCCAGCAGTCCCGCCGGAGTGCGCGGCAGGCTGGCGGCGCGGCGGGTGATCACCGTGACCTGGATGCGCTCATTCGGATCCAGCGGTCCGGCCGGCTGGACACCAGCTACCGGGCCGCGCTCGCTACCGGGCAGCGGGACTAAGGATGCACCTGTCATGACATGCCTTTCCAGAGAGTAAGTGCCGATAAGCGAGTGATCGTGAGGCCGGAGGGAAACAGCCGGTGAGAACGATCTGGCTGCGTCGTCAACATCACCCTCCGCATGTGGTTATCACCCTCCGCATGTGGTTGTAACTCAGCCTATAAGCGAGGCAGAGAATAGGCTCAATCAGCGGCAATCCGGAAGAGGTGCTGACATGGCTCGTCAGCTAAGCCCGAGTGCTGGCTGGTGAAGGTCCCGGGGCGATGGCGCGCCTGCGGTGGCGCGATTAGCCGCCCCGGCCGCTCGCGTCGCAGCCGTCTTATGGTCATCGCGGTTCTGCTGGTGCTGGCCGTCGGCTTCTTGACCGCGACCTACCGCTGGTTTGTCTGGCCGCAGCAAGGCATGCCCGCCAAAGTGGACGCGATCGTGATGCTGAACGGGCCGGGTAACCGGCTGACGACCGCCGAGGATCTGGCCTGGGCCCATCGTGCGCCCATGCTCGTGGTGTCGCGGGGCTCGGCGTACTGGGGTCACGGCAGCGTCTGCGCGCCGCGGATTCCGGCAGTGAAAGTCATTTGCTTTGATCCGAGCCCACCGACGACGCGCGGCGAGGCCGAGTTTGTTGGCGAGCTCGCGGCCCGCTACCACTGGCGCTCGATCGTGCTGGTCACGATCGCACCGCAGATCACTCCAGGCCGGATCTGGCTGGGAAGGTGCCTGACAGCGAAGATCTACGCGGTGGCCGCCCCGCTGCACGGCGCCAGCTGGCCGGTCGCACTCATGCACGAATGGGGCTCGGCCATCAACGCGCTGGTGTTCGAGCGCAGTTGCTAACGCAGGCAGTCAGCCGAGTTCGGCGGGCTCCGTCGTCGCTGGCTGCTGGAGGCTCGCGCCCCAGCGCTCCTCGATCCGGCCATATCGCCAGATCACCAATGCAGCGATCCAGGTAACGATGAACAGCCCCACGATCAGGAAACCGGCGACATTGAGATTGAAGTCCCGCATGAATCCCCAGAAGCCGCCCGCGCGCTTCAGCCCGCCGACTTCGTTGGAGATCAGGCCGAGCGTCTCGATGCCGCCGACGAGAAAGCAGATGCCGACCGACAGCCCGGTGATCGCGAGGTTGTAATAGACCTTGCGGACCGGGTTGAGGAAAGCCCAGCCGTAAGCGAGATTCATGAAGACGCAGTCCGTGGTGTCCATGATCGTCATACCGGCGGTGAACAGCACGGGCAGGCAGATGATCGCGTACCAGGGAATGTGCTGCAACGCGAGGAACGCCGTCGTCCCGAGGAACAGCACCTCCGTCGTGGTGTCGAAGCCGAGCCCGAACAGGACGCCGACGGGGTAGAGCTGCCACTCCTTGCTGATGACGCGCATCCACTTGCCGAAGAACCGGAAGAAGAAGCCGCGGTTGTCCAGCTGCCGTTCGAGTTCGGCCTCGTCGAACTCGCCGCGCCGCATGCTGCGGAACACCCTGGCGATGCCGGCCAAGATCACCAGGTTCAGCGCCCCGATCAGGAACAGGAACGTGGCCGACACCATCGTGCCGAACAGGCCGCCAAACTTTTCCAGGCCTGAGCCAGAGTGCGTGAACTGCCGGAAAACCACCTTCTCGGCAAAGATGATGGCCACGCCGACGCCGACGACCACCGTGGAGTGGCCGAGGGAGAAGAAGTAGCCGAAAGAGAATGGCCGTGGCTTTCCGGTTCCCTGCCGGTCGTTCATTACCTTGCGCGTGCAATTGTCGATCGCTGCGAGGTGGTCGGCGTCAAAGGCGTGCCGCAGGCCCAGGGTGTAGGTCAGCACGCTGATGCCGATGCCGAGGCCCTTGTAGTGCGCCGGCACGACAAACACGATGAAGATGGCGAAGCCCAGCAGGTGCAGGCCGAGGATCGAGCCATACATCAGCGTGACCCGGCGTCGCTCGGTCGGGGTCATGGCCGCGAACGACTGCCGGATCATCCGGCCGAGCCGGGGCTGGCGAGACGTGAACGGAGCCGACATTGCTGGCACGCTAACTTACTTGCACATCTCTTGCAAGTACCTAAGTCCCGCATAACGCCAGGGTGCCGTGGGCCTACTCTGGTGGGAGCCAGTGCCCGACGCAGGAGAGACAAGAATGACGACCTACCAGGCCGCTCAGGCAGTGCCCCAGGCGGACGGCCCATCGGTCCAGGGCTCTGTTACCGTTGGTGCCGGTCCGCTGACGGCAGGCGACGTGGTCGCGGTAGCCCGCGGCAGGGCTCAGGTCCAGCTCGCTGACGAGGCGCTGGCTTCGATCCGGCGCGGCCGGGAGATCATCGAGGCGCTGGCGGACGATCCCGAACCGCATTACGGCGTATCGACCGGGTTCGGCGCGCTTGCGACCCGCCATATCCCGGTCGGGCTGCGCGCGCAGCTCCAGGTCAGCCTGATCCGCAGCCACGCGGCCGGCTCGGGCCCCGGGGTGGAGCGCGAGGTGGTCAGGGGACTGATGCTGCTCCGGCTTGCCACCCTCGCAACGGGACACACGGGCGCCCGCGAGGAAACGGCGAAGGCTTATGCGGCCGTGCTGAACGCCGGGATAACCCCGGTCGTGCCCGAATACGGCAGCCTAGGCTGCTCCGGTGACCTGGCACCGCTGGCGCACTGCGCCCTGGTCGTCATGGGCGAGGGAATCGTCACGGACGCGTCCGGCCGGGAGCGGCCCGCCGCCGACGCGCTGGCAGAAGCCGGGATCGAGCCGGTCCAGCTGCGGGAGAAGGAGGGCCTGGCACTGATCAACGGGACCGACGGCATGCTCGGCATGCTGCTCCTGGCCATCGCCGACTTGCGCGAGCTGCTGAAGGTTGCCGACATCAGCGCGGCGATGAGCGTCGAGGGACTGCTTGGCTCGGATGCGCCGTTCGCCGCCGACCTGCAGGATCTGCGCCCCCATCCCGGCCAGGCGGTGGCCGCGGCCAACATGACGGCGCTGCTGGCGGGTAGCCAGATCATGGCGAGCCACCGGGGTCCGGAGTGCACCCGGGTGCAAGACGCTTACTCGCTGCGGTGCGCGCCGCAGGTAGCAGGCGCGGCCAGGGACACCGCCGACCACGCCGCCCTGGTGGCGTCCCGCGAGCTGGCTTCGGCGATTGACAATCCGGTCATTACCGCTGACGGCCGGGTGGAGTCGAACGGCAACTTCCACGGCGCGCCGCTCGGTTACGTGCTGGACTTCCTGGCCATCGCGGTAGCGGACCTGGCTAGCATGTCGGAGCGGCGGACTGACCGCTTCCTGGACGCATCGCGGAGCCAGGGCCTGGCCCCGTTCCTTGCCGACGACCCGGGCGTGGACTCCGGTCACATGATCGCGCAGTACACCCAGGCCGCGATTGTGTCCGAGCTTAAACGGCTGGCCGTTCCCGCTAGCGTGGACTCGATCCCCAGCTCCGCGATGCAAGAAGATCACGTGTCGATGGGGTGGTCGGCGGCGCGTAAGCTCCGGCGGGCGCTCGACGGTCTCACCAGGGTGCTGGCGATCGAGTTGCTAACCGCCGCCCGCGGCATCGACCTGCGCGCGCCGCTCGCCCCGGCCGCCGCCACCGGGGCTGTTATCGCGGGCCTGCGAGCCAGCACTCCCGGACCGGGCACGGACCGGTTCCTGGCACCCGAGATCGAGGCGGCCGTCCGATACGTGGCTGGCGGCGGTGCGCTGCGCGCCGCGCAAGCGGTTACCGGTCCGCTGGGCTAGCTGTTCTGTCCGAGTAACGAACGCTGACCCGCCGCTCACGGGGCATCGAGCTGCCAACTGTCGGCCGCCTATGCCAGCGTCCCCGTTCCCGCCCATTGAGAGGGAACGGGGTCGCCCGGAGTCCGCGGTCGCGGTCTGCTCGCCGCCGCGCCGGGCGGGCACAGCGCGGCTGCGATCGCCGTGCCGAGCGCCCTGGCTACTGGCGGCGGGAACGCGTTGCCGACCTGGCGGTAGGCCGCCGTCCTGCTGCCGCTGAACGCCCAGCTGTCCGGGAAGCCCTGCAGCCTGGCCACCATGCGCACTGTCAGCTTCGGGGGCTGGCTGAGCGGGAACTCGGCTCCTGGCGGATCGGCGGCGATGCCGAGCCCGTCGACGCCGAGGTCTCGCCAGGCGGCGCGGGCCCTGGTGGGTCCCAGGTCAGGGCCGCCGTGCTTCTTGCTCCCGCCGACGATCGTCGGCGCGACCCGGCAGGCCTTGGCCGCCCACGCACCCGCGCCTGGCCAGCCGCCCGACGCCATCAGATCGGCGAGCGTTTCGCCGACCGTAAGCGGGGGCCCGGGCAGTGGCTCCGGCCAGCGGAGACCGGTGCCCCATCGCCGCTGGATGGCAACCAGCACGAACCGCGGGCGTAGTTGCGGGACGCCGTGGTCGCTGGCGTTAACCAGTTGCCACCAGGTGCGGTATCCGAGTTCGTCAAGCCGGCCGGCCACCTGGGCTCGGTAGTCGTCGAACCTGGTAGTGCCGAGCCCGCGGACGTTCTCCAGGAGGACGGCGCGCGGGCGGGCCTCGGCAATCAACCGCAACGCCTCGGGGAACAGGTCGCGCTCGTCGTCACGGCCGAGCTGCTTGCCGGCCACGGAGAAAGGCGGGCAGGGGACGCCGCCAGCGACCAGGTCGACACCGCTGAACGCGTGCCCGTCCAGGTTGGCCACGTCGTCTTCGATGATCTTCCAGTCGGCGCCGCGGTTACACCGCAGCGTCTCGCAGGCATCGGCGTCGAGTTCGACGGCGGCCGCGTGCGTGAAGCCCGCCTGCTCCAGGCCCAGCGCCTGACCGCCCGCGCCAGCGCAGATCTCGACCGCGGTCAGCTCGTGCACGCATCCTCCCGGCTGGGGTATCCGTGCTGATTCTGCTCAATGGCGCTGCGTCGGCCGGGTTCCCACGCCGCGGTCCCGTCGGTCGGGTGGGATCCCCGCGTGGCTGCGGGCCGGCCAGTCAGCTCTGAACGCTGGCTGGCCGGCCCACGTATGGGGTCCCACGTATGGGGTCGTCCGCTGGGGGGCTAGAACCGCGGCGTCGCGGACGAGATGTCGTAACTCGACCCCCAGTACCACTGGGTGGCATCTGCGCCCGGCACTATGTGCGGGTAACCGGTTGGGTCCGCGATCCACCACCGGATGTGGGAGCGCATCTGAGCCGGGAGGGTTGCCACTGCCGCCTGCACGGCCGGCCATTCCGAAATGTTTGTGTACAGGTGGGCCAGGGCATGCGGGTCGGCGGTCAGCTTCGCCCGTGCCCAGATCGCGGCACCCGTCGGAGTGGCGTCGGTCGGCTCGATATCGAGAGCCGAGGCACGCGGGTCGGATCCGATGGTGTCGATCCACATCACCTGTCGGCCGGCCACCTGAGCGGCCGAGACCGCATAAGGGCCGGTCGCGTACGTGGCGACGAGGTGATGCGGGGGGATCGCGCTAGGCGTGACCGAGTCGTAGAAGATATACGGCCCGACATGCCTGGCCGGCTCGGCGTGCCGCGGTCTGGCTGCTACTGCTGCCCGTCCCTTGCTGGTGGCGCCGTGCGAAGCAGTGGCCGGCCGCTGAGCTGGCTGCCCGACGACAGCGGGCCGGACTCCAGCATGCCGGACACCGGCGCGCTTGGCTCCGGCCTGCGATGCGCCGGCATTAACGGTGGCGGCGGGCGAGGTCGATGCCTGCCCGCCGACCGCGTGGCCAGCCGGGGTGCGCGGTGCGGCTTGCGCCACGGCGTGCGGAGCCAGGGCGTTCTCAGATCCGGCGGCCCGGGTCGCCGGGACGAGTGGCGACGGGTGCGAGACGTTGCCGCTGCTCACGGACGCACTAACGGGCGCGTTGGCGAGCGGGGCGGCGGGCGTGGTGCCGACGACGGTCGCGGCGCTGGCGCTGCCCGCCCCGGCGAGGGCGAGAGCCACGCCGACGTAGACGAGCGGCTTCTTGTGGTTCCGGACGACACTGGTCAGTCGGTCAGTTCCGGCGTTGATCATGGCCTTGCCGTGATCAAGGGCGGCGCTGGTCAGCCGAGCAGAGGGGGGCATCAGGTTCCTTTCCCAGGGGGTGTCCTCGCCGCCCGTCCGGCCGGAGCCGGGCACGGGGATGAGAGCGCCCGGCGGGGGGTGCGGGCGTTCTCAGGCGCGCAGGGGGTGCGTGCCTCGCGGGTTCAGGGCGGGCCGGGCCGGTGCCGCTAGCGCGGTCCGGCGCCGTCCGAGAATCGGGGACCGGCCGTGCTGCTGGCCAGTCCCCCGGTGAGGATCAGCAGGTATAACGCCACGCTGAGTAACGCTGCATCCCGATATGACCTTTGTCACTACCGCTGAGTAACTGGAATAAAGCACCCAGTAACCGGCAACCCGGCGATTTGTTCTGCCGACGAAGTCTCGACATCGAGGTTCATCCGATGGGCGAGGCTCGACTCGCTGACGCGCACGGCATCCCGCTGGCGGAGGAAACTCATCACATGCAGATCCGGATCGAGGGAACTGACCTCGATGGGGTGCCGCCAGCGGTGCTCGACGAGGCTGCCAGGACCGGCCTGCTCGTCGGCCCGCTGGGCCTGACCGACCCAAGGGGCAATCCGACCTGCTCCGCCGGCCTGCCGCCGACAATCGAATGGTCGGCCGGCATCGCTTGACCCGCGAGCACCGCGTGGCCGCCTGGAACGATTTGCCCGATTCCTGCCAGCCTCCGGCTGGCCTTCCACAACCGGGCTCTGCCCATGTTGGCCCCTCCCGCGCGCACGACGGCGCTCCGTTGCCGCTGTAGACGGCGTGTCAGTCGCTCGGCGGCACCCATAGACCCGGATATCGCTGTTGCCCTACAGTCCCTCTAGCAGTCCCGGCTGGAGGTGACCTTGGGCTTGTCTGAACCGAACGGACACTACGACGTAGAGTTCCGTGCCGTTACCAAGCGCTTTGGCTCGCTGACAGCGGTCGATGCGGTCAATCTGAGGGTGCGCAAGGGCGAGTTCCTCTCGCTGCTGGGGCCGTCCGGCTGCGGCAAGACGACGTCATTGCGGCTGATCGCCGGATTCGAGCAGCCGGACGAGGGCGAAATCCTCATCGGCGGCGCGGACGCGGTCGGCACACCGCCCTACAAGCGCGAGGTCAACACCGTCTTCCAGCAGTACGCGCTGTTCCCGCACATGTCCGTGCTCGACAACGTGGCCTACGGGCTCAAGCAGCGCCGGGTCGGGAAAACCGAGCGCTACACCGGGGCGCATCAGGCCCTCGAACTAGTGCACATGACCGGCCGCGAGAAGCACCGCCCTGCGATGCTGTCCGGCGGCCAGCAACAGCGAGTCGCACTCGCCCGGGCACTAGTGATGCAGCCGCGAGTGCTGCTCCTCGACGAGCCCCTGGGCGCGCTCGACCTGAAACTACGCAAAGAGATGCAGATCGAGCTAAAGCGGATCCAGCGTGAGGTCGGCATCACGTTCATCTACGTCACGCACGACCAGGGTGAGGCGCTGTCCATGTCGGACCGGGTGGCCGTCATGTCGAACGGCGCGATCGAGCAGCTCGACGAGCCGCGCGCGATCTACGACCGCCCGCTGACGCCATTCGTGGCCGACTTCATCGGGGATATGAACTTCCTCGTCGGAGAAGTAGTCGAGGCAGGCGACAACGGTTTCGCAGTTGACGCAGGCTCGGGCATCATTGTGCGCGGCCGTGGCGAGGCGGCCAAGGGCACGCGCGTCCGCGTTGGCATCCGGCCTGAGCGAATCGTCGCGATTGCCGGCCCTTCGGACGGGACCGCCAACTCGGCTACCGCCCAGGTCATCACCAAGATGTACCTCGGCGACCAGATCCAGATCGTGACCGAACTGGCGGGCCTTGGCAGCATCATCGTGCGCGAGCAGCGCGCCGTCGCCGATCCCGCACTCGACACCATCAACCCGGGCGACCGGATAGCGCTCAACTGGGATGAAGCCGCGCCGCTTCTCCTGGGTCAAGCCGACCCAGGCACCAACGGCGGCCAATAGGAGTAGGCATGAAAGAAGATCGGGACGCACTCAACATCCTCGCTCCGCGCGAGATGAAGCCAAAGCTCGACTACTTGCACCGCGAGGTGCAGCGCGCCGCCGGCCGGCACATCAACCGGCGGGAGGCCCTCGGCCTCGGCGGGATGGCGATCTTCGCCGCCGCGGCGGCCGGCTGCGGCACAACGTCCGCCGGCGGCACCTCGAGCAGTTCCGCGGGGAACTCGCTGGCTGGCAAGCCGCTCGAGAATCACCTCGAGATCTACAACTGGTCGCAGTACGACGACCCCTCGACCTTCACGAAATTCAAGGCGCTGGCCGCGGAGAAGAAGGTCGGGATGACAGTCCACGAGACCTTCTATTCGAGTAACGACGAGCTGCTAGCCAAGCTGCATGCTGGCGGCACAGGCTACGACATCATCGTGCCCAGCCAGAACGCTGTCGCGGAGCTCATCGAGGAGAAGGGCCTGCTGGCGCTGGACAAGGCGCTGCTACCGAACCTGAAATACCTGGATCCATCGTTCCTGAGGCCGTCCTATGACCCCACCGGCGACTATCACATCCTTAAAGACTTCGGCATCACGATGTTCTTCTACAACAACAAGATCGTGACCGAGCAACCGAAGACGATGCTCGACTTCTACCACGCGCTGCCTAAGTACGTGAGCAAGGGCCGGACGAACCTGCTGGACGGAGCGGAAGAGGTTGTCCCACTCGCGCTGATGGCGCTCGGCCTGAACCCCAACACCGACAGCTCGTCGGACTTCAGCAACGTGAAGTCGTTCCTGCTGTCGATCCGGAAGGGCGTCACCACCATCGACTCGTCCGCCTACATCAACGACGCCATCGCCGGCAAGATCATTCTCAGCCAGGGATGGAACGGCGACGTGCGCCGGATCGTGCAAGGACGCAAGAAGCAGGGCGACATCACCCCGATCATCCCTACGGCAGCGTCGGAGATCTGGGCGGACAACTGGTGCATCCCGAAGACCGCGCCCCACCCGGTAGCCGCGCATGCCTGGATCAACTGGCTGCTCACCCCCAGCACGGCTGTGACCGAGATGAACTACCACAATTACAAGATCCCCATGGCGACCGCGCTGGCCCAGCTGCCGTCGGCGCTCCAGGATGACCCGCTGTTCAATGTGCCCAAGTCGTACACCGACAACTATCACTACATCCTCAACGTCAGCCCGCAGGTCGTGGAGGCCCGCACGACGATTTACTCGGAGTTCAAGGCGGCCTGATGGCGGTCGCCGAGAAGACACCGGAAGCGGCGGTCGTCACGACGGCCGCCGGCCGGCGCAGGCGCTCGTTCAAGCCGCGCTACCCGTCGTGGCTGACTGCGCCTTCGCTGCTCTACTACACCGTCTTCTTTCTCGGTCCGATGGCCATCCTGGTGGCCTTTTCCCTCGCAATACAGCAGGGCTTCGGCAGCCTTAGTTACGGGTTCAACACCTCGCAGTACCACCAGATCGTCGGCTCGCTGTATCTCACGATCTTCGAGCGCACCCTGCTCATGGCTGCGGCCGGCACGCTACTGACCATCGCCGTCGGATACCCGCTCGCCTACTGGATGGCCCGCTTCCTCACGACATACAAGATGCTGGCGCTGCTGCTCATCGTGGTGCCGTTCTGGACGTCGTTCCTCATTCGCACCTATGCACTGAAGATCATCCTCGACCCTAACGGGTACCTGACCAGGATCTTGGGCCACAACCTCTTGTACACCAAGTACGCGGTCGCGATCGGGCTGGTGTACAACTATCTGCCACTGTTCATCCTGCCGGTGTTCGCCTCGCTGGAGCGGATGGACTGGACCCTGATCGAAGCGGCAACTGACCTGGGCGCGCATCCGTTCACGGCGTTCCGCGAGATCACCCTTCGCCTCACCCTGCCCGGGTTCGTCACTGGAACGCTGCTGGTGTTCATCCCCATGACCGGCGAGTACATCATTCCGAACATCTTGGGTGGCGGGAACTACGAGTTCGTGGGGAACGTCATCGGCGATCAGTTCAATCAGGCGCAGAACCAGCCGTTCGGGTCGGCGCTCTCGATTGGGCTGATGGCGGCGCTGTCCGTGTTCGTCGTCGTGTACATCCTGGTCGCGACCAAGGAGGAGCGGTTCGGTGCGTAGGCGGCGGCCGTGGGCAAAGTGGGGATTCACCGCGTGGGCGGTGGTGGTATTCGCGGTCCTGTACCTGCCGATCCTGGTGATGGCGATCTTCGCCTTCAACAAGCCGGCCGCAACCTCCCTCGCCTCTTTCCACGGTTCCAACATCTGCAACATCCCGCCCACTCAAGTCGGCAACATCACCGTCTGGAACGGCTTCACCACCTGCTGGTTCAGCGCTGGCCTGCATGACCCGACCTACATCCCGGCGATCGTGGTCAGTCTCCAGATTGCCGCCGAGGCCGCGATCATCTCTACCGTGCTGGGCATGTGCGCCGCGCTGGCGCTGGGGCGGATGAGGCCGCGATTCCGGGCGCCGTTCGACGCTCTGGTGTACCTGACGCTCGTTGTGCCCGAGATTGTCATCGCGGTCGCCTCACTCATCTTCTTCGTGCAGGCACACAACCACTTCCCCGCCTTCCCGGGGCTGGGCCAGGTCACCATCCTGTTCGGCCAGGTGGTGTTCAACTCCTCGCTGACAATGCTCATCATCCGGGCCAGATTCGTGGGCATGGGTGACACGCTGGAGGAGGCCGCGTACGACCTCGGCTCGGGACCGCTGGCCACATTCCGCCAGATCACACTGCCCAGGCTGATGCCCGCCATCGTGGCCGCGGCACTGCTGTCGTTCACCTTCTCGTTCGACGACTACGTCCTGCCCGCGTTTACGAACGGCACTACCAATACGTGGCCAATCGTGCTCTACTCGGCCGTCCGCTTCGGCCTTACCCCGGCCGTCAACGCCCTCGCCACGATCATGCTCGCAGTCACGGTGCTGGCGGTCATAGTCACGGCCGTCGTGCTGCGCCGGAGCCGCGCGCAGGCCAGCCGGGGCCAGCAGCAGGTTCCAGGGCTGAACGCAGTCCTCGGCATCCGTTAACGGTGCTGACCAGAGCCGACAATGAGCGAGCGCCCGCTGACTCGCCGCCCACGCCATCGCCGACGCCTGGCACAACCTCCAGCAAGTCGAGCAGCTCACCCCGAGCAAACCCGCACCCGGCGCATCGCGCGCCAAGTAGCACGCGACCTCCTCCGGCTCGCCGGCCTGCGACCACGCCCCGAACTCCGTGACCTCGCCGAACGCTTCGCAGTCCTGCCCTAGGCAGCATGGAGTGGTAGGCCAGATGCCGTAACGTGCCCTGACATGTCTCAACCGGCGGGAAGAATCTTGTGGCGGGTTGTCGATCCGCGGCGGTGTTGTTCGTCATCTCTGTGTTGCCGCGCTCCGGCGGCACGTGAACCTGCAGATGAGGAGTCTCTCAGTGAAGTACATGCTGCTGATCATCGGTAGCCAGGACGCTGATCCAGTGACGGGCGAAGAAGACCGGGGCCTCAGGGAGGCGTTTATGGCTTACACCAAGGCCGTCTGCGACGCGGGTGTCATGGTCGACAGCAACGTGCTCGATTCCTTCGAGACCGCCACGTCCGTCCAGGTCGACAGGGCCGGTGAGCGGATCATCACTGATGGGCCGTTTGCCGAGACGCGCGAGTACCTCGGCGGCTACTACATCCTGGACCTGCCGGACCTCGACACCGCGATCGACTGGGCTGCCCGCTGCCCCGGGGCCAGGGCGTCGCGGGTCGAGGTGCGCCCGATCCAGGAGTTCGGCCTGTCGTGACCGGTGGGCGGGCAGTCGGCTTCGTCGAGGCGGTGTTCCGGGAGGAGCGGGGCCGGCTGCTGGCCATGCTGGTGCGCCAGTTCGGTGATCTCGACCTCGCCGAGGACGCCGCTTCCGAGGCGATCGAGGCGGCCCTGGAGCGCTGGCCCGTGGATGGGGTGCCAGCGACACCGGTGGCCTGGTTGCTCACCATCGCGCGGCGCAAGGCCGTCGACCGGTTGCGGCGGGACAGGGCCTACGCCGCCCGCCTGGCGATCATGCAGGTCGAGGCACAACAGTATGTCGCTGCGGCATCCGGGCAGGACACCGGCGACGTCCAGGAGGAGTTCCCCGACGAGCGGCTGCGGCTGTTTTTCACCTGCTGCCACCCGGCGTTGTCACTCGAGGCCCAGACCGCGCTGACGCTGCGGTGCCTGGCCGGGCTATCCACCCCCGAGGTGGCCCGCGCGTTCCTGGTGCCCGAGGCCACGATGGCACAGCGGATCGTGCGGGCCAAGCGCAAGATCCGCGACGCGCGGATTGTCTTCCGCGTCCCCCGCAGCGACGAGCTTGCCCGCCGCCTGCCGGGGGTGCTGCGCGTCCTCTACCTGATCTTTACCGAAGGCTACGCCGCCAGCACGGGCGAGGAGCTGCTGCGGGCCGACCTCACCGACGAAGCCATCCGGCTGGCCCGGATCCTGCACCGGCTGCTGCCCGCCGAACCCGAGGTGAGCGGCCTGCTGGCCTTGCTGTTGCTGGTCGACGCCCGCCGCGCGGCCCGCACCGACGCGGACGGGGAGCTGGTCCAGCTCGAAGACCAAGACCGGGGCCGGTGGGATGCCGACCGCATCGCCGAGGGCCGCGACCTAGTCCTCGCCGCCCTGTGCGGCCCCGGCACCGGCCCGTATGCGATACAGGCGGCGATCGCGGCCGTGCATGACGAGGCGGCCGACACCACCACGACCGACTGGCCACAGATCGTGGCCCTCTACGACGTACTCGCACACCTCTCACCATCACCAGTGGTCCAGCTCAACCGGGCAGTGGCCGTGGCGATGCGCGACGGTCCGCAGGCCGGCCTGGCAGAGCTCGACACGCTGCACCACGACGCGCTGCGCGGCTACCACCTGCTGCCCGCGGCACGGGCGGACTTGCTACGCAAACTTGGCCGCACCACCGAGGCGGCAACGGCATACCGGGCCGCTCTCGAACTCGCCAGCAACGAACGAGAACGAGCCTTCCTGCGCAAGAAGCTCACCGAGCTCTGATCCTCCAATCGTGTCCCATCGCACCCCCGACCACCCCTAGGGTCGAGTCGCGGTGAGGCGTTGCAAGGCTGCGTCTGCTGGCGGTCCCCACGTGGCTTTGCCACCCGGGCGGCCGTGGACTCCGTTATCGCCAATGAGTATGCAGGCGAGTGCCTTGCCTACCGCCCAGCCGCGAGCGCGGCGCAGGGTCGCTGCGTCAGCAGCCGGCCAGTAGCCCTGATGGAAACGGTCGATGACCCCATCGGGCAGAAGTATCCAGCAGGCAGCCAGGTCACAGGCCGGGTCCCCCGCGCACATGTCGCCAAAGTCGACCACGCCGCAGAAATTGCCGTCTCTGGTCAGGACATTAGCCGGGTGCAAGTCCCCGTGCAGCCACAGAGCCGGACCTCTCCAGTCAGGCGCAGCTAGCGCATCATCCCAGACCTCGCGTACGGCGTCCGGGTCGGAAATCAACCCACGATC
This sequence comes from uncultured Actinomycetota bacterium, assembly GCA_963804435.1. Taxonomy (GTDB): domain Bacteria; phylum Actinomycetota; class Actinomycetes; order Streptosporangiales; family Streptosporangiaceae; genus JAJYUU01. The sequence goes on along the minus strand of CAWDQI010000003.1, from coordinate 27,826 downwards.
GGTTGTCACCTTCAGGAGATGTGCGAAGCCATCGCCGCCATCGGCCAGCCGACCACCTCGGCGGTTCCGGCCAGCAGGCACGTCGTCAGGTGCGGGCTGATGTAGGGCTGCTAGGAAAGCCGCCAAGGTATCGGCTGCCTCGGCACCGCGAGTCGCAGGGGCGCGGTCAGCAGGTTCACCGGAGACCCAGGTAGTGACAATCCAAGGCCGCGGGAACCGCTCGGAAGGCTGGCCTAGACGCTGCGGAACAGGTATCTGCAATGGGAGGCGCGGCGCCATAGCAGGCAGCAGGGTGTGCTCCTTGAGGAGCAGCTCGTCTGCGTCCTGAGTCGCCCACGGCAGCCGGACCGCAAGGTCGTCGCCGAGCCGCCACAACTGATTGTCCCAGCCACGAGCACCAAACGTCAGCGGCAGGTCGGCCAGGTCGGGGTGCTGTTCGCGGAGCAACTCTGCAATCAGATCCGCTGTGATCTCATTGTCAGCGCCCGTCACAGAAGCAACGGTAGCCCTAGCATCGAGAACCGGCCCTTAGTCAGGTCGATAGGGGTGTGGCAAGCGCACCCAACATCACGGTGAGAGCGGGTGGCCTGTATGCGGCCCGCCAGGGAGGTCATCGGCCACGCCTCCGACCGCGAGCGGCGGAAGCAGCTCGGCGCGAGAAAGAGCATCGACGACAGGTCAGGGTCGATCCGCTGTGACAACACGGGGTGGGTGGATCGCGGAGACGTGCAACCACACAGGGTCTGACCTGCTGCTTCAGGGCGCTCATCTCGGACTTTCGCGAGGTTAGGTGTCAATGCGGCGATGGCGAACAGGCGCGGATCCAGTCTGCGGCGGGACAGCCTTACCAGGGCATGGCACAGCCGCGGCGCGCAGACCGGTCGAGGAGGTGCCGCCAGCATCATCACCAGCCCGTCTCGGGTGGTCGCGCTGGCCAAGATCTGGTCGCGGCCGCCTGTGTGCCGGAGTGTCTGCCGCCGCAAGCGGGTTAATATCGCCGGATGAGCGATGAGCTGTTCGTTCCGGAAGATTTCGCGGCACCCGACGGGCTCATAGCCGGGGAATTCCGGCTGGCCCCGCTCGGGCCGCAGCACAACGAGGCCGATTACGCCGCCTGGACGGCCAGCATTAACCACATCCGGGCGACGCCGGGGTTCTCTGATGGCAGGTGGCCGCGCGAGATGTCCCTGAGTGACAATCTCCGCGACCTGGAGCGGCACGCACAAGACTTCGCCGAGCGCCGCGGGTTCACCTACACCGTCCTCGGCACGGGCACCGGGGACGTCATCGGCTGCGTATACATCTATCCGGCCAGCGGCCGTGAGCCTGGCGGCGGGGCCGAGGGCCGGCGGCACGCTTCCGTCCAATCCTGGGTACGCGCCGACTGCGCCGCGCTCGACCCGGTGCTCCACGACGCGGTCCTCGCGTGGGTGGAACGCGACTGGCCATTTGATTCGATCGAATACGCTCCGCGGACCTGACCCGCGCCCGCTGCCGGGAGCCTGCTGCACTCGCTTCCCCCGCGCCCGTCCCGCTCCAGGTTCATGGCCAGCGCATCGGTCCGCCTTCAAACGCCGGGTAGTTCTGGGCCTCGAGGGAGGGCCGGGGACACCTGATCGCCACCGGCCAGCCCGCGAACCTGCCCTGGGATTCCGCGGTCAAGGCCCCGGCAGATGGACTGCGCCAGTTCATGACCGCCGCCGTCGAGTTGCAGGTCAATGACCGTTCCTTCTGTCAGGTCGCCCACGGGAAGCTCGCGATCACCCCGAGGTGCGCAAAGGCCAGCAGATGGTGGACGCGGTCACCGAAGCGCTGACCGACAGCGCCAGCATGCTCGACGTGCCGGCAGCCGAGCTGGCGATCGCGCTCCACCAGGGACCGTTCGCCGAACTTGACCGGACCTACGGTGCACTCGGCACCTACGTCGCCGGGCGCGGACTGGCCGCCGAAGGGCCGATCCGCGAGTACTACCTAGTGGGTCCCGCAGACACTGACGACGAGTCCGCGCACCGCTCCCAGGTCGGCTGGCCTGTGCTCCACGCGACCCCGCAGCGTGCCGCGGAAACCAGCTGACCCGCGTGCCCGGCGTCCGGCCGCCTGGCCGAAGGAGGCCGTTGAAATCCCGCACCCCGGGACCGTCAGATCGTCAACAGGCATGTCCGGTTGCGAAATGGACAGCGGGCGGTTTCAGCACGTCCCGAGCCGCCCGCATCCGACGCCACGCTCTGTGGCCAGTTCCGTCCGCCACTTGACGAACCGGATCTACCTAAGTCAGCCCGCGGGTCTGCAAGGCGGCGATTGTTCGTGCGCTGTCCTGGGCTGTGGCGGGGCGGATCCGCCGGCCTTCGCGCTCGGGCCGGCTGTCCCGCCTCGGTTTGATGTGGCGCAGCCTGTCTTCCCGCCTTTGAGCGGGATCGGCAAGCTCGCCGTATCGATAGCGCCAGGCGTTCTTCGCGTAGTCGGTGAAGGAGCCGGCCTGCGGCCGGCGCAGCCCGGTCCGCATGGTCACAGCAGGCGCACGACGCCAAGCGCAGGAAACTCCTTGGCTCGGCGCGCAGATCTTATGTTCCGGCGCGCCCTAAATCGCCGGGCAACCAAGCCTTCGCCGCAGAACATAACGGCGGCTCGGTGAACGTTACCCCTGACGTTCCCCGTCACTCAGCGTGATGCTGCCGGTTGACATGGCCTGGGTCCTACCTCGGGCTGGTCCGGTGTGAGGGATCTGCTGAAGGTCACAGTCGGTCGCTGGCCGAGGTGCTTGTCGATCTGCACCCGCGGCCGCCGCTGGGTAGCTCACGCCTGACCTGGCGCGCATGGCATTATATGGATGTTGCCTCGATGGGGCTCTCCGGAGATCGTTAGAGGCGTCCGCGGGCTGCCTCGGCGGGTTAGCGGCTACCTGTGATGTAGTTGGTCAACGCGGCTCGCTCGGTTTCGAGCTCGTCGATACGGACTTTCACCACGTCGCCGATGCTCACGATCCCTCGCAAGCCGCCGTCAACCACGACCGGCGTGTGCCGGACCCGGTACTCGGTCATGATGCGCATGACCTCCTCGACTTGGGTCTGTGGCGTAACCGTGTGCACCTCGGCTGTGTAGATGGCCGTGATCGGCTCAGACATCACCGCGGCGCCTCGCTCGGCCAACGCCCGGACGATGTCCCGCTCACTGGCGATTCCGTCGACCGAGTTGCCGTCGTGAGAGACGACGACAGCACCGATTCGGTGTTCGGCGAGCACCGTGAGAAGGTGCCGCACGTCGGTGTCGGGAGTGACGGTGACGACCTGCCTGCCTTTGACACGAAGTACGTCGCTGATACGCATCTGGCCCTCCCGGACACCGGTGCCGGATTGATCGCGTGCCCACCGGCACCTCTAGGCTATTCCTTCAACCGGCGGCTGCCGGGTAGATGATCAGCGGCTTGTACGGCGTGTTTCGGCGGTCCTGAGGCATGCATCCCGCCAGCAGGACGCCCCTGATCATGTCTCTTCGGGATCCCGCGCGCGTCGCTTGAGTTCGGTGTCCGTTGATGGGCTTTCTGGTTCCGGGGCGGGGTCTGGGTGGGTGGCGGGTGCGGCATCGATCCGCCCACCGCCGGGCAGGGTGTCGTTTTCGGTGAGCAACAGCAGAGGTGAGCCGGTAGGCGTGGGGGACGTTGCGGGGCAGGAAGGCGACCCCGCCCTCGCACCGCTGCCAGCGCCTGGTCACCGACCCACCAGATGCCGCTGCCCTGAAGCAGCACGATTGTCTCGTCTTCACGATCGTGGACGAGCACCGGCGACGCCGATTCACCTCGTGTGGCCTGACGATGGATCATCAGCTCGCCGTCGGTCTTCGCCCCGTCGAGCATGATCCGCACGACCCCGCCGTCGAGCCATTGCAGCTTTTCGTGCTCGGCCGCCTGGGCTAGGTAGGGGACGCTCGCGCAGCACCTGCCTTTCGCCCGCCCGGATTGCGCCCCACCGGCGCAAGTCATCGCTGGTAGTCGTATAACTACTCAGGGTATCTGAGGGTGACAGTCACCCTCGGGGCGGGCGGCGAGACGGCGCGCCCGCAGCAATGCTGAACGGCGCATATCGCGAGTCACGTACCCATCGAGCTGTGACCGTTTGTTACGGGAACGCCAGCGCGCAGGCGGCCGCTGGTGGACGGGGGCGCCCACGTCGTGGGAGTTGAACGCGCGGAGGGCACCATGGCAGCCCTGGGGGAGCGGCTGACCCCGGTCCTGGTGGACCTCACGGATAGCGACTCCGCCAACGCAGTCGTCCGGACAGCGATCGCCGTGCACGGCAGGATCGACGGACTGGTCAACAAGGCAGGTGCCGTCACCCCGCAGTCCGGTTCCCTGGAGACCGGCGACGCCGACTGGGGACACGACGTTCGCCCTGAACTTCCACGCCGCCCGCCGCATGACTCGGGCGCGATGTGGGAGACACCCTGCGGATTCGGCGAAACGATCGCGTCCTTGCTGGGGGTGTCGCTCGAGGAGGCAGCCACCCGGCTGGTGACCGAACTCCGCCTGTTGCTCACCGGCCGGACCGGCCAGCCCGACGACGTGGCACGGGTGATCGCCTATCTCATCTCGCCCGCCGTAGGGCCAATTGACCGGCGCCGAGTGGGCCGTCGACGGCAGCGCATTACGACAGTTGTGACGAAGGGAGATGTGGTGAAGCCGAAGTACATTGACGCCCACCGGCTCGCCGCGCAACGTCTGCACTCTGCGGGATCCCGGTGGCCGCGCAGATCAATCTGAGCTTCTGGCCGCGCGGCAGCGTTCCATTGACGCAACTATATAGCTACGGCTATGCTTAAGCCATGGGAGCAGGCAGCGGCAGCGACGGCATCGGCGAGGCATTGCAGGCCCTGGCGGGGCTGGCGGTCCGGCGGGACTCCAGGGAGCTGAGCCTGACCGCGGCGTCGACGCTGGCCACCCTTGAGCGGACCGGGCCGCGGCGAGTTACCGACCTAGCCGTGGCCGAGGGCGTGACCCAGCCGTCCATGACGGCCGTGATAACTCAGCTGCAGCACCTTGGCCTCGCCGAGCGCCGCCGCGACCCGGCCGACGGCCGGGTCGTGCTGGTCGCCCTAACGACGGCGGGGCGCCGTCATCTGACCGCGAGCCGCCGGGCAGGCGCATCAGTGTTCACGACCTTGATCGAGAAGCTGCCTGAGGAGGACGCGGCCGCGCTGAGCGCGGCCGTGCCAGCACTCCGCCGCCTGCTGAAGCTTGCGGACGCAAGCCGGCAGCCACGCTGAGACCGGGGTGATTTGCATGACCCAGGACCTAGCGCCGAGGGGCGCGGAGGGGTTGCCCCGTCAGGCAGCTGATCCCACCGCCCAGGTAATCGTGGTCGGGCTGGACGGCTCGCCTGCCAGCTGGGACGCATTCTGCTGGGCGGCCGGGCAGGCCACCCGTGCACGCGGCAGTCTCATCGCCGTGTACGTAACCTCCGCGGTGACGCCCGTGGTTCCGGTCCCCGGCGATTTCGCCTACGCCGAGCAGGCCGCGCAGGAGGTCGCCGCCGAGCTGAAAGCTGAGGGCGAGCACCGTGCCGCCGAGGCCGGCGTGCAGCTGACCTTCGTCCGGGAACTGGGCGACCCCGTGCACGCTCTGATCAGCGTGGCGCGCTCGGCGCACGCTGACCTGGTGGTCGTCGGCAGGTCGGCCAAGATGCTGCATCACCTGGCCGGCTCAGCGGGCCGCAGACTCGCCTCCCGTCGGGATGCGCCAGTAGTGGTGGTCGTGCCCTAGACCTGGGCTCGCACGATGCTGGCGCGCAGAACGGGACCGTGCTCCGGGGATGTCCTGCCCCCTTGCATTCCCGTTGCGCAGCCCGGGCCAGGCCCTTGCCATCGTCACTCACGATTGGCATGTCGCTGTCACGGCGGAGCGCCAGCGTCGCAGCCCTAGTGCCAGCCCGCCTGCCAGGCCAGCGCCGCGAGGCGGCCAAGGGCGCTGGCCGAGGTCTGCTTCGTCGCGGAGCCGACTCCGCTGCTCGCCATCACGTTCGGCCGCCACGAGCCAGTCAAGGGCGGGTGTCGAATTTAACTGCTGTTTATTGTCGTGACATGACAAAAACCAGTGGAGCTGAGGGGATTTGAACCCCTGACCCCCTCGATGCGAACGAGGTGCGCTACCGGACTGCGCTACAGCCCCTGGAACGCCAGTCAGCGTAGCAAATGCCGGGACTTCCTGCTCTCGGCAATTAGCGGCCTGGCAGATCGGGGCGATCAGCGCTGGGCGCTCAGTCGCCGACAGCTCGGATAGTCGCGTCCGCGTACTGGTCGTACAGCTGATCGCTGACCCTGGCCGAGATGTCGATGATCTGCGCCGACTGCTCTTCGGCTTCCGCAGCCCAAACGACACGTTCGCGCTGGCGGGCGGCCTGGACTCGCAGTTCTACAGCCACCCGCCAGCGCGCTTGCTCGGCATCCGCGAGCGCGGCCTCGCGGAGGAGGAGGAGATACATGCCGAGCATTCCTGCTGGCGGGGCGCAGGCCCACCAGGATGTCAGCTTCAGCGCGGTGCAGGTCGCCGCGCCTGCGCACAGCAGCACCAGCAGCGTGAGCAGCCGGCGGCGGGCTCGCAGAACCCGCGACCGGGGAAGCGACGGCACTGGGCGTTGCGCGGCACGCGCCTCCGGCGAAGCCGGGCCAGGCGCGGAATCGAAGGCCGCGGCGCCTGCGTGCCGGCCGCCGTTGGCGGCCATGCTCTCGCTGGTACTGTGCGGCTCGTCACTGAGCTGGTCGTGACCGGGCTGCTCGTCAGTTTGCGGATCGTAACCGGACTCCTCGTGACCAGGCTGCTCGTCGTAGTCGGCTTCGCCGTGATAGTCGGGCTCATATTCAGCCGTCGGCTCCGGGACAGCCTGGGGACGTCGCAGCCACCTGGGCACCAGCACGAATGCCCAGATCGCGACGATGCCCACGTAGAGGAAGGCGCTGCTCAACGGCACGCCCCGTAATCGGCCGAGAGATGCGCTGATTGCCGGGCCTGCCGTCTGCGCCGGGAAGAATCAGGCGAGGCCACGTCACGCACGGTAAGGGGCGGCGAACGAATTGACGAGTATTCGGCCCGGTGTGTCGCGAGATCTGCGCTGAGCCGGCGTGCAGCCGACCGGACATCACGATACTGCGCCAGCGCGGCATCAGGCCGTTCGGCACGTCCTCGACTGTCAGCGCGTAGCAGATGTGATCATGCCACGCGCCGTCGATGTGGAGGGAACGGCGGCGAACGCCCTCCTCGCGGAACCCGAGCTTCTCGACCACGCGGCGGCTGGCAGTGTTCTCCGGCCGGATCGTCGCCTCGACCCGGTGCAGGCCGACGCCGAAGAAGCACTGGTCGAGCGCCAGCGCCAGCGCGGTCGGCATCACGCCGCGGCCGGCGTACGCCTCGTCGATCCAGTAGCCGACCTGGGCGGACCGGGCCGAGCCCCAGACGATGCTGCCGACGGTCAGCTGCCCGGCGAACTGGCCGTCATAAGTGACCACCCACGGCAATGCGAGGCCCTGCCTGGCTTCGCGCCGCATGGTCCTGGCCATGGCCACATAGGGCCCGAGGCTGGACCGGTACAGCGGCGTCTCCGGGTTCGTCGGCTCCCACGGCCGCAGCCAGGAGGCATTGCGCACACGCGCGTCCCGCCAGGTAGCGGCGTCATTAACCTTGATCGGGCGCAGGCTTACCGGGGCATCAAGAAGTGCCGGCTCGGTAAGCGTCACCCATCCGCGCGATCGTGCCACAGCCCAATCATCGCGTGATGAGGCCCCGCTTCGCTATCGGGTCGCATGACGAAACCACGCGAGCATACCGATTGTGGGGGAATGCCGGTCAGCTGGGCGGCACGGTTCCGTCGGTCGCGAGACGCGGGTGATCTCCGCCCCGGACCTGGTCAACGGCGTGCGCCAGCAGCTCGCCGAGCACGGCCATGCCGTCCCGGACGCCGCCGGTGGAGCCGGGCAGGTTCACGATCAGAGTGCTGCTGGCCACGCCTGCCACGCCACGCGACAGCACCGCCGTGTGGACTCCGGCCGCTACGCCGACCGGCCCGGATCGCCTCGGGTATGCCGGGAATCTCGCGGTCCAGCACGCAGCCTGGTCATCTCAGGTGTCTGGTCGCCCGGCGTCAGCCCGGTACCCCCGGTCGTAACCACAACGTCGTAGCCGGCCGCGATGGCGTCCTGCAGCGCTGCCTGCACCGCAGCGCCGTCCGGGACCACGACCGGACCGTCTACCACGCATCCGGCCGCACCCAGCAGTTCGGCCAGGACCGGCCCCGACTTGTCGGCGTAGACACCAGCCGCGGCCCGGTTGGAGACGGTAACTGCCAGCGCGCGGATCATGGCCGCTGCCACCTGCCCGGTCTTGCCGCCGGTCTTCTCCTCGACCCGCACGTCAGTGATGACCGCTGCCGGGTCGACGGCCTTGATCATGTCGATCAGCGCCAGTGCCGCGACGCTGACTGCGGTCAGCGCCTCCATCTCGACGCCGGTCCGGTCCGCGGTGCGGGCCGTGCCGGTTATCCGCACGCCGTGGTCGGCGACTTCCAGGTCGACCGTGACCGAATGCAGCCCGATCGGGTGGCACAGCGGGATCAGGTCTGGCGTGCGCTTGGCACCCTGGATCCCGGCGATCCGCGCGACGGCGAGCGCGTCGCCCTTGGGCACGTTACCCTCGCGCAGCGCCGCAACAGCCGCGGGCGACAGCAGGACCGTGCCGGTCGCCGTCGCCGACCGCGCCGTCACCTCCTTTCCGGAGACGTCGACCATGCGGGCCTGACCGGCCGCGTCCAGGTGGGTGAGCTGAGGCTCGGTCACGGCAGCCCGATGACTTCCACGCCGGTCCCCGCGTCCAGCGAGGTGATCTGTTCCGGAACGATGACCAGCGCGTTCGCCCTGGCCAGCGAGGCGAGCTGGTGCGACGCCTGGCCGGACACCGGCGTTATCTGACCGGCCGCGCTGTCCAGCACGCCGCGCAGGAATGAGCGCTTTCCCGCCGGAGACCGGACCGCCTGGGTCAGAGCCGCGCGGCTCGTGGCGACCCCGTTCCCCGGGATAATCCTGCAGCGCATCGAGTGCTGGCCGCACGAACAGGAAGAACGACACGTAGGCACTGACCGGGTTGCCCGGCAGGGTGAAGATCGGCGTGCTGGCCGGGCCGACGGTGCCGAAGCCCTGCGGCATGCCGGGCTGCATCGCCACCTTGCGGAATCTGACCGTGCCGAGGGTCGCCAGCGCCGCCTTGACCACGTCGTGCTCGCCGCCCATGCTCACGCCGCCGCTGGTGACGAGCAGGTCGGCGTCGTCCAGCGCGTCTTGGACCGCGGCCAGCACGGCGTCGGTCTTGTCCGGCACGATCGGGTATCGCTGGGCTGCGCAGCCCGCCTCGCGGGCCGCGGCCGCGAGCATCGTCGCGTTGGACTCCCAGATCTGGCCGGGAACCAGCCGCGTGCCAGGCTCGACGAGTTCGTTGCCGGTCGAGATCACCGTGACCCGCGGCCTCGGCCGGGCCTGCACGGCGCCGTGCCCGGCCGCGGCAAGCAAGCCGAGATGCACCGCACCGAGCCGCGTTCCGGCCGGCAGTAGCAGGTCGCCCGGGACGGCGTCGCCGCCGGTCCGCCGGACCGACGCCCCGGCCTCGACCGGCTCGCGGATCGCCACCTGGCTCGGTGCCGCCGTCGGTCAGCTCGACCGGCACCACCGCGTCCGCTCCGGCAGGCAGCGGCGCCCCGGTCATGATCTTGATGCAGGTGCCGGGAACGAGGTCGTGGAGCGCGGTGTCGCCTGCTGCCACTTCGCCGCCGACGGGGAGGATCACGGGCGCCTCGTCGGTGGCTCCGGCCACGTCGGCGGCGCGGACCGCGTAGCCGTCCATGGCCGAGTTGTCGAACGAGGGCAGCGGCCACTGCGCGGTGACGTCGGCGGCGAGGACAGCGCCGAGCGCGTCGGCCAGTGCGAGCTCGCGTGGCGGCAGCGGCCGGATCGAGGCCGTTATGTCGGCTAGGTAGGTCTCCACGGAGTCCATGACGGCCTGCCCGATGTGCTCGGCGGTGGTCATCGCAGCCTACTGGCCTGCTGGCCGGCCGGCTACAGGCCGGTCTCGGGCTTGAGGTTGGCGACGTAGTCACGCAGCCAGGGCACGAACTCGGGCGCGATGTCCGGCCGCTCGCAGGCGAACTGGATCGACGGTCTGGAGATAGTCGAGCTTGTTGCCGGTGTCGTACCGCCGTCCCGCGGAACAGCACGCCATGCACGCCGCCGCCGTCGGCGTCCTGGCTGCGGTCGGTCCTGGCCAGCGTCCGCAGAGCGTCCGTGAGCTGGATCTCGCCGCCACGGCCGGGCTTGGTCTCCCTCAGCACGTCGAAGATCGCCGGGTCGCAGACGTACCGGCCGACGACGATCCAGTTCGACGGCGCGTCGCCGACGGCTGGCTTCTCCACCAGGTCGGTAACGACGACCACGTCATCTGCGTCGGTTGGCTTGATGGTGGCGACGCCGTAGGCGGAGACCTGCTCAGGCTCGACTTCCATCAGGGCCACGATGCTGCCGCCATACTGGCGCCTGACCTCGAGCATGCGCGGCCAGCAGGGTATCGCGGGGGTCGATGAAATCGTCGCCAAGCAGGACTGCAAACGGCTCGTTGCCCACGTGGTCGGCGGCGCACAAGACCGCGTGCCCCAGGCCGAGCGCCTGGCCCTGCCGGACGTAGTGCATCGAGGCGATCTGGCTTGAGTGCCGGATGCTGGCCAGGCCCTCTTCGTCACCCTTTGCCTCGAGAACTTCCTCTAGTTCGACATTACGGTCGAAATGATCCTCGATGTTCGTCTTGCCGCGAGCCGTCACCATCAGCACGTCGGTCAGGCCCGCCGCGGCGGCCTCCTCGACCACGTACTGGATTACCGGCGTGTCGATGACAGGCAGCATCTCCTTGGGCATTGCCTTGGTGGCCGGCACGAACCGGGTGCCGAGCCCAGCTGCCGGGATGACCGCTTTGGTGATGGACCTGTAGTCAGCCATGCTGAGAACCTTAACCAGCAGGCGAGGAGTATGTGTGCGCGGCTCAGGTTCGGACGACAAGCCGGCCAGGTCAGGCGGCCTTCCTGCCAGGTCAGCTGGTGCTCAGGGTTCTGTCGGGGGCCCTGGCGCTGCCGGGATCGGATCGAGTGCCGAGCTCGCCGCCGCCAAGGCATCGATGCGAGCCGGGATTCTGTCCGCCCGGCGGGCAATGGCGGCTGCGGAGCGGGCCGAGGCTGGCCGCGCGATCCGCGACGCCCTGCTCGGATTGCCCGAGATGCAGATGGCCGGAACCGTTGCTGCCTACATTTCGGTGGCAACCGAACCCGACACCCGGGGGCTGGTCTTTGCGCTCTGGAAGCGCGGAACCTACGTGCTCGCTGCCGCTGCTGCGGCCGGACGGTGACCTGGACTGGGCGTCCTACGAGGGGCCGGACTCACTTGCGCCAGGGCCGCGCGGGCTGCTCGAGCCGACCGAGTCGGCCCGCGGTGTGACTGCGATCACAAGCGCGGACTTGGTGATCGTGCCCGCGCTGGCTGTCGACCGCAGTGGGAACCGGCTGGGCCGGGGCGGCGGTAGTTTTGACCGGGCCCTGGCCAGGGTGGGCCCGGCCATCTTGACCGTGGCGCTGCTGTACGACGGCGAGTTTTGCGGCGCGGTGCCGGCCGGACCGCTTGACCAGCCGGTCCGGGCTGCTGCGCTGCCTGGCGAAGGAATCATCAGGCTCGGTTAGCCGTTGCTACCATTTAGCAGTTGACCGCGGCGAGTGCTAACGCCGCAGAGGGAGGAAAAGTGCCGACGTATCAGTACGCCTGCACCGATTGCGGAGACCGATCCGAGGTCGTGCAGCGGTTCACCGACGACCCGCTCACGGTCTGCAGCGCCTGCGGCGGCAAGCTCCGCAAGATCTTCTCGCCGGTTGGCATCGTCTTCAAGGGATCGGGCTTTTATCGCAACGACAGCCGGAACGGCTCAAGCACTGTGGGCGCGGGCAAGGAGTCGTCGTCTGCAGCTGCGAACGGCTCGTCGTCGACGGGCTCGGAGTCCAAGACCGGTTCTTCCAGTGACTCAAGCTCGAGCAGTTCGTCCGATTCAGCTGGATCGGCTGGATCGGCTGATTCGGCTGGTTCGGCGTCAGGAAGCGGCAAGAAATCGTCCACGGTGAGCACCACCAGCTCGAGCTGACCCTCGCCGGCCTGCGGGCTGGTGGCTTGCTCGCATCCGCTCGCGGGGTATGGGCGCACGGCGCAGCCGATAAATTGACGGCGTGGAACCTCTGGCAGAGATCGGGGTCATCGGCGGATCCGGCTTCTATGAATTCCTGGACTGGGCCGACGAGGTGGAGGTCGAGACTCCTTTCGGTCGGCCCAGCGATCCGGTGATAATCGGCTCGGTCGGCGGCAAACGGGTTGCGTTCCTCCCGCGGCACGGGCGGGATCACCGGTACCCGCCGCACAAGATCCCGTACCGGGCGAACCTCTGGGCCCTCCGCTCGGTGGGCGTACGGCAAGTGCTCGCGCCTAGCGCGGTCGGATCCCTGACTGCTTCTTATGGCCCCGGCACGCTGGCCATACCTGATCAGCTGGTGGACCGAACAACGGGTCGGGTGCAGACCTTCTATGAGCAGGACGGCGCCGTGCACGTTCAGTTCGCTGACCCGTACTGCCCGGTGGGCCGGGCCCGTGCGGTCAAGGTGGCGCGCGCGACCGGGTGGGAACCGGCCGCATCCGGCACGCTGGTGGTGATCGAGGGGCCGCGGTTCTCCACCAGGGCGGAATCCCGGTGGTATGCGGCGCAGGGCTGGACGCTGATCGGGATGACCGGCCACCCGGAGGCTGTGCTCGCCCGCGAGCTGGCGCTCTGCTACACCACGCTCGCGCTGGTGACCGACACCGATGCAGGGGTCGAGGAGGGCGAGGGCGTCACCCAAGAAGAGGTGTTCCGGGTGTTCGGGGAGAACGTCGCCCGGCTCCGGGATCTGATCGTCAAGGTCATCGAGGATCTGCCGGCCGAGCGAACCTGCAGTTGCCCGAACGTCCTCGATGGCCTGAAGCTGCCGATCGAACTCCCGTAGACCGACCGCTGCGGTCGGCAACCGCTCGCCCCCGGTATCTTCGGTCCTAATCGAGTTGGGGGCCGTGCTCTGGCGGAGCGGGGAGCCGGGGGAACGGGGCCTTAGTCGAGGTCGCCGTGCTCGATTCTGGCCAGCCGACGCTCCCGGACCAGCTGGTCGAACTCGTGCTCCACCCGGACGTTGCCGGTCGCCATCGCGGCGAAGACGCCGGTGACGTCGCGCATGCTGACAACACCGAGGAGCCTGCCAGCCTCCACGACCGGCAGGTGCCGGATCCAGCGTGTCGCCATTTCCCTGGCCGCCTCTTGCAGCGGCATGCCCGGCGGCACCGTATAGACCTCTGCCGTCATGGCGTCATCGACCGTGGTCTTGTCGGGATCGGCGCCTAGCGCGACCGCGCGGAGCAGGTCGCGTTCGGTGATGATCCCTGCCAGCCGGCCGTCTTCGGTGATGACGAGCGACCCGGTCTGCTGGCGCCACATCCGCTCGGCGGCTGATCGGATGCTGTCCTGCGGTGACTCGGTGACCGCCGCCTGCGTCATGACGTCTCTTACCTGCACCGCGCTGCTCCTGTCCGGGCCTGTCCGGGCCGTTCCGGTTGGTTCCACCCTAAGGTCAGAGTCGGCTGCGGCCGCGCGCCCCGTATCGTTTTGGCGCACCACTGGCCCGGCTGATGTGCCGAGATACCGAGGCGGTGAGGAGACGCATTACCGGCTAGGCTTAGTCCGGCCCTCGGCCGTGCGTCCTAGTGCGCCGGCGGGGCCGGTCCGGCCCCGATAGCTCAGGCGGATAGAGCGACTGCCTCCTAAGCAGTAGGCCGCAGGTTCGAGTCCTGCTCGGGGCGCCATACCAGCACGTGGAGAATATTTTTCGCCATTCCGTTCAGGGCTATGTAAACTGCCTGCAAGCAATCAATCGTTGCGGACGAATCATATTGCGTGAACTGTGATTATTGTTCGAACAGCCGACGGCCGAGAGCCAAACTGGGAGGGCGGAGCCAAAGTACCTGCACGGCCTGAACGCCGGGCCCCTTCGAACTCGCCGGAATAGCGCCACGGGCGACATAGAGCAGAAGTAGGCTCGCCAGCGCGCCGAGCACCGGACGAGGAGCCAGCCGTAATCACTAGCGGCCTCCCGGCAGGCTGGTTCGCTGCAACAATTCCCGGCTGCCAGCGTAAACCGCCAGGTGCGAGGGCAGCAGGCCACGAGCAGTGAACACGCGACTCGCGGCAGATGCGCGCATTGGCTCTGAGACCGTGCCTTGAATATTTCTGCAGCGCGCGCATCTCCGTCACCGGCTGCCGGATCTCCCCGGGTACGGCCGAGCCAAATAGCGCACAGAGAGACTTCGATCTGGCCGCGGAAGCGCTCGGCACAGCCTTTGCACGGCGCCTGCAATACCAAATCTGAGAGTTTCAATATGGGCGGTTGCTCCATCGTTATGGGTGCCCGATAAGTGCGGAATGGTACCGGGTCAGTTCGCGCGCCGCCCCGGCTAATTGACCGACGCGAGTGGCAATACATGGGGGTCAGCTGGAAAGTGCGGCCAGTGAGGGGAGGGCTGTAAGCCAAACGGCCAGAGCCGAGTTCCGGCGAATGGCAGCGAGTAGTTCGACGGTGGGCACGAACGTCCAGGTGTGCCAGGTGCTTAGGTCGCGGACTGTGGGGTTGAGCTGCGCCAGTCCGGCCAGCAGTTTGGCGCCCTCCCACTTGTCGGTCTCCCTGGCCACCAGCTTTAGCAGTGCCTGGCGGCCCTGCTGTTCGTCTGCCGCTGCCGGGTTGAGCATGGCAAGTGCGCTCGCCAGCCCGGCGGCCACCTCGCTGTTGTTTTCCCGGGCCAGCAGCTTGAGCAGCGCCTGACGGGCCTGTAGTTCTTCCTCGGCTGACGGGTTGAGCTGGGCGACTCCCCTGGCCAACGAGTTGACCTTTGAGTTGTCGGTCTCCCGGACCAGCAGCCTGAGGAGCACTTGGCGGGCCAGTAGTTCTTCCGTCTCTGCCGGGTTGAGCTTGGTCAGCTCGCTCGCCAGCCCGACGGCCGCCCAGCCGTCGTTTACCCGGGCCAGCAGCCTGAGCAGCTCCTGGCGGGCCTGGCGCTGGTCCGCCGCTGTCGGGTCGAGCCGAGCCAGACCGTTCGCCAGCCCGGCGGCCACCTCGCCGTTGTTTTCCCGGGCCAGCAGCTTGAGCAGCGCCTGGCAGGCCTGGCGCTTGTCTTCCTGTGTTGTGGTCAGCTGGGCCACGCTGCCCGCCAGCCATTCGGCCAGCAGGCCATTGGTCTCATGGTCCAGCAGCCTGAGCAGTGCCTGGCGAGCCTGGAGTTCTTCCCCCGCCAGCGGGTTGAGCAGAGCCACTCCTCTCGCCAGGCCAGTGCCCGCCTGGCCGTTGGTCTCACGGTCCAGCAGGCCGAGCAGCGCCTGGCGGGTCTGCCGCTTGTCCGCTGCAGTCGTTGCAGTTTCCGCCACTGCGACCGCCAGCCGGGAGGTTTCCCACCTATTGTGCTCACCGGCCAGCAGCGCGAGTAGTGCCTCGCGGGCACGGTGCCTGTCGACCGCTGGCGGGTCCAGCTCGGCCACCCGATATGCCAGCAGGGCTGGCGACGAGTCGGCTGTCTGGCTTTCCAGCAGTATGAGTAGCGCCTCGCGGGCCTGCTGCTTGTCCGCCGCGGACGGGTCGAGCCGGGCCAGTCCATCTGCCGCCCCGGCTGCCACCAGGCCATACGGGACACCGGCTAGCCAAAGGAGTGCCTGGCGGGCCTGGCGCTTGTCCGCTGGCGTCGCGTCGAGCTGGGTCACCCGATCCGTTAGCATGGTCGCTATCATCCCGGCGACCACCAGCACCCTGTCTCCACCGATGTAACGCGTAAGCAGAGCTAGTAGTGCTTTACGGCCCTGACGCTTATCCTGTGCAGTCGGGTCGAGCCGGGCCACCCCAGGCACCAGTTCGGCGGCCACCAGGCCGCTGGTCTCATGGGTCAGCAGCCCGAGCAGCGCCCGGCGGGCCTGGTGCTTGTCGTCCGCCGTCGCGACGAGCTGGGTCACCGCTGGCACCAGCCGTGCAACCTCCTGTGGGTCGGTCTCACGGGCTAGCAACCCCAGCAGTGCCTCGCGGGCCTGGCGGTTGGAAGTGTCCCAGCGTGCTGCCCCGCCGAGATGGTCGATGCGGCCTGACCGCGCGAGTTTCACTCGGGCACGGCCGATCATCGCTGCGACGTGCGGCGACCAGTCGGCCTGGTTGGACTCTGCGGCTATCCGGGCGAGGAGTCTGCGGAACTCCCATCCAGCATCGATGACAGACAGGTCTGTGGGTATCTGGTCCGACCCGGAGGCGCGGCAGATCAAGTCCTGCAGCAGATGGTCGTGGTCGGGGTGCATGGCGATCGCTGCGGGCGCTGCGTACTCCCAGTCTTGGTCGTACCAGATGTGTGGGAGGAGGGCCTCGGCTGCTTGGTCTACGGGGAGGGTGGCAACGTGCTCGGCGACGAGGTGCTCGCGGATCGACCGGTGAATGAAGCGGCGAAGGGTCTCTCCGCTGTCGACATCGGGAAGGCCGAAGGGCGCGGCAACGTGATCCAATGCGTCTTGGTGGGCCTCGTCCAGCGACTTGCGTTCGCTAGGGATGTCGTCCGCCCACGCTCCGACTTCGGAGACCGGATGATTTGCTGCTGCCCCGGACCAGGCCCAGGCACGGAGCGTATCCAGGCATGTGTCAGCGTCAACTTTGCGGTCATCCCTGCCGCGCCAGCGGCCGGTAAGCATGCGCCTGAGCACTCTTGTGTAGAGGTCGCGCCTGAGGTCCGGCAGTGGCTGCCCGCCCCCGAGGATGCAGTAGAAGGCCAGGATCAACGGCACGGTCGCGGATTGTTGCAGGTCAGGACTCTGCGCGATCTGGGCAGCAAGATCCGTGCCCCACTTCGGCCGGGCGGAGAACCAGTGTTGGATGAAGGGTTCTATGTCATCGGGATAGCGCAGCGGCTGGAGCTCAGCAACGCGATGAGAGTCGTCTCCTGCCTTGATATCGAGCTGACGGTTCCAGGAGCCTTGTCGGCTGGTTAGAACTACCCGCCAGGGACGGGGGAGCGAGTCGGCTTGGCGCAGCCGCTCGTCGGCATCGCGGGCCTCGTCGAGGGAATCAATGACTAGCAGGGTGGGCGCGTTGCGGTCAGTAAAGAACTGGCGCAGGGACTTGGTGATCCGGGAGCCGCCGAGGTCACCGATCCGTTCGAGTACGCTGCACACGGCGGCTTCGCGGATGTCCCCGCCAGCGCTGGCCAGGCGCGAGCAGATGACGTAGAGAGGAAGCTCGATCTGATCGAGGGCCGCGCCTGCCGTCAGCGCCTGCAGTGCTTCGTCGGCGCATATCCGCGCCGTGCGCTGCGCGAGCCAAGTCTTGCCCGAGCCCGGCCCGCCCAGAATAACTAGCCGCTGGCATTGCCTTGCCAGAACGTCTGCGTCCTGCTCGCCTGCCGAGCCCGCAGCAGTGGCCCACAGCTTGCGCTCGATGGCGGCCGGGGTGAGTGCCTGGTCCCCGAACCAATGCGGCCACAGGTCGGTGTTCAGCCAAGCGATCAGCGTCTGGAGATAGATCGTAACCTCGGCCCGTCCGGCGGGTCCCGGCAGCCGCTCAAGTACTCGTTTGAATTGATCTATCACGTCGGCGAGATGGGTGAAGAGATCGGGCTGCAGTCCAAACAGGGCCTTTTCGAGCGAGCTCGCCTGATCGGTCTCCAACCGATCCAGGCGGGTCATCACGAGCCGCTGGAAATTCACTGGCTCAAGATCAGCGACCGCGAACTCAAGGAGCCCGGTTGCGATAGTCAGTGCTGCCTCACGCGAGTCTGCTGCGGTCCGGCCATCCCGCGGTGGCAGGAGGGTGCGGATTCGTGCAGCCAACTCTTCAACAGTGCCCTGCCCGAGCAGCCTCCAGGTCCGCTTATCTTCCAGGAGTTTCCGTACAGCGACGAACTCGGCATGGTCGAGATCGACCGTGCTGCCGGTCGCTTGCTTCACGAGGCGGCTCAGGTCGTCCCTCCCCCGAAGCCGCTTGAACCAGCGCTGAGCCGCACCAACAAGCGCATCAGCCGCCAAGTTCACGGGCACCGCGACGATCGCCGGGCCAAGCGCCGCCGTAGCCAGCCACGAGACCAAAGCACCGGATGCCCCGCCAGCCGCTGCGCTGGCATGCCTAGTCATACGTTCGCACCGGAGTTGCTAGCTGCATGAGTCCTCCGATGCGGATGGCGGCCGCCGGGGGCTGGTCCCACAGGCGTTTCGGCCCGAACGCGGCGACCGGTTGCAGTACCGATTGGACCGTGCCGCCTGCAACTGATGGCCGAGCGCTGAGATGATCACCTAGGCGGGCCTACGGCGACAGTCTTGTAGCAGACAGTAATACGAGGCGTCCTGGCGTGCTACCCAAGGACCCGCAGCCGCATGTTGTTGGCATCGGCACGCCGCACTCATCGAGCAGGAGCCGGAACCGCGCCGTATCGTTCGAGCGCCTACGCGAGAGCCATGGCCAGGAACTCCTCATCCGCCACCCCGGGGGCGGTGGTGCAGGGCATACGCCGAGATGTTCGGCGACGGACCTGAGGCTCATCAAAGGTACGCGTGACATGCAGCTAATCGCATAACCATGCGCACGCCAAACGCACTCAATTCGGCGTGAGCGTATGAGCCGGAGCTCGCGTCCGCGGGGTGAAGGACCGCCGGGGTCGGCTGCGCGTGCCGGGCCGGTCTGGTCAGGCTACGAGTTCGCGGAGTCGCTGGACGGTGACCTGGATGCGTTCAGGTCGGACCAGGACGCCGCTGCTGACCACGAGACCACCAACCCGTATGAGCGGTGACCTTCCCCGGCAGGGCCTGCTTGATACGAACATCATGATCCTGCGCAGATGGATCGATCCCGGCCAGTTGCCCGACGAGATGGCGATCAGCGCCATCACTTTGGCGGAGCTGTCGGCCGGCCCGCACGAGGTCCGCCGCAACAGCGAGCAAGACATCTACGACGAGCACGCCGAACGCGCCCGCCGCCTGGAAATACTGCAGCGCGCCGAGAGCGAGTTCGACCCGATTCCGTTCGGCGCCGAAGCGGCACGCATCTTCGGGCGCGTAACGGCAGCGGTGATCACCGCCAGACACAAACCACGCAGCAGAATCGCCGACCTGCTCATCGCGGCAACGGCGATCGCCGAGGGACTGCCGCTGTTCACGACCAACCCCGGTGACTTCACCGGCCTGGACACTCTCCTGCCGGTCATACCGGTCACCCGCCCAGCCGTCCCGCACGAACGACCGTCCGGGCGGTCGCTGCCCGTTCGCATACGCGAAGAACCGCAGGGATCGCGACCGTCTACCGCTAGCTGAGCCAAGAGTCCGGCGGGCGAGCAGCACGGGACCTTTCGCGACCCGTGTCGGCCGGGATGGCATCGCCGCTAGCGGTACTCCCACAGTGCATGAGACCATCCCGGACTATGCGCAAAGACCTGCGGGAATCCCGTGAGTACGCCGCGGTCGCCGAACATGTCCGGCGGTTGCACGAGCCGGCTTTCGGCAAGCCGCACCATGTCACCGACCTTGTCACGACGACCGACGCCAGCCGCATCGTTGTGACCGGATCGGTCTATGACGAACTCGACGGGTTGCCACGCACCGCGCTGTACGAAGTGCGCGACGGCGCGCTTCGCACGCTCACCTCCGGTGGCGGGTCGGCCAAGGCTGCCCGGTTTGCGCCGGACGGATCAGCCCTGGCCTTCCTGTCCGACCGGGCCAAGGCTGACGTGTTCCAGCTCTATCTGCTGGCCGACGGGCAGCTCGGCGAGGCCAGGCCAGGCCCGGCAGTCCCCGGCACGGTCGAATATCTCGCGTGGTCACCAAACGGCACCCGGATCCTGCTAGGCGTCGCTGGGCTCGGAGCCGAGATGGCTGACGCGCAGGGGTCGGGAACAGCCGGCTCCGGCGAGTCCGGGCTGCCGTCCTGGTCCCCGGAAGTCGAAGCCGGGGCGCCGGAGGATGCATGGCGCAGCCTGTGGCTCTATACCCCGGCCTTCGGCGAGGTCACCAAAGTCTCGCCCGACGGGCTGAACGTCTGGGAGGCGGCCTGGTCCGGTTCCGGGCATGTGCTAGCAATCACTAGCGAGCAGCCCGGCGAGGATGACTGGTACTCCGCGGTGCTCAGCCGACTCGACATCTCGACGGGTGAGGTGACCGAACTGCTCCGCAGTGACGTCCAGCTCGGGCTGCCTGCCGGGACGTCCGACGGTCGGAGGGCCGCCGTTGTACAGGCCGTATGTAGCGATCGGTGGATCGTGGCAGGTGACCTGATCCTGCTGGACCTGGTCGCCGGCACCAGGTGCGCCATAGACACTGCCGGGACAGATGTCACCGCGGTCCAGTGGATCGACCGGACGCGGCTCGGCTACATCGGCCAGCGCCATCTGGATAGCGTGGCCGGGATCGCCGATGCCGGGGAGGGACCCCTGCCGGAGTCGATCATCGCCAGGGAACTGGCCGCATCCGCGCAGTCCTGGGCTAGCTGGTTCTACCCGGCCGGCGCCTTCACGTCCCAGGCCCGGGTCGTCGTGATCCGGGACGACTACGACCATCCGCAGGAGATCGCGATCGTTGGCACGGGCGCCGACCAGGTGCTGGCCTCCCTGGCGCATCCCGGTACCGACTACATCCGATCGGTCGCGGGATCTGCGACGAATGTCAGCTGGAGCGCACCCGACGGGACGCCGATCGAAGGAGTCCTGTGCACGCCTCCCGGAGCCGGACCGTTCCCGCTGATCTTGCACGTCCACGGCGGCCCGATCGGGGCCTACCAGCGAAGCTGGACGATGCGTGACTACGCGGTGCCACTGCTGGTCTCCCGCGGATATGCCGTCCTACTCCCGAACCCGCGCGGTAGCTCCGGCCGAGGTCAGGAGTTCGCCGCGGCGGTCGTCGGCGACATGGGTGGCGAGGACACCTACGACTACCTGGCCGGAATCGACGCCATGATCGAACGCGGGATCGCCGACCCGGCGCGGATCGGCACGATGGGGGTCAGCTACGGCGGGTTCATGTCGGCCTGGCTGGTGACCCAGGACCAGAGATTCAAGGCCGCCGTGGCAGGCTCGCCCGTGACTGAGTGGTACAGCTTCACGTTCACTACTAACATCCCCCGCTGGGGATTGTGGTTCCTGGACAATGCCGACCCCGAGGAGATTGGCAACCAGGTGCACACACGCAGCCCGGTCATGCACGCGAGCAAGACCAGGACGCCGACCCTGCTCACGGCAGGCGCAAAGGACCGGTGCACGCCGGCCGGCCAAGCGAGGGAGTTCTACCAGGCACTGATTGCTCATGGCATCGACTCGGAACTGGTGATCTACCCCGGCGAAGGACACGGCGTCAGGCAGTTCCCGGCCGTCACCGATTACCTGACCCGGCTCGTGACCTGGTTCGAGAAGTACATGCCGGCCTGAACTCGAGAGCCTGGGCCGACATTGCGCGCTCAGCTGAGCGACGCACTCGCTGCCCGTAGGTCTTCGAGGGCGGTGGTGGTGTAGGGCGCCAGTCCGCCCTCGGTGTCGTGGTCGGCCTCCAGCCATTCGGCGTAGCCACGTTTGAACGCGAGGACGCCCATCTCGCCTGCAAGGTGGGCGATCGGATCCGGCACGCCCCGTGCCACGAGCGCATTGGTCATTGCTGCTGCGAGGCCTACGCTCTTGAGGGCGTCGCGCTCCTGTAGCTCGGCGCTGGCTGCGACTGCTGCCTTCAGGCGGGGGCCGAGCTCGCGGTTCATCGGGCCCATCGCGCTCGATGCCCGCTCAAGCCCGGCCGCAATCGCCTGGAGCGGGCTGGCGGTCTCCGGCGCCTCAGCGATCCCGTCGGTCAGCAACCGGCTCAATGCTTCTTGCCCCGCCACGAGGAGCTCGCGCTTGTCGGGGAAGTGCCGGAAGAAGGTGCTCTTCGTGACCCCGGCGCGCTCAGCGATCTGCGCGATCGTCGTGGCGTCGTATCCCTGCTCGGTGAACAGGTCCACAGCAGCTAGGACCATCCGCTCCCGCGCGCCAGGTTCCCATCGAGCCATGAGCCCATGATAGGTGATGCGACCTTTGTCCCGTCGCCGTGCTACAGTGATGGGACAAAGCTCCCATCACTTTCAAGGAGAACCTCGTGCAGATCTTCATCACCGGCGGCACCGGGCTGATCGGTTCCGCAGTCGTCGCCGAGCTACTCGGCAATGGCCACACCGTCCTCGCCCTCGCTCGTTCCGACTCGTCCGCGACGGCCCTCGAGACCACCGGCGCGGAGACCGTTCGCGGCGACCTCGCCGATCTGGGCACGCTCCGCGCCGGCGCCGCTAAGGCTGACGGGGTGATCCACCTGGCCTTCGCCAACGACTTCAGCAGCCCCGCCGCCCTCGCTGCGGCGGTCGCGGAGGAGGGCGCCGCGCTTGCAGCCCTGGGCGAGGAGCTCATCGGCAGCGACCGCCCACTCGTCACGGTCTCTGGTACGCCCTACGTCCCAGGCCGCGCCTCCACCGAGGCCGACCCGCTGCCGACCGGCGGGCCGGTCGGCGGTCGCAGCCGCTCGGTCACGGCGGTCCTGGACCTGGCCTCGCGCGGAGTCCGGAGCTCGGCCGTCCGAATGCCTCGCACGGTCCACAACGAGGGTAGGGGCGGATTCGCCGGCCTGCTGACCGAGATGGCACGTCGCAGCGGAGTGTCGGGCTATCCGGGCGACGGCGCGCAACGCTGGCCGGCCGTACATGCGTTTGACGCGGCCGTCCTCTTCCGGCTGGTCCTCGAGAAGGCGCCGGCCGGGACAGCGTGGCACGCCGTGAGTGACCAGGGCGACGCCGTGCGCGACATCGCAACGGTCATCGGCAGACGGCTGGGGCTCCCGGTCGAAGCGATGCCGCAGGAGACCTTCGGCGTGCTCGGCCCGATCTTCGCGACCGACCAGCCCTCATCGAGCGCCCACACCCGGCAGACACTCGGCTGGGAGCCAAATCACCCAAGTCTGCTCGAGGACTTGGAGAACATCCAGCCCTGATCGGCTCGCAGCGCGGCGCCCGGAGCAGCTGAAAACGCCCGCTATGCCGCTCTGAGCGCGAGCCGGGCTGCGCTGGTAGATCCGCCTTAGCGCCTGGTGTCGACATTGGGCACAGCAGCGCCGCACGGTGAGCGAGCTGAAACCGGAGCCGCAGTGACCAGCGATTCCGATCACTAGCTTGTTACCGAGCGTGACTTCAGCGGCGGTGATGCGGGCGCGCGTCCCCGTCGACATGGACGGGCTCTCGAGCGCGGGCTATCTGCGGTCGCGTGCGCTCATAACGCGCAGGTCTGCGAGGGCTATAGTGAACGGCCTGCTGCGGAGGCCGGACTGGTCTGGGGCTGCGGGACGCGCAGGCACATTCACACGTATTGAACAGGCACCGCCTGAGAAGGCGACGCGCGATCTTCCCCGACGTGTGATCGGGGACCTGGTCGACGAATACCGGTGTACCGGAAAGTCATCGAAAGAAATCCGGGAGTCGGCGTCGGATCGGGCAGTGTTGTTCGTAGCAGGGGTGAGTGGTCGCCCACGAGGGGCGCCACCAACCACGGGAGATGATCCGAGATGGAGCCCGCCGCCCGCCGCCTGTACCGGCTCGTGGAGCCGATCCACCTGGTCACCTATTTCTCCGACGAGCCGACCGATGCGCTCATGGCGCTCGGCCACCGGAACTACTGGGACGGCTACTTTGCCGCACGGGCCGCACCGCTGGGCCAGGTCCCGGCCGAGGTGGTCCATGCGATCTTCTACAACTTCGCCGACGGCGAGGTCTCCCGCCACATCCCCCGCGTCTGGGACACCGCCACTCCCGAGGATGCGCTCGCCGCTCGCGAGCGGGGCAGCGTCGCGGCGCTGAGGCGGATCCTCGACGACCTCGCCGACGCCCCCGCGCTGGCGCGTGCCGCTGAGCTCGCCACCAAGGCGGCGACCGGCGCCCCGACGGAGGGACGGGTCCTTTACGCCGCGCTCCGAGCGCTCCCCATCCCCGAGGAGCCAATGGCCCGCCTCTGGCACGCGGCCACCCTGCTCCGCGAGCACCGCGGGGACGGTCATATCGCCGCTTTGGTCGCCGAGGGCATCGGCGGGACGGCGGCCCATGTGCTTCACGCTCTCTCCCAGGGCATCCCCGCGGAGAAGTTCGGCAGAGTCCACCACCTCCCCGCGGTGCGGCTGGCCGCGGTTGTGGACGGGATGCGCGCCCGCGGCCTCATCGAGGCCTCCGGCTGGCTCAGTGACGCTGGCCGGGAGAGCAAAGAGAGGATCGAGTCGCTCACCGACGAGCTCGCGGCACCGGCGTACGACAGCCTGACGCCGAGCGAGCTCGACCAGCTCATCGCGGACCTCGAGCCCATCTCGGCAGCGCTCGACGCTGCCGGTTCGCGGTAGATCCCACCGGTCCCAGCCAACGGCGACGTCGCACCGCGACTGACGTGGCGCGCCCTGACGATGCTCAACTGGTCCCGCATCCCGCGGATCAGAACTCCGAGAAGATGTGCGACCGCCGGTGCCCTTGAGGCCGACTCGACGAGGTTGTGGTTGCCCTCGGCAAACGGGATCATGCGGACGAGTTGGATCAGCTTGTCGCGCGCCCGAAAGAGTTCGGGTTGAAGCCAATGGACTCAATGAGGAGGTCGATCCACTCGTAGTCGAAGCGCGTGAGCTAGGTGGGTGGGCTTGATCGAGCAGAGAACCCAGGGCACAAGGCCGGCGTTGTCGCTGTGCTGATACTCGACGTCCCAGACGTGCCCGGTACCGAGCCGCTCGTCTGGCCCAGCCGAGGTCGTCAACGCAACGATGCTCATGCCGCTGACAGGTATCGTCCCGCGGTGAACTGAGGTCCGCCCGCTGGTGCTGCCTCTGGCCGTGGCTCGCCAGAAATTGATTGGCCCTCCCAGTTTGGCTCCCCAGCAGGCGCTGTACGACCCCGGTGACCTGGACAGCTTCGCGCAGGTGCTGTTCCACCGGCTTGTCATGGAAGACCCAGCAGGGATGCTAGATACTCTGGCGCTAGCGGGAGACAACGACCGGCAGGCCGTGCTGGCTACTGAGCTCGGCCGGTCGCAGGCGCCGTCAGTCGAGTCCGTGCTGGAGGCGATCGGCATCTATCACCCCGTCAGGGCGGTCGCCAAAGCAGCGCGCAAGGCCCTGTTCCTGCGGCGCTCGCGGGCCGCCGCCCGCCACAGTAACGGCGTTCGCCTCCCAGGGTCCCGCGGCGGGCTGCCGGTAAGCAACCGCCGGCGCCCAGCTTCGCCCGGCCCGTCAGCGGGCCGGTGGACGATGCCGCCGCGACGCCGACCCCGAGGCCAGGCGGCTCACCGGATCACACCTCCTGCGATCTGTCAGCCCCAATGCCCAGCATCCGCCCGGAGCTCTGGGCGTTCAGTACGTCATCTGGACGGCGGGCGGGGAAGATGACCTCAACCGCTGCGAGCGGGTAGTGCGAGATCGCTCCGCTCACCGCGAGACGCGCACGCAGGATGAAGTAATCCGTCGTCGAGCGACGCGACCCGGACAACCTCGTGGTGATGGTCGGCTACCCCGGACCGGAAGAGGCACATTGAAGGAACTACCAGCGCGGATCTGCGGCTGGTGAGCGCGTGGCGGTGGACTTCCATCCCGACGACCTGTACCCGGATTAGCCGGGACAGGAGGCGACGCGCGGCTCTGCGGTGGCAGGACTGCCGGCCGGCTGTGTGTCCGGCCCGCAGATTCCCTACAGATGAACTCCGTGTGCGAGTTCGAGAACTCCGGCGCCGATCGCCACCAGAATCGCGATCGCGAGCAAGGCGAGTACGAGCCGCAGCAAGGCCCGCCAGAACGCGACGATCGCGACTGCGATGAGCATCATCGCCACCTGCGCCGACTGAACTCCCTGGACACCTCCCTGAGCGATGACGTGCATCTGCCCTCCTCACTGTGATGCCGTCAGACAGGTCAGGCGATATAGCGCACGCACGGACGGGCAGACCGATGTTGCAATCTGTCACCAGACCGCTAGCATGATCCGTATCGCTGACCTGTCCTTACCTGGGCGAGCGTTGGTGAGAATGGCGCGGTCGATGCGACGAACATCGGCCGCGCCCGTTTGTGCAGCCCGGCTGACCGCGGGCACGGCGCCTGCCTTCGCTTGGCGTGCAGGCCTCACCTCAGTGCCTCCGCACTGCTCTTGTCAGGGATTCACCAGACGCGCCTCCTCTCCGCCACTGCGGCCGTCGCGGCGGCGATATATCAGTGCGGCCGTCTGCCGCGCTGCGGCCCGCTGCTCTGAGCGGGGCTTGAGGACCGTGCCTGGTTGATTCCATGGTGACTATCCAGCGAAGTAATTGGCAAGTGCCAATTTCGCGCACTACAGTACAGACACGCACTGGGGCCAATCAGAGGTGCGGAAGGCGTTTCCAGGGATGGACGTGACGCACGTTGTCAGAATCCGGAAGCCCCCCCGCGACCGTCCGGCGCAGTGAGCTGGGCGTCCGACTTCGCGAGCTGCGCGCCGCGCGCAGCTGGACGGCGCAGTACGTCGCAGCCCAGCTCGGGTGGTCCAGCTCCAAGTTGAGCCGGGCGGAGCATGGGGAGCGTGGGGTCAAGGAACAGGACATAGAAAAGCTCTGCGATCTCTACCAGGTGCCGGCGGCGCAACGGCGGGAGCTCACCGAACTGGCAGCCGGCGGAAAGCGTCGACGGCTTCTCACCGGCTTGTTCTACTCGACCTACGCCGACATGGAAGCCGGGGCCTCGACCATCCGCGACTTCGGGCTGACCGCTATCCCCGGCCAGCTGCAGACCGCTTATTACGCCGAGGCGGTACTGCGAGCGATCAAGGGAGACGAGGACGAGGCCGTCATCGTCGCACTGCTCGCAGGCCGACTTGAGCGGCAGCGCGTGCTCGAGTCGCAGGCACCACCGCGGTTCGATGCCGTGATTGACGAGTCGGCTCTGTACCGGGCCGTCGGCAGCCCGGAGATCATGCGCGGGCAACTGCTCCATCTCATCGACATGTCGCGGCGGCCGAACGTCTCACTTCAGGTACTGCCGTACTCGACGGGATTGCCGGCCGCCAACAACAAGTTCATCCTGCTGACGTTCGCGCCTGCCAAGGTTCCCGACGTGGTGTACATCGAGTCCTTGTCCGATGACCGGTTTCTGGACAAGCCAGAAGACGTCGCTGCCTACCGTGATGCCTTCGCCACCATGCAGGCCGCCGCGCTCAGCCGCGACGAGACTCGCGCGATGATGAGGGCGCGTGCAGATGTCCTGGCCGGTCGCTGACCTGAGCTACCCGGATACGGAGGCGCGGATCGGCCGCAGCCTCCGGCCCTTAGCCGAGATCGTCGAATTCGTGGCGGCGGACGGCGAACTGCAGAGCGCGAAACTCCTCCGGGGTCAGCCGGACTACGGTTCGCGGCTGCTGGTTGCTCCGGATTCGCACGAATCCATCTTTAAATCCGATTTCAGCACATTCGCCACCGGTGCAGAACGACGAGCGGCGCCATTCGATATGCCTTGACTGCATATCAAAGAGTCTCATGTGACCTTCTCGGGCACGATTATGGGACTGAATACGGGTCTTTATCGTGAGGCTGCGGCGCTCCGAGCGCCAGCCTGCGGCCATACTGTAGCAACACACGGTAGTCCGGCCGCGCATTGCGGGTCGGGCTGACGCTAAAGAAAGTCGCGGCGAGCCGTTCGGAGTGCGTGCGCCCG
>CAWDQI010000002.1:0-340171 GCA_963804435.1 uncultured Actinomycetota bacterium | reverse complement strand
CCCTCGTGGGCGACCACTCACCCTTGCTACGAACGACAATGCCCGATCCGACACCGACTCCCGGATTTCTTTCATGACTTTCCGGTACACCGGCATTCGTCGACCAGGTCCCCGATCACGCGTCGGGGAAGATCGCGCGTCGCCTTCTCAGGCGGTGCCTGTTCAATACGTGTGAATGTGCCCGCGCGTCCCCGCAGCCCCAGGACTTGGCCTCCGCAGCAGGGCGTCCTATAGCCCTCACAGACCTGCGCGTTATGAGCGCACGCGACCACGATAGCCCGCGCTCGAGAGCCCGTCCATGTCGACGGGGACGCGCGCCCGCATCACCGCCGCTGAAGTCACGCTCGGTAACAAGCTAGTGATCGGAATCGCTGGTCGCTGCGGCTCCGGTTTCAGCTCGCTCACCGTGCGGCGCTGCTGTGCCCAGTGTCGACAACAGGCGTTAAGGCGGATCTACCAGCGCAGCCCGGCTCGCGCTCAGAGCGGCATAGCGGGCGTTTTCAGCCGTTCCGGGCGCCGCGCTGCGAGCCGATCAGGGCTGGATGTTCTCCAGATCCTCCAGCAGACTTGGGTGACTTGGCTCCCAGCCGAGTGTCTGCCGGGTGTGGGCGCTCGATGAGGGCTGGTCGGTCGCGAAGATCGGGCCGAGCACGCCGAAGGTCTCCTGCGGCATCGCTTCGACCGGGAGCCCCAGCCGTCTGCCGATGACCGTGGCGATGTCGCGCACGGCGTCGCCCTCGTCACTCACGGCGTGCCACGCGGTCCCGGCCGGCGCCTTCTCCAGGACCAGCCGGAAGAGGACGGCCGCGTCAAGCGCGTGTACGGCCGGCCAGCGCTGGGCGCCGTCGCCCGGATAGCCCGACACTCCGTTGCGGCGTGCCATCTCGGTCAGCAGGCCGGCGAATCCGCCCCTGCCTTCGTTGTGGACCGTGCGCGGCATGCGGACGGCCGCGCTCCGGACTCCCCGCGAGGCCAGGTCCAGGACCGCCGTGACAGAGCGGCTGCGACCGCCGACCGGCCCGTCGGTCGGCAGCGGGTCGGCCTCGGTGGAGGCGCGGCCTGGGACGTAGGGCGTACCCGAGACGGTGACGAGGGGGCGGCCGCTGCCGATGAGCTCCTCGCCCAGGGCGGCAAGCGCGGCGCCCTCCTCAGCGACCGCTGCACCGAGGGCGGCGGGGCTGCTGAAGTCGTTGGCGAAGGCCAGGTGGATCACCCCGTCAGCCTTAGCGGCGCCGGCGCGGAGCGTGCCCAGATCGGCGAGGTCGCCGCGGATGGCCTCCGCACCCGCGGTCTCGAGGGCCGTCGCGGACGAGTCGGAACGAGCCAGGGCGAGGACGGTGTGGCCGTTGCCGAGTAGCTCGGCGACGACGGCGGAACCGATCAGCCCGGTGCCGCCTGTGATGAAGACCTGCACGAGGTTCTCCTCAGAAGTGATGGGAGCTTTGTCCCATCACTGTAGCAGGGCGATGGGACAAAGGTCGCATCACCTAGGATGGGCTCATGGCTCGATGGGAACCTGGCGCGCGGGAGCGGATGGTCCTAGCTGCTGTGGACCTGTTCACCGAGCAGGGATACGACGCCACGACGGTCGCGCAGATCGCTGAGCGCGCCGGGGTCACGAAGAGCACCTTCTTCCGGCACTTCCCCGACAAGCGCGAGCTCCTCGTGGCGGGGCAAGAAGTGTTGAGCCGGCTGCTGGCCGAGGGGATCGCCGAGGCGCCGGAGACCGCCAGCCCGCTCGAGGCGGTCGCGGCCGGGCTCGAGCGGGCATCGAGCGCGATGGGCCCGATGAACCGCGAGCTCGGCCCCCGCATGAAGGCAGCAATCGCAGCCAGCGCCGAGCTACAGGAGCGCGACGCCCTCAAGAGCGTAGGCCTCGCAGCAGCAATGACCAATGCTCTCCAGGCACGGGGCGTGCCGGACCCGATCGCGCACCTTGCAGGCGAGATCGGCGTCCTCGCGTTCAAACGGGGCTACTCCGAATGGCTGGAGGCCGACCACGACACCGCGGGCGGACTGGCGCCCTACACCGCCACCGCCCTGGAAGACCTACGGGCAGCGAGTGCGTCGCTCAGCTGAGCGCGCAATGTCGGCCCAGGCTCTCGAGATCACGCCGGCATGTACCTCTCGAACCAGGTCACGAGCCGGGTCAGGTAATCGGTGATGGCCGGGAACCGGCTGACGCCGTGTCCTTCGCCGGGGTAGATCACCAGTTCCGAGTCGACGCCATGACCGATCAGTGCCTGGTAGAACTCCCTCGCCTGGCCGGCCGGCGTGCACCGGTCCTTCGCGCCCGCCGTGAGCAGGGTCGGCGTCCTGGCCTTGCTCGCGTGCATCACCGGGCTGCGCGTGTGCACCTGGTTGCCGATTTCCTCGGGATCGGCGTTGTCCAGGAACCACAGTCCCCAGCGGGGGATGTTGGTCGTGAACGTGAAGCTGTACCACTCAGTCACCGGCGAGCCTGCCACGGCGGCCTTGAACCTCTGGTCCTGGGTCACCAGCCAGGCCGACATGAACCCGCCGTAGCTGACGCCCATCGTGCCGATCCGCGCCGGATCGGCGATCCCGCGCTCGATCATGGCGTCGATTCCGGACAGGTAGTCGTGGGTGTCCGCGCCGCCCATGTCGCCGACGACCGCGGCGGCGAACTCCTGGCCCCGCCCGGAGCTGCCGCGCGGGTTCGGGAGCAGGACGGCATATCCGCGGGAGACCAGCAGGGGCACCGCGTAGTCACGCATCGTCCAGCTCCGCTGGTAGGCCCCGATCGGCCCGCCGTGGACGTGCAAGACCAGCGGGAACGGCCCGGCTCCGGGAGGCGTGCACAGGACTCCTTCGATCGGCGTCCCGTCGGGTGCGCTCCAGCTGACGTTCGTCGCCGAGCCCGCGACCGATCGGATGTAGTCGGTGCCGGCATGGGCCAGGGAGGCCAGCACCTGGTCGGCGCCCGTGCCGACGATCGCGATCTGCTGCGGAAGGTCGTAGTCGTCCCGGATCACGACGACCCGGCCGTCGGAGGTGAAGGCGCCGGCCGGGTAGAACCAGCTCGCCCAGGACTGCGCGGATGCGGCCAGTTCCTTGGCGGTGATCGTCTCCGGCAGGGGTCCCTCCCCGGCGTCGGCGATCCCGGCCACGCTGTCCAGATGGCGCTGGCCGATGTAGCCGAGCCGCGTCCGGTCGATCCACTGGACCGCGGTGACATCTGTCCCGGCGGTGTCCACGGCGCACCTGGTGCCGGCGACCAGGTCCAGCAGGATCAGGTCACCTGCCACGATCCACCGGTCGCTGCATACGGCCTGTACCACGGCGGCCCTCCTACCGTCGGACGTCCCGGCAGGCAGCCCGAGCTGGACGTCACTGCGGAGCAGTTCGGTCACCTCACCCGTCGAGATGTCGAGCCGGCTGAGCACCGCGGAGTACCAGTCGTCCTCGCCGGGCTGCTCGCTGGTGATTGCCAGCACATGCCCGGGCCGGACCAGGCCGCCTCCCAGACGTTCAGCCCGTCGGGCGAGACCTTGGCGAGCTCGCCGGAGGCCGGGGTGTAGAGCCACAGGCTGCGCCAGGCATCCTCCGGCGTCCCGGCCTCGACCTCCGGGTACCAGGACGGCAGCCCGGACTCGCCCGAGCCGGCCGTTCCCGATCCCTGCGCGTCAGCCATCTCCGCTCCGAGCCCGGCGACCCCTAGCAGGATCCGGGTGCCGTCCGGTGACCACGCGAGATACTCGACCGTGCCGGGGACTGCCGGGCGCTGGCCTGGCCTCGCCGAGCTGCCCGTCGGCCAGCAGATAGAGCTGGAACACGTCAGCCTTGGCCCGGTCGGACAGGAAGGCCAGGGCTGACCCGTCCGGCGCGAACCGGGCGGCCTTGGCCGACCCGCCACCGGAGGTCAGCGCGCGCAGCGCGCCGTCCCGCACCTCGTACAGCGCCGTGCGCGGCAACCCGTCGAGTTCGTCATAGACCGATCCGGTCACCACGATGCGGCTGGCGTCGGTCGTCGTGACGAGGTCGGTGACATGGTGCGGCCTGCCGAAAGCCGGCTCGTGCAACCGCCGGACATGCTCGGCGACCGCGGCGTACTCAGCGGGATTCCCGCAGGTCTTTGCGCATAGTCCGGGATGATCTCATGCACTGTGGGAGTACCGCTAGCGGCGATGCCATCCCGGCCGACACGGGTCGCGAAAGGTCCCGTGCTGCTCGCCCGCCGGACTCTTGGCTCAGCTAGCGGTAGACGGTCGCGATCCCTGCGGTTCTTCGCGTATGCGAACGGGCAGCGACCGCCCGGACGGTCGTTCGTGCGGGACGGCTGGGCGGGTGACCGGTATGACCGGCAGGAGAGTGTCCAGGCCGGTGAAGTCACCGGGGTTGGTCGTGAACAGCGGCAGTCCCTCGGCGATCGCCGTTGCCGCGATGAGCAGGTCGGCGATTCTGCTGCGTGGTTTGTGTCTGGCGGTGATCACCGCTGCCGTTACGCGCCCGAAGATGCGTGCCGCTTCGGCGCCGAACGGAATCGGGTCGAACTCGCTCTCGGCGCGCTGCAGTATTTCCAGGCGGCGGGCGCGTTCGGCGTGCTCGTCGTAGATGTCTTGCTCGCTGTTGCGGCGGACCTCGTGCGGGCCGGCCGACAGCTCCGCCAAAGTGATGGCGCTGATCGCCATCTCGTCGGGCAACTGGCCGGGATCGATCCATCTGCGCAGGATCATGATGTTCGTATCAAGCAGGCCCTGCCGGGGAAGGTCACCGCTCATACGGGTTGGTGGTCTCGTGGTCAGCAGCGGCGTCCTGGTCCGACCTGAACGCATCCAGGTCACCGTCAGGAGCATTGCCCGACATCGCCGAGAACTCCGCCCGCGGGACAAACCGGCGGCGTCGACTTAGGGGGATCAGCTCCCCGATATGGCGGCCGTCCCGGGTGACAGTAAAAGACTGCCCGTGCTCGACAGCATCCATAATCTCCCGCGACCGCGATCGCAAGTCGCGCTGCGTAATCTCGACCTTGCTCACATTTCTCAATGTAGCACCAGGTGCTACCAAGTGCCACCGTAGCAGTTTGGGCCGAGCTTGGCCCCCTGAACAATACGGTTCGGCGCTCGTCAGTCATACAGTTCGCTGCGCGGTGTCGACCGACGGAGTTCCTGGCGGCAGACCGCTGCGGTGGGTACGGCGCAGCCGACACGCACACCAGCGAGGCCTTTCCAGCGGCCCCTGCCTGGCGAAGGCTCCGCTTACGGCTCGATGGGCGCCTGATCCTCGACGAAACGCCGGCTGCCGCCCACGGGATTCGGCTGCCATGTGCTAGACCAATGGTCATGCGCAAGCTACTGCTCATCGTCACGCTGACCCTGGCAATCGGGACCGTAGCGCCAGCCGCATCGGCCTGGGCGTCTCCCGGCCACGATCAGGTCACCGGTACCGGAACGCTCGGGCAGTTCGGTGACCCCACTGCTCACGTGAACGCGATTCAGACGCCCTCAGGCCTGAATGGCGCCTTTACGATCGCCTACCCGGACGGCACAGTCGCCACTGGTTCGGTTACCTGCCTCATCGTCAGCGGAGTCACGGCGTATGTCACGGGCCAAATCGCAACCGCGAGCGGGCCGCGCCAGGTGGCGAACAGCTGGTTCCCTGGCAGTTACATCGTCATCGGTGTCCAAGACAATGGCCAGGGACGGACCGGGGAAGCGGACCAGCTGAACTTCTCCCCTGGGTTCGCAACCGATCCAGGATGCGGACCGAATGGAGCGGCAACCCCGGTGTTCCCTATCGTCGCAGGCAATTACCGCGTCTTCGCCGCACGCTAGCTCCGATCATGTATGCCTCCGGGCATCGGCACGAGCGGCTCCGTTACCTCGGCGCCTGCGGGGCTGGCTGCGTTCGCTGGGCGTTCGTCGCCGGTAAGCAATTCGCAGCCGAGTGCCTCTGCTAAGCGATGTAGCTCGCGTCGTAGGTGAGGTGACGTTGGCGCGCAGCTCGTGGGCGCGGCGCATGAGCCCGAGTGTGGGGTAACGGTCGAAGTCGAGATCTTCGAGGTCATCGACAGCGGCGGCGCAACGCTAAGCGGATGTGGTGCCCGCCAGCCATCGCTTGAGGAGCACGGCGACGGTCTCGACGTCGACAAGACATCACCCGGCCGGCTGCCAGCACAGGTCGACGGTCCAGAGACTGTCCGGGTTGCCGACTTACGGCGTTGCGCGATTCCTTGAAGGTCCAGGCTGCGGCGGTGGTGGCAACTGCAGCTGACTTGCCTGCGACGCGGCATGATCGCTGGGCCTAGCGGGATTCTGCGGGTGGTTCGCGGAAGATTTCTTCCGACAGGGGTGTCATCGGCTTGAGGCTGAAGATCGCCTCGATTGGGAGCCGGAAGAGCTCGGCGATGGTCAGGGCCAGTTCGAGGCTGGGGTTGTAGTCGCCGCGTTCGATGTAGCCGATGGTCTGGTAGTTAATGCCGAGCTCGTCAGCGAGCTGCTTGCGCGACAGCCCGCGCTCGGCCCGGAGGACGGCGAGCCGGTTGTGGACCGGCCGCTGGTTGTCAGGCATCGGCGGGCTGCCCGGTTTCGATCCAGGCGAGCATCAGCGAGGGCAGCGCCGGGAGGTACACGATCACCCACATGGCGGCGAGCCAGAAGGTGTTGGCGTCGAGGCGCAGGGTGTTGCCGCTGGTGAGGTAGATCTCGGTGATGGCGGTTGCGGCGATCAGGATGGCCGCCAGGACGCGGTGCGACAGGGCGTAGGCCTGCTGGCGGAGGGCGAGGTCGCGTTCGTCGAGCCGGGCGCGACGGCCGTCGATGCGCCCTCGGGCGTAGCGGTAGCCGACGGCCAGGGTGACCAGGGTGGGCAGCAGGAGCAGCAGGAAGAGGGCGAGGATGAGCCACCGATTCAGGCTGGTGTGCTTGAGGGCGGCGAGGACGGCTACCGCTACCGGGTAGCCGGCCAAAGCCACTGCGACTAGCGTGCGGCGCCGTGATCGCGGCAGGTATTCGATCCTGCTGGCCGTAGTTGTGCTCACGTCGGTACCACCTGTATCTACTCATGCATCAGATATTGTTAACATACAACAAGATGTGGTACCCGTCAATCAATTGTCGCTGGCCGGTCACTCGCTGGGCTGGCCCGCGGGTTTTCCTGCCTCGGCCCGAATTACTCTGAGCTGCCCGACCGTGTTCTGCGGCGCGGCTTGTTGGCGCAGGACCTGTTGGGCAGCGCCGGTTGCCTGGTACCTTTACACCACCCGTGGTACCATGAGTCTATGGCGCTTAACATCAAGGATCCGGAGACCGAGCAGCTGGCTGCCGAGGTTGCGGCGCTGACGGGTAAGACCAAGACCGGGGCCGTCCGGTATGCCTTGCGCCAGGTGCTCGAGTCGTTTTCCCGTCCGACAGTTCGGCAGCGGGAGGAACGCCTCATCCGGTTCCTGGAAGAAGAGATCTGGCCGCTGATCCCGCCGGACCAACTCGGTAAGCCCCTGTCCAAGGCAGAACGCGAGCAGATCCTCGGGTTTGGTGAGGACGGCGTATGATCATCGACTCCTCCGCCGTAATCGCGCTTATCCGCAAAGAACCGGGCCACCAGCGCATCGTCCACGAACTCGCCGCCTCGCCGGGAACCTGGATTGGCGCGCCGACCAAGCTGGAAACGGGAATCGTGCTGATGGCGCGGCTCGGGCCGCGGGGGAAGACGGTATTGGCGCGTTTCCTTCAGGAGAACGGCATCCAGACTGTGGTGTTCGATGACGAACATGCGGCCGTCGCGCTCGACGCTTACTCCCGCTTCGGCAAGGGCAGGCATCCGGCTGCCTTGAATTTCGGCGACTGCTGCACGTACGCAACTGCTTCCATCGCGGGCGAACAACTGCTGTGCGTGGGGGACGACTTCCGCCAGACCGACCTGCCCCTGGTCAGCCTGAAGGACGTGGACGACCCCGGCTCCTCCAGCTGACCTGCGGACAGAAAGCCGATGAGGAGTAAGCCTGTTCGGGTTCGTCAATTACGCAGTTCGCCGGGCAGAGTCCATTGTCGGCGCCAGATAGCGGCCGCGGCCACGCTGCCGGCTAGGCGCACGACCCACATAGCTTCCGTCGCGGTCGCGCCACAACAGTTCGCATTCAGAAACGACGACTGGCAGCGGCGCGGTATTCGCCAACCCGATCCTGCTTAGCGCATGGGGAAACCACAGCTGAGCATCGTGCAGCCGAAGCCCGACACAGCCCAGCCGAGTAGCCAGGCATACCCACGCATTGAGGCGGCAGACTGCTGGTTGTACGCGCCCCGAGGCCAACCGGCCCGGCGACTCCCGCCCACGCCACACCATGGAGGCGGCTCGGTGGGCTCGGCCGTTGCCGGGCTCGGTGACTATCGGTGGCCAGTGTCGGAGCAGTCATCGCGGCCGCGAGTCGGTTCGCCTGATCTGTTGGCCGGGGCGCGCCGAGCGCAGTGCATCACTTGGCTTTGGCATCAGGCGGCGCCTGGGAAAACTCAACTGGGCGGTCGGCCCGTGCACTCTAGCCGCTTACCCTTGCCGGCATGCCGGCATTCGGGTTGGCGCACGAACTGTGGGACCGCGTAGGCGGGACGCAGCCCGTTCCGCCCGCCTGGGTGATAGCGATGAGCGGCACCATCGCGCTGCTGATCCTGCTGAACGCCCGCACATGGCGTCTGGCTCGGAATTCGATCACGATCGCACATGAAGGCGGCCACGCGCTGGCCTCCGTACTGAGTGGCCGGCGGCTGGACGGGATCCGCCTGCATTCGGACACCTCAGGCGTGACTTACTCGCGGGGCAGGTGGACCGGCCCGGCGGGAGTGCTCACCTCGGCGGCGGGCTACGTTACTCCCTCGCTGCTTGGCGCCGGCGCGGCCTGGCTGCTGGCCGCACACCACGTGACTGCGACGCTGTGGCTGATGCTCGCGCTGCTCGCCGCGACGTTCCTGGCGATCCGCAACGCTTACGGCATCGTGGCTGTGCTCTCCACCATCGGCGCGGTCCTCGCGGTGAGCTGGTTCGCCACCACCGCGGTCCAGGCGGCGTTTGGCTACACCGCCGCGTGGTTCCTGCTCCTAGGCGGGGTGCGGGCTGTCGCCGAGCTGCAGAGCCACCGCCGCCGCAAGCGCCGCCGTGGCCAGGTGAGCGCGTCGGATGCCGACCAGCTTGGCCGAATGACCGGAGTGCCTGCCGGCGCCTGGGTCGCAGCTTTCGCACTCGTGTGCGTCGCCGCCCTGGTCCTCGGTACGCGCCTGCTCATCCCCGGCTTGCTGCACCTGCCGTACCTCGGCGGCTAGCGACTCGCCAGAGTGCCTACCAGCGGAACCGGACAAGCTGAGTCTGGCCCGCCTCGGCGCGACCGCCATGGGCGGGGCAAGGTGTGCTACGGCGAGAGGCGGCCGTACTCACTCGGCACGTCGCCCGACCCGCAGGACGCTGAGGTAGCGGCGTGATGCCTTGTCGCCCATCCGGGTGCGGATGCGCTCCGCGATCGCGTCGAGCAGGGGATCACGGACGTCGCTGTCGAGCCTGCGGTACAGCGACGTCGAGCGGAGGAGATCGGCGAAGCCGTTCCCGTCGAACCACTGGACAGCCGGGTACCACCGCACGATTGTCGGCCCGAACAAGCTGCCAGGATCGTCGACTAATCCCCAGCCCTCGTCGGTCGCCCGCACCTCGTCCTCGAGCGGCGGATGACCCCAGCCGGGGTTGCCGGGGGAAAATCGCTCGTGCAAATCGGCGGTCTTGGCGTAGACCTCCGGCTCGCCCGGCCGGCGGACAACAACGTTGCCGAGTAGCGCCATCCATCCCTCCGGACGGAGCACGTCATGCGCTCGGCGCCAACCAACGGACGGGTCGACCCAGTGCCACGCTGACGCAGCCACGAGGACGTCGAAGCGGCGTTCGCCGGCGTCCCACTCCTCGAACGTCGCGTTCTCGACCTCGACGTTGCCGAAGGCGGCGAGCCGCTGGCGAGCGAGCGCGGCCATGCCGTCGCCGGGCTCGATGGCGGTCACCGAGGCCCCCAGCGCTGCCAGCGCGAGCGTCGCCTGACCGGTACCGCAGCCCACCTCCAGCACCGACGACCGTCTGTCCATGCCAGTGATGGCGACCAGATCCGCGAACAGCTCGTCAGGGTACGTCGGTCGCACGCGATCGTAGAGCTCCGGCACCTCGTTGAACACCCGGCCGAGGTCACGTCGATCCGGTCCCGTCATGGCACCATCCTCTCGTCTGCCGTCGCCAAGGACGGCCACCAGCTTCTTGGTGCACCGCAGGATCACCAGCCGATTACAGGGTGAGCGGCGCACCGAAGGCCCGTCAGGAAGTGGCGTTGCCCGCCCTACCAGCGTCCAGAAGCCCAAACGGCCCGATCGATTCTGCCTTACCGTCTGGGTATGCCTGCCAGGAACCTACCCACGCCCCAGGACGCAGCTACCGCCAGCCGGATCCTGCTTGACGGGCTGGCCCGGGATAGCGAGGTATCCAAGCTGGTGGGCGAACTGACGCCGCTGCATCCCCGGAACAACACGTTCCCCGGAGAGGTGTTCCTCGGCGTGGCAGCTGACGTGCTGGACTGGTGCGGGGCCAGCCGCTCCGACCCGCTGGCCCTGGAAGGGATCCGGGAGCGGTTCCTGCCTGAGTGCGCCTTCCGCGGCAGGCAGCACAAGAAGCTTCAGTTCGCGATCCTGGCAGCGGCGGCGCTGCGCGGCGGAGCGGAGCCGGACTTGCTTGACGAGGTCGCCTGGTGGCAGACCGATGACTTCTGGCAGTACGCCCTGTACGCGGCGGTCGCTTACATTCGCGCCGCCGCTGACCGAGTGGGCGTGCCTGTGCGGCAGGTATGCAAGGAACTAGCCGACCGTGACGGCCAGCGGCCCGAATGAGCCTTCGCTGTGCACCCTGATGACCGGGCTCGCACATGGCCGGCCAGCTACCAGGCCAGGCAGCCTGGCAGAGTTTGACCGCACCGGAGGTGTGAAGTGGCGCGGACCTGGTTGTCGATCCGGGTCGACCTGATCGAAGGCGCGGCTGCACCCGGGAGAGGAGTTCGCCTACGTGTTCGACCTCGGCGACGACTGGGCCCACCTGTGCACCGTCGGCGCGCGGCGGATCGACCCGGTCGAGGGCCTGGGGA
Organism: uncultured Actinomycetota bacterium; assembly: GCA_963804435.1. GTDB lineage: Bacteria > Actinomycetota > Actinomycetes > Streptosporangiales > Streptosporangiaceae > JAJYUU01. Next base: position 329,061 of record CAWDQI010000002.1, on the reverse strand, counting down.
TCCTGCCAGACACGCCGCTGCCGTACTGGGGCTGGGGGGACATTCCCGACCAGTACCGGCGCCGCTGGGACGGCGACGACGGTGAGTCGCCTCTGCCCAGGAAACCAGGGCTCGCTGACCTTCCACCTCTCCGGCCACACTGGGGACCCGACCGCCACCGGCCGAGGCGAGGCTTCACGGCGCTGTAGCAGGGCACCTGCCAACCAGGCAATCAGCCATCTGGCCCAGGGCCCGCCCACGCCGCTGCGGCCGCTCGCGCAGAACACCGATATCCGCTTCATTTGGAGCCGATTCCGTCAGGTTCAAACCGGCGATGGTAACGACAGCTCGGGCGTTGCAAAAGAGGAAGGCGAGAGCTGTGTTACGCAATTCCGGGATGATCGATTTGGCGCCGGGGATCACCTGCCGGCGCTGGCCGCCGTCAGCGTTGGCGGGTCTTCCGGAGTTCCATTGCGCGGGCAAGGATGTCTGCGGGGGCGTCACCGAATACCGTCAGACCCCGTTAGGCGGCGAAGGACCGGCCGCTGAGCCGGCCAGACCCCGTAGGACCGCCAGGCACGGATCATGGTCTCCTGCACCTGGTCTTCGGCATCGTGGACCGAGCCCAGCATGCGGTAGCAGTGCGCCAGCAACTCAGGCCGGAACGGGTCGGTAAGACGCGAAATCCTCGCCGCCTGCCATGGCTGCTCCGTCCGGGTCGCTCCGGGCGTGGCGTGCGGCCGGCGCCGGATTATCTGCCTCGCGCATTCACCGGTCAGTTTCTGGCGCTCCCCGGGTCTGTACCAGGTGAAGATCGGCTACCACTAGCAAGGGGTCAGGGTATGAACCAGGTCCATCGCTGGCGCGCGTTCGCGGTGCTGGCTGTTTCGTTCTTCATGACGGTCGCGGACCTCGCGATCGTTAACGTCGCACTGCCGACGATCGGCCGTAAGCTGCACATGGCCGAGTCGAGCCTGCAGTGGGTCGTCACCGGTTACGCGCTGACTTTCGGCGGTTTCTTGCTGCTCGGTGGCCGCGCCGCGGACCTGCTGGGGCGCCGCCGGATCCTGATGGCCGGCCTGGCCGTATTCACCGCGTCGTCGCTGGGCTGCGGGCTGGCCACGGGGGAGTCGTTCCTGATCCCGATGCGGTGCGTGCAGGGGCTCGGCGCGGCGATCGTGCTCCCGGCGGCGCTGTCGATCGTGATGAACATGTTCCCCGACGGCGCCGAGCGGAACAAGGCGCTGGGGGTGTGGGGCGCCATCGGGGCGAGCGGCGCGACCGTCGGGGTGATGGCCGGCGGCCTGCTCACCAGCTACGCGGGCTGGCAGTACATCTTCTTCCTCAATGTCCCGATCGGGGCGGCGGCGCTGCTGCTCGCTCCGCGCCTGGTGCCGGAGAGCCGGCTCGCCGCCGAACGGCGGCGCTATGACCCGTTCGGCGCGGTCACGGTGACCGGCGGCCTGTCGCTGCTCGTCTATGCGGTCTCCACTGCCCCGCAGGCCGGGTGGGGCACCGCCAGGACGGTCACGCTGGTCGCGGTGTCGGTCGTCCTGCTCGCCGCCTTCGTGGTCATCGAGACCCGCGTGGAGGCGCCGCTGATGCCACTGCGGATCTTCCGGCTGAAGACGCTGGCGGGCGCCAATGCGGTCAGCCTGCTGCTCGGCGGCAGCTTCTTCGCGTTCATCTTCATCGGCACCCTCTACATGCAGCAGGTGCTCGGCTACTCCGCGCTCAAGGCCGGCCTCGCGTGGCTGGCGACCTCGCTCACCTCGGTTGCCTTCGCCGGCCTGTCGCAGGCGCTGGTCACCCGCGGCTCAGCCAGGCTCGTGATGGCAGCCGGCATGGCCATGATCGGCGGCGGCATCCTGTGGGCGACCCAGGTGACCGTGCACGGGACGTTCTGGGCCAGCCTGGCCGGGCCGTGGGCAATCGTCGGACTCGGCACCGCGTTCGCCTTCATACCAGTCTCGATCGCCGCCCTGGCCGGGGTCGCCGAGCACGAGGCCGGCCTTGCCTCCGGGCTGCTCAACACCACCCAGCAACTCGGCGGGGCGATCGGCGTCGCCGTCGCCTCCACCATCGCCGCCACCCACGCCACTACCCTGCTCCACCTCGGCGCCGCACCAGCCGCCGCACTGACCAGCGGCTTCCAGTGGGCGTTCTGGGCCTGCGGCGCCATCGGCCTGGCCGCCGTCCCGGTGACCTACCTCCTCATCCGCCGCCACGAACTGGCCATCGCAGTAGCCAGCACAACCGCCAGGGAGCCCAAGCCCGCACCCGCCGAGGTTTAACCAGCGACATCCGGGAGCCTGTCATGTCACCGTCGTCAGCCTCTTGTAAGTCAGCCTGGCTGGGTTGCCCCGCTGGACTTGCAGGCATGGAGGGACGAGACCCTCCTCGAGGCCAGCCGGCTCGGCGCCGACCGGGCCCGGCCGGCGCCGACGTCCGCGCCGATCTGTTCCTCGGACAGCAGAACCCTTCCAGATAGCCAACTCGAGAAGGAGAACGACAATGCGCAAACTCATCGAATCGACCCTCGTCTCGCTGGACGGCGTGATCGAAGCGCCCGAACGGTGGGCCAACTTCGACGCCGAGGCCACGGCGTTGTCCATCGAGCAGCTGGGCAACTACGACGCATTCGTCATGGGCCGGGTGACCTACGAAAACTTCTTCGCGAACTGGGGCCACATCACTGGCGATCCCTACATCGACATCATTAACGCCATGCCCAAATTTGTCGCATCGCGATCGCTAGCCGAGATGGCATGGAACGCCTCCCCCCTCGGGCCCGACCCGTCCAGCACGATCGCCCGGCTGAAGGACCAGCCCGGCAAGGACCTCATCAAGTACGGCACCAGCCGCTTCGACGACACGCTCGTGGGAGACAACCTGATCGACGAGTTCCGGTTCTGGATCATGCCCGTCGTAGCCGGCTCAGGGCGACGGCTGTTCGAGGACGTGGATACCTCCAGGCTCCACCTGAGGCTCACGGACGAGAGGAGGCTGGAGAACGGGTCGGTGATCCTCACCTATGCGCCCAGCTGACTTGTACTACCGCCGGAGCGCGCCTGAGGCCTGTCGATGATGCGCCTTGATTACCGATCAGTCGTCGGGAAGAGCAGCGAAGTCACGCTTGGTTTTCCTATACCACCCCATTCCCGAAATAGGGTTTTTCCACCGACCCTTCATGTCCTTCAACGCGCCCTCGTGAGTGTTATCACCCTTTGCGACGACTTCCTTTAGATGTGCATCTTGCGCCTTTATGACTTCGTCAGCAGTATTTCCACGCAGTATGAGGTCACACGGTCCACCCAATTGTTTGCACGTCATTGTCTTCATAAGTCCCGCTTCCTTTGAGAATAATCGGCCGTCAACCTGGACGAGTTGAGACGGATAACATCGTGTCAGCGCCGCACGGCGCCGTGCAGGTCATGACTGCGATTAATCATAGAAGCACCGACCATTCGTGCGCTTCTCCGATCCTGCTGCCGTGGCAGGTGCCTGGTGCGTCGCCGCGGGCCCGTTCCGAACTGCCCGAGCGGAACCGATCTGTCATCGCAGGTCCACAACGCTCGAACCTTGACCGCATATGCGTCGCTACCATGTCCGGCTTGGCCACCTTGCAAACGCGCTCATTAGGGGACCCGGGCGCGCACATAGTGCACTTCGGAGTCCTGCTGGGGGCGGGCGAGTAGGGCGAGAGTCGGCGCGTAATGGTCATATGGCGCGACGGTTGCGTTGGCGTCTTTTGCTGTGTCGTCCCAGCGGCGCAGGCGGATCGCGTCGGTGGCGTATGGCTCATTCTCGAAGGAGGTTGTCTCGTCCGGATTCATGGGTCCGCCCTGGACGGTGAGGGTGTATTTCGACGCGTCGGAGAGTCGCTGATAGTAGGCCGGGTCGACGGTGCACAGGTAGCGTTTGGCGGCGACGTGCAGACGGATCGGCTCGGTGACGGCAGGGCCGAACCAGGCTGCCAGCCAAGTCGCGGCGATGTCACTGTGCCGGTTGTCGGTGCCGCCCATCAGGTCGTGGCCGGTGAGAGGGCCGGTGATGTGGCCGACGTCGTGCAGCAGGGCGGCGATGACCAGTTCCGGTGACGCGCCGTCGCGCTCGGCGAGGGCGGCGGTCTGCAGCATGTGCTGAGTCTGGGAGATGTCCTCGCCAAGGTAGTCGGCCAGCCCGGGCCCTTCGAAAAGTTCGCGTATCCGGTCGGCGGCGAGCTGCCCGCACAGGACTTTCCGCCGGCTGGCGACAGCGTCCAGGTCGGCGTAGCAGCCTTGCAGGTGGCGGTCACCGGTATCGGCGAAGCCGGTACGCGCGTGCAGCAGGCGGGTGTTGTCAAAGATGAGGCAGTCACCGGGGCCGAGCCGGAAGGTGACCATGAGCTGTGGCCGGTGCAGGATCTCGGCGAAGGCGCGGTAGGCCGCGTAGAACGCTGCCGTCTGCTCGGCCGGGAGCCGCAGTGGCTGCATAGACCGGCCGTTGAACCGGACTTCGCGGATCCGGCCGTCCGGGCCGGTCCCGATCAGCGGCCTGGTGGCCGCCAGCTCGGTGCGGGCGTCGGCGAAGCGGAAGGTAACCGGCGTGCCGGTGAGGATGTCGAAAGCCTCGGGGTTCTCGGCCCGGAGCAAGGCGGCGGCGTGGAAGCCATCGACAAGGCCTGATTCGCCGCCGCTGACCGCATTGGACAGGCAGTGCAGCAGCTGGATGGTCGGCACCGGGTCGCGGTAGGGATTGTCGGTGTGCGGGGCGATGGCCATCCCTGTGAAGGCGAGGTTGGTCGGCGTGGCCTCGACGCGGACGTCGAACAGCTTGCCGTAGTTGGTCTCGCGCACGTAGCCGAAGCTCGCAGCAACATCGAGCACGGTGCCCGGCACGACCGGGACTCCGCTCAGCAACGTGAATCCCCTGCCCATAATGGCAGCGAGGCAGTCGGCCTGATGCTCAGGGTCGGCCCGGAAGCGTGCCCAGTCGCCCGCGGGCGGCTCAGTCCTGGCCCAAAGCTGCTTGCCATCCTCGCACCGCTCGTCCGGCGCGGCGCCGGCAGCGAGGAACGCCGGGTCGAACTGGCTGACGTGCCCGTCGCTGAACCTCACCGTCGTGCCGTCCGTGCTGGTCACAGTGAGGTCGGCGTCGAGGTCGAGGATACCGAGCAGCTTCTGCCCGTTACCGGGATCGCGGCACTGCGGGCAGCAGCAGTTGTCACGCAGCCAGATAGCCGGTCGCGCCAGCGCCTGAGCCAATGTCCGGGTCTGGGTCATGAGAGTCCTCGTATCAGGGTGCCGCTCCTGGATGACCACGATGCCGGCATCTCCTGCGCCAGCATCCGCGATTACATCATCCGCGTTGGCCAGGCGTTCCGGGCCAGAGCGCATGACTGCCGGTGCGCCTGACGGCGCGACATAGCCCGATGATCACGGCCCTCCTAGGACGACCGCGGCCAGGGTGCCGCGGTCGTCCCGGTGGAGAACCGGCAACTTGAGGTTCAGGACGCCTGGGACTCGCGCCCGCGCGGATCGGGCACGATGCGGATGTAGGGCTTAGGCGCCTTCCAGCCGTCCGGGTAGAGGCTCCTGGCCTCCTCGTCGGAGACCCATCCGGCGATGATCACGTCCTGGCCCGGGGACCATTGGACCGGTGTGGCCACGCCATGGGCGGCGGTCAGTTGCAGCGAGTCGATCACACGCAGCAGCTCGTGGAAGTTGCGGCCGGACGTCATCGGGTAGGCCAGTTGCATCTTGATCTTCTTGTCCGGGCCGATTACGAACACGGAGCGCACGGTCTGGTTATCGCGCGGGCACCGCTGAGCGGCGTCGCCGTCCGTGTCGGCGGGCAGCATCCCGTAGAGCTTGGAGACGTTGAAATCGTCGTCGCCGATCAAGGGGTAGTTCGGCGCGTGCCCTTGGGTTTCCTCGATGTCGTCTGCCCATACGACATGGCTGTCGACGGAGTCGACGGACAGCCCGACGAGCTTGACGTTTCGGCGATCGAACTCCGGCTTGAGCTTCGCCAGGTACCCCAGCTCGGTGGTGCAAATCGGGGTGAAGTCCTTCGGGTGCGAGAACAACACCGCCCACGAGTCGCCGATCCAGTCGTGGAAGCTCAGCTTTCCCTCGGTGGTATTGGCCTCGAAGTCCGGCGCGATGTCGCCAATTCGAAGGTGCATTTGTCTTTCCTCTTTCGTTGGATGAGTAGTGCGTCTTTTTCGGCAGGTAGGTAGTGCGTGCTCGTGATTAGCCCGGTAACGCGGCCGCGTCTTACGGCGGGGCTGCGGTCAGACGGGGTAATCCATCGGGCGGTGATAACGGCGGACGGGACAGATGATGAACGCACGGAGCCGGTCCAGCGCGGGCGCCTACCGGGATCCATCCGCGGTTTCCCGTGGCCCGCCGAGCTCCCGCTGGTTCCTGGGCTTGTGATGGTTTCGATGTCGGTCGGTGGCCGTGGTTCCAAGCGTGGCCGAACCAGCGGTGGACCCGGCTGGTGCCGAAGTCGGCCTTCTCGGCCGCGATCAGCTGTGAGGGGCTATCGAAATCACCGAAGGGAGCCTGGCCGCTGACAAAGGTGACGGTGACCCGGCCGACAAGATTATGGCCGAACTCTACGTAGCACGTTCCTCGCCCGTCGTAGGTGACCGCGCCGGGCGTTCCGCACAGGCGGGAGATGATCTGGTATGCGGCTACCGAGGCCTGGCCCTCGGAGAAGACTCCTGCCTTGGGGGTTCCCACGCTGGTGACGTCGCCGACCGCGTACACGTCGGGGAAGTCGGTCTCCAGGGTGAGCGGGCTGACCGGGATCCACCCGTCGACGGCTAGGCCCGACTCCCGGACCACGCGGGGAACCGCGTGCCGGGGCACCCCCAGGAACAGGTCATACGGCATCTGGGACCCGTCGCTGACCATGGCAACCTTGCGGCCGGGGTCCAGCTTGTCGATGAGCCGGTCCGGATGCCAGGCGATCCCCCGGTCGGCAAACGCGGCCAGCAGCGCCTGTGATGCTGGTGGTGACGGCGGGATGGGGGTCGCCAGGGGCGCGACGAGCGAAATGGCCGAGTCGCCGCGCAGGCCGCGGTCGGTCAGGTAGTCGTGCAGCAGCAGAGCCGTCTCGCTCGGCGCCGGGGGGCACTTGAACGGAGTGGACGTCACGCCCACGATCACCCGGCCGCCACCGAAGCGCGCCAAGACATCCCGGACCGCGAACGCGCCTTGAGTGGTGTAGAACTCGTGGCCCGCCTCAACCAGTCCGGGCGTCGCCCCTGGGTCGAGGTCAGCGCCCAGGGCGACGACGATGATGTCGCCGTGAAAGGTTCCCGCGTCCGTGTCGACCCGCTTGTTCGCCGGGTCGATCGAAGCAATGGTAGTCCGGACGAACCGCAGTCCGGGCTTGTCTATGCCCTGGTAGGGATGAAACACCTGCCTGGGTAGCCGCTTGCCGAACATGACGTCGAGCTTGGAGAACCCGAACACGAAGCCCTCGGCCTTGTCCATCAAGATGATGTCCGCGTCCGGGCCCAGCGCCGATGACAGCGTCGCCGACACTTCCAGGCCGCCAAAGCCCGCCCCGAGCACGAGAATCCGGACCCGGCGGGTCACGGTGAGTGCCGGGGGGTGACGTCGCATGCGCCGTGGGCGCAGATCTCGTACGCCTCGTCCTTGCGGGCCCAGCCGCGCCGGACCAGTAGCCCGTGGATCTCGCAGCCCAGACACAGATCGAGCACCGACTCCAGCCACATCAGGGTGATACAGATCAGGCAGATCGACCTCGGCAGCCAGCCCCGGATGCCGTCGTTGGTGATGATCGTCATGAAGCCGGTGAGCGCCAGGCCGAGCGTCCAGGCGAAGCGCTTGGGTTTGGCCGACATCCACTCGGGCGGCTGCCGCCGGGTCATCCAGCCGGCCAGCAGGCCGACCGGGCTGCGGGAGATCCCGAAGGTCAGGCGCACGACGAATTCGAAGAACAGGAATGAGGCCGCGGCCTGCAGTAGCCAGTACCGGTGCTCGAAATACGCGTAGGCGAACGCCACTACGCCTAGCATCATGGTCGTGCCGGCGGCCGCGCGCACCTGGTGCTCGTTGACCACTGGAGCGGTCAGCTGCCTGCCATCGGCGGTGCGGGCCTCGAGAACGTCGGTTGCAGAACGGTTCGACACGGTAGAACTCCTTGTTGCTTCGGGTTACGGGTGCAGGTCACGCCATCAGGCTGGCGGTATGCCGGGGGCTGGCGGCGAACGCCGGCTGGTGGATCTCGGCCACCGACCGGTCCGCGAATTCCTGCAGGAAGCACAGGAACCTGTAGGCGTCGGCGAAGTTGGTGGCCACCCCGACGGAGATCCGGATCGCCGACGGGAACTGGTCGCGCTCGCGCTGGATTCGGTCGCGGAGCTCGAGATAGGACACCGGTTCGCCGCGGCCGAACCACTTGCGCATGTGTTCAGCGCCGAGCTGGTGCGCGGCTTCCGCGGCGCCCGGATTGCAGAAGCAGCCCGTGCGCAGTGATATGCCGGCCCGGTTGGCCAGCTGCTCCACCCGCAGGTCGTCGATGGGCCGACCGTCACGGTCGTGCATTGAGAAGGTCACCGTGCCACCGCGCTCTACGGTCGTGCGGGGTCCGTGGATCTGCACCAGCCGCCGGCCGCCCTGGTGGCGCAGGCCGTCGAGGGCATCGAGCAGCCAGCCGGTCAGGCAGCCTGCCCGGCGGTGGATCGCGTCGAGGCCGACCCGGTCGATGTGCGCCAGCCCGGTCGTGATGGCGGGCAGACTCAGGTAGTCGACAGTCCCGTCCTCGAAAGCTGCCTCGTCGCGGCGCAGGTAATGGCCGTCGCCCGCCACCGAGGCGATCGTGATCGTGCCGCCAGCGAACCACGGCCGCGACAGGACGTCCAGCCGGTCCCGGCGCATCAGCAGGCATCCGATGCCGGTCGGGAAGCCCATGATCTTGTAGAACGAGAGCGCTGCGAAGTCCGGCCGGACCTGGGCCACGTCGAAGCGGTTAGTCGGCGCGAAGGCCGCCGCATCGACAAGCACATCCCACCCGGCGGCACGAGCCTCGCCGACGAGGTCGAGGCGATGCTGCGTGCCCGAGAAATTGGACTGTGCCGGGAAGGCCAGCAGGTTGCGGGCGCCGGGTTCAGCCGCCTGCAGGACGCGGCTCATCGCGGCCCGGTCAAGTCGCAGCTCGGGCGGCGTTACCGGAACGTAGACGACCTCGGCGCCCTTGCGCTTGGCGAACTCCCGGATGCCGTTGACCGAGTTGTGGTTGTCCGCGGTCAGCGCGAACGTGCCGCCGGGCGCGAACCGGTACGACTCTGCGACTAGGCGCAGCGCGGCGCTGGCATTGGCCGTGAACACGCACAAGTAGTCATCGGGCGGGGCGTTGAAGAACTCCTGGACAACGCCGCGCGCATGCTGCATGAGCTCGGTCGAGGCCAGCGATGCCGGCGAGTTCGAATGCGGGTTTCCCAGGACGCGTGCCTGCATCAGCTCAGCGTGCGCATCGATCTGGCTCGCCGCGTGCAGGCCGCCGCCAGTGTAGTCGAGGTAGATCTGGGCGCCTTCGTCCAGGCGGGCATATTCCCGCCGCCGCAGTTCCGCGAGAGCCCCGACTGGGTCGAATCCGGGGTACCGGCGGCTGAAGTCAGCCTCCGCCTCGCGCAGCCGCATCGGTTCGTAGATCGCTCGATCGCGTGCCATCACGGCCCGGTCGCCTGGAGCGGGACCGACCTCCGTGCATGTCAACGCCGAGCTGGCCATCGAGTCGGGCGGGGGACAAGATGGAAGGGCCGGCGAAGCGACACCCACGAAGTCAGCCACAGATCGCAGTAGCGAACTCGCTGCCGGCAAGTACCCGGTCCGCAAGCGCATTCGGTCAGCGCGCGGCCTGTCCGCCGGCGCGCGCAGGTTGCGCAGCCGCTCGCGGGCGAACCCGGTGCCGGGACAGGCGTGGGGGACCATTGCCGTCTCCTGTGTGCTCAGGCCGGGCGGGAGGCTCCCGCCGTTGGTTGCCAATCTGCCTGCCGGCCGTGGGGATCACCACACATGTCCGGTCATATGAAACTCACATGTTCGGGTGCCAGGCGGGCGCCGACGCCGGAGGCTGCTGGCGGCCCGCCGCCCGTGCCAGTGGTCCGCATTCGTGCTGGGCGTGTTGCCGACGCGCTTGTACGCTTGCTGGCAGGATCCCGCGCCGTAGCAGCCGTCCTGGCGTGTGTGGCGGGCGGGTGTGGTGGAGGCGATGGGCCGGTGGCGGAGCAGCCTGCGCTGAGTTTCGCCGGGTTGTTGCGGCGGCTGCGGGCCGATGCGGGGCTGACCCAGGAGGAACTGGCGGAGGCGGCGGGCCTGTCCCCGCGGTCGGTCAGTGCCCTGGAGCGGGGCGTGAACCTCACGGCCCGCAAGGACACGGCCCGGCTGCTGGCCGGGGCGCTCGGCCTGACCGGGCCGGAGCGAGGGCTGTTCGAGGCGGCCGCGCGCGGGCGGGCCCCGGCGGCCGAGGTGCTGGCTGCTCGTGAAGGCACGGCGGCGGCGGCGACCCGTACGCTGCCGCGCGATATCGCCAGCTTCACCGGCCGGGCGGCCGAGCTGGCGCAGCTGGCCGACGCAGTGAAAGCCGCAGCCGCAGCCGGCGGCGGAGTGGTGGGGATCTGCGCGATCGGCGGGATGGCCGGGATCGGCAAGACGGCTTTCGCGGTGCACGCGGCGCATCGCCTGGCCAGCAGCTTCCCGGACGGGCAGTTTTTCTTGCCGCTGCACGCGCACACGCCGGGTCAGCGGCCGGTCGACCCGGTCGATGCGCTGGCCAGCCTGCTGCTGACCGCCGGGGTCGGGGCACAGCAGATCCCGCCCGGGCTGCCGGCGCGGGCGGCGCGGTGGCGTGACTACCTGGCTGGGAAGAAGGTGTTGCTGCTGCTAGATGACGCGGCCTCGCATGAGCAGGTCACTCCGCTGCTGCCGGGCACTGGGGGCAGCGTGGTGCTGGTGACCAGCCGCCGGCACCTAACCGCACTGGAGGACGCGGCGGCGATTAGCCTGGACACCCTGGCGCCGGGCGAGGCGGCGGCGCTGCTGGCCCGGCTGGCCGGCCGCCCGGGCCTAGGCTCGGGTGAAGGGCCGGCCGGGGAGCTGACCCGGCTGTGCGGGTACCTGCCGCTGGCGATCGGGATGCTGGCCCGCCAGCTGCACCACCACCCGGCCTGGACACCGGCGGGCCTGGCCGCCGAGCTGGCCGCGGCGGCGGGCCGGCTGGAGCTGATGCGCGCGGAGAACTTGTCGGTGGCGGCCGCGTTCGACCTGTCCTACCAGGACCTGACCGACGGCCAGCAGCGGCTGTTCCGCCGTCTGGGCACCCACCCCGGCACCGACATCGACGCCTACGCCGCGGCCGCCCTGGACGGCACGGACCTGGCCACCGCCAACCGTCACCTGGATGGCCTCTACGATCAGCACCTGCTGACCGAGCCCGCCCGTGGCCGGTACCGGCTGCACGACCTGCTCCGCGAGCACGCCCGCGCCCTGGCCGACGCCGGGGACCCGGCGGACGCCGGCGCTGCGGCCGGGCGGCTGTTGGATTACTACGTGCACAGCGCCACGACGGCCGGCCGGAACATCGCCACCTGGAACACCGCCTCGGTCCGGGAGCCGCCCGGCGACCGGCCGGCCGTGACCCCGTGGCTGTCCACGGCCGGGCAGGCGTCGGCCTGGCTGGACGCCGAGCGGGCCAACCTGCACGCCGCCGCCGGGTTCGCCGCCGCGAGCGGGCGGCCCGGGCATGCCATCGCCATCGCCGCCGCGATCAGCGGCTTTCTGTTCAACCGGGGGCACTGGGACCAGTCCACGGCCCTGCACCAGGCTGCCCTGGCCACTGCGCGGCAGGCCGGGGACCGGGCCGGGCAGGCCGGTGCCCTCAACGAGCTGGGCATCCTGCACCGGGTGACCGGGGCCCACCCGGCCGCCGCCGCCAGCCACCGGCAGGCGCTGGAGTTGTACGTCGGCCTCGGCGACCGGCTCGGCCAGGCCAGCGCCCTGGACAATCTGGGCCGGGTGCAGACCGAGACCAGCGAGTACCCGGCCGCCGCCGCCAGTCACCAGCAGGCCCTCGCGCTCTACCGCGACCTCGGTCACCAGGCCGGCCAGGCCCTCGCCATCGACAATCTGGGCTTCGTGCAGGCGCAGACCGCCGACTACCCGGCCGCCGCCGCCAGCCACGAGCGGGCGCTGGGCATGTTCCGCGACCTCGGCCACCGCGTTGGCCAGGCCCTCGCCATCAATAACCTGGGCATCGTGCAAGCGGAGACCGGAGACTACCCGGCGGCCGCCGCCAGCTTCGAGCGGGCGCTCGGAATGTTCCGCGACCTCGGCGACCGGCAAGGCCAGGCCAGGGTCTTCCTCAATCTGGGCGTGGTGCAATTGCTGACCGAGAACTACCCGGCCGCCACCGCCAGGCTGACCCAGGCGCTGGGCATGTTCCGCGACCTGGGGGACCGGCGGGGCCAGGCGGGTGCCATCGGCAATCTGGGCGCGGTGCAAGTGCGGACCGGAGACTATCCGGCGGCCGCCGCCACGCTGACCCAGGCGCTGGGCATGTTCCGCGACATCGGCGACCGGGACGGTCAGGCTGGAGTGCTGAACGACCTGGGCGAGGTGCTGTCCCTATCCGCGGACAGCCGCAAGGCCCGGGACCAGCACGCCCTGGCGCTGGCCATCGCCCGCGAGATCAGCGTGCCGGTGGAGGAAGCGCGCGCCCTGGAAGGCCTCGGCCACTGCCTGCACCGGGACGGCAACCCCAGCGACGCCGCGGCGCACTGGCGGCAGGCACTGACGATCTGCCAGCGCATCGGCTCCCCGGACACCGAGCGGATCCAGGAAACCCTGCGCCTGCACGGCATCACCACCGGCCCGCCGCCTCTCAGCTGCCAAAGCCGTCCGCCCGGCGCACCATCCGGCTCACTGCCGGAAACGTCGAGCACGGCTACGTCTCCGTAGCACGCCACCCGCGCTTCTTCCCGGCCAATGTGATCGGCTGCGGCTACGCAGTCGGCGACCAGATGGCGGGCACGGCGGTGCTGCAACTGCGGGGTTCTTCCCGAGGTCGGCGACCACGAGCAGGTCGATCTCGCCGCCAGGCGAGCTTGCCCTGGGTGAGCGCAGCTTCACCGACCGTATCTATGATGGTGATTAGTCACTTGGCGCTCGTATGCATCGCAGGTCGCCCGCCGAGGCCTTTCTCGGCGGCGGCCACCTGGACGAGGAAGCTAGCGAGACACCGCCATCGGCCTCCGGTCGCTATTCGGCTGAGCCTGGCCCGGCTGGCATGTCCTTTAGCTGTCCGCCCCATAGGTCAAGCGCCGGCCGTGACCGCGGTCGGCGGCAGTGACGGGAGACGCCCATGGCTCAGCTGCATCCGATCCTGGTGACCGGCGCCGGCGGCGGCACCGGTGGCGTCGGCCGCAGGGTGGTCGAGCAACTAAGCGCTCAGCGGATTCCGGTTCGTGCCCTCGTACACCGGGAGGACGATCGGGCCCAAGCCCTGCGCGCCATGGACGGCGTGGAGGTGGCGGTGGGTGACCTCACCATGGGCCGCGATGTCGTAGCCGCTCTTCAAGGCTGCCGCCGGGTCTATTTCGGGATGAGCGTGTCCACCGACTACCTGACTGCCGCGGCCACGGTGGCGACCGCCGGGCTGGACAGCGGCGCCGTAGAACTGCTGGTCAACATGTCGCAGATGACGGTCTCGCAGATGGATCTGACTAGCGGGGCCGAGTCCGGGCAGCAGCGGCTGCACTGGCTTGCCGAACACGTCCTCAACTGGTCGGGCCTGCCGGTCACGCACATCCGTCCCACGGTGTTCATGGAGAACCCGCTCTTCGCCGTCCTGGCGGTCGCTTCAATACAGCGGGATGGCACGATCAGGCTCCCGTTCGGTGACGCGCGGACCTCGCCGGTCGCCGCGCGCGACGTGGCCGATGTGGTGACCCGCGTGCTGACCGACGGGCCGCGGCACGTCGGCCGGGTTTACGAACTGACCGGAGCCGCATCCCGTGACATGACCGCGATCGCCGCCGAGTTCTCCGACCTCTTGGGCTGGCCAGTCGTCTACGTGGACGTGCCGTTTGATGAGTGGCTGGCACATGACCTCAAGCCCCTGGGCCTCTCCCCGCACCTGTTTGACCACCTCGCCACGATGGCCCGACTGCACAAGGAGAAGAGGTACGACAGAGCAACGACCGACGTCGCCGATCTCCTCGGCCGGCCGCCATCCGGCTTCGACAGCCTCGTCGATGAGACCCCCGCCCTGAAGGACGCGGCCACCAGATCGAGCCCGTCGAGTTGCTGGCACCAGGCCGCTACTGATCGCCGAGTTTGAGTGCCTCGCCCACCGCGGCGATCCCTGCGGTGTCGGCGAAGGCGAAGCTGAAGATAACTTCGCTCGCACCGGCATCAATGTGACCGGCGACCAAGCCGGGAATCTCGTGCGGCTGGCCGACGGTGAAGCCGGCGGTCTCCTCGGCTGGGGCGGCCGCCGCCAGTATCTGGCGCATCTCGGCCGTGTTCTGCTCCGAAGTGGTCAGGATCAGCGGGGTCATCCAGGTAACGCCGACCTCGGCTGGGTCTCGGCCGACATCGGCGCAGTGCCGGTGCAGCACGTCGATCTTGCGGGCCAGCGTGGCGACGTCGCCGGTGACGTTGCATTTGTCGGCGTAGCGGGCCACCAGCCGGAGCGTCCGCTTCTCACCACCGCCGCCGATCATGATCTTCGGCCCGCCGGCTTGGACGGGCCGGGGCTGGTTACGGGCGTGATCGAGCCGGTAGTGGGTGCCGGTGAAGCTGACATCGTCGCCGGTGAACATGGCCCGGCACACCTGAACCGCTTCCTCGAGCATGTCCAGGCGCACCCGGTCGCTGGGATAGTCGACGCCGAGGCCCTGATGCTCGACGTCGTACCACGCGCCCCCGATGCCGAGGATGGCCCGGCCCCGCGAGATGACGTCCAGCGTCGTGACGATCTTCGCCAGGATGGCCGGGTTGCGATAGGTCACGCCGGTGACAAGCGTGCCGAGCTGCACCCGCTCCGTGCGGGCGGCTAGGGCACCGAGCAGGGTATAGGCCTCCAGCATCGGCTGGTCCGGCCCGCCCAGGGGCGGTAGCTGGAAGAAGTGGTCCATCACCCACACCGAATCGAACCCGGTTTGCTCCGCCGCCGTCGCCAGGCCGGCAACGTGCTCGAAAAGGTCAGCGGGAAGGACTCCGGAGAAGTTGGGCAGCTGCACGCCGAATTTCGTCATAGCGGCCACGGTAGCGGGTCGTAACGACCGCGGCCGCCCACGCAAGGGCAAAATCGGCGCCCGGCTACGCCGCCTGGGATGACAGGTCACGGATGGGGGGATGCCCCACGGCCGCCGCCGAACTGCGCGGTGGCTAACAGCCCTGCCGGGGTGCCAGGCCGTTAGTGTCGGCCACGCGATCCCGGTAGGTCATCTCCACGAAGGCCAGGAACCGCTCCACGTCGTCGACGTTCGATGCCAGGCCCAGCGATGCGCGGAGGGCCCCGCCGCTGGGCAGGCCGAGGAGGTCGACGTACTGATCCATCGTCTGCGGGCGTGCTCGCGCCGCCGTGCGCCAGGCTTGCTTGGTGAGCTGGGCCGCGCCCTCGCCGGCGCCGGGGTTGCAGAAGCACCCGGTACGGATCGAGATTCCGGCAGCGGCGGTGGCCAGTGCGACGGCCCGCTCGTCGATGACGCGGCCGCCGGGGTCCAGCAGGTTGAATGCGACGGTGCCGCCGCGATCGCGAGTATTGGCAGGCCCGTAGATCCGCGCAATCGGCTGACCATTGCCGTGGCGCAGGGCAGCCAGCCGGTCGATAAGCCAGCCGGTCAGGCACATCACCCGCTGATGGATCCGGGCCATCCCGATGCCGTTGACCCAGGACAGCCCTGACTCCAGATCGGGTATCTGCAGGAAGCTCAGCGTGCCGTCTTCGAACCCGGCTTCGCCGGGGGCCTGCGTGTGCCAGTCGCCCTGCACGCTAGCCAGATACACCGACCCGCCGGCGAACCACGGGCGCCACAGGCGGCGCAGCGCCTCCCGCCGTGCTACCAGGCAGCCGACACCGGTCGGGTAGCCGAACACCTTGTACCAGCTGACCGGCACGAAATCGGGCTTGACCACCGAGAGGTCCAGCCGGTTCGACGGCAGGTAGGCTGCCGCGTCCAGCAGGACGTCGTAGCCATGCTCATGCGCCATCTCTATCCAGCGCAGCGGATGCTGCACTCCGCTGTAGTTGCTCTGCGCCGGGTAGGCGAGCAGCCCGCGGCGGCGGGCCGCGGCCGCTGAGGGCTGCGCGGCCACCCGCTGATTCGCGTCCGTTACCCTGTCCTCGGCCAGCAACCGCTGCCGCCGGGCGCGCAATCCCCGGCGGGCCCAGGGCGCCACCCCGTAGCGCGCCACCCGCCCGGCCGCGCTCAGGCGACCCGGCCTGGGCTGTGCCAGCGCCTGGCGAATCGCGTCATCGTCGACCCGCAGCTCGGGCGAGCAGAACGGCACGTACTGCGTGACCGCGCCGCGGGCCCTGGCGAACTCCCGGATGCCATTGACCGAGTTGTGATTGTCGGACGTCAGGATCAGCCGGGTCCGCGGGCCGAATGGGTACGCCTCCCCGACAAGCCGGCACGCGCCGGTAGCGTTCGGGGTGAATACGACGGCGTAATCCTCAGGCGGCGCCTTGAAGTGCGCGAGGACCGCGAGCCGAGCTCGCTCGATCAGTTCCGTCGACGCGGCGGAGGTCGGGTTCTGCGAGTGCGTGTTCCCAAAGCACCGGCCGCGGATCCGCTCGGCATGCGCGCGCAGCTGCGCCTGCGCCGGCAGCCCCGCACCGCCGTAATCGAGGTAGACATGCCCGCCCTCGTCGAGGTAGGAATACTCGGCCGCCCGCAGCCGGTCAAGCAGCACCGTGCTCCGGTAGCCGGGGTACGCGGACAGGAAGGCGGACGGCTCTGGCGGCCTGTCATCCGCCGCGCTGCCGGGCACGCCGGACTGCTCATTGAGGGTTCTGGTCATGACTTTCCTCGCATTGTGAGCTGAGAATTGGCGTATTCAAGGCCGCAGTGCGGTGCTGAGGTAGTCGGTACGGGTCAGGTGCTGCGGGCGCTCAGCACTGCCCGAACCTCGCGGCCCAGGGCCGGCCGCGGCGGTCCAGCCTGCGTCGTTCGTCTTCGGTCAGGCCGCCCCAGATGCCGGCCTCCTGGCCGTCGGCGAGCGCCCAGTTGAGGCAGGTGGCGCTGACCCGGCAGCCGCGGCAGATCAGCTTGGCCATCTTGACTTGGGCTCGGGCGTACCCGGTATCGCCCTCCGGAAAGAACAGCTCCGGATCTGCGTTCCGGCAGGCGGCCTCGTCCCGCCATTCCGGGCGGCGGTCGAGGGCGGGCCCGGCGGCCGCGGTGGATGTGCTCATAGTGCTGGCCTTTGTCCCTCCGAAACTCACCGGGTCGCCCGAACTCGCAACCGTGAGCCTTGATCCGCCCGCTGACCGTTGTGCGCCGCAGGTGCCCGGTCCAGCTCGCCGATGCGCGGCAGGGCCGGGGTGACCTGCCGGACCGCGACGATGCTGTCCAGCGGGCCGGCCAGCACTGTGGGCTGATAAGGGCTGCCGCCGTCGGCCTCCTCGAACCGGAAGCCGGGCACGGCCAGATCCGCGCCGGCACCCAAGCCCAGCGGGCCGACCGAGAACGAGCCGCGGACGATCCGGTGCCAGCCGTCCGCGAGCAGGACCGCGACCACCCTGGCGGCAGCAACGTCGTTGTCTCTCATACCGCTGCTGCCTCTCGGTTGCCTGCGCGGTGGTGGCGGAGGGCGGCCTCTTCTTCGTGCTGGGGGAGCAGCGCGGCGATCTCGGTGTGGCCGTTGCTTTCGGCATCGGACAGCGGGGTGCCGCCCCAGCGGTCCACTGGCCGAGGGTCGGCGCCGGCCGCCAGCAGGTACCTGACGACCTCCACCTGGCCTTCGGCCGCGGCCAGGTGCAGCGGCGTGCGCCCGTCATAGTCAGCGGTGCCGGGCTCGACCCCGGTGGCGATCAGCGCGCGCACTTCGTTCAGGTCGCCCTGGCTGGCCGCCCAGGTCAGCGCGACCACCGCCTCGGTCTGCGTCTGGTTCTTCTTTCGCCTCGGGTCCCGCTTACTTGTCCGGCCGCGGCCAGTGACCAGCGAGTCGAAGACGTGCACGTTGTACTCGGCGGCCAGCTTGCGGCAGAACTCGATGCCCCGCACCGAGTTGCCGTGCTCATCCAGCCGCGGCGACCACACACAGATGCCCATCAGGCCGGGAATGACCAGCATCAGCGCGCCGGACACGCCGCTCTTGGCAGGCAGGCCGATGGTGAACGCGAACTCGCCGGAGAAGTCATACATGCCGCAGGACGACATCAGCGACAGGCAGCTCTGTACAGTGCCCGGGGCGAACACCGGGTCCTCGGTCAGCGGGCACACCCCCGCGTTCGCCAGCGACGCTGCCGCGATGGCCAGCATCTCCGCGTCCACCTCGATCGAGCATCCCTGGAAGTAGAACTCCAGCGTCTGCTGCAGGTCGGTGCCGGGACGGAACGCGCCGCTTTCCCGCATCGAGTAGCCGAGCGCGAAGTTGCGGTCCGCGGTCTGCCGCTCGGACAGGTAGACCGCGTTGTTGAAGCCCGGCCGCCTGCCGCCGGCCAGCCGCCGCCAGGTCGCGGCGACCAGGTCGAACCGGTCGGCGATGTCGTCCTCCGGCCGGATCAGCGAGGTGGTCATGATCGCACCGGCGTTGACCATCGGGTTGTGCGGCAGGCCCTTGGGGTTAAGCGCCAGCTCGTTGAACGACTGGCCGGACGGCTCACGGCCCATGTGCTGGTGCACCGCCTCGGTGCCGTGCTCGTCCAGGGCCAGGCAGTAGCTCACCGTCTTCGACACCGACTGCAGGCAGAACGCCACCCGTGCGTCGCCGGCGGAGAACCGCTGCCCGTCAACCGTGCACACGGCGATCGCCAGCTGATCCGGGTCAACGCGCTTAAGCTGCGGTATGTAGTCGGCTACCTCGCCGGACTTGACCGGCAGCAACTCCGCGTACATCCGGGTAAGGTCCGCGGTCAGCGCGACAAAGTCGGGCACGGCAAGGTTGCCCTCGACCGCACGCCTGATCACGCTGCTGTTGTGCTGGGCGAGGGCCTTGAACTGCGCGAAGCTGATCTGCCGGGATCCGTCAGCGCCGGCCAGTCCGGTCAGGGCCTCGGCGATGCGCGGATCGTCGGGCAACAGCCCGGATCGCTCCAGCCGGCTGAGCACCTCCAGCGGAGAGATCCGGCCATCCTTGTCCGGGTTAAACGAGTCAAACAGGCTGTGGTAGATCGACTCAGTACCAGCCGCGGCACCGGGCCGGCCGACTTCGGTGACCGTCTTGGCCATCGTGGTTTCCCTTCTGTTCTCGTTGCGCAGGTCATCGGTCGTACTGTGCCGCGCCGGCCGTTTCGTTGCTGGTGATGCCCTTCGGCCTCATACCTGGTACCAACTCAGCGGGCGCGTACGTCGCCTGCCACCGCGGGCTGAACGCCTGGGCGGTGCCAGGTTCGGCCCGGGTCCGGCGCAGCACCACAAGGGCGTAGGCCAGGACGGCGGCTGATCGACATCTCGCTCCCCTTGAGCGGCTTCGCTTGCCGAGGGCAGTTCGCAGCGAACCCGTTGCCCCGTTGAGTAAGTGGTATCCGGCAGCGCGGCGCTATCGCTTCGCCCATAAGGGCCAGATTGGCGCGGCCGGGGCAGATGGCCCGATCGGGCCAGGCCTACACGAGCCCGGTGCGGACGCCCCAGGCCGCGGCCGCGGCGCGCGAGGAGAGGTTGAGCTTGCGGAGGATGTTGGCCAGGTGCCGATGTACCGTGTGCTCGCTCAAAAAAAGCCGCCGGGCGATGTCGGGGTTGCTCAATCCCTGCGCGACCAGCTTCAGCACGTCGAGTTCGCGAGGCGTCAGCGCTGTCCCGGCCTCACCTGATGCGGCAGCGTCCGGTTTGCTCACGACCCCGCCCGCGGGTTCCGCCTGCGTCCCCTGCCGAGCCTCTTGAGCCACGCGCGCCTGCCCGGCTGCTGCCTCCTTGCGCCGGAGTTCACCCTGCACCTGCGCCAAGTCGAGGGTGCGGCCCGCGGCGTACTCGGTCTCGAAGGCGTCGGCGCCCATCTCGGCGCGCAAACGCTGGCGGTCGAGGTCGGCCAGCCGGCCTTCCAGCGGCTCGACGCTGTCGCCCAGATCCTCCAGGGCCTGGTCGGCTGCGCCGTGCAGCCGGGCGGACCAGACCGGGTTGGCCCCTGTGCGGCCGGCCAGGGCCAGGCCGATCAGGGCGTAAGCGGTTTGCCGCTTCATCCCCATGCGCCTGGCCAGCTCGAGTGATTCGGCGAACAGAGCCTCGGCCGCGTCCAGCAAGCCGCCGAGGTACTCGGCCAGCCCAAGGTTGAAGGTCTCGATGACGGCGCTATGACGGTCGTTGACCGCGCGGGCGATGTCAAGCGATTCGGCCAGGTGGCGGTGGGCGGCGTCCAGGTCGCCCGCCGACAGCTCGTAGTAGCCGAGGTTGCAGAGCGTCGCCCCCATCTCTAGCCGGTCACCGGCCTGGCGGAACAACTGCAAGCACTCGGCCGCAGTGCGGGCCGCGCCCGCGTGGTCCCCGGCAACATAGCTTGCAGCCGACCAGGTGAAAAGCAGGCGGGCGGTCAGGTGGAATTCCCCGAGGCGGCGAGCCAGGCCCAGGCCCTGCTCGATGGCCGGCAGCGCAGCGCCGGTTTGCCCCTGGCGCAGCAGGATCCAGGCCTGGACGAACAGCAGGTCGGCGATCAGGTGGTCATTGCCGGCCGCGCGGGCAATGACCAGCGCCTCTTGGCGGTAGCCCTCTGCTAAGGCGAAGCCGTCCGTCTTCTCGAGGAGGAGGGCCGCCACAGCCAGCGCCCGGGCACGCGGCAGCGTCGCCTCCTGTGCAGCCGACGCGTCCAGGAGCGCCTGCAGCACATCGGCTCCTTCGGCCGCGTGCCCGCGCGCCCTCCAGAACACATACAGCGAGGCGGCCAGCCGCAGGCCCGGCTCGGGATCGGCCTGGGTGAGGCTGAAGGCGATCGCGGCCCGCAGATTGCCCAGCTCGGCTTCGAGCCGGTCCAGCCACTGGGTCTGATCGGCAGCCACGAGCTGCGGCGCGGCCGCCTCGGCCAGGGCCAGGTAGTGGTCGCGGTGGGCGGTCCGGGCGCTGTCGGCCGCCGCCGGGCCCTGCGCGTCCAACTGGCCGGCCGCGTACTGCCGGACGGTTTCCAGCAGCCGGTACCGGCCCGGGCTGGTTCCGGTGTCTCCGAACTGCACCAGGCTCTTGTCCACGAGCGCGCCCAGGTGGCCCAGAACCTGCCTGGCAGGCACGTCCGGGCCCGCGGCGACGGCCTCGGCGGCGGCCAGGCCGAACCCCCCGGCGAACACCGACAGGCGGGCGAGCACCGCCCGCTCGGCACCGGTGAGCAGCTCCCAGGACCAGTCCACCATGGCCCGCAGCGTCTGCTGCCGCGGCAGCGCCGCCCGCGACCCGCCGGTCAGCAGGCCGAACCGATCGTCGAGCCGGGCCTCCAGCTCGGCCGCCGGCATCACCCGCAGCCGGGCCGCGGCCAGCTCGAGAGCCAGCGGGATGCCATCCAGCCGTCGGCAGATCCGCCCGGCCACCTCGGTGGTCTGCTCGTCCCAGACCAGCGGCACCCCTTGCGCGGCGGCGCGGTCTTCGAATAGCCGCACCGCCTCGCTGGAGCGGACCGCCTCGGTGTCATCGCCGTCGGCCGGCGTGGCCATCGACGGCACCCGGTGCACACACTCCCCGTCGATGCCCAGTGGCTCCCGGCTGGTTGCCAGCAGCGCGAGGTTCGGGCAGCCCCGGAGCAGCGCATCGGCCAGCTTGGCGCAGGCGCCGATGACTTGCTCGCAGTTATCCAGCAGCACCAGCAGGCTCCGCGCGCCAACTGCCTCCACTAGCGTGTTCAGCACGGGGCGGCCCGGCTCCTGGCGGACGTCCAGCACATCGGCCACGGTTACCGCCACCAGATCCGGGTCCTGCAGCGGGGCCAGATCAGCGAACCACACCCCGTCCCCGTCCCCGCTTCCGGCCAGCAGCCAAGCCGCCACCTGCAGCCCGAGCCGGGTCTTGCCCGCCCCGCCCGCGCCGGTCAGCGTGACCAGCCGCGACCCGCCCATCAGGCGGCGCACAGCGGCCAGCTCACCGTCGCGGCCGATGAAGCTCGACACCTCCGCAGGCAGGTTGTGCAGGAGCCGGGCGTTGTCCAGCGACCGCAACGGCGGGAACGCTGCCGGCAGGCCCTCGGCCTGCAGCTGGAAGATCTGCTCGGGCCGGCTCACGTCTCTCAGCCGGTGCAGCCCCAGGTCCTTCAGCACCACGCCGGCCGGCAACGCATCGCTCAGCAGTCCGGCCGCCACGGCCGACACGACCACCTGGCCTCCATGCGCCACCGCCGTGATCCGTGCCGCCCGGTTCACCTCCAGCCCGACCAGCCCTGCCGCCGTCTGGGAGGCCTCACCGCTATGGATGCCCATCCGGACCGGCACGCTTTCTCCGGCCGGCCACGCGTGCGACAGCAGCGCCCGCTGCATCTGGACCACCGCGTCCGCACAGGCCCGCGGCGAGGCAAACACAGCGAAAAACCCATCGCCCTGCGTGACGATTTCCTCGCCGCCATGGGCGGCCAGGCCCGCCCGGATCAGCCGGTGATGATCGGCCAGCACCCCCGCGTATGCATCTCCCAGCCGCTGCAACATCGCGGTGGAACCCTCGATGTCGGTGAACAAGAACGTGAGCGTCTGCGTGGCCATCAGCTCAAGGCTTCTCATCAAGGTTGACGCCAACAGCGCCGACCGAAAGCCACCGGCCTCGTCAACCGAGCGGCGCAAACATCATACGTCCGCCGCCGGAGTCGGAGCCAGGCTGCAACGCCGCCGATCAGGATGGCTGCCCGCGGCGGCGCGAAGGTGTGCAGTTGACAGTTAACCCCTGGCCCTGGCTGGCGCGTGTTACCTCGCGGCGAGCGCGACTGCAGCGTTGAGCGCGTCCAAGGCGGAACTCTGCCGGGAGGCGTCTGCGGTATCGAACGGCCCGGTCCAGCACAACCCGAACTCGTTGTCTGCGTTCCGGTCGTTTTCCCAGATGGACCGGGCGTTCCTCAGCATGAAGTCGTGGTAAGCCGGGCGGGGGCTGTGCAGATAGAAGTCGTAAAGGTTCCGGACAAAGACGCCTTTGAACTGCGAGCCGTCCCCATGGCGGCGTGCCCGCGCCATTTCCGATTCACCCGGCTCGATAAGGATCCCTGCCGGGCTGGCCCCCGCCGGGCTGGTCAGCTCACGCAATACTGCGTCCGCGATCGACTCGCCCATCCGCAGGTAGCCGACGTCGCCACTGATCTCGTGCAGCGCAGCGAGCCCGCCCAGTATCACGCCCTGGTTATAGGTCCAGGTGGGTTGACCGTTGTTCGCGCAGTCGGGCGTGAGCCCGTCATTGATAAGTCCGCTCGGACCGATCATCCCAGTAGCGCGGAACCACTCAAGCTCTCGCCGCGCCCACGCCAGATAGGTGCCGTCCGGGCCCGGCGAGTGCAGATGGAGCCGCGCCGCAAGACTGAGGAACAATTCGTTGGTGATCGCGTTCTTGTACTTCCTGTCCTGGTTCCACCACACCCCGCCGCCGCAAGTATCGTCCCAGCCCGTCACCATGTTGGCGAAGATCACCTTGGCAGCGTCCAGATAACGCCTCTCGCCGGTGAACTCGTAGGCCGCGATCCATGCCAGGCCCCACCAGCCGTTGTCATCGAAATAACGCACGATGAAATCGCGATGCCGCCGCCCGGCTGCGCGGAACGTCCTGTCGATGATCGCCGCGTATCTGCGATCCCCCGTCCGCTGGATGTAATTGATCACCACGGTCAGTGCGTTGGCGGCATTCCACCAGCCAGTTGTCCGCCACTGGCCGGTCCATCGGCAGTACCAGCGCTGAAGCGCGTTGGTCCCGGCCGCAGCGCGCGCAAGGTGGTCAGGCTCGGCAATCTGGGTCATGGATGCAACCTTGATTCCTCGACTGGGTTTTCTGCTGGTAGCTAGCCACCATCGAACTGCCCGATCGTATCCTTGCGCGAGGCCAAGTCGGTTGCCGTCAGCAGGGCGGAATGCGGGTCATGGCGGCCGGGGGCACTCGGCGAATAACGAAAAAGGGCGGTGACGGTCCACTGGACCGTCACCGCCCTCACGGGCGCGCCCCTTGGGGGGTCAGGGGCGCGGATGGGCTAATGCAGCGCCATCGAGTGCAGCATGGACTCGTAACCCGCACCGAACTTCGTGGGGTGGCCGTTGTAGTTGGTTATCAGCCCTGGGCCAGTGGCGCAGTTGAAGTCGCTGTTCCACGTCCAGGCCAGGTAGCTGGCGCCCTTGGAGTTCAGCCAGCTTGTCAGGGGGGTCACGTAGTGATCGGCGCAGTCGTTCTCACCGATCTCCCCGGCAACGAGCGGGACCTTCTTCATGAGAGGGGCGATCTGACTGTTCCAGCACGACTTGGTGCTGCAGGCGTTGAAGTTGTAGGAGTGCCACGACGCGACCAGGTTGTGGTCGGGATCGGCTGGCTTGTGGGCCACCCACTGGCTCAGAGAGTTGGACCACTCCAGGCCGCCGAGCATGAGCACGTTGTTGGCGCCGGTGGAACGTACCGCGTTCACCATGCTCTGCATGCCGGCGACCGGGTAAGGGATACCGACGCAGTGGCCGCCGTGGAGCCAGCACTGCCATCCCTCTGTCATGTTGTTGTGGTCGGCCTGCTCCGGGTACGGCTCATTGAACAGGTCGAAGATGACGCTGTCATTGCTCTTGAACGTGCTCGCCACCGAGGTCCAGAAGGGGATGGCCCCGGCCTGGTCTGGCATCGGCTTCTGGCACGTCGCCTGGGATGACGAGCAAGCAGACGCCGGCCCGGTGTAAGCACCATTGGTCCAGTGCAGGTCCAGGACAACGGCCATGCCGTCAGCGTTGAGACGCTGCACGTAGGCCTTGATCGCAGCCCGGTACGGAGCGCCTGCGGCGGCATGCTTGACGTATGAGTCCCCGTTCCAGCACGCCTCGTTGAGCGGAACGCGGACCGCGTTGATCCCGTCCGCCTTCATTACCTTGACCGACGCCGCAGTGCTGGGGCCGTCAAAGATTTCGCCCTTCTGGACGCACATGAACTCGGTGCCGGAGCGGTCCACTCCGTGCAGCTGCATCCGCTGGCCGCTGGCGCTGACCAGTTCGTTGCCAGCCACATGAAGTTGCGGCGCGGTGCCCAGGTTCGCCGTCGCCGCGCCCGCACTCTGCGAGGCGGAGGGGAACGCAAGGAACGCTACCCCTGCGATTGCGGCGGCTAGAGCGGCGCCACCGAACGCCTTGTGCGGCGTCGACAGGCGATGCAGCCCGTAGCGGGGCTTCGGCTCACTTGCTGGGGTTGAGTCTGCGGTCCGCCCATGCTTAAGGCGGTCGGTAATTGTCTGCGGGAGTTTCATTTAGACGCTCCAGAGCAGTTGTCTACGGACGGTCTGGCGATACTCGGCAGTTCTTGCTTCTGCCGGAGTACTGCTAGGGCGGGTCCAGTACAGGGCTCAGAGCGACCTTGAGGCGGCCGACGCCGACCCGGTTGGGGATGTGGTTAGCCAGATCTCCTAGGGCGGTTTTGGTCATCCAAGAACCCTAGGAAGAAGCCATGCCGAAAATCGTCGTACGCATGACTTGAATCTGGGTCCGCCAACAAGCCGAGTCCCGGCTACCGCAATTGAGGTAACGCGGAGCGTTTTCACAGAGAAACCGCAGGTGGGGCGGGGTGCTGCCGCCGCCACTTGACCGCGCCGGCCAAGGCGCGCTGGGTGGCGCCACTGGTGGACGCTGGCCACGTCAGCATGAAATCCGGTGGCCGATTGGCAGCGCGGCGCCACGGCGATAAAGCGGTGCTGGCTGGGATGGTCGTGGTTCGCCGGCCGCCTGAGGCCCGCATCCGGAGGTTGATTACTCGTCTTGTCTAACCCGATGAAGACACGGCACGGCCTCAGCATGTGGGACCTGCGGGCAGTGAATGCCGGTTCAGCGGGACAGCTGACGAAAGAGCCACCGCATGGAGAGCGGAACGGCGACTCTGTTCGGGCTGCCGCGCGTGGCGGCGCAGTTTGTCGGGCGAGGTACCGGCGCTGACGACGCGACAGTTGGGTTAGTGCGTGAGGAACAGTTGGGTTAGTGCGTGAGGAAACCACGGCGTCCAGTGCCGCTGGCTGCCCGCAGTGCGGGGTGGTCTCGGAATCAATCCCGTCTCTGCCACCGCTAACCTGAGCACGGTCCGAGAACTCGACTGGCGAGCAGCGCCGGTCCGAGGGCTGCCCAGGCGCCT
Organism: uncultured Actinomycetota bacterium; assembly: GCA_963804435.1. Classification (GTDB taxonomy): domain Bacteria; phylum Actinomycetota; class Actinomycetes; order Streptosporangiales; family Streptosporangiaceae; genus JAJYUU01. Next base: position 302,657 of record CAWDQI010000002.1, on the reverse strand, counting down.
CCGTAGTAGGTGGGCCAACTTCGCTGCTGCACCGCAGCCTGCCTCAGTAGCCACCAAGCCGCTGCGCTCTGGTTGGCCGCTTTCGCCGCCGCCGCCGACGCCACGAGTGACAGCGGTGTGGGCGTGGCTTGGAGCACGGTGCCGTTGAGATTCAGCGAGAGAGCGCGCGCATGGCGACGTGATCGCAGCAGTGGCCACCAGCGCGCCGCAAGCGCCCTGGCCCCTGGATCGCAGGATGCAGCGAACCAGACAACGGTCCGCTGGGCGTCTGGGCCATACTGCGGCCCCGGCTGGCTTCCGTCCGGAGCCGGCACCGGCTGCAGTGTTCCGCCGAGGCTGAGTTCTGCCCAGTCAGGTGGCAGTAGCCGACCGTTCCGGGTAAGTTCGCGCGTCATGCTCACGGCACCGGCCGCTAGCCGACTCCACTCCTTGCGGCCGGTCAGTTGCGCGAGATCCTCCAACGCCGGGATCGCCCAGTAACTGGGATCGAGCACCACGGGTTGTCCTATGGCCCACGGCCCGGCAGTAAGGACCGGCATTCCGCCAGGGCCGGTCGCCACCTCGTGCGCCAGGACTGCGTCAGCCACCCGGCGACCCGCATCGTGGAATCTGGCTCCGCCGGGGCCGTGGTATCGGAGCAGTGCCCAGGCGATCAGGACGTCCGCGTCGGTCGCAGGCTCTTCGCTGATTAGCTGGCCCGCCGCATTCGCGTGGAAGGCGAACAAGCCATCGGGGCGCTGCAGGTGATCATGCGTCCATTCCCATATCCTGCTAAACCCGGAGTGGTCGCCATCTGTCTCGGCCAGCAGCATGCCATAGGCCTGACCTTCACTCACCGTGTCATGGCCCTGGTCCAGCCGCACGACGCGGCCGTCGGGCCGCGCATAGCCGTCAAGAAACCGCGCTGCTTCTGACTGCGGCAGTGCTGCACCGGCATCAGAAACGCCGCAGCGTGCGACTCCCACAGCGAGTCCGGCCGAGGCGAAGGCCGCCGTCAGGCAGGCCGCAGCTTTCCCGCGCACCCTCGCCGCGACCCTACTTTTCGGCGTCTGCCGACCCTGTGGACGCGTGACAGTCACAGGTCCCCTTTACCCTCGCCCGTGTGCATGATGACGGAATCAACTCGGGAAGCCGAGTTGCGAGGCCTTGGCGACAGCGTCGAGCTGAGACCGCGCGCCGAGCTTGGCGAGGATCGAGCGAACGTGCGTGCGAACGGTGGCGTAGCTGATGTGCAGGCGCTCGGCCACCGCCCGGTTGTCGACTCCCTGGGTCATTAGCGCGAGGATCTCTGTTTCCCGCGGGGTCAGGCTGGAGAGCAGCTCGGCTTGCCTGCTCTGCTCGCGGGTGCTTTCCCTGCGAGCTGCGAGCGCGGTGGCGATCGTGCCCGACGGAATGAGAGTCTCACCCGCGTCAGCGGCGCGGATCGACTGGACGATCTTCTCGCCGCTCGTTGACTTAAGCAGGTAGCCGCTGGCACCGGCCTCGATTGCGTCAAGTAGACGCTCATCGCTATCGTCCGCGCTTAGGAAAACGATCGCGGTGTCGGCAGAGCGAGCGCGGATGCGGTCTGCCGCCTCAGCCCCGGTGCCGTCGGGCAGATGGAAATCGATGACGGCCACGTCTGAGCTGACATTTTCGATCGCCTGGCTAACTGCAGCAACCGAGTCGGCGATGGCCGCGACGGTCAGGTCGGGGTAGTCCTCGAGCAGGGCCGAGAGCCCCTCGGCGACCACCGGGTGGTCTTCGACGATCAGCACTCGGATTGTGCCCGATTGATCAGGCGGCGCGCTCACGGCGTGCCTCCGGCCGGTGGGGCGGCTCGTCGAATGGTATCCAGAACTCGACGGTCGTCCCTCGGCCCGGTGTGCTCTCGATGCGGGCCCATCCTCCGGCGATCTGCGCCCGTTCCCGGATGAGCGTGAGACCTAGGTGGCCTGGGCGTTGCTCAATTTCTGCTGGGTCATAACCAACGCCGTCATCAGTGATGCGGGCCAGGCAACCATCGCTGACCTCCAGGAATTGCACCCTCACCATCCTTGCCCGTGCGTGCTTTCGCACGTTCGCGAGCACTTCCTGGGTGGTGCGGTATATCAGGACATTGCGGCTGCTGGAGCTTCGGTCCGTGCATTTGTCATCGAGCTGGTAGGCGATCCCGGTGTCGGAGCGCATCTGCTCAAGGTAGGCCTTCAGACTCGACACAAAACTGCGATGATCCAGGTCCAACGGCCTTAGGTCGAAGATCAGCTGGCGCAGGCGGCTTTGGGACATGCTGAGCGCTTCTTCCAGCTTCCCGAGAATGAGTATCTCCTCGACATTCCTCAGCCTGTGCCGAAGCTGTTGCGCCCGCAGACTTGCCGCCGACAGAGTCTGGATCGTGTCGTCATGGATGTCGGCCGCGATACGGGCGCGCTCTTCCTCCTGGGCGCGGATCAGGTGGCTGAGCAAAGCATGCTGATCGCGGTCGGCCGACTCCAGTACGTCCAGACCTATGTCCAGGGCAAACTGCGCGCGCTGGGCCTCAGTTATGTCTCTGATGGTGAGTACCGTCGTCGTGCCTTGGTCTGTCTGCAGCGGAATGACGACCACGTCAGCGGGGAATTGCGTCAGGTCTCTTCGGCTGCCGACCAATTGCAGGTGCTGGCCGGACTGACCGGCCGGCTGGGTGCCGCCTCGGTGCTGAGTCAGTGACTGGCCGGGGAACAGAGTCTTGGCGGATTCGCCATGCAAGTGGCCACGCCTGTAGCCGAACAAGGATTCCGCCTGCGCGTTGGCCTGGGAGATCTGTCCCGCTCGGTCCACGATCAACATTGGGTCCGGTGAGGATTCGAAGAGCTGCTGGAACCGGGTTTTCATGGCACACGCACGTCCCTGTGGTCGGGAACGATCATCGTATGCCGTGGTCCGAGGTGCGGGCGCCACGTGCCGGTCACGAGCTGTCGCAGCGTCGTCCGGCGCTTGCCGGTAACGGCGACCGGCGGCGGTCGCGTGATCTCCTCCGCCAAGTCCGCGGCCGCGCCCGGGACGGCCGCCGACCGCGGCGTTGCGGCTTCGTTGCTGCTAGGCGCCATGCCGCTTAGCTTCGCGTTCGATGGGTGCCTTGATGGGTGTCTTGATGGGTGTCCTGGCGGCTGCGTTGCTCGAGAGCCGATTCCGGCAGCCGCTGGCGGGGCAGGCCCGGTGCTTGGCCCTGGTCACTAGTCTGGCTAGTCGCCAGCCACGGCATCACCGCCGCGAGCGGAGCCGTGAGCGTGTCGTAGTCGGCGCCGAGCCGATCGCCCGCGGCAATGGCCGCCGCGGCGTCGCATGCGGCGGCCCAGGATGCCCAATCGGACCGACTCAGCTTGTGAGCGGTATCCATTGCTACCCGCCGTGCGGCCGCGGCGGCCGCGAGGACCAAGTAACGCTCGTCTTGCGTCGTCGCGCGCTGCAGTTGAGCCCAGGCCTGGGCACGGTCCAGGTCGTCGGCCTGCTTCCAGATGCCCGTCACCATGTCGATCTCGATTGGCGAGAGGTCCCTCAGGTTGGTCAAGAATTGGACCACCCGCTTTGTGTGGGGGCCGAATACTGCTCTCATGGGAACTCTCCGTATCTAGACCGTGTCCCTTATCTCCTGCGGTCCAGGGATCTCATGGGCTCGAGCTAGCAGGCGCACCCGACGGGCTCGTCGACGACTTGCCGGGCGCCTTCGGGGCGGGCTTCCCGCCCAGACTCGGCGGCAGGACGTACGGTCGCTGCGTTGGAACCGTCACAGGCTGTGGCGGCTGGTTTACCGTGATCTTTGCTGTCCCCGAACCACCGCTCTTCTGCCCGATGAGTTTGAAGTAGAGACCGGGCCCGACTCCGCTAGGGACGACGTAATGCCCGGCTGCGGCTGCGCTGCCCTTGCCGTTGACCCGGAAGGCGGTGATCAGCTGGCCCGTGCTACCCCGGCCGCCAGCGTAGACCAGGACCACTTCGTTGGGTGCGAAGCCGGTGGCGTAGAAGTTCACGTTCGTGCCTGGCAGGGCGTCGTAGGTGCTTGCCTGGACGGCGGGGCTGTAGGGCAAGACGAGGAAGCCCGAGGTTACCGACGCGCGGCTCTGCTCGCCGATCGCGGTCAGTTTCTGACTGCCCTTCAGGCCGAACGGCACCACGAAGCTGAGCGAGAAGCCGCCGCCGCCGTTAGCGGTGGTGGTCAGGGCGGGCATGCCGGTGGATGAGTTGAGGTAGATGCCCACCTGCTCGCCGGGCGCGAAGCCGCTGCCCGTGAAAGTTATCGCCTTGCCGGCCTTGGCCGCGTAAGGATGGGAGGTGGCGCCGGGATACAGGCCCAGCATCAGATAGGGCGCAGTCGCCGTCGTGTGGGTCTTCCTACCGACCAGCACCAGGGTTGTCTGGCCGACCGGCGCCACACCGACCGGCACGCTGGCGCGGCCGATCGATCCCGAACTGTCGGCCGTCAAGGTGACTACTGGAACGCCGCTGGCACGGCCCCAGAAGACGTCGACCTTTTCACCATGACCGAACCCGTGCGCGTCAACCGAGACCGTGTCGCCCGGCTTGCCAGCCGCTTTGCCGACGATGGTGGCGGTCCCGACCCCGCCAGGGGTCACAATCTGAGCAATCGCCCGCTGGGTGCTGCCGGATTGCTCCGCGACGACTGTCGACTTTGAACCGGTCATGGCCGGCGGCATGGTGAAACCGGCGCTGAGCGTGCCGTTGCGGGCGGCCTTGCCGCGTGCGACCAGGCTGCCGCTGGCCGAGTGAAGTGACCGCATCAGCCAGACCGTGACGGGGGCGCGGGGAGTAAAGCCGCTGCCTTCAATGGCGACGTGGCCGCCGGGTGCGACCATTCCCGGGTTGAGAATGATAACCGGACCGCCTCCGGCTGCGACTGGGTGGCCGCCCAGCGTTACCGTCGGCACGGGCGTCGGCCGCGTCGCGGGTGCAGCGCTGCTCGCCGGGGAACGGTGGCTGCCGGCCCCAGCTGTCTTCCCGTTCCCCTGCGTGACCACGTGGAAGATTTGCCAGACGATTACGAGGGCGACGGCTATGCCCAGAATCGACTTCCATCTGCCCTTCTTCTTGCGCGGTGAGACACTTGTAAAGCCGCCTCCGGCCGAGCCTCCTTCGCCCACGCTGGTAAAGCCCGAGCCTGTCGAGCGTCCTTCGCTCGCACTGGTAAAGCCCGATCCTGTGCGGCGCTCTTCCCTGATTTTTGTTCCGTTATCCCTGGTCTCCATTACGCTGCCCTTCGGCTATTGTTAATGAATCTTGTATATATAGAGCCTTACATCTCCTCGCTTAGCCGACCACACTACCGTTGAATGATAGTTTATGGCATTCAGCATAAATTGCTCCTGCCCGCCAGCATTATTGAGCAACATGGCGTGCTGCATCCCGTTTGACGCCACGATGTAATTGATGCTCAGCGAGTTACCATTACCGAAAATCTTCCTTATCTTCGGATCCGAGGCGGCATTCCAGTGAGACTGTGCGAACGGGTAAGCGGGGCGCATGTCGTGGAGTGCCACCCAGATGTCGTCGTCGGTAATGACCCTGGCCGTCGGTGGTATGTTCTGGCGCACCCAGGCGATCTCCTCCTGCTGCACGTAAGTCAGCGGCAAGTGGTACACGTCGGCTGCTTGCAGCCGGCCCGTCGGCTTGCCGTGGACAATGAAGTACGAAGCAGACGGGAGGATCAGTAGCGCGGCGCAGAACGTACAAACAATATGAACGCGGAAGGGCCGCAGCGCCGGCATCCGATTCAGTACCCGATCCGAGACCAGGCCGATGCAGAGCGCGTAAAGCGGGACCACCGGTATGACGTAGAAGTCGAGAATCACGCTGCCGCGGGCCAGGTAGAAGGCGATTCCGAAGGCGAGGGCTCCAGCTACCAGGAGGGCCGGGTTTCGCTTTCTTTCGAGCCACCCCAGGTACAGGCAGATCAGCATGGCGCCGGTCCCGGTCACGAGCAGGAAGCCATCCTTGGGCAGCCACACCCCGTACAAGAAGCTGTTATGGGCGAACAGAGTCCCCTGATTGCGATGGATCTGAAACCACAGTTCATACAGCAGCGACACATGCCCCTGTGGCGTATGGGTCAGGCTAAAGTCGAGTGCAGGCGGCACTAGCTCGCCCTTGAGCGTCGCGAGCAGGAGGTACGCCAGGACCGGCGCGGAGGTGGCGAATAGCCAGAAGGTAACCGCGAAGCGCCGGTTCGGATCGTTCCTGGTCTGGTGGCTCAGCAGATAGAAGATGGCGGGCGCGAAGAATATCGCATTCTCTTTGGTGACCACTGCGATTCCGAAAGCCAGCCCCGACCACAGTCCGGTAAAAAGGCGGCCCTTGCGGCTGAGCAGCAGATAGATGCTCAGCAGCAGCCAGAACACCATGATGTTGTCCAGCAGGACCTCGCGCTGGTAGTAAATGGCCAATGGCGAGAAATTGAATAGGAAAGTCGCAATCGCGGGTGCGAGCAGGCCGCCAGACAACCTGCGGGCGATCTCGAACAGGAAGAATACGCTGGCCAGATGCAGGATCAGCATCAGGAGCCGGCCGCTATTCACCGGATTGCCGAACGTCTCGAATTGGCGCGGCAGCACGGACTCCCAGGCCGCGATCAAGATCGAGCCACCGGGCGCATGGTCATAGAAGTACGTCTGCGGGCTCAGCTTGCCGATGCGCAGTATTGCCCACGCCCGCTCCAGGTAGATTCCCTCGTCCGTGCTGTACAGCGGATAGTCGAACAGGTGGTAGGCATGCGTGATGAGGCCGCTGACCATTGCGATAGTCAGCGAGGACCTTGCCCGGCCGCCCGAGGGGCCGGGATTCATCCCGGGCTGCCGGCAGCCCGACTGCCGTTGACGAGTGATGCTGGACTTCAGGAGCGTGCCCGACGACTGCGGGTCCGGCAACCGGGTCATGCGGCACGTTCGGTCACCTCCCTGAGTCCCTCAACTCCGCCTATTGGCCTGCGGTGAGCACCGATATGCTGGGTTTTCTCCCAGTTATTGACCCCGCGCATCTGCCGCCCAAGCGCCCGCAAGGCGGCAAAGGAGACGACAAGCTGGAAAGGAATCCACGCGATCGCCATGCCAACCACGTCGCTGGGCGACACGGTCAGGTCGTAAGTCCTGGCGAACTCGTACAAGCCGACTACGGAAACCAGGAAGTGCACCAGGAGCATAAGCACCGGAAGAAAGGAAATCAGGGCCACAATCACCGGTGCCTTAATGGAAAGCATGGTGGCCACCGAGAAAAGCACGTAGACGGCGAGCAGCGCCTGGGCATGGGGGAAAGCCAGGGTGTAGAAGGCCAGCCAGCGCTGCCTGCGGGCGGGCAGATTCCGCCAGGCACCCTTGCGCAGAGTCTGCATGAACCCCTGGCTCCACCGCGTGCGCTGGCGCATGAACTGCCCGAGCGTAGGCGGGGTCTCCTCCCTGGTCACATAGCGGGCGTCGTAAACGACGCGGATCCGCTCACCGGCCGCGGACAGGCGCAGCCCGATATCTGCATCCTCGGTCAGATTCCGCTCGTCCCAGCCGCCGAGACCCCTGATGAGATTGCGCTCGAAGAAGACCGTGTTGCCGCCCAGGGGGATTACGCCCCGGCGGGCGTGATAATGCAGGCGGCTCTTGAACCAGAAGAAGTACTCGAGGACATTCAACGCCGAATACCAGCTGGAGTCGAAGTTCATAAGCTGCACACCGGCCTGGACGACCTTGACTTGCTCGACTTCCATCACCGTGTTCACGACGTTAAAAACGTCGGGATGGATGTCGTCCTCGGCATCGAAGATCGTGATTATGTCATTAGCCGCGTGCGGCAGTCCGGCATTCAGGCCGTGCGGCTTGTTGACAGGTCCGTCGTGGAACACAATCAGTGAGAGGTCGTCCAGGCCTTCCTGCCGCAGCTCGCTGATCTTCGCCTCGGCCTGGCTGATGGTGCCCTCATCGTCTGCCGAGCAGATCACCAGAACCTGGATCAGGTCTGGCGGGTAGTTGGCTTCGGCGACGCGAGCGATCGTCGTCTGGATGACGGCTTCCTCATGCCGCGCGGGGAGCATGACCGTGAACGACAGGCGGGGTGGCCTGAGCCAGTCCGGCGCGCGAGCCTCAGACGGTGGCCGGCCCCAGGTGTACAGGGTGAGATAGAGCGTGTGCGCGGACTGGAAGGTGACCAGGACGGAAATCACGGCGATCCCGGCGTAGATGAGACCGAGCATCACGCCACCCCGCGCCATACCCAGGCGACGCTGACTACATAGTTGGCGACGACCGCAGCCGCTATCCCGACCAGGTTGGCCGCCAGGAAATAGACTCCGGACCGGGCCAGGAGCCACACAGTGGTGACGTTGAGGCTTAGGCCCGCCAGCGACGCGACATTGAACTTGGCGAACCGTCTGAAGGAACGCCTGCGAGTCGCGAACGTCCAGCGATCGTTCAGCAGGTAGTTGCTCGCTATCGCGAGCTCGACCGCCAGCGCCGAAGAAACCGGGAGCGGCAGACCCACGCCACGGGCCAGCAGGTACAGGACCGCAGTATTGACGGCCGTACCCGTAGCGCCCACAACACCGAATCTCAACGCACGCCTAAACTTCGCGCGCGCATCCAACATTGTCGCTGCACTGTCCGGCACCAAGACCCCCCTCGAATCGACATGCCGGCTGCGGACTCTTCATTCATGCGGCTGGGTGGAAGCGCCGTTCCTGATCGATTCGGCGGGCCTCGGATTCACGGCATCGGTCGCATACAACCGATGCGCGGAACTCGATCACGTGGCCTAGTTTGGGTCGGCTGGCTGCTGGCATACGAGCTGAGCCTGAGTCACTGTTAGGGGTTCGTCGGTCAGTCCGATAAGTCGCCTGGCGCATGAGTCACCCGCTTTCGATCTGGCAGGCATCGGTAAGGCCACCTCACAAAGCGCACCAGAACACAGCTCGTTGCTTTCGCTCGAATGTATCGACGGCGGACCCGTTAGGAAATTTCTACCGGCGCTCAAGCCCGGTGCCATCCCCGTGATCGACCAACTTCGGCCGGGTACGCCACTATGCAGATCGCAGTGCCTAGGCTGGCTACGCAGGGATCCGGTCCTGCATGAGCAGATCGCCGATCTCGCCGTCCTTCCGCTGCGGGCGGTCGGCTCGCGCTGCTTCGCAACCCAGCTCGGCGCGGAGGACTTCATTCAGGCCGTCCTTCCAGTGCTGCGATAGCAGACTCCGCCATCCACAGCCTGGGCACAGATGCGACGCTGCATATAGGCTGGGCGACTCTCGTGCTATATGGGAGATTCTGTTACGGTCTGGGCGATATGTTCGCCGACTTCGTTCCGGGCCACCGCGTCAACGCCCGGCCGCTCACCGGTCGCTCACCGGAGCACGAGCGCATGCATGCCGGTCGCCGCCCTGCTACGGCTGACTCCCGGCGCAATAGCGCGATGCCGGTCCTAGTTGGCCACCCCAGGTCTCAGTGGTCGTAGCTTTTGACCTGGGCGGCACCGCACAGCCATGGTGCCGGCCTTGTGAGGACGCGATCAGGGTCGCGATCGTCAGCAGCAGGCCGATCACGACAAACGCGGCGAGCCCCAGCACGGTCGCCCGGTCTGCCTTTCCCATGCGGCTGCAGCTTGCGATGGCTGTCGCCGGGTGGGCTGGGCGGTCGGCAGCCCCCAGGTATATCGGGTTTGTGACTGCGGTAAATGCATCGAACGCGTCGCTGAGCTCTGGATCTGTGAGCATGAGGTCGTTCTCGATTGTGTCGAGAACGAGCTGTTCGCTGACTGGCAGGCCCATGACTTTCTCCCTGTATTCACCGTTTCATAACCTTGCTCTAAAGCGGCATTACTGGCATCTCGCCTTAATTTTCATCTGTTACTCGTGATTGTCAGAACTGCTGCGTTCAGCCACTCAGCGCTTCGACTTCCGCAGGTTTCCTCCGATGAGTGACGATGATGATCAGGACGAGCACTCGTCGCCGAGCAAGCCCCGACGTCGCTGGCAACCCCCACCTGACCTCCTGGGATGCTGCTTTCTTGATCGCTGCTTGGACGACGGGGCACAGCCCAGGACTGCCTTGATGGCCGGCCAGCGATTTTCACCCCGGTCCCTGACAGCGATACCGCATATCGAGAGGTCTACCGGGACGGGCGGGCCGCGGCTTCCCGGTGATCGACCATCTTCTGTGTGGCCGGAGCACTATGCAGGCTGGCGGCATCACTATCCAGGGGAGCTGCGCGGCCTCGCAGCCAGCAGCATCGAACGCCATAGGGGCGGATTCGCCGGCACCATGGAACGTCATGATCACTGGCTCTGGGACCAGCCCGGCGCGGCCCGCTGCCGGAAGTTGCCACGAGCCGAACCTGGGTGAGGCCACCAATGCTCGTCGCGTCAGCGAGGCTGCCCCCCAGCGTGGCAGTCGGCAGGTCTTCGATGCCCCGCGTACTGCTGCGGCTGTGGTATGCACGGTGATCCGGGCCTGCACGGTGATCCGGGCCTGCACGGTGATCCGGGCCTGCACGGTGATCCGGGCCTGCACGGTGATCCGGGTCTGCACGATGCTCCGGCCCCGACCGAAGATGGTCGATCACCGGGATGCCGCCAGGCGCGGTCTCCGATGGAATCTCGCTATGCGCCCGATGATGGCACCCGCCGGATTGACGAAGCCGCCTGCCGGTCCCACTCCAAACGCCCACGAGTTCATGATTACGGCAATATAGCTATAAAAAGCTGATAGATAAGGAAATATCTTTCGTGGCCAAGGAGACGAGTGAGCCCGCCTCGATCACGCGTCGCCTCACCCTCCCGAGCCGTGTCGGCATACCGTCACGGGCCGCGGTCGGTGTTTGACGAGCGCGGCCCCGTCGAGGATCCTCCGGCCACGCCATAAGGCGGGTGTAACCGGTGAAACACGAGCAGACCGAGAGGGTAGCTGGGAAGGGCAAGCCGGAGAGCGCGCCGACCGACGCGCGCACCGTGAACCTGACGATCGGCCGGACCGTCATCCTCGGTGGGTTGAAGGGTGCCATCTATCGTCCGTGGCGGTCTCCAGCGATGACCCCGATTGCACCGCCAGTTCTGCCGTCGTGCTGCGCGATGACGGGCACCCCCGGAGTGGCCGCGATAGCGCGTCGGCGCCGGGGCACACCTCGACGACTTGGGGGCGTGTCACCCGGGGTCCTTCACTGGTCATGCGCTCGGCTGACTGCCCTCCGTGGGCGGCGACGTCCGGAGAAGGCTCGAGCGGGCCTCGCGAAATCTTCCATGCGCCAGTCGGCTCGGTCATGGGCCCTGGGCCAGCGCCAGCGTGCCGAGCAGCGCTGTGGCATGGCCGGCAGCAGGACCCCACCCAGAAGGGATGCGGTTATGAGACTCGTCGTTGACCTCACACGCTGCCAGGGCTACGCGCAGTGTGCCTTCCTCGGGCCGGACGTATTCAGGATGCAAGGAAACGAGGCGCTGTGGTACGACCCCGAGCCTGGCGAATTCGAGCGGGACCAGGTCCTCGCGGCGGCGGCCGCCTGTCCGGTGCAAGCCCTGCGGGTCGACGGGACGCATCTGCTCGATGGGTCGCATCCGGCGAGGCCGACCCACGGTGACGGCGTGGCTGAGTCCTTCCGGCGCACGGGTCGCATCGTGATCGTGGGCGCGTCGCTAGCGGGCCTGGAGGCCGGGGCGACGCTGCGGCGAGAGGGCTTCACGGGTTCGCTGACGTTGATCGGTGACGAACCGTATGAGTCCTATGACCGGCCGCCGCTGTCTAAGCAAGTCCTCGATGGGTGGGTGCCGGCGCAGCGCACCGCCCTGCCCCGAGCCGGTGACCTCGACGCGGAGTGGCGGCTGGGCTTGGCCGCGACCGGGCTGGACCTGGTCGGCAAACTGGTCCACCTTGCGGACGGCGACCAGGTCGGGTTCGACCGGCTGCTGATCGCGACAGGCGTGCGGGCACGGCCCTGGCCCAATCCGGCGGAGGCAGCGCTCGACGGAGTGTTTGTGCTGCGCGGCCGCGATGACGCAGCCGCCCTGCAGCAACGGCTGGCCTCCGGGCCGCGCCGGGTGCTGGTCATCGGGGCCGGGTTCACCGGGTCCGAGGTCGCTTCCGTGTGCCGCGGTCTCGGTCTGCCCGTGACCGTCGTCGAACGGGGCCCGGCACCCCTGGTAGGTGCGCTGGGACGGGTGGTCGGCGCGATCGCCGCGGATATGCAGCGCGACCACGGCGTCGATCTGCGCTGCGGCGTCACGGTCACGACCATGGAAGGCGACTCTGCTGGCAGGCTCCGCCGTGCTCAGCTGTCCGACGGCACGGCGCTCGATGCCGACGTCGCCGTCGTCGCGCTGGGCAGCGACCGCAACGTCGAATGGCTGCAAGACTCCGGGCTTGCGGCCGGCCCCTGGGGAGTCGGCTGTGACGCGGGCTTGCGGGCCTTCACCGTCGACGCCATGGTCACCGACGACGTCTTCGTGGCCGGGGACGTGGCGCGGTTCCCGCACCCGCTCTACGACTTCCAGTTCCTGGCGCTCGAGCACTGGGGAAACGCGGTCGCCCAGGGCGAGGTGGCGGCCCACAACATGATCAGTGCCGAGACCGAACGATGGCCGCACCTTGCTATACCTCAGTTCTGGTCCTCCCAATTCGGCACCGAGATCAAGTCCGTCGGAGTCCCCACGTTCGCCGACGAGGTCGTCATCACGCAGGGCTCAGCCGCCGACCGTAGGTTCATCGCCGTGTACGGGTTCCGGGGCCGGGTCACCGCCGCGGTCGGCTTCGACCAGGCGAAGTGGCTGGAATTTTACGAGGGCATGATCGACCGGGCGGCGCCGTTCCCGCCCGAGTTCCGGACCGTCGACCAGCCGGACGGGCAGCAGGCCGTGGCGGCTGAGATCGGCGGCGGGCGCGAGCTGACCCACGAGGCGACAGTCGTCGTGACCGGCCACAATCCGAGCGAGCGGCGCGCCCAGCTGATTCATCGGGCGACCTGACGACATCCGACTCATTCGACGGCCCGGAGGGATCGCCATGGCACCGGCCAGCGTCTTCGACCAGATCCTCGACTACACCAACCGCGTCAACCCCTATCCGCTGTACGCCGAACTGCGCAAGACACCGGTCAGCCGCGCCGACGACGGCAGCTACGTCGTCAGCACCTACCGGGAGATCGTCGCGCTGCTGCACGATCCCCGAGTCAGCTCAGATCTTCGCAACCGCGCCGACTACCCAAAGGCCGGCGACGATGAGGCCTCGCCCCCGCTGCCACCCAACTTCATCGGCCTCGACCCGCCCGGACACGACCGGGTACGGCGACTGCTGACCCGGCACTTCGGGCCACCGTACGACCCCGACCGGATCGTGCAGATGTTCCCGGAAATGGCCGGGATCGTCAGCGACCTGCTCGACAACCTCGCTGGCCGCCACGAGGCCGACCTCGTGGACGACTTCACCTACCCGTTCCCCGTTACGGTCATCTGCCGGCTGCTCGGAGTGCCCCGCGAGGACGAACCCCGCTTCCACGTGTGGGCCGACGCCATCATCGAAACCGCCAACCCCACCACCGGCGACTTCCCCGCCCGCAAACGCCGCCAAGGCCAGGCCATCGCCGAAATGGGCCGCTACCTCGTCGAACTGGCCGACGCCGACCGTGGTAACCCCGGCAGCGACATGCTTTCCGGGCTGGTGACCGACGACGGGCCGGAGGGCCGGCTGTCCCGGGAAGAACTGATGACCAACGCCGCGCTGCTGCTCACCGCCGGCCACGAAACCACTGTCAACCTCATCGCCAACGGCATGCTCACGCTACTGCGCCACCCCGAGGTCCTGCAGCGCCTGCGCCGCCAGCCCGACCTGGCCGGCCGCGTGGTCGAGGAGCTGCTGCGCTTCGAACCACCGGTCCACTTTCTGAACAACCGGTTGGCCTTCGACGACATCGACATCGCCGGCACCATCATCCCCAGTGGCGCCCCGATCACCCTCGTTCTGGCCGCCGGCAGCCGTGACCCCGACCATGTGCCCGACCCCGACCGGTTCGACCCCGACCGGCCCAACAACGAGCATCTCGGCTTCGGCGGTGGTATCCACTACTGTTTCGGCGCCCCCCTGGCCCGGCCCGAGGCACAGATCGCGCTCACCGAACTCGCCCGTCGCCTGCAGAACCCGCATCTCGTCACCGACCCGCCGCCCTATCGGCCGAATCCGCTCCTGCGCGGCCCTCGGCATCTGCCGATCGAGTTCGATCTCGTCGCGCCGGCACCCGCCGCGCCGGGCCTGCCCCGACAGCGCAGGCATTCCGATCGCGCCGTCCCGACAGCATCACCTGCGCCGTAGTGTTCGGGGCCGCGCCGCGGCGACTGGGGGAAATGAGGATCGCGTGAGGAACTATGACCGCATCAACGCGCCGCCCCCGGACGAGATCGAGAACAAGCGCGCGCACATCGTCGGGGGCGGCATCGGCGGCTTGGCAGCTGCCGCGTTCCTGGTCAGCGACGCGCACATGCCCGCAGAGAACGTGACTGTCTACGAGTCGCTTGCCGTGGTTGGCGGCGCTATGTATGCCGCCGGCGACCACCGCGACGGGTACACATCCCGCGGAGGGCGCGAGCTCGAGGCGCGCATGGAGTGCTTGTGGTACCTATGCTCGAAGATCCCGTCGCTGCAGACGTCCTGCCGCACGGTCCTCGATGAGACCCACCAGGCGAACGACGAGGAGCCTGTTTACTCGAACTACCGGCTGATGGAGCGCCAAGGCGAACGGCATCTGACCACGGGCGAGTTCATGTCGCCCGCAGACGGGCAGAAGATGCTCGAACTGCTCATGACCCCCTCAGAGCAGCTGGAGGGATTGACGACCCTGGACTGGTTCAGCCCCGAGTTCACTGACTCCGTATTCTGGCTGTCCTGGAGCAGCGAGCTCGCGTTCCGCGACTACCACTCGCTCATTGATATCAAGCGCAGCCTCGCCCGCTTCGTTATGTACGCCGGCGGGCTGCAGCACCTGCGTGGCATCCTGCATACGCAGTACAACGAGTACGACTCGATCATCCGGCCTTTGCAGGTATGGCTGGACGGCCAGGGCGTCCGCTTCCGCACCGCGACGCATGTGCGCGACATTGAGACTGACGACCAGGACGAAGCGACGGTCGCCACTGCGCTAGTCTTCGATGACGCCGCGGGCCGCCACCGCATCCCGCTGACCCAGGACGACCTGGTGTTCTTCACCAACGGCTCACTGACGCAGAATGCCACCCGGGGCGGCACCCACACCGTCGCTGCGCTTGACCGCGACACCTCCGACCGAGGCTGCTTCACCGTCTGGGAGCAGCTAGCGGCCCGCGATCACAAGTTCGGCCGTCCCGCGGCTTTTATCTCGGACGTGGACCGTAGCAACTTTTACGCGTTCGTTGCGACGCTCACCGGCGATCCAACGCTCTTCAACTACATGCAGGCCAAGACCGGCTCCGTTGCCCCCACTGGCGGCGCCATCTCGATCGTCGACTCCAGCTGGAAGCTCACGTTGTTTCTCTACGGAAAGTACTTCCCCGATCAGCCCGGCGATGTGAACGTACTGCAGGCCTACGGCCAGGTCAGTGACACGCCGGGCGACTACGTGAGCAAGCCGATGCAGGAATGCACCGGCGCCGAGATGCTCGCCGAGCTGCTCTATCACTGCGGCCTACAGGACAACATCGACCAGATCCTGGCCCGCGCGGCCGTGACGACGACGGCGATGCCGTACATCACGAGCGAGTTCATGCCCCGCCGAATCGCCGACCGGCCCAAAGTCATCCCCGACGGTTGCGGCAACCTCGCGTTCGTCGGGCAATTTGTCGAGCTACCCGGCGACGTCGTCTTCACGGTCGAGACTTCAGTTCGTACCGCGATGATCGCGGTGTGGGGCCTGACCGGAATCGACAAGCCGATGATCCCTAGCTACGAGCCGCTCTACGACATCCGGGTTCTCGCCGGCATTCTCAAAGTCGCGACAGGCAGCGAAACCTTGCAGCTCCAGACGCTGGCGAGCACCGCGGCCGGGCCATCGCAAGAGCAGTTCGACGAACTACTCGGCCGCATACCAGAGCCCGCGATCTGACGGACGAGCGACGTCAGATCGCATGGCCACCCGGCGCTGCGCGCTGGCGTTGCGGATGCACTTCGGGCCCGCCGTCTTCGCCCTCGCGGCGAGCTGGGACCTGGCGCTCCTGGTCCGATTTGCCCGCCTATAGGCCAGGAGCTATCGATCGAGGAGATCGTCCAACTTTCGAACGCGGGAGGGCGTGCGGGCGGGCGGCCCGGTTGACAGCCGCATCAGCCTCCGCCGCCGCCGGTCTCGTGAAGCCCGAAGTCCGGCCAGCACGGCTGCTCGCGATTAGGGCCGCCCCAGGAAGAACATCAAACTCGCGAAGTCACCCGGGTGAAGACGGCGAGAGGGTGATGACCACTCACCCATGGCGGGCCCAAGGTGGGGTAAACCAGTAGCACCGAGCGAGGCAGATGGAGCCGGACAGATCCCGGATCAGCGCTCGAGGCCGCTTGACCGATCGCCTAAGGGCCGTCTTTCAGGCGCTGGCCTGGAGCCGAGCGACGGACAAACCGCCCTCGTGGGCGAGATCCAGGACCAATCGCGGCTCTCCGGATTCCTCGACCCAGTATGCAGCTTCGGCCGGGAGCTCGTGAGCCTGGAGGCAGACCAGACGACTGTTCGAGCAGCGCACGAGGGGATTCCGAGATGACATACGTGTGCCAGGTAATCGTCGTTGATGCAGGCACGGCCGGGAAGGACGCCATCGGCGAAGGCATTCTGCGCGATGACTGACCGGTCGGCTGCGGACGCATCGGGCGTTCTCCAGCCGGTAAGCCCAACTCCTTCGCTGCCGCCGGGCGCAGGCATTTCGGCTGACGAGCTCGCGGGAGGTGGAGGCCTGGTTCTGGCGTCTAAGTTGGTTCCGCCGGGTGGGCGGGGCGGAATGGTGGTGCGCCAGGGGTTGCTCGATGCGCTCGCGGGGGAGGTGGCGGCGCCACTGGTGCTAGTGGTGGCGCCAGCTGGGTGGGGTAAGACGTCACTGCTGCGAGACTGGTGCTCGGGTGACGGGGGCCGTGGTGCCGCGTGGCTGTCGGTGGATGAGGGCGATAACGATCCGGTCCATTTCTGGGCCGGGGTCATCGCGGCGGCGCGGCGGGTGTGCCCGGGGGTTGGCGGGTCGGCGCTGGAGGTGCTGCGGGCGCCAGGGGTGAAGACCGCGGGAGCGGTACTGGAGGCGGTGATCAATGATCTGGCCGGGGTGGCGGGGCGGGTCACGCTGGTGCTGGATGACTTCCATCTGATCACTAATCCGGCGATCCGCCAGTGTTTCGCGTTCCTGGTGGAGCATCTGCCGCCGACGCTAGGCCTGGTGGTGGCGGCGCGGTCGGATCCAGAGCTGCCGCTGGCTCGGCTGCGGGGACGCGGCGAGATGGCGGAGATCCGGGCTGATGAGCTGCGGTTCTCCGAGGCTGAGACTGCCGAGTTGCTGAACGGGACGCTGGGGCTGGCGCTGCCGCCGGAGGATATCCATGTCCTGCAGCAGCGGACCGAGGGTTGGGTTGCCGGGTTGTGCCTGGCGGGGTTGTCGCTGCGGGGGCGTAAAGACGCAGCCGGGCTGATCCGCGCGTTCGCCGGCGATGACCGCCAGATCGTCGATTATTTCGCGGCCGAGGTGCTGGCCGGGCTGCCGGGCCGGGTCCGGTCGCACCTGGTACGCACCTCGGTGCTGGGCCGGTTCTGCGGGCCGCTCTGCGACGCGGTGACCGGGGCGGAAGGGTCGCAGCAGCTGCTGGAGGAGCTGGAGCGGTCCCAGTTGTTCCTCGTGCCGCTGGATACCACCCGGCGCTGGTACCGGTATCACACCTTGTTCGCTGAGCTGCTGCAGCATGAGCTGGGCCGGTCCGAGCCCGGGCTGGCGCCGCTACTGCACCGCCGCGCGTCGGCTTGGCATCGCCAGCACGGATCGGCGGGCGAGGCCATCGACCACGCGGTGCTGGCCGGTGACCTGGCCGATGCGCGGGAGCTGATCGTGGCTCGCTGCTATCCGTTGATCCATCAAGGGCTGGCCGAGACGGTGGATTCGTGGCTGGACCGGCTGCCGCCCCAGATGGTGGTGGAAGATGCCCGGACGTGCCTGGCCAGGGGTTTTGTGGCCCGCCATCTGGGGCGTCTGGACGATGTGCAGCCTTGGCTGGCGGCGGCCTGCGCGGCTGCCCCGCAGGGCCCGTTCACCGATGGGCCGGCGTCGGTGGAGTCGGCGGTGTCGGCGCTGCAGGCCGGCTACCGCCACATGGTCGGCGATCTGGCCGGGGAAACGGCCGCCGGCCGCCGGGCGGCGGAGCTGGAAGCGGCCGGGACGGGTCAGTGGCAGGCCGAGGTGGCGGCAGCACTGGGCGCGAACCTGTTCTGGCGCGGCCAGGACGCCGAGGCCTGCACGGTTTTGGGGCAGATGGCCGCTCCCACCCGGCCGCCGGCCAGCATCCGCGCCGGGGTGTGGGCGCTGGGTTACCTGTCGGCAATCTCCGCCCGGCGCGGCGACCCCGAGTCAGGCCAGCGTCAGCTTCAGCAGGCCGCCAGCCTGGCCGCCCGGCATAGCCTGGGTGGGCGCTGGACCACCGCCATCGCGGAGGTGACCTCGGCTGACCTGCTCGTCGGCCGCGGCGAGCTGGCCGAGGCCGAAGCGGCAGCGCTCAGCGCGCTGGATCTCGCCCAGCGCGGCCAGGCCCGGCTCGAGACCGCCTATGCGCTGCTGTGCCTGGCCAAGATCAACTCCCTGGCCGGGAAGCCCGACGACGCCCGCGCGCGCCTCAGCCGGGCCGCCCAGCTGATCGGCCAGTGCGCAGACCCTGGCATCTTGACCGGGCTGCTGACCGAAACCGAGGACCTGGCCGGCCAGCACCCGCCCGGCCGCCACCCCCACGTCCCTGGCCCCCGGTCGGCCAGCCCGGCCGCCCGGCCCGACAGCCTCACCAGCCGCGAGACCCAGGTCCTGGAACTGCTCGCGGCCGGCCACACCAACCACGAAATCGCCGCCACGCTCGTCGTGAGCATCCACACCGTCGAACGGCATCTCCAAAACGCGTACCGCAAAATCGGCGTCCGCAACCGGGCGGATGCCGCCGCCTACATCGTGCGGACGGCATTCGAGGCCGTCGAATTAGGTGCCACCCGTCCTGCGGCTCGGACGCTGGCACCGTGCGGACGCTGGCACGGTGCGGACGCTGGCACAGTGTCGACGGCTAGCACGGTGTCGACGGCTGGCATGGCGCCGACGCTGCAAGCGCGCCGACGCTGACACGACGCTGGCACGGCGCCGCAGGCCGCGGACGAGCTATGCCGTCCACCGACAAAACCCGTAAAGCCGACAGTTTCCATGTGATCGCCAGGTCAGGCCAGGTCAGGCCAGGTCAGCGGGCAGCCGCGACCGGAGTGATCGTCGCGTCTGAAGTTTCGTTCCGGCCATCGACAGGACGGAACGCCGGTGCGATCGCCGGAGCGGCCGCCCGAACCCCGCGGTTGGGGTGAACGCCCAGCGGGGCCTCCTGGGTGAACCGTTAAAGTGAGGAGCGGGGCTTGTCAGGGGGGGCCGTGAAGTCTGCTATCCGGTCGGAGAACGACTACATTCCTCACGCACCTGGCGTAATTGGGGTCGTTTCTCGTATCGCACTGTCCGCGCGGCTTCGGTCAGCGGGGCGGGTGACGGTTGTGTCGGCGCCGCCGGGGAGCGGGAAGACGCTGTTGCTGCGGTCGTGGATCGCCGAGTCGGGCTTGGCGGACAACGCCGCCTGGGTTCCCGTGCAGGACGACGAGCATGATCCGCAGCGGTTCTGGATTTCGGTGGCCGACGCGCTGCGTGGCACGGCCGGGGGCTCGAAGCTGGTACGGGGCTTGACGGCGGCGCCGGACCTGGATGGCTGGGCGGTCGTGGACCGGCTGCTGGCGGACGTGGCCTCTCTTGCGGACCAGGTCTGGCTGGTCATCGACGATCTGCACGAGCTGCGCTCCACCGAGGCGCTGCGGCAACTGGAGCTGTTGCTGATGCGATCGCCGCCGATGCTACGGTTTGTCCTTGCCAGCCGTCATGACCTGCATCTCGGCCTGCACCGGCTGCGCGTAGAGGGCGAGCTCTCCGAGATTCGCGCAGCTGATCTTCGGTTCACGCGTGACGAGGCCGGGGCACTGCTCGAGGCGGCCGGGGTGCAGCTATCGGACACGGCCCTGACCCTGCTGCATGCGCGGACCGAGGGCTGGGCGGCGGGGCTGCGGCTGGCGGCATTGTCGCTCTCCGGGCACGCGGATCCGGAGCGGTTCGCTCGGGAGTTCTCCGGCAGCGAGCGCACCGTGGCCGAGTACCTGCTGGCGGAGGTGCTGGAGAGACAAAGCGAGCAGGTCCGCCAGCTACTGCTGCGCACCTCGGTCACCGAGCGGATCGACGGCGAGCTCGCTGACCTGCTGACCGGGGGAACCGGCGGGGAGCGGATCTTGCAGGAGCTGGAGAAGGCCAACGCGTTCGTGGTCGCATTGGACGCTCGGCGATCCTGGTTCCGCTACCATCCTCTGTTCGCCGACCTGCTGCAGCTCGAGCTGCGCCGAACCGCGCCGGGCGAGCTTCCTGTCCTGCATGACGCTGCCGCTAGGTGGCTGGCGGAGCACGGGTACCCAGTCCAGGCAATCCGCCACGCGCAGGCGGCGCAGAACTGGCTCCTGTCCGCGCGCCTCCTGGCCGACAACTGGCTCGGCCTTGTCCTGACCGGACAGGCCGCCACCGCCCACCTGCTCCTGGCTGCGTTCCCGGCCGCCGTGGTCGCCGCCGACGCGGAGCTGATCGCGCTGAGGGCGGCCGACGAGCTGACGACAGCCCTCGGGTCGCTCGAAGAGGCCGATCGAAAGCTCGCCCTCGCCGCCCGTCAGTCGGCATTGGTGCCCGACGAGAGACGCGAACGCATGCAGGTCTGGCTGACTGCGCTGCGGCTCTTGCTTGCCCGGCAACGCGGAGACCTTCCGCCCGTCGCCGCGGAGGCTGAGCGGCTGCTCACCCCCGCCCGCACTGCGGGAGCGGCTGAGCCTGGGCCCGGCCAGGACCTGCGCGCGCTGGCGCTGATCAGCCTCGGCATCACCGAACTCTGGGCAGGCCGCGCCGACGCGGAGGCACGGCTCGAGCGGGGCGTCGCACTGGCCCACCGGATCGAGCGCCCCTATCTCGAGATCAACGCGCTAGCGCATTGGGCGATGGCCGCCAGCGGGCGGTCCATTGCGGTGGCGGTGGCGCGCAGCATGCAGGCGGTCGAGCTGGCCCGGCAGCACGGCTGGAGCGAGGAACCGGTCGTCGCCCTCGCCTACGTCGTACTCGGCGTCACGGCGGTCTGGCAGGGACGGCTGGAGGAGGCCGAACCCTGGCTTGAGCATGCGGAGCGTGCGGTTACAGCCGAAGTCGAACCCGCGACCGGGCTCCTGCTTCACTACGCCCGCGGGTTTCTGGAGCTGGCGCGCGGCCGTGAAAAGGAGGCGCTGGAAGCATTCCGGGCCGTAGACCGGCTGGCCGGCGTCCTCCGCACGCCGGCCGCTGCGCGAACAGGAGCATTCCTGCTGCAAACTCGGGTGCGGCTGGGCGAAACGCGACGCGTGGAACAGGCCCTCAGCGCGCTCGACCAGCGCGGGCGCGAAACGGCAGAGATGCGCATAGCCGCTGCGGTGCTACTGCTAGCCCAGGATGACCCCCAGGCCGCGCTCGGTGTACTCGCCCCCGTCCTGGACGGCTCCGAAGCCCTGAGCAACTCTGTCTGGATGATTCAGGCGTTCCTGCTGGAGGCGACCGCCTCGGACGCGCTCGGCGATGCGGTCACGGTGGAGCGAGCCCTGGAACGCGCGCTGGATCTCGCCGAGCCCGACGGCGTGCTATTGCCGTTCCTGCTGCACCCCGCCCCGGCCTTGCTTGAACGGCATCGTCGGCATCGCACCACCCATGTCCCTGTGATCTCCGAGATCCTGAACCAGCTCGCCGGCAAGAAACGAACGTCACCGCCGGACGGAGCACAGCACCTGCGCGAGCCGCTCAGCCAAGGCGAGGCCCGCGTCCTGCGCTACCTGCCGACAGGCCTCTCCGCGCCAGAGATCGCCGACCAGCTGTCCGTGTCGGTGAACACCGTCAAGACGCACAAGCGCCACGTCTACGCCAAGCTCGGTACGCATCGTCGCCACGACGCCGTTGAGCGAGCGCGGACGCTCGGCCTGCTCGCGCCGCCCACGCGACTCCCAGACCGCTCCGCGTTATGCCCGGCAGATAACCCCGCCGATCAGGATCGCCTCGCGGCCCTCTTCAGCCGCGCCGTCCTCGGCAGCGCACGTCAGGGCACGGACGACGCCTGGGCTGCCGCCACTGCCGCCTTGTAGTCGGATGGCGTCAGGAAACCGGCCGACAGATCCCTCGCCGCGGCCGCGGTGAACGCTGACACGTAGTCGCTATGCGTCGGATAAAGAGCCTGCAGCCTCGAGCTAGTGAACGGCTGGTAGAACCCTTCAAGCAGGCACAGGCCCTCGTCGCGCAGCGTCGCGTTCGTGATCTCGCCCGTCTCAAGGGCGGTGAAGATGCTTTCCAGAGTGCTGAGCAACTGGCTCGGGCTGAGGCTTTGCTGGTTTGGCTGGGAGAAGTTGATGGCCGAATAGGTCTCCGTGGGCACGCTGATGTCCGGCAGCCGGATACCTCCCAGCGCGTTTCCGTATCGGTCGCGCTCAACGAGATTGAAGAACGGACTGGTCGCGATCAGATTGCCATGCGGTGGCTGCACTCCCAGCGTGATCCATTTCCGCAGGGCCGTCAGCGCTGCGTCCTCCAATTCGTAGACGCCCATGTTGTCCGGCAGCGTCGCCCCGTTGGAGACCGCACCGAACACGCAGACCGGCGCCGTCACCAGAGGCTCCTCTCGCTGGATTGTGGCGCCCTCGTAGAGCCCTTCGTGCAGGTCAATGTGCGCCGCGCCGGCTAGTTCCCACGTCCGCAAGTAACTGTTGTCGGGCTGCCTGACCAGCGCAGCTCCTAGCTCTTCGATGTCGCCCTCGGTGTTGATCTGGATGAACGGCGTGGTGTTGTCGGTGCGAACGTAGGCCGGCGACGGGAAGAACGAGACCAGCCCGCTGCCGATCGGCGCTGCGAAGACCGACCGGCCGATCGCGAGGAATCCGTCGAAGGCATGGCTGATGGGCTGGATAGCGTTGACGTAGGTATCCACCCGGAAAGCGGACTGCGAGTCGCCGACGCCGATGACCGTCGTAGCGCGCAGTCCGCCTAGGACGGTAACCCTGTCGGCCCGTACGACCTCGGCCGCCTGGCTGAAGATGTCGTAGGACTGCCCGTCGTTACTGTCGCCCAGCGCCCCGTAGCGGGCCGGATCCCAGGCCTTGAGCTCGTTCATGCCGGGCGTCTGCGCCGTCACGCCCACGTAGGCATAACCCTGGGACAGAGCCTCGCGGTAGATCTCCGACCACGCCGGATCCTGATCGCCCCCCGTGGTGTCGTTGAGCCATTCCACGACGACGGTCCCGTTGAACTTCGACGGATTCGTCGGATAGCGCACGAGCAGTCGGGTGGTGTACGGGACGTTGGTCTGTGACACCGATACGCCCCACCTGCCATCAGAACCCCAGAAGCCGCTCTGCCGGTAGATGTTGGTGGTCCCGGTCATCTTGAACTCGCGCTCGACGTAGCCGTGGGCGGAAAGGCTGATCGTTGGCGCACCGGGGAAGCTCGGGCTCCTCGGGACGGCGTCGTAGGGGAACCCGTGAGTGCCTGCCCCCGCCGGGATGACCGTGAGCGCCGGCAGCTTGGCGCCGGCGGAGCGAAGCGCCGGCGACCGCGGCGATCCGAGCGCCGCGACGCTCGGGGTCAGGAACAGTAACGACCCCAGCGCGATCGCGAGGACGCGGCGGGATAGGCGATTGAGGGGAACGAGGTTCTTCATGTGGCCTCCTCGCGCGAACTGGTGCACCTGAGCCGAGGCGGGAATGAGCCAAGCGGCCCGGCCGATGGTGGCGGCCGTTCCGCTCTCCGCCTAGGGTCGGCCGAAAGAGTAGCACTCCCTCACCTCTTTACGGCGAAACTGTAGCGCCGTCGCACCAGTTTCGTCTATGCCCTTCTTCGGGCCAGCGGCATGACGATCGCGCCACCACATGTCATACCGATTGGCACCGCGGCGCGCGTCGCTGACGTGCGCGGCAACCCGGCCGGCCGATAAGAATGGGGTGTGGCAACGGCCCGCACATACCGAGGCATCACCCCGGCCGAGCGCACGGCCGATCGGCGGGAGCGACTGCTGGAGGCGGGACTCGAGCTGTTCGGCACGATCGGCTACGCGCATACCTCGGTTCGCGCCGTCAGCGATGCGGCCTCGTTGAATTCCCGCTACTTCTACGAGTCGTTCAGCAGTCGCGAAGATCTCCTCTATGCCGTCTATCAGCGAATCGTCGGCGACATCTTCATCAAGGCAGCCGAGGCTGCCGCGCTGGAGGAGACCATCGAGGCGCAGGCGCGGGCGAGCTTGCGGGCCGGGTGGGTTGCCGTCACCGAGGACAGGCGCAAGGCGAAGGTGATAGCGATCGAGGTGGTCGGCGTCAGCGAGCGCATCGAGCGAGCGCGCCGCGAAGCCCGGCACGCGCTCGCGCAGCTCACTGCCGATAATGCGGTGTCGATCTCCAGAAGCGGTATCCGGCTGCGGCTCGACCCGGTGCTCACCGCGCGCTTCCTGATGGGCGGGGTCGTAGAGATCTTGCTGGACTGGATTAACGGCGACCTGGACGCATCGGTGGACGAGGTGGTCGAGCACTTCACTGCGCTCTTCACTGCGGCGGCAGCTGCGGCAGTGGCACGCGATGACTCAGGTGACGGCTAACCGGGCGGAGATGCGGGCGGGGCCTGTGCGTCTTTGCACGGGCCCCGCTGGGCACTAGCTACCTTCTGTGCTGCGATCCACTGCCAAGCCAGGGCAGCTGATAGGCCCGGTAGGTGTTCACCCCGGCCGGGAGCTCGGCGTTGAACATCAGCTCGCCGGAGCGGCTGAACTCCGAGAAATACGGCAGCGCGCCCCATCCGATGAACAGGTTGCCGTTGCGCGTCGTCTGAGCGTTGCCCTGGGACGGCGCTACCAGACCTTCTGGCTGGCTGTCCGAGGCCACCAGCGTCGCAACCTTAGTCCGGAAGTTCAGCCGGACGGTCACGGCGCGGCTCGCGGACAGCAGCGGCGTGCCGGAGGAGTCATTGTCGAAGAAGGTGAACACGTGTCGGCTGACCTGCTCCGGGTCGTGCTGCCAGGCAAAAATCTCGCCTGCGCTGTCCAGCGTCTGGCCGGGCGCGGCGGCAAGGGTGAAGCTGCTGTCCTTGCCGCCGAGCTGCCACCTGATCTGCCCGGTGCGCAAGCTCACGTCATACGTCGTCCAGGTGTCGCGGCCGTCGATAAGCAGGCTGCCGTCCCGGGCCACGTGAACGGCGTTGATGTGGAACCAGTCCCACGGCGTGCTGGCCGAGGCGGGCAGCGGCTGCTCGCTCTCGCTATAGGGGACGTGGTCCGCACTATTCCACTGGAACAGCACCTGCCCGGTCTTGATATCGATCTCCTGCACGATCCCGTCTATGACCGTCTGGTCGGCCGGGCCGCCGATCGACGTGAGGTCGGCGGTCGCAGTCGCGTAGCTGAGGACAAGAGCGGTGTTCCACGGCGTGATCAGGAACTCGTGCCCGTCCGCGCTGTAGCCGTTACCGGCCTGAACCTGCGCGATCTGCTGGTAGTGGTCGTTGTAGATGTAGTCGGTGCCGGACGACAGGCCGCCGAGGCCGGTTCCCTGCCACCAGGTGAGCACCGGCCGGCCGTCGTAGGTCTGGGTCCGGAAGTCGGCCGCCTCCTGGCCAGCCGGGACAGCGTGAAACCAGACCACGTTCCCCTCATGATCGAGAATCTCCGGCCCGTTGGCATAGGTCGCCTGGTCGCCGAACGGGGAGATGAAGATGTCGCCATCCGCTCTGCTCGCGCTGCCGGCCAGGACAATAACCGGCGGCGGCCCGGTCGGTGCCGGGGCGCCTGAGGCCTGGATCGAAGCGGCTGACGCCAGGCTCGAAGCGGCGGCTGGCGGGCTTGAGGCGAGCAGGGCGGGCCCGGCGGCAGCAAGGGCGGCAGCCGCGAGTGCGGCGGCCTGCCAGCGCAGCCGGCTCAGGCGGCTCAGGCGGCCGGACGGGTGAGACGTTCTGGGCATGCGTAGTTACCTTCCGTCTTCGGGGGGCTAGGGCACGAGAGGTTCCCTCCTGCCCGGGCTGCCAGCATACGTAATTCCTAGTAAGTCGGCTAGATAACTAGCTAATTCCCTTACCGAGCCGCGGGCTGAGCACTCTGGGCGGTCGCGCACAGCAGGCCGTTCGCCGGCGGGTAGCCCACCTCCGCCGCACCCGGCGGTGCGCCTGTGACGCGAGTGGCCAGAGTGGCTTGCGGGACGGCGCGTGGAAGTTCAAAGGTTCGGCACGAGAAGTGCAGGGACCGGCCAGTTGAGCGGCGCGGGAGGCACAGTTCTGCCGCATGTAAGCACATGTATTCGGATATTGCCCCGCAACCACGGCGCATTATTGGCCGGCGTATCGCGCCTTCGGTCAGAACGCCTGCTACCGTGCGGAAAGTCAGGCGCCTGTGAGTCGTCCGGGCGCAACTCCGTCAGAAAGTAATGTGTGAACGGAAGCATCACTCGCTGCAGTCAGAGTGGTATCTCAGCTCACCTTCGCAGCGTGGTGCGGGCCGCGCTTGCGGCCACCGTCCTAACCATCGCACTGGTCGCCTTCAGCGCGACCACCGTTCCGGCCCGCGCTGATGTAACGGTCTCGGCCACATCCAAGGCCAGGGCCTACGCCGAAGCTGCCGCCAGGATGCGGATGCGGGTCTGGCGCTTCGCGTTCCGGCAGCGAAACAAGCCCTACATCTGGGGTGGCACCGGACCGGGCGGGTTCGACTGCTCGGGCCTGGTCTTCGCGGCCTATCGGGCGGCCGGAATCTGGCTGCCGCGCACCACCTACGAGATGCTCGGCAGCTGGCGGTTGGTGCGCATCCCCAAATGGAAGGCTCGCCGCGGCGACCTGGCATTCTTCGGGCCCGGTCACGTCGAGCTCTACGAGTGGGGCAGGTGGACGTTCGGCGCGCAGGACTACGGCACCAGGATCGGGTTCCACGAGATGAACCCCTGGTGGCACCCAACCATGTACTTCCGCGTTCGCAGGTAGAACGCGGCAGGGACGGCACCCCGCGCCAGGCAGGCAGGCTCGCGCGCGGGGTGCCGTCAGCATTTCGGGCGGGAAGGGGTCCCCTGCGGGCCTCCGCCCCCGCCGATTCGCCGCCGCCCCGGCCCCTGCAGCAGGCACTGCCGGCCGCGCTCAGCGGGGACAGCGAGAGCCTTGCCGATGGCCTGGCCGCCTACCGATGATGCTCGGTTGCCGGCTTGCCGGGCCGCAGGCTGGGGGAGAGTATTGGCAACTGTGACCGCTGAGCGCGACCAATGGCACCGATGGCTGCTCGACGTCCGGCATGGCGGCGACGCCAGCTACCGAGAGCAAGTGCTGCAGGAGCTTTACCCGGTGCGTGACCAGGTGCTGGACCGGGCATCGCTGCGGCCCGACGACGTGTTGCTGGATGTTGGCACCGGCGACGGCCTGATCGGCTTCGGCGCGCTTGACCGGCTCGGGCCAGGCGGCCGGGTTATCTTCTCCGACATCTCGCAAGACCTGCTCGATCACTGCAGGTCGGCCGCTGCGGCCAACGGCGAACTCGGTCGCTGTGACTTCGTGCTGGATTCTGCCGACCGCCTGGACGGCATCCCTGACGGCTCGGTCGACGTCGTGACCGCGCGGTCGGTGCTGATCTATGTGCCGGACAAGGCGGCGGCGTTCGCGGCGTTCCGCCGGGTGCTGCGGCATAGCGGCCGAGTGAGCATCTTCGAGCCCATCAACACGCTCATGCCTGGCTGCAGCAGGACATCGTTCTTCGGATACGACCTGAGCCCGATCCCCGAGATCGCGGCGAAGATGAACGCGGCGTTCGCGGCGATCCAGGTGCCCGGCGCCGACCCGATGCTCGACTTCGACGACCGCGACCTGGTGCGCCTTGCTGAGCGGGCCGGATTCGGCGCGGTGAGCCTGGAGCTGAGGGTCAGCGTGAAGTCGTCGCAGAACCCGGTCCCATGGGATCGGTTCCTGCGCATGTCGGGCAACCCGAACTTGCCGCCGCTGGGCGAGA
Organism: uncultured Actinomycetota bacterium; assembly: GCA_963804435.1. GTDB lineage: Bacteria > Actinomycetota > Actinomycetes > Streptosporangiales > Streptosporangiaceae > JAJYUU01. The sequence goes on along the minus strand of CAWDQI010000002.1, from coordinate 274,416 downwards.
TGATCCACGGCGCGCTCAGTCCGGCCGAGGCCGCCGAGTTCGCCGCGCAGCTGAGGCCGCTGGTGGAAGAAGGCCGCGGCGAGCAGCGGATGGCCGTCGCCTACCTGACGGCGACCTAGCCCGGCGGCTCGGTCGCAGGCTCGCCGTCCGGCTGCAGGGCGGCCGCCACGCCGGCGAAGTCCTCATAGCTCCAGCTCCAGCCGCCGTCGCGCAGGTCGTTGATGACGCCCTCGAGCCAGGCCACCTCGGCCGCGGTGACCGCACGCCTGTACTCGTCATCCATCAGCACCACCCTGGGCAGCGCGGACGAGAAATTCTGCAGATCAGCCTCGATACTGGCAAGCTCGGCGCGCAGCGCGTCGGCACGCTGCTCAAGCACCGCACGGGCTTGCGACGGGCTGAGCATCATCAGGAACGACAGCGCGGCTGGGAACTGCGGGAACTCGTTGCGAGTGGTGGCGAGCATGCTGATCAGCCAGTCGTGCGCGGCCTGGCGGCCAGCGTCGGTCAGCTCGTACACGGTCCGCTCCGGGTACAGCTGATCGCGCTCGGTCTGGCGTACCGCAATCAGCCCGCCCTGATCTAGGCGCTTGATCGTCTTGTACAGGTTGGCTCGCTGGCCCACATTGATGACCGAGTCCTTGCCCCAGAGCTTGAGCAGCCGCTGCATGCCGTACGGGTGCAGGGGCGCCGCGTGCAAGAGGCTCAGCACGGCGAGCGCCAGCGGCGACGGGCGAAACCGGTCTTCTTCCACCTAACGCAGTCTACTAGTCAACGCCGCACTAGTCGCGCCTCAGCGCCGAGGCGGATCCCGGTGCCGTTAGCTGATCCGGCACTAGTAGCTCAGATATAAGTTGCAAACCAACTAGTTATCTGGCTACTATCGCTTGTCACTTGAACGAGATAGGTCTTAACGGCTATCGAAGGGAGCACGAAGTGAGCACCGACACGATCAGCAAAGGGTTCGGGGGATTGCCGGGGGGTGTCCCCCCGACTGTCAGCAAGGGTTTCGGGAGGTTGTCGGGGGTGAGCCGATGAGCGGGGCCGCGCAGCCGGTGCCCTTGCTTGAGGCACGGGGCCTGACGGTGCGCTTCGGCAAGGTGACGGCACTGGACGGGCTGGAGCTCATCGCTGCGCCCGGCCAGGTGCTGGCCATCCTCGGGCCGAACGGGGCGGGTAAGACGACCTTCGTCCGGACTGTCGCCACATTGCTCAGGCCGACCAGCGGTGAGCTGCGGGTGCGCGGACACGATGTCCGCCACGATCCGGTCAGCGTGCGCCGTGACATCGGCCTGGCCGGCCAGTTCGCCGCGGTCGAGCCCACGATGACCGGGCGAGAGAACCTGGAGCTGACGGCCCGGCTTTTTGGCCATGCCCGGCCGGCCGCCAGGCTGGCAGCGGCCGCGGTGATCGAGATGCTTGGTCTCGGCGAGGTGGCCGACCGCCGTAGCGGCGGTTACTCCGGCGGTGAGCGGCGCCGGCTCGATCTCGGCGCCAGCCTCGTCGGTGGCCCGAGGCTGCTGCTGCTGGACGAGCCGACGACCGGGCTCGACCCGGCGGGCAGGCGTGAAGTCTGGGATGCCGTGCGCAATCTCGTATCGGCTGGCACTGACGTCCTGCTGACAACCCATTACCTCGACGAGGCCAATGAGCTCGCCGATCACGTCGTCGTCATCGACCATGGTCGCGCGATTGCCGCGGGCGCGCTTGGCGACCTCAAGGCGAGCATCGGCCGGGACGTCATCGAGGTGGCGGTCAGTGACCCGGCCGCGCTGAGCCCGGTCGCGCACATCCTCGAGCAGGTCACTATGAGCGCGGCCAGGATCGACCCGGGCGGGCGCCACGTGACGGCGCCGGCCCGCGGCGGGACGAGCGAGCTAGCCGCCGCCATCGGTTGCTTGCGGGACGCCGCCATCGCTGTCGATGAGATCGGCGTCCGGCGGCCGAATCTCGATGAAGTCTTCCTGACCCTTACTGGCGAGCCGGGCGAGGATCCGGCTGGCGGTCGCCAGCTCGCAGAAAGGAGTGCGCGATGATTGCGCCAGACACAATTGGGCCCGACACAATTGGGCCCGCCACTGCTGGGCCCGCCACTGCTGGGCCCGCCACTGCTGGGCCCGGCACAGCCGGGCCGCAGGCAACCAGGCCCCAGGCGGTCAGGATCCCGGCGATCACCCGGCCGGCCGGGCCGCCGGGCGCCACGACGGCGTCGCTGCAAGTCGCGGTCAGGGCGCTGCGTAAGTACATCAGGACTCCCGGCCTGAGCATCATGGGCATAGTGCAGTCCGCGATGTTCCTTTTCAGCTTCCGGTACGTGTTCGGGGGTGCCATCCACGCCGGCGGCACAAGCTACGTCGACTTCCTGGTGCCGGCGTACGTGGCTACGATCGTGCTGTTCACCGGCGGCGGCATCGCGGTCGCCGTCGCCGAAGACCGGGCCGCGGGCTTCACCGACCGGCTGCTGTCGCTACCGGTGCCGCGTTACTCACTGGTACTCGGGCGCGCCCTGGCGGACTGGACGACGAACGTCTGGTCGATCGTCTCGACCGCCGCCTTCGGCTTCCTGTTCGGGTTCCGGCTGCGGGGCTCCCTGCTCGACGGGCTGGCCGCATTCGGGCTCTGTCTGGCTTATGCCGTGGTGTTCACTGTCGTGTTCATCGTGATGGGCCTGTTCGCGCCCAACGCTCAGGCGGCGCAGGGCATGTCGCTGATCGCGTTCGTCTTCGCGTTCATCTCGAGTGCTTACGTCCCGGCCACCTCGATGCCGGGCTGGCTGCAGCCGTTCTCGAAGTATCAGCCCATCACCCCGATGGTCGATTCAGTTCGCTCGCTGCTGGTTGGGTCCAGCAGCGACGTGGGCCTGGCGCTGGCCTGGTCGGGATTGCTGGTAGTGGTCTTCACCCCGATCGCGGTGCTCCGGTACCGGCGCGGCTGACCGCGGCGACGCCGTCGTTACCCTCGGCGCTGATTGAACTGACGCTGACGGCGGCCGGATGCCGCGCCGCCGTCAGCTGAAGCGCCCGGCTATCGCCGCGAACGTGCGCGGCGCGGCACCGTGCAGCCACGCCGGGATCCGCAGCCAGCCCGGAACGTACACCACCGGCAGGTCGCTGACGACCGCGCGGGTGACAGCGGCAGCCACCTGCTCGGCCGGGATCGGGCTAGGCCAGTGCCGGTGATAGGGGCGGCCGCGCCGGCTGAAGAACGGCGTGTCGACCACGCCCGGCAGCACGAGGGAAACCCCGACGCCACGGTCGGCCAGTTCATAGTTCAGGGACTCGGCCAGGCAGTTGAGGCCCGCCTTAGTCGCTGCGTACACAGCTTCGTGCCGTACCCCGATGGCGCCAGCGATCGAGGACACGAACACCAGGCGGCCTGACCCTCGAGCCACCATGGCCGGTGCGACAAGCCTGGTCAGCTGCACCGGCGCCAGCAGGTTGAGGTTCACGATTTCCGTGGCCGTGGCGGCCGCGAGCTGGCTGACCGGTCCGGCCCAGCCGATGCCCGCATTGCACACAAGCAAGTCGATTCGCCCTTCGGCCGCGAGCGCCCGCTCCACAAGCCGGTCGGGCGCGCCGGGATCAGTCAGGTCCGCCAGCAGCGCGACGGCCCCCGTACGAGCTGCCACTGAGTGCAGCCGTTGCTCGTCACGGCCGGTCAGCACCAGGCGTGCCCCGGCGTTCCCCAGATACTCCGCAGTCGCCGCGCCGATGCCCGACGAGGCACCCGTTACCAGAGCGATGGCGCCCTTTAACTGCATTGAGCACTCCCGGTCCTCAAGGCAACCCCTACCCCCGGCGCCCCAGATCGGGCGAGTGCTACGCGGAGACCGAGACCGCGCCTGCCACGCGGGCCAGCTGTCCGGCCCAGCACCGGACGATGTCGCGCATGGACAGCAGTCCGGTCACATCCTGCCCCTCGACCACGACAAGGTGCCGGAAGTTTCCGGCCATCATCGCCGCGGCGGCCTGCTCCAGGGTCCACTCAGGCGACGCGAACACGACGTCAGAGGTGCGGTGATTGGCAACAACCTCGGAGTCGGGGTCCTGGCCCGCTCCGACGGAGTCGAGAATGTCGCGTTCTGTGAGAATCCCGATGCCCGCCTGCGAGGAGTCAACTACTACCGCGGCTCCGACCCGCTGACCGGACATCAGGTGGGCAGCCTGGCGCAGAGTGTGCGCCGGGCCGACGCTCAGGACTACCTTGGTCATGCCGTCCCGGACGTTCATGCTGCATCGCTCCCCTCGCGCGGGGCCGCCGTGTCCGTGCGCCACGTCGGCCCAAGGTGCTTGTGCGCTTGTGACCGTCAATGCTGTCCAGCATCCGCCCGAAATTGGCTCAGGGCAAGTCCTGACTGCCCGATGCCAGCAGGCTCAGCACCTCGGAATGGAGCAGGCCGTTGGTGCAGACCGCGCTGCCGCCGTCGGGCCTCGGCGTGCCCGCGAGGTCGGTGAAGGCGCCGCCGGCTTCCTCGATGATGATCTGCAGCGCGGCGAGGTCCCAGAGCGACACGTCAGTCTCGGCGGAGATATCGACAGCGCCCTCGGCGACGAGCACATGAGACCAGAAGTCACCATATGCGCGCGTCCGCCAGACCTTGCGACTCAGCCCGAGCAACTCATTCAGCCTGCCGTCGCGTTCCCAGCTGAGCAGGCTGGAATAGGACAACGAGGCATCGAAGAGGCTCTGCACGCCGGAAACCCGGCAGGCGGTGGCCTTCGTCATGCTGCGGCCGGTCCAGGCCCCGCCGTCCCTGGCCGCCCACCACCGGCGACCCAGCGCTGGCGCGCTGACCACGCCCATGATGACCTCGTCTTCGTCCATCAGCCCGATGAGGGTGGCCCAGACTGGCACCCCGCGGACGAAATTCGCCGTCCCGTCGATCGGGTCGATGACCCAGCAACGCTGGCTGGAACCGGTCCGGCCGAACTCCTCGCCGAGCATCGCGTCCCGCGGCCGGGACCGGCCGAGCACGTTGCGCAGCGACTCCTCAACGGCCAGGTCGGCGTCGGTCACGTACGACATGTCAGGCTTGCGGTCCACCCGCAGGTCGAGTGAGCGGAACCTGCGCATCGTGATGTCGTCCGCGGCGTCCGCCAGGACGTGTGCGAATCCGAGGTCGCCATCAAAAGCCGTCATGCCGCGCAACGCTAGCGCTAACTGCCCGGAACTGGCCATGCCAGGGCGGTGTTTCCAGGCCGCGCTATGCCGACGGCAGGCTCAGCTGGCCCAGCTGCCGCACCGGCGCTAGGGCTCGGCGCCGTCGGCCGGATCCAGGCCTTCGCGGCTGCGCAGCAGGCGGCGCAGGGAGTCAAGCCTGGCAGCGGCAGCGGCGCCGCCGTGCTCTGCGACCCAGGCGTCAAGCGCGCAGCCAGCTTCGAGGTGGTTGCAGCCGGGCGGGCAGCTCGCAATTGCGTCCGCGAACTCGGGGAACGCCGAAACTACCCGGTCGGCGGCCACGTGCGCCAGGCCGAAGCTGCGAAGGCCCGGAGTGTCGATGATCCAGCCGCCGCCCGGCAGTGGCAGCGCGATCGCGGACGAGGAGGTGTGCCGGCCGCGCCCGGTGACCGGGCTCACGGAGCCAACCGCCCGGTCCGCGTCTGGCAGCAGCGCGTTTACCAGGGTCGATTTGCCAACGCCCGAGTGGCCGACCATAACGCTGAGCCGGCCAGTCAGCTGCGCGCGCAGGTCGTCGAGCGCGGCACCGAACGGCCGGCTGAGCACAACGAAGCGAACCCCGAGCGGCTCGTATGCCGCGATGAGTTCGTCCGGACCGGCCAGGTCGGCCTTGGTGAGGCAGAGTAGCGGCTCGAGCCCGGCATCGAACGCGGCAACAAGGAACCTGTCGATCAGTCGCGGCCGCGGCGGCGGGTCGGCCAGCGCGCTGACGATCACCAGCTGGTCGGCGTTGGCGACGACGATCCGCTCACTGGGGTCGTCGTCCTCGGCGGACCGTCGCAGCACCGAGGTCCTTGGCTGCACGCGCACTATCCGGGCAAGCGTGCCGGGCTGGCCTGACACGTCTCCGGCCAGGTTTACGCGGTCGCCGACAACGACACCCCGGCGGCCGAGCTCGCGTGCCTTCATGGCGGTGACGGTCCGCTCGCCGATCCAGCAGCGGTACCGGCCGCGGTCGACGCCGGCCACGAACGCGTCGATCGCGTCCTCGTGGGCGGGCCGTCTCCTGGTGCGGGGCCTGGAACCTTTGCCCGGCCTGACCCGCACGTCGTCCTCGTCGAGCCCGGCGTGGCCAACTACCCGGCTCAGTGGCCGTCCTCCAGCATCTGCTGCCACAGCGCGCCGAATGCCGGGAACGTCTTACCGACTGTCGCGGCGTTTCGGACTCGCAGGCCGGGCACGGCGAGGGCCAAGACGGCGGCGGCCATCACCAGGCGGTGATCCTCGTGACTGTCGAACGGCTCGGGCCCGGCGCGCAGCGGCCGCGGTTGCACGCGCAGGCCGTCCGGAAGCTCGGTCACCATGCCGCCCAGCGCGCCGATCTCGCCCGCCAGCGCCGCTAGCCGGTCGCTCTCGTGCAGACGCATGTGCCCGATGCCGGTGAACTCCGACGGTGAGTCGGCTAGGGCGGCCAGCGCGGTCAGCACCGGCGCCAGCTCGTTCACATCACGCAGGTCGGCGCTGATGCCGTGGATTCGGCCCGGACCGTCGATCCGCATGCCCGCCGCAGTGAGCGTGCAGCGGCCGCCCATTTGGCTGAGCACGTCGAGGATGTGGCCCGCCGCCTGCAAGCTGCCCGTCGGCCAGCCAGGGATCGTCACGGTTCCGCCGGTGACCAGCGCGGCGGCGAGGAATGGCGCGGCATTGGATAGGTCTGGCTCGACGGTGATCGTCCCCGGCGCGAGCCGTCCCGGCCGGATCCGCCAGTGGTCGGGGGCCGTACGGTCGCCGTTGCTCGCGGCGCCGGGTCCCCTCGACCCGGACTCGACCTCCGCGCCGGCGCTGGCCAGCATGGCCGCCGTCATCGCGATGTGCGGTGCCGACGGTATCCGCTCGCCCTGGTGAAAGATCTCCAGGCCCTGCTCGTACCGCGGGGCGGCCAGCATCAGTCCCGACACCAGCTGCGACGACGACGATGCGTCCAGCCTGACGGTGCCGCCTCGGACCCGGCCGTGACCGCGGACGATGAAGGGAACGGCCCCGCGGCCGCCATCGGTGATCTCGACCCCGGCCTGCCGGAGGCCGGCGAGCAACTGGCCAACCGGGCGCTGCGAGGCACGGGGATCGCCGGTGAACTCAACGTCCCCGGCCGCGAGCGCGGCTGCGGGGGGAACGAACCTGAGTACGGTGCCCGCATTCCCGACATCCACCGCCGTCGTGCCCGCTGCCCAGCCTGGCGTCACTGTCCAGGCCGGCGGGACCTTCTGGCCGGGCCGGATGATCTCGCCGTCGCTCTCGACAGTTGCGCCTAGCGCGCTGATGGCGCGCGCCATCAGGTCGGTGTCGCGGGCCTGCAATGGCCCTACTATCTGAGTGGGGCTATCTGCAAGGACCGCGAGGATGAGGGCCCTGTTGGTCATCGACTTGGAGCCGGGCAGGTGCACGATGGCACGCACGGCGGTGGTGGCCAGCGGGGCCGCCCAGCTGGCATCGGCTTCGTCGCGGGCGTGCATGCCTCCAGAGAGTACTGGCTCCGGGCCCGCCTGGACGCGGGCGGCCGCGCGGGTCGACAATCAGAAACCCGCGAGGCTGTGAGCCCGGAATGAGTCCAGAAATCTCGGCAAGGTTTGGCATAGCCGCATCTTGGCTATGAATTAGCGAATTCTGAGATAACCCGATCGGGTTAACCGTTCGTCAGGTGAGGATATGTGCGGTCGGTACGCGTCGGCGCGAAAGCGCATTGAGCTCCTCGAGGAGTTCAGCGTGCAACACGACGCGGTGGCCGAGCCGCTCGCGCCTGATTACAACGTGGCGCCGACCAAGCCTGTGTATGCCGTGCTCAGCCGGGATCCCAGCACCAGGGACCCACTCAGCCGGGACCCGCTCAGCAAGGAGCGTGACGGCGGCCAGGATGACGGCGCGCGTGACGGTGCCGCCGACGCCGGGACGCGGTCTGGCGACGGGCGGGCGTCGGCTGAGCGGCAACTGCGGGTCGTCCGGTGGGGCCTCGTCCCGTTCTGGGCCAAGGACATCAAGATCGGCAGCAAGATGATCAATGCTAGGGCTGAGACGGTGGCGGAGAAACCGGCCTTCCGCCGTGCCTTCGCAAAACGGCGCTGCCTGCTGCCGGCCGACGGCTACTACGAATGGCAGTCTCAGCCGGGCGCAGCCAAGCAGCCGATCTACATCAGCCGCCGGGACGGTCGGGCGCTGGCACTGGCGGGGTTGTACGAGTTGTGGCGCGATCCGGCGGTGGCCAGGGACGACCCGGATGCCTGGGTCTGGACCGCCACCGTCATCACGACGAGCGCTCCGGACGAACTCGGCATGATCCACGACCGGATGCCAATGATCATCGACCAAGACAGGTGGTCAGACTGGCTCGATCCGGCTAACGGTGATGTGGCGGACCTGCGCTCGCTGCTGGCACCAGCGGCGGCTAGCGGGCTAATGACCTATCCGGTCTCGACCGCGGTCAACTCGGTCCGTAACAACGGCCCCCAGCTCATCGAACCGATGACGGCTGGACCGGTAGCGCCGTTAGCAGCGGCGCGGGCTGGCGCGCCCGACGCCGTCAGGAACACCGAAGTCAGCGGCGCGCAGGGCAGCCAGGCGCTGTTCTAGGCGAGCATGACGGCCGGACGGCGCCGCGTCCCACGGCGCGGCCGGCCACTTGCGTAAGGAGGCGGGATTCGCATGGATGCCAACACGGCACGAGAGCGGCTGGAGGAGATTCGCACCGAGCTGGACAGGTCGATCCTGGTGCTGAACTCCGCAGGAGACCAGCAGCAGGGTTCGGGCGATTACCCCCAGGACCCGGCCGACGCTGGCGCGAACCTGTCGGAGAACGAGCGGTCCGAGGCCGTGCTCGCCGTCGCCCGACGGCAGCGGTCGGACGTGCTGGCCGCATTGCGCCGCATCGACCTGGGCACCTACGGGACCTGCGTGGACTGCGGATCGATGGTGCCCGAGGGGCGTCTGGAGGCCAAGCCAGAGGCGGCGCGGTGCGTGGCCTGCCAAGGGCGGCTGGACCGGCTGCGAAGATAAAGCTGGGTGCAGGAACTTGGTGCGGAATGAAGACGGAGGGCATCGCGTTTGACCGCACGTGTCTCTAGCCAGTTCGCAGACCCGTCCCGATGCATCCAGGGTGGTCGCGCGCAATGTGATGACGGCCGGCGTTGTATCCTCCCGGCGAGGCGGCTTGCAGGCTGGGTGGCTGCAACCCTCGATCCCGGAAGGGGTGGGTCCGGTCCCCGAGACACTTGAGCAGCGCAGTAAGCGGTTCGAAGACGACGTGCTGCCGTACCTTGACCAGCTCTATGCGGCCGGAATGCGAATGACCCGCAACCCGGCGGACGCCGAGGATCTGGTGCAGGAGACGTTTGCCAAGGCTTATGCGTCTTTTCACCAGTTCCAGGCGGGTACGAACCTGAAGGCGTGGCTGTTCCGAATTCTGACCAACACCTTCATCAACAACTACCGCAAGCGGCAGCGCGAGCCGCAGCGCTCCGGCACCGAGGAAATCGAGGACTGGCAGCTCGCAAGGGCGGCATCGCACACGTCGGGCGGCCTGAAATCGGCCGAATCGGAGGCGCTTGAGCGACTGCCTGATTCCGACATCAAGGCCGCCCTGCAGGCTCTGCCCGAGGATTTCCGGCTAGCCGTTTACCTGGCCGACGTCGAGGGTTTCTCCTATAAGGAGATCGCCGACATCATGGGTACCCCGATTGGGACCGTCATGTCGCGGCTGCACCGTGGCCGCCGCCAGCTCCGCGACCTGCTTCAGGACTACGCGGCGGATCAGGGCATCCTAGCGACAGCGCCCGCCGCCCCCACCACGGCGCAGTCACCGGACGACGCGTCAGGGAAGGACGCGAGATGAGCTGCGGCAAACCGCACGAGGTACCGTGCACAGAGGTACTCGCGACGGTGTACTCCTATCTCGATCGGGAGATGGAGGACACCGACTACCAGCAGATCCGAATCCACCTCGAAGAGTGCGGCCCGTGCTTGCGTGAGTACGGCCTGGAGGAACTCGTCAAGAAGCTCGTCCACAAGTGTTGCGGGCATGAGGCCGTGCCTGGCGAGCTGCGCGCCAAGGTCCTGACGAGGATCGCGGCGGTCCGATCGGAGATCGAGAGCACCGAGGTGCTGGCGGAGTAGAGCCGTCCCGTCCGCTGGAATTGTGCTGGTTGCTGATGGCGTGGCGTCATCACGTTACGCATTCGTCTGACTACTATTGGCTCACATTGCGCTTCAGCCCAACGGCAATGCGACGATGGCGTTACCCTAAGTCGCGTTAGCGGGGCGCCTGGTTACGTAGGAGCGCGATTCCTTGGGCCCCGGACGGGGTCGACGCGGCAACGAGGGGGTCAGGGCATGGTTACCCGGGCCGCGCGGGTGTACATCGGCCTGGTGGTGGCGGCCACGGCGGCGCTCGTGGCCAAGACGCCGCTGCCAATGCTGCCGGGCATGCACCCGTTACTTGACCTGGTCGTCCTGCAGTTGCTCTTCCTCGCCTGCGACTCAAGCCCGACACCGCTCGCATCGCGCCAAACCAAATGGTCGCCGAGCTCGTCGGCCACCCTGGCCGCAGTCGTGCTGCTCGGGCCGGTCCCGGCCGCGATGGTCGGGGCGGTCGCCGTGCTCAGCCTGCGACGCGAGCGACGGGTGGCCGAGCGTCTGTTCAACGGCGCCATGCACGCACTGGCGGGCCTGGCAGCGGGCAGGGTCTATCTTGAACTGCACGGCGTGGTGGGCACCCTCCAGCCGCCTGACTTCCCGAAGATCATCTTGCCGTTCGCCGCGGCTGCGGCCGCCCATGTGCTGGCCAACCATGCCCTGATCTGGGGCGTCTACCGGCTGAACCAGGAACCGGGCCTGCGGCGACGTGAGTCGCTGGAGTCAAGCCTGCCGCTGCTGCTGGTCTTCGACCTTGGCTATGCCTCGCTTGGCCTGGTCATCGCCTCGCTGTGGCAGGTTATGCATGCCTTCGCGGCGGTGATCGTGCTGGTACCGCTGTTCGTTGCCCGGTGGGCTATGGGCCAGTTCGCCGAGCAGCAGCTTGCCTACGCGGCCACCATGAACGCACTGTGCCAGGCCGTCGAGACCAAGGACTTCTATACCCGTGGCCACGGCGACCGGGTCTCGCGCGGAGTCGGAATGGTCGCCCGGAAGATCCGGATGAGCCCGGACCGGACCGAGGCGATCATGTTCGCCGGCATGCTGCACGACGTAGGCAAGCTCGGCGTGCCTACGCAGGTGCTGCAGAAGGAGGGCCCGCTGACTGAGGACGAGTTCGCGGCCATCCAGCTGCACCCGATGCGAGGCCTGGAGATCGTCCGGGAGATCGGCTTCCTGACCGAGGCACTGGCAGGCATCATGCATCATCACGAGCGGATCGACGGCCGCGGCTACCCGATGGGCTTTGCCGGCCATGAGATACCCGAGTTCGCCCGGGTGATCGCTGTAGCTGACGCGTTCGACTCAATGACCTCGACTCGCTCCTACCGAGCGGCCAAGAGTGTTGAGCTAGCTATTGGCGAGCTGCGCCGGGGCGCGGGCACGCAGTTCGACCCGCCGATCGTCGAGGCATTCATCACCGCGCTAAAAGAAGAAGGCTGGCCGCTGCCGAGACCACCCGCCGCACCCGCCGACCTGACGACCGTCACGGTCCAGGACCACGACGACCCTACGGCGCCGCTGCAGGTGGTGATTCCTTGACCGGGAGCGCCATAGTAAGCCGTCCCGCACCCGACCGGCTGGCCTACTGGCAGGGAATGGACTCCGGCCGTCTGCTGCTGCTGTCTGCCACCGCGATGCTCGTGATCGCCTCCTTCGCCTACTGCGCGCTACAGCACACGATCCGATGGGACGCCGCGTTAGCCTTCGGCGGGTTCATCGCACTCGGCGAGCTGCTTCGGCTGGCGCTGCCCGGCGGACGCGAGGCTGCGCCTATCGCCATGGTGGGCTGCCTGTCCTATGCACTGCTGATCAAGCTGCCGAACGTTTCCCAGCTGGTGATGGGCAAGCAGTCCGCGCTGCTGGTGATCGCCGTATCTGCCGCGGGCATGGCGGTGGGCGCACTGCCGCATATCGCGGCCGGCCGCCCGGCCGGGGCCGTCGGGATAGCGACCCGGCTCGTGGCAGTCTCGTGCGTCGCCTTTACTTTCCGCCCGGTGGCGCGATCGCTCGTGCCGGAGTATTGGCCTGCGGCATTCGGGGTCATCGTGCTGCTCGTTACCTTCGGCTGGCTGGTCGATGCCCTGGTCGGCGCGCTCATCCGGGCCGACGACGTCGGCGCGCGCTTCTCGGTCGCCGTGGTGGACGAGCTCCGGCTGCAATGGCCACTGGGCCTGGCTATCGGCGCCTCAGTCGTCATCACGGTCTTCGGTGCCGAGGTGATGGGGCTGACCGAGCTTGCCGTCTTCCTCGGCCCCCTGCTGGTCACCCAGGTCGCGTTCCGGCGCTATGCCGGCATCCGCGCCACTTACCTGCAGACGGTCCGGTCGCTCGCCCGGGTGACCGAGGTGGCCGGCTATGTGGAGGAGGGTCACTCCGGCCGGGTCAGCCGGCTTGCGGTCGGAGTGGGGCGGAGTCTGGGCATGCCCGAGCCGGAGCTGCTCGCGCTCGAGTATGCGGCGCTGATGCACGACATCGGCCAACTGTCGCTGCGGGACCCGATACCCGGCGGCGCCACCGTGCTAGTTTCCGCCGCCGACCAGCAGCGGATCGCCGGTCTGGGCGCGGACGTGATCCGGCAGGCCGGTGTCCTGGATGATGTCGCCGAGCTGGTGCGGTGCCAGAACTGGCCCGCGCAGGGGCCTAAGCCCGGACCTCCGCTCGGAAGCATGATCATCCGAGCCGCGAACGCCTTCGACGACATGGTCGGCAGCTCAGCCGACCGGGAGCGCTCGGCCGCGGCGCTTGACCGGATGCGCCTGGATCCCGACCAGTATGACAGCGTCGTCGTCGCAGCGCTGGACGGGGTAGTAAGCCGTCGGCTGCCGTCCCGGCGGTAGGCTTCCGGGCGTGCTCGAATCGGTCCTTGTCGCAAATCGTGGCGAGATTGCCAGGCGCGTTATTGCCACTGCGCGCCGTCTCGGCGTCCGCTCGATAGCGGTCTACTCCGAAGCCGACGCGGCGCTGCCGTTTGTACGCGAGGCAGACGAGTCCGTGCTTATCGGGCCGGCGCCGCCGGCCAGCAGCTACCTGAACGGTGCAGCGGTGCTAGCGGCCGCCCGCCAGTCGGGCGCGCAGGCCATTCATCCCGGCTACGGCTTCCTGTCGGAGAACCCGGCGTTCGCGGCCAGCGTGCTAGCGGCAGGCCTGATCTGGGTCGGGCCGTCACCCGTGTCGATGGAGCAGATGGGTGACAAGATCAACGCCCGGAATCTGATGGAGCGGGCAGGAGTCCCGGTCGCGGAGGGCACCAGGGAGCCAGTGGCTGATCTGGACGCGGCGCTGACCGCGGCCGCGAAGATCGGCTATCCGCTCATGATCAAAGCCGCCGCGGGCGGCGGTGGCATCGGCATGACCGCCGCGGCTGACCAGGCGCAGCTCGAAGCCGGCTTCGAGACCGCGCGATCGCGCGCTGAGCGCTTCTTCGGCAGTCCGGCCATCCTGCTCGAGCGCTTCGTCGAGCGCGCCCGCCACGTCGAAGTGCAGATACTCGGTCTGGCCGACGGACGCGTGCTGGCCCTGGGCGAACGCGACTGCTCGGTGCAGCGACGGCACCAGAAAGTGGCCGAGGAAACGCCGTCGCCGGGGGTCTCGCCGCAGTTGCGGGCCCGCATGTTCGCAGCCGCCGTCCAAGCCGGCCAGGTGGTGAGCTACCTGGGGGCTGGCACCGTCGAATTCCTGCTCGACGTGACCGCCATGGACTTCATGTTCCTGGAGATGAACACCCGGCTTCAGGTTGAGCATCCGGTGACCGAGCTGGTCACCGGCATCGACCTGGTCGAGCAGCAGTTCCTCATCGCCGACGGGCAGGACGTCAGCTTCCGCCCGGACCAGCTGGCGCCGTCGGGGCACGCGCTGGAACTGCGCATTTATGCCGAGGACCCCAAGCGTTTCCTGCCCAGTCCAGGCACGATCGAGGATTGGTCAGAACCGGTCGGGGCAGGAGTACGGGTCGACTCGGGATACACCGCCGGCAATGCCGTTACTCCCTTCTACGATCCGTTGCTGGCCAAGCTGTGCGTGCATGGCGACGATCGGGATCAGACGCTGGCGCGTGCCGAGGCCGCGGTCGCCTCGTTCCGCATCACCGGCGTGAAGACCAATCTGCAGTTCCACGCGGACCTGCTGGCATCAGCCGAGTTCCGCCGGGGAGATTACGACACGTCGCTGGTGAGCCGACTGCGCCCCTGACAGGGTCCCCGGAAGGCACTATGGAACCAGGTCGGCTGCGGCCGCGAGCGAGGAGGGCACGTGAGCGAGGTCCGTGCGGAGATGGTGGCCAACGTCTGGAAGGTCGTCGCGGCGGAGGGCGACGCCGTCGCCGACGGAGACACGCTGGTCATTCTCGAGTCCATGAAGATGGAGATCCCGGTGCTCGCCGAGGACTCGGGCACGCTGGCAAGGCTGGCCGTGGCCGAGGGGGACGTCGTACAGGAAGGCGATCTGATCGCAGTCATCGAGTAACACCCGCACGGGGCTTCGCCCGCCGTGCGCCCCGAAAACCAACACCCCGTACCCGAAACCAACACCCAGAGGCGGCTCGCCCCCGTCCATCCCCCGAAAACAAACACCCGCCCCCGAAACCAACACCCGCGGGGGGTTCGCCCCCGTGCGCCGCGAAAACCTGATCATCGGTGCTTCGCCCTGGCTGTCATGCCGGGGCTTCGGCCCGTTTCAGACCCCTGTTGTCGAGCGGGGGTAGGCGTCGGCTGGGTCGGTGATGACATTGACCAGGTAGGGGACGCCGGCGGCGAGCGCACGGCGCAATGCTGGGCCGATGTCCGATGGTTCAGTCACAAGTTCCCCTGCTCCGCCGAGCGCGCTGACTACCTGGTCGTAACGGCAGCCTGGCTGCAGCTCGGCCGCCACGTCATACCCGTACAAGGCCTGCATAGGGTGCTTTTCCAGGCCCCAGATCCCGTTGTTGCCGCAGATCATCACCACCGGCAGCCGGTGCCGGACCAGCGTGTCGACGTCCATCAGCGAGAATCCGGCGGCGCCGTCGCCGAGCAGCAGCACGACCTGCGCCTGCGGCCTAGCCACCCTGGCCGCGATCGCGTAACCGAGGCCGGTGCCCAGGCAGCCGTAGGGCCCTGGATCGAGCCAGCCGCCGGGCTGCTGCGGCTCGATGTACTTGCCGGCGTAGCTGACGAAGTCCCCGCCGTCCCCGATCACCACTGCGTCCGGTCGGAGCAGCGCAGCCAGCTCGCCATAGATGCGCAGCGGGTGGATCGGCCTGGCATCGCTGTGTAGCAGTTGCGCGTCGGCCCGCGTTGCCTTGGCGCAAGCCGCCTGCAGCCGCGGCAGCCAGTCCTGGGCCCAGGCAGGCTGGCCGGCTGGGTGTCCGGCGGCATCCGCCAGTCCGGCGAAGATCGCGGCCAGCTCACCCCAGGCTGCGCCGGCCAGCATGACGTGGGTAGCTAGCTGGCTGGCCGCGTCTGCGAGGTGGACCACCCGCGCCGGGGCAGTTCCGTTCCGGCCGCCGAACTGGCCGTAGCCGAGCCGGAAGTCCAGCGGCGTGCCGGCCACCAGCACCACGTCAGCCTCCCCGAGCGCGACCGAGCGGGCCCTGGTAACCAGCAGCGGGTGACCGGCTGGCAGGACGCCGCGGCCCTGGCCGTTAGCCACTACCGGAAGCCGGAGCTGTTCGGCAGCTGCCCGCGCCGCGTGCTCGGCACCGTCCAGCCACACGTCGGAGCCAAGGATGAGCACCGGCCTGACGGCACCGGCGAGCAGTCGGGCGATCTCGGCGATCGCATCCGGGTCTGGGCTGCCGGGCGTGCTCGCGGTGCCGGCTGCGCCGGCCGGCTCGGTGCTGGCTGCGCCAGCCGACTCGGTCCCGCCGCTGCTGACGGGGCTGCCGGCCCCGAACAGGGCCTCCAGGCTCACGTCGAGGAACACCGGCCCCCGGTGCCGCGCGCCGGCCAGGGCGAAGGCTTCGGCTACGGCGGCACCGACGTGGCCGGGCACGTGCTCGGTCCAGGCCCGCTTGGTCACCGGTGCCAGCAAGGGCGGATGATCGAGTTCCTGGAGGCTGCCCGAGCCCCAGCGGCCGTCGGGCGCCCGGCCCGCGAGCACGACCAGGGGCGAGCCATTGAAATGTGCCGTGGTAATCCCGCTGACCCCGTTGGTCACCCCGGGCCCGGCGGTGAGCACGGCGAATCCCGGTGAACGGGTCAGCCTAGCGGTGGCCTCCGCCGCGAACACCGCCGTCTGCTCGTGCCTGACATCGATAATCGGCATCGGCGGATCGGCGGTTACTGCCCCGTCGTAGACCGGGAAGACATGGCCGCCAGACAAGGTGAACATGGTGGTGACACCGTGGCGGCGGGCCGCCGCGACAGCCTGCGCGCCACCGTGCACAGGGCGCTTTTCCTCGCTCATGGCGGCGACGTTACCAGCAGGTAGCCTGCTGGCATCAGTGCCCGCTTCGGGTTGTAACGCGACGGACGTCCGGCCTGGGATGATGGCTAGGTGCCAACGCTTGCCGATCTCGCCGGCCTGGCCGGGATCCGCGGCGCGCAGCTGGACTGGCTGCACGCCCTGGTCTCGGACTGGCAGCTTCTCGCTGACCTGTCCTTTGCCGACCTGGTGCTGTGGGCACCGCTCGGCGACGAGCGCCAAGGCACCGCCACCGCCGCCGGGGCCGTGCGGGACGATCCAGCCGGGCCGGATGATCGGGCCGGGCTGGATGATCTGGCCGGGCCGGATTGCACGGGCGATTCGGTTGTCTGGCCTGTCGGCGGCACGTGGCTGGCGCTGGCCCAGATGCGCCCGACCACTGCCCCGACTGCCCTGCCCGACGACATCGTCGGATCTCGGCGGCCCGGCGCCGAGCAGCCCTTCATGGCGGTCTCGTACCTCGAAAAGCGGATTTGCCGGGAAGGCGACCCGGAGTGGACCAGGGGAGTGCCGGTACGGCACGAGACCATCCCGGTCCGCAGTGGCGACACAGTCATCGCGGTGATCGAGCGGTCTACCAACCTGAGCTCGGCCCGGACGCCGAGCCGCCTCGATCTCGCCTATCTGCGGGCGGCTGACGACCTGGCCCAGATGGTGGCGGCCGGCATGTTCCCCGGCCAGGGCGAGGAACCTGCCCTGGTCCGGTCGCCGCGGGTGGGTGACGGCATGCTGCGGCTCAGCCGGTCCGGCAAGGTCACCTACGCTAGCCCGAACGCGCTATCGGCCTACCGCAGGCTTGGCCTGACCGCTGATCTGGTCGGTAAGCCACTTGGCCCGCTGACAGCCAGGTTGTGCGCGAACCGCGAGGCCCGCGATGACTCGCTGATGGTCGCGGCGAGTGGCCGGGCGCACGCCGAGACCGAGGTCGAGGCCAACGGCTCGGTTGTGCAGCTGCGGACTATCCCGCTGATCGTCGACGGCACGCGAGCGGGCGCGCTGATCCTGCTGAGGGACGTGACGGAGTTGCGGCGCCGGGAGCGGGAACTGCTCACCAAGGACGCGACAATCAGGGAAATTCATCATCGGGTCAAGAACAACTTGCAGACTGTCGCGGCCTTGCTGCGGCTGCAGGCGCGCCGGCTCCGGGCACCTGAGGCGAGGGGGGCGCTGGAAGAGGCGGTCCGCCGGGTCGGCTCCATCGCGATCGTGCACGAGACGTTGTCGCATGTCCCGGACGAAGTCGCGGACTTTGATGACATCGCCAGCCGGGTGGCCATTATGGCGGTGGAGGTGTCGGCACCCGAGGCGAGAGTGACGCCGACCTTGCTCGGGGAATTCGGCGTGCTGCCCGCGCTGGTCGCCACCCCGCTCGCCCTGGTGCTGACTGAATTGCTGCAGAACGCGCTCCAGCACGGCTTGAGCCGGCCAGGCCAGGCAGCCAACGGCTGGCTCGAGATCACGGCAGTGCGCAAGCCCGGCCTGCTGACCGTGACGGTCTCGGATAATGGCGCTGGCCTGCCAGCGGACTTCAATCTGGACTCGACTGGCAGCCTCGGCCTGCAGATCGTGCGCACGCTCGTGCTGACCGAACTCGCTGGCAGGCTGGAGATTTCGCCGCGGGCTGGCGGCGGTACGCGGGTTCTGGTCGAACTGCCGCTGGCCGAGCCAGTTGCCGGGCTGACCCGCCGCTAGGCAATTGCATTTCAAGCTGGGAGCCGCGCCGATGGCCACGCGACCGACCAGCTGCGCCGCCACTGAAGTCCTGAGGCGGCGCAGCTCACCGCGCTATGTCAGGCTCCCGCGCGCGCGGCGACCCTGCTGCGGCGCTTAAGGGCGCGCCGCTCATCTTCGCTAAGTCCGCCCCAGACACCGGCGTCTTGGCCACTCTCGAGTGCCCACTGCAGGCAGGGCTCCATGACCTTGCACCGCTGGCACACTTGCTTGGCCTCGTCGATCTGGAGTAGCGCAGGCCCGGTGTTCCCGATCGGGAAGAAAAGCTCCGGGTCCACGTCACGGCAGGCGGCATGGTGACGCCAGTCCATGAGTTCCACTCCTCCTTGAGCTCAGGTCCTGACCGGGCCTGTGCGCTCCGTCGCGCTTGTGAACGATTTCACGAGCTATGTTCTATGTCAGGTACATTCTCTTTTGCTGGTCGATCTTGGATTGCTGGTCGATCGGCGGTGCTTGGCATACACCGGCGGCACCGTAGTTACCCGGAAACGCTGCGCTTACCCAGCCAGGCCGCTACTTAGAGGCTAAGCCGTGCGAACCAGCGCACCGAGCCCGCCGGTGACACCGGGCCGGGCTTGCGCTCCGGCCACCCCGTGGTACAACGACGCCGGACCGCGCCCGCGTGAGCGTCGCCAGCCCGGTATGGCACGCGAACGCACCGTTTACCAGGAGCGATACAACCCTCTCAAGGTCGGCGATCAACCGCAAGAGGCTTGGGCAAAGGTTCGGCAGGATTTCGGTGTCAGATTAGTCACATGACTGGCATGGGCGCAGTGCCCGACGTAGGGCTGGGAACCTCTTAGCCAAGGCCTATGCAGCCATTAACACAAAATGCCGTGTCTGCCATCTGCCGGTGGCGGCTAATCGTCCTCAAATTCGCCGATCTTAGCCGTCAGCAAGGCCGATCACGCGCAACGCGCGCGGCACTGACCTAAACCTGGCCTCCTCGACCTCGCCCATGTACTCGCCATCAACTTGGAATGCCACCGGCCGATCAGTTCGCAGCACAATCGATTCCAGGTCATGACCGGTGGCGACGGCCCGGCCGCGCGGTGGCTTCGCCCGCCTGGCCAGCATCTGCCGCAGGGTCCGCATCGTGCTGAAGGTGCCGAGGCTACGCAGTGCCATCAGGTCAAGGCCGGTATCGAAGCCCGCCTGCGGATTGGGGTTGACTGGCCTTCGGCCGAGGTAAGTCCACGGCGCCGAATTCGACACGATGCATAGGTAAGCCGGCTCCGGGCCGAGGCGCACCGGCTCCCTAATGGAAATGGCCGGATGGCGCCGGTCGGTAACCTGGTAATACTGGCGCAGGGCCGTTGTGAAAAACAACGCCGGGTTCAGCACCCGCCCGTGGGCGCGCCGGCCCTCAACGGCTCGGACAACCTCCGCATCCAGCCCCAGACCGGCATTGAAGGTGAAGTACCGGCCGTTAGCGGTGCCGAGCCCGATACAGCGGTCCCGGCCGCTGGCCAGCTCCTCGATCAGCCGTCCGGTCGCGTCGACTGGATCGGACGGCAGCTGCAGCGAGCGGGTGAACACGTTCGCGTTGCCACCTGGCAGCGCGGCCAGCGCAGGCAGGTCCGCAGCGTCGAGTCGGGCCTCGGGATCGTCAGGGTTGCCGAGAATGCCGTTCACGGCCTCATTCACGGTGCCGTCCCCGCCCAGAGTCATCACGAGCCCGAACTTGTCTGCGGCTGCGGCCGCGGCAAGCTTGGTGGCTTCGCCCCGGTAACGTGTCTCCACGACGTCGAGTTCGACCGCGGAGGCGAGGGCCCGGACGATGACATCACGCCGTTGCCGGGTCGTGGAGGTGGCGTGTGGGTTCACGATCAAAAGCGCGCGCACGCGCCAAGGTTAGCCAGGGCGCTACCAGCACCGCGCCAGCGCCCCACCCGGCCCGTCCTGCCCCATCAGCCCCGCTTGCCCGGCCCGTCCAAGGTGGCCAGCCTGCCAGAGCGCCACGCAGCGTGCTGTACGCGGCGCTAGTGCAGGCTGCCGAGGCGGTCGGTGTGCTGGCTGCCGCTGCCCTGGCCGGCGTCGAAACGGGCTCCGGGCACTACTACCAGCGCGCCAGCGGGGTCGCCCTCACACTCATCGGGATTGGCACCGCTGTCGCGCTCGCCCTCGTGGCGCGCGGAGTGCGCCGTGGCCGCCGCTGGTCCCGGACGCCGGCGTTGCTAACTCAGCTGTTCACCGGCATCGTGGCCGTTTACCTGTTGCAGGCGGGCAGGTATGAATGGGGCATTCCAGTCATTCTTGTGGCCATTGCAGGCCTGGTGGCGCTGCTGGCGCCGGCCAGCCTTGCCACCCTGACGCCAGGCCGGACAGCAACGCCGGATCCGCCTAAGACCCGTAATAATCGATAAACGACGACACCTATCTATCAACGCCAGCGCAACGCGGGAACCGTCGGGTTACTCGTCGCTTGTCAGGCCTTCGCGCAGCTGGGTCAGTGTCCTGGCTAGCAGCCTGGACACGTGCATCTGCGAGATGCCTAGTTCGGTGGCGATCTGGGATTGGGTCAGGTTGCCGAAGAATCTCAGCAGCAGGATCCGCTTCTCTCGCGGTGGCAGCTGCTCCAGCAGCGGCTTCAGCGACTCGCGGTACTCGACGCCCTCCAGCGCCTCATCGACCATGCCAAGCGATTCCGCCACGGCCGGTGCATCGTCATCGCCCGAGTCCGGTGCATCGAGCGAAACCGTCGAGTAGGCGTTGGCGGATTCGAGCCCCTCCAGCACCTCTTCCTCGCTCATCGAGAGGTGCTCGGCCAGCTCACCCACCGTCGGGGCCCGGCCGAGATTCTGGGCTAGCTCGCCAATGGCCTTGGCGAGCGCGAGCTTAAGTTCTTGCAGCCGCCGCGGCACCCGGACGGCCCAGCCCTTGTCCCGGAAGTGCCGCTTGATCTCGCCCACGATCGTCGGCGTCGCGTATGTCGAGAACTCGACGCCGCGCTCCAAGTCGAACCTGTCGATCGACTTGATCAGGCCAATCGTGGCGACCTGGGTCAGGTCATCGAGCCACTCTCCCCGGTTGCGAAACCTCCGGGCGAGGTACTCCACTAGTGGCAAGTGCAGCTCGACGAGTTCGCTGCGGATCCGGAGCCGTTCCTCGTCGTCCGGCGGCAGCGTGGTCAGCCGCTCGAACAGCTCTCGCGCGTGCCCGCGCTCGCGGGCCCCGTGCTGCGCCCGCGCTGGCGGCTCGGGCAGGTCGTCGACCAGGTCAGCGGCCTCACTGAACTCCAGCACGACCGGCAGCACGTTGTCGGTGTCATCAGCCGCAGGTCCTCCCCTGGCCGCCGCCGCTGTCGACATCATCTCGTACTCCTCGGTCAAGGCGACCTCTGTTTCCCCCGTCACACCGACCCCGAATTCGGGCGGGCCTTGCGCATCACGATGGCAAGCCTGTCTCCGGGTCCTGCCTGCGCCTCGACACTGCCGGCCAGGGCCGACAGCACCGTCCAGGCGAAGGTGTCGCCGGAAGGGGGGCGGGGGTTCAGGCTCGGTACCGAGACCGAAATGGTCATATCGTCCGGGCTGAGCACGAAACTGCATTCCAGGCTGCTGCCGGGGATTGCCTGCCCGAGGAGCATGGCGCAGGCCTCGTCAACGGCGATGCGCAGGTCCTCGATGTCGTCGAGGGTGAAGTCCAGGCGCGCAGCCAGTCCGGCCGTCGCGGTGCGCAGCACCGACAGGTACGCGCCGTCGGCAGGCATCCGCACCGTTACCTGGTCCAGGCTGCCGAGGTGTGGAGGAGAGGCGGTGGTCACCGGGCCGGCCGCGCTCGCTGCTGCGGCCCCCGCGCCCACCGGATCAAGGCCGCCCGCGTCGCCACCGCCAGTGCTGGCGGTCATGCTGGCGCCGCCGGGTGCGACCGCGGCGACCGCAGCCGCCGTACTCTCATCCGCCACCAATGCCCTCCTCGAAAGACGCCCGATAAGCCGCGCACGAGCGCACTGAGCTCTCTACGCAACTTACAGTGACCAGCCGACTGCGTCAGAGGCGGGCCGGGTCATTATGCAATCGGTGCGGCTATCACTGAGAACGGCGGGCCGCGAACGGCCCGCCGATCAGCATCCTGCCCGTTACTCAGGCCTGCTTGGTCTCCCAGAAGATCTTGCTAATCTCCTCGATCTTGCCGAGCAACTGGTCCGCCGTGGCGGGGTCGGTGCTGGCCTTGGTGCCGCCACCGCCACCCGCCAGCTTGGTGGCCTCATTGAACAACTGGTTCAGCTGCGGGTACTTCTCGAAGTGCGGCGGCTTGAAGTAGTCGGTCCACAGCACCCATAGGTGGTGCTTGACGAGCTCCGACCGCTGCTCCTTGATGTCAATCGCGCGAGTGCGGAATGTCGGGTCGGAGTTTGCCTGGTACTTCTCGCAGATGGCCTTGACGGACTCGGCCTCGATGCGCGCCTGCGCGGGGTCGTAGACGCCGCACGGGAGGTCACAGTGAGCGTGCACGGTAGCCTTCGGCGCGAGGAGACGTTCGAGCAGCCTCATTGATCGCCTTCTCTCATCTCAGATCATTGGCTTGGGTTCCGACAGTACAACGTGGCCGGATTCTGCCCACGCGGGAGGGATGCATGCGCTGGCCGCTGTGGCGAGTCGCCGTTGCGGAACGGTCGATGGAGCCCGTCCTGCATCCCGGCGACTGGCTGCTGATTTGGCGCGGCCTCAGCCGTGGACCGCCCGCTGCGGGTCCGGCCGGGCCAGCTCGTAGTCGCGCGGCATCCTGGCCGAGCCCGACCTGCTGCTGGTCAAGCGCGCGGCCCGGCGAGCTGCCCGATGGCTGGTGGCTGTGAGTCAGACAACCCCGCAGCCGGAGCGGTCGACAGCCGGTCGTTCGGCCCTGTTCCCGCCCACACTGATCGTGGCGCCGTCTCCTCCGGTACCGGCAGGCCAGGGGTACTGGACCCGGCTGGCACACGCCTCGGGGACGGGGCCGGAGACTCCCGGCCCGCCCCGATAGTGATGTGAGCAGTTAGGCGAGCGAGATGCGACTCGAGTTCCATCGAAGCCTCAGCCTCGACCCGGCCGACGGCTCGCCTCAGCTACAGCATCTCGTCCTTGGACATTGCGGTGCTAGGACTGCGCCCAGTAGTAGATCACCAGGCTCATCGCCGCCACGACGCCCAGGTCCAGCCACTCGTGCAGGTGCTTGGAGGCCACCAGCGTGAGGCCGAACACTGTGTCGGATTTCCGTCGTAGCGGCCTGCCCACGAGATGGCCAGCAGGGCCCCGAGCCAGGGGAGGAGCCAGGAGGCCGAGCGCAAGTCGAGGATCGTCCGCTTGTCAGCCGGAAGGCTGACCTGGTAGAGGCCGAAGATGATGAACCCGGCCAGGATGAACATGTCCAGCCAGAAGATCGTGCTGTAGCCAGAGACATACACCACGATGTTGGCGGCGATGAAGGCGATCGGGCTCAGCAGCCACGCGGCGGGCAGCCGGTAGGCACGGGGCCGGTCCGGATCTTGCTTCCGGAGCCCGGCCAGGGCCAGCGGAGCCATCGCGTACATGATGACTGTCGCCGACGTGATGAGGCCGACCAGGCCGAACCAGTCCGGGAACGGCAGGAACGTCAGCATGCCGATCACGAAGCAGATCCCGATGGAGATCAGCGGGACGCCGCGGCGGTTGATCCTGCTGATGATCTTCGGGAAGTAGCCGTTACGGCCGAGGCCATACGACAGCCGGGACGAGGTCCCCATGTAGACCAGTCCGGTGCCGCCGGGGGAGACCACAGCGTCGATGACCAGCAGGGTTGGCCAGCCAGCCGAGACCCGCCTGAGTAGTGAGCGAGATGTACGGGCCGAGCTTGGCGACGCCTGGAATCGGCTGTGCCCAGCCGTGCACCAGGTTCGCCGGGTTCAGGGAGCCGACGAACGCGAAGTCGAGCAGCAGGTAGAACACGGTTCCGATGAGCATGGCGATCAGCAGCGCGCGCGGAATGTTGCGCTGCGGGTTCCGGGTTTCGCCGCCGATCTGGATCGATTGCTCGAAGCCTTCGGCCGCGAAGATGACTCCAGCCGAGAGTGCCGCCAGGACGCCGTGGGCACCGTACGGGGCGAAGCCGCCGCCCGCAGTGAAGTTACCGGCATGGAACGAGGTGAACAGCAGCGCGAAGATGGTCGCCGTCGGGATCGCCAGCTTCCAGATCATCGCGATGCTGTTGGTCTCGGCCAGCCAGCGCACGCCCAGGGTGTTGACGATCGTGAAGAACGCCATGAACAGCAGGCCCCAGAGAACTCCAGCTCCGGTCAGCGTCCCGGTGGCGGTGTACACGTGGAAGCCAGTCGGGAACTTGGCCTGGAGGTGGCTCAGTGAAGCCTCGACCTCGATCGGCGCGATCGTGACCGCCTGGATGAACGCCATCCAGCCGCCGGTGAAGCCGCCAAGACCGCCGAAGGCCATGAAGGGGAATCGCGCGGTCCCGCCGGACACCGGGTACGTCGAGCCAAGCTCGGCATGCACGAGCGCGAGCAGTCCGAGCACAGCCGCCGCTATGAGCCAGGTGAGCAGCGAGCCGCCACCGCCCGCTAGCGTGGCAGCACCGAGCGCTCCGAACAGCCAGCCTGAGCCGATGATGGAACCGAGCGAGACGAGCGTCATCCCGCGCAGTCCAACCTTCCGATGCAGGTGGTATTCCCCGGTTGGCGTTGACGCTACGCCAGGGGCTTCCGTAGCCAAGACTTCCTCCAGATGAGATAAGCCGACAGAGTCAGCGAGGAGACTTCGCGCACCGGGCGGTGTCCGGGGCTCGGACTGGATAGCTGACGATGCGCTTCCGGCGATTGCAGTTCCCGTCCGCAGGGATGGAGGCTGCGAGCACTCGCGAGTTGCGCTGCTTTCTGAGTCGTTCGGCATCTGCATGATCTATTGCCATGACCGAACCTTTCTCCTCCGCATACGTGGGCCATGCGCCTCGCGAGTAGGGCTCATGGTAATGATCGACTTGGTCGATGAGAAGAAGTCACTTGGCGTCATTTCGGTAACGTGCGTCACTAAAACTTCGTTGGGCGCACAGCTACGGTCTCGCTCCGTGACGACGCATAAGCCCAGGTCAGAGCCGGCATG
Organism: uncultured Actinomycetota bacterium; assembly: GCA_963804435.1. GTDB lineage: Bacteria > Actinomycetota > Actinomycetes > Streptosporangiales > Streptosporangiaceae > JAJYUU01. The sequence continues at coordinate 248,914 of CAWDQI010000002.1, read as the reverse complement.
AGGGTGACTCTGGCCCGACCAGGCTAAGGTGGCGTTCGTAGCAGGTTCGTAAAGAAAAAGTAATGAACCGATCCCAGTACGCAACCTCGTCGGCGGCCCGACGAACTGACTGCCTGTTTAGCTGGCGGCCCGTCGAGCTGGGTGCCCGTTTACTGACTGCCTGTTTAGCTATCGGCCTGTTTAGCTGTCGGTACGCGAAGCTGCTGGCCGGTTTAGCTGGTGCCCCGTTTGTTGGTGATCGGTTTTGCTGGCGGCCCATCTTGCTGACGGCCGCCGTCCTAGCTCGCGGCCGGCGTGGCGCGGCCGGGCTCGGTCGCGGTCTGCCTGCGCAGAGTGCTCACGTTTCCCTTCGCGGTCACGTGCTCGATGCAGTAGCGGCGCGACCGGCCAGGGCTGGAGTCGATGAAGACCCGGCGGCAGGAAGCGATACCGCAGACCCCGAGCCGGTTGACGCCGTACAGCGAGACTGTCAGTGCCAAGCCGATGATCGCGCCCGCAGCGAGCTGGTCCGCTACCGAGCCGTGCGCGGCCAGGTGCACATGCCAGCGCTGGTGGTCATCGTGGCTGACCAGCTCCGGCTGGATCGGGTACTGGATCATCAGCGCGTTCATCCGGTCAATGGCGCCTTTGTCGTCGTCCGCCGCCGCCGTCGTGAAAATGGCGGCGAACTCGTCCCGCAGGTGCCGGAGCACGACAATATCGCGCCGGGTGACTGGCCCTGCGAGGCAGTCGCCAAGCGCGCTGGCGCATGCCGCAGGGGTGCCGAGCGGGTCAGGCTCTTCAGGGGCCTGAACAGCGGTGTTGGCGATGCGAACCGCTAGCTCTGCGTACGACGAGAGGTTCACTACGGTCCTTACCCGCGTGGTTCCGTCAGGGAGGCCGCTTCCCGGATCGAGTATGTCACAGCCTTCATTGACCTCGTGGGCCTGTTTATCGCAGATCCATTTACATTTCCTGGCATGTCCGTTGAGAGGCCCCTGAGCGCTGGTCGGGGGCGGGGCCAGACGACGGCGGCGAGTCACCCTGCGGACACTGTCGGCCACCTGGAGGGCTCGCCCAGGAGAGATGTGCAGCCCCGGCCCGACCAAGTCACGCGAGGGCAGCGGCCGCCGCCAAGACCCGGCAGGCCCGGCCGATTTCCAGGTGGCTGCTCGCTCACGGACGGCCGCCTGAGCCGACTGACGCCCGATACGCGGCATTTAGGAATAGCTGCAAACGAGTCGTTTAGCGTCGCTGTCGCAACACCGTCAAACTATTAGCGGCACCTTCACTATGACGCTAAACGACACCCAGGCTCGACGGAGGATTCTGTCGGTGGCAGCTGCCAAGATTGCCCGCATGCCACGTTTGGCCCAGTTTGATCAAGCGGCTCTGGCCGAGACCTTGCGCAAGCAGCGAGGAATCATCACTCGTAGCCAGGCATACGCGCACCAGATGACGGAAGCGGTGGTCCGGTACCGGACTCGGCCGGACGGACCATGGCAGGTTGTGCTCCCAGGGGTTTACCTCGACCGCAGCGGCCAGCTCACCAACGCTCAGCGGGCGACCGCGGCCTATCTCTACGCCGGCCCGGTCATCGGAATCACCGGCGCTGCCGCCCTTGGCTGGCATGGCGTTCCCGTCAAACCTTGCGAGTTCGTCGACGTACTGGTGCCGCTTCGCAATCAGAAGGGCAGCGCGAGCTTCGCGCGGCTGCGGCGGACCAGCGTGCTGCCTCGGGTGTCCTATACGGAAGGTGCGGTGACGTACGCGCCAGTGGATCGCGAGATCGTCGACGCGGCCCGCCATATGACCGATCTGGCCGACGTTCGCGCGGTGGTGGCGGCTGGCGTGCAGCGCGGCAAGGTACATGTCATGCAGCTTGCCGCCGAGCTTGGCCGTGGGCCTGCGGCCGGCTCGGCGCGACTTCGCATCGCGCTTGCCGAAGTCGCGGACGGCGTCCGGTCGACGGCGGAGGCTGATCTGCGCAAGATCGTCGTGGAGTCGGGGCTGCCCGCTCCGCTCTATAACGCCCGCCTGTATGTGGCGGGCCAGTTCCTCGCGTCGCCCGATGCCTGGTGGCCTGACGCCGGGGTGGCAGCCGAAGTGGATTCCAAGGCCTGGCACTTCGCGCCTGCAGACTGGGAGCGGACGCTGGCCAGGCACGACCGGATGACGGCGCAAGGCATCCTGGTGCTGCGTTTCCCGCCGCAACGGCTGCCAGCCGCCAAGCGGGAGGTCGCACGGGAGATCAGGTCAGCGCTGGCGGCTTCACGCGGACCGCTTCCGCAAATCGTCACGCAGCCAGCGGTTTGAGGACCCGGTAAGTGGCATGAGATGACCGGCAGGTCCGGCTATGGATTGTTCGGTCTCGAGGGTTCGGCTGTACCGGCGGCATCGGCGGGGCCATTAGCGGCCTTATCCGCCGCACCAGCGGCTGCCTCCGCCGCCCCAGGGGCGGCACCAGCCTGTGCCGAGGACGCATCGGCCGGGTCGGACTCGGGCCGGTCAGCGCGCGCGTCTTCGGTGGGCCGGCCACCGGGGCCGGTGTCGGCAAACACCTCGGCCCTGACCCTTGCCAGGGTGTCAGTAAGGATGTCGCGGAGGTCGTTGAGCGAGCGCTCCCCGATGTTCCCGGTCTGCCTCGCGGCCGCCCGCAACTCGGTTGCGAACTGGATCGCGAGTCGCTCGAGGTCACTGAAGGGATTCGGCCCGCCCCGCCCGAAACGTTCACCGGCGCTGCCGGGGCGCGCGTCCGTGCCGCTCGCGGCTGAAGGCTTGTCCTCGGCAGCACCTGACCGGCCGGACCCGGCGAGATCGCTTACTCCGCTCGCCCATTCCGACCATGACCAGCCTGCCCAATCGTGTTTGCCGTGGCGCTCCTGCCATGCCGCCCAGTCGCCGCGGTTGCGCGCCTGTGCGCGGAAACTTGCCCGCATCTGCTCTCGGGTCCGACGGGCTTCGTCCCTGATGCGCTGCGCCTCATCGCTGCCGCGGTCCCGCGCCCTGCCGCGGGGACTGTCTGGCTCTGGCCTCCGGGCATCCTGCTGGGTCTCGTCAGAGTCGGTCTTCGGCCTGGCCGACCTGCCGGCATCGGCGCCCCGAAACTCCCTGGCCGCTGACGCGAGCTCCTCCCGGATGCTGCGTACGGTGTCCCTGACGTCCTCGGAAATCTCCCTGGCCACGTCGCGCAGCGACTCGGTCAGCTCGTCTTCCAGATCCGCGAGTTCGCCGAGCCGACCCCGGATCTCCTCGCGGCCCTTGTCGGTGATGCTATAGACCTTCTTGCCGTCTATTTCCTCATGCGTGACCAGGCCGTCTTCCTCGAGCCTGGCCAGGCGCGGATAGATCGTGCCGGGCGATGGCGCATAGACGCCCATGAAACGGTCCTGCAGAAGCCGGATGACCTCATAACCGTGTCGTGGCGCCTCATCGAGCAGCTTCAGTAGGTACAGCCGAAGCCTGCCGTGCCTGAATACCGGGCTCACTTCACCTCACCGCTAGCCGTTGGCTAACTGTCACATGGCCGGACGTGACCACGCTCAGCAGATCGTAGTCTCTCACTAGATACGATATGTCGCGGCGCTGGAAAGTCAAGATGTATCGCGACTGGCGCCGACTGCGGAGGGCTGCGGGGCCGCGGAGGCGTGCGGGGCCGCGGAGGCGCGCAGGCCGCGGAGGCGTGCGGACCCGCCAGACGCGCAGGCAGCGGAGGCGTGCGGACCCGCCAGGCGCGCGGCCGAGGGGCATCACGCGTGACACCGGCGTTTCGGGTGGCGCGCGGTGTGCCCGGGTCAGAGCTGAGTCGGCGCCCGCGGCGTTTGGCCTCGGGCATCGTCAGGCAACGATAAGGCGCACAGGCGGCCAGGCAAGTGAGTGGGTCGAAGTCACCGGGCCTAGCGGGGTGAAGCGGTGCTACCCATCCGCCTCGTCATCGAGCCTGGCCAGCCAGGTGGCTAGCTGGTCGACAAGAGCCTCCGCGTCGGGGTGCTCGTCAACGAAATCGCGCAGCCGCTCGGCCAGCCAGCCAACAGCAACCTGCTCCTGGCCGCGCCGCTCCTCGAGCTCTTCGATGCCACGGTCGGTGAAGTACACCGGTTAGCCATTCCTGCCGAACACCGCGTCCATAATGGCGGCCTGCTCGGCGCCATGCGCCTTCGCCGAGCCCGATGCCGGCGCGGAGCTGGCTGGCCTGGACACCACCGTCACGCGCTTGCCGACGACGTCGGGGAGGTGCAGGGCCATATACGGCCAACCGCCCATGTTGGCCGGTTCCTCCTGCACCCAGGTCACCTCGGCGTCCGCTGGGTACTTCGCCACTTCCGCCGCGACCTGCTTGGCGGGCAGCGGGTAGAGCCGCTCCATCCGCAGCAAGGCCGTATTGGTTGCCCCGGCGGCGCGCCGCCGTTCGGCCAGATCGTAAAAGATCTTGCCCGAGCTGATCACGACTCGGCTGATTGCCGCCGGGTCGCCACCTGCCGGATCCGCCAGCAGCGGCTGGAATGACCCGGTGCTGAAGTCCGCGATGGTGGACACGGCCGCCTTCAGCCGCAGCAGCGACTTCGGGGTGAACACGACCAACGGCTTGACCCGGCCGGACAATGCCTGCCAGCGCAGCAGGTGGAAATAGCTAGCTGGCGTGCTCGGCATGGCCACGGTCATGTTGTCCTGCGCGCACAGCGATAGGAAGCGCTCCACCCTGGCCGACGAATGATCGGGGCCCTGACCCTCGTAGCCGTGCGGCAGCAGCAGCACAACGCCGGAACGCTGGCCCCACTTTTGCTCGCCGGAGCTGATGAACTCATCCAGGACGGTCTGCGCGCCGTTGACGAAGTCGCCGAACTGCGCCTCCCAGCAAACCAGCGCGTCGGGCCGGGCCACCGAGTAGCCGTATTCAAACCCGACCGCCGCGTACTCCGACAGCAGCGAGTCGTAGACGTGGAACTTCGCCGCCGGGGAGTTGAAGGCCTTGAGCGGGGTGTACTCCGCGCCAGTATTCCGGTCGACGAGGACGGCATGCCGCTGGCCGAAGGTGCCCCGGCGCGAGTCCTGGCCGATCAGCCGCACGGCGTGCCCGTCAATCAGGACCGAGCCGAAGGCCAGCAGTTCGCCCGTGCCCCAGTCGATCGCGTCCTGCTCCACCATGGCGGCCCGGCGCTGCAACTGGGGCAACAGCCGGGGGTGCACGGTGAACCCATCAGGCAGCGCGACCTGGGTATTGACGATCCGCTTGATCGTCTCAGCGCTGATCGCTGTCGGCAGCGTGGAGTTGTCGGCAGTGGGTTCGACTGGTAGCTGCGGTGCTCGCAGGGTCCCAGGTTCAGCCGGCCTGCTGATCGCGTCCTTGGTCTCGGTGAATGCTCGCTCGAGCTCAAGCTGGTAGTTGCGCAGGGCCTGCTCGGCCTCTTCCATCGTGATGTCGCCGCGGCCGATTAGCGCCTCGGTGTAGAGCTTGCGGGTCGAGCGCTTGGCGTCGATGAGGTCGTACATGATCGGCTGAGTGAAGGACGGGTTGTCCGTCTCGTTGTGGCCGCGCCTGCGGTAGCAGACCATGTCGATCACGACGTCCTTGGCGAAGGCCTGGCGGTAGGCAAAGGCCAGCCTGCCGACCCGCACCACAGCTTCCGGGTCATCGCCGTTCACGTGGAAGATCGGCGCCTGGATCATCCGGGCCACATCGGTGGAGTAGACGCTGGACCTGGACTCTGCGGGCGAGGTCGTGAAACCGACCTGGTTGTTGACCACGATGTGCACAGTGCCGCCGGTCCGGTAGCCGCGCAGCTGGGACAGCTCGAGCGTCTCTGCCACCACACCCTGGCCGGCGAACGCCGCGTCGCCATGGATGAGCACGGGCAGCACGGTGAAGCCGGGCTCGCCCATATCGAGGACGTCCTGCTTGGCCCGGACCACGCCCTCGGTGACCGGGTCGACCGCTTCCAGGTGGCTCGGGTTAGCCACCAGCGAGGTATCGATCTCCGAACCGTCCGGACCGTGGTACTTACCCTCGGCCCCGAGGTGATACTTCACGTCGCCGGAGCCATGGGTAGTGGCGGGATCGAGGTTGCCCTCGAACTCCTGGAAGATCTGCGCATATGACTTGCCGACGATGTTGGCCAGGACGTTAAGGCGGCCCCGGTGCGCCATGCCGATGACGGCCTCGTGCAAGTGCTCGCCCGCGGCCGCGGTCAGCACGGCGTCGAGCAGCGGGATGAGGGCCTCCGCGCCCTCCAGGGAGAACCTGCGCTGCCCCACGAATTTGGTCTGCAGGAACATCTCGAAAGCCTCGGCCACGTTCAGCCGGGACAAGATGCGCAGCTGCTCGTCATGATCGGACCGGCCGTGCGGCCGCTCAACCCGAGCCTGGATCCAGGCTCGCTCCTCAGGGTTCTGGATATGCATGTACTCCACGCCGACGGTGCGGCAGTAAGAGTCGCGCAGCACGCCCAGGATCTCCCGCAGCTGCATCCGCGGCTTGCCACCGAAGCCGCCGGTGGCGAACTCGCGCTCTAGGTCCCACAGGGTCAGCCCGTGCTGATTGATGTCCAGATCCGGGTGCTTGCGCTGCCGGTACTCCAGCGGGTCGGTGTCCGCCATCAGGTGGCCGCGGACCCGGTAGGCATGAATAAGCTCATGCACCCGTGCTGCCTTGGTGATGTCGTCCTCGTGACCGGCCGGGATGTCCTGCACCCAGCGGACAGGCTCATACGGAATGCGAAGCGCCTGGAAGACGGCGTCGTAGAAGCCGTCACCGCCGAGCAGAAGCTCATGCACGATCCGCAGGAATTCGCCGGACTGGGCGCCTTGAATAATCCGGTGATCGTAAGTCGAGGTCAGCGTGACAGTTTTACTGATCGCCAGCCGCGCCATCGTCTCCGCTGATGCTCCCTGGTAGGCGGCCGGGTACTCCATGGCACCCACGCCGACGATGCAGCCCTGGCCAGGCATTAGCCGAGGTACCGAGTGCTCGGTACCGATCGTGCCGGGGTTGGTCAGGCTAATCGTGGTCCCGGCGAAGTCATCGACCGCGAGCTTGCCTGTCCTGGCCTTGCGGATGATGTCCTCATAGGCCATCCAGAACTGCCGGAAATCGAGCGTTTCCGCCTTCTTGATGCTCGGCACCAGCAGTTGCCGGGACCCGTCGTCCTTGCGCACGTCGATGGCCAGGCCGAGGTTGACGTGCTCGGGCTCCAGCATCGCCGGCTTGCCGTCGACCTCGGCGTAGGCGTAGTTCATCTCGGGTCTGATCGCCAGCGCGCGAACTATCGCATAGCCGATCAGGTGCGTGAACGAGATCTTGCCGCCCCGGCCGCGAGCGAGGTGGTTGTTGATCACGATCCGGTTGTCGATCAGCAACTTGGCTGGCACCGCGCGGACGCTCGTCGCGGTCGGCACGGTAAGGCTGGCCGCCATGTTCGTCGCCGTCCGTGCCGAAGCCCCGCGCAGCCGCACCGTGCGCTCCACGGCGCCATCCGGGCCGCCCGCGCCCTGCGCCGCCGCGCCAGCCGGACCGCCGGCCGCGCCAGCCGGACCGCCCGCGGCCCCAGCCGGACCGCCGGCCGCGCCAGCCGGGACACCGACCGCGCCATCCGGGCCGGCCACGGTGCCTGGGCCGCCCGGCGCCGTACCTGCGGCCGCAACGCTTGTACGGGAGACCATTGCACCCGTGTCCCGGGGTGCCGCGCTGGTGTCCTGCGAAGGTGCGACGCGGGCCTGCGTTGCTGCGGGCGCGCCACCCGGCCGGGCGGACGGTGCCGCGGGAACCGTTGGGCCCGGCGCAGCCGCCCCGTTGCCGGGGGTGGTGGCGGGCTGGCCGGCGCCTGGCGCGGCCTCGCGCCCGGTTGTCGGCGCAGCCCCGGCTGCAGGGCCGTGGTGGGCGGCGGGCGACGGTGTCACTTGACCGGCGATCGGCTGCGCTACGGCGTCATTCTGCGCGGCTCCGCCGGCCGCGCGCGGCTGCGGGCCGGCCAATTCCGGCTGGGGCTGGTAGTCGGCGAAGAAGTTCCACCAGGCCTGATCGACTGAGCCAGGATCGGCCAGATAACGCTGGTACAGCTCGTCAACGAGCCATTGATTGGGACCGAAATCCGCTCGTTCGATTGCGCCGTTGGCCGGCGAGTTGGCTGGCGCCTGCGCGGCGTTGGCTGATGACTTCATGAGATCCGCAGACCCGCGCGGGGACTCAGCAGACACGGCGGACATCGCCCTCTTCCGGAACTGTATTGGCAACTTATCGCGCACACCAAGGCTACCTGCAGGCCGCGGCCAGCCCGCCAGGCTCTGCAGCGAGGCCGGAAGTCGCGGCTAAGGCCGGCGGCTTAACCGGGAGCGCCGTCGCCTGGTTCAGCCCGGCATGGCCTCGCGCCCATGGGGCTCAAGCCAGCTGACGTACGGCCCCTTCGGCACGATTCTGGACGGGTTGATCGCCACCTCGGTCTGGTAGTAATACCGCTTGATCTGGACGAAATCAGTAGTGTCGCCGAATCCAGCTAGCTGATACAGATCGCGGGCATAAGCCCACATATGTCGGTAATCCGCGAGACGATGCAAGTTGCACTTGTAGTGCAAGTAGTAAACGGCATCGAACCTTGCCAGCGTCGGATACAGGCGCACGTCCGCCTCGGTGAGCTGGCCCCCGAGCAGGTACCTGCGCCTGGCCAGCCGCTCCTCAAGTGCGTCGAGCGTGGTGAACAGCGCGTCGAACGCCTCCTCGTAAACCGCCTGGGTTGGTGCATACCCGGCCTTGTAGACCCCGTTGTTAACCGTGTGGTAGATCAGCGTCGCCACAGCGTCGATCTCCCGGCGCAGCGGTGCCGGGTAAAGATCGGGTGCTCCGGGCCGATGGAAGTCGGCGAACGCGGTTTCCATCTGCAGGGTGATCTGGGCGAAGTCGTTGGTCACGATGCGCTGGGTCAGACTGTCCCAGATCAGCGGCACGGTCGCCCGGTTGGAATAGCCTGGGTCGGCAGCCAGGTATAGCTCTGACAGATAATGCGCACCTGTCAGCGGGTCGCGACCGCCGGTCTCGTCGCGGAAACGCCAGCCCTGTTCGGTGACTACCGGATCAGTGAGGCTCAGCCCTATGACCCGTTCCAGGCCGAGCAGGCGTCGGACGATCAAAGCCCGGTGCGACCAAGGGCACGCTAGTGATGCGTACAGCTGATACCGGCCGGGTTCGGCGCGGAAACCGGACGACCCGTCCCGGCTGAATCGTCCGGTGATGTCGCCGCTCCGGCTCCCGCGGCCGCCGAAGCCGCCGGCCGGCCGGATGAACCCGCCGCTCACCAGCCCGGATCCAGGTGGCTGCAACGAGTCCTGCATCCTCGCCCCCTTCCCGATGAGCTGCGGGCGACGCATGATTTCCTACTAGATCACGGCCGGCTCCCGCAAGGCTCCGCCGCTCGGCTAAAACTGCCTCGCTGTGCGGGCCAGCCGGGCAGAGGTTGCCGTCGTGCTGGGCGGCGTTAGCGGAGGTAACGTGCCTGGCGCTGCCGCTGCGGGCACCGAGTTGACGCACGGCGCGAGGTTGGCGGCGCAGACCGAGTGCTAACGGCGAACCGCTTCCTGGACCGGGTGAGCGACGAGGGAACCGACGCGATAGGTAACGTGCTCGGCCCAACTGCCGCGGCCGCTACCCGGGCTGCGTGAGCTAGCGAACTGCCGTGCGGCGATTGCAACGCGGCCGGAAGCGGGCCGCGGTGGCCGGCTAGCGAACTGCCGCGGCGGCGCCCGGCCATAGGTCAGGCCGCCGGTTCGCCAAGCTCGGCAGGACTTCGCGCACCGCCCTGGTCACCTCGGTGTCGACGTCCGCGGCACCGATCCCCGCGGCCGGGCCGAGGTCCATCCGGACGACTCCCATCGGGTCCACGAGGATGCTACGGCCGACTCCGGTGGGTGCCCTCGTGGCCGGCTCCGCTGGATCGGGAACCTGCCCGGCCGCCGCCACCCAGATGGTGTTCTCGATCGCGCGGGCGCGCACCAGCGTGACCCAGTGCTCCTCCTTGACCGGGCCCGCGGCCCAGGCGGCGGGCAGCACCAGGAGGTCAGCACCATCGGCGGCAAGTCTCCTGGCAAGTTCGGGGAACCGGACGTCGTAGCAGGTCATGAAGCCGACGCGGATACCGGCCAGATCGGCCGACACGACCTCGTCGCCCGGCGCGACGCTGTCGGACTCGCTATACCCGAGCGCATCGAATAGGTGGATTTTCCGGTACACCGCGGCTAGCTTGCCGTCGGCGTCATAGCCGACCGTCGTGTTATACACGCGGCCGTCCGGGGCCAGCTCGAACACACCCGCCACCAGCGCGATGCCAGCGGACCTAGCAATGTCGGCCAACCCTTCGCAGAACTGACCGTGGAGCGGCTCGGCGACCGCACTCAAGCTGACCGAAAATCTCGCCTGTGTGCCTTCGGGGAACACAATCAGCTGCGCGCCCTGTCCCGCTGCGCTGGCAGCGGCATCGCGCACGCGGCCAAGATTCACCGCGGGAATCGAACTGACCGGGATCTGACCGAGAGCAACTCGCATATTGTTCAGCGTAGTGCCGCTCCGCTGCCAGCGGCGGGTTTGAACTAGGCAGTGCCGCGGCCAGCTTGCCCGGCGCGCGGCCGGCGGACTACCGGCACGACTAACCCGCCGTCGGCGATTCGGGTTAGAGCGTCGCGAAGTTCGGCGCATTCGGGGGGAAGACGGCGAGCGGGTCTGGGCCCTTCGGGGGAACACGGGGAGGGCGGAAGCCCCGTGGAAACGCTACGGTGTGCCTATGCTGGCGTTGCTCCTCGTGGCCGCCTCGGTCGGGATGTCCAACTTCGCCGCGGCGGTTGCCATCGGCGTCTCCGGAGTGGACGCGCGAACCCGGATTCGGGTCGGCCTGGTCTTCGGACTGTTCGAGTCGGGGATGCCAGTGGTCGGCCTGCTCCTCGGCGCGCAGGTCGCGGGCGACCTTGGCCACGCCGCCCGCTGGGTCGGGGCCGGCCTGCTGGTCGCGGTCGGGGCATACGCGATCGTGAACGCCATCAGGGGAACGCGGGCCGTCGCCAAGCAATCCGTTGCGAAGCAGACCGGTGGAACGCTCCCGGTCGGCCATGTGCGACTCCTTCTGAGTGGGCTGGCGCTGAGCATGGACAATCTCGTGGTCGGGTTCGCGCTGGGGGCGTACCACACCTCGATCGCAGTGGATGCGACAACGATCGGCGTTGTCAGCGTCGCGCTCTCGCTGATCGGGCTGGAGCTTGGCGGTCGGCTCGGCAAATGGGCGGGCGAACGCGGCGGGCAACTGGCTGGGCTGATGCTGATCTCGGTAGGACTTGCAATCGCGGCCGGTGCGCTCCGCTAACTGCGGGCACGCTCCGCTCGTCGGCAGGGGCTATCCGGCCAGGCTGGCCAGCTCCCGCACGAAGTACGCGGCATTGACGGTCCCGACCCCGGACACCAGGTCGTAGCCCCGGCCGGCGGCGAAGCCGCGCACCGTGTAGCTCTTGCCCTGCTGGTAGAACCTGGCGGTGTTGTTGCCCTTGAGAATATCGACGATGCCCCGGTCGTGGCGGATCGCCAGCTGGTAGACCGCCGGGTTGATCAGCCCGAGCGCGTGCCCGGCGACCTGGTCGGCCAGCGCGACGATGCCGGCGAACAGCGGCGTAGCCACGCTGGTGCCGCAGAGTGGAACCCAGCCGTCGATGCTGCTGTAGACCGACACTGCGCTGGCGCAAGCCGCGTCCATCGAGATATCCGGCACGCCGCGGCGGCCGCCAGTGATCTTCCTCACGCTGTACTGGTACGAGGGCCGCTTAAAGACGATGGACCGGCCACCGCCGCTGCCGCTCCAGGCGACGTCGGCCATGCGGCGGATGCCACTGGCGCGAAGATCAAGCTGGGTGCCCCCGACAGCGGTCACCAGCGGGTCGGTGGCCGGCCAGGACACGGCCCTGGTGGTGTACAGGTCTGTCATGTTGTACCGGTAGGACGTTGCGCCCTCGTCGCCTGTCGCGGCTAGCACCGTGACGTGATCTTTAGCGGCCATCTGATAGGCACCGCGGAGCTTGCGCAATGCCGCCTGCGACGGGAACGTCTGCTCGGTCGCGGCGAAGCTCTGGCTGATGACCTGGCCTAGCCTGTGCCTGAGCACGTAGTTCTCCGCGGTCACGATCTGCGGGAATCCGGTCGTGCCTTCGTTTTCCGAGGTCGGCGTCTCGACCAGCAAGATGCTCGCGCCGGGCGCCATCACGTGCGCCCATTCCACGTCGAGCGTTGTCTCTTGCGCCCAGCCGACGCGGTTGTTGTTGTTGCCGTCGAACGGCGGCACCTTCCCGGCCGGCTGGATCACCTTGAACGACGGCGCCTGCGGTACCCCGAAGGCCTTGTCAAAGGTGCGCAGGTCGCGCGCGATGGTGGGCGAGCCGAACGAGTCGACGATCACGATCGTCTGGTGCGCCCCGGTAATGCCTTTCAGCGGTCCGGGGCCGTTGAGGTCGCTTAGCGGTGGCAGGCCGTAGGCGGCCCGTATCTGATCGGGGGTAAGCCCGGCGCCGGGAGTAGCCCTGGCTGCGCCGGCGACCCGAACGCCGGGGAAGATCCGAACCGGGCTCGGCCTGGCCGCTGGCGGGCCCGAGCTGATCGTGCCGGCACTGGCCAGAACGCCGATTCCCGCCACCGCAACAGCGCACAGAGCAGTCGCTAGCCGAGACCCGATTAGCCGAGACCCGGTTAGCCCAGAACCAACGAGCCGTGATCGAACCACCCGGGTACCCCGTTCGTGTGTTGGGCGAAGCCGGGCTACTCAGCCAGCCGCAAGGCTGCCTTCGGGCACGACCGCACCGCGTGCCTGACACCCTCGATCAGATGTGCGGGAACCTCGTCAACCAGGATGTTCAGGTTGTCGTTGTCGTCGACCTCGAACACTTCAGGGACCAGGCCGGCGCAGACCGCGTTTGCCTCGCAGGCGTCGTAGTCGGGTTCTACTCTCATCGCGGGCTCCCTTCGCGTCAGCCGCCACCGTGTGCCGACGGTCTTCCGGAGTAGAACACGTACTCGCCTCGCGCGGCAATATGCGCGGGCGCCAGACTGTACCGCATGCAGGAGAAGTTCAGGCTGGCGGCTGAAGCGGCCAGAGGCTTCATGCCGCCCGACGAAGGACTGGCGCTATACCGTACTGCCGCGCGGTACGCCGCTGTCGGCCCGATCGGGGAGGTCGGAACTTACTGCGGGAAGTCCACCATCTACCTGGCAGCGGCTGCGGCGGACGCGGGTCAACTGGTAGTCACCGTCGACCACCATCACGGATCCGAGGAGAACCAGGCCGGCTGGGAGTACCACGATCCTGAGCTGGTCGATCCGCGCACCGGTCGGATGGACACACTGCCGTTCTTCCGCGCCACGCTGGCCGGGGCCGGACTGGAAGAACATGTCGTGGCCGTGATCGGCACCTCAGCTGAGGTGTCCAGGCTATGGCGCACGCCGCTCGGCATGCTGTTCATCGACGGGGGCCACAGCGAGGCGAACGTCGTCACCGACTACGAGGGCTGGGCGCCGTGGGTGGCAGCCGGCGGCGCGCTTGTCTTCCACGACATTTTCCCCGACCCCGCGGATGGCGGGCAGGCACCGTACCGGGTTTACCTGCGCGCGATCGCTTCCGGCGCGTTCAGCGAGGTAGGCGTCACCGGATCGCTGCGGGTTCTGGAGCGCACCGGCGAGGGGATCGGCTGACCCGGCGGAAGGCCGGGAGAGGATCTCTCGGTTGTGCTATCGGGTTTGGCTCTTCGGGGGGTACACGGGGGGTGTCCCCCGGCCGAAGGCCGGGGAAGGATCTCTGGGTTGTGCTATCGGGTTTGGCTCTTCGGGGGGTACACGGGGGGTGTCCCCCGGCCGAAGGCCGGGGAAGGATCTCTGGGTTGTGCTATCGGGTTTGGCTCTTCGGGGGGTACACGGGGGGTGTCCCCCCGGCCGAAGGCCGGGGAAGGATCTCTGGGTTGTGCTATCGGGTTTGGCTCTTCGGGGGGTACACGGGGGGTGTCCCCCCGTGGGTGGGTGTTCCACCGACGGGCGGGCAACCGCAGGCGGCCGGATCGGCTGCTTGCCAGACCGACGGTCCGGCTGCCACGTCGCGGAAGAGCCCGGCCGCGGCCGTGCTTATGCCGCCTGCACCGCTGGCCAGAGTGTCCGCCCCGAGCACGATCGCGGCAGCTGTCCAGGTGCTCATCTCGTGCGGGAAATGCTTCTGCGTCTCGAACTGCCAGCCGGTCCAGTAGCCGCCGTCAGGATCGCGGAGGAACTGGATCTGCTCGAACAACTCCATTGCCTTTTCCGGCTGGCCGATGGCATCAAGCGCCATCGCCAGCTCGCAGGTTTCGGCTCCGGTTACCCACGGCTCGTCGCTGACGCAGCGCACCCCGAGCCCTGGCACCATGAAGGTGTCCCAGCCCGCCTTGAGCATCCGCGCGGCAGCCGGGCCGCGGACCGGGCCGCCGAGTACCGGGTAATACCAGTCCATCGAGAACCTGCTCTTGTCGGCGAACGCCTCCTGGTGGCAGGCCACCGCGTGGCCGAGCTGGCTCGCGGCCAGTTCCCAGTCAGGCTGCGGGTCGGCCACGTGATCGGCCAGTGCGACGGCGCAGCGCAGGCTGGAGTACATGCTCGAGCTGCCGGTCAGCAGCGCGTAGTTGTCGGGCGTGCCGTCCTCGTTCCGCCGCCAGATGATCTCGCCGCGCGGCGTCTGCAGGCCGATGGCGAACTCGATGCCTGCCTTGACCACCGGCCACAGCTGCGCGGCAAAATCGTCATCACCGGTGACGAGCAGTTCATGCCAGACACCGACCGCGCAGTAGGCCGCATGGTTGCTCTCGGTGGTCCACTCGTCGACGTCGCCGCCGGGAGCTTGCACCGGCCAGGATCCGTCGGGCTGCTGCGCCTGCGCCAGCCAGGCGTAAGCGCGGCGGGCTGGCTTTCGCAGCCCGCAGACCGACAGCGCCATCGCGCACTCGATGTGGTTCCACGCGTCGACATGCCCGTCGGGCCAGCCGATCGAGCCGTCCGCCTGCTGGCCCGCCGCGATTGCGTGTCCGGTGGCGACGATCTGGTCGGCGGTGAGGATGCCGGGCACTTCGGGGACCCAGCTGGCAGTTCCGGCCAGCTGCTCGGCGCCAGCCACGTGCTCAGGCCGCGGCATGCACCTTCTCCGTAGCCAATGGCCGCTGCCCGGCGACCGGCACCGACGATTTACGCGCGTAGACGACCAGGCTCTTGCCGATCAGCGGGTTCAGGGCCCGATCGGCGAGCCGGGTCACGGCGGGCTTGCGCATGATGTCCCAGACCAGCAGCTTGTGGTACGCGCTGGCCAGCGGGTGGTCGTCGTCGTGCACGCCGACCGCGCACTTCAGCCACCAGTACGGCGAGTGCAGCGCGTGCGCATGGTGGTGATCGCCACCACAAGGCCCGCCCTGGATAGCTTGGTCTCCAGCTCCGGCCGGGTGAAGATGCGCACGTGCCCGCCCGGCACGTTGTGGTAGTCGTCGGACAGCAGCCAGCAGATTCGCTCCGGCAGCCAGGCCGGGCACCGTGACCGCGGCGATACCGCCCGGCCGCAGCACCCGGGCGATCTCGGTCATCGCGGCCTGATCAGTCGGAATGTGCTCGAGCACCTCGGCCGCGATGACCACGTCGAACGAATCGTCGGCGAACGGCATCCGGGTCGCGTCGCCGGCCGCCAGGGTGATGGCCGCGGCCGAGGGGATCTCCCCAGCCTCCGCCATAGCCGCTGCAATGGCCGCTACCTGCGTGAGCTCGCCGCGGTCGGCGTCCAGTGCCACCACCGAGGCACCGCGGCGGGCTGACTCGAAGGCGTGCCGGCCGGCGCCGCAGCCGAGATCCAGGAGCGCTCGTTCCCGGCCGGATCGGCGAGCCTGCGGAAGTCCACGGTCAGCATGCGGCGACCTCCGCCGTGGTTGCCATGCCCGCCCGCGAGCCGCGATCGCGTGCCGGTACTCGGCCACGGTCGCGCGGGCGACGGCCGGCCAGGCGAACCGCTCGGCTACCCGGGCGAGCGCTGCCTGGCGACAGCCGCTCCCGCTCGGCCGGGGAGTCGTGCAGCAGGCGCAGAGCCGCGCACAGCTCCTCCGGGTCGCCGGGCGTCACCAGCAGGGCGGCGTCGCCGGTCACCTCCGGCAGTGCGCCGGTGCGGCTGGCGACCAGCGGCGTGCCGGAAGCCATGTGCTCGACCGCGGGCAGCGAGAAGCCCTCGTACAGGGAGGGAACGACGGCGATCTCGGCGCTCGCCACCAGCTCGGCGAGCTCGCTCGTCGCTGATGCCGCTGACGAACTGCACCGTCGCCGGTCAGTGCCAGCTCGCCGAGCAGACGCTCAGTCGGGCCGTCGGGAACCAGCTTGCCGACCAAGGTAAGCGAGACGTCCCGCTCGACGGCCAGCTTGGCGAACGCGCGCAGCAGCGTCGCCACGCCCTTGACCGGCGAGTCGGCGCTGGCCACGGCGACGATCCGGCCGGGAACGCGGGATGCAGTCCCTGGGGTGGAACAGCCGCGTGTCCACGCCCAGCGGGATGACCTGCACGTTCTCGGCGGCCACCTTGAAGTCGCGCAGGATGTCGGCCCGGGATGACTCCGAGCCGGTCATGACCGGGCCGACCCGGCGGGCCACCCGGGCCTGCATGCCGACGAACGAGTACCAGCGCCACTTGGGGATCTTCCGCAGGCCGCGCGCGGCCTTCAGCTCGATCCGCCGGTCCACGCTGATCGGGTGATGGATGCTGGTCACCAGCGGCAGGCCGAGCGCGCGCGATGCCGAGCATTGCCGTAGGCGAGCACCTGGTTGTCGTGCACGATGTCGAAGTCGTCGCGCCGCTGGCGCAGCGCGCGCAGCGCGCGCAGGCTGAACGTCAGCGGCTCGGGGAAATAGCGCCGGTCCACATGCCCGCGACCTCGAGCACGTCGATCCAGTCCCGGTACTCGCGCAGATGCGGCGTGCGGAACGGGTCGTCGTCCCGGTACAGGTCCAGGCTGGGCAGCGTTCGCAGCAGCGGTCCCGGCTCGAGCTCGGGGTAGGGCTGGCCGGAGTAGACCTCGACGTGATGCCCGAGCGCGGTCAGCTCGCGGGACAGGTGCCGCAGGTAGATGCCCTGGCCGCCGCAGTGCGGCTTGCTCCGGTAGGAAAGCAGCGCGACCCGGAGCGGCCGGTCGTCGGCTGGCTGCGAGGCCGTGTCCCGACCAGTGCGGGGGAGCGTGGCCGGGACTGACGCGGCGACCAGGTCAGGGCTGATCCGATCGGGGCTGATCCGCTCAGGGCTGATCCGATCGGCTGCTGCGGTGCTCACGCAGGTTCGCGCCTCCTCGTTCGCCGCTGGACCCCTCGATGGGCGACCCGCGTGACCCCTTTAGCCAGCGAACCTTATCAAGCGGGTAACTTGCGTTCGGTTTCGCCCCACTCGTAAGCTGGCCTGTCCGTACGCAGCAGTTATATCTGTAAGCTGCCGCGACGAAGGTCTAACTCGGAGGCTCCGCTGACACGACGTGCGCTGATCACCGGGATCACCGGGCAGGATGGCTCCTACCTGGCCGAGCACCTGGTCGATCATGGGATATGAGGTCTGGGGGCTGGTCCGCGGCCAGGCCAACCCGCGGGTTCGCCAGTCTGCGGCAGTTGCTCGGCGACGTCCGGCTGATCCGCGGCGACCTGCTCGACCAGGGCAGCCTCATCGCGGCGGTGGAGCGGGTCCAGCCCGACGAGGTCTACAACCTGGCCGCGATCTCCTACGTGCCGATGTCCTGGCAGCAGGCCGAGCTCACCGGCGAGGTGACCGGGCTCGGCGTACTGCGGGTGCTGGAGGCCATCCGGGTGTGCAGCGGGATCAGCGCGTCGCGCAGCCCGGGCGGCGGCCAGATCCGGTTCTACCAGGCGTCGACCTCGGAGATGTTCGGCCAGGTCAGCGAGTCGCCGCAGAACGAGCGGACCCCGTTCCACCCGCGCAGCCCGTACGGTGTGGCCAAGGTGTACGGGCACTTCCTGACCCAGAACTACCGCGAGTCCTACGGCATGTACGCGGTGTCCGGGATCATGTTCAACCACGAGTCGCCGCGGCGCGGCGCGGAGTTCGTCACCCGGAAGGTGTCGCTCGGCGTGGCCAAGATCAAGCTCGGCTACGAGCGCCAGCTGCGGCTCGGCAACCTGCAGCGCGAGCCGGGACTGGGGATTCGCGGGCGACTACGTCCGGGCCATGCAGCTGATGCTGGCGCAGGACTCGCCCGGCCGACTACGTGATCGGGCACCGGGCGTGACGCACTCGGTGGAGGAGCTGGTGGACACCGCGTTCCGGGCCGCCGGGCTGGACTGGCGCGATCACGTGGTGACCGACGCCGCCTTCATCCGGCCCGCCGAGGTAGACCGGCTGTGCGCAGACCCGTCGAAGGCCCGAGACGAGCTCGGCTGGGAGCCGAAGATCGGCTTCGAGGAGCTGGTCGCGATGATGGTCGACGCCGACCTGGAGCTGCTCGCTTCATCGGACGGCATCGCAGGCGAGGAATTCGGCACCGACTCCTGGTAAACGAAACCGCGTCCGGTCACCGGTTCAGGCCGGGCCACCGGCGTCAGACGGACCCGCCGACCGCCTTGCCGATCCCGTAGGTGAGCCGCCGCGGCGAACGCGGCCAGGAGCAGCTGCCGCACCGCGCCGCGCAGAACGGCCGGGCGGTGATGCCGGGCCACCACGCCGCCGCCGACGAACGCGGCGATCGCGGCGAGGCCGAGCGCCACTGGCAGCGAGGTGTACGCCCAGCAGGTAGGGCAGCAGCGGGATAAGCGCTCCGACCGCGAAGGTGACCAGCGACGCGCCGGCAGCGGTGTACGGTGACGGCAGGTCGTGATGATCGACGCCGAGCTCCTCTTGGACGTGAATGCGCAGTGCCTGTTCTGGCTGCACCGACAACTGCCGGGCGACCTCATCGGCCAGCTCCGGGTCGACGCCGCGGGCCTTGTACATCGCGGCCAGCTCGAGCTGCTCGTCGGCCGGCGTTGTGCTCGAGTTCGTATCGCTCCTTGTCCACCTCGGCGCCAACGAGCTCGTTCTGCGAGGAGACCGACACGAACTCGCCGGTCGCCATCGACAACGCGCCGGCCGCCAGCCCGGCCAGACCGGTGAGCACGATTGTGCCGTGCGGAGCCGCGCCGCCGGAAACGCCGGCGATCAGGGAGACGTTCGTGACCAGGCCGTCCATCGCGCCGAATACAGCCGGCCGCAGCCAGCCGCCGGACACATCGCGGTGCTGGTGCCCGTGCGCCTCGCGTGTTTGCAGGCCACGTGGGGAGCGAACCGGGGGGGAGGTAGACTTATCACCAGTGTCATATTTAGAGCATGCCTTTGCGCAGGAAGCCGGGGGGCTCCCGGCACGCTGACGGCGGGCGCAGGTGGCCCCAGCGTTACAGATCAGGCTAGCCGAGGGATTGCGCCGGGCGGGTTGGCAGCCCGGCCGCCTGCCACGCCTGGAAACCGCCGTCGAGGTCGGTGGCCTCGTGCAGCCCGATCAAGCGGAGCGAGGCAGCCGCTAGCGTGGATGCGTAGCCCTGCGAGCACATCACGATAATCTGCATGTCTGACCTGGCCAGGGCGGGGATTTTCGCCTCGCTGCGCGGGTCGAGGCGCCATTCGAGCACGTTGCGGCCGATGATGATCGCGCCGGGTACCTCACCCTCGACGATGCGCTGCTCGAGCGGCCGGATGTCGACCAGGGCAGCACCGTCGGTGAGTGCCGCGAAGGCTGCTTCGGGCCGCAGCCGCCGGAGTCCGCTGCGCGCCTCGGCGAGCAACTCGTCGATGCTAGGGGCTCCGACGGGAAGTTCGTCCGAGCTGAGCCGGGAGGCTGATGCGCTGGCCCTGGCGAGGGCCGTGTCGGCGCCGCCCCGGCCGCGTCCGCCCTCGGGGCCGTCGATGGCCACCGTCTCCCTCGCGATCAGGCCGTAGTCGGTCGAGGTGTAGTAGGTCATGGCGCTCAGTGGCGGTGAGTAGGCGTGGATGCTGGTGGCCGAGCCCTCGCCGCCATGGGCGACGTCGTGGACGTGGCCGGGACCGAAGGCCACCGCCTGTCCGGCGGCAACCCGCCGGTGGCTGAGCCGGCCGCTCGGCGCCCGGTAATGCTCGATCAGGCTGCCCTCAGCGATGGCGAACGAACCCGTCGAACCACCATGATCGTGCCAGTCGGTGTCTTGGCCGCGCCTCCCACGCCAGCAGCCAGACATCGCAGGAGTTGGACCTGTGCAGGGGCAGGTACCAGCGCACATCGGGGTCGTGCACGACCAGGTCCGCCCACAGATCATGACGCGCGGCAAGGGCCATGGTGATCGATCGCAGCTGCGCGGGCGCTAGCCGCCCCGCACGCGGGGCGAGGCCGCGCAGCGTGCTCTCGATGACTTGCTGGCGCTCTGGGCTGACGCCCCAGCCGGGCTTGAGACCGGAGCCGCCGGAGTACTGCTCGCTGTCGCCGCCGCTGGCTTCCGTCGTGGCTGTGGCTTGTGGTTTGATGGTCGCTTTTGGCCCGACTGCGGCAATAGACATCTGGCCTCCTTACAGGTGAGGAGACTCATTATGCTCGCGCTTCGGGCAGCCAGGAGCCGGTTGCGAGACGATCAATATCCTCGCCAAGCGGCCGGTCTGCGTCGACTGGGTCGACCACCTTCGCCAGGCCGGCGAGCAGGGCACGGGTGGCTGGCTGCCAGGGCGGTCCGGACGATGTCGCGGCCTGGAGTGTCGCAGCCTGGAATGCCGTCAGCACTTCGCACGCCGCGACGGCGCGAGCGCGCTGCAGACCCGCCCTGAGGTTGACGGCCGCTTGCCAGGCAAACGACTGCACGTCCTCCTGGCCGCCCGAGGTCTCGATCAGCCCAATCGATGCTGGCAGCGCCAGCCGCCGCAATGCGTGTACCTCGCCGGCCGCCCGCTTGTGCACGGCCACCAGTCCCGCGTCAGGACCGGGGCGGGCGGCCAGCTGGGCGGTCAATCCGGTGACGCGGGGGTCAAGCAGCCGGTGTGTTCTAGCGGCCGCTACCTCGGCGGCGTGCGTGACTGCGTTCCCCAGCTGATCGCAATGAGCGGCAAGATCGATGCCGTGGAAGCCGGCCGTGCCGACGAACCGGTCGGCCAGGAAGGCGGGCGAGTCCGTGACGCCTGCCATGGCTCTCTGCATCGCCGCTGCCAGCGCATCTGTCGCCCGGCCGAGGTGTGCCAGCACCGGGCCGGCCACCCGGAACGATACTGGCGCCTGCAGCATTCCGGGCTGGACCTCTGGCCCGATGAGCTCGCGGAGTTGGCCCAGCACGCGGGCGAGCACCTCGTCACCGCGTCCGCAGGCCTCGGTGTAGGGGTCGACGGGCGCCCGGATTGCGGCTATGGACAGGCCCGCTGCGGCGGTCAGCATGGCTGTCAGTGACCTTACGTCAGCTTCGGCGAGCAGACTGAGCGCAGTGGCGCCCGGCACCCCCGCTAGGAGTGCGATTCCCTCCTTTGGCCCGAGTACGAACTCGGTCAGCCCAAGCTCACGGAGCGCCCTGGCGGCCGGCTGGGTGGTCCCATCCGGCCTGACCACGTTTCCGACGCCGGCCAGCGGCCCGAACGCGTGCGCAAGCTGCACAATCTCGCCGGCACTGCCGGCGGCGTCGCGCGGGACGGCCGGGACCACGTCGGCCGCAAGGAAATCCGTGAGCCGCTGACACAGACCAGCTGAGACGCCGGCGTCACCGGACAGCAGCGTGCGCAGCCGTACTGCGAAGATCGCTCGCACGTCGGCCCGCGGCAGCCACGGCGGACCGCCGGCGGCACGACCGACAAGCAGGTTGCGCTGGTGGTCCGCCTGCTCGGCTTCGGTCAGGCGGACGTGCGCCAGCGCGCCCATTCCGGTGTTGACCCCGTACACCGGACCGCCGGCGCGCAACACCGCACGCGCCTGCTCGCACCGGGACTGGACCCGCGCCAGCAGGCCAGCCCCGAGCCTGATCCGGCGCCCGGCGGCGACTTCCCGGATCAGGCCCGGATCCAGGTCAGCGGCGCTGCTGACCGTCCGGATCCGGGCCACGACTACTGAGCGGCCCGTTTCGCTATCGCGCGGCCGGTCAGCCGGCCTTCACCGTGTTCTGCAGGAAGATATGGCCGATGGCGGTGGGATACGCACCGGTCACGCTGCTCGCCGTGGCGGTCAGGTAGTTGTAGAAGTACGCGTAAATGATCGGCGTCTCGGCGAGCAGCAGCGTCTCGATCTGCCCGGCGATGGTGCGCTGGCTCGACAGGTCCGGCGTCGCGATGTACTGGTTGGAGAGCCTGTCGTAGTCGGCATTCCTGAAGTGCGCCCCGTTCCAGGCGCCGGTGCCCTTCTTGGAGTTGGTCGTCTGCAGCGGCGCGGTCAGGAAAACGTTCGGGACACTGCGGTTGCCGTAGTCGACCAGGCTCATCGTCGCGTCCAGCCAGTCGGAGGTGCCGAACAGGTAGTTGCCGTAATACTTCGACTGGGCCTCGACGTTCAGCTTCATGTTCACGCCGATCGCCTTGACGGACTGCTGCACGATCTGCGAGAACGCCGGGATTTCCTGGATGTTCTCGGTGGTCAGGGTCGTGGAGAACCCGTGCGGATGGCCGGCGGCCGACAGCAGCGACTTGGCCTTGGCTACGTCAATGGCGCGCTGGGCAACGGTCGTATCGGTCGACGGGAACGCCGGCGCGAACGGGCTGTCGTTGCCGAGGTCGGCGTAGCCCTTGAACAGGGCCGATACGATGGCTGGCCGGTTAAGGCTGAGTGCGATCGCCTGGCGGACCCTGGCATCGGTGAAGGGTGCCTGGTCGCAGCGCATGGACAGTTCGCGATGCGCGCTGGACTTCAGCTTTATGACGTTATAGCTGCTGTTGTTGAGCAGTTGCTCGCCACCAACGACGGAGAACTGCCCGAGAACGTCTATGGCCCCGCTGCTCAGCGCCAGGATCGATGGCGGCTGGGTGTCGAAGAAGGTAAAGACTGTTCCGGCGGGCTTCGCCTTCTGGCCCCAGTACTGCTCGTTGCGAGTGAAGGTCGCGCCCTGCTTTGGCGTGTAACTCTTCATGATGAAGGGCCCGGTGCCGATGAACGAGCTTTCCCACTTGGTCGGGTCGTAATTGTTCGGCAGGATGATCATGTTGTAGTTGTCGGACGAGGTGAGATACGGGAAGTTGCCGTTCGGCGCGCTCAGGTGGAACGCGACGGTGTAGTTGTCGACCTTCTGCACCCCGTCCGGCGTCAGCACGCCGCCGAATGCTGACAGCGCCGATGACTTGCCCTTCGGATTGGTCTGCAGCTTGTAGGTGTAGACCACGTCGTCAGCGGTCAGCGAGCTGCCGTTGTGGAACTTCACGCCCTGCCGGATCTTGAACGTCCAGACATCTGCAGTTGCGTTGGACGACCAACTGGTGGCGAGCACCGGCTTTAGCGTCAGCGTCTGATCGGACAGGCAGAGGTACTCGCCGGTCTGAGCCAGCATGTCCAGGCCGCCCTGGTCGGCCACGGTTACTGGGTTGATGGCGGAGGCGGGCGTGACGATCCCGACCCTGATTGTCGCGCCGCTCGCGCCCGCGGGCGGCGTCGACGAGGACGGGCTCGAGCCACACGCGGCAAGGACCCCGCCCAGTACGGGCGCTGAGATCCCGACCAGCGCGCCGGCGCGCAGGAAACCCCGGCGGGTCAGCGGCCGGCCACGAACTCGTCGATGACGTGATTACCGATGTCCGATTGCTCGGCGCGCAACTGATCAAGCCGATCACTTCTTGCGTTCACAGGTCCTCCTAGGAACCTTCACCGGACCTGCGATGTCGCGGTCCGACGCCAGTGGAAAGCAAAGCTACTACTGCACCCGCGTTTGTCACGGCATTCGCTCACGGCTTTGCAGGGTTGTTAGCTGATCGATAGGGATATGACAGCTCATCAAATGACCGGGCTCGACCTCGGCCAACGGCGGTTCAGTCGATTCGCAGATCCCTGACGACAGTCGCCGCGGGCAGCGAGTATGGAAGACGCAGCCGGTCGGTGGGTTCGCTGCCGACGGGATCTCGCCAGACAGGCGGATCCGCTCGATGCGCTGGCCGTCGAGGCTGGGCACGGCGGAAAGGAGCGCCTCGGTGTAGGGATGGTGCGGTCCGCTGAACACCCGCTCGGCCGGCCCAAGCTCCATGACGCGGCCTAGATAGAGCACGGCGATCCGGTCAGAGAGGTATCGAACCAGGCCGAGATCGTGCGAGATGAACAGGTAGGTGACTTGCTCCTTGGCCTGCAGGTCGGCCAGCAGGTTGAGGATGGCCGCCTGAACCGAGA
This sequence comes from uncultured Actinomycetota bacterium, assembly GCA_963804435.1. Classification (GTDB taxonomy): domain Bacteria; phylum Actinomycetota; class Actinomycetes; order Streptosporangiales; family Streptosporangiaceae; genus JAJYUU01. Next base: position 224,620 of record CAWDQI010000002.1, on the reverse strand, counting down.
CGTCGAGCGCCGAGGTTGGTTCGTCACAGACGACCACGCGTGGCCCGCCCCCGAAGGCGCGGGCGATGGCGACCCGCTGTTTCAGCCCGCCCGAAAGCTGGCGTGGCCGCAGCGGAAGGTGCCTGGGCTCCATCCGGACCGACCTGACCAGGTCTGCCAGCCGCTCGGCCAGTGCAGCGCCGGATAGGCCAGCGAGCTTCACAAGTGGCCTGCTGATGAGCTGGCGAACCGTGTGCCGGCGGTTCAGTGCTGAGTCAGGGTTCTGGAACACGATCTGCAGCGCCTGGAGCTGAGCCGGGCTGCGCCGTGCGAGGCCCGCCCCGAGCGGCGTCCCGTCCAGCTCGATCACTGATCCTGCATCAGGCGGAATGAGGCCGAGCAGCATCCGCGCCAGCGTGGTCTTGCCGCTGCCGGACTCGCCCACCAGGCCGAGTGTCTCGCCGCGCTCGATTTCCAGGTTCACTCCCACCACGGCCTGCACAGCCTCACCGCGACCCGAGAAGGTCTTCGACAGGTTCCGCATGGTCACGACTGGGCGCGCGGCCTCCGCGATCGATGGCAACTGCACGTCGGCAGGCGTGTTCCTGGGCAGATCCGCCGTCGCCTCGTGCAAGTAACACCGCGAGCTACGGGCTGGGCCGACAGGGAACGCAGGCGGCGCGGCATCCCGGCAGCGCTGCTCCGCGATGGGACATCGGGGCGCGAAGATGCAGCCGGCTTGCGCTTGCCCCGGCGGCGGTAGGAAACCGGGAATCGCGTCCAGCCGGCCGTGGTCTTTGCGCTGGCCCTGCCGCGGTATGCAGCGCAGCAAGCCCATGGTGTACGGATGCCGGGGCTGGTCGAAGACCTGGCGCGCCGGGCCCTCCTCGATCAGCTCGCCCGCGTAAAGCACGCCGACCCGGTCGCACATCTTCGCTATCACTGCCAAGTTGTGACTGATGAACAGCAGCGATGTGTCCAGCTCCGCCCGCAGCCCGGCGATCAGGTCGAGCACCTCGGCCTCGACCGTCGCGTCCAGTGCCGTCGTCGGCTCGTCCAGGATCAGCAGCGACGGCCCGGCGGCGATGGCCATCGCGATCACCACCCGCTGCGCCATGCCGCCGGACAGCTGATGCGGGTACCGCTCCATCACCCGGCCTGGATCGGAGATCTGGACCTTGCGGAGCATCGCCTCCGATCGCTCCAGCGCCTCCGACCTGTTGAGCCCGGCTATCTCGTACACCTCGGCTACCTGCCGGCCCACCTGGATCGCCGGATTCAGGGCCTTCCCCGGCTCCTGGTAGACCATGGAGACCTCGCGGGCCCGCAGCTCGCGCAGCTCCGCAGCGCCCATGGCTAGCGGGTCGCGGCCGGCGATCCGGATCGAGCCTGCGCTGACCCGGCCGTTCCGCGGCAGGTACCTGGTCAGGGCCAGCGCGGTGGTCGACTTGCCCGAGCCGGACTCGCCGACCAGCCCGTAGGACTCGTTCCGCCCGATCTGGAAGGACACATCGCGCAGCGCCAGCCGGTCACGCCCGCGCACCCGGAAGCTGACGTCGACGTGCTCGACCAGCACCGCCGCCTCCGGCGCGGCTGCTGGCCCCGGCACGTGATTGGCTTCTGTCGCGGTCATCCGGCAAGCACCTGCTCCACCGTGTCGCCGACCAGGTTGATCGCGATGATCAGCGAGGCGATCGCAAGCGCCGGGAACAGTGTCTGCCACCAGTACCCGGCGCCGAGTGTCACGTAATTCGCGTAGATATCGGTACCCCAGTTTGGTGTCGATGGCTGGCCGCCGAACCCGAGGAAGGCCAGCGTGGCCACGGTGAAGATGGCATAGCCAAGCCGGACGGTGAACTCCACGAGCACCGTAGGGAAGACATTGGGAAGGATCTCAGCGAACATCAGCCGACCAGACCGCTCGCCAAGCAGTCGCGCGGCCGGCACGTAGTCAAGCTGGCTCTCGACTTGGACGGCTGACCGCACTGTACGGGCGATCAGCGGGGTGAATATGAGGCCGATGATCAGGATCTGGATGACCGTCGACGATCCGAGTGCCACCACGAACAGGGTCGCAACCACGATGAACGGCAGCGCCAGCACCGTCTCGACCACCCGGCCGGCCAGCATGTCGACGACGCCGCCGAAATAGCCAAGAGCGAGTCCGAGTGCCGTGCCCAGCACAGTGCCTAGTAGCGTGGCCAACGGCGCGATGATCAAGATCGTCTGGGCGCCCGCGATGACCCTGGAGAACACGTCACGGCCAAGCTGGTCGGTGCCAAACCAGTGCGCCGCCGACGGCGGCGCGTTTACAGCCAGCAGTTGCTGGGCCAGCGGATCGTGCGGGGCGATTGCCGTTCCGAAGAACGCGCAGACGATCCAGAACAGCAGAATCGCCGCGCCCATCAGGAACGCTGGCCTGGCCAGCAGGAGCCGCCAGACAGGCTGCTCACGCTTCTCGGCCTCGCCGGCGACGATGCCGGGCGGCATTGCAATGATCTCGGTCACTTGATCACCCCCGTCCGCAGTCGCGGGTTCAGCAAGGTGGTCAGCACGTCGGCGGCAAGCGTTGCCACCATGTACACCAGGCCCACGATGAGCACCCCGGCCTCCAGCATCGGGAAGTCCTTTGCGGTTGCGGCGTGCAGCAGCAGGTTCCCGATCCCCCGGTAGTTGAAGAGCGTCTCGACCACGATCAGGCCGCCGATCAGGTAGCCGGTCTGGGTGGCAATCACCGTAATGGTGGGCAGCAGCGAATTCCGCAGCACGTGCCGCCAGATCACCACGTGGCGTTTGAGGCCCTTGAGGGTCGCCGTCCGCACGTAGTCGGACTCCAGCGCGTCGATGGTGCCGGCCCGCGCTATCCGGGCGATGTAACCGAACAAGACGAAGATCAGCGGCACTGCGGGCAGGATCAGGTAGCGCAGCTGGGTCGGGAACGACGACCCTGCCGGAGCTGCAGCCGAGGCCGGCAGGACTTTCAACCCGATGCTGAAGATGATGATGACCACGATGCCGGAGACGAACTCCGGTACGGTGGCGGCCGACAGTCCGGTAACTGAGATGAACCGGTCCAGCGGCCGGCCTGCGTACAGCGCAGCGACCACGCCACCGAGGATGCCGAGCGGAATGATCACGATGAGCGCAAGCGCGGCCAGCTTGGCCGAGTTCAGCAGCGCTGCCCGCAGCAGCGGTTCGACCGCGGACTGGTACTCGGTGGACTGGCCCATGTTGCCGTGCAGCATGCCAGTGATCCAGCTCCAGTACTGAGTCAGCAGCGGGCGATCGACGCCGAGCTGATGGTTAAGCGCCCGCACCGCGCTGGGCGCGGCCAGGTTGCCGAGGATTGCCCGGGCCGGGTTGCCAGGCAGCACTTGGGCGGCGAAGAAAATAAGCACGCTCAGCAGCCAGAGCGTGATGACGGCGAGGCCTAGCCGTCTGAGGAGATAGGTCGTCACCCGCGCCTCCGTAGGCTCACTCGCTCCGGCCATCGCTCCGTGTAGAGACTTGGCACCACCATGCAGGTCAACTTAGCCAGGTTTTGCCCACGGCGCACCGTCTGATCTCGCAACTAGACGGAAGCGGCCCGCATCGGTGATGCTACGAGTCGGCGCCCGCCACCGAAGGACGGTTAGAAATGAGCGAGCTAGCAAGTGTGCTTATCGGCGAGAGCTTCATCGGGGACGGGGCCGAGGCGGCGCACATCAACACGGTGCTCGGCCACCGCGCCGGGCCCGTGGGCACGGCCTGGGCGACGGCGCTGGCCAGCCCGAGCGCCGGGCATGCTCCGTTCGTGGCGGTGCTACAACCGGGCGTGCCGGTCAAGCCCATTACCTTGTTCGTCAACAAGGCAGCGATTATCAGCGACGAGCACGGCACGCTCACCTGGGGAGCGGCCCAGGCGGGAGTAGCGGCCGGCGTCGCTGACGCGCTCGCCGAAGAGATCATCCCGGCCGCCGATGTGGACGAACTGGTCCTTATCGCGGCCGTCTGGGTTAACCCGGCGGCCACTGATGCCGAGCTGGTCTATGCCAACAACCGCGCCGCCACTAGGGCCGCGCTGCAAGCAGGTGCTAGCGGGACGCCGACCGTAGATCAGGTCATGCAGGCCAGGGCCAGGCCATTCAACCCGTTCTTCCAGCCTGCGGCCGGACTGATGTCCGGCGAGTAAGCGCAGTCGAGCAAACGCAATGAAGATCACAGCGATCCGGCTTGACCGGATGCGGCTCGCCCTGGATCCGCCGTTCCTGGCCGCCTGGGATCCTGTGCCTCGGCGCCATTTCGACGCCACCCTCTGCCGGCTCGAGACCGATGCAGGCATCACCGGATACGGCTCCGGCGACACCATGGACGGCTTCGAGGCGTTCAGCCACCTGTTCATCGGCAAAGACCCGATGCAGATCGCCAGCCACGTCAAGGTGATTGAGACGATCGGTTTCCACGCGGGCAGGTACTGGCCGCTGGAGGCAGCGCTCTGGGACATCATCGGCAAGGCGTGCGGGCAGCCGGTCGCGGCCTTGTTCGGCGGCGCCAGCGATCGGATTCCCGCCTACGCGTCGTTCGGCGAGCTCAGGAGCGCCTCGGCGCGTGCTGACGCCGTGCTCGCGGCGCGACAAGCCGGATTCCGTGCGGTGAAGATCCGGCTCGGGCGGGAGGACGTGGCGTCTGGCCTGGCAGTCGTGCGGGCGGCGCGGGATGCGGCCGGGCCTGACCTGGAGATCATGGTCGACCTCAACCAGTGGTGGCGGATGGCAGGCGACATCTCGCCGGCGCTCGATGTAGCCGCGGTCCGCCGCGTGGCAGCTGAGCTGGCGGACCTTGGCGTGACCTGGCTGGAGGAACCGCTGCCAGCCGCTGACCTGGCCGGGATGCGACTGCTGCGGGAGCAAGTCGGCATCCGGGTGGCCGGCGGTGAGATGGCCCGCAGCATGCCCGAATTGCTCGACGCGCTCGCCGCCGACGCACTCGACGTAGTCCAGCCCGACGTCGTGCTGGCGGTCGGAATGCTCCGGGCCAGAACGGTGGCCGAGATCGCGCTCCAGCGCAACCGCTGGTTCACCCCGCACACCTGGACGAACGGCCTGGGGCTGCTGGCTAACTTGCATGTCGTGGCGGGCGTGGGCGGCGGCCCGTACCTGGAGTTCCCGTACGACCCGCCAGGCTGGACCGAGCAACGGCGTGACTTTTTCCTGGCCGAGGCCGTTGGCATAGACGCAGAGGGCTGCGTGCGCGTACCTGAGCGGGCCGGCCTGGGCGCAGAAATCGACGAGGACGCGGTCGCCCGCTGGAGAGTGACTTCATGAAGATTGGATTCATCGGCCTCGGTCACATGGGTGGGCCAATGAGCCGCAACGTACTCGCCTCCGGCCACGACCTAGTCGTCTATGACGTGCGGGAAGAGGCGGCAGCCGGGCTTGTCGCGGCTGGCGCGGCTTGGGCGGGCTCGCCCCGGCTGGCCGCGGCGGGCCGGGAAGTGGTCATCACCATGCTGCCCGCGCCACGCCAGGTCGAGCAGGTGCTGCTCGGCGAGAACGGCCTGCTCGACGGGCTGACCGCCGGGAGCATCTGGATGGACATGTCCACCAGCGTGCCGGTTGTGGCCGACAAGGTGCGGGCGCTCGCTGAGCCGCGTGGTATCGCGGTCCTGGACGCGCCGGTCAGCGGCATGGCGACCGGCGCGCAGGCCGGCTCGCTGCAGATATTCGTCGGCGGCAATGAGGACAGTTACCGGCGGGTCCGGCCTGTGCTGGAGGCGATGGGCGATCCGGACCGGATCATCCACGTGGGAGGGAACGGGGCCGGGTACACGGTCAAGCTGATGCTCAACCTGCTGTGGTTCGCTCATCTGACCGTCACGGCCGAGGTGCTGACGATCGGCGTCCGGGCGGGCGTTGACCTGGCCATGCTCCGGACCAGCCTGCTAGCCAGCCCGGCGGCGAGCTACTTCCTGGAGCGTGATGTGCTTTCCGTGCTCGAGCGCGGCGACTACGACGAGTCGTTTACGCTGGCGCTGGCCTGCAAGGACCTCGGACTCGCAGTCGACCTGGCCCGCGAGACAGGCGTCCCGGCCGAGGTCAGCGCTCTGGTCGAGCAGATTTACCGGCGGGCACGAGCTCAATATGGTGACAACGGCGGAGAGATGCTGCCGATCAAGCTGCTCGAGGACGTAACCGCTACGCCACTTAGGCTGCCGCAGGAGTGATGATGCTGATCCCGCCCGAGCTCGCCATCGGCGATAGCCCACTTGCTCATTTCGGAGCCGGGGCTGTCGGCAAGCTGCCCGGCATTGTGCAGCGAGCAGGCGGTCAGGCACTCGTCATCACCGATGCCGCGCTCGCCGGGACGCCGGTCATCTCCGTCCTCGCCGAGACCTTGTCGGCTGCCGGGACCCCGGCGACGGTGTTCAGCGGCGTGCATCCGAATCCGACCACATCCGACCTCGCAGCCGGAGCAGCCGCCGCGGCCGGGCTGGCTGCGCCCGTGCTGGTGGCGGTCGGGGGCGGATCTCCAATGGACGCAGCCAAGGGCATCGCGCTAGCCGCCGTTAATCCTCAGCGCGGCCGTGAGCTCGACTACAGGTCCGAGTTCGCCAACAGCGGGCTGCCGATCGTAGCCGTCCCCACCACCGCGGGTACCGGCGCCGAGACCAACGCGTTCGGAGTCGTGACCGACGAGGCAACGCGGCGCAAGTTCTACGTCGGTCATGCCAGCACCATGCCGGTGGCGGCCGTTCTCGACCCGGAGCTCACAGTCGGGCTGCCAGCTGCCACCACCGCGGCAACCGGGATGGATGCCCTCACTCACGCGATTGAGTCCTATCTGTCCGTGCGGGCCAACCCGTGGTCGGCCGCCCTAGCACTGCAAGTAGTGCGCATGGTGTCGCAGTACCTGCCGCGAGCCTGGGCGGACGGGTCGGATCTCGAGGCCAGGGGCCAGATGCTGCTGGCCGCGCACATGGCCGGCCTGGCAATGGCCTCGACAGGCCTCGGTGCTTGCCATGCAATCGGGCACGCGCTCGGCGGGCGGTTCGATGTGCCCCACGGCGTGGCGCTGACGATGGTGCTGCCGGGCGTGCTGTCGTTCAGTCAGCCGGTGGCGGCTCAGCGGCTCGCTGAGTTGTCGTTTGCGCTCGGCGCCGGGTCAACCGCGGCTGCCGCTGAGGAGAACGCGGCTGCCGCGGTCGCCGCCGTCGCCGAGCTCAGCCAGTCCGTGGGCATGAACCACCGGCTCAGTGACTACAACATCGACAGCGCGGCGTTTGCCCAGATCGCGGCGGACGCTTTGGACGATGAGGTGCTGGCCAATGCGCCGCTTAAGCCGACCGCGAATGATGTAGAGCGGATGCTTGCTGCTGCGGCCTAGCGATGCGCGGGCGAGGTCAGTGCTGGACTGGCTGCCCAGCCGGACGGACCTGGGCCCCAGCCCCCGTCGGCGGCTCGCGACGGTGGATGATGATGCCTGTCACCAGAGGAGTTGGCTATGACCGCTGCGGGAGAGGTAACTGGCGCCAGGCCCGTCCGTGCGCCCCGAGGGGGCGACCTCAGCTGCAAGGGCTGGCCCCAGGAAGCCGCCATGAGGATGCTCATGAACAACCTCGATCCCGAGGTTGCCGAGCATCCTGACCAGCTCATCGTCTACGGCGGGTCCGGGCGCGCAGCCCGTAGCTGGGCGGCCTTCGACGCCATCGTTACCTCCCTGCGCGATCTGGAGGCGGACGAGACCCTGCTGGTGCAGTCGGGCAAGCCCGTCGGCATCTTCCGCACGCACGAGTGGGCGCCGCGGGTGCTGATCGCCAACTCCAACCTCGTGCCGCAGTGGGCCACCTGGGAAGAGTTCCGCCGCCTGGAAGCGGAGGGCCTGACCATGTTCGGCCAGATGACGGCCGGCTCGTGGATCTACATCGGCACGCAGGGGATTCTGCAGGGCACCTACGAGACATTCGCGGCCGTAGCAGCCAAGCGATTTGGCGGCTCGCTGGCCGGCACCATTACCCTGACCGCGGGGCTTGGCGGCATGGGCGGCGCGCAGCCGCTCGCGGTCACGATGAACGGCGGGGTCGCGCTCTGCATCGACTGCGACCCGTCCAGGATCAGCCGCCGGATCGAGCATGGTTATCTCGATGTGGCGGCCGATGATGTCGAGGACGCGGTCCGCCGGGCGGTGGCAGCGGCGGCCGCAGGCCAGGCACTGTCCATCGGCCTGCTCGGCAACGCTGCGGACCTGGTCCCGCAGCTGCTGCGGATGGGCGCCCCGATCAACGTGGTCACCGACCAGACCTCCGCGCATGACCCGCTCAGCTATCTGCCCCGCGGCGTCCGATTCGAAGACATGGTTGCGTTTCGGGCAGAAGACCCGGCCGGGTTCACGGCCAGGGCCAGGGAATCGATGGCCGCCCATGTGGCAGCCATGGTCGGCTTCCAGGACGCGGGCGCGGAGGTTTTCGACTACGGGAACTCCATCCGCGGCGAGGCCGAGCTGGCCGGCTATGACCGGGCGTTCGCGTTCCCCGGCTTCGTGCCCGCCTACATCAGGCCGCAGTTCTGCGAGGGCAGGGGCCCGTTCCGGTGGGCAGCCCTGTCCGGTGACCCAGCTGACATCGCCGCTACCGATGCCGCGATCCTCGACCTGTTCCCGAAGAACGAGGCGCTCGCCCGCTGGATCCGGATGGCCGGGGAAAAGGTGCACTTCCAGGGCCTGCCCGCCAGGATCTGCTGGCTCGGCTACGGGGAACGGCATCTGGCCGGCCTGCGTTTCAACGAGATGGTGCAGCGCGGCGAGCTGCAGGCGCCGATTGTGCTCGGCCGTGATCACCTGGACTGCGGCTCGGTCGCGTCGCCCTACCGGGAGACCGAGGCAATGGCGGACGGCAGCGACGCGATCGCGGACTGGCCGCTGCTGAACGCGCTGGTCAACACCTCGTCCGGAGCGTCCTGGGTGAGCATCCACCACGGCGGTGGCGTCGGCATCGGCCGGTCCATCCACGCCGGTCAGGTTTGCGTAGCCGACGGTACTGAGCTGGCTGGGCAGAAACTGGAGCGCGTGCTGACCAACGACCCCGGCATGGGGGTGATCAGGCACGCGGACGCGGGCTATGAACGCGCCATCGAGGTCGCGGCTGAACGCGGGGTTGCAGTGCCGATGCAACCGGATCGCTCGTGACCCCCGATGTTCAGGTGCCTGCAGTCCCGCCGGGCCGGAGCTGTCGATGACCTTCGCTGAGCTGTGGGCCGACCTGTTGCCGGTTGGGCGGGACGAGCGGACCGGCGGTTACCGGCGTTACTCATGGACCGAGGCGGACACAGGCTGCCGGGCCTGGTTTGCCCGGACCGCAACGAAGCTCGGCCTGCGGACGGACTTCGACCGGAACGGCAACCTGTGGGCCTGGTGGGGACGGCCAAACGGCACCTCGGGCCAGGCGATCGCGACCGGCAGCCACCTTGACTCCGTGCCGGACGGCGGCGCATATGACGGTCCGCTCGGCATCGCCTCCGCGTTCGCGGCTATCAGCCAGCTGCGCGACCAGGGGTTCCGCCCGGCCCGGCCGATCGGCGTCGCGGCGTTCACCGAGGAAGAGGGCGGCAGATTCGGCGTCCCGTGCCTGGGCAGCAGGCTCGCGACGGGTGCCATTGATCCCGACGCCGCCCGCCAGCTGCGGGACCGCGCTGGCGTCAGCCTGGCCGACGCGATGCGGTCAGCCGGCCGCGACGCCTCGCTGCTCGGCCCCGACGACGAGCTGCTGGAAGGCCTCGCCGCCTACGTCGAGTTGCATATCGAGCAGGGCAGCGCCCTGGCCGGACTCGGTGCGCCCATCGCCGTCGCCGAGGGGATATGGCCGCATGGCCGCTGGCGTATCGACTTCACCGGCCAGGCCGATCACGCAGGCACGACACGGCTGGCGGACCGCCGCGATCCGATGCTGCCTTATGCCCTGACCGTGCTGGCGGCGCGCGCGGCAGCTGCTGCGCATGGCGCGCTTGCTACCTTCGGCCGGGTCATTGCCGAGCCGGGCGCCGCCAATGCCATCAGCTCCGTCGTGCACGCTTGGCTCGATGCACGCGCACCAGATGGAGCCACGCTCGACGAGCTCGTCAGCGACATCTGGGTCGCGGCCCAATCGGCCGCGACCCAGCACAAAGTCGGCGTCGACCAGCGGTGCGAGTCTGTTACCCCGCTTGTCAGCTTCGACAAGGCGCTGCGGGACCGGCTTGTCAGCGTGCTCGGGGAGGCGGGTTTCAGCGCGCCGGTGCTCCCCACGGGCGCAGGTCATGACGCGGGCGTGCTCGCCGCCCGAGTCCCGACCGCGATGCTGTTCGTCCGCAACCCGACTGGGATCTCGCACTCACCAGCCGAGCACGCCGAAGCAGCGGACTGCGAGGACGGCGTCACCGCGCTCTCGGCGGTGCTCGCCGACCTGGCGGGTGAGTGAGCGGATCGATGAGCGTGCCGGCGGCGGGCCGGCGGGCCGGTCGGAATCAGGCCAGCCGGAGCGGGCGTGGCTCGCCGAGCTGGCCTGGTCGGCCGCCCTCGGGCTGCGCACGGACGTGCTGCTCGAGACTGCCGGCGGGCGGCTGACCGCGGTGACGCCGGACGCCGAACAGGTACCAGCAGCCACGACGCGCCTGCCCGGGCTGACCATGCCGGGTCTGGCGAACGCGCACTCGCATGCCTTCCACCGCACGCTCCGCGGTGTCACCCAGGCGTCCCGCGGCACCTTCTGGACCTGGCGGCAGCGGATGTATGACGTGGCCGACCGTCTCGATCCGGACAGCTACCTGGCGCTCGCCACCGCTGTCTACGCCGAGATGACGCTGGCCGGCGTCAGCTGCGTCGGCGAGTTCCACTACCTTCATCACGGCCAGGGCGGTGCGCGGTATACAGACCCGAATCAGATGGGCCGTTCGCTGGTCGAGGCTGCGCGCCGCGCGGGCCTGCGGATCACCTTGCTGGACACCTGCTACCTGAGCGGCGGCTTGTCCGCGGACGGTAGGCAGCAGCTGCTGGAAGGACCGCAACTCCGGTTCGGGGACGCCGACGCCGCGGACTGGGCGGCGAGGGCCACCGCGCTGGGACCAGACCCGCTCGGCCAGCTGGAGCCGCACGCGCGCGCCGGAGCAGCCATCCATTCAGTCCGCGCGGTGCCGCCAGAACAGATGCATGAAGTGGTGGCGTGGGCGCAGCATTACGGCGCGCCGCTGCACGCGCACGTGTCCGAGCAAGTCGCCGAGAACCGGGCTTGCATCGCGGCCTACCGCGCTACGCCGACTGAGGTGCTGAGCGAGGCGGGCGCGATCGGCCCGCGCAGTACCGCGGTGCACGCGACCCACCTGAATGGCGGCGACATCGAGCTGCTCGGCGGCAGCCGGTGCCATGCGTGCTTCTGCCCGACGACGGAGGCCGACCTGGCCGACGGGATCGGCCCGGCCAGGTCGCTTGCCGATGCCGGCAGCCCCCTGACCCTGGGCAGCGACAGCCACGCGGTCATCGACCTGCTGGAGGAGGCCCGCCGGGTCGAGCTTGGCGAGCGGCTGGCCACCCAGGAGCGCGGCCACTTCACGGCATTCGAGCTCGCAGCCGCAGCGACCGTCTCCGGTCATGCCAGCCTGGGCTGGCCGGAGGCGGGCGAGTTTGCCCCCGGCGCCCTTGCCGACTTCTGCACGGTCGCGCTGGACTCGCCGCGGACCGCGGGCGCGGTAGCCGCGACCGCGCTGGAGTCGGTCATCTTCGGCGCATCAGCGGCCGACGTCCGCCACCTGGTCGTAGCCGGCCGGGAGGTAGTCGCCGACGGACAGCACCTCCTCGTCCCGGACGTGCCGTCAATGTTGAGCGCTGCGATCGCGGCCGTGCTGCATTAGCACGCCTGCCTCCGGACCGCCCACGGGGGTGTAGGCCCCTGGGTGCCGTTAGCCCGCCCTGGGCAGTCCCGAGCAGATGTTCGCTGCGGCGTTACGGGCCTGAACCGTGTTCGGACCACCCTGGCCACCCGTGCTCAGCACCGTGCTCGTGCTGCCGCTGCCTGGGTTCTTCTTGCCCGGCTTGGTGCTGTTGCCAGACTTGCCGGACTGGGCTGGCGGCGCCTTCACGCCGGCAAAGTCGGAGCCTAGCGTCAGCGTCACCGGGCCCGGCGAGCCGATCTGATGCGCTGGCTCGACCAGCAGGTTCTGGCCCGTGGGCATCGTGGTGAGCGCGGACATCACCGTGTAGGCGGGGTCAGCCTGCGCGATCCCCGCATAGCTCACCGTTGTCGTCGAGGTATAGGACGTGGTGCTGCTGATGCTCAGCACGTCGAACCCGAGTTTGCGCAGCTTGGCCGCGGTCCGCCGGGCCAGCCCGCCCTGGCTGGTGGCGTTCACGACCCGTACCTGCACCTTGGCGGGCGCGATGACGGGCAGGCGCCCGTGCCAGGACTGGCCCTTCATCAGCATCCCGAACAGCACGTCATCCTGCGGCTGCACCGCCATCAGGTGCGCCGAGTACTTCGGGTACTCGTAGGTGTCGGTGGTGGTGGGCATGGTGAGCAGCGTCACGTTCCTGGTCTTGAGGTGGACCAGCGACCTGGCCAGGTGCACCAGCGAGCTCACCGAGCCAAGCCCCTTGTCCACGGTCAGTGCCTTGGTCGCGATGTCGGCGACCCGCACCAGCCCAGTGAGGTTGCTGAGCAGGCCCTTCTGGTTGACTTCCTGCACGATCGAGGAGATGAAGGCTTGCTGCAGCTCGATACGCGGCAGGTCGCCGCCAGCGTCGGGGCCCTTGAGGTTATGCCGTTGCCGGACGTAGGCGAGTGCCTGGTTGTAGTGCAACAGATGCTTGCCCGGCTTGAGGTTAACGCCGGACGCCGGGTCGTGGTAGCCGCCCGGCGGCACGCAGACCTCCACCCCTCCCAGGGTGTCGACCATCCTCCGGAAGGAGTTGAAGTTGAACTCGACGAAGTGATCGAGCTTGATCCCGGTCAGGTCTTCGACGGTCTTCACCGCGCAGGTCGGGCCGCCGATGTTGAGCGCGCCGTCAATGATGTTCCCCGGCGGGTAGTCGTACGGCCCCTGGATGCCGTAGCCGATGAAATGGTTCCGTGCCTGGCAGCCAGGCTCGTAGACGAACGTGTCCCTGGGGATGGACAGGATCGTCGCGTGCGTGTGGGTCGGGTCCAGGTGGACCACCAGCAGGTTGTCGGAGTTGCTGGTGTAAATGCTCGAGCCAGCGGCGATGCCGAAGTACTTGCCGTGCTGGCCGGCCCGTATCTGCGAGCCCAGTACGAGGATGTTCTGCGCGCCGTAGATCGTCCGGCCGGTCAGGCCGCCAACCTTGACGACGGTGATGTTGCCTTCCAGATTCCGGTACTCGGCGTAAACGCCGACCCCGGCGGCGACGAAGACCAGCGCGAACACCGTTGCGAGCACGTAGCCGGTCCTGGCTAGGACGCTCTTGCGCCGCCAGACTGAGCGGCCCTGCCCCGGCAGCCAGCGCCGCCCACCGGCAAAGCCGAACCGGGCTCGCAGGCCGCCGGTTGCGCGACCACGCCGCCCCGGACGATAGTCATAGCCGTCTGGTTCGCGGTCGCCCGCTTCGTAACGCATTGCACTCCGTCCTGCCGGTCCCCGCCGCGCGGCAGTGCAGTTAAGCAGCACTGCAGTTGTAGCACCGCGGCTAGCGGGCAGCCGATGGAGCGCGGCGGTGACCGGTCCGGGTCCCCGCAGGAAGAGTACCCGCAAATGCTGTGCTGGTTTCCTCCACTTTGCCGGATCCTTACGGACTGCGTGACATCTCGTTCCGTCGAGCGGCGGTCCCTGAATGTTTCCCGAAACCTGCCAGAAGCTTGGCCTGGACAGGCTGACCCATCGCTCTGACCGGCTACCTGACCCCCGCGACCCGGCTACCCGCAGCCCAGCCCAGAACCGTCCGTCCGTTCGGCGGAGCGTCGAATACGCATTGCTCCGGGTCTATCCCGGTGACCGACAGCCGCGGCGCAGTCCGGGTCAGGTCGTCATCAGAACCGGTCATCGCTCCGGCTCGCGTCGATCTCCAGCCTGGCGGCCTCCTGATAGTCGCCGGCAATTGCCGACCCCATCGCTCCGCGGTTCTTTGTGGGCGCCCGCAGGCTTGGAGCAAGGCCCCGGCGCGGCAAGTTGCACAGATCTGCGTAATCTGCACCATGCCGCCGCGTGTGACGGGGACTTCAGATGGCGGTTGAGGTGGGCAGGAAGTCATGGGCAGCGCGGACGAGCAGGGTGAGTTTGGCGCGTTGCGCCTCGGGGGTGATGGCGTTGCCTGCGACCGAGGTGGCGAAGCCGCACTGCGGGCTGAGCGCGAGCCGTTCAGCATCGATCAGGGAACTTGCCCCCACGAGCCGGGCCTTGATCTGTTCCAACGGTTCGATCCGCGATGTCTTGGTGGTGACCAAGCCCAGCACCACGACCTTGTCGTCGGGTACGAGCCGAAGCGGGGTGAAGGTACCGGAGCGCTCGTCGTCGTATTCCAGCAGCAGCCGGTCGGCGTGGACTTTGCTGAACACCGGAGCGGCGATCGCGTCGTACCCGCCGGAAACCAGCCACCGGCTGAGCTGGTTGCCGCGGCATAGATGGAAGCCGAACGTGGCCGGGCGGCCAGCGTCGATCACCGCGTTATCCAGCTCGATCCCATAGGCCAGCCAGCGCTCAAGCGGCCAGCCGCGCTGTTCGTAAAACCCGCGCCAGGCCGGATCGATCAGCAGCGGGTAGTGCGGCGCATCCAGCTGAATGTATGTGCAGCCCAGTCGCACCAGCTCCTGGACCTCTTCACGCAGCACCTGCACCACCTCGGCGAGGAAAGCATCCAACGTCGGGTAAGCGGCGACGGACCGCTGCGGCGACCAGAGATTGGCGAACAGCGACGGGCTAGGCAAGGTCACCTTCTTCTGCCGGGATGTGCAGCCGCGCAGGAACGTGAACTCCTCAGCCGCAAGGTTGCGCCGCTTCCGCAGCGGCGCGATCACGGCCAGCTCGTCGGGCCGGGCGATCGTGACATCACCCACTTCGGAGGAATGCCATGCTCCCCACAGCCAGGCGTTGACGTCCACGCCGGTGAAGCCGTCGCATGCAGCCGTGAGCTCGCTCTGGAAAGATTCGCGCCGCATCTCACCGTCGCCCACGACCGGCAGGCCCACCTCCTC
Organism: uncultured Actinomycetota bacterium; assembly: GCA_963804435.1. GTDB lineage: Bacteria > Actinomycetota > Actinomycetes > Streptosporangiales > Streptosporangiaceae > JAJYUU01. The sequence goes on along the minus strand of CAWDQI010000002.1, from coordinate 209,499 downwards.
CTGCATGGCGACCATCTCGCGCACAGCCCGGTCCTCGGCCGCCTTCAACCCGCCGGAGGTGAGCTCACCCCTGGCGAAGGTTTGGCGGGCATCGCGCAGGAACTGCGGGCGCAGGAGGCTCCCAACGTTCTCAACAGGCGCATGGACCGTCACAACGCCCAGCGTCCCACACCAGCCTTGCCCAGTTGCCGCTATTCACGGCCACCCACCCCTGGGATCGGCCGAGCCCAACTAGCCGACGTCCCGCTCCGCGGCGTGCAGACAGCGGGTCGGCTACGAGTTCTCTGTGGGGGCGTCGGATGCTGATCGCGCCGTCGCTTAGGGGGACCGTTTGCGGCATCAGCTGATGCCGTCGGCCGGTTTGCGGCAGGGTGGTAGTGATATGCGGGGCGAGGGGAGGAGGACACGCGATTATGACAGTAACGGGGTCAACTCTGCCCGACCGCCTTGCCCAGGGCACGGTGCTGGGGGCCGAGGGATATGTGTTCGAGCTGGAGCGCAGGGGCTATGTCAAGGCAGGCGCCTTTGTGCCGGAGGCGGTGCTGGACTTCCCTGATGCGGTCACGGAGCTGCACCGGGAGTTCCTGCGCGCGGGCGCCGACGTGATGGTGGCGCTCACTTACTACGCCCATCGCGGGAAGCTGCGTCAGCTAGGCCGCGAGGGCGACCTGGAGGCCATGAACAGGCAGGCCGTGCGGCTGGCCCGGGAGGTGGCGGCGGAAGGTGGCGCCCTGGTGGCCGGCAACGTGTGCAACACCTGGGCCTACCAGCCGAGGGACGCGGCGACCGCAGGCGTTGTGCGTGCTATGTATGCCGAACAGCTGGGCTGGGCTGCAGATGAGGGCATCGACTTCGTCATCGCCGAGACCAACGATTACCTCGGCGAGGCGCTGATAGCCCTGGAGGTCAGCCAGGAGCTTGGCCTGCCGGCCATGGTGACGCTGGCGACGACCCGGCCGGCCAGAACCTTTGACGGTTACGACTACGTCGAGGCGTGCAAGATCCTGGCCGGCCACGGAGCGACCATTGTGGGGCTGAATTGCGACCGCGGGCCCGCCACCATGCTGCCGCTGATCGCCAGGATCAGGGATCAGGTCGACTGCGCCGTGGCCGCGCAGCCAGTTGGATACCGGACCGACGATGCCTCGCCCACGATGGAATCACTGCGAGCGGAAAGCGGGGACCGGGCGTTCCCGCTGGCGCTCGAACCGTTCAGCTGCACCAGGTTTGAGATGGCAGACTTCGCGGTGGCCGCCCGCGATCTCGGGGTGAGCTACGTGGGCATCTGCTGCGGAGCCGGCCCGCACCACGTTCGGGCCATGGCCGAGGCACTCGGCCGCACGGTGCCTGCCAGCAAGTACTCACCGTCCATGGATCTGCATCCGATCCTGGGCTCCGCGGCTTCGAGCCAGGACTCCGATGTGCTGGACGCCTGGAACGTGACCCTTCCGAATTAGACAAGGTTGTCATCAGGCTCCGGGCGTGAAGCGGGCGCGGACGGGATCCGCCCTGCCCGGATGAGCCGACCGACGCGCAGGGAATGTCTTGGTTGCGGAGCGAATGCCGGCACTGGTCATTGACCCGGGCCTGCGGCCCGGGCGAAGCGGCCTGTCCGGACCGCATCCGTGAGTGGCTCAAGCTCGGCAGGCGGGGCCTGTCCGCGGGCGGTGAACGGCACGAGCTCGCGCACGAGACCATGCGCTCGTCCGGTCCCCTCGCCAAGACGCGCGGGTCGGCGCAGGTCGACGGCCTGCGCCGCGACGAGGAACTCGAGGGAGATGACCCGTGCCGCGAGGTCGACCATCTCGGCCAGGCGCCTCGCCGAAAGCGGCGCCATTGTCGTGCGGTCCTCAATCCCTTCGGCCTTGCTCGAGCTCACAATCTCATAGGAGACCGGGTGGGCGAGCGTGCGTGCCTCCGCCGCGATCGCCTGCGCGGCGCCAGCGAACTCGGCGAGGGCGTCCTCGCCGGTGTCCGGCTCGGCTGCCAGGCCGGCCGGGAGGCCGGAGATGGGGCTCTGGAGGAGCTTCACCGTCCGTTCGGCCGCGGACGTCACCACGGGGGCAAGGGCGATGCGGGCGAAGTCGAGCGCAGCGGCGACTGCTACGACGTCCAGGTTGCCGACCGACACGATACGCCGTTCAGCGAGGACGACGGCAGGGTTGCCCTGCGCGGAGTTGAGCTCGGTCTCGATTGTGTTCCGGACGTAGGCAAGGGCATCCCGGGCGGCACCGAGGATCTGGGGGATGCTTCGGAAGGTGAGCGGGTCCTGCAGGTTCCGGGCGTTGCCGGGCTCGAACAGGGAGCTCCCGGCGAGCAGCGCGCGGAGGCGGTGGACCGTCGCAACGACGCCTTGGTGCGGCCGGACCTGGGCGACCACGGGATGCAGCGGGCTGAGGTTGGCAGCGAACGCTTCGAGATCGAGAGCAGCGGCGATGTCGGCTTCTCCCAGCAGCTGTTCGGCAGCGAGCTCCGCCAGCGCGGCCCAGCCAGTGGAGAACGCATTGTTGTTGATGAGCGCCAGTCCTTCGTTGTCCTCCAGGACGAAGCCGGTCTCGCGGACGAGACCCTCCGCGAGGTCGGCCAGCGGGCCGAGATCAGCCTGGCCGACGGAGCCGAAGCCACGAACGGCCGGCACCTGACCACGGTTCAAAGCGTCGAGCAGCAGCTCGGCGAGTTCGGGGCGGACGCCGGCCGCTCCCTTCGCATAACCGTTCGCCAGGCAGACCATCGCAGCCCTCACCACCCGGGGCGGTGCGGGCGGTCCCTGGGCAATGAGATGGCCGCTGATCAAGAACCGGCTCAAACCCTGGCGCGCCGTGGCGTCAAGCACGATGCTCTTTCGCTCCGCGACGCCGGTCGTGAGACCGTAGACGGCCGCTTCGGACCGAACCGCCTCCTCGACGACCTCCCGCGCTGCGGCCATGCGGTGTCGCGCCGCGGGGGCGAGGGCAACCTCATCGCGCCCGTCAGCGACGGCGGCAAGGGAATCGATCGTCAGCGACGCGCCGTCAAGCACCACCATCAGCGCGACCCTCCCAGGGCGAGTTCCCGAGCTATGGTCTGTCCGGGGGCAGACAGAACCGGGACCCGGCACGTCGCCCAGACTGGCACGCGGGCCGATCAGAGTATAGGGCGCTGGCAGAACGCCGACGGGCGCTGCTTGAGGGACGCGCCAAGATACGTGCCGCCGGACCAGGCTCGCGCAACGGCACTTACATCGCCGTTACAAACGCCCTCAACATCGTTGCGTCCCTTCGCAGTTGCCGCCCAGATCTGGAGCGGGCTGGCACATCGTTCGAAAGCCAGACCACCAGCGGCAGCGGATCGTACCTTGTTCGGGGTGCGCCGGGATTTGCGTCGGGCCATCTTGGCCGCACAGGACTTATGCTCGCCGAATCGCACCGGCAGCTGCCCAGCGACTGCCAGTCGTTGCCGCGATCGCGGCAGTTTCGGACAACTCGTCATGGGATGCCGACTGGTGCGAGAATCTAGTTCTGACCGGGCGGCGGTTCCTACGGCCGGGTGCTCCCCGCGGCCGGCCGGGGAGGAGTCGACGTGCCGCATCGAGTCCCGGCGTTTATCGCGGCGCCCCCACCTGCGCCGGGCCTTCTCTGGCTGACCGGGGCGCGCCTGTTCGACGGCACGGGCCACCAGGTCCGGGACGGGGCGGCGGTTCTGGTGGAGGACGGGGTGATCCGGCGCGTCGGCAGCGCGTCGGAGCGGTGTCCGGACGGCGCCCGGCTGGTGGATTTGCAGCAGCGGATGCTGCTGCCGGGGCTGACCGATGCCCATGTGCACGCGGCCGGCCATGTTCCGCACACGCTGCGGGGAGCCGAGCAGGTTCTGGCCGGGACCGCGGCGCATTTCCTGCAGGCCGAGCTGCGCGAATACCTGCGTCAGGGGGTCACGACCATCCGGGTCACCGGATCGCAGGACCAGCGGCCCCAGGAGGCGCGCCAGGCGATGCGCTACGGCGCGTTTCGGGGTCCCCGGCTGCTGACCTGCGGCAAGATCATCTCGGCGACGGCGCCGGGTGGCCGATTCTACGGAAACATGTACCGGGAAGCCGATGGGCCCGACGACATGCGGCGGGCGGTCCGCGAGCAAGTCCGGGCCGGGGCCGATTTCATCAAGGTGATGACGACCGGCGCCCGCTCCAACGAACTGGAAGACCCCGAGCCGCTGCAGCTCACCGAGGCGGAGCTGGCCGCGGTGACCGACGAGGCGCACCGGCTCGGCTTCAGGGTGTCGGCGCACGCCGAGGGGCTGGCCGGCTGCCAGGCGGCGATCGCGCACGGCGCGGACACCATCGAACATGGCATGTACCTGCACCTGCGGCCCGAGCTGCTCGAGGCGATGGCCGCCCGCGGCCAGGCGCTGATACCGACGCTGTCGGGCTACTACTGGATGGCCGGGCTAGGCGAGGCTATCGACCCTGCCGGGATCGGGCGCGCCCCGGAGATGCCGCCGGAGCTGGTCGCGCTGGCCGAGCACAACCTGGAGCAGGGCGCGGCAAGTATGCGGGCGGCCAGGGACGCCGGCGTCAAGATCGCGCTGGGCAGTGACGTAGGCGCGGGTGTCGCGCTGGAGATCCAGCGGATGATCCACCACGGGCTGACCGCGGCCGAGGCCCTGGTCGCAGCTACCAAGACAGCCGCCGAAGCCCTGGGCCTCAGCGAGCACATCGGCACCATAGAAGAGGGGAAGCTTGCCGACCTGCTGATCGTCGACGGCGACGTCGTCGCCGAGCCGGAACTGCTCGCCGACAGCAACCGGATCTGGATGGTCTTGCAACTTGGCGTCATGGTCGCCGGGCGAGCCCTGGAGAAAGACATCCCCCAAGCCCTCTCGACACCTGCGGTCCGTGACCAAACCAGCCGCGCCAGCGCGGCTACCGGTTAGGCGGCGGCGGCAGTGGCGCGCAGCCGGCTTTTCGCTGGCTGTGACACGATGCGCAGGTGAGCCTGCTGATCACGAACGTCGGCGAGCTAGTTACGAACTCGCCGCGGGAAGCCGTCAGCGTTGCCGCGCCGGGCCCGTTCGAGGCGCTCGCAGATGCCGCGCTCGTGCTCGACGGCGGCCTGGTGGCCTGGACCGGGCCGGCCCGGCAGGCCCCGGCCGCAGACGAGGTGGTCGACGCGGCCGGGCGGACGGTGCTGCCGGGATTCGTCGACTCGCACGCGCACCTAGTCTTCGCCGGGGAACGCGGCGCCGAGTTCGCCGCCAGGATGGCTGGCGTGCCGTACAGCGCCGGCGGGATCGCCAGCACCGTCGCGGCGACCAGGGCGGCCAGCGACCAGCAGCTACGGGCCAACGTGGACAGCCTCAGCCGGCGAGATGCTGGCCCAGGGGACTACCACGTTCGAGTGCAAATCCGGCTACGGGCTGACGGTCACTGATGAGGCGCGCAGTCTGGCGCTAGCCGGCGCGGTGACGCCTGAGGTCACCTACCTGGGCGCGCACGTGGTGGCGCCGGAGTATGAGGGGAACGTGGCCGGCTATGTCAACTTGGTCTGCGGAGAGATGCTCGCCGCGTGCGCGCCGCTGGCGAAGTGGATCGACGTGTTCTGCGAGCGGGGCGCATTCGGCGCGGACGAGGCGCGCACAGTGCTCGCGGCCGGCGAGGCGGCCGGGCTCGAGCCCCGGATTCACGCGAACCAGCTCGGGCCTGGGCCGGGGGTGCAAGTAGCCGTCGAGGCCGGTGCCGCCTCGGCCGACCACTGCACATTCCTCACTGACGCGGACGTCGACGCGCTCGCGTCGTCCGGCGGAACGGTCGCCACGCTCCTGCCGGGCGTCGAGTTCTCCACCCGCCAGCCCTACCCAGAGGCTCGGCGGTTGCTGGACGCCGGCGTTACGGTGGCGATTGCCACCGACTGCAACCCGGGCTCCTGCTTCACCTCGAGCATGCCGTTCTGCGTGGCGCTCGCGGTCCGGGAGATGCGGCTGACCACCCAGGAGGCAGTGTGGGCGGCGACCGCCGGCGGCGCCCACGCGCTGCGGCGGACTGACGTTGGCCACCTCGGCGTCGGGGCTCGCGCCGACATCGTCGTGCTGGATGCACCCTCACACGCCTACCTGGCCTACCGCCCCGGCGTTCCCCTTGTCGCAGGCGTCTGGCGGTCCGGCGAAAGAGTGGCATAGCTGACTACCAGCCCGGCGACACGCCAACTGCCGCAGTTCGCGTGCCGCGGATTGTCGGTGGTATTCGATATTCTGATCGAGTACAGCTAATCGTGTGAGGCGGTGACCGTACTCGTGAGCGATGCGCAGACGAGCGATAAGCAGGCGAGCGACGCGGGCGCAACCCTCAGCGAGCCGGCGCCGCTGCCCGCCGCCGATTCCCGCGACAGCACCGTCAGCCAGGCCACCGCCAGGTACGGCTCCGCCACCGAGGACGACGGCATCAGCGACGGCTGGGAGTGGCGGGCCGGCGACGGCTGTGACGATCCCGATCCCCGTGACGAGGACTACGACCAGGACGCTGAGCACGCGTCGTGGCTGGCGTCGCTGCCCGCCGATGTGCGGGCCGAGTACCAGGCCGGGCCCTGGACCGGTGCTGGCGAGTCGATCCCGGCCGGGTTCTTGCACCATGATCACGGCGTGCCGTCCGGGGCAGGGTTTGCCGCGGGCGGGGCGCTGGACGCGCTGGCGCCGGGGCCGCTGCTGGCCACCGCTGCTGCGGCCGCCGCCGGCAGCGACCAGGACAGGCACGGCGCCCTGGGTGAGTCGGAGCTCATCGGGGTGCTGTGCGGCTGGCAGCGGCTCGCCTCCTGGGCTCAGGCCGGGCAGGCCGCCGCGGTGATCACCTTGGCCCGCCGGCGCGCCGCCCAGGCCGCCGGGGGCAACAACCGCCACCTGGCCGAGCACACCGACGATGAGGTCGCAGCCGCGCTGACCCTGACCGGCCGGGCGGCCAGCCGGCTCAGCTCGGTCGCCGCCGGGCTGGACCGCCTCCCCGAGGTGCTCGCGGCGCTGCGGGCCGGGCAGATCGACTGGGCGAAGGCCTGCGTGTTCGTCGATGAGCTCGCCGCTGTTGACGATGCCGACGCGGCGCGGCTGGCCCGCCAGTTCCTCAGCCGGGGCAGCGGGTGGACGACCGGGCAGCTGCGCGGCTGGCTGCGCCGGGCCGTGCTGCAGCACGACCCCGACGCCGCCGGGCAGCGCCGGCGGGAAGCCCGCAAGGACGCCAGGGTCGAGGCCTGGGACGAGCCATCGGGCAATGCCGCCCTCGCCGGGCGGCAACTGCGGCCCGCCGACGTGATCGCCATCGACAAGCAACTCACCTCCATCGCCGAATGGCTGCAATCGATGGGCGCCGACGCCACCATCAGCCAGCTGCGCGCCGCGGCCTACACCGCCCTGCTGGCCGGCCGCGAGCTCGCCACCCTCCTACCCCCCGCCGCGCCCAGCCCGGACTCCGGCAGCACCGCCACGGACCGCGCCGCCACGGAGAGCGCCGCCGCGGAGAGCGCCGCCACGGACACCGCAGGCGGGGACTTCGCGGCCACGGGTAGCACAGCCACGGATAGCAGGGCAACGGATAGCAGAGCAACGGACGCCGCAGCCACGGACGGCACAGCCACGGACGGCCCAGCGGAGCGCCTAGACCCCTGGAGCTCGGCCGCTGGCAGCCCGGCCGCTGGACGTGGCGCGAGCGCCGGCTGGCCGCGGCTGACCGGGACTGTCCACCTCACCATGCCGCTGTCGGCGTGGGCCGGGGTCACCGACGCTCCCGGTGAGGTGGCCGGGCACGGCCCGGCCGACGCCGGGACCTGCCGGGAGCTGGCCGCGATGATGGGAACCTCCGCCCGGTGGTGCCTGACCCTGACCGGACCCGGCGGCCGCGCTGCGGCGCACGCCTGCGCCCGCCGCCCGCCCCCGCCCGGACCGGGCTTGATCAAGTGGGCCGCCGGGCTGCGGGACAAGCTCGCCACCCTGGAAACCGGCCACTGCGGCCACGCCCGGCAATCACCCCGGTACGTTCCGCCGCCGAGCCTGGTCCACCTGATCCGGGTCCGCCAGCGCACGTGCTCCTTTCCGGGCTGCCGCCGCGCCGCGGTCCGCTGCGACATCGATCACACCGTGCCGTTCCACCAGGGCGGCATCACGTGCGAATGTAATCTGGCGCCGACCTGCAGACGACATCATCGTGCCAAGCAAGCGTCCCGCTGGCACCTCGAACAGACCCAGCCCGGACACATGACCTGGCAGATGCCCAGCGGCCGCAGCTACACCACAACCGGCGACCCCTACCCCGTCTAGCCTGGCTGACGCAGCGCGGGAGACCAGTCGTGCCGACGTAGTTATGCTCGACGCCCTGTCACATGCCTACCTGATTACCGGCCGGCGTTCCCCTTGTCGCAGGCGTCTGGCGGTCCGTGAGCGCGTCGCCTGACCGGCCATCTTTCCGGGGCGGAGTAGGCAAAGGCCTACCGGCGAAGTAGGTCCCGACCCATCGCGCAGCCTGCTGCCGGTGCGCCACAGTGGGGTGGAGATCAGTCCTGGCGGGGAGGGGACGCGACATGCCCTCGCGGGCAAAGCGATGGATCGGCCGGCGGCTGGCACGCGGGGCTCGGCCGAGGCAGCTTCGGGGTCAGCGCAGGTGACCGGGAACTGGCGTCCACCCTCCGGCGGCCACAGACTGTACCGAGGCTCGACAGGGAAAGTGCGACCGGGGAGCTGGCCGGCATGAGCGCGACGTACCTCCTGGTACTCATAGTGGTGGCGATGACAGCGCCGGCGGTCCTGGTGCTGCTGACCTGGGTCAGCTCGGGACGAGCGAGCGCGGCCATGTCGCGGGCCGAACGTCTCGGCGAGCTCCGCTGGTCGATCGGGCTGCTGGCCGTGGCCGGCTACGCGATGATCCTGCTGTCGGGACCATTCGCGCGGAACCGCGTCCCTTCGGCGCTCGCAATCATCCCGCTCGCCGCCGGGTGCGTGATCCTGCTCCGCCCGCATTGGGTCCGTGGCACGGTCGCTGTGGCCCTGCTGCTGCTCGGGCTCTACGCCTTCGCCGCTACCAGGGATTACGGCCTTGTCATCATGCTGCCCCAGGCCTATCTGCTCTTCGCGCTGGGCGGCTGGCTTTCCTGGCGCGCGGCGCGGCACTACCCCCGGCTGGCACGGCCGATCGACAGCTGGCTGAGGCGGCTGAGAGAGCGCGGCGGGTCGCTATGGTGCCTTGGGTTGTTCCCAGTGGTATTCACGATTGCCGCGTTGATGACACCAGACCTGTGGTGGACGATGACCCCGCCTGGAGTCGCCTGGACGATTGTCGTGCTCGCGGCGACGGCGCTCCTGGTGGCGCGGCTGCCCAAGCTGGCCGCGATCACCGCGATGGCCGGCCTGATGTTCCTCGCGCTCGCCGGGTTCTACCTGACCTGGAGGTGGATTCAGACTGGGGTGTTCTTCCCGTCCAACCGGTACGGCAGCACGCAGTACGGGGCGGTAGATGTCTTGTACGCCGCTGAACCCGGCCCCTTCCTCACGGCGGTGGAGGCTGTCGCATTCCTTTGCGCTGGCGTATTGCTGATCCCGCGGACGATACCGCAGGCCCAGGGACTGTTCGGCTGGGCATACGACGCTGATTTGCTCAAGCGGGTTCAGCGGCTGACCGAGAGCCGGACTGTCGCCGTCGACACGGCAGCCGCGGACCTCCGGCGGTTGGAGCGCGACCTGCACGACGGTGCGCAGGCGCGGCTGGTGGCGCTCGGCATGAGCCTGCGAGCGGCGGAACGGCTGATCCCGACCAGCCCCGACGCGGCCCTCGCGCTGGTGGCCGAGGCACGGGAGGCCTCTGCCAGGGCACTGACCGAACTACGCGAGCTAGTCCGGGGCGTGCATCCGCCGGTGCTGGCCGACCGCGGCCTGGCCGACGCCATCCGGGCCCTAGCGCTGGACAGCCCGCTGACCGTTGAGACCGATGTGGACCTGCCGGGCAGGCTGCCGGCGCCGATCGAGACGGCCTGCTACTTCGCGGTCGCCGAGGTGCTGACCAATGCCGCGAAGCATTCGGGCGGCAGGGACGCGCGGATCTGCGTGTCGCATGGGTCCGGTCTGCTGCGGATCGAGGTGACCGACTTCGGCCTCGGCGGTGCTGATCCGGCCCGCGGCACTGGCCTGGCCGGCGTGGAGAAGCGGCTTGCGACTTTCGATGGCATCCTGGCGATCAGCAGCCCGGCTGGCGGGCCGACGATCGTGGTGCTGGAGGTGCCGTGCGCGTTGTTGTCGCCGAAGACCTCTTCCTGCTGAGGGACGGCCTGGTCCGGCTGCTGCAAGCGCACGGCTTCGCGATCGCCGCGGCCGTCGACGATGCTCCCGGCCTGCTGACGGCTCTCGTCGGCGAGCGCCCGGACGTCGCGATCGTCGATGTGCGGCTGCCGCCAACCTTTACCGATGACGGCCTCCGAGTGGCGCTCGAAGCCCGGCGCGAGGTTCCGGGCCTGCCCGTCCTGGTCCTGTCCCAATATGTCGAGCAGCTTTACGCACGCGAACTGTTGGCGGATCAGGCCGGCGGCGTCGGATACCTGCTGAAGGACCGCGTTTTCAACGATGACCAGTTCATCGACGCGGTGCGTACTGTGGCGTCCGGGGGCACCGTCATGGATCCCGTGGTGGTCAGCAAGCTGCTTGGCCGGCGCGCCAAGCAGGAACCGCTGGCCCGGCTATCGGCCAGGGAGCGTGAGGTGCTGGAGCTGATGGCCGAGGGCCGGTCCAACAGCGCCATCGCGCAGCGGCTGTTCGTCACCGAGAAGGCCATCAGCAAGCACAGCACCAGTATTTTCACCAAGCTGGATCTCGCGCCGTCCGATGACGACAACAGGCGAGTCCTAGCCGTGCTGGCCTATCTCAACGGTTAACGTCGCGCCGCGGCTGGACGGCCTTACGGCCTCAGGCGAGCCGCCGAAGAGGTGCCTGCCGCGGCTGTCCGCGCCGCCGAAGCTCCCAGGGCCCAACCCGCCGTCCTGGCCGCTGCTAACGCGCGGGCTTGGGACGACGATCCCGCCGAGAATCGCGCCATCGATGCCAGCACCGAAGCTGTCACGCCCGGCTACCCAGGCCTGCTGGCCATCGCGGAACCGGGCGACGTCCTGCCGGGCCAGCGCCCTGGCCTGCTGGGCCAGGGTGCCGGCGCGCTGGGCCTGCGCTAGCGCGGACACCGGATCTGCCGACGTGAGCCCGACTACCTCCAGGTAATGGCGGCGCGCCTCGGCCAGCCTGGTCCTGGCCCGTGCGCCTACGCCGCCCCTGCGGGTACTGATGAAATCCTCAGCAGCCGTGATCGAAGTGCGCGCGATCAGCATCGCGTGGTCCAGCACCGCGCCGGCCCGCAGCTGCCGGTCACGCTCCGTGCGGTCACTGGCCAGCCCATGATCCAGGGCGGCGTCGGCTTCGGCCAGCGTGCGCAGCGTGCCAACGGAGTCGAACGGCCCGCCACTGAGCTGAGCGCGGGCCATGGCCGCCGCCTGCTGCGCGCTCGCGACGAGTTCCGCCAGGTTGTCTGGCTGCCGTCCGGCTAGCACCGCGGTGGCCTCGGCGATGTCCGTGTCGATCTCGCGGAGCGCCGTCGGCAGGGCCGAGGCGGCCTGGGTCAGCTCCGCCTCCAGGTGCTTGATTCCGTCCAGCAGGTCGGAGGCTTGGTCGGCGGCGGATTCGGCCGCCTGTAGCGATACCGCGGCCTGGCCGGCCCGATCGGCAGCCAGCGCCTGCCTGGCGTCGGTGACCCAGCCGGCGGCGAACTCGAGCCGCTGGGCCGCCTGGTCGAGGTTCGGCTGCGGCAACAGCCGACGGCCTGCGGCGTGTACTTGCTGGCCAGCTGCTCCAGTATTTGCCGGGATTGACCTAGGCGTGCGGTCTGCTGGCTGGCGTGCGCGTCGACCTCGGCCAGCACCCGAGGAGCTCGTGCCTCGAGGTCCTGCAACCGGTCAAATGCCTCGGCCTGCTCGTCGAGCAGGCGGTTGGCTTCGGCGCACCGGGTGCTGATCTCGGTCAGCAGCGCACGCTGCTGGCGCTCGCTCCTCTGGTTTGTCGTCGATGAGCTGACGCAGCCTGAACGCGGCGGCGAGTTCGGCCCGGGCGGCCTTCAGCGCCGCCGAGAACGGTTTCGCCGCCCGCTCGCCGAATCCGGCTACGGCGAAGCCGAGTTCGGCATCGCTGGTCCGGACCGCGTCGTCGGTCCGGACCAGCGCCTGCGCCGCGTCGGCATCCAGCTCGCCGAGCAACGGGCCGGGCGGCGGCCCGCCAGGCGGCCTGGAGGTTCGCCGGCCGCCCAGCACCGTCATGACCCGGGTGCGCACGATCGGTTCGTAGTCGCCCACGGCTACGCGGCATACCCGACGACCGGCCACGCACACGTGGCCGCCGGGCCATGGTTCCGCAGCAGAATCCGCGGTCAGCGGCCAGTCAGGTAGGCGCCGCGGAACCGGATCAGCGGATCTCCAGATTCGCTGATATAGGGGACATTGACCACCTGAGCGACAACAAGCACATGATCACCAGCCGGGATCCTCTCCGTCACCTCGCACTCCAGGGCGGCAAGGCCGCCCGCTGGGATCAGCGCACCTGACGCCGGGCCCCGCTGATGCGGCACGTTCTCCAGCAGCACCCGGGCACCGGGGCGGCCCGCCGCGGCGAACCGCCCGGCCAGCGCCCGCTGCGAAACCGTGAGCAATGTCACTGCGAACGACTCCAGCCGGCCGAGTACCTCGGCCGGGTAGGACGAGCCGAGGAGGGAAACGAGGACCAGCGGAGGATCGGCCGAGACCGGGCAGAACGCGCTGACAGTGCTGCCGATGTCGTCCCGGCCGTCTGCCAGGGTTACCAGCGTGACGGCTCCCGGCCAGGCAGCGAGGGCGTCGGCGAACCCGGCCGGGACGAACCCGACCGCGGCCGGGTCACCAGACGGTCCCCGTTCCCTCATTCAAAGATCCAGGTCCCTGGCAGCATCAGCGGTCCGTGCGGAGACAGGCCGGCGCGGGCGGCAAGCTGCCAGGCCGGACCCCAGCTGTCGGCAAGAAGGCTGGCCTGGGCGGCGCCGCGGCTTTCGCTGGATGCGGGCGGCCGGAGCCGGTCGACGGGGCGCACTCTGGGATAGATGCGTAGCGGCGCCGTGGCGGGCAGGCCGCCCCGGCGGCGGGCGATGGCGGTAGCTCGGTCCAGCCCGCCGAGTTCATCGACCAGGCCGTGCGCCAGCGCGTCCGCCCCGGTCCAGACCCGGCCCCTGGCGACCTCGTGTACCTGCTCGGCCGTCATGCCGCGGCCGGTCGCCACCTTGCCGGTGAAATCGGCATAGATATGGTCGAGCCAGTCGTTCACCAGCGCCCACTCCTCCGGCGAGAACGGCCGGAGCTGAGAGAACATGTCCGCGTGCGCGCCCTGCTTGACCAGGTCGCTGTTGACGCCCGCCCGGCTGAGCGCCGCGCCAAGCACCGGTTTGCCGGTCAGCACCCCGATCGAGCCGGTGATAGTGCCCGGCTGCGCCACGATCTCGTCAGCCGCCATCGAGATGTAATAGCCGCCGGAGGCGGCGACGTCGCCCATCGACACCACGACTGGCGTGCCGCCGGCCCTGGCCCGGACGACCTCGCGCCAGATCGTGTCCGATGCGACGTACGAGCCGCCGGGGCTGTTCACCCGCAGCACGATGGCGCGGGAGTCCCTTGCCGCGGATCCTGATCGCGGCGGCGATCGTGTCGGAGCCCATCGAGTTGCCGGACAGCGGTCCGCGCCCGCTGCGGCCGCGGCGGATAGGGCCCGTCGCGTAGATGAGCGCCACGGCTGGCTCGTGGCTACCCGGCAGCTTGGTGACGGTGCGGCGGACGCGCTCCGCCACGGCCCGGCCGCGCTGGTAACGGCCCAGGTACATGACCGCACAGTCCGGGCCCGGCCAGCTTGCGCGCCTCCGCGTAGACCTCGTCGCGGTAACCGAGCTGATCTACCAGGCCCTCGGCCAGCGCCCGGCTGGCCAGGAACGGGCCCGCGTCGATCAGCTCGCTGACCTTCTCCTTGGTCAAGCCCCGGCGCTCCGCGATCGCCTGCACCAGCTGCTCGGTTATCGATTCGGTCATTCGCTCGGTAGCGCTGCCTGGCCGGTTCGGAGAACCTGGTCTCGGTCAGCTGCTCGGCGGCGCTCTTGTACTCGTGCCGCTTGGCGACCTCGAAGTCGGCGCCTACCTTGTCGAGCAGGCCGCGCAGGAAGACTCGCTCGACTGCGATGCCGGTCAGCCCGAGGTCGCCCGAGGGCTGCAGCCAGACCTTCTCGAACGCGGTCGCGAGGTAGTACTGCACGTTGCTGGCCGAGAATTCGCCGAACGACTCGGCCCAGGCGAGGGTCGTCTTGCCCGCGGCCGCGAAATCGGTCACGGCCCGGCGCAGTTCCTGTACCGCCGCCAGTCCGATGGGCTTGCCGCCCAGCCGCGCCACGAGAGTAGTAATGCGGTCGTCGTCCCTAGCCCGGCGCAAACCGTCGAGCACGTCCGCGAGTACGACCCGGTTGCGCGCCGCGATGGCGGAGACCGGATCGCCCGGACGTGTCTCGGTGATCCCTTCGGTCAGGTCAAGCTCCAGGATCACTGGTGCTGTGCGGTGCTGGCGGAAACTCGCCAGCCGGGCTGCGATCTGCGACTCCGCCATGCGCCCAGCTTAGGCAGGCACGGGCCGGGCGCGGGCTACCCGGCCAGGCTTTGCTCCGATACCGCCCACAGCCGGGTGGCGGCCTCGGGGTCGAGCGCATGCGCGGCGACGCCCCGGCGAGTGCCGGGCTCGTTCGGACCGGCCTGGTTGCAGTCCTCGAAGTACGTCCCGCTGATGCCCTCGACCAGCGGCGAAGCGGCGAGTAGTACCGAGGTGGCCGCGCCCTGCTCCGGCGTTTTCCAGTTCGGCGCCCGGCCGCCGGTCGCCTGGCGCATGCGGTCGAGCTCCTCGTCGCTAACGTAACGCTGCAGGCCGGTACGGATCGCGCCCGGCATGAGTGCGTTGACCGCGATGCCGTCGGCGGCCCAGCGCTTGGTGGCCTCGACGGCGAACAGCACGTTCGCCGTCTTGGACTGGGCGTAGGCGGACCAGGGCTCGTACGGCCGGTGGCGGAAGTGAATGTCATCGAACACGATGCCGGAACCCAGGTGCGCGGATGAGCTGACCGAGACGACGCGTGCCTGGCCGGACCCGGTGCGGGCGGCCGCGAGCGCGTCGTGCGCACCGGCCGCGAGCGCGCGGTGCAGCCCGGTCGCTAGCGCGAAGTGGCCGAAATGGTTCGTGGCGAACTGCAGCTCCCAGCCTTCTTTGGTACGCAGTTCCGGCGCTGCCATCAGGCCCGCGTTGTTGACCAGGACGTGCAGCGGCCCGGCCCAGGCTGCCACGAAGGCGCCGACAGAGCCCTGGTCCGCCAGGTCCAGCGGCGCCGCCAGGACCTGCTTGCTGCCGGTGGTCTCGGCGATCTGGGCAGCTGCCTGCTCGCCTGCTTGCAGGTTGCGGACGGCCAGGGTCACCTCGGCCCCGGCGGTGGCGAGCGCCCTGGCTGTCTCGATGCCGATACCGGCCGCGCCGCCGGTCACGATGACGCGCTGGCCGGTGAGGTCGACGCCATCAATGACCTCGGCTGCGGTCGTCTGGGCCGAGAACGGCGTGGTGAAAAGCGTGGTCATGTCTCTCCCGACTGCTCCAGAGTAGAGCGAGGTACCATCAAGGAAGTGGAGGAGCCTCCGCTATCGTCCTCATACTAAACGGAGCGTCCTCCGCTTAGCAACTCGCGTTGGACGATTCGCGCTGGCACACCGAGGAGGCATCCGTGGCGGTCGCGAACCGGCCGATGCGCGCTGACGCGCAGCGCAATCGCGAGCAACTACTGGCCGCGGCAGTGGCGGCCTTCTCGCGCGAAGATGCGTCGCAGGTGACGCTGGAGTCGGTGGCCAAGGCCGCGGGCGTGGGCATCGGGACTCTCTACCGGCATTTTCCCAGCCGCGAGGCGCTGGTCGACGGCGCCTATCGCAGCGAACTCGCCCGCCTCTGCGACTCGGTTCCCGGCCTGCTCGCCTCGATGCCCGCTGACAAGGCCATGCGCACCTGGATGGACTTGTTCATCGAGTACATGACGACTAAGAAGGGCATGTCGGACGCGCTCCGGATGGTGATCGCGTCTGGCGGTAACCCGTTCGCCGAAAGTCGGAGCCGCCTGCTCGCCGCGTTCTCGGCGTTGCTGGCGGCTGGCGCCGAAGATGGCACGTTGCGCGCCGACCTGGACCCCGCCGACCTGCTGGCCAGCATGAGCGGCGTGTCGCTGGTCGCCGCGACCCCGGCCCAGCGTGAGCAGGCTGGCCGGCTGCTGGACCTGCTCATGGACGGCCTTCGCTACGGCGCCGCCCGGGCTGGCGATGGCTAGCCGGGACGGGAACGGCTGGGTCCGATGCGAGCTCGGCCACCGGCACTGGGGCCGGTTTGGGGCGGCCGGGCTACTTGCCTACGTGACCGGCGGCCCGGTGCTGCTGCAGCGCCGGACATGGTGGAGCCATCATGGCGGTACCTGGGGACTGCCGGGCGGCGCCCGCGACAGCCACGAGTCGGCGCTGGCCGCCGCGCTGCGGGAGGCCGCCGAGGAATGCGGTGTGCCAGCCGGCGCGGTCACGCCGCGCGGCGTCTTCACCGACGATCACGGCGGCTGGTCGTATACCTCGGTCCTGGCGGAAGCAGCCGATCCGTTCGCCGTCCATTCCGACGACGACGAGACCGATGAGGTCGCCTGGGTTGCTGCGCCGCTGGTGGGCGCCCTCGACTTGCATCCCGGCCTGGCCGCGCACTGGCCTGAGCTGCACGCGGAGCTCTCGCCGCTGACCATCATCGTAGACGGGGCGAACGTGGTCGGCTCCCGTCCGGACGGCTGGTGGCGGGACCGGGCTGGCGCCGCACTTCGGCTGCGAGATGAGCTGGCGCCGCTGGTCAACGAGGGCATTACCGCGCTGCCTGACGGGATGGGCGGGCCGAGAGGTGAAACGGACGCTGCGGCAGCGACACGCGCTCCGCTGCTCGTCGGCCGGCGCGGACGCGGAGTCACGGCCATGGCCGACGGCTATACCAGGATGCGCTGGATGCCCGGCATCGTACTGGTGGTCGAAGGCGCGGCCCGCCCGGCTGCCGCCAATCCGGGCGACAGCCCGGTGCGGGTGGTAGCTGCCAGCGGTTCCGGCGACGACGCCATCGCGGCGCTGGCCGGCCAGACTCCCGGCAGGCGCATCGTGGTAACAGCGGACCGGGAACTCCGCGACCGGTGCCGGGCAGCAGGCGCCAGTGTGGCCGGCCCGTCCTGGCTGCTCGGGCTAAGGTGACTCCGGTAGTAGCGCATCGGAGGATCGACGATGGCTGGCGAAATTGACGACCCGCGCCGGATAGAGCCGAGCTTCCTGCTGTCGGAGCGGGACTTGCTCGCGGCGTGGCTTGACTATCACCGTGCGACCTTGATGCTGAAGTGCGAGGGACTGACCGACGCGCAGCGCAAGGCGAGACCGGTGTCGACCTCGCTCCTGTCGTTGCACGGGCTGGTCCGGCACATGGCCGAGGTGGAGCGGAACTGGTTCACCCGGGGCCTGCTGTCCAGGGCCGATGCGCCGTTCCTCTGGCATCAGCCCGGCGGCGTGGATGACGAACTCGTACCCCTTGACGACGCGGACTGGTTGGCAGACCTGGCCGTGTGGCAGGCGGAGTGCGATCGGAGCCAGGCCGCGGCCGAGGACAAGGACCTTGGCTACGAGGGAACACTCGAAGGCAAGCCGCTATCGCTGCGCTGGATCTACCTGCACATGATCGAGGAGTACGCGCGGCACAACGGTCATGCCGACCTCATTCGCGAGCTCCTGGATGGTGCCGTCGGCCGGTAGCCGGGGCCCGGCCTGCTCTGGGCCAGGTCTGTCCGACACGCTGCCTCGGCTGCCAGTGCTCGCTCGATGCTTGCCATAACATCCCCGGGCATGGCCGGAACATCGCTGGGCACGGCCTGGAGATGGTCGCTGGGCCCGAGCCTGCTGCCGTCAACGGTCATCTCCGGAGTTCCCTTTCGCGTGCCAGCCCGACTGTGCTGGACTTTCATGACCGTGATCCCCCCAACCGAAACCGACGACCCACTGGCGCCGAGGGCTGTGTAGCACGGGCAGCGGCCCGCCTCGGCCCGAGCCCGCAGCCGGGAAGCCGGCGACGCCCGCAGTCCGCTGGCGGACCTGCATGGTCTTCCCTCGCTGCCGGCCACTTGTGCGACTAGCCCCCGAGCACGCGGGGCCGGCAGATCGACCGCGGGCGGGCGCCGCCTGGCTGCCCTCTTCCGCGCGGCGGGCGATTCCCCCAAAGCGCCGCCGCTGTGAGCTCTATCAGACCGTACGTGCGTGCAGAGCCAGCGCGGGTGCTATGGAGGCGCTATGGAGGCAGCCTGATCGCGCCTTGCCCCCTGGCGCGAAGGACGACCATGAGGCCGCTGAAGTAGGCATGATATGCGGAGATCGATCGACATCAGAGGAGATCGCGCCGTGCCGCTTGAGGCGTCAGTCGAGCCGCTCCGCCGTTGGGACCCGGAGCAGGTCGGCGGATATGTGGTTACCGGCCGGCTGGGCGCAGGCGCGATGGGCCAGGTGTATCTGGGCCGGTCGGCAGCAGGACGACTGGTCGCGATCAAGATGATCAAGGCCGAGCTGGCCGAGGAGCCTGACTTCCGGACCCGGTTCGGGCAGGAGGTCGCAGCGGCGCGGCGAGTCAGCGGCGCATTCACGGCTGCTGTCGTGGCGGCCGACTCCGAGGCGGACGTACCCTGGCTGGCCACTGTCTACGTGCCAGCGCCGTCGCTGAGCACCCTCGTCCGCAGCTGCGGTCCGTTGCCCGAGCATGCCGTCCGGTGGCTCGCGGCCGGCTGTGCCGAAGCGCTGGAGTCGATCCACAGAGCCGGCCTCGTGCACCGCGACGTCAAACCGTCCAATGTCCTGGTCTCGCCCGATGGCCCGCGGGTCATCGACTTCGGACTGGCCAGGGCAGCTGAGCGAATCCAGCTCACGGTAACGCGCGGCAGCGTGGGCACCCCGGCCTACATGGCTCCCGAGCAGGCCAGGGATAACCGGCAGGCAACATCGGCGAGCGACATCTACTCCCTGGGCGCGACGATGCTGTTCGCCGCCACTGGTCGTGCGCCGTATCAGGGCGAGACAGTCATGGATGTGCTGGTGCGGCTGGCGACCGAGCCGCCGGACCTCAGCGCCCTGCCCGCTGGACTCGGCGAACTCGTCGCAGCCTGCCTTGAGCGCGATCCGCGCGCCCGGCCGACATCGGCGGCTATCGTGGCCCGCCTTGCTCCCGGCCTCGCCGCGGACGGTGAGGGCGGCTCGCCGCCACTGTCGCCGGCAGCGATCCAGCTGATTAACGACTACCGGCGGGCTCCCTGGCCGCCGGCCGGAGCTGATGCCGAGATAGCGGGCGAGGCGACCGTTGGCTCGCAAGCGCCAGCCCAGGGGCGGGGTGCGCCGCGCACCGGCCAGCAGGTGCCAGATAGCCGCAGGCCGGACCTGCTAGCGCCGGCCGCCGCCCGCGGCAGGCGGTTCCTGCTGGTGGCGGTCTGCACCATTGCCGCGGCCGCGCTCGTCGGCGGAGGCTGGGCAATCGGGGCGCGAAAGCCGTCCGAGCCGTCAGCGCAGTCCCGGCAGCACTCGTCGCAGTCAGCAGGGTCGCAGCAGTCAGCGCGGTCGCAGCAGTCAGCGCCATCGCAGCGGCCATCAGGAGGGTCGCAGCAGTCAGCAGCACCGCAGTCGGCGCAGCTCGGGCCTGTCATCGGGCCGCCGCCTCAGGGGCCACCCCCGAATCCGGCCGTCGCCAATGCGCTGGGGAGGCCGGTTATCTTGCTTAACCAGGACATCGGCGACAGCCGCACAACATTCGTCGTGCACGGGCAGGGCTGGCCGCCGGGCAAGCCAGTGACGGTGACCCTGGTGGGAGTCCGGTCCTCGCCCATCCGGCCGGTGGCAGACCTGCTGGGCACCTTCAATTATGCGATCAACCAGGATCACGAATTCCTGCCCGGCGGCCTGCCGAATGGTGTGTACACGATCCGCGTAACCGACGCCGAAGGCGCGCGCGCAACCGCTCGGTTCAGCGTCCAGCGCCAGTAGCCCGGCGGGGGCGGCGTCCGGGTTGCGGTCGGCCAGATCGTCTGGCGGAGCTAGCGGCGTCAGCTGGCCGGTGTCCACCAGAGGTCCTCCTGCCGTGAGCACCAGGCCGGATCGCCGATCCGGTCGAGATCGGCTGCGGTGATGACGCCGTTCTCGATCAGCGCGCCGACGGCCACCTCGTCGGACAGCCGCACGTCTGGCCGGGCCAGGCCGCGTTCGTGGATCTTGCGGCGCAGGACCTTGAGGTGCTCTCCGACCCGGGCGGACAGCCTGTCGCGGAACGCCGGGTCAGCGTCGAAGCACTCGATCTCGTGATGGGCATCGGTGACCTGGAGCGCCGCGCGCGCAATCTCGGGCGTGCGCGGGAGTGGCGTGCTGCGCGCGGGGTCCACCAGCCACGGGCGGCACCACAACAGCGCGACCAGGAAGAGCTTGGTGTTCGGGTCGAGGTACAACGGCAGCAGGGTTGCGTCGCCGTCGGCGCGCGTGCCTGCCGTGTCGGCGCCATGGGCTGCCCCCGTTCCGGCCGCCACGACCAGTCGCAGCGGCACGCCCTCGTCGAGCATGGAGCGCGATCCCACCAGTGCGGTTCCCTCCCGCAGAAACCACCCTTCCGATGGCTCCCCGGCCTCGCCCATCCGCGGAAGGCGTACCCGATAGCCGTCGCCCTCGGCATACAGGGCATGCGTGTGGCTGAGGTTCGCCACCCAGGCGCCTGCCGCCACCGCACTGATCGCGCCGGCCCGCCGCGACAGCCCGCGGCCCGCGGGAATCACCAGATCGGCGTCCGGGCCTCGGCCGAACACCAGGCGGGTGCCGTCGGGAATCATGGTCACGGCACCGGAGGAGGTCGTAACGTACGCAGTCGCGGCAGTCGACGGCGGGTGAGAGTCGAGCGCCATCTGTGTCCTGCCAGTCCTTACATGTGCTACGAGTGGGTCGGCTATCTTCATCCCGATCGGCCGCGGTAGGGCGCATCCTAGGCTGGCGCCCGCCCCCGCCGCATCCCTGAGTTCGGGGATGGCGCGCTGCAGCCGGATACCGGTTTACTCCGTGCAACCAGGGCGAGGCCGTCCTACGCCGGTGTTCGGTATCGTCGGCCGAGTGCCGACGAACGGGTCAAGGCCAGTCTGCCGGGAGTGGGGGGACCAGCAGATCCGGCCAATCGGCCTCGCCCTGGGCCGGCGGGCGGCGAGGCTGGCCGGCTTACGCGACTTGCACGGAGCGCTTGGCCAGGCCAAGCCAGTAACCGGTGATGGTCGTGACGGGTGCGGGCTCGTCAGCGGCACCGAGGGTGACGAACATCGGCGCGTAATGCTCGGTAGTCGGATGCGCCTGCCGGACCGCCGGTGCGCCGCGGAAGCTTGCCAGCGCGTCGACGTCGCCCGCTTCCAGCGCGTCCGCGGCCCAGTGATCAAACTCGGCCGACCACGCTGGCGGCGGCGCGTTGAAGCGGAAGTCGCGCAGGAACGGCAGCCCGTGCGTGAGGAAGCCGCTGCCCATGATCAATACGCCCTCGTCGCGCAGCGGGCGCAGTGCAGCACCGACCCGTAGCAGCCGCTGCGGATCCAGGCTCGGCATGGAGATCTGCAGCACCGGGACGGCGGCGTCCGGGTACATGACGGTGAGCGGCACGTAGGCACCGTGGTCAAGCCCGCGATGTGGCACGTCAGCGACCTGCTCCTGGCCGGCCAGCAGGGACCTTACCCGGCCGGCCAGTTCCGGCGCGCCGGGAGCGGGGTAGCGGGCCTGGTAGTAACGCTCGGGAAACCCGTAAAAGTCATAGATCAGCGGCGCCGCGTCGGCGGTCGCGCCGATGGCCAAGGGTGCGTTCTCCCAGTGCGCGGACACGACCAGGATCGCGGTGGGCCTGGGCAGCGCCCTGGCCCAGGCCTCGAGCTGCACTACCCAGAGGGGATCGTCGACCAGCGGTGGCGCGCCATGGCCCAGGTACATGGCAGGCATCCGGCCCGGCCGGATTGCCGTCGAGGCGCGCTTGGTGACCTGGTCTGCGGCGTCCGCCGGCACTGGCTCGTGGTCGGGTGCCTGCCCGGTCAGTTCCTCGTCCATTTCGCCTCCGTCGGTCTCGGCCCGCCGCCCGGTGCGAGTCGGCGATGCCGCCGCCTTGACCGTAACCCGGGCCGTGCGGTCGGCCGGCGCTGACCGGGCGGGCAAGATGACTGAGTGCGCGTCGTCGTGCTCTCCGACACCCATGCGCCGCGGCGGTGGAAGGCCTGCCCGGCGGAAGTCGCCGCGCACCTGCGGGCGGCTGACTTGATCTTGCACGCCGGCGATGTCTGTACCGGCGAGGTTCTGCAGGAGCTGGCGCAGTTCGCGCCGGTACGCGCCGTGCTCGGCAATAACGACGGCCCAGACGTGGCGGCGTGGGGCGCCGAGCCGACGCTGCAGCTCAACCTAGGCGGCGTCGCGGTCGCGATGATCCACGACAGCGGGCAGGCCAGCGGGCGGCTGGCCCGGATGCGGCGCCTGTTCCCGGCCGCCGACCTAGTCGTGTTCGGGCACTCGCACATACCGCTCGATCAAACCGACGCCGGACTGCGCATCTTCAACCCCGGCTCGCCGACGGACCGGCGGCGGCAGCCGCAGGGCACCCTCGGCGTGCTGACCATCGAGAGCGGTCGCCTCATCGAAGCCCGGCTCATCGCTGTCACCTGAAGCTGACGGGCGCTCGCCTCTTGACAGGAGCATATCGTTTATCGTTATTATCGAATATCGATGTGGGGGCGGATAGCCGGGTCATGGCGGACCGGTGGAACCGCCCGCTCGCCCTGAGGAGGACCCGCGATGTTCGGTTGGGTTTCTAACGGCCTGATCCTGGTCGCGGTGCTCGTTGTCATATCGTTCACGCCGCCGCTGCTCAGCAAGCGCGGCCAGCGGAGCCTGACCGGGCCCATCGGCAAGGTTGCCGGGGTCTACGCCAGGTTCATGGTGCTCTACCTGGCGGGCGGCGCATTGTGGATCTTCCGCTCGTCCTCTCGCAACGGACCTGCGTGCGTGCACACGCCGCTGTCCTACCTGCACAGGCTCAATCACGGCTACCCGCCCAGCTTGCCGACGGGCGTCTACCCTCGGCAGGGCGGTTCGCTCGGCGTCGTCGGCGACATCCAGGCCTGCGCGCCGCATCCGGGCCTCGCCCAGTGGTCTCTGTACCTGCTGACCAGGCTGCCCGGCCTGGTGCTATGGGGCTGCCTGCTGGTATTGATCCTGCGGCTAATCAGCCAGACCGATCGCAGCGGGCCGTTCACGCCGCGGGCGGCCTCGCTGGCGCCGCGCTGATTACCTTCGGCCGGATAACTGGCGTCGGCGTGGTGCTGGACGAAGAGATCAAGGCAACCGTCTGATGGCTCGTGACTCAACTGCCGTCGGCCGGTCGGCCGGCGGGTCGGCAGCGCACAATGATGCTGGCGCCGAACCGAACGATGACGGCGCAGCGATCACGATCCGACTGGATGAGCTCCTCAGCGAACGCGGCATGACCTTGACCGAGCTCTCGGGCCGGGTGGGCATCACGGTGGTGAACCTGTCGGTGCTGAAGAACGGCCGGGCCCGAGCCATCAGGTTCAGCACGCTGGCCGCGCTCTGTGCCGCACTCGGCTGCCAGCCCGGTGACCTGCTCCGCTTCGAGCCGGCTTCGCAGGTCCGGCGCGTCCGCTGAAGTGCCAGCTGCGCCGAGCTGAGGCTGGGAAGGGCTGAGCGGCTAGCCGGGGTCGCGCTCTGGCGTCAGCCAGACGACGCCGAGCGGCGGGATGCTGAGCTCCGCCGAAGCCGGCCGTCCGTGCCAGGGCTCGTCCGTGGCCTCGACCCGGCCGTAGTTGCCCACTCCGCTCCCGCCGTACGCTTCCGCATCGGTATTGAGCGCCTCAGTCCAGCCGCCAGCCGACGGCAAGCCGATCCGGTAAGTGTGACGCGGCGTCGCGGAGAAGTTGGCGACGCAGGCGAGCACGCTGCCGTTCGAGCCGAAGCGGAGGAACGACAGCACGTTAGCCGACGCGTCCCTGGCGTCGATCCACTCAAAGCCCGCCTGGGAGCTGTCCTGCTGCCAGAGCGCAGGCTGGCGTGCATAAACCCGGTTGAGATCCTTGACCAGCTGCTGCACGCCCGCGTGCCGGGGGTACTCCAGCACGTTCCATTCCAGCCCCGCCTGCTCGGACCACTCGTCACCCTGACCGAACTCGCCGCCCATGAACAGCAGCTGCTTGCCGGGATGCGCCCACATGAACGCCAGCAGCGACCGGAGTCCGGCGAACTGCCGCCATTCGTCTCCGGCCATCTTGCGCAGCAGCGAGCCCTTGCCGTGCACCACCTCGTCGTGGGATAGCGGCAGCACGTAGTGCTCGCTGTACGCGTAGACCATCGAGAAGGTCATCTCGTCGTGGTGATAGCTGCGGTGCACCGGGTCACGGCTCAGGTAGGCCAGCGTGTCGTGCATCCAGCCCATGTTCCATTTCAGGCCGAAGCCGAGTCCGCCGAGGTACACGGGCCTGGTCACGCCTGGCCACGCCGTCGATTCCTCGGCGATCATCGCGATACCCGGTACCCGCTTGTAGCAGGTCGCATTGACCTCGCGCAGGAACGAGACCGCGTCGAGATTCTCCCGGCCGCCGAGCGAGTTCGGGGTCCACTCGCCGTCCTTGCGGGAGTAGTCGAGGTAGAGCATGGACGCGACCGCGTCGACGCGCAGCCCGTCCGCGTGGAACTCCTCCAGCCAGTAGATGGCGTTGGCGACCAGGAAGTTGCGCACCTCGGCGCGGCCGAAATCGAAGATAAGCGTGCCCCAGTCCGGGTGCTGACCGCGCTGCGGGTCGGCATTCTCATACAGCCGGGTCCCGTCGAACTCGGCCAGCGCCCAGCTGTCCCGCGGGAAATGCGCGGGCACCCAGTCCAGGAACACCCCGATACCTGCCTGATGCAGCGAGTCCACCAGCTGGCGGAACTCGTCCGGGGAGCCGAATCGCGACGTCGGGGCGTAATAGGAGGTCACCTGGTAGCCCCAGGAGCCGGCGAACGGATGCTCGGCCACCGGCATGAACTCCACATGGGTGAAGCCCATCTCGGTGACGTAGCTAGTCAGCTGGTCGGCCAGCTCGGTGTAGGACAAGCCGGGTCGCCAGGAGCCGAGGTGCACCTCATAAATGCTCATGGGCCGGGTCAGCAGTTCCCGGCTTGCTCTTGCGGTCAGCCAGTCCTGGTCGCCCCACTCATACCGCGACTGCGTCACCACCGAGGCCGTGGCCGGCGGCCGCTCGGCCAGGCGCGCCATCGGGTCGGCTTTGCGGTGCCAGTTTCCGCCCGGGCCGCAGATGTCGTACTTGTACTTCGCGCCTTCGCCAACGCCCGGAATCAGCAGTTCCCAGACGCCCGATCCGCCAAGTGAGCGCATCGGGTGCGCTTGGCCGTCCCAGTGGTTGAAGTCGCCAATGACCCGGACGCCGCGGGCGTTCGGCGCCCAGACCGCGAACGACGTACCGTCCGCTTCGGGCCGGACGCGCGCGCCGAGCACTGTCCA
Organism: uncultured Actinomycetota bacterium; assembly: GCA_963804435.1. GTDB lineage: Bacteria > Actinomycetota > Actinomycetes > Streptosporangiales > Streptosporangiaceae > JAJYUU01. The sequence goes on along the minus strand of CAWDQI010000002.1, from coordinate 183,840 downwards.
GAGCGCCTCGTGCCTGCCCTCCCCGATCAGGTGCAAGTCGACCTCGCCGAGCGTCGGAAGGTACCGGTACGGGTCGTCGGAGATGGTCTCCGGCATCCCCGGATAGGTCACCGCCAGGCGGTAGTCGGGCACCGTCGGGCCGGGCACGACGGCCGAGAACACGCCCTGGTACACATGCCGCATGGGCACCCTCGCGCCGCCGGGGAGCACGATCGTCACGGACTCGGCTAGCGGGCGCAGCGCCCTGATCGTCACGCCATCCCGACCAGGATGGCCACCAAGTACGCCGTGCGGGTCATGATGGACCCCGGCCACCAGTGCGTCGATCTCGGCGTGGCTGATCTGATCCGCCGGGGACACGTCCGCGGTCATGCCGCTGCCACGAACTCAAGCGGTATGGACAGCCAGGATGGCCGGTGCCGGTACTCGTAGACCACTTCGTAGACCGCCTTCTCCAGCGTTAGCGCGCGTAGCAGTGTGTCATGACCGGCCGGGTCAGTCGCGCCGCGAGCGGCGTAGCCAGCCAGGAACGCGGCCTGGCAGTGACGAACCCAGGCGTCGGCCGCGTCGGTCACTTCGGCCGCCTTTCCTGCGTCCGGATGGCCGATGAGCTGGTGCCGGGCCGCATAGTCGAACGAGCGGAGCATGCCCGCGACGTCCTTGAGGGCCGGCGCCAGCGCCCTGCGCTGCGTGAGCGGCAGGGCCGGCTCGCCTTCGAAGTCGAGCGCGACCCAGCCATGTTTGCTGCGCATTACCTGCCCCAGATGGTAGTCGCCGTGTATTCGCTGCACCGGCACCGGCCCGGCGAGGTCGGAGACTGCGTTGTAAGCCAACCTGATCCTGCCCTCGTGCGGGCCGAGCTCGGGCACGACGGCGATGGCGTCCGTCAGCTTCGCGTTCATGGTCTCGGCCGTCGCGGCCAGCTCCGCGCGGCCGAGCTCACGGCGGCCGAACGCTGCCGCCATGTCCCCGTGCAGCTCGCCAGTGGCTTCGCCGAGCAGCCGGGCCTCGGCAACGAACGGCATCGCCGCCGCGCCGGCGTCTTCGGTCATTGCCGCCGCGCCGGTACCAGGCGGTGGAGCGGTCAGGTATTCCCGGCCGCACGATCCGGGCCGCGCGTAGATCCGGCTGAGGCTGGCCAGGGCCAGCGACCAGCCGTCGCTCGCGCCGGCCAGGAACTCCGAAAGCACGGCGAGCAGCACCGGCTCGCCGTCCAGGTCGGTCTCGATCCACCCGTACGGCGCCGCCACTTGCGCTGAGCCGCGCCGGGCAAGGGCATGGGCGACCTCAAGATCGGGGTTGGCGCCGGGGAACAGCCTGCGAAGTACCTTCAGGATCGCCAGGTCGCCGAATACCAGGCTGGTGTTGCTCTGTTCGGCGGTGAGCACCCGGCCATCGGGCCAGCGGCCGCTCGGGCTAGGCGCGGCCGCCTCGCGCACGAACCGCAACCGCCCGACAGTACGCTGCCCGGCGATGCGGGAGGTGAGTTCCTCCGCAAGGTCCGCATCATGCAGCGCGTCGTACCAGGTGATGCCGTTCCGCGAGCCGATGACCGCCGTACCGAGCGCCGCGGGCGGCCGCAGCCGGCGGCCGACAAGCACCTGGAACCTAGCCGTCACGCCGTGCACCCGCGTCTGGACGATGAGGTGGCGCAGCGCCGGATCGCCGGACCTGAGCGTAACGTCGGAAACCAGGTGGAGCTCCGACACGGTGCTGCCGCGGCCAGGGAACCAGCGTTGCGTCGGCAGCCACACCGCGAGCATGTCCAGGAGCGCCATCTCGTCTGCGGCCTCGCTCGGGCCGGCCGGACCAGCCGCAGGCGATCCTTGGCTTGCCGGTCCAGCGCTTGTGGTGCCCCTGCCTGCTGGGCGCGCGGCCGTGGGTGGCATGCCTGGTGTAGTCATCTCATGCCCAGCCTGGCCGGCTCCGGAGCTTTCCGACACTGTGACCTACTGCCCGAACCTGGGCCGGATTATGCGCACCGATATGAGCAATTTGTGCGTCATCGCGGCGGGCGCACCGTTCGGGCCGCATACCGCCGCTCAGCATCGGTCGCTAGGGCCGCCCGCAGCACTGCATCGGCGGCAGCGAGCTGGTCTGGGCTGACGCGCCGGGCCAGTTCTCGGTTGAGCCCAGTGACAACCTCGACAACCGCGCTTGCGTACGCCTGGCCGAGCCGGGTCAGCGCGATATTCAGGCGGCGGCTGTCGCTGTCATCCCGCTGCGTCCGCGCATAGCCGCGTAGCTCCAGTCCGTCGGCAGCCTTCCTGGCTGCCTGTCTGGTAACCGCCAGCGCTGTCCCGAGCTGGCCGACCGAAACCGGACCGCGGCGCAGCAGCCTGAGTACCGCGGCATCGCTGCGGCGGTAGCCGGGGTACCCAGCCGCCTCGAGTCGGCTGCGCATCTGCTCGACCCAGCTCCGGCGGGCCAGCGCGAGCAGGTCACCCAGCAGGTAGACCGGTTCAGGCGGTGTCGGTCCGGGCGAATCCAGACCTGCCTGCTCAGGTCTTGACGATTCCGGCACGACTCAGCATGATAGCGATACGCAACTAGGTTGCATATTCTGCCTCAAGGAACCGATGACTGCTGCCCTGGGGATCGTCTCGCTGATAGGTCTGGCCGCAGTCATGGCTAGCCTCGCCTACCTGCATCTGGCACCGACCGGACTTTCCCCGGTGCGTAACGCGGTGAGTCAGTACGGAATCACGAAGTTCCGAGCCGGCTATCGGGTCGCCACCATCGCGTTTGCCGTGTCCGGCCTGGCGCTGGCGGCTGGCCTCGCCGGCGAGATTAGCGGTCGCGGCCGAGTTCAGGTTGTCGGGCTGCTGCTGGTCTTCGCGGCGGCGCGCGCAGTGATCAGCTGGTACCCGATGGACGCGCCCGGCGCGGAGCGGAGTCCCACTGGCCGGGCGCACGGCTGGCTGGCGCTCGCAGCGTTCGGCGGAGCAACGCTCGCCGCGCTCCGGCTGGCGAACGTGTTGTCTCACGCGGATGTCTGGCGTTCGCTGGCCCCGCTGTCGTCAGCACTTGGCTGGCTCATGCTGGCAGTCCTGCTCGCCATGGCCGCCCCGCGTTACGTGCCAGCGGCGAGAGCCTGGTTCGGGGCGATCGAGCGCGTCTTCTATGGCGCGGCTATCGCCTGGTTCGCTGTCTTCGGCTATGCCTGCGCCGCCAGCATCCGATGAATGCAGCGTCCGCCTGGGCTGCGCCCCGTCCCGGCCTATCGGAACGTGTCCGGGAGGCCGAACCAGGCGATCGTGATCTCCGCGACTGGCCCGCGGGCTAGCTTGCCGGACGGCGCGGCGACTACGCTGCTGGCCTGCCACTCGGGCCGGTTTTGGACCAGGCCACGAAGCAGCCAGAGCCTCGGGCTGCAGTAATAGTCGATGACTCGCCCGGCGAAAATGCTGTGCGCCCCCTGCGCGAGCAGGCACCGCTGGCCGCTCGCCAGTTCCAGGCCCCACGGCTCGGCCGGGCCAGGGCCGCCGCCCTGGCTGGGTATCACGCCGAGGGGCTCGCGCACCAGCAGCCTGACATCGCTGTGCGCCCACGGATACGGCAGGCACAGCACCGTCGGCGTCGCTGCTTTCTCGGCCCAGCACGGGTCATAGATCGCGTTCCCGGCGAAGCACCGGTAGGCCTGGCCGATCGCCTCCGAGCCCGGCTCGCAGGTCGCGCTCGCCGCTGTTGACGCGACCCGGAACCCGCCAGCCGGTGCACCGTTCGCGGTAACCGGGCTGAGCCGTATGCGCCGGGTCGCGGTGCTGGCGCCCGATTGGCCTGCCGACGCGCCGCAAGCCGCGAGCAGGCACGCCAGCGTCACAGAGCTGATCATTTTGACAGGGAACGAAGCCATCCCCGCACTCAGCCGTCCGCACGCGCGCCGTGCCCGGGTAGTCATGCGCAACCTCAGCAGCAAGTCGGCTGGGCGGCCGCGCTACCACGGCCGAATGCCGCAGATCGTATCGGAGCGGCAGCGCCCAGGGGAGAATGACAGATGGCAACACGGCATTCGAGCGAATCGAGGAGACCCGAACGTGCCGGACGGGAGCCAGGCGGCTGACGGCGAGACTGCTAACGACGAGACGGGCAACGGCGAGGTTGAGCTGCGGGACGAGGGGCCGATGATCGTGGCGACCGTCCGGCTCCCCGGTTGCTCGCCGGAGCGCGCGCTGTCGGCCTTCACTGACCCAGCTCTGCTGGCCAGCTGGTGGCGGGGCGAACTGACAGCGGAACTTGCTCCCGGTGGCGAGTACTCCGTGTGGTTCGCCGAGATACCGGCGCGGCTAACGGGCCAGGTACTCAGCTACCAGGCAGGCAGTTCGCTGGCGTTCTGCTGGGCGTGGGAAGGCGATGACGCGGCGGCGACAGCCGTCACGGTCACCGCCGCGCCGGTGGCACCGGGCGGCGCGCAACTGACGATCGAGCACGGACCCCATTCACTTGACGAAGCCGACCAGAAAGCCCATAACGAGCACTGGGATGGCTGGGCGTACTTCCTTCCGAGGCTGCAAACCGCGCTGAGCTAGCTCGCAGGGGGCGGCTCGAGCGTCAGCCAGTAGAAGCCGTGCCCCGGCAGCGTGAGCAGGTAGCTCAGTTCGCCGATAGGGGGGAACGCCACCCCGCCGGTGCACTCGACCGGGACGGCGCCGGCGTACCGGCTCAGGTCGAGCTCGACCGGCTGGGGAAAGCGGGACAGGTTGTTGACGCAGAGCATGCGGTCGGTACCCGCACCCTCGCCTTCCGGCCCGCGGTACTCCCGGACGAAGGCGAGCACGCTGGGGTTCGACGAGTTGAGCTCGTGGTACTCACCGAGGGCAAAGACCGAGTGCCGCTTGCGGATGTCGATCATGTGGCGGGTCCAGTTGAGCAGCGACCCGTTGATGCGCTCCTGTGCCTCGACGTTCAGTCCCTGATACCCGTAGATCGGGTCCATGATCAGCGGCAGGTAGAGCCTGGCCGGGTCGCACCGGGAGAATCCCGCGTTCCGGTCCGGCGTCCACTGCATCGGCGTGCGCACGCCGTCTCGGTCACCGAGCCAGATGTTGTCCCCCATGCCGATCTCGTCGCCATAGTAGATCACCGGCGAGCCCGGCAACGACAGCAGCAAGGCGGTGAACAGCTCAAGCTGGTTCCTGTCGTTGTCGAGCAGCGGGGCGAGGCGCCGCCGGATCCCGATGTTCGCCTTCATCCGGGGATCGCGCGCGTATTCGGAGTACATATAGTCGCGCTCGTCGTCGGTGACCATTTCCAGGGTCAGCTCGTCGTGGTTGCGCAGGAAGATGCCCCACTGGCAGCCCGACGGTATCTGCGGGGTCTGCGCCATGATCTCGGAGATCGGGTAGCGCTGTTCCCTCCGGACCGCCATGAAGATGCGCGGCATCAGAGGGAAATGGAAGGCCATGTGGCATTCGTCACCGCCGGCGGACGGATCGCCGAAATACTCGACGACGTCGGCAGGCCACTGGTTCGCCTCGGCGAGCAGCACCCGGTCGGGGTACAGCCTGTCGATCTCGGCCCGGACCCGCTTCAGGTATTCGTGCGTCTCCTTGAGGTTCTCGCAGATGGTGCCTTCGCGCTCGTACAGGTACGGCACTGCGTCCAGCCGGAAGCCGTCTATGCCGAGGTCCAGCCAGAACCGCAGCACCTCCAGCATGGCGTCCTGGACCCTCGGGTTCTCGTAGTTCAGGTCAGGCTGGTGAGAGAAGAACCGGTGCCAGTAGTACTGGCCGCGGACCTGGTCGTAGGTCCAGTTGGACTGCTCGGTGTCGACGAAGATGACGCGCGCGTCGGAATACCGGTCGTCGGTGTCGGACCAGACGTAGAAGTCGCCAAACTGGCCGTCCGGATCGGATCGCGAAGCCTGGAACCACGGGTGCTGGTCGCTGGTGTGGTTCATGACCAGGTCCGCGATGACCCGGATGCCGCGCTGGTGCGCCTGCTCGACCAGTTCGACGAAGTCGCCGATCGTGCCGAACTCCGGCAGGATCGCGGTGAAATCGGCGATGTCGTAGCCGCCGTCCTTCAGTGGGGAGGCATAGATCGGCAGCAGCCAGATGCAGTCAATGCCAAGCCAGTGCAGATAGTCGAGCCGATCGATCAGGCCCCGAATGTCGCCAGTGCCGTCGCCATTGGAATCGTGAAACCCGCGGATCAGGACCTCGTAAAATACAGCCCGCTGATACCAGCGGGGGTCCCGCGGCTTCTCGAACGAGAATGAGTCGGGTACCGGCTCGTTTCCGGGGCCTTTGAATTCCTGCAACGGGGCCTCAACCGGCGAGCTGTGCTGCCCGCTGGCATACCCAGGCTGATTCACTCCCGCTCTCCCGCCGATGCTCGATTGTGACCAACCACCGCCAGCTGGTCGGCTACGCCGTTCCCCACCTCTCAAGAATGCACGAAGGCAGGGACGAAACCGGTTCGCTAGGCCACGGTCAGGATGTGCGCGGGCGCCACAGCCGGGTCGAGCCGGACGTAATTCGCCTGACCCCAGCTGAACTGCTGGCCGGTGAGCTCGTCGGTGACGGTGAAGCCCGCCGCCGTGTCGATCCCCAGCGCCGCGCTGTCCAGCCAGACAGTAGCCTCTCGGGCGGAGTTGGGATCCAGGTTAACCACGACAATAACGGTGTCGGGCGTGTCGCCGAAGTCTGCGGTAACTCGCTTGGAGAAGCACAGAATGTCCGGCTGATCGCTGGCGTGAAATCGCACGTTACGAAGCCAGCGCAGGGCCGGGTGCGCTCGCCTGAGCTGATTCAGCCGGGTCAGCAGCGGCGCGAGGGTCAGGCCCAGTTCGGCGGCTTTGTCCCAATCGCGCGCCCGGTAGAAGTACTTTTCCGAATCCAGGTATTCCTCGCTGCCCGGCACCAGCGGGATGTTCTCCGCCAGCTCGTAACCCGAATAGACGCCCCACGAGGGCGACATCATCGCCGCCAGAACAGCGCGCACCGCAAACGCCTGGGGCCCAGCGTGCTGGAGATACTGGCACAAGATGTCGGGGGTGTTGACGAAGAAGTTCGGCCGCATGTAGGCGGCCGCCGGCCCTGCCAGCTCACGCAGGTACTCAGTGAGCTCAGCGGCCGTGTTACGCCACGTGAAGTAGGTATAGGACTGGTGGAATCCGATGGCGGCCAGGGTATGCATCATGGCTGGCCTGGTGAATGCCTCGGACAGGAAGATGACGTCGGGATCGGTGGCGGCAATGTCTGCGAGCAGCCGCTGCCAGAATGGCAGCGGCTTGGTGTGCGGATTGTCGACCCGGAAGATCCTGACGCCGTGGTCCATCCAGTGCCGAACCACCCGCTTCACCTCGGCGTAGATGCCATCGGGGTCATTGTCGAAGTTGAGCGCGTAAATATCCTGATACTTCTTCGGCGGGTTCTCGGCATAGGCGATCGTGCCGTCGGCCTTGGTGGTGAACCACTCCGGGTGCTCGCGAACCCAGGGATGATCGGGCGAGGCTTGCAGCGCCAGGTCTATCGCCACTTCGAGGCCTAGCTCGGTTGCCCTGGCGACAAATGCGTCGAAGTCCTCGAGCGTCCCCAGGTCCGGGTGAATCGCGTCGTGACCGCCATCGGGCGAGCCAATCGCCCACGGCGATCCGGGGTCGCCAGACGCCGCCGTAAGCGAGTTGTTCTGACCCTTGCGCGCGGTCGTCCCGATCGGGTGCACTGGCGGCAGGTACACCACGTCGAAGCCCATTTCGGCGATAGCGTCCAGGCGGCGGGCCGCGGTGCGCAGCGTCCCGGTCTGCGGCTTGCGCCGCCGGGTCGGATCGACCCGAGCACCTTCCGAGCGCGGGAAGAACTCGTACCATGCGCTGAATAGGGACCGCTGCCGGTGCACCATCAGCTCATAGCTATCGGAGCTTGTCAGCATGTCGCGCAGCGGGAACCGGGCCAGCACGTCCTGGACTTGCGGTGTGACCGCGGCGGCCAGCCGGTCGACGGCCGGCCTGTCGGCCTTGGTCAGCAGCCGCGCGGTCTTGGTCAGCACCTCCCTGGCGGTTCTGGCGAGCCGGGCCTGGCGCGGCGCATCGGCGGGAACGCTAACCGCCTGGGCGGCGCGGTCGAACAGCAAGGCGCCCTCAGCCAGCATCAGCTCGGTGTCCTGCCCGATCGGCACCTTGATGGCGGCGTCATGCTGCCAGCGGGCAACCGGGTCGCCCCACGCCTCGACGGCGAAGTGCCATAGGCCATCAGTCGTCGGTGCCACTTCGGCGCCGTAACGGTCCGTGCCGGGGGCTAGCTCGCGCATCCGGACCAGCGGTTGCCGGCGGCCGTCCGGGTCAATGAGCACCACGCCGGCCCCCAGCATCTCGTGGCCCTCGCGGAAAACCGTGGCAGTGACGATAAAGCTCTCGCCAGGCACTGCCTTTGCTGGGGATGTCGGCCCGTTGATGCCTGGCACGCGCACCACAGGCTGGACGTCGATGATGGGGATCCTGCCGATCACGGATCAAAGCTACCCATCCGTATGCCAGCCAATGCGGATCAGGGTGTGTGGATGATTCTGGGCGCGCCAACGGGGCGGAGCTTGCCGGTGGCGGGTTTGCGGGTTTTCCGGGGGGAGCACGGGGGGCGGAGCCCCCCGTGGGTAAGGTCGCTGTCCGTGAGAGCAATCCGCCGGTTCACGATTCACCCGTTCCTACCGCAAAGCCTGGCTGCGCTGCGGTCGCTGATGCTGAATCTGCGCTGGTCCTGGCACGTGCAGACGCGTGAGTTGTTCGCGGCGATCGATCCGGCCAATCGCGAGCTCGCCCAGCGGGACCCGGTAGCGCTGCTGGCCAGCGTTGCCCCGTCCCGGCTGACTGCGCTCGCCGCTGATGGCGCGTACCTGCGGCGGCTCGCCGAGGCCGACGATAACCTGACCGATTACCTGGCCGAGCCGCGCTGGTACCAAGCCGGGACGGGCGCGGGTGATGGGCGGCCGACCGCGATTGCCTATTTCTCCCCCGAATACGGGATCACCGCGGCGCTGCCGCAGTACTCGGGTGGCCTGGGGATCCTGGCGGGGGATCATCTCAAGGCCGCGAGCGACCTCGGAGTGCCGCTCATCGGCGTCGGCCTGCTGTACCGGCACGGCTATTTCACCCAGTCGTTGTCGATCGACGGCTGGCAGGCCGAGCGCTACCCGGCATCTGACCCGAACGGGCTGCCGCTCACCTTGCTGCGCGACCCGGCCGGGAACGCGGTTCGGGTCTCGGTCGGCATGGCTGGCGGCACGACGCTGGCGGCCCAGATCTGGGTCGCGCAGGTTGGCCGGGTGCCATTGCTGCTGCTGGACTCCTACGTCGAGGAGAACACCCCGGACCTCCAGGAGATCACCGACCGGCTGTATGGCGGCGGCACTGAGCACCGGTTGCGCCAGGAACTGCTGCTCGGCATCGGCGGCGTCCGGGCCGTCCGGGCATACTGTGACATTACCGGCCATCAGGCGCCTGAGGTCTTCCACACCAACGAGGGACATGCCGGGTTCCTGGGCCTCGAGCGCATCCGCGAGTACATGAATCAGGGACTGGACTTTGACGTCGCGCTTGAGTTGTGCCGGGCCGGCACCGTGTTCACGACGCACACGCCGGTGCCCGCCGGCATCGACAGGTTCCCGCGGGAACTAGTCGCCGGGCAGTTCGCCTACCGGGATGACAGTGCCGCCGGTGCCTTCGCCGCGACTGTCGCGGACGACACCGGTGAGGGTGATGCGGCGCGCCTGCCGCTGGACCGGGTCCTGGACTTGGGCGCGGAAACGTTTGAAGGCGGCGACCCGGCCGTGTTCAACATGGCGGTCATGGGCATGCGGCTGGCGCAGCGCGTCAACGGGGTCAGCAAGCTGCACGGGAAGGTCTCCCGATCCATGTTCACGGGATTGTGGCCGGGCTTCGATGAATCCGAAGTCCCGATCACTTCGGTGACCAACGGCGTGCACGCTCCGACCTGGGTGGCGCCGGAACTGATGGCCATGGCGAGCGAGAACCGCCCCGATCCGGCAGCCGCCGATCCCGCCGACGACCCAAAGTTCTGGGACCGGGCGGCGCATGACCCAGCGCGGGTGTGGGAGCTGCGCCGACTGCTGCGAGCCAGGCTGGTGGCAGAAGCCAGACGGCGCCTGCGTGCGTCCTGGCGTCAGCGGGGCGCGTCCGACGCGGAGCTGATCTGGACCGACACGGTGCTGGACGACGACGTGCTCACGATCGGTTTCGCGCGCCGGGTGCCGTCCTACAAGCGGCTGACCATGATGCTGCATGATCCCGCCCGGCTGACTGCGTTGCTGCTAGACCCGGACCGGCCCGTGCAGATCGTAGTGGCAGGCAAGGCGCACCCGGCCGACGACGGGGGCAAGCAGCTGATCCAGCAGCTCGTCAGGTTTGCCGATCATCCCCAGGTCCGGCACCGGATCGTGTTCCTGCCTGATTACGACATGGCCATGGCGCGGACTCTGGTTCAAGGCTGCGACGTCTGGCTGAACAACCCGCTGCGCCCGCTTGAGGCCTGCGGTACCTCGGGTATGAAGGCAGCACTGAACGGCGGCCTCAACCTGTCGGTGCTGGACGGCTGGTGGGACGAATGGCACGACGGGCAGAACGGCTGGGCCATTCCGTCGGCCGACGGCGTGAACGATCCGGCGCGGCGGGACGAGGTGGAGGCCGCGGCACTATACGACCTCATCGGCCAGTCCGTGGCGCCGCTGTTCTATGACACAAGCAAGGACGGCTTGCCCGCGCGGTGGCTGGAGATGGTGTCACACACGTTGCGAACGCTCGGCCCGCGGGCGCAGGCGACCCGGATGGTCAGGCAGTACGTCACGGACCTCTACGGACCCGCCGCCGCTGCCTCGCGCACGCTGGAGGCGGGCAACGGGAAGCCCTTCGAGGGCGCGCGCCAACTCGCCGCCTGGAAGCGCCGAGTGCAGGCGGCCTGGCCGGAAGTACGCGTAGGCCACGTAGAGGCGGATGACGGTGACCTCAGCCCCGGCGGGCGGCTGACAGTCCGGGCTACCGTCACGCTCGGCTCGCTGTTGCCGGATGACGTCAAGGTCGAGGCCGTCTACGGACGGGTCGGAGATTCCGACGAGATCATCGAACCGGTGCGGTCGCCGCTGCGATCGGAATCAGCGGCGGGCCCCGACGGGACGGCCCGGTACACCGGCGAGGCCGAACTGGGCAAGCCTGGTCCGTTCGGTTATACGGTCCGGGTGCTGCCCAGCAACCCCCTTCTTGCCGGGCCGGCAGAGCTCGGCTTGGTTGCCATGCCTGATGCACCTGCAGGAATGGTCAACGGCGACTTGCGCTAGTCATTGCCGCGGGTACCTTTCAAAGGCGATGTTTACCACCCTCGGCCTTTTCCGTCGGCTCACGCGCGGCGACCTTCGTTAACTGCGTTGTAAGTGCGACATAAGAGCCTTGAAATCATGGCCGCCTAGTAAACCAATGCCCGGTGGTCAGCGTCCTGATAGCAACAGACAGGACCGGGAATCCAAGGGAGTTTCCTCACGTGCCCGCCAGAACGCCAGCAAAATCTAGGTCGTTGTGACATCCTGTGATAGAACGCTGCCGTTCGGTGACGGTCACGTATCGTTACGTTATGTAATCGCTCCATTACCGTCGAGTGCGAGAGGACCCTCCTCGTGAGAACTGAGATCAAGCAGGACGACCGCCTCCTCACCCCGGCTGAAGTTGCCGCAATACTGCGCGTCGACCCCAAGACCGTAACTCGGTGGGCACGGGGCGGAAAGCTTTCCTCAATCCGCACGCCCGGTGGCCACCGCCGTTACAGCGAGAGCGAAGTACGCGATTTCCTGAATGGCTGGCACGGCGTTTCGCTGCCGCGCGCATCCGGGGAGTAACCGGCCTGGTAGCTGCCCCGGTGGCGGCCCTGACTCCGCCTGGCCGGCACGAACGCGCCGGTGCCATCGCTCCTAGCTGGCCGGGGTGGTAAGCGGTTTGACGCTGCCGCTCCGGCCTCGCGCTGCCGCGCCGCGATAAGCCGGGCCGCCGCAGCAGGCCCGCGTTACCAAATGTCAATGGCTTGCGCTTCCAGCTGCGCCGAGAGGTGCTAGCGCTGGGGCTTCCATCGTCTGGCTGGCGGACCTGCGTACTATCGTGGCTCGGCATCGGAGGTGCATCGTGGGCGAGCTGGTCCAGGTCGAGATCGACCAGGCGGTGGCGACCATCAGGCTGAACCGTCCGCCAATGAACGCGCTGGGCGCTGAGCTTCAGGGTCAGCTCGCCGCCGCCGCGGCGCAGGTTGGCGCTGACCCGAATGTTCGGGCCGTCGTCATCTACGGCTGTGAGCGACTGTTCGCCGCGGGCGCTGACATCAAGGAAATGTCGGAAGCCAGTTATGCCCAGATGCTGCGGGACAGCAAGCGGCTGCAGGATTCCTTCGCTGCGGTGACCCGGATCGGCAAGCCGGTGATCGCCGCGGTAACCGGGTATGCCCTGGGCGGCGGCCTGGAACTGGCGCTGTGCGCGGACTTCCGGGTGCTGGGCGAGAGCGCGAAGGTCGGCCAGCCGGAGATCCTGCTCGGCCTCATTCCCGGCGCTGGCGGAACGCAACGGCTGCCCAGGCTGATCGGGCCGGCGAAGGCGAAGGACCTGATCTTCACCGGCCGGTTCGTCGACGCTGCTGAGGCGCTGGCTATCGGGATCGCTGACAAGGTCGTGCCAGACGAGCAGGTCTATCCGGCCGCTTGCGAGATGGCGTCGCGCTACGCGAACGGGCCGGCGATCGCCATCGCGGCGGCCAAGCAGGCCATCGATGCTGGCCTCGACACCGATCTGGGTACCGGACTTGAAGTCGAGCGGATCAGCTTCGCCGGGTTGTTCGCCACGCAGGACGCCAAGGCCGGCATGCGCAGTTTCCTGGAGAATGGGCCGGGGAAGGCGGTCTTCTCCGGCAGCTAGCCGACATGGCGGCGGAGCGGCGCTATGCGGGAAGATGATCAGAGTTGACCATCGGCAGTGCCGGGAACGGCGGCCGGCAGATGCGGCCGGCGGATAAGGATGCGGCAGCGATGACGGAGCCAGCAGACAACCTGTCGCTGGATATGGTGACGGCCGCGCTGCGCGCGGACAGCAGCGACATCGCGATCTACGCGAGAGTCCTGACCGAGTCGCTCGGCGAGTCCCTGCCGCCCGGCACCGTGACGGTCGACCGGGACAGATCGGTCTCGGACCGGATGAAGGGCCGGCCCGGCACTGTGACGAAGATCACTGTCCGGCTTGGTGACCAGGTTATGACCCTTGGCCTGGCCAAGGGGGTGCCGGCGGCCGAGATATGCCGGGAAGTCAGGGGAGTGGTGCTGTCCAGGCAGCCGGTTCCCGTCGGCCAGTGGGCGAGCGAGCTCGCCAAGGCGCTAGTCAGCCATGCGGAGCAGAACGCGGCCACCGCTGACGCCCTGCGCCGCCTGGTAACGGAGGGTTAGCTCGACCCCGCCGTCGCTGCGCCCCAGGTTCCGGTGCGCCGTAGGCTGTGTGCCTATGAGCGCCCATGCGGGGGAGGAACGGCTGGGCCCATACCGCCTGCACGCGCAGCTAGGCGAGGGCGGGATGGGCGTGGTTTACCTTGCCAGCGGCCCGTCCGGCGAGCAGGTTGCCGTCAAGGTGCTTCGCCAGGGGATCCCGGCCGAAGCCACGGCTAGGAGGCGCCTGGCCCGCGAGGTCGACATGATGCGGCGCGTGCACAGCCCGTACGTGGCCGAGGTTCTCGACGCTGACGTCGAGGGCAGCCCGCCCTACATCGTCACCCGTTACGTCGCGGGGCGAACGCTGGAGGACGTGGTGGCGGCCGGCGGGCCGATCACTGGCCCGGCCCTGGCCCGGCTGGCAAGCGGACTAGCCAGTGCCCTGGTCGCCGTGCACGACGCGGGCATCGTGCACCGGGATCTCAAGCCGGGAAACGTCATGCTGGTCGACAGCGAGCCGGTAGTCATCGACTTCGGTATCGCGCAAGCCCCGGACGCCACCCGGCTGACGATGACCGGCATGTTCATGGGCACCCCTGGTTACCTGGCGCCCGAGATAATCGAAGGCCGCTCCAGCGGCCCGGCGGCCGACATCCACTCGTGGGGGGCGACGCTGGCGTACGCGGCCACCGGCCACCCGCCGTTTGGCACCGGCCAGTTCGAGGCGATCTTCTACCGCATCGTGCACGGCCAGCCCGAGCTAGCCGACATGCCAGCGGCGCTGTCGCCGCTGGTGCTGGCGGCGCTGGCCAGGGACCCTGCGCGCCGCCCATCGGCGGCTGAGTTGGCACAACAATGCGCGGGGCTGGACGCGACCGGCCTGGTGCCCGGATCCGCGGGCATGCCGCAGCAAGCAACCGCGCTAGCTCATCCGGTAACGCTGCGAGCGCATCCAGTCACCGAGCAAGTGCCACCGGCTCAGGGCCCAGGCCTGCCCGAAGCAGTTCCCGGCCTGTCTGGGGCGCTAGCGGATGCAGCAGCAGCGGCCCTGACCGCCCAGGACGTCAGCGCCCAACCGGCCAACGGTTTGGCCGCCGCCGCCGCAGCTGCACCGATGGCAGTAACGCCAGCTCCGCCACCGCCAGCCTGGCCTGGGACCCGGCCTATCGCTATCGCGCCTGCTGACGATTTCGCCGATTTGCTACCGCCCGTTAAATACGGGCAGCCGAACGGCTCCGGCGGTGCCGCGCAGCGGGCCGGGCTGGGCGGAGAGCTTGGGCCCCGGCCCGGCTACCCGAATCCGGCCCCAGCGGGCACCGGGCCGGACCCGGGCATAACCGGCTACGGCACCCCGGCCGGATCAGGGGAGTGGGCGAGCGCCGAGGCAGCCCCGTCGCCAGAGCTGGCCGGGCCCGGCAGCGGGCTAGCCGCCGGGAGCGGCCCGGCACCGGCCCGGCGCCTGCTGGTCATCGCGACGGTGGCTGCGCTCGTGGCCGTCAGCGTCCTACTGCCGCTCGCGGGCACGATCTTCGCCCTGGTGGTGCTCCTCTTGCTGCGCGCCAGCGACGTCACGACCGGCTGGCTGGGCAAGCGCAGGTCCGTCCGTGGCCCGCGGCGGAGCGATCCGGTCGCGGCGACCGCGTTCTATCCATGGGGAGTGTGCCGTTCGGCGCTCCGTTTCCTGCTGCTGAGCCCGCTGGCACTGCTCTGCGGAGCTGCCGCGGCCGTGCTGACGATCGTGGCGACTGGATCCACCTCCCTGCCCCGAGCGGGCGGATACGCGGTCGGCGCGATCGTGGCCTGCTACTTCCTGGGACCCGGCTCCGCCGCCTGCCGCAGGCCGCTCAGCCGGTTCTACGGCGCGGTCACTCGCACGCTGCCGGCCGCAGTGCTCGCTACGTTCGGAGTCGTGGCTCTCGCCGTTGCGATGGTGGGCGCCGCCGCCACGCTAGCGCCCGGCTACTGGCCCGACCAGCATCTGGGCGATCAGCTGCAGATGACGACGATCTTGCATCCGGGTTTGAGCCACCTGACCGGGAACGTGACCGAGATCGGCAGGAAGCTGGCGCACTGGTTCGGCCGGCACGGCTGACGCCAGGCCGCGGACGGCTGTGGACGCCCGCAAGATGGACGGATCTGCAGGGCTAGCTGGCCAGCTGCGCGGGGCCAGGGTGGGTGGCGGTCGGCTGGGTGTCAGCTGGCTGGCCGCGCGCTGGCTGGCCTAGCCGTGGCTGGCCTTGCCGTGGCTGGCCTTGCCGTGGCTGGCCTTGCCGTGGCTGGGCGGTCCTGACCTCGCCGCTGCGCTCGTCAGCGGCCGGCAGCGGCCGGACGAGCCCCATTGCCACGATCTCGTTGGCCAGCCGCACCCGCCGGTTCGGTCCCTCGGGGATGCGGAGCTTCTGGTACAGCCGAAGCAGGTGCTGCTTCACCGCGGCTTCCGTCACGACAAGGTCGGCGGCGATTTCACGGGCCGTGGCGGGAGCGACGAAGGCGTCCTCGCAGAGCGCGGGCTTGCAGAGGGCGGCGACGACGTCGATCTCGCGCCGGGTCAGCTCTGGGGTCACGCAGCGGCGCGGGTCAGTCTCTGGCAGTACGTCCTCGCTGGGCAGGCCGCCAACCCGGCAGCGCTGCGAGCCGAACGACAGCACATCCCCGTTCTCGAGCAGCCGCTGGGCGACCACCTTGCCGTTGACCCTGGTGCCGTGCCGAGATAAACCCAGATCGCTGACGTAGGCGTACGGTCCGCGGCGGATTATCTCTGCGTGCAGCTTGGACACGCTCGGGTGATCTAGCTGGACGTCGACCGCGCAGCCGCGCCCGATCGTGGTCACGTACGGGCGCAGCCGGATGCTGGCGCCGGTGCTCTCGATCCGCAGATGGGGGGTTTCCATGGGGTTTCTCCGGCATGTCCGGGTAGCAAGCGACGTGTCACTTGCGAGATACCCAGGCTTTGCCGCAGCTATGCGCGGGAATGGGACGGAAGCCAGCGCTGCGCGCAAGCTTGCGCTCTGGCGGAACCGGGGCCGGCGTCGGGCGCTGCGGATGCCAGCCGGCCAAGTCGGGAGAAGCCGGGCGACGGAGTACCCGGCGACGGAAGTACACTGCCGAGCGAGCGTGCGCGAGGAGGGCATATGGCGGAGGAGCCGTCGCGGGGGCTGGCTGACGTAGTTGCGGCATCTACTGCCCTGAGCGACATCGACGGCCGCGCCGGCCGGCTGTTCTACCGCGGCTACGACATCGACGACCTCGCGGGCCACTCCAGTTTCGAGGAGATCGCTTTCCTGCTGCAGCGCGGGCACCCGCCGAGCCGAGGTGAGCTGGACGGTTACCGGGCCGAGCTAGCAGCCGGACGCGGGCTGGGCTCGCTGGTGCGCCAGGACCTGGAGGCCGTTGCCCGGCACCAGCAGCCGATGGAGGCATTGCGCAGCCTGGTGTCGCTGGGCAGCGCCGACGATCCTGATGCCGAGTCGAATGATCCGGCCGCCAACTTGCGGAAGGCGGCCCGCCTCACCGCCCAGCAGCCGGTCCTGATCGCGGCTTACCACGCCGCGCGCACCAACCGTGAGCTGCCAGAAGCAGACCCCAGCGCAGGCATCGCCGCTAATTTCCTGATGCAGCTGTCAGGCGTCCGGCCGAAACAGCGCGCTGCCGAGAGCTTGGACACATGCCTGGTGCTCCACGCGGATCACACCATGAACGCCTCGACCTTCGCGGCCCGGGTGTGCGCCGCGACGCTGTCGGACATGCACTCGGCCGTAGTGGCCGCCATCGGCACGCTGAAGGGACCGCTGCACGGCGGCGCGAATGAGCAGGTAATGCGCGGGCTGGAGGCCATCAGGCAGGCAGGCGGCGACCCGCTTGAAGCTGTCAGCAGCCAGGTCGGCCGGCGCCTTGCGCAGGGCGAGAAGATCATGGGTTTCGGGCACCGCGTGTACAAGACCGAGGACCCCAGGGCCGCTCACCTGCGGCGGATGTCGGCAGAGCTCGCCACCGAGAGCGGTGACGACACCTTCTACCGAATGTCACGCCGGATGGAAGAGGTCGTGCTGGCAGAAAAGGGCCTGTACCCGAACGTCGACTTCTTCGCCGCAACTGTGTACCACTACCTGGGCATCCCGACTGACCTGTTCACTCCTGTCTTCTCGGCCAGCAGAATGGCCGGCTGGACCGCGCATGTCATCGAGCAGCACGCGGACAACCGGCTGATCCGGCCAGACAGTGAGTACATCGGGGAGAGCGGGCTCAGCTGGGTGCCGCTCGAGGCCCGATGAAGCACGCGGCAAAGGCGACAGCACGGCAGCCCAGGGAGCCGGGCGGCGGCAGGAGGATAAATCAGCTTCCTTACTGGATCGTACTGGCTGGCATCGGCATCGGGCTCGCGACGATGCGCGGCAATAATCAATCGGTCAAGAGCGGTACGTTGGTGATAGCGGGCGCGCTGCTGGCAGGTGCGATCGCGAGGCTCGTGCTGCCGGAAGGCCGGGCCGGACTGCTCGGGTCCCGCCGGCGGCTGCTCGACGTGGCGGCGCTGGCTGCGCTGGGCGTCGGCTTGCTGATTGCCGGTCTGGTCGTCAAGGTGCCGGGCTGAGTACCACCTGGGCCGTCGCGTGAGTCTGGGCCGGCGCAAGGAACCGGGTGTCAGGTCCCGGTCAGATTTCGTCCTGGCAATGATGCCGGCGCGATGAAGGGAATACGGCTGTAATGGCGAAGATAAAAGTGCTCAACCCCGTCGTTGAGCTTGATGGCGACGAGATGACCCGGATCATCTGGCATTTCATCAAGGACCAGCTGATCCTGCCGTACCTTGAAATTGATCTTGAATATTACGACCTGTCCATCGAGAACCGCGACGCGACAGACGACCAGGTCACGATCGACGCGGCGAACGCGATCAAACGTCACGGTGTAGGCGTCAAGTGCGCAACCATCACGCCGGACGAGGATCGCGTGGTGGAATTCGGCCTGAAGAAGATGTGGCGCTCGCCCAACGGCACGATCCGCAACATCCTGGGCGGCGTGGTCTTCCGCGAGCCGATCGTTGTCTCGAGCATCCCGCGCTTCGTGCCGGGCTGGACCGAGCCCATCGTGATCGGCCGGCACGCGCACGGCGACCAGTACCGGGCCACCGACTTTGTCGTTCCAGGCCCCGGACGGGTCCGCATCTCTTATCAGCCGACTGACGCCGGGACTGCCCCGATGGACCTGCAGGTGGCAGAATTCGCCGGCAGCGGAATCGCGCTGGGGATGTACAACTTCGACGACTCGATTCGCGACTTCGCCCGCGCAACCATGCGTTTCGCGCTCGACCGTCGGCTCCCGCTGTACCTGTCCACCAAGAACACGATCCTGAAGGCCTACGACGGCCGGTTCAAGGACATCTTCGCCGAGGTATTCGAGGCCGAGTTCAAGGCTGAGTTCGAGGCAGCGGGGATCAGTTACGAGCACCGCCTCATCGACGACATGGTTGCGCAGGTGATCAAGGGCAACGGCGGCATCGTCTGGGCGTGCAAGAACTACGACGGCGACGTCGAATCCGACATTGTCGCGCAAGGGTTCGGCTCGCTCGGCCTCATGACGAGTGTGCTGATGACGCCGGACGGCAAGACCGTGGAGGCGGAGGCAGCCCATGGCACGGTGACCCGGCACTATCGGCAGCACCAGCAGGGCAAGCCCACGTCGACGAACCCGATTGCGTCGATCTTCGCCTGGACCCGGGGCCTCGCTCACCGCGGCAAGCTCGACGGCACCCCCGAGGTCACCGAGTTCGCCGAGACGCTGGAACGTGTCTGCGTTGAGACCGTGCTGGCCGGCAAGATGACAAAGGACCTGGCGGTCCTAGTGGGTGACGGCACTCCCTACCTGACCACCGAGGAGTTCTTGTCCGCCCTGGACGAGAACCTGCGCGCGGCGATGGCGGCGTCCTGACGTTAGCTGGAGAAGGAGATCACGAGATATGGCCCGCACAGGGAAGGTAACGGTCGTCGGTGCCGGGTTCTACGGCTCGACAACGGCGCAACGGCTCGCCGAGTACGACATCTTCGACGAGGTCGTGCTGACTGACATCGTCGACGGCAAGCCCGAGGGCCTCGCCCTGGACATGAACCAGTCGCGCCCGATTGAGGGCTTCGAGACGAAGGTGACCGGTCAGACGACCGGGCAGGCCGGTGAAGGGTACGAGGCGATCGCCGGCTCCGTCATCGTGATCATCACGGCCGGCCTGCCACGCAAGCCGGGAATGAGCCGGATGGACCTGATCGGCGTCAACGCCAAGATTGTCCGCAGCGTCACCGAGCAAGTCGTCAAGCACGCGCCTGATGCAGTGCTCATCGTGGTTTCGAACCCGCTGGATGAGATGACCGCGCTCACCGCCAAGGCTTCCGGCTTTCCCGCGAACCGGGTGATCGGGCAGGCGGGCATGCTGGACACGGCCCGTTTCAGCTATTTCGTCGCTGAGCGCCTGGGCGTGCCGGTGGGCTCGGTGACGACGCTCACGCTCGGCTCGCACGGCGACACCATGGTGCCGGTGCCGTCGGCGTGCTCGGTCGGCGGCAAGCCACTGGCCGAATTGCTGAGCGCCGATGACATCGACCAGCTCGTGCAGCGAACTCGCAAC
Organism: uncultured Actinomycetota bacterium; assembly: GCA_963804435.1. Classification (GTDB taxonomy): domain Bacteria; phylum Actinomycetota; class Actinomycetes; order Streptosporangiales; family Streptosporangiaceae; genus JAJYUU01. The sequence continues at coordinate 163,829 of CAWDQI010000002.1, read as the reverse complement.
GGCGGTGCCGAGGTCGTCGCGCTGCTGAAGACCGGCTCGGCTTACTACGCGCCGTCTGCCGCTGCGGCCAGGATGGCTCGCGCGGTGGCTGAAGACTCCGGAGCCGTGATGCCGGTCTGCGCCTGGGTAGACGGCCAGTACGGAATCTCCGGCGTCTACCTCGGTGTCGAGGCCGAGTTGGGCGCGGCGGGCGTCCGGCACGTGGTCGAGCGGGAGCTGACCGAGTCCGAGCTTGCCGCCCTGCATGAGGCGGCTGATGCGGTCAGGGCCAAGCAGGCCGACGTCGCCAGTCTGTAGGACCCGCGCTCAGCCGGCGGCGAGACGGCGCAGGGCCAGCTCGGTGTACAGCGCTGTCCCGGCCGGTAGGACGCCATCGTCAAATACTGCCTCGGCCGAGTGATTGAACGGGGCCGTGCTGGCGTCGGCGTCGGGCGGGCATGCGCCCAGCATCAGGAAGGCTCCTGGTACCTGCTCGAGCACATAGGAGAAGTCCTCCGAGCCGGTCAGCGGGTCCGGCGCGGCAATATAACGCCCGTCCCCGAGCACCTCGGCGACTGTCTGCTCGGCAAATTCCAGCTCGGCTGCGTCGTTCACGGTTACCGGGTAACCGTCCACGAACTCGGCCGTCGCAGTCAGCCCGTGCGCGGTAGCGATATCGCGGGCGAGCCGCGGGCCGGCCAGCGCTACGGCCGCTCGGGCCTGCGGCGAGAACGAGCGGACCGTGGCGACGAAGTGCGCATCGTCGGGGATCACATTGTCGGCGGTGCCGGCGTGGAAGGTGCCCACCGTCACCACCACCGGGTCGAACACGTCGAACTGGCGCGTCACCATCGTCTGCAGCGCCAGTACGATCTCGCAAGCAGGCGGCACCGGGTCGGCCGCGCGATGCGGTTGCGCGCCGTGGCCGCCGCGTCCATGCACGGTGACGTGCAAGGTGTCCGCCGCGGCCATGATTGCTCCGGCCCGGCTGGCGACGAGGCCGCCCGGCAGTAGACCGGACGCGACATGGAGGGCGAAAGCGGCCGTGGGCCGGCCACCGGCCGCGTCCAGCACGCCCTCGGCCACCATGATGCGGGCGCCCCCCGGGCCCTCTTCGCCCGGCTGGAACATGAAGATGACGTTGCCGGCCAGCTCGTCCTGGCGGGCTGAGAGCAGTTTGGCCGCGCCGGCAAGCATGGCCGTGTGCAGGTCGTGCCCGCATGCGTGCATGGCCCCCGCGATCGTCGACGCGTACGGCACGCCGGACCGCTCGGTGACCGGGAGCGCGTCCATGTCGCCGCGCAGCAGCACGGTCTTGCCTGGCTTGGCACCACGCAGCACCGCGGTGACCGAGCTCAGGTCCCGGCCGAGGCTGATCTCCAGTGGCAGGCCGGCGAGGGCGTCGGCCACCTTGCGCTGGGTTCGCGGCAGGTCAAGCCCGATCTCCGGCTCGGCGTGAATCGACCTGCGCAGTTCCGTCAGCTCCGCGGAGATCGCGACAGCCTCGTCGTATGTCCTGGCCACGGCCCACCTGCTCCATCGTCCAACTGAATTAAATTCGCTCCACGCTTGATATCACGTGATACGGATAAAGAAGCTATATGGCCGCAGACCGCGTTCCTCGGCCGGGAGGCTGTGCGAGTACCGTCCGCCCCAGCGGGCAGACTGCTTAGACTATTGCAAACTACCGCGCAGCGGGGTTCCGGCTGGTGCCGGACCGCGGGGCCTGCAACGCTCGCGAAGCCGAATAAACGAGGGTCGAGGATTTCGGACGTGAATAGCGTCGGCTGGGATATTCTCCTCGTCCTGGCCGTGGTGCTGATCGGCGGCTTCTTTGCCGGTGCGGAGATGGCGCTGGTCTCGCTCCGCGAGGGCCAGGTGCGCGCGCTCAGCAAACGGGGCAAGCGGGGACAGCGAACCGCGAGGCTGGCTCAGGATCCGAACCGGTTCCTGTCATCGGTTCAGATCGGCGTGACCATTGCCACGCTGCTGTCGGGTGCGTTCGGCGCGGCACTGCTGTCCAGCAAACTTAGTAACGAGTTCGTCCGGGCGGGCCTGACCCGGGACGAGGCGACGCCGGTAGCACTGATCGCGGTGACCCTGGCTATCTCGTTCTTCACGCTGGTATTCGGCGAGCTTGCGCCGAAACGCCTTGCCCTGCAACGGGCGGAACGAGTCGCCATCCTGGCCGGCCCCGTCGTGGACCGACTGGCGACGCTGGCCCGGCCGCTGGTATGGCTGCTCTCGAAATCTACGAACCTGGTAGTGCAACTGCTCGGCGGAGACCCCGCGGCTGGCCGCGGGGTGATGACCGATGAGGAACTCCGCGATCTGGTCGCCGGGCATCAGGCCCTGAGCCCGGACGAACGGCACATCGTGGGCGAGGTCTTCGATGCCGGGAAACGGCAGATTCGCGAAGTGCTCGTGCCGCGTACCGAAGTGGAATTCCTGCCCGCGACGATGCCGTTGACGCAGGCCGCCAGCATTGCGGAGAATGCCCGTTATTCGCGGTTCCCGGTTTACCAGGAGTCCTACGACGACGTCATTGGCTTCGTGCACACCCGTGATCTGCTGGATAGCCGGGCCGAGGCGACGTCTCGCAAGGTCGGCGAGGTGTGCCGCCCGGTCAAATTCCTGCCGATCAGCAAGATGGTGCTGTCGGCGCTCTCAGAGATGCGCAAGGACCGGGCCCACCTGGCCATCGTCGTGGACGAGTACGGCGGGACTGCCGGGATCGTCACCCTGGAGGACCTAGTCGAGGAGCTGATCGGGGACATCCAGGACGAGTACGACGAGGAGGCGTCTCATCCGCGTCAGCTGCACGGCGGTGAGCTGGAGGTGGACGGCTTGCTCAACCTGGACGAGTTCGCCGAGCAGACCGGGCTGGAGCTGCCGGAGGGCCCGTATGAGACGGTGGCAGGCTACCTGCTGGCAGCGCTTGGTCACCTACCCGACAGTGGCGAATCGGTCCAGCTGGGCGGGCGTAAGCTCACCGTCACCCAGCTGGACGGACGCCGTATCTCACGGGTCAGGGTCAGCCCGGCGGCCGTGGCAGCGCAGGTGCAGGACACGGCCGGCTAGCACGGGGACCAGCTAGGACGGCCAGCTAAACCGGGCCGCCGACTAGACTGCGGGAATGGCGGACGGCGACCTGGACGGCTCGGCCGGGCTGGAATCCGGCCCCGTGCTGGTAGTGGATTTCGGGGCCCAGTACGCCCAGCTGATCGCACGCCGTGTCCGTGAATGCAACGTGTACTCGAGGGTTGTGCCGAGTACCATGCCGACGCAGGAGATGCTGGCCCTGCGCCCGTCGGCCGTCATCTTGTCCGGCGGACCGTCCTCGGTCTACGCGCCGGGCGCCCCGCCCGCCCCGGTCGGCCTGCTCACGGCCGGGGTGCCAGTCCTTGGCATCTGTTATGGCTTCCAGCTCATGGTCCGCGACCTCGGCGGCACCGTTTTGCATACCGGAACGGGGGAGTACGGGGCCACCGCGCTGCAGTCGGCGGAAGCCACCGGCGTCCTCCTGGCCGGCCTGCCGCCCGCGCAGCGGGTCTGGATGTCGCACGGCGACACCTGCGCAGCGGCGCCGCCCGGATTCGCGGTCACGGCCACGACCGCAGGCACTCCGGTCGCTGCTGCCGAGGCGCCGGGCCGGGGGCTGTACGGCATGCAGTTTCACCCCGAGGTACTGCACACCGAGCACGGCATGGCTATGCTCCGCAGCTTCCTGGCCGCCGCTGGATGCGATGCGACCTGGACCATGCGCGGTGTCATCGAGGAGCAGACCGAGCGGATCGCCGCGCGGGTGGGGGCCGGCCGCGCGATCTGCGGGCTGTCGGGCGGGGTGGACTCCGCGGTCGCCGCCGCGCTCGTGCAACGGGCCATCGGTTCGCGGCTGACCTGCGTCTTCGTCGATCACGGCCTGTTGCGTTCGGGCGAGGCCGAGCAGGTCGAGAAGGACTTCGTCGCGGCCACCGGGGTCGACCTCAAGGTCGTGGATGCGGCCGGCGACTTCCTCAGCGCACTGGCCGGCGTTACCGATCCGGAGCAGAAGCGGAAGATCATTGGGCGGGAGTTCATCAGGGCGTTCGAGCACGCCGCTCGCGAGATCGCCGGCGAGCACGAGGACGAAGCCGCGTTCCTTGTTCAGGGCACGCTGTATCCCGACGTTGTCGAGTCGGGTGGCGGGACCGGGACGGCGAACATCAAGTCGCACCACAACGTGGGCGGCCTGCCCGAAGACCTGAAGTTCGAGCTGGTCGAGCCGTTGCGCGACCTGTTCAAGGATGAGGTGCGCGAGGTTGGAGCCCAGCTTGGCCTGCCGGAGCAGATTGTCTGGCGGCAGCCGTTTCCCGGTCCGGGGCTGGCCATCAGGATCATCGGCGAGGTGACCGCCGAGCGGCTGCGCATCGCGAAAGCAGCGGACGCCATCGCGAGAGCCGAGCTGTCAGCGGCCGGCCTGGACCGGCAGATCTGGCAGTGCCCGGTCGTGCTGCTCGCCGACGTCCGGTCGGTCGGCGTGCAGGGTGACGGGCGTAGCTACGGCTACCCGGTGGTGCTGCGCCCGGTGACCAGCGAGGACGCCATGACGGCCGATTGGGCCCGGTTGCCCGATTCTGTGCTCGCGGCCATCTCGACGCGGATTACCAATGAGGTGCCGGAGATCAACCGGGTCGTGCTCGACATTACTAGTAAGCCGCCGGGCACTATTGAGTGGGAATAGGTCGGGCCGGCCGGCCCAGCCGGATGTGATGCGGCCAGGGCGGAGAAATGGCCGCATAACACCGGCCGACCCACCGGCCCGATCACATCGTGAAGGCCAGGCTTCTTGCGGCGCGGTCGCCTAGTTCCTGATTGCCGGTCCAGGTGATTTTGCCGGCGTCGATTTGAGCCTGAGGGTCGATGCGGCCGCAGGCTAGCTGCATGAACGTCAGCATGTCGGTCGTCAGTTCCACGTCGGGATTGGCTATCTGGTCGACGAGTTTGGCGCGGCCGTCTACTTGGACGGCAAGGTCGCGCTCTATTGGGCCGGTTAGGTGGAAGACGATGCTGGTGCCGTCGGGCAGGCCGATCTTCTTCCCGACGATGTAGCCAAGCGAGCCTTCGACTTCGGCCAGGGCAATCTCGGCGCGGGGGCCGCTGTCGTCGGTGGGCAATCCTAGCGGCGTGGTGATGTCCCGCTCGTGTACCCAGAAGTCGAACACCCGGATCGCCAGGAACCGGCCGTAGGTTTTCTCGCCGACCGGAGTCCAGCAGGGTCGGCTGAGATCCGCTGCCTGGAGTGCGGCCAGGTCGGCCCGGCGATCAGCGAAGATCTCGGCGACCCGGCCTGCGAACGCCTTATCATCCAGCGCGCTGACTTGCTCGTCGTACGACGCGACCCGGTCGAACGGCGGAATTTCCGCAGCGCTGCCCGGCAGCCAGCCCGTCATAACTCGCTCCATCATGCCCAGGTGGGCGACGACGTCGCGCGCGCTCCAGTCCGGGCACAGCGACTGGGTCGTCCATTGCTGGCCGTCCATCCGCGCGCTGAGCGACTCGATGGCGTCATAGCTATGTCCGAGCGAGTCGCGGATCGTGGCGAGGTCGGTCACGGCGTCTCCTTCTGGATGGTGATCCAGTCCCGAGCCTCCAGATAGGGACGGAACGTGGTCGCAATGGACTCGAGGTCGCCAGCTTGCTTCGGGCGCTGTACCTCATACAGTTTCGGGAACTCGAGCCAGCCGGTCATCAGCTGCCATAGCCGGACCGCGGCATCGCCCGTGGGCGGGTCGATGAGGACGGGGCCGAACAGCGCGGAGACACCAGCGGACGCTTCACCAGCAGACCCATCAGCAGCGGGCCTATCAGCGCCGAACACCAGGGTCGGCACGCCCCAGCCACCGAGGCTGGTCACCCGCTCATGATCGGCGCGCACTTCGTCGCTGGTAGCCGGATCGCCGATGGCCTGACCGACCAGGTTCGGGTCGAGGCCGAGCTGGCTGACCAGATCTTCGGCGACTTCCCGGCGATGCGGCTTGCGTCCGTGCACGTGCAGCGCGGAACCGGCCGCGTGGTACCAGCGGTCCAGCAACTCGGGGTCGAGCCGGCGAAGGAGGGCGCCGACGCGCATCATCGACCACCCGTAGGACCACTCGCGCTCCCACGGGTGCTTCTTGCCCTCGGCCCGGTTGATCTCCTCCAGGCTGAAGAAGCGCCAGCGCACCTGCAGGCCAAGCTGATCGCGAACGTCGCGCATCCAGATCGAGGCCTGGTAGGCCCACGGGCACATGATGTCGAAGTGGAAGTCCACGGCGGTGATCTGGTTCGCGGGCGTCTGGCCCGGCGGCGCTGCAGGCATCAGGTGACGCCGGAAGGCATCGTCGTGATGTCCGCGTAGGACTTAGTCTCGGCGATGTCGCGCAGCCGTTCCATGGCGTCGAAGACCTCGGTGAAGCTAGTGGTGATGGGCGCGGGGCCTAGCCTGAGCCGGTCCGGCACCCGGTAGTCGCCGATCACCCCGGCGGCGATCAGCGCCTGGCTGATCTGCCAGGCATGGTCGTGCCGCAGGGTCACATGGGCACCGCGCCGGGTGGCGTCGCGCGGCGATGCGAGCGTAAAGCCGTGCGGTGTTAGCCACTGATCAGTCAGCGCTACCAGGTAGCTGGTCAGCGCGATGCTTTTGTCCCGCAGCTGCTCCATGCCCGCCTCGCCCAGTAGCCGCGCCCCTTCCTCGACCGCGACAGCGCCGACGATGTTCGGCGTCCCGGTGAGGAAGGCAGCCATCCCGTCCGCGGGGTCGTAACGCGGGCCCATGGCGAACTGGTCGCGCTGGCTGAACCAGCCCCAGATCGGCTGGCGCAGCCCGGCTTGCAGGTGGTCGCGGACGTACAGGAAACCGGGTGCACCCGGCCCGGCATTGACATATTTGTAGGTGCAGCCGATCGCCATGTCGGCGCCCGTCGCGTCGAGTTCCACCGGTACCGCGCCGACCGAGTGGCACAGGTCCCAGAGCACGAGCGCGCCGGCCGAGTGTACGAGCCTGGTCAGTCCCGGCATGTCGGTGAGCGCACCGCTGCGGAAGGCCACGTGCGACAGGCTGACCAGGGCGGTGCGGTCGTCGATCGCGGCGGCGAGGGCCTCCTCGCTGAGGCCGGCGTCGATGTCGGTGTGGATCAGCCGTAGCTCGCAGCCGCGCTGCGCCGCGACGCCCTCCAGGACGTACCGGTCGGTGGGGAAGTTGTCGTCGTCGGTGATGATGACGTCCCGGCCCGGCCGCGCGTCCAGAGCGGCGCAGGCCAGTTTGTACAGGTTGACGGTCACCGAGTCGCAGACCAGTACCTGCCCGGCGGCCGCGCCGACGAGATGCTCGCCGAGCATGTCGCCAGCCTCAGCCGGCAGCCGGATCCACCTGTCCCAGGACCTGACCAGGCCGACGCCCCACTCCTGGTCGACGACCTCGGCGATGCGCGCCTGGGTACGCACGGGCAGCGGGCCCAGTGAGTTCCCGTCCAGGTAGATGACGTCCCGGTCCTGGTGCACGAACCGGTCGCGAAATGGCGCGAGCTGATCGGCAGCGTCCAGGGATTCTGCATATGACCGATCTGCCGAGAAAGTCGTCACGACACCACCCTAAACTGAGCCTGTCTGCGCTGACCGCCTACCCGGCAGAGGCGGAGGTAACACTAAGGTCCCCTGGACCCTAGGCTGCCGGCAGGCCCGGCGGGCCGCTGTGCCCCCGTAGGATCGAAGCGTGTCCGAGGAAGCATTGCAGCAATCAGAACAGATCAGTCGCGTCCTCGTCGTCGCCGCCCACCCCGACGACGTCGACTTCGGTGCGGCCGGGACGGTAGCGCAGTGGACGGACGCGGGCCTGGACGTCAGCTACTGCATCGTGACCAACGGCGACGCCGGCGGCAGCGACAGGTCCGTGTCCAGAGCAGAGATGGTCGCGATCAGGCAGGCTGAGCAGACCGCCGCCGCCAAGCACGTCGGCGTGCACGACCTCCATTTCCTCGGGTACCCCGACGGGCGGGTCGAGCCGACCATCGGCCTGCGCCGCGACCTGGCCCGGGTGATCAGGCTGCTGCGTCCAGACCGCGTCGTCTGCCCGTCGCCGGAGCGCAACTACGTCCGGCTGGGCGTCAGCCATCCTGACCACAGAGCCGTTGGATCTGCAGCGCTCGACGCTATTTACCCGGATTCGCGAAACCCGTTCGCCTTCCCAGCACTGCTCAACGAGGAAAAGCTCGAGCCCTGGACTGTGCGCGAGGTATGGATCTCGGGCAGCCCGGCCCCGACGCACTACATCGACATCACCGAGACGTTCGGCCGCAAGGTCGCGGCGCTGCGCTCGCACGCCAGCCAGATCTCTGACCCGGTCGGGCTTGAGCAGGCCCTGCGCGGCTGGCTGGGCAAAGCCGCGGAGCAAGGTGGCCTGCCCGAGGGGCGGCTGGCCGAGGTCTTCCAGGTGCTCCAGACCGGTTAGCGCCGGGGACCTGCCGGTGGCGGCGGGTCGGAAGGCGACCCCGTTCCCCCCCGATATCCAGCGCAACCGTCAGATCGCTCGCGGTTGCGGGCAGGTCGTGATCTAGGCCGCTTCGCGCTTGCATACGACGTCGCCAGCTAAACTGCCATCACGGGCGATATCTCCCTCGAACCGGGTGTCCCTAGCGATATCACCTGTTCGCCGCCCGTTCACCGGTCGTTAGATGACTAGAAATACGAGTCGAACAGTATGTATTCGCCTGAGGCGGACGCGGCTGGCTCATGGCCCGCCGCCGGTACGGGAGGGACATTGGCATGGCCGTCGCGCTGACGTCTGCCCGGTCCACGCCGGCCGACGATGACGCTCCGCGCACGATCGTATCCAAATGGTCACCAGGCGATATCGTCTTCCGCAATGCGCTGCGCGTGGCGGGGCTCTCGACCCTCGTCATCACCGCGCTGATCCTGGCCTTCCTGATCTTCCGCGGCCTGTGGGCCCTCCGGGCTGATGGGCTGAGCTTCTTCACTAAGCAGAACTGGATCTTCAACGGCAACGACTTCGGCATCGGCGGCGTGCTGCCCGGCACGCTGATCATCGGTGCGATCGCGAGCCTCATCGCGATCCCGGTCGCGCTTGCCAGCGCGATTTTCATCTCGGAGTATGCGCCGGACCGGCTGCGCCGCCCGCTCATCGCCGTGATCGACCTGATGGCCGCTATCCCCAGCATCGTCTACGGCGTCTGGGGCCGCTTCTGGTTCATGCCGCGAGCTATCGGCGTCATGGGCTGGCTGTCCCGGCATGTGAGCTGGTTCCCGCCGTTCCGCACCACGGTTCTGGCGAGTTCATCGACGTTCGTCGGCTCGCCGGCCATCGCCGGAATGGTGGTCTCCCTGATGGCGATCCCGATCATCACCTCGCTGTCCCGTGAGGTTTTTTCACAGGCTCCGCAGGGCGAGCGGGAGGCCGCGTACGCCCTCGGGTCGACGCGATGGGGCATGGTCAGGACGGTTGTCATACCGTTCGGCCGGGCCGGAGCGACCGGCGCGTGCATGCTGGGCATCGGCCGGGCCCTGGGCGAGACCATCGCAGTGCTGCTGGTCATCAGCGGTACCTTCACGCTCAACTGGCATGTGCTGCAAAGCGGCGGTAACTCGATCTCGGCATTCATTGCCGGCAACTGGGCCTCGGCCAGCGACCACCAGCTGTCCGGCCTGATGGCGGCGGGCATGGTCCTGTTTGCCATTACCCTCACCGTGAACTCGTTCGCCGCCATCATCATCACCAGGTCGCGGTCGGGCGCCGCCACCCAGGACTAGGCACCGGATCATCTGATGAGCATGAATCAGCCTGTGGTTACCGGTGACGTGCCGGTGCAGTTGCGGCGGGTAACTCCTGAAGACGTTCTCACCGTGCTCGGCGCCGCGGTCGCGTCGCTCGGTCTCACCTGGCTGCTCTACGAGCGAGTCCTGCCGCTAACCGGAGCACTGGGCCTGTGGATCTGCTGGTACGTGGTTTTCGTCCTCTTCTACCTGGCCATCGCGGGTATGCAGTGGAACCGCCTGGTGGTCAGGGACAAGACCATGGCTCTCGTCGTCAGCACCGGCGGGATCTTCGCCTGCGTCGTGGTCATCGACCAGATCGGGTACAGCCTTGTCAAGGGCCTGCCTGCGGTCAGTCACCTGAACTTCTGGACCCAGGCGGGGGGGAACATAGGCCCGCTGAGTTCCCTCGACGTCGGCGGGATCACTCAGGCCGCCGTCGGATCGCTGGAGCAGCTGGCGATGGCCACCGTGCTCTCAGTGCCCCTCGGCGTCGCCGCTGCGGTTTTCCTGGCCGAGGTCGGTGGCAGGCTCGAACGGCCGGTCCGCACCATTGTCGACGCGATGACGGCGCTGCCGTCGATCATCGCCGGCCTGTTCATTTACGCGCTGGCCGTGTTGACGCTGGGGGTGCCCAAGTCGGGATTCGCTGCTGCGCTAGCGATCTCGATCATCATGCTGCCGACTGTGACGCGCGCGTCGGAGGTTGTCCTCAGGGTCGTGCCGGGAACGCTGCGAGAAGCGTCGTTCGCGCTCGGTGCCAGTCATTGGCGGACCGTGTGGAAGGTCATCCTGCCTACCGCTCGGTCCGGCCTGTCCACCGCGATCGTGCTGGCCATGGCGCGCGGATTCGGCGAGACGGCGCCGGTGATACTCGTCGCTGGTTACAACACTCACATGAACGCCAATCCGTTCAGCGGCTGGCAGTCCACGCTGACGACCGTCATTTACAACAACACCTTCGTCCAGGGCCAAGTCGCGAACTACGTCGCCCGCGCGTTCGGGGCTGGCCTCGCGCTGATGATCGTCGTGGTCATCCTGTTCACGATCGCTCGCGTGCTGGGCGGATCACGACCGGGCGAGCTGACCAAGCGCCAGGCCAGAAAGCTCCGGCGAGAGGCGGCCGGCTCATGACCCCTGTGCCCGACCCGAACCGACCAATGAGGACTACCATGCGCTCGCCTGCCGGACGGATCTCCCTCGCTGGGCGGACATGTGCGTTCGCCGGCGTCGTGCTGATGTCGGTGGGGATCGTGCTGCTGCCGTGGGCAGGGGGCCGGGCGTCCGCTGCGGCCGGGACCTCGGGCCGGTCGACTGCCGCGCAGTCGGCTACGTCGTCGACGTCAACCTCGCCGACCACGTCGGCTACGCCGACCAAATCGTCCTCGGTGAGCCCGACGCCGAGCAGCGTGTCGCCGACCCCGACACCGACGCACAGCCACAAGCCCAAGCCGAAGCCTAAGCACGGGCCGCCGACCGGGCGGCCTCGGACGCCGCCGGGTGGCGCGGTGGTCCGCGGGGTCAACATGTGGGATCCGGTCAATATGCGGAAGCTGCCGCACCCGGCCTGGGTCGCGGTCAGCCAGGTCAACAACCTGGTAAACCAGGTTGTCCAGATCAGCTGGCGTAACTTCACGCCGAGCAGCCAGGTCACCTACGTTCCTACCGGCACGAATTATCCGGTCATGGTGGCCGAGTGCAAGGGCACCCACCCCACCAGCCAGAGTCAGTGCTTTGGCGCTAACAATGGCGGTGTGCAGGGTGCGGTCAGCGCGTTCGGCCCAGAGAACACCGCGTACGCCGCGACTGCGCCCAACGGCACCGGCGTCGCCGATATCCAGCTGCTCACCGCGGCCCAGGCCCCGCAGCTTGGCTGTAACAAGGGCAGTCCGTGCTCGCTGGTGATCGAGCCGGCTCAAGGCGGCAATACCTTCGGGTCGCGGCCTGCCTGCAACGATCACAGCCTGGACCTCGGACTGACCGCCGTCGGGAACTACGCGTTCACGACCCAGCAAGGCCAGTGCTCTTGGCGCGACCGGATCATCGTGCCGCTCCATTTCGCGCCGACTCCCACCGACTGCCGAGTCCGCAACCCTGACTTCACGATGATCGGCTCGCCGATGCTGGCCCGGGCAATGGACTCGTGGCAGACCGCATTGTGCTCCGTCTCAAAGCCGATGAGTATTCAGTACGACTCGGCCCAGAACGAGCCGGTGGCCCGAGCAGATTTCCTCCTCGGCACCGATGACGTCGCGCTGACAACGCTGCCGGCCGCTTCGAACGCGACCTCCAAGCATCAGTTCGTCTATGCGCCAGTCGGCATATCCGCGGAGTCGATCGCCTACTGGATCGATAACCCGGCGACCGGGCAGCCGATCCCGCGGCTCAGGCTCGACGCCAGACTGGTGGCCAAGCTCCTGACGCAGTCCTACAACTTCGAGAGCCTGGCCTGCGGGAACGGATTCGTCCCTACCAAAGTCCTGACCTGCAACAACGCCGTGGACAACGACCCGGTCTCGCTGTTTGCGGATAGTGAATTCCAGCGGCTCAACCCGCACGTCGCTACCGTGGGTGACAATTACCAGATACCCACAGTGCTGTCCGGCGCCAGCGATATGACCTGGGAGCTCACCCGCTGGGTAGCAGCGGACAAGAATGCCAAGGCGTTCGTTGACGGTACCTTCGACCCGTGGGGCTCCCACGTCAACACGAACTACCTCAACATGCAGCTGCCCACGGACACGCTGAACGCGATGGATCCGTTCCCCGTGATCGCGTCACGATACGTGCCGTGGTTCCCGCTCTCTGCGGTCGCTCAGTTCCAGGTGAACAACTGGTACCCGGCTACCGAAGCGTTGCCGGATGCCACCGGCAACCACCCAAGGCTGCCCACCGAGATTCCAGGTAACCGCGCCTTGTTCGCCATCTTGGACCAAGGTGACGCGGCCGCCTACCAGTTGCCGGTGGCACAGCTCCAGAACGCCGCCGGCCGGTACGTCGCGCCCGCGACCGCAAGCATGACGGCCGCGCTGACCGACATGTCGACCACCACCAACAAGGTCACCCAGCAAGTCAACGTAACGGGCAAGGTCGCCGAGAAGGCCAAGGGCGCGTACCCGCTCACGATGATCATCTATGCAATGGTCCCGACTAAGGGCATTGCCACGAAGAAGGCGGCGAAGATCGCGCAGTGGCTCGACTTCCTTGCCACCACCGGTCAGCATCCCGGCTATGCGCCCGGCAATCTGCCACCTGGCTACATTCCGCTGACCGCGAAGATGCGGGCGCAGACACTGAAGGCCGCGACCCTGGTACGCGACCAGCGAGGGAACCCGAAGCCGAAGCCGAAGGGGACACCTACGCCGACGGCCTCGGCGTCGGCCACCGCCTCGCCGACAGCGAGCGCGACACCATCGCCGACGCCGACGCCGACGTCGAGCAGCCCGACCGTGACCCTCGGCTACGACTCGAACCCGGCGACATCCGGGATTGCCAGGTACGCCGTGCCCGCCCTGCTTATTGCCGGCGCGCTGCTCGCCGTCGGTGGGTCGTTCGCGCTGATAGCCGGGCGTACCGGGAGCGGTGGGGTCGCCGCGCGGCTGCGCCGCCTGCAGCCATCGGTGCGCCTGCCAGGGAGGAAGAAACAGTGAAGGTCCGTCATCTCCGCAGTGCGAAACTGCTGGCGGTAATCGCGGTGCTGCTCTCCGCGCTCATCCCGCTGTCGCCCGCCCTGGCGGCGCCGATCACGAACTACACGGCGATCAACGGCTCCGGCTCGACCTGGAGTTCCGTCGCGCTGGATCAGTGGGCCCAGAACCTGCACGCGAACGGGATCACGATCAACTTCAACCCGGACGGGTCCGCGGCCGGCCGGGCCGACTACATGGCGCAGCAGGTGGACTTCGCCGCCTCCGATCCCCCGTTCCGCACCGGCAGCGACCCGTTCAACACCGGCGGTGGCGAACACCCCAACGTCGGCTACTCGTATGTCCCTGACACCGCCGGCGGTACCGCGTTCATGTACCACATAGATGTCGCCGGGAAGCTGATCACGAACCTGCGGCTGTCCGGCCAGACGATCATGAAGATCTTCACCGGCCAGATCACCAACTGGGATGATCCGGCGATCACCAAGGACTATGGCGCCAAGCTGCCGAGCCTTCCGATCATCCCGGTCGTTCGCGCGGACGGGTCCGGCGCAACGTTCTTCTTCACCCGGTGGATGGCCCACGAGTTCCCGGCCCAGTGGAATGCGTTCTGCCGGCGCATTGACTCCCATGTCGCGCTGCCATGCGGGCAGACCGAGTTCTACCCGCAGGGCTGGGGGCAGGCGAAGGCTGAGAACGGCTCCAACAATGTCGCCTCGTACATCACCGCGAGCTACGGCCAGGGCACCATTGGCTACGACGAGTATGCCTACGCGCTCAACTCGCACTATCCGGTGGTCAAGGTGCTCAACCCGGCCGGCTACTACGTGCTGCCGAGCGCGTCCAACGTGGCGGTTGCGCTGACCAAGGCGGTGATCAACTCGGATCCCAGCAGCCCGGACTACCTGCAGCAGAACCTGGATAGCGTCTACACGTTCACTGATCCGCGGTCCTACCCGCTGTCCAGCTACAGCTACCTGATCGTGCCGCGGAAAGGGAATAAGGTCCCTACCAACTTCACTCCTTCCGCCGGCAAGACGCTCAGCACCTACATCAACTACTTCTTGTGCGCGGGCCAGAAATATTCGGCCGAGCTCGGCTACTCGCCGCTGCCGCTCAACCTGGTAACCGGCGGGCTAGCGCAGGCCGCCAAGATTCCCGGCGCCGGGCCGGAGCCGAATCTGGGATCTAGCTGCCAGAACCCGACGTTCACCAATGGCGTGCTGACCGTGCTCAAGACTGCGCCGTACCCGACCAAATGCGACAAGCTCGGCTCGGCCCTCAACTGCTCGACGAGCGCGCCGACCTCCGGCTCATCCGCCTCGCCGGGCGCCAGCAGCAGCGCGTCGGCCGGCGCCAGTACTGGCACAGGTACCGGCCCCACTACGCCGGCAGCTGGAGGCGGCGGGCCCACCGCGCCCGTGTCGCAGCCGCCGGTAACCGGTCAAGTGGTCAATCTGGCTTCCAACGACAGTAGTCCGGGCTTGCTCGGCGGCCTGACGGCCCTATTGATCCTCATTGCGATCGCGGCTCCGCCTGCGTTGTACGCGCTGCTGCGCCGGCGACGGCAGGTGCCCAGATGAGCACTCTGGCGCCGCCGGCCAGCACGCAGGCTGGCCGGGCGGCCGCCAGCCGGTTGTCGGCTGCGCGGTCGGTCGCGGTCAGCGTGCTCCTGCTGGCGCTGCTGATCGTCGGGTTCATTGGCTATCTGCTCGGGGCGTCGGGCATCCAGGAGGCGGGCGCGCAGCACCGGCTGTATGCGACGCTGGGGAACGAGCTCGGCCAGGAGATCGGCCCGCTCGGGCCGACTAAGATCGGTGCGCCAGTGGCCGTGCTCAATATCCCGAGCGCTGGCGTTCGCGACGCAGTCGTCGTGGAAGGCACCACGCCCCAGGCTCTGGAGCTTGGGCCGGGTCACCTGCGCAACACGCCGCTGCCGGGCCAGCTGGGCATGTCGGTGCTCTACGGGCGCCGGGCGACGTTCGGCGCGCCGTTCGCGAACATTGACCGGCTAAGGCCCGGGGACAAGATCACGGCCATCACGCAGCAGGGCACGTCGGTCTACAAGGTGGTGGCAATCGGCGACAGCCAGCACCCGGTGACGGACCCAACGCTGAACCGCCTGGTGCTCCTGACCGCCAGCTCACCCGACGTGCCGGCCTACTACCTGGAAATCGATGCCCATCTGGTCTCGGCCGCGCAGAACGGGTATGTGCAGTTGCCGGTCCTCGGGCCGTCCGAACAGGCGATGGCCGGGGATACCGGCGCGCTCGTGATGACCATGATCTGGGGACTCGCGCTCGCGCTCACCGCGATAGGCGGTGCTGTAGCCGCGGCCAGGTGGTCGCCGTGGCCGGTCTACCTGGTGATCGTGCCTGCGGTGCTGGCCATTGTCTGGAACTTGTATGAGAATCTCGCAGCGCTGCTGCCCAACCTGTTCTAGCCATGACCGCCAACAGAATTCATCACGACGAGACGATGTCCGACAGACCGAGCGGAGCCTGCCGCAATGATTGACCCAGCCATCGGCCAGCCCGGCGACCACCAGCCCGACAGCCAGCCGTCCGGTGCGTTCGCGTCCGGCCTGTTCGGCCCCCGCGTTGGCGTTCCGCCACCCAGGGACGCCGACCCGTATGCCCAGCCGGCCTACACCGACACGGCCCTGTTGCCGCCAGCCCGCTCCGAACCCCTGCTCGGCCTGGAGGCGAGTAACGTGTCGGCCTGGTTCAGCGGCCACAAGGTCCTCGAGCGGGTATCGCTCCATATGGAACCGGGCCGCGTTACCGCCCTGATCGGTCCGTCGGGCTGCGGCAAGTCCACTTTCCTGCGGATCCTTAACCGCATGCACGAGATGATCAAGGGCGCGGAGCTGGGCGGCCAGGTGCTGCTGGCCGGCCATGACATCTACGACCCGGAAGTGCGTCCGGCCGACATCCGGCGGCGGATCGGGATGGTGTTCCAGAAGCCCAACCCGTTCCCGGCCATGTCGATCTATGACAATGTGGCCAGCGGACTCAAGCTCAGCGGCATGAAGGTGCCCGACACATCTGACCTGGTAGAGCACAGCTTGCGCCGGGCCGGGTTGTGGAACGAGGTGCACCGCCGGGCTCAAGTCGCCCGGCGGCGCGCTGTCCGGCGGCCAGCAGCAGCGGCTGTGCATCGCCAGGTCGCTGGCGATCTCGCCGGACGTGCTGCTGATGGACGAGCCATGCTCGGCCCTGGACCCCACCTCGACCCGGCGGATCGAGGAGACGATCGGCGAGGTGGCTGATCAGGTCACGATCGTCATCGTCACGCACAACATGCAGCAGGCGCAGCGCGTGTCAGATAACTGCGCTTTCTTCCTAGCGGCCGAGGGCACGCCGGGCCACATCGTCGAGTCAGGACCGACGCAGCAGATATTCGAAAGCCCAGTGGACCCACGTACGGCCGACTACGTCCACGGCCGGTTCGGATAGCGTCGCGCTCGGCCCGCTCATTGGCGGGCCGCTGACCACCGTCGCGACAGCGACACGAGGGACTGGTGCGCCGGGTGCTGGCGTCCTAGGTTTGCCCTAGGCGAATTGCCATGTCCCCGGAGGTGTCAGCGCATGACGCAAATCACCGTCACAGTTGACGGCGTTCGTTACGTCGACCAGGTCGAGCCACGCTTGTTGCTCGTCCACTACCTCAGAGAGGTCGTCGGGAAGACCGGTACGCCGATCGGCTGCGACACCTCCAACTGCGGTGCATGCACCGTGCTGATGGACGGAGTTTCGGTCAAGAGCTGTTCGGTGCTCGCCGTGCAGGGGGACGGGTCCGACGTGACGACGATCGAAGGCCTGGCCAACGGCGAGCTACATCCGGTGCAGCGCGCGTTCCACGAGGAGCACGCCTTGCAGTGCGGTTACTGCACCCCGGGCATGATCATGGCGGCTGCGGACCTGCTCCGCGACAACCCGCACCCGACCGAGGCGGAGATCCGGGACGGCCTTGAGGGCAACCTCTGCCGCTGCACTGGTTACGAGAACATCGTTCGCGCGGTCAAGCGTGCCGCCGAGGCTGGAGTTACCCCATGACCGCTACCACCGAAGCGCCCGCCGCTCAGATTGGCCAGTCCAGGCTGCGCAAGGAAGACGCGAAGCTCATCACGGGCCAGACCAACTGGACCGACAACATCCGGCTGCCCGGCATGCTGCACATGGCATTCCTGCGGAGTCCGTTCGCGCACGCTAAGATCACGCGGATCGATGTCAGCGGCGCGCTCGGCCAGCCAGGCGTGATCGCTGCTTTCTGCGGCGCTGACTTCGGGGCCGAGCAGGGCAGCCTGCCGTGCGCCTGGCCGGTAACGCCGGACATCGTGATCCCGCCGCATCCGCCGATGGCCACGGACGAGGTCCGGTACGTAGGCGAGGCAGTAGCAGTCGTCATCGCCAGGGACAGGTACGCAGCGGCCGATGCGCTCGCCGCCATCGACGTGGACTACGAACCGCTGCCGCCGGTCCTGGACATACGCACCGCGCTGGACGAGAACTCGCCCAAGGTGCACGAGGCCGGGAACAAGTCCTACGAGTGGGTTTTCGCCAACGGTGACATGGACGGCGCGTTCGGCGACGCCCCGGTCGTGCTCGAGCGCACCTACCGGCAGCAGCGCCTCATCCCGTGCGCGATGGAACCGCGGTCGGTGGTCGCGTCGTGGATCAGCGACGAGGTCACGCTCTGGTCATCTACCCAGATCCCGCACGTGCTCCGGTTCGCATTGTCGGCGTTCTTCGGCATACCCGAGCAGAACGTCCGGGTCATCGCCCCCGACGTCGGTGGCGGGTTCGGCTCCAAGCTCCAGGTCACGGCCGAGGAGGTACTGGCGGTCCTCGTCGGCCGCCGTCTCGGCAGGCCGGTCAAGTGGACCGAGTCGCGCAGCGAGGGCAACCTGACCGTGCACCACGGCCGGGACCAGTGGCAGCGCATCAAGATCGCCGCCGATAAGGACGGCCGGATCCGAGGGCTGTCCGTCGACCTGCTCGCCGACATGGGCGCCTACCTGATGCTGGTGACGCCCGGAGTGCCGCTGCTGGGCGCCTTCATGTTCCCGGCCATCTACAAGATGGACGCGTACTCGTTCAAGTGCACGGGCGTCTTCACCACCAAGATGCCGACCGACGCCTACCGGGGCGCCGGGCGGCCGGAGGCCACGTTCGCGATCGAGCGGATCATGGACGAGCTGGCCACCGAGCTCGGCATGGAGCCACTGGAACTGCGCGAGCGCAACTGGATCAAGCACGAGGAGTTCCCGTACACCACGGTCTGCGGCCTGACTTACGACTCCGGCAACTACGAGGCGGCCACGGCGAAGGCCAAGGAACTGTTCGATTACGACGGCCTGCGGCGTGAGCAGGCCGGCCGTAACGCCCGTGCCGACAAGGTGCGGCTGGGCATCGGCATCTCCACGTTCACTGAGATGTGCGGGCTGGCGCCGTCCCGGGTGCTGGGCTCGCTGTCCTACGGCGCCGGCGGCTGGGAGTACGCCTCGATCCGGATGCTGCCCACTGGCAAGGTCGAGGTCGTCACCGGCTCTAGCGCGCACGGGCAGGGACACGAGACGGCCTGGAGCCAGATCGTGGCCGATCAGCTCGGCGTGCCGTTCGAGGACATCCGGGTGCTGCACGGCGACACGCAGATCTCGCATAAGGGCATGGACACCTACGGCTCACGGTCGCTTGCTGTCGGCGGGATGGCACTGGTCGGCGCCTGCGACAAAGTGGTCGCGAAGGCCAAGATCATCGCTGCGGCGATGCTGGAAGCGTCGGCCGATGACCTGGAGTTCTCGGCCGGGCGCTTCGCGGTCAAGGGCGACCCGGAGGCGGCCAAGACGATGCAGGAGATCGCGCTGGCGACGTTCGCGGCGCACGCGCTACCCGATGGCGTCGAGCCGTCGCTGGACTCCGACGCCACTTACGATCCGGATAACTTCTCGTTCCCGCACGGCACGCACCTGTGCGCCGTCGAGGTCGACACCGAGACCGGGTTCGTCAAGATCCGGTCCTACGTCGCGGTCGATGACGTCGGCGTCGTGGTCAACCCGATGATCGTCGAGGGCCAGGTACACGGCGGCATTGCCCAGGGAATCGCGCAGGCGCTGTATGAGGAGGGCGTGTACGACGAAGCGGGCAACTTGCTCACCACGACGCTGGCCGACTACCTGGTGCCGTCGGCGGCGGACCTGCCGTCCTACCAGACCGAACGGACGGAGAGCCCGGCGAACAACCGGCTCGGCGTGAAGGGCGTCGGTGAGGCCGGCACGATCGCGTCGACGCCTGCGGTGGTGAACGCCATCGTGGACGCGCTCCGGCCGTTCGGCGTCCGGGACGTCACGATGCCCTGCACTCCGGAGCGAGTGTGGCGGGCGATCCAGGCAGGATCCGACGGTGCTGCAAACGGCGGCGCCAGCAGCAACGGAGGCGCGGCATGATCCCGGCCAGTTTTGATTACGTTCGGCCGTCGTCGCTAGACGACGCGGTCCGGGCCCTCGCAGGCGGCGGGGAGGACGCGAAGGTGATCGCCGGCGGGCAGAGTTTGCTGCCCCTGCTCCGGCTGCGCCTCGTATACCCGGAACTGCTTGTCGACGTGGGCGGTCTCGATGAGCTGCACGGCGTGACCGATGCCGGCGATCAGCTGCTGATCGGCGCCAGGACCACGCATTACCAGCTAGTTCATGACCCGCTGATAGCGCAGCACTGCGGCCTGCTGGCGCAGGCAGCCGGCACGGTCGCGGACCCCGCGGTACGGCACCGCGGCACCATCGGCGGCTCGATCGCGCACGGCGATCCGGCCGGTGATCTGCCTGCGGTGGTGCTGGCGATGGACGCGACGATGATCGCGCGGGGGCCCGCAGGCGACCGGGAGATCGCGGCCAGCGACTTCTTCGTCGACTACCTGACGACGGCGCTAACGCCCGGCGAGATACTCACCGGCATCCGGGTGCCCAAACTGGGCGGCCCCTGGGGCTATCGTTATGAGAAGTTCCACCGGACCGCGCAGGCGTGGGCAACTGTCGGCGTCGCCGCGCTGGTACGGCGTTCCAACGGCCAGGTGGCCGAGGCCAGGGTCGGGCTGACCAACATGGGCTCGGTGCCGATCCGGGCGGCCGCCGTCGAGGCAGCGGTCGCCGGAGCGCAAGCCAGCGCGGAGGCGCTGCGGGCAGCCGCGGCCGTCGCGGACGAGGGAACGAATCCGCCTGCGGACCTGCACGGGGCGCCGGATTACCGGCGTCACCTCGCGCGGGTGCTGACCGGGCGGGCATTGGAGGCGGCGGCAGGAGTCTGACCTATGGAACTCGAGCACTCATTCACAGTTCCGGTCCCCGAGGATCGGGCGTGGGATGTGCTGCTCGATGTGGAGCGGGTGGCGCCGTGCATGCCGGGCGCCACCCTCGAGTCCATCGACGGCGATGAGATCCATGGCGCGATCAAGGTCAAGGTCGGGCCGATCAACATGACGTACAAGGGCACGGCGCGGTTCACCGAGCGGGACCCGGCGGCGCACATCATCACGCTCGAAGCGTCGGGCAAGGAGACCCGCGGCGCAGGCACCGCGTCCGCGAAGGTCCGGTCGACGCTAGAAGGCGCTGGCGACAAGACCCACGTCATCGTGCACACCACGCTTAACGTGACCGGTAAGCCGGCCCAGTTCGGCCGGGGCGTGCTGGCTGAGGTTGGTGGCAGGCTGATCGGCATCTTCGCCGGGAACCTGGCGGCCATGCTCGAGGCAGACTCTGCAGCTGCCCAGCCTGATGGCCACGCTGATGTGGAGGGTAACGAGGTCGCCGATGGGCCTACCGCGGCGGACGAGGCGCTGCCGATCGACGTACTCAACCTGGCTTCCAGAGCCTGGAGCAGCCTGCGCCAGGACGGCATCCAGACTCTCGGTGACCTGACCCGCCGGACCGAGCAGCAGTTGCTGGCGATCGACAACATCGGCCCGGCCTCGGTGGCCGACATCCGCGGCAAGCTTGCCGATCGCGGTCTGGCGCTGGCCGGATCTGGCGCCGCGAAATCCGGGCCGGCTGCCGCGGCGGGCAGGCCCTCAGCCCGTAGCGAGGCTTCCCGGTCCGAGGCCAACGGTCAGCGGTCACCGTCCGCCGAGACAGAGCCAGCGGTTGCTCCGGTCACGCCCCTGCGCCCGGCCCAGGCAACGCCTGAGCCGTCTCAATCGGACGAGCGCGAGCCCCCGGCCTGGCAGCCGCAGGACACCGAGGCCATCGACCTGCTCGGCGTGGCCGGCCTGCCGGTGCTCAAGCGCGTCCTGCCGGCCGCCGGCGGCCTGCTTGCCGTACTGCTGATAATCCTCCGATTCCGGCGCCGTCGCGCCCGCCTGCGCTGAGCCGTCGAGAACGATAGCTGCGGGAATGCGGGAATGAATAGTCGTGGCAATCGTCACCGTCCGGCCGGCGGGCTGCGCAGAGGGCATGCACGGCTTGCCTGACGGTGCCGAGGGTCTCGCAGCCGCGGTCGGCCGCCTCGCGTGCCAGGCTGTCGGTCGGCGCGGCTGCCGCCTTTGTCGATATCTTGACGGTAACGAGACCCACTATTATGTTAGTCCAAAGATGCATGCTTAGTTAACGAAAAGGATTCTTGTGGAAACGCATTCATCTGTGCCGTTGCGCTACCCAAGTTTAATGGCAGTCTTCGCCTTAGCCATAGCGCTGGCCCTTGTGGTGTCCTCTGGCTCGCAGGCCTCGGCATCGACCACGGCGCGAGATCACGTAAGTTTTGCTGGTCCGGGCGGCGAGGTGAAGGTTAATAGGGGATTCGCGATTGCCTATAAGAGAAGCTGGACGTTCAAGTCGCGGCCGCTTCACCGGTGCGTCGTCTACACGGTCAGCGGTGACTTCAAGTATCACCTGAAAGAAACTGTCTTCCGGAGTAAGAATTACTTCTATTCTAATCAGCGTATCAGCGACCCTAAGATGACGGCAACCGTCCTCGCCTATGGCGGCCATCGCTGCGGAAGTCGCGCGCGGGTATCGAAAATTACTCTCGCCCAGTACTGGACGGGTTACTCGTGCAGCTACAACCCTTCGCTGGGTTTCTCGCTTCCATGGGGAATCTCGTTCGGCTTCTGGCCGAACTGCGGTAACCGAGATCAGGTCGGGTACCAGACCGATTACGGTCGCGGGTCATATTATGTACAACATAATACAGGTTCGAAAGCAAATTTCGGAAACTACACTAGTCACGTCGATCTGGGCTCACCCCCGATTCCTCCCTGCTACGGGGTATACCCGGCATCCACTGTGTACGAAGGTAATACCTCAGATTCGTATGGAGCCGGGAATCTCCATAAATCGGCGAAAGTGTGCCTCTACAAGGTCTGACGTGGCTGACGTCTGACCTCCCCTCTACGTCGTTTACTCGCCCGGGTTGCCAGGCTCACTAAACCGTCTGGACCGGGCCGAAGACCTCCTTCTGGATGTTCTTATCGTTCTGCAGATGTTCGGCTGCTCGGTTGAGCAGCCGAACCTGTGCGAGCTCAGTCGAGTGATGACATGACGTGCTTGACGCGGGTGTAGTCCTCGAACCCGTACATGGACAGGTCCTTGCCGTAGCCGGAGTGCTTGAAGCCGCCGTGCGGCATCTCGGCGACCAGCGGGATGTGGGTGTTGATCCAGACGCAGCCGAAGTCCAGCGCGCGCGCCATCCGCATGGCCCGGCCGTGGTTGGACGTCCAGACCGATGAGGCGAGGCCGTACTCGGTGCCGTTGGCCCAGCGCAGCGCCTCGTCCTCGTCGGTGAACTTCTGCACGGTGATGACCGGGCCGAAGACCTCGTTCTGGATGATCTCGTCGTTCTGCAACAGCCCGTCCACGACGCTGGCCTCGAAGAAGTAGCCGCGGTCGCCGGTCTGCTTGCCACCAGCCACGATCCGGGCGTGATCGGGCAGCCGCGAGATGAACCCGGAGACTCGGTCAAGCTGGTTCGCGTTGTTCAGCGGCCCGTACGTTGCTTCCTCGTTGTCCGGGCCGGCCGTGACCTGAGCACTGGCCTGCTCGGCGAGCGCCGCGACGAAATCGTCGTGAATGCCGGGGCCGGCCAGCACCCTGGTCGCGGCCGTGCAGTCCTGCCCGGCGTTGAAGTAGCCGGCGATCGCGATCGCCTCGGCTGTCTTGGCCGGATCGGCGTCGTCGAACACGATGACCGGGGCCTTTCCGCCGAGCTCGAGGTGGACCCGCTTAAGGTCCTCCGACGCTGCCTTGGCGACCTCCATGCCCGCCCGGACCGAGCCGGTGATCGACACCATCTGCGGCCGCTTGTGCGACACGACCAGGCGGCCGGTGTCCCGGTCACCGCAGATCACGTTGAGCACGCCCGGCGGGACGAACTCGCTGATCAGCTCCGCCATTAGTAGCGTGCTGACCGGCGTGGTGTCTGACGGCTTGAGCACCATGGTGTTGCCGGCCGCCAGCGCCGGCGCCCACTTCCAGACCGCCATCATCATCGGGTAGTTCCACGGCGTGACCGCGGCGCACACGCCAACCGGCTCTCGCCTGATGAAGGAGGTGAAGCCGGACATGTACTCGCCGGCCGAGCGGCCCTCCAGCATGCGGGCGGCCCCGGCGAAAAACCTGATCTGGTCCACCATCGGCGGGATCTCCTCCGAGGCGGTCAGCGCGAGCGGCTTGCCGGTGTTCTGCGACTCGGCCTTCACGAACTGGTCGGCCCTGGCCTCCAGGGCGTCGGCGATCCGCAGCAGCGCGAGGCTGCGCTCGGCCGGCGTCGAGTCCCGCCAACCTGGGAAGGCATCGGCCGCGGACGCGAACGCAGCATGAACCTCGGCCTCGCCGGAAATGGGGGCGGTGGCGAACACCTCGCCCGTGCTCGGGTCGATCAGCTCGGCGCGCTTGTCGTAGGCCATGTCCGTCCACTGGCCACCGATGAAGTTCTGCAGGTCATTGACCACGGGATGACTCCGTTCCTATTAACCGGTTCCTATTAACCCGGTCCGCTTATCCAGGGGTTTGTGATCCAACAGTTAGCTCAGGACAGCGCCGGCTGGCGCTCGTCGAATGCCCACGGTGAGCCGTACTCGGTGAGCAGATCAAGGAACGGCTGCGGCGGGAGTGCCTCCGGGCCGAGCACACCGGCCCCGGACCACGTGCCGGAGTCGATGAGCTCAAGTGCAACCACCGGGTTGACAGCGGTCTGCCAGACCACTGCCTGGGACCCGTATTCGGCCATTGACCATGCGTTGTCGACCACGTGATAAAGGTAGACCTCGCGCGGCCTGCCGTCCTTGCCCGTGCCGCTAACCCAGGTGCCAGCGCAGGTCAGCCCGCTCATCTTGGCGCCGAGGCTAGCGGGATCGGGGAGGCAGGCGGCCACCACGTCGCGCGGGGAGACCTTGGCCGCGCCGACGCTGACCGGGTCGACCCGGTCCAGGCCCAGCTTGTGCAGGGTCTGCAGGACGTCGATGAATTCCTCGCCGAGTCCGTACTTGAAGGTCACCCGCTTGGCCGGAACCCAGCGGGGGATGAGCAGCACTTCCTCGTGCTCGACGTTCACGCACTCGACCGGGCCGATGCCAGCCGGGAAGTGGAACGTCTCCGGCTCGCTGAACGGCGGCGTCGTGTACCAGCCGCGGTCTTTCTGCCAGATCACCGGCGGGTTGAGGCATTCCTCGATCGTGGTCCAGATGGAGAAAGTGGGGGCAAAGTCGTACCCGGCGACGGTGAGGTTAGCTCCGTCCCGGACGCCGATCTCGTCGATCTCGCTGAACAGCTCGTCGGCTGCATGCCGGGCGAACACATCGGAGAGGCCCGGCTCGACGCCGATACCCGCCAGGGCGAGCTTGCCTGCCTGCTCCCAGCGGTCGGCCAGGGCGAACTGCTCGTCGCCCAGCTTGACGCCGGCCTTCGCGTATGGCTGCTCCGGGTCCGGATGCGACAGCGACATGGCCATATCCAGGTAGTGCACCCCGGCCGCCAGCGCGGCCCGGAATAGCGGCATCACGAAGCGCGGATCGGTAGCGTTCATCAGGACGTCGCAACGATGCGCTTGCAGCAGCGCGGCGGTCGCTGCCTCGTCCCTGGCATCGAGCTGAACTGCCACATAGGTATTCTTAGCGGCGGCCGCGCGCTGGGCCCTGCCCACGTCGTAGTCCGCAACGACCAGTTCGGCGAACGGACGGCGAGCGGCGATCCGGGCGAAGGCGGTGCCTACCCCGCCAGCTCCGACAAGCAAAATGCGCATGACGGAGATCCTAGTCTTGGTGGCGTGATCCAACGAGACCAGTAGGGATACTTACTTGTTACAACTGATATCGTTGCCAAAGACTACATTACATGCTAGAACCGTTGGACACGGACGAGAGATAACGAGAGTTTACTTGTTCTCGGTGCCGGGCACCGCCGCTTAATCTCTGTAGGACGCCGGGGATGGGATATGGGAGAGGGACAGGCCATGGCAACTGCAGAGCAGGCTCCGCCCGCTGAACAACAGCTCGACAAAGGCCTCAAGTCCGGAGCGCTCGGGCTGATCTCCAGCACCGTGATCGCCACTGCGTCGGTGGCGCCCGCCTACAGCCTGGCCGCCACTCTCGGCTTCATCGTCCTCGCGGTCGGCCTCAAGTCGCCGCTGGTCGCGATTGCTGCCTTCGTGCCGATGATCCTGACCTCGATTGGCTATAGCGAGCTCAACAAGGCCGACCCCGACTGCGGCACCACGTTCACCTGGGCATCGCGGGCGTTCGGCCCTAAGACCGGCTGGGCTGGCGGCTGGGCCATCGTCGTTGCCGACGTGCTGGTCATGGCGAGCCTCGCCCAGGTCGCAGGCCAGTACATCTTCCTGCTGTTCAACGCCAACGGCATCGGCCAGAATCCAGCCAGCGGCTGGGTGCTGCTCACCGGGGTCCTGTGGATCGTCTTCATGACTTACATCTGCTTCCGCGGCATCGAGGTCTCGGCGAACTTCCAGAAGGCGCTACTGTCAATTGAGATCACCATGCTGCTGGTGCTCTCGGTGGTGGCGCTCATAAGGGTTGGCAGCGGCCACCACCCGGCAGTGTCACTGCACCCGAGCTGGTCCTGGCTCAGCCCGAGCGGCCTGTCCTTCAGCGCCTTCGCTGCCGGGCTGATCCTCATGGTGTTCATCTACTGGGGCTGGGACACTGCCCTGTCGGTGAACGAGGAGACCAAGAATCCGACCAAGACGCCCGGCCGGTCAGCGATTCTGTCGACCATCATCCTGGTGGTCACTTACGGCATCGCGATCTTCGGCGCGCAGTCCTTCGCCGGCATCGGCACCAAGGGCATCGGTCTGGCCAACGCAAACAACTCCAGCGACGTGCTGTCAGTGCTCGGCCACGCGGTCTTCGGCGCTGGCACCGTCGGCAACGTCTTCTACCGCCTGCTGCTCCTGATGGTCCTATCCTCGGCGGCAGCGTCCACGCAGACCACGATCCTGCCGACGGCGCGAACCACGCTGTCAATGGCGACCTACCAGGCACTGCCCAAGTCGTTCGCCCAGATCCACCGCAGGTACCTGACACCTACCGTGTCCACGCTGGTGATGGGCGGCATCTCGATCGTGCTGTACGCCGCCATGAATTACATGTCCGGCGGCCAGGTCATCTCCGACGCGGTCACCAGCTGCGGCGTCTTCATCGCCACCTACTACGGCCTGACCGGTTTCACCTGCGCCTGGTACTACCGGAGGAACCTGACCAGCAGCGCCCGCAACCTGTGGATGCAGGGGATCCTGCCGTTCCTGGGCGGCGTGATCCTGTGGTTCCTCGGTGGCTGGAGCCTCTACTTGGACTGGAGTGTCACCGATTCGCACGAGGCGTCCTACACCAAGTTCACCCTGCCCGGGCTCCACTGGCAGATCGGTGGCGTGTTCGTGATCGTGTTCCTGTCCTGGCTGGCAGGGCTGCTGGTATTCATCTACCTGCGGTTCTCCCGGCCGCCGTTCTTCCGCAAGGAGACACTGACCCGCGCGACGCCTACTCTCGTCCCGGACAACTAGACAGCTCCTCCCACGCCACCAGGCCCGCTGGCGGAGCGCAGGACGCTCTGCCGGCGGGCTTTGGCGTCTCGGCGGACCGGGGAGAATGTCAGGACTGCCGGGCAGAGTAGCGGTCATGACAGATGGGAGAGACTATGGGTGTCATGACGGCCTCACAGTTCGTCCTGCCCATGGACAGGCCGCTGACGGCGGCGGACCTGGATCTGACGCCGGACGACGGCCGCCGTTACGAGCTGGATGACGGGGTGCTGGTGGTGTCCCCGGCCCCGATGGCCATCCATCAGCGCGTTTTGCACCGGCTGGAGTTCATGCTCGAGATCGCCTGCCCACCCGAGTTTGAGCTACTGCCCGGCCCTGGCGTGGAAGTCGACGAGATCAACTACCGGATCCCGGATCTGGTCGTTGTCCGCTCCGAGTCCATAGCCATGACCGGAAGGAACGTGACCCGGCCGCCCGACTTGGTGGCGGAAATAGCCTCGCCGAGCACGGCGCATTACGACCGGAACCGGAAGAAGACGGTCTATGCTGAGTTCGGCATCCCGGCCTACTGGATTGTGGTGCCTGACTCGGCCAAGCCTTCCATTACCGCCTACGGCCTGACCGGCGCCGCTTATGCCGAGATCGAGCAAGCGGCAGGTGAACAGCCCTTTGTCGCTACGACCCCGTTCCCCGTCGAAATCGTGCCGGCGGCGCTGGTCGCCGGACGTTGGCGGCACTGACCACGGGGGCCCGCTTAGTCACCGGCTCGGCCGCGCGAACCGCGCACTTGTCGGCGGTTCCGCCTAGGCTAATCAGGTGACCGCCTTGATTGTCGATTCCCTGCTGGACGGGCTGAACCCGCAGCAGCGTGCTGCGGTCATGCACGAGGGCAGCCCGCTGCTGATCGTCGCCGGGGCAGGCTCGGGCAAGACCCGCGTGCTCACGCACCGGATCGCTTACCTGCTGGCGGAGCGTGACGTCCAGCCCAGCCAGATTCTGGCCATCACCTTCACCAACAAGGCGGCCGGCGAAATGGCGGGCCGGGCTGCAGCGCTTACCGGCGCTCGGGCCCGGTCGATGTGGCTGATGACCTTCCACTCGGCGTGCGTGCGGATCCTCCGCCGGGAGGCGCGCAGATTCGGCTATCCGTCCAGTTTCTCCATCTATGACCAAGCCGATTCGCAGCGGCTAATGGCAATGGTCTGCCGGGAGCTCGAGCTGGACGCCAAGTTCCACCCGCCCAAGGCGATGGCCAACCAGGTCTCGAACTTGAAGAACGAGCTGATCGACTACGAGACCGTGCTGGCCAAGGCCAGCGGTTACCGGGAGAAGGCACTCGGCGAGGCCTACGCCGAGTACCAGCGCCGGCTGGTCGCGGCTGGCGCCATGGATTTCGACGACCTGATCATGGTGACGGTTAACCTGCTTCAGGCGTTTCCCGACATGGCGGCGGAGTACCAGGAGCGGTTCCGCCACGTCCTGGTCGACGAATACCAGGACACCAACCACGCTCAGTATGTGCTGGTCCGCGAGCTGGCCGGGTCTGGCGGGAAGTCGCCAGCTGAGCTGGTCGTCGTCGGTGACGCTGACCAGTCGATTTACGCCTTCCGGGGCGCCACGATCAGGAACATAGAGGAGTTTGAGCGCGACTTCGCCGGTGCCCGCGTCATCCTGCTCGAGCAGAACTACCGGTCGACGCAAAATATCCTGGCGGCCGCCAATGCCGTTGTCTCGCGTAACCCCGGCCGCATACCGAAGAACCTCTGGTCCGATGCGGGTAATGGGCCGCCGATCACCGGCTACGTCGCCGATAGCGAGCACGACGAAGCCGCCTTCGTGGCCGAGGAAGTCGACCGGCTCGCCGACGCCAACGAGGCCACGCCCGGCCAGGTCGCGGTGTTCTACCGGACCAACGCGCAGTCGCGCGTCTTCGAGGAAGTTTTCATCCGGTCCGGCCTGCCTTACAAGGTGGTCGGCGGCGTCCGGTTCTACGAGCGGCGTGAAGTGCGCGACCTGCTGGCCTACCTGCGGCTGATCGCTAACCCCGAGGATGAGGTATCGCTGCGCCGGGTGCTGAATACGCCGCGCCGGGGCATCGGCGACCGGGCCGAGGAATACGTGGCCGCTCTTGCGAATCGCAACAGGATCAGCTTTGCCGCGGCCCTGACCAGGCCGGACGAGGTGCCCGGACTGGCGGCCCGGTCGGCCCGCGCCATCGAGGGCTTCAACGACCTGATGAGCGGGCTGCGCGAGATGTCCGCCGCCGGCCGCCCGGTTGGGGACATCGCCGAGGCGGTGCTCGACCAGACCGGCTACGTCGCCGACTTGCAAGCCTCATCGGACCTGCAGGATGCGAGCCGGATCGAGAACCTGACCGAGCTTGTCTCAGTGGCCCGGGAGTTCGACGCGCGGCAGCCCGGCGGCACCCTTGCGGACTTCCTCGAGCAGGTGTCGCTGGTCGCCGATGCCGACGAGATCCCTGATGGCGAGCAGCATGGTGGCATGGTCACGCTGATGACGCTGCATACGGCCAAAGGGCTGGAGTTTCCCGTCGTGTTCCTGACGGGGCTGGAGGAGAACGTCTTCCCGCATGAGCGGTCTATGGGCGATGAGCGGGAGCTTGCGGAGGAACGACGGCTGGCGTACGTCGGCATCACCAGGGCAATGGAACGCCTGTACGTGACCAGGGCGGCGACCCGCACCTGGTTCGGGCGGCCCGGCTATCACCGGCAGTCCAGGTTCTTGTCCGAGATCCCGGCTGAGCTGATCGACTGGCGCCGCGACGAGTCGGCGGCCGCACCGCCTGCCTCTGA
Organism: uncultured Actinomycetota bacterium; assembly: GCA_963804435.1. GTDB lineage: Bacteria > Actinomycetota > Actinomycetes > Streptosporangiales > Streptosporangiaceae > JAJYUU01. The sequence continues at coordinate 133,628 of CAWDQI010000002.1, read as the reverse complement.
GCGGCTGGCGCGCAGGCCGGGTGTGCGGGCTCTGGGGAACCGGCCCGTGCCATCGCTGCAGCCTGGCGACAAGGTCACCCACGACGCCTATGGCCTGGGTACGGTGCTATCGGTCGAGGGCCGCGGCGACGATCCGGAAGCCAAGATCGACTTCGGCGGCGATTACGGCATCAAGCACCTGGTCCTGCGGTACGCCCCGATCGAGAAGCTGTAGCCGGCGGACCCCTGCTAACAGGCGGCTGATGGCCGCTACCGCTAGACGGGCTCATCATCCGTCAGTTATTGCCGACAGCGCCTGGGCCTGACCTCGCGCCCCTGAGGTTGCTTAGCTCTTGGCGGTTGCCACGCGACTGCGGTAGGCACGGGACTTGGCGCGGCATCCGCAGATCTGCATGCTGCACCAGCAGCCGTTGCGGGTGGGTGACCGGTCGTAGAAGGCCCACTGGCAGTCGTCGGCGCTGCAGGCCTTCAGCCTGGCCCAGGTCCCGGTCGCGGCTGCCTCCGCCGCGATCAGCAGGATCCTTGCCAGCGCTGCGTCGACTCCCGAGCCGGCCGCGCCCGCGCTGATACGGCCGTCGGCATCGATGTCGAGCCGGACCGGCAGCCCGGCCGCGATCTGGCGCAGATCAGCGACCGCATCCAGGTATGCGGCCGATTCCGAGGCCGACTGCCGGTCGTGTTTGGTATGCGATCGCACCACGATACGGAGCGTCTCGCGCAGTCGCGCCGCGTCAGCACGCTCGGCGGCCGTGGGCATGCGGTCGAGGTGCCGCGGCCAAAGGCCGGCGCTCTGCAGCCATTCGCGCAGGGCCGGCTCGTCCCGCAGTTCGTCCGTCCCCTGCTCGATGTCGAGAGTATTGACGAATGCCTGGACCGTGGCTAGCTCCGCCGGGGCCTGGCCCACTCGCTTGTCCACCTCGTTCACCCTGCCTCCCGGCGCGCCTTTGAGCCTGACGTCACCATCATTCTAGCTTTGCCGGTTGCGTGGACCGGGCACGGCCGCTACTGTCGTGTTACCTACTAACGTCAGATGATGGTGACGGACACCATGAGCGGAGGCGGCAGACGTGAGTACCTGGACGATGATGGGGGTTCCCAGCAGCGCTGGCGCGCATCACGCCGGCCAGGAGCTAGCGCCGGCTGCGCTGCGCAAGGCGGGACTGCTGGACCGGCTCGAGGCTGCCGGCGTGGGCGTGACCGACATCGGAGACCTGCGCGGGGCCGTGTTCCAGGTCGATTACGATCATCCGCGCGCGCGGAACCTGGCGAACGTGATCGATGTGGCTTGCACGGTAATGGACGCGGTTGCCGCGGTTGCGGACGCAGGAGGTCGTCCGCTCGTGGTGGGCGGGGATTGCACGATCACCCTCGGTGTAGTGGCCGGGCTTCGCCGCCATCGCCCGGATGTTGGGCTGGCCTACGTCGACGGGGACGCGGACCTGCACGAGGCCGGCGACGCCGGGTCCGGGATACTCGATGCCACGGGGATCGCGCACTTGCTCGGCCGGGGCGCTCCGGAGCTGGCGGGATTTGCCGGCCCGCCGCCCCTGCTCAAGCCGGCCCGCATCGCGCTGGTCGGCTGCGACCGGGGCGAGTCCACCGAAGGGCAGCGCCAGTTCATCGCTGACTCCGGCATCAGCGTCTCCTGGGCCGACCAGCTCAGCTCCGACCCCGAAGGCGCCGCGCGCCAGGCGCTGGCGGCGCTTGCCAGTGGGGGCGGTCCCATCATCGTGCACTTCGACGTCGATGTGGTCGACTCCAGTGACCTTCCGCTGGGCAACTTCCCGCACTACGGCTCCGGGGTCCGGCTCGACCACGCGGCTGCGTGCCTGCGCGTGCTGCTCGCCGACCCGGCGTGCGCTGGTCTCGTGCTAACGGAGGTCAATCCAACTCACGACCCAGCAGGTCATCAGCTTGCCCGGTACGTTCAGGCGGTAGTGACCGCCATTGCCAGCTGAGCCCGCGGTGCATGACTAGTGCTGCGCCGGTGGCCTCGCTGGGCTGGTGGCTGTCGTCGAGCGCCCAGCGATACCCGCAGATGGGGTATCTGTCGGGTCCTGGCTCGTTGACGATCGCGGCAAGCGTGCGTGCCTTGCGCGCGCTATCGCTCTGCCGATGACCGGCGCCCCGACGGCTGACGGAATCAGCCAGAACGCGAATGTCGGCAGATGGTCCCACAGCGGCAGGTGGGGGCCGTTGTCGACGTAGAACGCCGTGAGCATGGCCACGTAGGCGGTACCCATCCCGGCGATGTGGCCGGTATCTCCGGGACGGTGGCGCCGGCGGTGCTGGCAGCCGATGGTCGCGGCCGTGAAGGCAACGGCGCCGATGATGACCAGGTAGTAGTCCTGCCGCCAGCGCATCACGGCCAGGGCCGTCGCGCTGACGAAGACGACGCTGATGGCCCGGTAGAACCACCGGCCGGCCCGGATATGCCGGCGGCTCCCCTTCCGGGTGAGGGCCGCGACCGCGCCGGCGGCGACGGCGGCGAGGCCGGCGACGACATGGACCGCGAGGAACGCCAGGAAGGCGGGCGCGGTCGAGCCCACGTGGTCTCCCAGGATGCGGGCGGCTGTCGGCATGGCACTCCTCTTCGCGCCCGCTCAGCGGGCCGCATTCATAAGTAGTAATACTACTTATTACCCGCCACTCTACGCGCTGGATTGCCTGGTAGGAAGGCCTAGCGTAGCGTTGCTACTTATGCGGGGAGAGGAGCTGAAGGGCCACCTGGATGCGCTGCTCCTAGCTGCGCTGGAAAACGGCCCGCGACATGGCTATGCGGTGATCGAGGCATTGCGCCAGGCGACGGGCGGGCAGCTCGACATGGCAACCGGCACGATCTATCCGGCGCTTCGCCGCCTGGAAGCGGCCGGACTAATCACCGGGTCCTGGTCGGTGGTGGCCGGGAGGCGTCGGCGTGAGTATCGGCTGACTCCAGCCGGAGCTGATGCCCTGGCGGGCAGGCGGTCGGAGTGGCGGGACTTCGCCGCCATGATCAGCGGGGCGTTGGAAGGCGGGCCATGGCCGAGTCCGGCGTGATCGAGAACTACCTGACAGTGCTGTCAGCGCAGCTGCCCCAGTCCATCGTCGAGGAGCTGGCCGATGGGCTCGATCGGACGTGTCAGCGCTATCTGGACCAGGGCCTTGAGCCGCGGGCGGCAGCCGACGCAGCCCTCGCCGAGTTTGGCGATCCGGCTGTCATCCTGGCCGATTTCACTCGCCTGAGCCCAGCCCGGCACGTCGCCCGAAGGTTGCTGGCTACCGGACCCGTCGTCGGCGGGTGCTGGGGCATGGCCCTCATCACCAGCCGCGCCTGGGCATGGCCAGTCCCGACGATAGCCCGCCTGTTGCTCGGCGTAGCGCTGCTGCTGACAATCGCAGCGCTGGCAACTGCCGCCTGCGGACAGCGGTATCGCTCGGTCTGCCGGGCGGGAGCCGCCGGGTGCGCTGGCATTACCGCGGTTGATGTCGCGCTGGTCATTACCGTCCCGCTCGTGATTCCGGCCATGACCTTCCCGCCGACACTAGCTCTGGCAGGAAGCCTGGCCCGCATCACGGTGGCCGCCCGCGGTCTGCTGCTGGTTCGGGCGCGCTGAGGCCAAGCGCTGAGACGACCGCTTCGCTGCCCCCCGCCCGTCAGGGGAGACCACCTGCCGATCGAGCAGGCGGCCTCCACCCGGGTAGGCAGTGATCGTTCCAACCGTTAGCAGCACTTGGTGGCGGTGGCTGCCGGCTCCGGCGATTCGCGGTCGTCGCATCGGCCTCGCCCCACCGTTCCGCTGCCGCAGTGTCGTCTCCCCAGAAGGTGGGGCTGTCCGCCAGGACCGTGTAGATCTCCCACTGCTCGCCGTTGGGGGCGCCTTCGACCCAGAACTTGTCCTGCTTGGCGTAGCAGCAGGTCGTGTCGCGCTCGTCGGTCGAGGCGAGGCCAACCTGGGCGAGCCTGGTCTGCTCGGCGTCGACGGCGTCGGTGTCGGCGACTTCCACGCCGAGATGGTTGAGGCTGCCGCCCTGGCCCGGGTTCTCCATCAGGATGAGCTTGAGTGGTGGCTCGGCGATGGCGAAGTTGGCGTAGCCGGGCCGGAGCTTGGCCGGCTCGGTGCCGAAGAGCTTGCTGTAGAAGGCGACGGACTCGTTCAGGTCGTTGACGTTGAGCGCGAGTTGCACGCGGCCGGGCATGAGACCCTCCAGGAATCGATGACTGTCTATATCTGCTCTGCCGCCGAGCTTGCCACAAGGCATCGGCATCTGTCAATATAGACGCATGCCGATGTCCGTGCTCGTGCTCAGGCCGTCCGACTCCGCGGCGTGCTGCCCGCCGCTCTCGGCCGAGCCGCTGTCCCGCGACCAGGCCGAGCAGGTCGCCCCGCTGCTGAAAGCACTAGCTGACCCGGTGCGGCTGCGGCTGATGTCCCTGGTGGCCTCCCACCCAGGCGGCGAGGCCTGCGTCTGCGACCTGACGGACGCGTTCGACCTGTCCCAGCCCACCATCAGCCATCACCTGAAGGTGCTCCACGAGTCCGGCCTGCTGGACCGCGAGAAGCGAGGCGTGTGGGTCTACTACCGGGCCCGGACCGAGGCACTGGCAAACCTGGGCGCCCTGATCGGCGATCCATCATGACCCAGCCCACGGCTCAGCATCGCGATCCTGGCCGGGACGCACAGCCGCAGGAATCGCCGGCCCAGGCTCGCCGTCCTTCGACGACCGCCCAGCCAGCCATCCCGAGCCCGACGACGCCGTCGAGCCACCAGGCGCCGAGCAGCGTGTTAGCGGCCAGCCCGGCGAACACAGCCATGGCAAGGTAGGCGCAGAGCAGGTTCTGGGCGCCCTCCCCGGCGGTCGCCGATGATCGAAGCGGGGCGCCGATGCGGGCATCCGTGATGGAACAGCCTTGCCAGCCATGTATTCATCGGTTATCGTCGATTAACGATGAATGAGTCAGCCAGGCCTCTAGAACGGGCCACCGCCGCTGAGTACGCCTCCTGGTTCAAGGCACTCGCCGACGCCACCCGGATCCAGATCGTGTCCCTGCTGGCCCGCCGCGACGGCTCGATGAACGTAGGCGAGATCGTCAGCGCTGTCCACGTCGGCCAGTCAACCGTGTCCGCCCACCTCAAGGTGCTGGCCGAGGTGGGATTCGTCCTCGCGGACCACCGCGGAACCGCGACCTACTACCGGATCAACCAGGCGTGCGTTGACTGCTTCCCCACCGCCGCCGACATCGTGATGGGACGCCGCGTACCCGCCCAGCCGGCCCCTGTTCCCGCAGCCAGAAACTAAGGAGCACAGATGGCACACGACACCGCCGGGAGCATCTCGGACGCGGTCATTGACCACTACTCCAGCCTGGCCCGGACCGCGATGGCCGGCGGCACGCCCGTCGACTGCGACCCCGATGGGTTCACCGCCGGATGCTTTGGCGCCGCCGCATACGCTGGCGACACGCCCGGCGTCCCGGAGGCCGCTTTGCGCGCCAGCCTGGGCTGCGGTAACCCGCTCGCAGTAGCCGACCTGAGACCCGGCGAGATCGTCCTCGACCTCGGCTCCGGCGGCGGCCTCGACGTACTGCTCTCGGCCCGGCGCGTCGCCCCCGGCGGCCTCGCCTACGGCCTAGACGCCAGCACCGACATGCTCGCCCTCGCCCGCGCCAACGCCGACCGGGCCCACGTCACCAACGCCCATTTCCTGCACGGCCGCGTCGAGGACATCCCGCTGCCCGACCAGCACGTCCATGTCATCATCTCTAACTGCGTCATCAACCTGTCCGCGGACAAGGAGCGCGTGCTGGCCGAAGCGTTCCGGGTGCTGCGGCCAGGCGGGCGCCTCGGCATCAGCGACATGATCGCCGACGAGGGCATCGACCCCGCCTTGCTCTCCGACGCCGAAGAGCGCACCGGCTGCGTCAGCGGCACCCTCACAGCCCGGCGGTACCACGGCATCCTGACGGCAGCCGGCTTCAGCGCCATCACCATCACCCCGACCCAGCCGGCCGGAGGCGGCGTGCACTCAGCGATCATCCAGGCTGCCAGGCCAGCCGACCCGCACCCGTGAGCCTGCAAGGGCACGACCGTGAACGGACATCGCCGGCGGGCACTAGCACCGCGCAGGGCTGCTTTGGGTCCGCTAGCGGAGGTCTAGCTGATCTAGCAAGACGGTGACCCGGTCGCGTATCTCATCACGGATGAGACGGACCTCCTCCAGGGCCTTGCCGGTCGGGTCGTCAAACTCCCAGTCCTCGTAGTGCTTGCCGGGCAGCAGCGGGCACGCATCACCGCAGCCCATCGTCACGACGATGTCGGCGGCCAGCACGAACTCGTCGGTCCACGGCTTGGGGAACTCCCGGGAGATGTCCACCCCGGCCTCGGCCATGGCGGCGACCGCAGCCGGGTTGACCTGGGCTACGGGCTCCGACCCGCCCGACCAGGCGATGGCCTTGTCGCCGGCGAGATGGCTGAACCAGCCGAGCGCCATCTGCGAGCGGCCGGCGTTGTGCACGCACAGGAACAGCACCGACGGAACCTTGCCAGGAGCGCGGCGTTCGGCATGCGCGAGTGCTTGGAGCCGCTGCCGGGCGAATCTTTCCGCCCCAACCACCAGCCATCTGTACACGGTGGCGGTTGACGCGAGTTCCTCGTAGCTGTCGAGCAACAGATTCTCGATGGTTTCGGTGCCGAATACGCCGCGGAACTGCTCGTGCAGGTCTAAGGCCGCACTGTGCAGGCAGCCCCTCTCGGCCTTGGTCATGACATGTGTGTCTGGCATCGGTCCTCCTTTGGCCGCGCCGCCTGTTGCTGATGGCGCGCTAGAGGACCTGGCGGGTCTCGCAGACTGCGAGTTGGTCCTGTGCGTGCCGTTGGTAAGGACACGTGTGTGCCTTCTTAGTGCTGGGCTGTTATGGAGTCTTGAGTAGTTGTGGCTCGGGTTTGCCGGACCCAGGCCTGGGCGCCCATCTGGATGGCGTCCCAGGGGCTGCCCAGGGGCGGCGTATAGGACAGGTCGAGGTCGCTGATGGCGTCGACGGTCATGCCGTGGAAGATGGCGGTCGCGGCGATGTCGATGCGCTTAGCCACCTCGGCGTTCCGGTGCCCGAACAACTGGACCCCCAGCAGCCGACCGGTGGTCCTGTCGCCGGTGAAGCGCATGCAGATGCGGTGGCTGCCGGGGTAGTAGGCCTTGTGGTCGTCGGCCTCGAATCCGATGGTGACCGGGTCGTATCCCGCTGCGGCCGCTTCGTAGCCGCGCAGCCCGGTGCGGGCGGCGGCCTGGTCGAAGATCTTCACGACCTGGGTGCCGAGGCTGCCGGCGAACTCCCGGGCCGCGCCCAGCGCGTTCTCGCCCGCGACCCGGCCTTGCTTATGCGCGGTAGTGCCCAGCGGGAGATACGTCTCGCCGAGCAGCCGGTGGTGAGTGACGACGCAGTCGCCGGCCGCGAACACGTCGGGAAGGCTGGTACGCATCCGCCGGTCCACGGCGATAGTGCCCCGGACGCCGAGATCAGCCCCGGCCTCGGCGGCCAGGCCGGAGTCGGGGCGGACGCCGACCACGACCAGGACCATGTCGGCCGGGCGGGTCACGGCCGTGCCGTCAGCCGCGGTGGCGTCGACCTGGAGCCGTCCGGCCCGGCCTGGCCTGGCCCGGCTGATCTCCCGGACCGTTGTGCCGGTGAGGACCTCGACCCCGCGAGCGACGAGCTCGGCGTGCACTACGGCGCCGAGTTCGGGGTCGACGGTGGGCAGTACCTCGGGCAGCTGTTCCATCTGGGTGACCGACAGCCCGCGGGTGGTGAGCGCATCGGCCATCTCCAGGCCGATATAGCCGGCGCCGACGATCACGGCGCTGGCCGGCGCTGCCTGCTCGAGGGTGCGCATGACCGCGAAGGTGTCGCCCATCGAATGCAGCAGGTGCACCCCGTCGGCGGCGTCCAGCACGTCCGGGCCGGACAGGCCGCCGATCGGGGGCCGGACGGGGACCGCGCCGGTGCCGACCATCAGCTTGTCGTAGCTGAGCAGCTCCTCGCCGCTGTCGGCGGAGGAGATGAGCAGCTTGCGGGCGCCCGCGTCGATCCGCCGGGCGGTGGTGTCCAGCCGCAGCCGCATCCCGGTGGCTTCCAGGTCGGCGACGGTGCGGTGGGCCAGGTTGCGCCAGTGGGTCACTTCCCCGGAGAGGTAGTACGGGATGCCGCAGATCGAGAAGTTGGGGTACGCGTCCGCGACGACCACGGTGACCTCCGCGCCGGGGTCCAGCTCGCGGGCGCGAAGCGCCGCGCTGATCCCGGCGTCACTGCCCCCGATCGCAATGAGGTGCATCAGCTCTCCCGCTGGTCTAGGTGGGTTACTGAGGACGGCGAAGCCCGCTGGCCTGACCCGCCGCCGGGTGGCGGCCGTCAGCGGAAGCGGGGCTGCCGGGATTGCCGGACGTGGCGTCCTGGCCCTGCCAGTCACGGTGGGGGACCACTATGTCGGCGGCGTCGGCCGCGGTGAGGGCGGGGTACAGGGCCCTGACGACGCCGATCGCGAGGGCGCCGCCGATGATCTGGGCGGCGATGAAGGCCGGCGCTGAGGACGGGGCGATGCCGGCGAATGTGTTGGTGAACATGCGGCCGACGGTGATCGCGGGGTTGGCGAAGCTGGTCGAGGAAGTGAAGAAGTACGCCGCGCCGATATAGGCACCGACAGCGGCCGGGGCGGACCGGCTGCGGCCCGTCCTTGCCAGCGCGAAGATCACCAGGATCAGCCCGAGAGTCGCGACGATCTCGGACAGGAAATGCGCCGGCGTCGCCCGGTGCTTGGCCGAGATGGTCACCGCCGGAAGGGCGAACATCAGGTTCGCGACCACCGCGCCGCCGATGCAGCCCGCCACCTGCGCGGGCAGGTAAGCGGTGGCATCGCGCCAGCTCAGGCCCCCGAACGCGGCATCCACGAACGACACCACCGGGTTGAAGTGGCCGCCGGAGACCGGGCCGAACATCAAGATGATCGCGAACAGCCCGGCCGCGGTTGCCGCCGCGTTTTCCAGCAGCTCCAGCCCGGTCGCGCCCGGCGACAGCCGCTGGGCGGCCATGCCCGAGCCGATCACCACCGCGGCCAGGAACGCGCTGCCAAGCAGCTCGGCCAGCAACCGCCGCAACAATGCCACGTCATTCACACTGAGCGCCGGCGAACCTTGCCGCCGTGGCGCGAGCCACCGCGGCCACCTGATGCCAAAGCTGCCATGTCCTGCCTTCATCGATAGACATCTATCCAGATGCCGCCAGCTTGCCAGCCTGAATAGATAACCGTCAAGATAGGCCCATGTCGATGCAGGCTGGTCCGACCATGCTGGAACTCACCCCGGTGGCCGGGCTGGGTGGCCCCGAGGCTTGCTCAACGCCGCTGATTGGTGAGCTGGTCAGCGAGGGGACCGCGGCGGGACTGGCACAGGTGTTCAAGGCCCTCGGCGACCCGGTCAGGATCAGGCTGGTGTCGCTGATCGGCGCGCACCAGGGCGGCGAGGTGTGCGTCTGCGACCTGACCACGGCATTCGACCTGACCCAGCCGACCATCAGCCACCACCTGAAGGTGCTGCGGCAGGCGGGGATCATCGACTCCGAGCGCCGCGGAACCTGGGTCTACTACCGCCTGGTGCCCGCCGCCCTCGACCGCGTCGCCGCTCTCCTGTCCGGCGCCGACCTGGATCATCGACAGTGAGGGCGCGTGCGCACCTCACACGCGTCTGAGCGAGCCGGGCAAGTACCCTAAAACAGCTGCCCGACATGCTGGCGGCAGCTTGGTGGCCTGGTCGGAGGATCCATGAGCAACATCCGGGTGATCATCGCCAAGCCTGGCCTGGACGGACATGACCGCGGGGCCAAGGTGGTAGCACGCGCCTTGCGGGACGCCGGGGTCGAGGTGATCTACACCGGGCTGCATCAAACGCCCGAGCAGATCGTGTCCGCTGCGCTGCAGGAGGACGCGGACGCGATCGGATTGTCGATCCTGTCCGGCGCCCACATGACCCAGTTCCGACGGGTACTGGAACTGCTGAAACAGCGCGATGCCGAGGACATCGTCGTCTTCGGCGGCGGCATAATCCCCGACGCGGACATCGCCGAACTTGAGCAGCTGGGCGTGGCGAAAATCTTTACGCCCGGCGCGACCACGACCGAGATCGTCGAGTGGGTCCGGTCGGCCCTGGGCAGCGAGGAGCCGGTCAGCTAGCTATCCGACCCAGCCGGTACTGCCCGCCTGGACGGCACTAGGCTTCGAGCCGCGGGGCGCGGGCGCGCGCCGCGACGATTTCCCCCCGAGTGTGAAGGACGGACGCGAGTGGACCTGTTCGAGTACCAGGCGAAGGAGCTTTTCGCCGAGTACGGTGTCCCGATTCCGCGGGGACGGGTAGCCCAGACGGCGCAGGAAGCGCGCGAGATCGCGGCCGGCTTCGCCGCGGAAGGCAGGCCCGTCGTGGTCATCAAGGCACAGGTGAAGACTGGCGGCCGCGGCAAGGCCGGCGGGGTGAAGCTGGCCTACAACCCGGACGAGGCGGAGGAGAAGGCCGCCAAGATCCTCGGCATGGATATCAAGGGCCACACCGTCCATTCGGTGCTGGTCGCCGAGGACACCGACATCGCGCAGGAGTACTACCTGTCGTTCCTGCTGGACCGCGCCGAGCGCACCTTCCTGTCCATGTGCACGATCGAGGGCGGCGTGGAGATCGAGGAGGTTGCGCGGACCAGCCCGCAGGCCCTGGCCAAGGTTCCGGTCGATCCGCTGGCCGGGGTAGACGCGGCGAAAGCGCTGGAGATCGTGCGGGCTGGCCGGCTGCCGGAGGCGGCGCAGGCTGGGGCCGCGGAACTCGCCGAGCGGCTGTGGGCTGTGTTCACCGATGAGGACGCAACCCTGGTCGAGGTCAACCCGCTGGTCTATACCGGAGACGGGCGGGTGGTCGCGCTTGACGCCAAGGTCACGCTGGACGACAACGCGTCGTTCCGGCACGACTGGGCCAAGTTCGCTGACCCGACCGCAGTGGATCCGATCGAGGCGCGGGCGAAGGCGAAGCATCTCAACTACGTGAAGCTCGACGGCTCGGTAGGAATTATCGGTAACGGCGCGGGATTGGTGATGTCCACGCTCGACGTGGTGGCCTACGCGGGGGAGGAGTTCGGCGGCGTCCGGCCGGCTAACTTCCTGGACATCGGCGGCGGGGCCTCTGCTGAAGTCATGGCCAACGGCCTCGATATCGTGCTATCGGACCCGGACGTGCGCAGCGTCCTGGTGAACGTGTTCGGCGGCATCACCTCGTGTGACGCGGTCGCGAACGGCATCGTGTCCGCGGTGGCGCTGCTGGCCGAGCGAGGTGAGCACATCACCCGCCCGGTGGTGGTCCGGCTGGATGGCAACAAGGCGGTCGAGGGGCGCCGGATCCTGGCCGAGGCGGCCATACCGGTAGTCGAGCAGGTGGGCACGATGGATGACGCGGCGCGGCGTGCCGCCGAACTGGCCGCCGCGGCCGCAAAGGGAGCATGAGATGGCGATCTTCCTGACTGCCGACAGCCGGGTCATCGTGCAGGGAATCACCGGATCGGAGGGCCGCAAGCACGGCGCGCGCATGATCGCGGCTGGCACGACAGTGGTAGGCGGAACTAACCCGCGCAAGGCCGGCACCACGATCGAGCTGTCCGGCCAGGAGGTTCCGGTATTCGGCACGGTCGGCGAAGCGATGGCCGCCACCCGGGCCGACGTATCGGTAGTCTTCGTGCCGCCCGCGGGGACCAAGGACGCCGTCATCGAGACGATCGACGCGCTGATGCCGCTGGTGATCGTGATCACCGAAGGTATGCCGGTGCACGATACTGCCGCGTTCTGGGCGCATGCCCAGGCGACCGGGAACCGGACTCAGATCGTGGGCCCGAACTGCCCCGGCGTGGCCTCGCCTGGCAAGTCCAACGCCGGTATCATCCCGGCTGACATCACCGCCCAGGGCCGGATCGGCCTGGTTTCCAAGTCCGGCACACTGACCTATCAGATGATGTACGAACTGCGCGACATCGGCTTCTCGACCGCGGTCGGCATCGGCGGAGACCCGATCATCGGCACCACGCACATCGACTGCCTACGAGCCTTCCAGGACGACCCCGAGACCGACGCGATCGTGATGATCGGAGAGATCGGCGGTGACGCGGAAGAACGGGCCGCCGCATTCATCGAGAAGAACGTGACGAAGCCGGTGGTCGCCTACGTGGCCGGCTTCACCGCGCCCGAGGGTAAGACGATGGGCCATGCTGGCGCGATCATTTCCGGCTCGGCCGGCACGGCTCAGGCGAAGAAGGAGGCCCTGGAGAAGGTCGGCGTCCGCGTTGGCCGTACCCCGAGCGAGACAGCCCGGCTTGTCCGCGACCTAACGAAGTAGGACCGCGGCCAGATCTGGCTCGGCTGAGCCCGGCGCGCCTCCGCCGAGCAGGGGCGCCGGATTGCCACGCTTGGGTCTTGTGACTGCTTCTGGCGTTAGTGCCCGCGGCGCCCCGGCCGGCGTTGGCGCCGATGCGGGCGCGCCTGGTCCAGAGCGCGCGCCTTTCATTACGGGCGTCTTGGGCGCCGGGGCAGTGACAATCTTCGGCCTGGCGGTCATCACCGTGCTCGTGCTGGTCGGCTGGATCACCGCGCCGCATGCCGGCGGCGGGCTGCCCGCCGTGCTGCGCACCGCCGCGGGCCTCTGGCTGGTCGCCAACCACGTCGGCTTCGCGCTCCGCGGTACCGGCCGGATCGGCACGCTGCCGATAGGCCTGGTGCTGCTGCCTGGCTTCCTGCTGTGGCGGGCCGGCGGCTGGGTGGTGCGGGCCGGGCAGGTTCGCCGGCTACGGCACGTTGGCTACGCCGCGCTTGCGCTGGCCGTCCCCTACGCGCTGTTGGCCAGCGCGCTAGCGCTCGCCAGTCGGTCCGCCGAGTACTCGTCGTCGATACCGCAGGCGTTCATCTGCGGGTTGCTGCTACCGCTGGTGGCCGGGGGGCTCGGCGGCGCCAGGGCGCTTGCCCCGTGGTCCCAACTGGCGGCGCTGCCTCCGCAGCGCCCACGGGCGCTCGTGCTCGCCATCGCCGGAATGCTGGCGACGCTCGTTGCGGCCGGCGCCGTGCTGGCGGGCTCGGCCCTGGCGATGCATCTGGATGAAGCGTCGCGGCTGGAGCGAGGCCTCGCGCCAGGCGCGGTCGGCGCGGTACTTCTGCTGTTGCTGGAGCTCGGCTACCTGCCCAATGCAATCGTCTGGGCTATCTCTTTCGCCCTTGGCCCGGGCTTCGCCTTCGGGGCCTCGACCGTGGTAACGCCGACAGGTTCCGCGCTGACTCAGCTGCCCGCGTTCCCCCTGCTGGCCGCGCTTCCGCCGGGACTGCACGCCGCGATGCCCGGCTGGCTGGAGCCAACCGTCCTGGCGCTGCCCTACCTCGCCGGGGTGATCGGCGGGCTGCTGCTGTCCAGGTGCGCTCCGCGGATGGCACTTGATGCCGCGCCGCTGTGGGGACTGGCCTGCGGAGTCGCCTGCGGCTGCCTGCTCGGAGTGCTCGCTGCGTTCTCCGGCGGTCCGCTTGGCGGCGCGCGGCTGACCGCGGTCGGACCGTCCGGCTGGCAAGTCGCCGTCGTGGGCGCGCTCGAACTCGGAGTCTCCGCAGCGATCAGCGCGGGGGTGGCTAACTACCTGGGGCTGCGCCAGACCGCCTCGCAGGTTCGCGCGGCTGTGAGTGCGGCTCCGGCGAACCTCGGTCCGACCGCGGCGGCCTGGGCGGCCGAGTCGGCCGATTCCGGGCACGTGATCTTCCTTGATCCCTGGGCGCGCGATCCGTCCAGCGGCCGCCCATCTGCACCATCAGGCCCATCCGCGCTGCCATAGCAACCGGGCTGGAATCCCCGTATGTGCGGCCACTTGGACCGTGGTGTCACGATAGTATATAGAGCTATATCAGTATATACTTCGACGCCGATGGCATGGCATGTCTGTTCGGCAAATTATATGTGAACAGCAAGTAGCAGATGTTTGCATATGTGTTGCTGACTTCTCAGTGGCTTCCCAGACTTCTCTCGAAATACCTTTCTGACCTGGCCAGATGCGATCCGGATCAGGCTCGGGCGAGCCGCCTGTTCGATAAAGCCTCGCTGAAGTGTGACTTCATCTTGCCGACATGTTCCCGTTACCCAGTAATCAGTTAGTTAACGGTTGTTGTTGCTTGTTGGTCCTACTGGGCTCGTGCATATTTACGTGCGACAGCCACGTGGCTTGTCCATGCGCGTTGTCGCATGTCCGCTCGGCGCTTTGTCTGTAGGAGGACGCGTGCGCATTTGGAAAACTATGGTCGCGGCGGGTGCGATAGCCGCTGCCACGACCGCGCTGGCTGTGGCTCCGGCCTCGGCCGAGCCGATCAACCCGCTGACGGGGAAAGTTGTGGTGCCCGCGGCGTACGACATCGTCGGCGTCGGGTCACAGTCGATCACGTATGTGGTCGGCCAGCTGACCTACAACTACGACAAGGGTGTTGGCAGGAAGCACAGCCCGACGAACCCCTTCATCTACAGCTGGGACGCCGTTCCGCCCAGCAACCTGAACAACACCACCCAGATGATCGTCGTCAAGCAGGGCTGCAAGAAGAACCTCCGGCCCAACGGCTCCTCGGCCGGTATCGCCGCACTCACCAGCTACGGAAGCACGTCCTACACCTTCAAGGGCAAGAAGCACGTGGTGCCCTGCATCGACTTCGCACGCTCCTCGCGGCCGCGCAAGTCGACCGACCCGGCCTTCGGCAAGGGCGGTGTCTCGTTCGTGACGCTGGCCGGTGACGCCGTCACCTACGCGACGACCAAGGTCTCCAACGCGCCGAACAACCTGAGCAAGGCGCAGCTCACGCAGATCTTCGGCTGCACCGTTGCGGCAGCTCACGGCTTCAAGGCCAACACCTGGGGCGCGCTGCTCGGCGCCAAGACCAAGAACCCGGCGCAGAAGATCGACCCGATCCTGCCGCAGGCAGGCTCGGGCACGCTGTCGTTCTGGGCGACGACCGCGCTCGGCCTGGCGTCCACCAATGAGCCGCTCTGCGGTTCTGCCGCTAGCCTGCCCGTGCCCAAGCAGCCGGAGGAGAACGAGGGCACCAACCACATCTTCCTGGCTGGCGGGAAGCCCGACCCGAACGTCATCTACCCCTATTCCATCGGCGCGTGGCTGTCCCAGTCCCAGAACTCCGCCAAGTGCGGGACGAAGCCGAGCAAGACCCAGAACAAGTTCGGTTGCAACCAGACCGGCGTGCTGGTCCTGCACGGCATCAGCGGCATCAAGCCGTCGGTGGGCACGAAGGGCCACATGGTGACCAACCCGGCCTGGAATGCCACCCCGTTCCACCGGTTCCTGTTCGACGTGGTCAACTGGGCGTCGACCAAGGACCACATCCCCGGCTACCTGGAGAAGTGGCTCGGCAAGGCTGGCTACTTCTGCAAGCAGCCGAGCGTCCTGAAGGCCTACGGCTTCGAGTCGACGGTCGCTTGCGGCGCGGCCTCCTGAGATGACACATCGCTTGGCTGCCTAGCCAAGCTAGCAGCGGGGCGCTGACGGCCGGGAAACCGGTCGCGGCGCCCCGCCGTCTTTTGCTGACTGCCGCAGCCTTGCGGCCGGCCCGGTGCGCGGCTGCCGCCCGGCGGTGCCTTGTAGCCTGGGATCTTCGGGTGAACCGCCCGCTGAGCAAGCCGAGGAGCCGACCGTTAGTCAGTCACGGTTGCTTGTGCTGGTATCTGGCACGGGAAGCATTCTGCAGGCGCTGCTCGACGCGTGCGCCCGTCCCGGCTTCGGGGCGCAGATCGTCGCGGTGGGCGCGGACCGCGACGGCACCGGCGGGGTCGCACGGGCCCAGGCGGCCGGACTGCCCACGTTTGTCCGGCGGCTCAAGGACTTCCCGGACCGGTTCTCCTGGGACAAGGCGCTGACCGCGGACTGCGCGGCCTACCGGCCGGACCTGGTCGTCGCGGCGGGTTTTCTGAAGCTGGTCGGTGCGGATTTCCTGGCCGAGTTCGGCGGCCGCCTGATCAACACGCATCCGGCGCTGCTGCCGTCGTTCCCCGGCCTGCACAGCGTCAGGGACGCACTCGCCCACGGGGTCAAGGTGACCGGCTGCAGCGTGATCCTGGCCGATGCCGGGGTGGACAGCGGCCCGATCCTCGCGCAGCAGGCGGTTCCGGTGCTCGATGACGACGACGAGGAATCGCTGCACGAACGGATCAAGGTGGCGGAGCGGACGCTGGTGGCCGACACGATCGGCCGGATGGTAAGGGACGGCTGGACTGTGCAGGGCCGGAGAGTGCGGATCGGCGATCCAGGCGATGATCGGGGTGATTAGGGTGGCGGACTCGTGACAACGGTGCCGGTCGAGCAAGCAGTGTCGATCAAGCGGGCGCTGATCAGCGTCTATGACAAGACCGGGCTGGCCGAGCTCGCGGCCGCGGTGCACGCGGCTGGCGTCGAGATCGTGTCGACGGGCAGCACTGCCGCCGCGATCACGGCGGCCGGCCTGCCGGTCACGCCGGTGGAGCAGCTCACCGGCTTTCCCGAGTGCCTGGGGGGGCGGGTCAAGACCTTGCACCCGCGCGTGCACGCCGGCCTGCTCGCCGACCTGACTGACGAATCCCATCGCAACCAGCTCGCCGAGCTCGGCATCGAGCCGTTCGAGCTGCTGGTCTCCAATCTCTACCCGTTTGAGCAGACGGTCGCCAGCGGGGCGAGCCCGGCCGAGTGCGTCGAGCAGATCGACATCGGGGGCCCGGCGATGGTCCGGGCGGCGGCGAAGAATCATGCGACGGTTGCGGTTATCACCAGCCCGGCGAGCTACCCGGACGTGCTGGCCGCGCTCGCAGGCGGCGGGTTCACGCTGCAGCAGCGCCGGCGGCTGGCAGCCCAGGCCTTTGCCCGCACCGCCGCCTACGATGGCGCCGTTTCCTCTTGGTTCGCAACCGCCTACGCCCCCGATGAGGTGGCCGCGCAGACCGGCTGGCCGGACGTGACCAGCGCCGTCTGGCGCCGGAAGGACGCGCTCCGGTACGGGGAGAACCCGCACCAGCGGGCCGCTCTCTATGTGCAGTCTGCGCCCGCCGATCGCGTAGCCGGGGCCGGCGGGATAGCGGCGGCCGAGGTTCTGCACGGCAAGGCGATGTCCTACAACAACTACGTGGATGCAGATGCGGCCCGGCGGGCCGCGTTCGACTTCCGCCAGCCCTGCGTGGCGATCATGAAGCACGCGAACCCGTGCGGGATCGCGCTCGGCGCGGACCTAGCCGACGCACACCGCAAGGCGCACGCCTGCGACCCGGTGTCGGCGTACGGGGGGGTCATCGCGGCGAACGGAACGGTCACCCGCGCGATGGCCGCCCAGATCGCGGACATCTTCACCGAGGTCATCATCGCTCCGGACTTCGAGCCGGCCGCGCTGGACATCCTGACCGCGAAGAAGAACCAGCGGCTGCTGCGCTGCCCGGCGCCGGGCCCATCGACTGCTACGGCCGGACTGGACTGGCGGCAGGTGAGTGGCGGCCTGCTGATGCAGATCCAGGATACCGCGACCGAGCCCGGCGACTCGGCCCAGCACTGGCAGCTCGTCGCGGGCGAACCGGCCGACGCCAGCACGCTCGCGGACCTGGAGTTTGCCTGGCGGGCCTGCCGGTCGGTGAAGTCGAACGCGATCCTGCTCGCAGCGGGCCAGGCCAGCGTCGGCATCGGCATGGGCCAGGTCAACCGCGTTGATTCCTGCCGGCTCGCGGTCACCAGGGCCAGCGACCGGGCGGCCGGGGCCGTCGCGGCCAGCGATGCCTTCTTCCCGTTCGCCGATGGCTTGCAGATTCTGACCGAGGCCGGCGTGCGGGCGATCGCCGAGCCGGGTGGTTCTGTCCGCGACGACGAGGTCGTCGCCGCCGCCAAGGGGGCCGGGGTCACGCTGTACTTCACCGGCGTCCGGCACTTTTACCACTGACCTGGGTTTAGCGAGGGGCCTGCCGCACCAAGCAGCGCCGGGCATCGGGCAGAATGAGCGCCGATGACAGCGACGATTCTGGACGGCAAGGCGACCGCCAAGGCGATCCGCGAAGAACTCACCAGCCGGGTGGCGAGGCTCGCCCAAGCCGGCATCACGCCGGGCCTCGGCACGGTTCTGGTCGGCGATGACCCCGGCAGCGTTGCCTACGTAGCCGGAAAGCACCGTGACTGCGCTCAGGTCGGCATCTACAGCATCCGCAAGGACCTGCCGGCGGACGCAACTCAGCAGCAAGTGGAAGACGCGGTCGCGGAGCTCAACGCTGATCCGGCCTGCACCGGGTTCCTCGTCCAGCTGCCGCTGCCGGCCGGCCTGGACGCGCAGCGCGTGCTCGGCCTGATCGACCCCGCCAAGGACGCCGACGGGCTGCAGCCAGTCAACCTGGGCAAGCTCGTGCTCGGCGAGCCCGGCCCGCTGCCCGGCACGCCCAAGGGCATCGTGGCGCTGCTGCGCCATTACGACGTGCCGATCGCGGGCGCAGACGTTACCGTGATCGGCCGTGGAATCACCGTCGGCCGGGCCCTCGGCCTGCTGCTCACCAGGCGCAGCGAGAATGCGACGGTCACGCAGTGCCACACCGGCACCAAGGACCTGGCCGCACATACCCGGAACGCGGACATCGTCGTAGTGGCCGCAGGCAGGCCGGGGCTCCTGACGCCCGACATGGTCAAGCCAGGCGCGGCGGTGGTGGACGTCGGCATTACCAGGACCGATGCGGGCCTGGTCGGAGACGTCGATCCCGCGGTGGCCGAGGTGGCCGGCTACCTGGCGCCGGTTCCTGGTGGCGTCGGTCCGATGACGAGGGCCATGCTGCTGGCCAACGTCGTGGAAGCAGCCGAGCGGGGCTTGCCCGCCTAGCTCTATCTACCCATCAGTAACATATGCTCGTCGTCAGTTTCGCAAGCAGGTCAGTTTCGCAAGCAGGTCAGTTTCGCAAGCAGGTCAGTTTCGCAAGCAGGTCAGTTTCGGAAGCAGAAGGGTCGGCAGCGGGTCATGAACATCGTGGTCTTGGTCAAGCAGGTACCAGACACCTGGTCGGAGCGGACGCTGCGGGCCGCTGACAACACCCTGGACCGGGACGCCGCTGACGCGGTGATCAACGAACTCGACGATTACGCGATCGAGGAGGGCCTGCGCCAGGCGGAGAAGCACGGCGGCGAGGTCACGATCCTGTCGATGGGACCGGAGAAGGCCGCCGACGCGATCCGTAAGGCGCTGTCCATGGGCGCCGACAAGGCAGTCCACGTCACCGACGAGGCACTGCGCGGCTCGGACGGCCTCGTTACCTCCGCCGTGCTGGCCAACGTGCTCGGCCGCAGCGGGTTCGATCTGGTGATCCTGGGGTCCGAGTCGACCGACGCGCGCATGGGCACGCTTGCCGCGATGCTGGCCGAACGGCTCGGGGTGCCGCAGTTGTCGTTCGCCAGCGAGGTGGAGATCGACGGGTCGGCGATCAGCATTCACCGGCAGGCCGACTATGGCTACGACACGGTCGAGGCGAGCCTCCCGGCGGTGGTCAGCGTGGTGGAGAAGATCAACGAGCCGCGCTACCCGTCGTTCAAGGGCATCATGGCGGCCAAGAAGAAGCCGGTCGAGACCCTGTCCCTGGCCGACCTTGGCATCGACGCCAGCCAGGCCGGCCTGGCCGCGAGCGCCACCGAGGTGGTCAGCTTCGCCAAGCGCCCCCCGCGCGCGGCCGGCGTCATCGTGACCGACGAGGGCGACGGCGGCGAGAAGGCCGCCGAGTTCCTCGCGTCCCGCAAGTTCATCTGATAACACCCCCGGTTGCGGAAGGCTTCCCCACAATGGCTGAGATCCTGGTGCTTGCCGAGCATGACGGCGAGACGGTCAAGAAGGTAACCGGTGAGCTGCTCACGCTCGCCCGCGGCTACGGCGAGCCGGCCGTGGTGTGGACCGGCGATGGTGCCGAGGGCGGCCGGGCCAGGCTCGCTGAGTTCGGCGCCGACAAGGTGTACGTGGCCGCCGGGCCGGACTACGCCGACTACTTGGTGGCGCCGAAGGCCGAGTTGCTCTCCCAGCTTGTCGCCGACAAGGCACCGGCCGCGGTGCTAGTCGCCGCCACGTCCGAGGGTCGCGAGGTGGCCGCGCGGCTAGCGGTGAAGACCGGGTCGGGCATCCTGACCGACGTGACCGGCCTGACCGAGGGGCTCGTCGCGGAGCAGTCCATCTTCGGCGGAGCCATCACGGTCCAGTCCCGGGTGCGCACCGGCACCCCGATCATCGCGGTGCGGCCGAACGCGGTCACCGCAGAGCCCGCGGCCGGCACCGCGGACATCGAGCCGGTGGCGTTCACCGTCAGCGACAGCGCTAAGAGCGCGAAGGTCACCGGCCGGGTCGTCGCCGAGCGCGGCGAACGGCCCGAGCTTACCGAGGCCTCGATCGTGGTGTCCGGCGGCCGCGGTCTCGGCTCCGGCGAGCACTTCGCCCTGATTGAGCAGCTCGCCGACACGCTCGGGGCCGCCGTGGGCGCCTCCCGTGCGGCCACGGACGCCGGCTGGTACCCGCACCAGTTCCAGGTAGGCCAGACCGGCAAGACGGTGTCGCCGCAGCTTTACATGGCAATCGGCATCTCCGGCGCCATCCAGCACCGGGCCGGGATGCAGACCTCGAAGACGATCATGGTCGTGAACAAGGACCCGGAGGCCCCGATCTTCGAGCTGGCCGATTTCGGCGTGGTGGGCGACCTGTTCAAGGTCGTTCCGCAGCTCATCGAGGAGATCGGCAAGCGGTCCGGGGGCTGATGTCGCAGCCGCCGCAGCTGCCCCGTGATTGGGCGGCTGCAGGCGGCATAGCTTGCCCGATCGCGGCTAGGCTGGGCGCATCATGTCAAACGCCGACGCGGTGGGCGCTGCCCACATGCCCGGGCCGGACGCCAGGACGGCGGCGGCCTCGCCGGTGTACCTGGACCACGCCGCGACGACACCCATGGTCCCGGCCGCCCTGGTGGCCATGACCGATGAGCTCGCCCAGCTCGGGAACCCGTCGTCGCTTCACAACGCGGGCCGCCGGGCCCGGCGGGTGGTCGAGGAGTCCAGGGAGATCGTCGCCGAGGCCTACGGTGCCCGGCCAAGCGAGGTGGTTTTCACCAGCGGCGGCACCGAGGCGGACAACCTGGCGGTTAAGGGACTCTACTGGGCCAGGCGGGCCGAAGACCCGGCTCGGCGGCGGGTGCTGGCGACGGCCACCGAGCACCATGCGGTGCTCGACAGCGTGCGCTGGCTGGCCGAGCACGAGGGCGCCGACGCGGACTGGCTGCCGGTCGGGCCCACGGGAGAGGTACGCCCGGCCACGCTTGCCGACGTCATCGAGCGCGATCCGGCCAGCGTGGCGATGATCAGCATCATGTGGGCCAACAACGAAGTCGGTACCGTGCAGCCGGTCGCCGACCTCGCGGAGCTGGCTGCCGAGCATCAGATCCCGTTTCACACCGACGCCGTCCAGGCGGCCGGGCAGCTGCCGGTTAGCCTTGCCGCCAGCGGTGCCACGGCTCTGACCATCACCGCGCACAAGATTGGCGGCCCGGTAGGCGTTGGCGCGCTGCTGCTGGCGCGGGGCTCGGAGCCGGTGCCGGTGCTGCACGGCGGCGGGCAGGAGCGCGACGTTCGCTCCGGAACTCTCGACGTGCCAGCCATCCGGGCGTTCGCGGCGGCGGTGCAGGTGGCTCTCGAGCGCCGGGCCGACGAGGCTAAGCGGCTGGCTGCCCTGCGCGACGATCTGATCGGGCAGGTCAGGGCGGCGGTGCCGGACGTAGTGCTGAACGGCGCCGCGCCCGGTCCGGGCAGGTTGCCCGGAAACGCGCATTTCTCCTTCCCCGGCTGCGAGGGCGATGCGCTGCTGATGCTGCTGGATGCGCGCGGGATCGCCTGCTCGACCGGGTCGGCCTGCACGGCCGGTGTCGCGCAGCCAAGCCACGTGCTGCTGGCCATGGGCGCCGACGAGGCCCGGGCCAGGGGATCGCTGCGGTTCTCGCTCGGGCACTCTTCCTGCCAGCACGACGTCGACGCGCTGGGCGCGGTGATCGGCGAAGTCGTCGAGCGGGCCCGCCGCGCGGCCAGGTAACCCAACGGGCAGGGCCGGTTATCCTGGAGCCAAATGAGTACTCTGCGCGTGCTTGCCGCCATGTCGGGCGGGGTCGACTCGGCGGTAGCAGCCGCCCGCGCCGTTGACGCCGGCCATGACGTCACCGGGATCCACCTGGCGCTGTCCAGCAATCCGAGCTCGTACCGGACAGGCGCGCGCGGGTGCTGCACGCTCGAGGACGCTCGTGATGCCCGGCGTGCCGCAGACGTCATCGGCATCCCGTTCTACGTGTGGGACCTGGCCGAGCGGTTTCACGCGGACGTGGTGCAGGACTTCGTCGATGAGTACGCGCGCGGCAACACGCCGAACCCGTGCTTGCGCTGCAACGAGAAGATCAAGTTCGCCGCCGTGCTCGACCGGGCGGTGGCCCTGGGCTTCGACGCGGTCTGCACCGGCCATCACGCCCGGCTGGAGCCCGTCCCCGGTGCCAGCGAGTTGACCCGGCTGGTCCGCAGCGTCGACGCCGGCAAGGACCAGTCCTACGTTCTCGCGGTGCTGACCAGCGCTCAGCTAAGTCGGGCCATGTTCCCGCTCGGTGACACCACCAAGGAAAAGGTCCGTAAGGAGGCCGCCGCGCGCGGCCTCGCGGTGGCGGAGAAGCCGGACAGCCATGATGTCTGCTTCATCGCCGACGGCGACACCAGGGCCTTCCTGCACGGTCAGCTCGGCAGTTCGCCGGGCCAGATCGTGGACACAGCGGGCACCGTGGTCGGCAGCCACGACGGCAGCTATGGCTTCACCATCGGCCAGCGCAAGGGTCTCGGCATCGACCGGCCGGCCCTTGATGGCCGGCCGCGCTTCGTGCTGAGCATCGAGCCGGTATCACGGACAGTGACCGTCGGCCCGGCGGAAGCGCTCGACGTGCGCGAGATCGAGGCGGCCAGGCCGGTGTGGTCGGGCTGCATGCCGCCTGCGGGCCCGGTCGACTGCCTCGTGCAGTTGCGCGCGCATGGCGAAGTGCATCCGGCCGTGTGTGAGCCGGCTGGCGACACGGTTCGGATAACCCTGCGCGAGCCTGCCCGCGGCATTGCCAGCGGCCAGGCGGCGGTCTTCTACGACGCAGATGCCGTACTCGGCAGCGCCACGATCGTCACGACTCGATGAGTCGGTCCGGAGCGGTGAACAACCCAAGCCACGAAACCGGGATTAGGCTCGTCGGTTTCTGAAAGCGCGCAGCTGAGGGATAGCCATCGTCGGCATGGAAACCGGACAAGGCGAAGCCCTCGCGGCGATAATAGTCGTGCAGGCCGTGATTGGTGGTCCAGGCGCTCACCCGGATCCATTGGGCTCCGTGCCGCTGGCGGCCCGTGCGGCCTGCCCAGTCAAGCAGCGAAGCACCAAGACGTAAGCCCGCGTAAGCACGGGCGACCACGAGCCGGTGGACATAAACAGCCGGTCCGGACTCTGTCCCGCTAACCCAGTAAGGATCGTGGTCTGGATCTGCTGTCAACGTTGCGGCCGGCGTGCCGTGATCCCAGCAGATCCATGTCTTGCCTGCCATCAGGCCGGTACGTACGCGGCTATCGCGGCCCGCCCTGTTCGGCCAAGGATGAGACCACTGATCGGTGTTCTTGCAACGCCTGAGCCAATCTGCAGCCTCGTCGATTAGGCCTATCACAATCGCTGTTTGTGCCGGCTGTGCGCGCACCAGCGCCAACGGCGTGTCCGGCATAGGTAGATATTTTACGGCCCTTGGTCGGTTCGCGGTAACAGCGGGAGCCGACGCCGCTGCAGACCGGATGGTGCGGCGCCGGCTCCCGAAGCTCTCCTGGGTGCTGCTGGTGATGCAGCTAGCAAGGGTCGTAGTGTTCGTACCGGTACTGGGCGGACGGCCGCCCGTGTCGCTTGACCATGCCCACCTCCTCTGCCAGTTGCGGGCCCGCATGGCCCGTTTCACTGGTGTTACCATTCGTGGCGGACAGGAAACGCAGTGTGATGAGTAGCCTGGCCTGAATCGACCCGGCGCGATGACTTCTTTGCGCTAGCCGCACACCAGCATCAATTAACGATTGCAGTCTCGTCTGCATCAGCGCGCGTGTACTGTGCGTTCCGCAGCCGGCGCTGCGTAGTGGTCTCAGCCCGGACCAGCGCCGGCGGCATGAAATACAACCCGGCTCCGACGGGCGGAGCGGGCCCTTAGCGGAACATGAGTCCGCGCCTCAGCACGGGTCGTAATGCTCGTAGCGGTACTGGGCCGACGGCCGACCGTAGCGCTTTGCCATGACACCTCCTACTAGGCTTCGTTCCGTCGTCACGGGGCTAGTCCCGGTGACGCCTGTGTCCCACGGCCTGCGAATGGCGGGCCTGGACGTCTTGGCTGGGTTGCTGGCAGCTCAGTGGCCGCCAGGGTCGTCGGGCGGGACCTTGCCCGACGTCAGGACGAACTGGTTCCTGTCCGCCGGATACGTGGTGACTGTCACCCGGAATGGCTCACCGATGGCGTCGTAACCCGTTCGGGTGATCTCGACAACCGCGATGCGCCCGTCGTCCGGAAGACCGAAAAAGGTAGTCTCCTCAGGGTCTGGCACGCGGACGTTGAATCGGTCTCGGTACCCCGTCTGCCTGACGCCGAGCTCCTTCTCGATGTAACGCACCGCCCCGCCTGTTATGTCCTCGGCCCTGATCAGCCAGGTCGCGCCGCGCTCGACGAGAGTCATCGGGTAGAAGCTGGTCTGACGGGAATACGGGACGCCATCAATCAAGCGCTGCTGATGCCGACTGATGAGGGCGGCACCGTCCGGCAGCCGGAGCTCAGCCGCGGGAAGCCCGGCCGCCTTCTGAATCTCCACCCTGATGGGCGACACCTCAGGCTTTCTGCTCCGGTTGACTACCTCGGTGGCGAAGCCCGAACTCTCGGGCTCCGCTTCGGATTCCTCATCGCCTGGGATGAGTCGGGTGACAAACGGATCGATCTTCTGCGTCACGAAGGTGCCCTGGCCCGAGCGGGTGTAGACCAAGCCGCGGGTGACTAGCCACTTGATGGCGTCGCGGATGGTGTTGCGGGACGCGCTGTACTGATCCTGGAGCTCAAGTTCGGTAGGCAGCGGCTTGCCATCGATGCCGAGTTCGCCGGACTCGATCTTCTGCCGCAGGTCCTCAGCGATCTGCCGCCATAGTGGCTCAGGCACTTCCCCGCTCCTAACATCCCAACAGACCCAACTATATGACTAGACAGATTAATCGGAACCATACCAGCAGTTCATATTGCTGGGTCCGAGCTCTTGCTGTTGATCTAGAACGCTGTCACGATGAAGATACCAAAGGTTGGGATGGATCTGACAGTGGGCCTGATCCTAGCAGTCCCAGCCCGAAACGAATAGCACTTCCGGAAGGAGAGTTGCCGAGCCGCCAAACCGGGTCGAAAGGGGCATGAGCCATGGCAGCCATCGATGCGATCGTCTTTATCGCCGCAGCAGGGTTCGCGTTCGTCTTGGTGATCACGGTCATTGTGATCATCGGAGTGCGGCAAGAGGAGCGCTACCAGACGCTCGAGCACAGGACTGCACCGAGCGCCGTTGCTCAGCTGGCCCGGATCGTGCTTGGTCGGTACGTCCGCCGGGAGGACCACAAGAGCTC
The DNA here is from genome assembly GCA_963804435.1 of uncultured Actinomycetota bacterium. Lineage (GTDB taxonomy): Bacteria > Actinomycetota > Actinomycetes > Streptosporangiales > Streptosporangiaceae > JAJYUU01. Next base: position 107,927 of record CAWDQI010000002.1, on the reverse strand, counting down.
CGAGCATGGCTATCCAGATGACCGCTACGGCTCACGGGACCGCCGGGTCGGACCAAGAAGCTAATCAGGCCAATGGCTAAGCAAGCCACACCGGCTGCCGCTGCCGCACTGCACCGCTACCGGGGGCGTAGTGCGGCAGCGGCCTTTGGGTGTAGCGGCAAGCCGCGAGTCCCACCCGGCGTCAGAGAGCGGCACTAGGCTCTGGATCGTGAGCGAGCGGACTCAAACTTTCCCGTGGTCGTCGGGCGCCGCGACCGGAGTCGGATCGATGCCGGGCACCGAACCCGCCGAGGCCTGCCGGGTGGTGTTCGGCGAGCTGCCCGACCTTCCGCACCTGCCCGAGCTGCCCGACCGCGGTCCAGGGGCTGACCTCACTGGCCGGACCGCTGCGCTGCTGGTCGACCTGCCGGTGCAGACGACCCCGCGCGGCTGGAAACTGGCCGACCGCCCTGGCCGCGACCTGAGCAGGGCGGCAAGCTACTGGTCCCAGGACCTCGACGCCCTCGAGGAGATGGCAGCCGGCTACCACGGCCCGGTCAAGGTTCAGGTGTGCGGCCCGTGGACGCTGGCCGCGACTCTAGAGCTGAGCCGCTCGTTGAACCCGGCACTTGCCGACCCGTCCGCCGTAGCGGATCTGGCCGCGTCCCTGGCCGAGGGGCTCGCGAACCATGCAGCCGACGTGGTCAAGCGGATCCCTGGCGCGACGCTCATCGTGCAGCTGGATGAGCCGGCCCTCCCGGCTGCGCTGGCCGGCCGGGTGCCGACTGCCAGCGGGCTCAACGTCGTGGGCGCGGTCGACCAGGCGGTAGCCGTCCAGCGACTGCAGGCCGTTCTTTCCGCCGCTGGCGCATTCACCGTCGTGCACTGCTGCCATGAGGGGGCCCCGTTCCCTCTGCTCAAGGCGGCGGGGGCATCGGCCGTTAGTTTCGATCTCGGCGTGCTCAGGACCGCAGATATTGATCTCGTGGCCGAGCTGGCTGATGCCGGGGTGGCGTTGTTCGCCGGGGCGCTGCCGACGAGCGGCGCGCAGCAGCTGGTCACCGGGCCGCCGTTGCCGCCGCGCCAGACAGCTGAGCGGGTCGTGACCTTCTGGCGGCGGACCGGACTGCCGGGCGAGCAACTGGCCGAGCGGGTCGTCATCACTCCAGCCTGCGGACTGGCCGGAGTGCCGGCGGCCGCCGCGCGGGCCGCGCTCGCGCATTGCCGGGAGGCGGCGCGGATCGCGCCGGAACTGATCGAGGAGAGCGCGCGATGAGCCAGGACCCCAGGCAGCGGCACGCCGAGCTGGCCGCCGAGCTGCTTGAGCACCAGTACCGGTACTACGTGCTCGACTCGCCGCTAGTTTCTGACATCGAGTACGACACGATGATGCGCGAGCTGGAAAGCATTGAGGACCAGATTCCCGAGCTGCGGACGCCGGATTCGCCCAGCCAGCGGGTCGGCGGCTCGTTCTCGACCGACTTCACTGCGGTGCAGCACCTGGAGCCGCTGCAGAGCCTCGACAACGTCTTCTCTGGCGAGGACCTCGACGCCTGGGTGGCACGGGCAGACCGGCTCGGCGGCTCAGGCCCGTACCTGTGTGAGCTTAAGATCGACGGTCTGGCCGTCGCGCTGGTCTATCGCAAGGGCCGACTGCAGCGCGCGGCCACCCGCGGCGACGGGGTGACCGGCGAAGACGTGACGCCCAACGTCAAGACCATCGCGGCCGTCCCGAGCAAGCTGTCGGGGTCGGGCTGGCCCGACGTCCTGGAGGTGCGCGGCGAGGTCTTCCTGCCGCTGGCCGCGTTCGAGGAACTCAACCGCCGGCTGACCGAGGCGGGCAAGCAGCCGTTCGCCAACCCGCGCAACTCGGCGGCCGGCTCGCTGCGGCAGAAAGATCCGCGGATTACCGCATCGCGAGCCCTCAACCTGATCCTGCACGGAATCGGCCGGGTCGAGGGCCTGGACCTGGACGATCCGCCCCTGGCTCAGTCGGCCTGGTATGAGCAGCTGCGCGGCTGGGGCTTGCCGGTCAGTGACCTCTACCAGGTCGTCCCGGCGATGGACGACGTGCGCAAGTACATCGCCCATTACGCCGAGCACCGGCACGACCCGCCGTATGAAATAGACGGCGTCGTGGTCAAGATCGACGAGCTGACCCAGCAACGGCAGCTCGGCAGCACCAGCCGCGCGCCGCGCTGGGCAATCGCTTACAAGTACCCGCCCGAGGAGGTCAACACCCGGCTGCTGGACATCCGGGTGAACGTGGGCCGGACCGGGCGGGTCACGCCGTTCGCGGTGATGGAGCCGGTCAAGGTCAGCGGCTCCACCGTGGAGAACGCGACCCTGCACAACGCTGACGAGATCGCCCGCAAGGGCGTGCTGATCGGCGACATGGTTGTGCTGCGCAAGGCTGGCGACGTGATTCCCGAGGTCGTCGGCCCGGTGGCCGACCTGCGCACCGGGCAAGAGCGGCCTTTTGAGTTCCCGACGCAATGTCCGGCCTGCGGCACGCCGCTGGCCCGCGAGGATGGCGGGGTGGACTGGCGCTGCCCGAACGCCCGGTCGTGCCCGGCGCAGCTGCGCGAGCGGCTGTTCCACCTGGCCGGCCGCGGCGCCCTAGACATCGAAGTACTCGGGTACGAGGCCGCCGCGGCCTTGCTGGACTCCGGCCTGGTGACCGACGAAGGAGATCTGTTCGCCCTGACCGCCGAGGCCCTGGCCACCGTCCCGTTCTTCGTGAACAAGCAGGGAACGCTGACCGCGAATGCGACGAGGCTGCTGGTCAACCTCGAGGAGGCGAGGCACCGGCCGCTCTGGCGGATCCTTGTGGCGTTGTCGATCCGGCACATCGGCCCGACTGCGGCGCGAGCCCTGGCGGCCGCATTCGGCTCGGTCGACGCCATCGCCGCCGCGCCGGAGGCCGACCTGGTCACGGTCGAGGACGTCGGGCCGACCATCGCAAGGTCGCTGCGCGAATGGTTCGCGGTGGACTGGCACGCCGCGATCGTGGACAAGTGGCGGGCGGCCGGGGTAGACCTGGCCACCGCCGGTTTCGTGGCTCCGGCCCGCGGCGAGGCTGGCGCTGCCGGCGTGGCGGGTGGCACAGGCGCGGCGGGGCCGCTGGCCGGGATCACCGTGGTACTGACCGGCACGCTTGAGAGCTGCTCCCGGGAGGAGGCGGCAGAAGAGGTCCAGGCCCGCGGCGGCAAGGTATCCGGGTCAGTGTCGAAGAAGACCAGCTTCGTGATCGCAGGGCAGAACCCGGGCTCGAAGCTGGACAAGGCCGAGTCGCTCGGCGTGCCGGTGCTGGACGAGGATGGCCTGCGCGTGCTGCTGTCGGATGGGCCCGACGCGGCCCAGGCTTATCGGGGGTTGTAACGGATAGTACGCAATTGGCTTCGGGAAGTACCTTTTTTGCCGTAGGATTCACGGAAAGCGCCGAGCGCTGCACACTGAGCGACGACGGGCCGACGAGGAGCCATGAAGGACCCCACCGATACTCGCGACATCGGCCCTCGCGTTGGCTCGCCGCTGTGGATTCACATGACGTCGGTGACCCTCGCCGGTGCTGCGGCCTTCGGGCTGGCGATGAGCCATCTGATGGGTATCGACAAGCTGATCCAGCATCCGTTGTTCTGGGTGCTGGCGGTCATGATCGTGCTCGCCGACATCTGGCCAATCGTCACTCCGGGCAAGTCCAGCTCAGAGGCCCCGCATGCGTCAATCGCCTTCAGCTTTGCCGCGCTCATCGCCTGGGGCCTGCCGGTGGCGCTGCTGATGAAGGTTTCGTCGACGATCCTGAGTTCGCTCGGCAAACGCAATGCGCCGCACCGCACTGCCTTTAACGCTGCGGCTTCGACGCTCGGCATGGCCGCCGCCTATCCAGTGCTCTACGCGCTCGGGGATCGGCCCATGCAGGCAAAGCCATGGGTACGTCACATCTATTGGGTACCTCACCCTTATCAGGTGTGGGGCATCCTGGCGGCAGGCGCCGCCTGGTTCATCGTTTCCTACGTCCTGGTCGGAGTGGCCATCGCGCTGCATTCTCGCGAGCCGGTGTCCCTCACGCTGCTGCGAAACCTGCCCTACCAGGCATTGGTCAGTCTCGTCCTGTACGCCACCGCACCCCTGGTGGCTGTTGTCATCACAACCCAGTCTGCGGTGCTCGTGCTTCTTTTCGCGTTCCCGCTGGCCGCTATTTATGTCAACGCGGCGGTCTCAGTGCAGCGTGAGCATCAGGCCCATCATGACGAGCTGACGGGCCTGGCCAACCGCAAGCTGCTCATGCGGAGGCTCGACAGCATGCTGACGCAGGCCGCCGCGTCGGGCAGCAAAGTCGGGTTCCTGCTACTGGACCTGGATCGCGGGCTGAAGGAGGTGAATGACACCCTCGGCCATGCCGTTGGTGACCGGCTGCTGCGGCTGGTCGCGCACCGGCTGACCCACAGCATCCGGCCCGGCGACATGGTCGCGCGGCTGGGCGGGGACGAGTTCGCCGTGCTCCTCCCCGCGGTCAAGGATGCCGCGGTAGCCAGGGAGGTAGCGGCCAGGCTGCGGGCCGCGGTGGCCGAGCCGATCCGGCTCGAGGGCATGTCATTCGTGATCGAGGTAAGCATCGGGATCGCGATGTTCCCCGACGACGCGCCGGGTGAAGAGATGCTGATGCAGCGCGCGGATGTGGCCATGTACCTGGCCAAGCAACGGCGCAGCGGAGTGGAGCGCTACGTCGCCGACCTGGACCGCAATTCACCGGCCAGGCTCGCTCTGTTTGGCGACCTGCGGCGCGGGCTGGACCGGGGGGAGCTCGAGCTGCATTACCAGCCGAAGGTCTACCTGCGCGACCGGCGCATTGCCGGCATGGAGGCGCTGGTCCGCTGGCGGCACCCGGTGCGGGGCATGCTCACCCCGGCGGATTTCCTCCCGGTCGTGCAGCAGTCCTACCTCATGCGCGAGGTTACCGCCTTCGTGATCGAAACCGCCGTCGCCCAGGTAGCGCTCTGGCGCCAGTCCGGGCTCGACGTCCAGGTTTCGGTCAATGTGGCCGGCCGGGATCTGCTGGACACCGGCCTAGTCGACCAGATCGTGCAGCACCTGGCCCGCCATAACCTGCCGCCGGACGTGCTCCTGCTGGAGATCGACGAGCGGGTGCTGACGAGCGAGCCCGCGCACGCGGTGTCTACGGCCGAGGCGCTGGCCGAGATCGGCGTCGGCGTCGGACTCGACGACTTCGGCACGGGCTATTCCTCCCTCGTCCGGCTCAAGCGGCTGCCGGTCGATGAAGTCAAGATCGACTCGTCGTTCGTGGGCCGCGTGCTTAAGTCGGCCGATGACCGCGTGGTCGTCAAATCGATCGTCGAACTCGCCGCAGCCCTGGGTATCCGGTCGGTGGCCGAGGGCGTTGAGTCGGCGGAGGTCGCGGTGGCCCTGCTCGGCATGGGCTGCGTCGCTGCCCAGGGCTGGTATTTCGCCAGGCCGATGAACGCGGTCTCGGCGACGGCGTGGCTCCTCGAGCACGGCGGTCACGGCGATCTCAGCGGCGAGGCTGGCGAGATGCGCGATCAGCGGCGGCACGTGGCGACGCCGCCGCTGGGCTGGCGGAGCTAGATACGCTCCAGGACAATAGGATGGCCTGCATGTCCATCACCAGGGCCGAGGTAGCGCACCTGGCCAGGCTGTCCAGGCTCGCGCTGTCCGACGCCGAACTTGATCACTTTGCCGGCCAGCTTGACCAGATCATCGGCGCGGTCGCCCGAGTGCAGGAGGTCGCGGCCGATCAGATCCCGCCGATGACGCATGCCGTTCCCGTCGTCAACGTGTTCCGGGACGACGTCGTGCAGCCGTGCCTGACGCCCGAGCAGGTGCTGTCGCAGGCCCCGGCGGTTGAGGAGGGCCGATTCCGGGTTCCGCGCATCCTGACGGAGGACTGACATGGCCGCCGAGCCGACGCAGCTGACGCAGCTGACCGCCGCCGAGGTGGCGGCGGCCGTCGCAGCCGGTCAGGTATCCGCGGTCGAGGTGACGCGGGCGCACCTGGACCGGATTGCCGCGGTGGACGACGACGTGCACGCCTTCCTGCATGTCGCCGGGGAGGGCGCCCTGGCAGCCGCCGCACAGGTCGACCGCAAGCGCAGCGAGGGGAACCCACTCGGCCCGCTGGCCGGCGTTCCGCTTGCGCTCAAGGACGTCATGACCACCGTGGACATGCCTACGACCTGCGGTTCGAAGATCCTGCAGGGCTGGCGGCCGCCCTATGACGCGACGGTCACCAGGCGGCTGCGGCAGGGTGGTGTCGTCATACTCGGCAAGACCAACATGGACGAGTTCGCCATGGGGTCGTCCACCGAGAATTCGGCCTATGGCCCGAGCCGCAACCCGTGGGATCTCAGCCGGGTCCCTGGCGGCTCCTCGGGTGGTTCCTCCGCTGCTGTCGCCGCCTATGAGGCGCCGATCGCCATCGGCACCGACACGGGCGGATCCATCCGGCAGCCCGCAGCCGTCTGCGGCATCGTCGGCGTGAAGCCCACCTATGGCGGCTCATCCCGCTACGGCCTGGTCGCGTTCGCCTCGTCGCTGGACACGCCGGGCCCGCTGGCGCGCACCGTGCTGGACGCGGCGCTACTGCACGAGGTGATATCCGGCCACGATCCCTGCGACTCGACCTCGGTTGATGCCCCCGTGCCGCCGGTAGTCGCCGCGGCCCGGCAGGCAGATGTCGCCGGGCTCCGCGTCGGCGTGGTGGCCGAGTTCAGCGGTGACGGATACCAGACCGGGGTCCAGTCCCGCTTCAACGAGGCAGTCGAACTGCTCGAGTCATTGGGCGCGAAGGTCGTCGAGGTGTCCTGCCCGCATTTCCTCTACGCGCTGCCCGCCTATTACCTGATCGCCCCCAGCGAAGCGTCGTCCAACCTGGCCAGGTTCGACGGGATGCGATACGGGCTGCGGGTCGGTGACGACGGCGAGGCCAGCGCCGACGAGGTGATGTCACTAACCCGCGCCGCCGGATTCGGCGCCGAGGTCAAGCGCCGCATCATGCTCGGCACTTACGCTCTGTCCAGCGGCTATTACGACGCCTACTACGGCAAGGCTCAGCAGGTGCGGACGCTAATCTGCCGGGACTTCGATGCCGCTTTCGAGCAGGTGGACGTGCTGGTGTCGCCGACTACCCCGACGACCGCGTTCGGAATTGGTGAACGAGCCGACGATCCGATGGCCATGTACCTGGCCGACCTGTGCACGATCCCGTCCGACCTGGCGGGGAACGCGGCCTTGTCGGTGCCATGCGGCCTGGCGCCGGAGGACGGCCTGCCGGTGGGACTGCAGATCATGGCGCCGGCGCTGGCGGACGAGCGAACCTACCGGGTCGGCGCAGCCGTCGAGGCCGCGTTGCAGGAGCGCTGGGGCGGTCCCCTTCTGCACAAGGCAACCCCGCTTTCTCGGCCAAAGGGGCCGGCCCAGCCTGGGGAGGGGACGCGATGAGCGAGGTAGCAGAGCTGGTCTCCTACGACGCTGCCGTCGCCAGGTACGAGCCGGTCATCGGGCTCGAAACCCACGTCGAACTCGGCACCAGGACGAAGATGTTCTGCGCCTGCCCCACGGTGTTCGGCGCCGAGCCGAACTCGGCTGTCTGCCCGGTCTGCCTGGGCCTGCCGGGCTCGCTCCCGGTCGCCAACCGGGCGGCCATCGAGTACACCATCCGCATCGGGCTCGCGCTGAACTGCTCGATCGCCAGCTGGTGCCGGTTCGCGCGGAAGAACTACTTCTACCCGGACATGCCGAAGGACTTCCAGATCTCCCAGTACGACGAGCCGCTCTGCACCGATGGCTGGCTTTACGTCACCGTCGAGGGGCAGTCGTTCCGGGTCGGGATCGAGCGCGTGCACCTGGAAGAGGACACCGGCAAGTCGCAGCACATGGGCGGAGCGACCGGGCGGATCCACGGCGCCGACTACTCGCTCATCGACTACAACCGGGCCGGCATCCCGCTCGTGGAGGTAGTCACCAAGCCGGTACCAGACACCGGTACGCTCGCGCCGCTCGTGGCCCGCGCGTACGTCACCGAGCTCAGGGACTTGCTGCGCGCGCTCGGCGTTTCCGACGTCCGGATGGAGGAAGGCTCGCTGCGGTGTGACGTCAACACCTCGCTGGCGCCGCGCGGCTCGGCCGAGTGGGGCACCCGCACCGAGACCAAGAACGTGAACTCGCTGCATTCGGTGGAGCGCGCCGTTCGGTTCGAGATCGAGCGGCAGGCCGCGGTGCTGGACGCCGGCCAGAAGGTTGTGCAGGAAACCCGGCACTTCCACGAGGATCACGGCAACACGACGTCAGGCCGGAGCAAGGAAGAGGCGCAGGACTACCGTTACTTCCCCGAGCCTGACCTGGTGCCGGTCGCCCCGGACGCGCGCTGGGTCGAGGAGATCCGGGCCAGCCTGCCCGAGCTGCCCGCCGCCCGCCGGGCCCGGCTGCAGGCCGAGTGGGGCTTGTCGGATCAGGACATGACCTGGCTGACGAATGCGGGCGCGCTGGAGCTCGTCAGCCTGACCGTGGCAGCGGGTGCGACGCCGGCCGAGGCGCGCAAATGGTGGCTGGGCGAGCTGGCCCGGCACGCCAACGCGGCAGGCATGGAGTTGGCTGACCTCGCCATCACCCCGCGGCAGGTTGCCCGGGTCGGCGAGCTGGTCCGGGCCGGTACCCTCAACGACCAGCTGGCCCGGCAGGTCTTCGAAGGCATCCTGGCGGGCGAGGGCGAACCGGACGCAATCATCGAGGCTCGCGGCCTGGCCATCGTGACCGATGACAGCGCGCTGACCGAGGCGGTGGACGCGGCGATCGCCGCCAATCCCGACGTGGCGGCCAAGATCCGCGATGGCAAGTTCCCGGCTGCGGGCGCCCTGGTCGGCGAGGTCATGAAGGCTACCCGTGGCCGGGCCGACGCCACTCGGGCCCGCGAGCTCATCCTGGAGCGCCTGGCTCAGTAGGGACTGACCGATCACTATGAGCGCAGAGCGCGTAACCGCCGACGAGCTCACCGCTGAAGCCGACGAGCTCACCGCTGAAGTAGTCAGGGCATATGCCGGGACTCCGGATCCGCGTCTGCGCGAGTTGCTGTCCGCGCTCATCAGGCACCTGCATGCGTTCGCGACCGAGACCGCTCTTGCGGGCGGAGGACGGCGAGCCGACGCTGATCCGCGGCCGGGTCACGGACACGGCAGGCCGGCCGTTGGCTGGCGCCACGCTCGACATGTGGCAGGGCAACAGCAACGGCTTCTACGACATTCAGGACGCCACTCAGCCGGATTACAACCTGCGCGGGATCTTCACTACCGGCCCGGACGGCGGCTACTGGTTCCGCACGATCCGCCCGGTGAGCTACCCCGTTCCGGTCGACGGCCCGGTCGGGGACATCTTCCGCGCCTCCGGCCGGCACAACTGGCGCGCTGCGCACGTGCACGCGATCGTCTCGTGCCCTGGGTACCGGCCGGTGACCACGCACATCTTCGATTCACGTAACGAGTTCCTCGGCAGCGACGCGGTTTTCGGCGTCCGCGACTCGCTGATCCAGGAGTTCAGGTCGGCAGGTCCGGGCGACCCGCCAGACGTCAAGTACGTGGTCGACGTCGGCTTCGCTCTCGCGGCCACTTCATGATCGTGGTTGATTCTCAGCAAATAGCGCTGAGAATCAACCACGATAACCGGAAGGCAGGCGGCCGGACCTTCGCTGGCGGGGCGGCCGACAGCCGGGTAAGCTGAGCCCGTGCAGTCCTTCGCGCGTCAGGAGATGATGCCCCGCTAGCCGGGGCCATCGAACGCTGCCAGGACTCAGTACGACACAGTCCGCACGAGGCCCTTAAGGGGCCTCGATTCATGTGCGGGATCGTTGCCCCGGTTTCAAAGGAGGCAACCCTAATGACCAGCCAGCGCGTGTACCTCAGCACCACCATCCCGTACGTGAACTCGCGCGCTCACATCGGGCACGCACTCGAGCTCGTCCAGGCCGACGTGCTCGCCCGTCATCATCGCCGCATCGGCGACGAAGTCAGGCTGCAAAGCGGCACTGACGACAACTCGCTGAAGAACGTTCTCGCTGCGCAGGCTGAGGGCATCAGCACCAGGGCGCTGGTGAACCGCAACGCCGGCGCTTTCGCGGGGCTGCGCGAGCAGCTGTCGCTCAGCTTCGACGACTTCATCCGCACCAGCAGCGACCCCCGGCACCGGCCGGGCGTCGAGCGGCTCTGGCGCGCCTGCGAAGCCAGTGGTGACCTGTACCGCAAGAGCTACCAGGGGCTTTACTGCGTCGGCTGCGAACAGTTCTACACCAAGGCCGAGCTGGCCGACGGTAACTGCCCGGACCACGGCACGCCGCCGCAGCTGATCAGCGAGGAGAACTGGTTCTTCCGGCTGTCCCGCTACGCCCGGCAGCTGCAAGACCTGATCGGCTCCGGCCAGCTGCGGATCGAGCCGGCCAGCCGCCGCAACGAGGTGCTCGGTTTCATCGCCGGCGGGCTCGAGGACTTCAGCGCGTCCCGGTCGGTCACCAGGGCTCGCGGCTGGGGGATCGGCGTGCCAGGCGACCCGAGCCAGGTGATCTACGTCTGGTGGGACGCACTCGGCAACTACATCACCTCGCTCAACTACGGCGCCAGCGGTGCTCGCGGCGCCGATTACCGCCGGTGGTGGGCCGGCGCTGGCCGGCGCGTGCACGTGGTCGGCAAGGGCGTGCTCCGCTTCCATGCGGTCTACTGGCCCGCCATCCTGCTGTCGGCCGGCGAGCCGCTGCCGACCGAGATCTTCGTGCACGACTACCTCACCATCGACGGCAAGAAGATCAGCAAGTCAGCGCCCGGCCGGGCGCTGGACGGCAACGATCCGGTCGCCCTGTCCGCCCGGTACGGCGCCGATGCACTGCGATGGTGGCTGCTGCGCGAGGTGCCCAGGGCGGGAGACACCGATTTCACTGTCGACAAGCTCATCACCAGGGCTAATGAGGACCTGGCTAACGGACTCGGCAACCTGGTCAGCCGGGTTGTCTCGCTGGCCCATTCCTACCGGAACGGGGCCGTCAGGCCCTGCGGCCGTCCGGACGGAACCAGCCGATGGCTGGCGGCCGCGGCCGACGGCCCCAGCGGTGGCACGCTGCCGGATCAGGCGCCGCCGGACTGGCCAGCGGACGCCGCGGCGCTGCGCGCCGTCATCGAGCGCACACCCGGCGCGGTCCGGGACGCGCTAGCCAGGTTCGACTTCCGCGCCGGGGCAGCTGCGGTGTGGGAGATCGTCGACCAGGCGAACCGCTACGTCGAGACGGCCCAACCCTGGCACCTGGCCAGGGCCGAGAAGGGCGGCGACCAGGCCGCGGGCGAACGGCTGGACCAGGTGCTCGGGGCCCTCATCGCGGCCTGCCAGGTGCTGGCGGCGGAGATCTGGCCGTTCCTGCCCGACCTGGCCGCCAAGGTCGCCGCCGCCTGCAATGACTTCGGCGGTACCCTCCCACAAGCGCGTCCGGTGTTCCCGCGGATCGAGCCGGTAGCGGAGGAGGTGGCGTAGTGCTGATCTGGGTGCCCACGGAACCGGTGGCCCAAGCGCTGGACGGGCTTGACGGCGCCACCGTCGAAATGGTGGCACCGGACGGGTCCGGCCTGCCTGCGTCCGCGGCCGACGTCGAGTTCTACGTGCCGCCGTTCTTCCCGGCGCCGGCGGCGGTGGCCGCGATGGGGCAGATGCCCAGCCTGAAGGTCGTGCAGACGCTGACGGCTGGGTTTGACCGGGTCCGGCCGCATGTGCCGGCCGGAGCCGTGCTCTGCAATGCCCGTGGCGTGCACGACGCAAGCACGGCCGAATGGGTGATCGCCGCGATCCTCGCCTCGGTTCGCCAGTTCCCCTACTTTGCCGGTGAGCAGGCGGCCGGGCGGTGGAGCTACAGGTTCACCGGCTGCCTGGCCGGCCAGACCGTGCTGATCGTTGGCTACGGCTCGATCGGCCATGCGGTCGAGCGCCGACTGGCCGGCTTCGATGTTGAGGTTCGCCGGGTCGCCAGAACGGCCCGCGACGGCGTGAGCCCGGTGAGCGAGCTGCCGGACCTGCTCCCCGCAGCCGACGTCGTGATCTTGCTGACGCCGGTCACTGCCGAGACCGCCGGCCTGGCGGACGCAGCTTTCCTGGCCCGGATGAGGGACGGCGCGCTGCTGGTGAACGCGGCGCGCGGAGCCCTGGTGGTCACCGATGACCTGGTTGCCGAGCTGAGCTCGGGGCGGATTTCGGCGGCGCTCGACGTCACCGAACCAGAGCCGCTGCCACCGGGTCATCCGCTGTGGAAGCTGCCCAATGTCCTGATCACCCCGCATGTCGGCGCATCCACTCCGGTATCGGTGGCGGCGTCCCTGCACTTCGTCCGGGAGCAGGCAGAGCGGTACCTGGCCGGGAAGCCACTGGCCAACGTGATCACTGGTGACTACTGACTACGTCCGCCCTTGGTGCCGCGAGCCCGGCAGCGCCCGAGCCGTAGCACACCGCCACGAAGTTGTCGCCAGGTGTAGGCCAGTCCTCAATCGAAGCGTGACCTGGGCACCGTAAAGTGCAGTGGCATCACCAAAGTTGCGAGACTCACGCGTTCGGCCCAGGCGAGACCTGCTCCTGCCCGCCTGAGCCGATAGCGCCCAGCTGATAGCACTATCGGCGAGTCGTGTGCTGCTGTCCTCAACGACGAGCCGCGGGCATGACCTCCCAAGATTTCGGCCTTCGGTGTCCATCTGGCTCGCTTCAGCAAACTGAGTTCCACCGCAACGGGACGTAGCCGATGGGAGGTCTGGTGCCCGTTCGCCTTGTGCAATCGCTAGCATCAGGCTGCCAGCGATGAGCCCGTCGTCGCCCGCCTGGACCGCGATCGGGGCCGTTTTCGCCCTGGCCGCGGTGACGTTGCTTGTCCGCAGAGCGCGCCAGGGCGACTCGGCCAGCCGCTGGCTGGCGGTCGCGGCGGTGGCCTGGGGCGCCGCTTTCCTGGCCCAGGGCGCCGGCGCGGGCGCGATCACTCCTGCGGCCATTCAGTTGACGCTCACCGACCTGCTTGCCCTGCTCGGGCTGCCTGCGCTGGCCATGGGCCTGTTCAGGCTCGCCGGGTCGGCCAGTACCTGGAGGTTCCTGGACGGGAGCCTGCTGGGCCTCGCGGTGTTCTGCGTGGGCTGGATCACCATCCTGCGGCCCGCGTATACAGCTGCTGCCGTCGGTCCCGGCACGTTCAGCGTTGATCTCGTTCACCCGGTCGCGGACCTCATCACGCTGGGCGGCACGCTCAGCCTGGCCGTACTAGCCGGGCGGCGCGCGCTTGCTCCGTACCTGGCCCTGTGTGCCGCCACTGTCGGTGACTTCCTGGCCGTCCAAGCACGGGCCGGCGGCAGCCATCCCGGCATTCCGGCCCAACTCGCCTGGCTCGCGGCTATCTGCCTGCTGGGCACAACCGGGCTGCTGGCCAGGGGCACTGCGGCAGCCCGGGCTACCGGCAGCGCAACGGGGCCGGACTCGCCCCTGACCACGCTGATCGCCCTCGGCACCGCTGGAGTAGCGGCCCTCGTTACCCTCATATTCGCGGTGGTGACCTGGGGGCACAGCGGCACGGTACCGTTGCTCGCGGGCGCGGTCCTGATGCTAGCCCTGGTGGCCAGGATCGCTGGGCTGCTTACCGACACGGCGGCGATGTCGGTGCTGACCGAACAGTCAGGTATCCAGTTTCAGCAGCTTGCCGACCGCACCAGCGACGTGGTCTTGGTCTGCGACGCGGCCGGCTTGGTCAGCTACGCAAGCAAGGCGGTCGCGCACTACGGGTACTCGCCGGAGCGCCTGGCCGGCGTGAGGGTGATCGACCTCGTCCATCCCGACGACCGGGCGAACGTGATTCTGGCTGTCGCGAAGGTCCGCGGCAGCCACTCCGGCATGGCCGGGAACCTGGCATGCCGGGTCAGGTCATCGGATGGCACCTGGCGGCACGTGCAGGCGACGTTGTCGCCATACTCGCAGCCTGGCCGCCCGGACCTGGTGCTAGTCACGGCGAGGGACGTCAGCGATCAGGTCGCACTGCGCCGGCAGGTAACGCATCTGACTTTCCACGACGGCTTGACTGGCCTGCCCAACCGCTCATACCTGGAGGAACGGGCCAAGGACCTGCTGGCCAGGAATCGCGAGGCGGCCGAGCCGCCGGAGCAGACCGGTGCGATATTTGTCGACCTGGACGGGTTCACCGCCATCAACGACTCAGTGGGGCACGGCGCTGGTGACCTGGTGCTGGCGCAGGCCGGCGGGCTGCGCGGCCTGGTCCCGGCGCACGACACGGTCGCCCGCTGGGGCGGCGACGAGTTCGCGATCTTGATCGAGGGCGCCGCCAGTCCGCAGGAGATCGTGGATATCGCCGAGCGGCTGGCGGGCGCGATCGCGGGCGAGCCATTCGCGGTGGCCGGCCGCGACATCTCGATCACCGCCAGCGTCGGGGTGGCATTCGCGGACCCGGAGGTGGCCGATCACCTGCTCCGGAACGCGGACCTGGCTATGTCGCGGGCCAAGGATTCGGGCGGTGGCCGGGTGGAGGTTTTCGCCGCGCACATGCACGCGGACGTGATCCGCCGGCTCGAACTGGCGACCGACCTGCGCGCGGCGATCGAGGATGGCAGCTTGGGGATCGAGTATCAGCCGGTCGTGGAATTGTCCACGGCCCGGGTAGCGAGCGTCGAGGCGCTGGTCCGCTGGCCGCGTCATGGCGAGCACGTCGAGCCGGCCGAGTTTCTCGGCATCGCCGAAGACTCCGGGTTGATCGTGCCGCTGGGCGCGTGGGTACTTGGTCAGGCGTGCCGGCAAGTCGCTCAGTGGCGCGCGGCCGGCTGGCAGGTCGGGCTGTCGGTCAACTTCTCCCTCCGCCAGGTGAGCGCGGCCGGGTTCGCCGAGTTCGTGCTGACGACTCTTGACGACAACGGCCTGTCGCGGTCCGCGCTGACGCTCGAGGTGACCGAGCGCGTGCTGATCGAGATTGGCGCCCCGATCCTGGACGGACTGGCCCGGCTGCGGCAGCTCGGCGTGCGGCTGGCCATCGACGACTTCGGCACCGGGTACGCATCGCTGGCCTACCTGCGGCAACTGCCGGTCGACATCATCAAAATCGACCCGTCGTTCGTGGCCGGGCTGGGTACCGACGGAACGCTCGCCATGCTGACCCGGACTATCGTCCAGGTCGGGCACGATCTGGGCATCGAGATCGTGGCCGAAGGCATCGAACGGCCTGAGCAGCTGGAACTGCTCCGTGCGATGGGCTGCGGCCTGGGCCAGGGCTACCTCGTTGCCCGTCCGATGCCGGCCGGAGCCATCGAGTCGATGGCGCCTGGCGGTGCCCCGGGCCAGATTGGGGTTGACCCTTCCGAGGGCGGCGGACCAAATATGGAGGAAACGGCGCCCGCAGCGGCGACCTAGACGCCAAGATCATCCATGGGTGTACCGTTCACATGGCCATACCCATAGCAACGGGACACCCATGGATGATCTTGGATCGAATCGCGGTCGATCAGGGCGTTTGCATCAGCGCTGATGATGAGCTCATTTGTGAAGAATGTCACAAAGCCGACCGATACATTCGTAGTTCCCGAAGCTGACGATCCGGAGGGCATTTGTGCCTGCACCCGTTGTCCTGGTAGCTGAAGAGCTCTCCCCGGCGGGCATCGCCCTGCTCGACGCCTCCTTTGAGGTCCGCTACACCGACGGCGCCGACAGAGGCAAGCTGCTCGCGGCCCTGGCAGATGTCGATGCCGTGATCGTGCGCAGCGCCACCCAGATCGACGCCGAGGCAATCGCGCACGGGCCGCGGCTGCGCGTGGTCGCGCGCGCGGGAGTCGGCCTCGACAACATCGATGTAGAAGCCGCGACCAAGGCCGGGGTCATGGTCGTGAACGCGCCAGCCTCCAATATCGTCAGCGCCGCCGAGCACGCAGTCGCGCTGCTGCTGGCGCTGGCGCGCAACGTCCCGCAGGCCATGGCGGCGCTAAAAAGCGGTCAGTGGAAACGCTCCGCGTATACCGGCGTCGAGCTCCAGGACAAGGTCGCCGGCATCCTTGGGCTTGGCCGTATCGGCGTGCTGGTAGCCGAGCGGCTGGCCGCGTTCGGCATGACGGTGATCGCCTACGACCCGTACGTGCCCCCGGCCCGGTCCACGCAGCTCGGCGTCCGCATGACCAGCCTGGATGAGTTGCTGGCCGAGGCCGACTTCATCAGCGTGCACCTGCCGAAGAACGCCGAGACCGTCGGCCTGATCGGCGATCGCGAGCTGCGGCTAGTGAAGCCCGAGGTACGGATCATTAACGCCGCTCGCGGCGGGATTGTGGACGAGGCGGCCCTGGCTACCGCGCTTGCGGACGGCAGGGTCGCTGGCGCCGCCCTGGACGTGTACGCGAGGGAGCCGTGCACCGACAGCCCGCTGTTCGGCCTCGACAACGTCGTGGCCACGCCGCACCTGGGTGCCAGCACTACGGAAGCCCAGGAGAAGGCCGGCATGCAGGTTGCCCGTTCGGTCCGGCTGGCACTCGATGGCGAATTCGTGCCGGATGCGGTCAATGTCCAGGGCGGCGCGGTGGCCGAGGAACTACGTCCATGGCTACCCCTGGTGGAGAAGCTCGGCCGGATCTTCGCCGCTCTGGCAGGCGGCGCCACCGCCGCGGTCGCGATTGAGGCCAAAGGCGAGATTGCCGGCCTCGATGTCAGCGTGCTCGAGCTGGCCGCGATGAAGGGCCTGTTCGGCCAGGTCACTGAGGAGCCGGTCACCTACGTCAACGCCCCGCTGGTAGCCAAGGAACGCGGCGTCGACGTGAGCCTCAGCACCGATGATGTGAGCCAGGACTGGCGTAACCTGCTGACGCTGCGCGGGACAGCGCCTGACGGCCAGCTGGTGTCGGTCAGCGGCACCCTCAGCGGGCTCCGGCAGGCCGAGCGGATCGTCGAGGTGAACGGCCTGGATGCGGAGATCGCACCGGCCGAGCACATGATGGTCCTTGGCTACTCCGACCGGCCTGGCGTGGTCGGCACCGTCGGCCGGATACTGGGCGGCCGCCAGGTCAACATCGCCGGCATGCAGGTGTGCCTGGCACGCCCAGGGCGGCGATGCGCTTATCCTGCTCACGGTCGATTCCGCGGTGCCGGCGGACGCGCTGGCCGAGATAGCGGCTGAGATCGGAGCCGGTCTGGCCAGGGTCGTCGACCTGGACCAGGACCTGTGAGATCTTGCCATCCGGCGCTGACAGCCCAGTAAGGTACTCCCGTGGCAGCACAAAGCGTCCGGCTCGCGGTAATTGGCGGCGACGGCATCGGGCCCGAGGTCGTGGCCGAGGCCATCAAGGTGCTGCGTGCTGTCGGCACGCTCGCAATCGAACCCACCAGCTACGACCTGGGATCGGAGCGGTGGAACCGGACCGGGGAAGTGCTGCCTGACTCGGTGCTGACCGAAATCGCCGGGCACGATGCGATCCTGCTCGGTGCCGTCGGCGATCCGAGCGTGCCCAGCGGCATCCTGGAACGCGGCCTGCTGCTCCGGCTGCGGTTCGAGTTTGATCAGTACGTGAACCTGCGCCCGGTCCGGCTGTACCCGGGCGTTGCCTCACCGCTTGTTGGCGTCCGGTCAGAGTCCGTAGACATGCTGGTCGTCCGCGAGGGCACCGAGGGCCCGTACATCGACGCCGGAGGGATCATGCGCAAGGGCACGCCAGGCGAGGTGGCAACGCAGGAAAGCGTCAACACTGCGTTCGGCGTCGGCCGGGTGGCCAGGTACGCGCTGCAGCGCGCGGCCGAGCGTCCCCGCCGGCGGCTGACCCTGGTGCACAAGACCAACGTGCTCGCTTATGCCGGTGACCTCTGGCGGCGTACGGTCACCGCGGCGGCTGCCGACTATCCGCGCGTCACCGCCGAGTACTGCCACATGGACGCGGCCGCCGTCTACTTCCTCACCCAGCCCGAGCGTTTCGACGTCATCCTCACCGACAACATGTTCGGCGACATCCTCACCTCGATCGGCGCCGCGGTGGCGGGCGGGATCGGCCTGGCTGCCAGCGCCAGCATCAACCCGGACCGGACCGCGCCAAGCATGTTCGAGCCAGTTCACGGCAGCGCGCCGGACATCGCCGGCAAGCAGCAGGCGGACCCGACCGCGGCGATCTTGTCAGCGGCGATGCTGTGCGAGCACCTCGGGCTCGCCGCCGAAGCGACCCGCATCGAACAGGCGGTGTCTGATGACCTGCTCGAACGGCAAGGTGAGTGGTCGCCGCGCGCTACCGTCGAGATCGGCGACGACATAGCAGAACGGGTGGCGGGCTAGCGTTGATCTGGCGGGGCCTGGCAATGACGCCAGCCCGGACCAAGGGAGGTCCCGATGGCAGGTGCTGACATTCAGTTCGCGATCTGTCCGTCCGACAACCCGGTGCCAGCTGCTCGACGCGCCGAACTGCTCACCCAGCCGGGGTTCGGCCAGGTATTCACCGACCACATGGTCACGATGTCCTGGACGGCCGGGCGCGGCTGGCACGACGCTCAGCTTCGCCCCTACGGGCCGTTCACCATGGACCCGGCCAGTCAGGTCTTCCACTACGCCCAGGAGATCTTCGAAGGCCTTAAGGCCTACCGGCAGGCTCCGGGCCCGGTGGTGGCGTTCAGGCCCGGTGCCAACGCGGCCAGGTTCAACCGGTCGGCGGCCCGCATGGCCATGCCTGGGCTGCCTGAGGACGCTTTCCTCCGGGCGATCGAGCTGCTGGTAACGCAGGACCGGGACTGGGTGCCGTCGGCGCGGGAGCACAGCCTGTATCTGCGTCCGTTCATGATCGCGACGCATGTCGGGCTCGGCGTGAGCAGGCCATCGCCGTCCTTCCTGTTCGCAGTGATCGCCTCGCCCGCGGGCGCCTACTTCGCTAGCGGCGTCCAGCCGGTATCGGTGTGGCTGGCCGAGGAGTACACCAGGGCCGCTCCCGGCGGCACGGGCGCGGCCAAGACCGGCGGCAACTACGCGGCAGGCTTCGCCGGACAGCTTCAGGCGCTGCAGCACGGCTGCGATCAGGTGGTCTGGCTGGACGCGGCGGAGCACCGCTGGGTCGAGGAAATGGGCGGAATGAACCTCTTCTTCGTTTACGGCTCCGGTAGCGACGCTCGAATCATGACCCCGGCGCTTACCGGCACCCTGCTGCCCGGCATCATCCGGGATTCGCTGCTGACACTGGCACCTGACCTCGGCATCCCGGCGACGGAAGGATCGATCTCGGTCGAGCAGTGGCAAGCAGGCTGCGAGTCGGGGGAGATCACCGAGGTCTTCGCCTGCGGCACCGCTGCCGTTATTACGCCTGTGGGCTCGGTACAGGGATCAGCGAGTGGCTGGGCCATCGGCGGCGGACAGGCGGGCCCGGTCACCATGAAGCTACGCGATCAGCTGCTCGGCCTCCAGTTCGGCCAGCTGCCCGATCCGTACGGCTGGGTACACAAGATCTGCTGACCGCGCCGGGGCCCGGCCTGACGGAACCGAAGACCGCTGGAAGCTATCGCGCGCGACCTGGAGTCCGGCCTCAGATTTGCCCGCTGCCCACGGAGTACTTGAGTCCGGCGCCGGTGTTCAGCACCACTACCTCGTCGTTCTCCCACAGCCAGCCTGACTCGCGTAGCTGCGCAACCGCGGCGATGCAGGCGGCGCCTTCCGGGCAGATCCAGCTGCCCTCGACTTGTGCAAGCCGAGCTTGAGCGGCAAGCAACTCGGCGTCGGTCACCGAGGTCGCGGTGCCCCCGGTTGCCCGCACCGCAGCGAGGATAAGAGCGCCGCCCAGGGGGGCGGGGACCGTCAGCCCGAACGCGACAGTAGCGGCATCCGGCCACGGCGCCGTCTGCGCGCCCGCCTCGAACGCCCGGACCACTGGTGCGCAGCCGGCCGCCTGCACGGCAACCAGCTTTGGCAAGTCAGCGCCGATCCAGCCAAGAGCCGCGAGCTCGGTCAGCGCCTTCCAGATCCCGATCAGGCCAACGCCGCCGCCGACCGGGCAGATCACGACGTCAGGGATCCGCCAGCCCAGCTGCTCGGCAATCTCAAAGCCGATGGTCTTCTTGCCTTCGAGCCGGTAGGGCTCGCGCAGCGTCGAGACGTCCTGCCAGCCCGGCCGGTCCAAGAACAGCTCCGAGACCACGGCCGCGGCGTCACCGATCAGGCCGGGAACGATCTCAAGCTATGCTCCGGCTGCCCGGCACTCCGTTCTGGTGACGACCGGCGCATCCGCCGGCATCGCGACGAAGCAGGGCAGGCCGGCCCGCGCGCAGTAGGCCGACCAGGCTGCGCCGGCGTTGCCGTTGGTCGGCATCGCCACGCCCGCCGCACCGAGCTCGGCGGCGCGGGACACGCCGATCGAGGCGCCGCGAGCCTTGAACGTGGCGGTCGGAAGCGGGCTCTCGTACTTCATCAGCAGCCCTGGCACGCCCATCGCGCGGCCGATCCGCGGCAGGCTGACCAGTGGAGTCATGCCCTCGCCGAAACTGACGGCGCGCTCCGGCGCGCCCACGGGCAGCAGCTCGCGATAGCGCCACAGGCTGGGCGGGCGGCCTGCCACGTCGGCCGGAGTGACGAGACTTGCCGCCAGCTCCAGGTCGTAGCGCCCCAGCAGCGGGGACCCGCAGCCGCAGCTGCCCGTCAGTTCGGCTGCGTTCAAGCCAGCCCGGCACCGCGGGCATTCCAGGTAGCTGAGCGCGGTTTACGTCCTCGTCATGAGGCCATACTGCGGGTTGGGTAGCCTGGCGTCATCGACTCCCTGGTTGTCGGGGACGCCCCCGGCGCCATCACCGGCCGCGGCCCCGGTTGGTTGCGACGCGCCCGCATCGCCGTGGTGGCCTATTTCGCCATCCTGGGCGTCGCCAACGGTGTCTGGGTTGCCAGGATTCCGGCGATAAAGCAGTATCTACACCTGTCCGACGGCTTGCTGGGGCTGGCGCTGCTCGCAGCCCCCGCCGGGCTGGTGGTCGCGGCGCCGGTGGCGGGCCGGATCGTGCACAGGACCGGTAGCCGCTTCCCGATGATGGTGGCCGGCTGCTGCGTGGCGGTGGCGCCAGTCGTGATGGGCGCCGCCGGGAGCGTGGCCGTGCTGATGGCCGGGCTGTTCGCCTTCGGCTTCGCCGGCGGGGTGCTGGACGTGAGCATGAACTCGCAGGCCGTGCACGTCGAGCGTAGCTCCGGCTGGCCCCTCATGAACTCCTTCCACGCGTGCTTCAGCTTCGGCGGCCTGGCCGGCGCGTTGCTGGGCGGTTTGTTCGCCTGGGCCGGCGTCGGGCCGGCGGCGAATTTCGTCATCGTCGGGATCCCGCTCGCGCTGATCGCGCTGCTGGCCAGTCGCTGGCTGCTGGCCGATCAGGGCCCGCCCGGTCGCCCGGATCAGAAAGATCGAGACGCAGTCGCCCCGAGATCGCGGATGACCATGCTGCTCGTGGTGCTAGCGCTACTGGCCATCTGCTCGCTCCTGGCCGAGGGCGCGGCCGAGGGCTGGAGCGCCGTATACCTGCGGGACAACCTGCACGCCGCCGCGGCGCTCGCAGCGCTCGGCTACGCGGGCTTCTCGGTAGCGATGGCGGTTGGCCGCCTGTCCGGAGACCGCCTTGCCGCCTGGTTCGGCCCGGTCGCTGTGCTTCGCTGCGGCGGGCTGCTGGCTGCGGCCGGCCTGGCTATCGCCCTGCTCAGCGGCAGCCCGCTCGGCGCGATCTTTGGGTTCACCCTGTTTGGCGGCGGCCTGTCGTGCACCTTCCCGTTGATGATCTCAGCCGCGGGCAACGCCGATCCGCTCCAGCCGTCCCACGGCATCGCACGGGTAGCCGGGTTCGGCTACATCGGCCTGCTGGGCGGACCGGTGCTCATCGGTACCCTCGCCGGTCACCTCGGCCTAGCCATGGCGCTTGCAGTTCCGGTCCTGCTTGCCCTCGTCGTGGCGGCCGGGGCCGGCGCAGTCCGCGAGCGCACCGGCGGCTGAGCAGATCCGGCAACCCCGTTCCCCGGTTTGCAGCGTGCGAATCGCACAGCACGTCGGACATCGGGAGTGCTTCGTCACGCGTTCGCGTGCCCGGGACGAACCAGCCGCGCCGGGATGCGAAAATGGGCAAGGTTCACCCGCGGCCCAGACGAGGCACGGCTCCGCAGAGCCCCGAACGAGGAAGGACGATCCGATGGACGACAAGGACATCCTCGGGCGCATCGACGAGCTCATCAAGACTGAGCACGACCTTCGGGACAGGCTTGCGGGCGGCGAGCTGTCGAGCGATGAGGAGCACCAGCAGTTGCGCGCTGTCGAAGAACAGCTTGACCAGTCCTGGGATCTGCTGCGGCAACGGCGTGCCCGGCGCGAGTTCGGCGAGGACCCGGCTGGCTCGGCACCGCGCCCGGTCACCGAAGTCGAGGGTTACCTCCAGTAGGTGACGGCCGCGGGGATTGGAGCCGGGATTAGGGATGCGAGTCGCGAGGTTCGCTGTTGGCGACGACGTCCGGTACGGGGTGGTGACCGGCAGCGATTCGGTTGCGGTGAACGGGCACGCGGCCGAAGCTGCCGAGGCGGAACCTGCTGAGCTGGCGGTGGCGGAGATCGCCGGGCACCCGTTCGGGCCGAGCGCGGAGGACGTCAAGCTCACCGGGGCGCGTTACCTGCTGGCCGACGTCCGACTGCTAGCGCCGGTGCTCCCCAGCAAGATCGTCGCCATCGGGCGGAACTACGAGGCGCACGCCAGGGAAACAGGCACGGAGCCACCCGTCGAGCCGCTGATGTTCTTGAAGCCATCGACCGCCGTCATCGGGCCGGGCGATGCGATCGCCCGGCCGATCCAGTTGTCCAAGCGGGTCGACTTCGAAGGCGAACTGGCCATCGTCTTCGGCCGCCTATGCCGTGAGGTCCCGCCGGGACGAGTGCCGGAGGTGATCTTCGGATACACCTGCGCCAACGACGTGACAGCCCGCGATCTTCAGGCCAGCGACGGCCAGTGGGCCAGGGCGAAGGGCTTCGACACGTTCTGCCCGCTCGGCCCTTGGATCGAGACGGGCCTGGATCCGGGCGACGTCCGGCTGACCACGATGGTCAACGGCGAGTTGAAACAGGATGCGCGCACCTCGCTCATGATCCACGGCATCGCCACGCTCGTGGCCTATGTCACGGCGGTGATGACCATGCTGCCCGGCGACGTGCTGCTCACCGGCACGCCGGCCGGGATCGGACCGCTGCAGGATGGTGACAGCGTCTCGGTGTCCATCGAGGGCATCGGAACGCTTTCCAACCGGGTAGTAGATGGCAGCTGATCCGGACTAGCCGCGTCGCAGCCGGTCTGCCAGGCCGTGCACGGCGCCGGCCGCATCGAATGCTCGATTGGCCAGGCCCGCGGCTGCCCGTAGGGCGGGAGGCGCAAGGGCCTAGTCCACGGGTCCTTCGCTCTCCTTGATGACGTTCGGGTCGGCTGGGACCTCGATCCAGTTCGCGCTCCGCTGCTGGCCAGTCCTGATCTGACTCAGCTCGGCCAGGCTGACGAGCTTGCCGTTCGCGGTCTGGCTGAAGCGAAGCAGGATGCCTAGCTCGGCGTCGATCACAGCCTCCGCCGGGTCGCGGTCCCCTGCCGGGAGTGGCCGGCCGGACTCATGCAAGCGAACCGCGAACGCCGCCCGGCCATCGAGGCTGATCTCGTCACCGCCGGTCAGCTTCCAGCTCAGCAGCCAGGCCGAGTCGAACAGGCGGCCGATGTCGGCTGGCAGCGGCGCCGCCGGACCCACGATCGTCCGGTCGGGATAAACCCGCCAGCGGTACTCGCCGTCTGCTGCGACCGTCTGCGGCCGGCGCTGGCCAGCTGCCTCGGGGTAGTCGATGCGGTACCGGCCCACCGGGCCGAGGCGGATCGATGCCCGCTGGAGTTTCTGCGTGCCTAGTTCCGCGAGCGCGTCCGACAACTGGCCGACGCCATCCATTCCCCAGCGCTCGCCTGCATCCTTCATGTTCGCCAGCGAGGCCCCGGTGTCCACCCAGACGCGAAGCTCTGCGTCGAGTTCAGCCACCTGGAGCCCGGACCGGTAGAGCAGCCGGACGATCTCCAAGCTGACCGGGGATTCGCTGATGGTGACGGCAGCCCCAGCACCGGCATCGGGTCGCCAGCCGGTCGCGCTGGCCGTAGCATCCGCTTGTCGGGCCCGCGTTGCGGCCTGGGCCCTGCGCTTGATCGTCGCACCGAGCGAGGAGGCACCCAGGTTCGCCGCGGTCTTCACCAGCCGCCAGGCCTGCCCGTCAAAGGGCGACTGCGGACCGGGTCGATCGTCGGCCTCTTCGGCTGGGTCGTTGTCAGCCGCTGGCGGCGAGAACTTGCTCGCGTCTGCGGCCCCGGGCGGATCGATCATGATCTGGGCGAGCTCGCTGCTGCTGACGAGCTGGCCGTCGAACAGCCGTTCACAATGCACCAGGATGCCGAACTCGGCATCAACAAATGCGTCGATCCGGTCTAGCGACTCGTCGCCCGGCTTGCGCCACCTCGCCGGGAACACACCGGGCATGCCGGTCCGCCCCGGACCCGATCGGCCGCGCAGCAAAGGCCGGGGCCTCGCCGAAACACGCAGGACCCGCCGTCCCCCGAACACCTCCGCTCCGGCGAGCTCTAGCTCGAACAGGCTGGGCAGCCACGCTGGGCAGAGCAGCTCTTCTGCCAGCGGCCAGCAATCGGCGGCATGGAGGTTCGAGTAATCGGTCTCGTCGTCGAGATCCCAAGTTGTCTGGCCATCTGAGCCGAGCACGAGGCTGGCCCCTTCGCCGTCAAACTCCTGCCGGTACCGGCCGCCCGGGGCGATGAGCAGCCGACTCCGGCTGGTTCGAAGGTCAGCCCTGGGTACGGCTGTTGAGGCAGCCTGCCAGGCGCCCGGATCGGGCCGGTCGCGGCCGGGCATGCCATGCCCGAACCGCGACCGAGCTTCGCAGGATTGACCGGGCGGACGCGTCATGCACGGTCGTCAGTTCTGCCGACAAGCAGAGCCTGGTCCAGTCGGCCTCCACCAGCAGGCCGACGATGGCGTCGACGTCTTCTGTCATACCCGCGCACTCCCGTAAAATTGTGACCTTGAACTGCGTAGCGATGGTACCCAGGCTTGGAGCGAGCCGGTCGGCGGCTGGCCTGCCGGATCGCTTTGGCCGGGCTATCCGGCTTCGGCTACACTGCTCTGGCGCGCCGGGATGATCCGAAGGTGCGCTCCCATGGGGTATGGGGTAATTGGCAGCCCGACGGGTTCTGGCCCCGTTAGTCTAGGTTCGAGTCCTGGTACCCCAGCGATTGACGAACGAGCCGGCGATCCCTGGTTTGGTGCGGGCCGGAGCGGTGCGCTAACCTGATGGCCCGGCACGCGGTTCCGCCTGAACGCCGTGAATGCCGGTTTTCGTATGTGAGCCAGTCCGATGACAGCCGGGCCGGGTTACCTGCGGAGCAGCGAAAGTACCTGGCCCCGTCGTCTAGCGGCCCAGGACGCCGCCCTCTCAAGGCGGTAGCGCCGGTTCAAATCCGGTCGGGGCTACACATGCAGTAGCAACTCACTGACCAGCCGCCCGTGCGACGTCACCGAAGCGGCGCAGCCGCACACTGCTGGCCACCACGAACGCCGATGACGCTGCCATCGCAGCCCCGGCGATCAGCGGGTTCAGCAGGCCGGCGGCGGCCAGCGGAATCGCCGCGACGTTGTAGCCGAACGCCCAGGCCAGGTTACGGCGGATCACCGTCAGGCGTAGCCCTGGCCAGGCTGATGGCCTCCGGCACTACGCGCAGGTCATCGCGCAGCAAGATCAGGTCGGCGGCGCTGATGGCCACGTCGGTGCCCGAGCCGAGCGCCAGGCCCAGGTCCGCGCCGGCCAGCGCGGGCGCGTCGTTCATGCCGTCGCCGGCCATCGCCACCCGCCTGCCCTGCGCTCGCAAGCCCGCGACGACTTGAGCTTTGTCCGTGGGCAGCGCCCCGGCGATCACCTCGTCCAGGCCGGCTTCGGCGGCGATCGCCTGCGCGACGACTTCGCTGTCCCCGGTCAGCAGCACGGTGCGCAGGCCCATTCGGCGCAGCTGCTCGACCGCTGCCGGAGCCGACGGCTTGAGGGTGTCCGCCACCGCGACAGCGCCGCGGGCCCTGCCGTCCCAGCCGGCCAGCACGACCGTGCGGCCTGCTGCGGCCCACTCCGCGCACCGGCTGGCCAGGTCAGCCGGGATGGTGATCCCGCGGTCGCGAAGCAGCTGCTGCCGCCCGGCGATCACCTCGGTGCCGTCAACCGCGCCGCGGACCCCCAGGCCCGGCAGCGCCTCGAAGTCAGCCGCGCGCGGGAGCCCGCCCAGCTCGGCGCGGGCGAACGCGCTGACAGCCACAGCCACCGGATGGCCGGACGCGTCCTCCACCGTGCCAAGATTCCGCAGCAGAGTCTCCCGCTTAACTCCAGGCGCGGCCTCCACGCCGGTCACGGACATGACCCCGGAGGTGATGGTGCCGGTCTTGTCCAGCAACACGGTGTCCACACTGCGGGAGGCTTCCAGGGCCTGGTACCCCTTGATGAAGATGCCCAGCTGCGCGCCCCGACCGCACGCGACCACTAGCGCCGCCGGTGTCGCTAGCCCCAGCGCGCACGGGCACGCGATGATCAGTACAGCCAGGCCCGCGCTCAGCGCCCGTTCGGCCGGCGCGCCCGCCGCCAGCCAGCCAGCCAGGGTCAGCATCGCGGCCGCGAGCACCGCCGGAACGAACACCCTGCAGATCCGGTCGGCGAGCCGCTGCACCGCTGACTTGTCCGTCTGCGCCCGCTCCACCAGCGCGATCAGGTGCGCCAGCTGGGTATCATCGCCGGTCCAGCCGGCACGACGACCAGCCCGCCGCTGACCACCACGGTGCCGGCCGCCACCCTCCCGCCCGCGGCGGCCTCGGCGGGCACCGACTCTCCGGTCATCATGCTGGTATCCACTGCCGACTCGCCGAACTCCACCACGCCGTCGGCGGCGATCACCTCCCCCGGCCGGACGACGAACCGGTCACCCGGGCGCAGCTGCCCGGCCGGGACCCGGCGCTCGTTGCCGTCGGCGTCCAGCAGCCGGGCGTCCCTCGCCCCGGCCGCGGCCAGCGCCCGCATCGCGTTGCCGGCGTCGCGGCGGGCCCTTGCCTCATACAACCGGCCCGCCAGCAGGAATGTCGTCACCGACCCGGCAACCTCCAGGTAAATCCCGCCGCCAGAGGCGTGAATCAGCAACTGCAGCGGGCTCACCCGCGCCTGCCCGGCGTCCAGGACGAACATCGCGTACGCCGACCAGCCGCAGGCCGCGACAATGCCCACCGACACCAGCGTGTCCATCGAGGTGAAGCCGTGCCGGGCTGCCTTCAGCGCCGCAGCGTGGAACGGCCAGGCCGCCCACCCCGCCACCGGCACGGCCAGCGCCACCAGGACCCACTGCCAGCCAGGGAACCGGAACGAGGGGACCAGCGACAACTGCACCGACAGGTCGCTCAGCGGGACGAAGAACAGCAGTGCCACGATCAGCCGCCGCCGCAGATACGCGACCCTGGCCGCATCCGCGGACTCCGGGCCTGCCGCCTTAGCGGGCCACGTCGGCTCGGCGCTATAACCGGCCTGTTCCACCGCCCGGATAAGCCGCTCGATTTCCACCGACGGCGGGGCGGTCACCGTGGCCTTCTCGGTCGCCACATTCACGTAGGCAGTAACGTCCGGGATCTCGCCGAGATTCTTCTCCACGCGCGCGGCGCATGCCGAACAGGTCATGCCGCGGATCGAGAGCTCCGTTTCTCTCAGTTCCGGCGCTGACGTCTTGCCCGTCACTGCAGCCGATGACATGCACCCCTGCTTTCTGCCCGGGCTGCCTTGCCCATCGGCCCAGTCCCCCGGAGCCAGCGCTGCTGCGTCGCCGGACGCTGCCGCGTCAGCTGGGGCCATGCTCTCGCGGTGCGAACTGGTACTCCCGGACTACCGGTTCGTCCCCGTGCGAGCGACTCGTTGTGGTAAGAGATTATTGCGCCATGGGGCCGAACGGGCCGCTAACGTTATCAATGCCTTGGCCGGCATTGAGAAAGGCCCGAGCGAAGACCCATGGTCCACGTCAACAATTTCTCCTACGGCGCGCTGAACCCCGTGCTCGCCTACGTGGCGTCCTGCATTGGCTGCTTTCTCGGCCTCCGGTGCACGACCCGAGCCCGGGCATCCCAGGGCGCAGCGCGGGCGTCCTGGCTTGGCATCGCCGCCCTGGCCATCGGGATCATGGGCATCTGGGTGATGCACTTCATTGCGATGCTCGGATTCACCATCCCAGGCGAGTCAATCCGCTATAGCGTGCCCGTCACGACCCTGTCCATGCTGATTGCCGTCGGTGTGGTGGGAGTCGGATTGTTCATCGTCGGGTATAGCCGGGGCGGAGCGGGGCCGCTGCTGCTCGGCGGCGTGGCCATTGGATGCGGCGTCGCTAGCATGCACTACATCGGCATGGACGCCATCCGGGCGCCGGACAGGCTGTCCTACACCCCGGTGCTTTTCGTGGCCTCGGTCGTAATCGCCGTGATCGCCGGGACCGCGGCCCTCTGGGCGGCGCTGCGACTGGAAACCGCCTGGTCGGCGCTCATCGCGTCCATGATCATGGGTGTGGCGGTCAGCGGCATGCACTACACGGGCATGGCGGCTCTTCGCGTCCACGCCACTGCCGGCGCGGCCGTGACGGCGCCGGCCAGCGCCAGCGCGGAGGCGTTCCTGCTGCCGCTTATCCTCGGCATCAGCTGTACCGGGTTTATCTTCTCGGCAGTGATCGCGCTGTCGCCGAC
Source organism: uncultured Actinomycetota bacterium (assembly GCA_963804435.1). Taxonomy (GTDB): domain Bacteria; phylum Actinomycetota; class Actinomycetes; order Streptosporangiales; family Streptosporangiaceae; genus JAJYUU01. Next base: position 79,141 of record CAWDQI010000002.1, on the reverse strand, counting down.
CGCTGCGGAGATGCTCGCGGAAGCTGACCTGATGGCACGACTCGGCGCGCGCCCGCCGGACATTCACACCGCTCAGCGCGAACGCCAGCCGCAAGCGCACGACTCCGGCCAGGTAGGCAGGCCGCCGCCTGGGAGCCTATTCCGCGATCATCGGTCCGCCAGGCAGCAGGACGAACCTTGACAGCGGCTCAATAGCCAATCGTGGTTCGCGGCTACACGTGAAGCAGTAAGTCAACGGCCCGATCACCGAGTTGGTGATCGGGCCGTTGGCATGGCCGTCCGGCGGACCAGCTGAGGATGGCGGAAAGCTACGCCCCCCGCACTGCATTAGCGCCGGGATCCGGGCGCTGGCTAGCATCGCGTGGACACGACGGTCCGTTGATGATCTGCCACCAGGCGTCGTCCGCCAGCGCGAACTTGATCTCCGTCGCGGTCTCGGCGGGATCAGGCCCCAGGTCCTCGGAGCCGAAGAAGTCCCACCAGTACCGGCTGCCGCGATACAGGGCGTAAGCATCGCGCGTGGACTGCCGAAAGGCGTCCCACGCGATCGACAGAGTCCCGCCGGTGTGTGACGGATGTGCGACCAAATACGCAATCTGCGGGACAGCATGCACGTAGTCGCTGCTCGCGCACGCCTCCAGCAGGCAGCGGAGCTGCCCCAGGGTGAGCTGGTCCAGCAAATCCGGCGCAGCAGACACGTTGATCAGATCGGACAATTGCGCGGCAGGTCTCCGCGCTCCCGGCCGGTCTGGGCGTCTAGGAGGTAACACCTCCGGCACGCCGTGACTGCCAACGACCGAACTTCCACGTTCCCAGCGCTTCGACCTGTGCCTCGGACGGTAAGCCGGTGCTCGGATCGGATCATCGGTGAACAGCGCGATCGTGCTCATCTGCTCGGCCCCCGTACGGGCGATGCGCGATGGGTCGATTCGTGCTGCCGGGGGCCAAATAGTGCCGGACCCGCCGAACGCTGAGAATTGCGGCTACCGTGCCTTTTCCGACTGCGACCTGGAGATGCGTATTCGGCTGTCATCGTCGTTGTCATTGCTGCTGTAACCGCCATAACCCCCGTTATGGCTGCGCGACGGGCGGCTGATCGGACAGCATGGCGCGGATCTCGCTCTCCAGGTAACGGCGGTGGCCCCCCAGCGTTCGAATGGAGCTAAGCTTGCCCGCTTTGGCCCACCGTGTGACGGTCTTCGGGTCAACGCGGAATGCGGCGGCGACCTCAGCAGGCGTCAGCAGCGGGTTTATGGATATGGTCTGCGTGTTGCTCACTGTGCGACTCTCCTTGTTCAATTGGCGCGGACCCATGCGGGCTCGCTCTAATGCCCGCGTCGCCAAAAAAGACGGCGGGACGTTTCTCGGGACTGTGCTATACGGCTGGCATGTCCGTCTTAAACGGCGGGCATGTCCGTTTCGTAATACTCACGGGTGATCGCCGCCACCGGGACGCGCAGCGCGCGGGCGATCCGGTGAATCGTGGCGGGTCGTGCACCTCGTTTCTCACGCTCGATGTTGGACAGCGCGGCCTGGGTTATCCTCACTTCGCGGGCAAACTCGGGCTGGTGCCAGCCGTCTTTCTCCCGGAGGCTGCGAATGGCGGCGCCGTTCGGGCGGAGTCTTGTGTGGGCTAAGGCCCCGGCCTGGCCGGTGGCACTGATGACCGTTTGTGGCAGGCTCATGTCGCAAAGTTAGGCTAAGCCGTTGCCTCCTGCAACCTGAATGAAGACACCAATGGTCACTGCCTACCCAGGATGCCTGTGAAAGTTATGCGGTGTAATACCGCGGACCGGCTGCTCGGGTCGGTTGCGGCCCCTCGCGGACCGGTGCTGCCGCGTCGCTAAATGCGCTGAGCGCGCGCTCGCCAGACCGGGCTGACCTGCGCGTCAACTGCCGGAACCGTGCCTCTACCTGCTCCTGTTTCGGTTCCGTTCACTTGCAATCCGGCTGCTGTCATAGGATCTCGTCATTGGATTGGCTTCCGGCCGAGCTGTCGCCGCTGTCCTGACATCGTCGGTGCTGACGCCCGGTATCGTGCCAAACTAATGTCCGGCCCGGTGGCACACCGGGAGATCCCTCAGACTGGACAGTGATGGACACATATCCTCACGAGGCATGGCAGCGCCTGGGCCGGGCACTGGAGCGGCGCCGGGGCGAACTGGGGTACGGCTTCCGCCAGCGCGGCCGGTTCAGCCGGGAGCAAGGCGGCGGCAGGATCTCGGTCAAGACGATCAGCCGCCTGGAGAAAGGCGAGCGGTCCTCCTACCCCCAGGCCACCGTCGGCGCGGTCGAAACCATCTACCACTGGGCGCCCGGCAGCGTCGAGGCCGTGCTGCGGGGCGGGGATCCCGATCCCCTGCAGGTGACGCCGGCGGGCCCCCGGCGCAATCCCCTCACCGCCGAGCACGCCCCGCCGACGCCCGGCGAGCGGCTCACCAGCTGGGTGTACGTGCGCATGCGCGAACGGGGCCGCGACGACGACGCCATCCACCAGTTCATCGCCGGGGAGGGCCTGCCCCGCGAGCCGACGACCCTGTCGGCCGTCCAGCGGATCGTGGCGGTCACCGGGGCCAGCATCGCTGAAGTCCTGGCGTTGCTCGGGATCGACGACATGACCGCACGCCGCACGCCCTACCTGGTGCAGGATAATTCGCGCGATCGCGACAACAGCGGCGCCGAGGCGGGCGAGGGCGTGATTGCGCAGGTCTAAGGGGCCTTACAGCGCGGCCGGCGGAAGGCCGTGCTGGCTGAGCGAGACCGGCCTGCTCGAGGCGACGGCGGTGCCGGAGTACAAGGGGTCCCGCTGGCTGATCAGCGCGACCCGGCAGCCTTGCTTGAAGCCACGTCGCCAAGCTGTCGCGTAGTCCGGAATGACGCTCCTGATGACACCGCCGATGGTGATGACGGTCGTCGGCAGGGCTAGCGCGATTGCCTGCTGGGCGCTCACCTCGTTGACAGCGCTCAGGATGATCGTGACTAACCCGAGAATCCCGCCGACGCCAGCCCATCGCGCAGCCGCTCTTGGTCCGGGCCAGCGGTCGACTCGGTATATCGTTTGCCACCACGAGGAGGCATTCATCTGTGTAGGTCTCCCCTCAGGACCCGGGGGCAGCACCGTACTGATCGGCTGCTACTCCCGTGGCAGGGGCCAGACCTTAGGGTGCTCTTACTCGACAATTATCACGCTACTAGTTAACAGCTACGTATTTTGAATCTTTGGATACAACGAGCGAGCGCGTTGTTGCAGAATTGACATGTTTTACTTTCTGAGCTTCCGTATATATCAGTATTAAGCGTGACTCATGATTCATCCGTCGGGCTGACGCAGCCCGACGTCGAGCTCGGGCAACGGTCTAGCCCGCGTGATGCGGCCCCGGCATGAGGAACGCGACCACTAGCGCCGCAAGAGCCACGGCCACGATGGCCGCAGTGATCAGCATCAGTCGTCTGGGTCGGGCCACGACGGAACCTTTGCCTGGCAGCCGTCCCGAGGCCCAGATCAGCGGGCTCATGGCCAAGACGGCCACGCCGACGGGAACGTTCCGCTTCAGGATGGCGCCCCCGACCGCAGCGAAGGCCATAGCGGTTCGCGTCCAGGCCAGAGCGGTTCGTTGCCGCGCTCGGCCGGGATCATGGTCCTCAACCTCCTCGGGACGCACTCAGGGCCTACCGGAGCGCCGACACGAGCAGCACGACCGCCGCGATCACGGCGATACCCGTGATCGTCCCAGCCAGGATCTCCGGCAGTACGGACCGGGGCAGCGGCGTACCACGACGCAGCGACCGCTGGTTACGGGCCCAGTCGCCGTACCCGGCGACGGCGATGAGCGCCCCGAGCACGATCAGCGGAACTCCCAGCACGTGCCGGCCCCAGGGGACGGCGGGGAAGGGGGGCAGCAGTTGCACGATGGCCAATCCGGCCACCACCAGCGCGAGCGCCGTGCGGCTCCAAGCCAGGAAGGTGCGCTCGTTAGCGAACGTGAATCGCGCGTCCGGCTCGGTCTCCGCAGGAGTCCCGGCCTCGGCATAATCCCGGCCAGGGTCAGCATGACCGGCGGCCGGATCAGCATGTTGGTCCGGACTGTTCGCGCTGCCTGTCACCGGGCACCGGCCGTCCATGACCGGGAGCGCGGGGGTGGGTCAATCACGAATCCATCATGCCCCGGCCTCGTGGTTAACATCGGCCGCCCTTCTGCAGACGCTGTCGGTCCGCCCGGCCGGCTGCACAATTCCGGACCTATCGGCCGGTCTTGCGTACACCTGCGCGCCCCGACCGCTAACGTGGACGGCCGAAAGGAGCTCACATCACTATGTACCGACCGAACGGGATTGTCCGCGTCATCGCGGCTGCGGCGGTCGTTACCCTCGCTGCGATCAGTGTCACGGCTGTGGCGGAGGCGGGCGGAACTGGCGGCGGCGCAGGTGCCGCAGCTTCTGCCGGTTCCGGCCACCACGCCGCCATCGACCGGTTCAACGAGGCGAACACGCATTCCCCGCAGGTCGAGCGGATGCTGTCGGCCGGTACCGCGCACCCGCCAGGAGTTCGCGCGACAGCCGTTACCGGGCCGGGGCCGGGCGGAACGGCCACCATAGCGTCCACCGTGCAGGGCATCGACGTCGCGTCGATCCAGCACGATAGCGGCAGCATCAACTGGGGCCAGGTCTACACAGACGGTTATAAGTTCGCGTTCATCAAGGCCACCGAGGGCAGTTACTACGTCAACCCGTACTACGGCTCCGATGCCGCCGCAGCGAAAGCAGCGGGCCTGATCGTCGCGCCGTATGCGTTCGCGATACCCAACTACACCGGCGGCGCGCTCCAGGCTGACTACGCGCTCGATTACTCCAGTTATGCGCCCGATGGCCACACACTGCCGCTGATCATCGACCTGGAAAACGATCCCTACGCCGGACTACCGCCACCGAAGGGCGACGGCACCAGCGGCGATTGCTACGGACTCACCCCTGCGCAAATGGTCGCGTGGATCTCTGCCTTCGCCGCCGAGACACACCGCCGGACCGGACAGTCCCCGGCCATCTACACAACTGCCGCCTGGTGGACGACCTGCACTGGCGACAGCACCGCGTTCACAGGCGACCCACTGTGGATCGCGGGCTATGGCTCATCTCCATCGATGCCGTCCGCCTGGTCTGGCTGGACTTACTGGCAGTACTCCGACCAGGCAAAGGTCACCGGCATCACCGGCTACACGGACGTCAGCTATCTGAGCGCGTCGGCGCTCGAGCTTGCTAAGCCTGCCGCCCAGAGCTACCAGCCAGGCGCTGCGGTCAGCACGACGGCCAGTTCGCTGGACGGCGGCCAGGCGGTGACTTACGGTGCCACCGGACTACCGGGCGGCCTTTCCATCAACACTTCGACCGGCGTGATTAGCGGAACACTGCCAGCACAGCCGGCCGCGTTCCCCTCATCAATAACCGCGACAGCAACGGGCGCCCCTGCCGCGAGCGCAAGCTTCCCGTGGTACGTGCACGGCCCGGTCAGCATCGGCGGCGTGAGCCCGGCGACCGGATCGGTCGGCACTCCGGTCGCGCTGACCGTCCCTGCCACCGACTCGCTGTCTGGCTGCACGTTGCGGTTCTCCGCCACCGGGCTGCCGCCTGGCCTGTCGATCAGCTCGTGCGGCCGGATCTCCGGCTGGCCGTCGACGAGCGGGCACTATCAGGTGAGCGTGCAGGTAACCGACAGTTCCGGGAGCACGCTGGCGACCCGCAGCTTCAGTTGGAGCATCACCGGCGGGAGCGGCAAGGGCCCGACCGGACAGATCAAGCTCTACCGGGACGGCAAGTGCCTGCAAGAACTCAGGGCCACCGATATCGCCATCGAGAAGTGTGGCTCCGCTGCGGCGCAGCGGTGGACGGTCGCGGCCAACGGTTCGATTCGCATCAATTACCGGTGCCTGGCCGCCAGCTCATCGGCCTTGTCGGTGACCGCGTGCAACAACGGCGGGCAGCGCTGGCAGCTGGGGTCGGGCGGCTCGCTGACTGATCTCAGTAACAGCAGGTGCTTGTCCGACGCCGGCTCGGCGAACGGGTCGCGCGCGACCGCGGCCGCCTGCTACGTCACCTACAACAACACGGGCAGCGTCAGCACGCCCGGTGCAAGTCAGCGCTGGACGCTGCCCGCCGGACCGCTCACCGCGGGAATCGCGGGCTCCTGCGCCAGCGACTGGCACCGCGCGGGGACCAAGTTCGGCCCGGTGACACTGCGCGGCTGCACGGCGACGCCGCAGCAGAACTGGACGATCGAGCCGGACGGGACGGTGCGGGCTGGCGGTGACTGCCTGAGCCTGAACCGCGGCCACACGAGTTACGGGACGACGGTCCGTCTGGCTGGTTGCAACCGGTCGGCCACCCAGCGCTGGCAGCTCGCCGGCGGCCCGGTCGGCGTCCAGCTGGTCAGCCCGGTGGCCGGGCTGTGCCTGGCCGACCCGGGTGATCGCATCCGCGCCGGCACCCAGCTGGCGCTAGGCGGCTGCGTGGCGGGCGATCCCGGGGTCTGGTGGCGCGTCAGCTGATGGGCCTCGGGCGGAGCAGCCTCGCCACGTCGAGCGCGGGAGCGGCCAAGGGCTCGCCCTGATAGCCGCCCACCGGGCCGAACTCGCCAGCACCCCAGCTCGCCGTGGCCGCCGCGATCTCCTCGGGCGTGCGCGCGACGAAGTTCCACCACATCAGCAGTTGCTCGCCAAGTGGCACCCCGCCGAGCAGGAACAGCGTCGTTCCGCTTTGGGCCGCGACGGGCGCCGCTTCCAGCCCGGTGGGCAAGTAGAGCAGCTGACCGGGCTCGAGCGGCACACCATCGGCTTCGGCACGGCCGGTCGCCACGAAGATCACGTGCTCGAAGTCTGGCCGCAGCGGCAGCGTGCCGGTTGCGTGCTGGTCCTGCGACGCGGTCAGTTCTGCGCCGATGATCGGCGAGAAGGCGGTGGCGGGCGACCTGGAGCCGGCGAGTTCGCCCAGGAACACCGTGACGGCCAGCCGGCCCGAGGATCCGGTTGGCAGTGCCGTCTGCGGGAGGGCCGCATGATGCTCGAACGCGGGCGCTACGTGCCTGCTGGCGTCCGGCAGCGCCACCCACAGCTGCACGCCGTGCAGGACAGGGTCACGGTCGGCCGCCGACGGCGGGATCACGGTCTCCTCGGCGTGCGCGATACCGCGTCCGGACGTCATCAGGTTGAGCTGCCCGGGCCTGATCAGCTGTTCCGAGCCGAGACTGTCGCGATGGAGCACGTTCCCGCGCAACAGCCAGGTGACGGTCTGCAGGCCGATATGCGGGTGCGGCGGAACATTCATCCCGCCCCTGCCGTCGGTGTCCGCCGGGCCGTAATGATCGATGAAGCACCAGGCGCCGACGCTGCGCCGGGTCCGCAAGGGCAGCAGGCGGCGCACCGCCAGGTCACCGACCTGCGCATTCCTGGCCGTCGTTACCTCATGATCATTGTTGCGGGGAACGGGGACGTCTTCCACCTCGGGGTTCGCTTCAATCGTGCTCACCTTCGGGGGACTCCTTTCGCCGCTTTGGCGCCGGGCTCGTTAGCTGGCCTGCGCCAAGAGTATGACTCTGCCCAGGGTGCGTGGCTTGGCGCGACCGGCAACCGGGGCGGCGACTGGGACACGGCTGCGGCGCCGCCGAGTTGCGGGCACGGAAGGTGCCGGCTGCCGTGCCCGCCCCCGTCTCGACAGCGCCGCGGCGCTCGTACCTCTGCCGAAGGAGGTAACGGGTTCTGTTGTCGGGCGCGGCCTCGGGCTGGCCCGCCGTGGTCAGATGCTGCGGTGCCGACCGCCGCCGGCACAAGGGGAGGGTTCCCCAGCTGGGGAGGCTTCCCCAGCTGCAACTAACCGCGCGGTCCATTGACGACCCCGTTCCCCTCCCTTATGGTCCGGTTACTCAAGGTGTGCCGGACCGAGATGGGTAGTGGTGCCTGAACCGTGCTCCTGATCGTCATGTTCGAGACGGGGACCTGGCGGCTCAAGCCGGGGGAGAAGTTCACCTTCGGCCGCGCGTCGGCTTGCACGGCCGTGATGCCGAACGCCGACCGGGGAGTCTCGCGTAAGGCCGGCAGCTTCGAATGGCGGGCCGGGTGCTGGTGGCTGCTCAATGAGAGCGCCTCGTCCATGCTCTACCTGTCCGGTGACCGCGGCTTCAGGGCCGACATCCCGCCGGGCCTATGCCTGCCGATCCAGCAGTGGCACGCCAAGGTCCGGATCGACGGCATGCTGGCCAGCTACACCATCCGCGTTCGGCTGCCTGACCTCGACGACGAGGCAGATGAGGACGAGACGGGCGAGCAGGAGGTCACTGGGTCGACCGGGGATATCGTCCGAGAGCGCACCGTTACCAGCACCAAGCTGCGCGCGCCGCTCAGCGACAGCGACAGGCTCGTGCTGGCCGCGCGCTTCGAGGAGTACCTCACGTGGAAGCATTCCGGCGCGGCGGCGCCGCGCAGCGCCAGGGAGGCCGGAGAGCGCATCGGCTGGCAGCCGCATACCGTGTCGAAGCGCTGCGAGAATATCCGCAACCGCTACGTCCGCATCGGCGTGCCGGGCCTGCGCGGGCCGCGCGCCCTGGAGGAACTCGCGGCGCTGCTCATCTCGACCGGCGAGCTCACTGGAGACGACCTGAAGCGGCTGCCGCCCGTCCCTAGCCCACCAGCGTCTTGACCGCAGCCGTCATCTCCGTCAGCGCCTTCTTGGCGTCAGCGAAGTACATGCTCGTCTTGGGGTCGACGTACAGCTCGTTGTCGATGCCGGCGTAACCGTGGCCCATCGAGCGCTTGATCACGATGATGCTGTGGGCCTGGTCAACGTCAAGGATCGGCATTCCGGAGATCGCGGTGCCCGGCCGCCGGGCGGCCGGGTTGGTCACGTCGTTCGCCCCGATGACCAGGGCAACGTCAGTCCTGGCGAACTCCGGGTTGATCTCGTCCATCTCCTTGAGCTGCGGGTAGGGCACGTTGGCCTCGGCCAGCAGGACGTTCATGTGGCCGGGCATCCGGCCGGCCACCGGATGAATCGCGTAGCTGACTTCGACGCCGCGCGACTCCAGCACGTCGGCTAGCGCCGCGACCTCGTGCTGGGCCTGCGCAGCCGCCAGCCCGTAGCCGGGCACGATGATGACCTTTGAGGCGTACGCGAGCTGGATGGCCGCGTCGTCGGCGGCGATTGACCGCACACTTCCGCCGGGGCCGACCACCGCGGCGGCGGCCCCGTCCCCGGTCCCGAACCCGCCGACGATGATGTTGCGGATCGACCGGTTCATCGCATCCGCCATCAGCTTGGTCAGGATGCCACCGGAAGCGCCGACGAGCGCCCCGGCGATGATCATGGCCCAGTTGCCGATGACGAAACCCGCCATGGCGACCGCAGTGCCGGTGAACGCGTTCAGCAGCGAGATCACCACTGGCATGTCGGCGCCGCCGATCGGCATCACCATCGACACCCCGAAGATCAGCGCCGCGATGATGACGATGACGAGCATCACGACGCTGGGCGACGAGATCAGGTAAGCTCCCACGCCCACCGCGACGACCGCGAGCAGCATGTTCACCAACCGCGCCCCAGGGAACGTCACCGGCGCCGAGTTGATCAGGCCTTGCAGCTTCCCGGCCGCGACGATCGATCCCGAGAACGTCACGGCACCGATGATGACGTCGAGCAGCGTTGTTACCGAGGTCGTCGCCGAAACCGCCGATCCGGCGTGCATGTAGTCGTGGATGCCGACGAGCGCAGCGGCACCGCCGCCGACGGCGTTGAACACGCTGACCAGCTGCGGCATCGCGGTCATCTGCACGGTCCGGGCGAAGTAAAGGCCGGCCGCCCCGCCGACCAGGGCGCCCGTCAGCATGACCGTCCAGCCGGTCGCCGTGATCCGGCCGTCGTGCACGACGATGGCCAGCGTCGTCGCTATCGCCGTGGCCATACCGGCCGTCGAGACCTGGTTACCGTGCCTGGCGGTGGCGGGGTTGTTCATCAGGTGCAGGCCGAGCACGAAGCAGGACGCGGCGAGGATGTAGATCAGCTGGACGACCCAGCCGAAGACGCTGGTCATGCCGATCGTCCCTTGCCGTCCTGAGCCGTGCCGTCCTGAGCCTTGCCGCCCTGAGGCCTGCTGGCCTGGGCCTGGCGGCCCTGGGCGTTGCCGACTTGCTGGCCCGCTCCGTTCGCGGCGGCTGACACCGCTGCCGGGGCCGCCCCAGCGGCCGCTGCCGGCACTGTCGGCCGCTTCCTGAACATCTTCAGCATGCGGCCGGTGACCACGTAGCCGCCCACGACGTTCATGGCGGCGAAGGCCGCGGCCACGAACGCGATCACGTAGCCGAGCGCGTTATCCGCGGTCACCGCGATCAGCATGGCCCCGGCCAGCACGATCCCGTGGATCGAGTTCGCCGCGGACATCAGCGGCGTGTGCAACGTCGCGGGCACCTTGCTAATGACCTCCAAGCCCACCCACAGGCTCAGGACGAAGATGGCGACATCAACTAGCAGAGCCGGGTACGTCACGGGCAGCTCCTTCTTGGGCTAGCGCGGGGTGGACGACTTTGCCGTCCCGGGTGATGATGACTCCGGCCTGCAGCTCGTCCGCCGGGTCGAACGCCAGCTCGCCGTCCTTGACCAGGTAGGCCAGCAGGGCGCTGAGGTTGCGCGCGTACATGGCGGACGCCGCGGCCGGCATCGTCGATGGCAGCGCGGATGCCCCGATGATGGTGACCCCGTTCTCGGTCACCACCGTCTGGCCGGGCACCGAGCCCGCCGCGTTGCCGCCGAGCGGGCTAGCCCCCATGTCCACGATCACCGAGCCGGGCGTCATCTCCTTGAGGGCGTCGTCGGTGACCAGCAGCGGCGGCCGCCGCCCCGGCACCTGGGCAGTGGTGATCACGACGTCGTGCCTGGCGATGTGGGCGGCCAGTTCCTGCTGCTGCGCCAGGCGCTCCTCCTCGGTCAGCGCGCGGGCGTAGCCGCCCTCGCCCGACGCTTGGCCCACCGAGGTTAGCTCGATGAACGTCGCGCCGACCGACTCCGCCTCGGCCCTGGTCTCCGGCCGGACATCGTAGGCGCTGACCACCGCGCCGAGCCTGCGGGCGGTGCCGATGGCCTGGAGCCCGGCCACGCCGGTGCCGAGCACGAGCACCTTGGCCAGCCGGGCCGTACCGGCCGCGGTGATGAGCAGCGGGAAGAACCGGCCATACTCGGCCGCCGCGAGCACAGCCGCTTTGTATCCCGCGATGTTGGCCTGCGACGACAGCACGTCCATCGGCTGAGCCCGGGGCAACGTGCGCGGGATCATGTCCATGCTCAGCGCGGTAACCCCGGCCCCGGCCAGGCTGCGGGCGAGGTCACGATCGGCCAGCGGGGACAGCATGCCGATGAGGACCTGGCCCGGACGAAGTGCGGCCACCATGGAGGAGTCGGGCTTGCCGACCATGAGCACGACGTCGGCCGACAACGCCTCCGACTTGCTGACCACGCTGGCGCCCGCTTGGGCGTAGGCGTCGTCGTTGACCCACGCTCCGGCGCCGGCCTGGGTCTCCACGAGCAGTTCCAGGCCCGAAGCGCGCAGCTTGACGACGGCCTCGGGCACGAGCGCAACCCTGCGCTCGCCAGGCGCGGTCTCCTTGACCACGGATACCTTCATGAACAGACCTCGCTCGGTGGCCGGGGCTTGATGGCGGCCTACCGCCGGGCCGCAGTCTCAAGTATGGACAGTACCGTCATGCTGCCAGCGGCGCGGTGGGCCGGATCACCCGATGGCCGAGGGCCCTGAACCTGGGCGTATGGTTTTGCGTGCCAACCTGGGGGACGTGATGCCCGACTTTTCGCCGCCACCACGGCGGGACGCGATGGCGTGCAGCGCGCTGGCGGACAGCCTGGCCGAGGCTCGCAGCCGGCTGGCGGGACTCGACCTGCCGCTGCCGCTGGCGGCCCGGCTGCACCGCCAGTTCATAGCAGTCTGCGACGCCGTGAAAGCAGCCGGCGCCGACGAAGTTTTCGGCGAGCGCCGGCTGGCGGCGTTCCTGGCAACGCTCGAAAAGGCTGCGGCCAAATTTCCGGGATGTGCAAAGCAGGATGACAATTCATAATACTCCCGGTTAACGTCCGTGCGCCGGCCCGGAATCCGCTAAGCGCCTACACGAATGCCGTCATTCCGAAGGTGTTTGTACGATGACGGTTGAGCCCATACTTTCAGGGCCAGCAGAGGTCGCGAGCCAGGCTTCCCGGTCCGCGCGACCTCCCACTTGGGGGAACCGCAGGAGTGAGTAGATGAACAAGCGTGACCTGGTCGACGCAGTTTCTGGCCGCATGGGGGATAAGAAGACCGCAGCCGAGGCGGTCAACGCCGTCCTCGACACAATCCAGGCAACAGTCGCGCGTGGCGACAAAGTGTCGATCACTGGATTCGGCGTTTTCGAGAAGCAGGTCAGGCCGGCCCGCACTGCGCGCAATCCGGCCACCGGCGCGTCCATCAAGGTGCCCAAGCACGCGGTACCCAAATTCCGTGCGGGCGCCGATTTCAAGGCCATGGTCAACTCAAAGAAGTAGGCGCGCAACTCGGCGAGACCGGGCGGGTGGTCCAGCCGGGCCGCCCGCCTGGGCGCTATCACGTTGGCGTTTGCCGGAATCCTGCGAGTCGGCCGGCGGCTAGGCTAGCGCAAGCCTGGCCGCTTCTTCAGGGCCGTCTGCAGCAGCCTGTCGACCAGCTGCGGGAACGGCAATCCGCTCGTCTCCCACATCTTCTGGAAGTAGGACGTGGGCGACAGGCCTGGCATGGTGTTGATCTCGTTGACCAGAATCTGGCCGCCGGAAGTGTAGAAGAAGTCGACGCGCGCAAGCCCTTCGCAGGACACCGCGTCGAAGGCCGCAGCGGCCAGCCGGCGGATCTCCGCGAGGACGCTGTCCGGCAGCGGCGCAGGGATCAGCATCTTGCTCGCGGACTCGGAGTACTTGGTGTCGAAGTCGTAGAACTCCTCGCCGCCGACGTCCAGCTGGCCCGGCATGCTGGTGTCTGGCGGCGCGCCGTCGATGCCCTGCAGCACCGACACCTCCACCTCGACGCCGTCGATAGCTGCCTCAACCAGGATCTTCGGGTCGTATTGGCGGGCGGTGGCGATGGCCTCGTGCAGTTCCGCCAGATCGCGCGCCTTCGTGGTGCCGATGCTCGACCCGCCTCTGGCCGGCTTGATGAACAAGGGCCAGCCGAGCGCCGCGATCTCGTCGACCGTCCGCTTGGCTTGCACCGAATCGGCGGCTGCCCGGATCTCGGCCGCCGTGACTCCCGGCCAGTCGCGCTCGCTGATAGCGACATACGGCCCGACCGGCAGGCCCTTCGCCTGGAAGATCAGGTTCATGTACTCCTTGTCCATGCTGACTGCGCTGGCCAGCACTCCGGCCCCGACATACGGAACGCCGGCCATCTCCAGCAGTCCCTGGATAGTGCCGTCCTCGCCAAACGGGCCGTGCAGGACCGGCAGCACCACGTCGACTTCCCCGAACAGGTGCGGGATCTGAGCGGGCGCACTGGACACCACGCCGCCGCCGGACCACGGCACCACGGCGGAGCCAGGTTCGGCAACTGCGGCAACAGTCGGCAGCTGGCCGCGGGTGACAGCGAGACGCTCGGGCGCATCGGCCACCTGGACCCAGTTACCCTCGGTCGTGATGCCGATCGGGACGACCTCGTACCGGTCCCGGTCGATGGCGCCGAGCATGTTCCCCCCGCCCAGGCAGGACACCGGGTGCTCGGGCCCGCGGCCGCCGAAAACGACCGCCACCCTGATTTTGCGCTGCTCGCTCACCGCTTCCTCCAGTACCCGTCTTTCGTGCATTGCCCGATGATCAGACGCCATAGCGCTCCGGCTTGGCGCTCCTGCTGGCTAGCAGCAGTACCGCCTGGCCGATGTCGAGGCCCTCATGCAAGACCCCCAAGATCACTTCCGTGATCGGCATCTCCACGCCGTGCTCGCTGGCCAGCTGGAACACGGACCTGGCTGACTGGACGCCCTCGGCCACCCGGTTGGTGCTGGCTAGCACATCGGCGAGCGGCATCCCGCGGCCGAGCTTCTCGCCGAAGCTCCGGTTTCGCGACATCGGCGAACTGCAGGTCGCAACCAGGTCACCCAGGCCGGCCAGGCCGGAGAAGGTGTGCGAGTCCGCGCCGAGCGCGGCCCCGAGCCTGGCCATCTCGGCTAGCCCCCTAGTGATCAGCATGGCCTTGGTGTTGTCGCCCAGCCCCATGCCGACAGAGATTCCGACCGCCAGCGCAATCACATTCTTCACCGCGCCGCCGAGCTCGCAGCCCACCACGTCGGGATTGGTGTAGGGGCGGAAGTAACCGGTATGACAGGCCTTCTGCAGCTGACCGGCAACGTTCTCGTCAGCGCACGCTACCACCGACGCGCTGTACTGCCGGGCGGCGATTTCCGGCGCCAGGTTCGGCCCGGAGACGACTGCGATCCGGTCTGGTCCGGCTCCGGTGATCTCGGCGATGACCTGGCTCATCCGGTCGCCAGTGCCGACCTCGATGCCCTTCATCAGGCTGACGAGCAGTGCGCCCGGCGGGATCAGGTGCTGCCATGCTGTCAGGTTCGGGCGGAGCGTCTGGGCCGGCACGGCCAGCACCACCAGCTCGGCTTCGGCCAGCGCCTCGCTCGGGTCGGCGGTGGCCCGAAGCGTCGCGGGCAGGGAAACGCCCGCCAGGTAGTCAGGCGAACGGTGGTCGGCGTTGATGACCTCTGCCAGTTCCGGTCGCCGGCACCAGAGCACCACCGGCGTCTCAGCGTCGGATAGCACCTGGGCGAACGTCGTGCCCCAGGCCCCGGCGCCGAGCACAGCAGCTCTCACGAGTCGGGCGGGCCGGCGGCGGCCCGTCGCTGGCGTCGGCGGGGTTGTGGGCGGTGTCGGCGGGGTTGTGGCTGGTATCGGCTGAGGCGCGGCTGCCGTTGATCGCGTCCGGGCTGCCGGCCAGCGCGCGCATCTCCTGGCGCAGCTTGCGGCGGGCCACCGCGGGATGGAACGGCTCGGCTGGCGGGGTCAGTCCGCGCAACCCGCCCAGCAACGCGGCGATGTCGGCCATGATCTTGTCGGTGGCGGCGCGCAGCACCCGGTTGTTCAGCGGCTGGCCGGCGAACTCGGACAGGTCAACCGGCGGGCCGGCGACGATCTGAACGGTCTTGCGCGGCAGGAACTTCGGCATGTACTTGCCGTACGGCAGGATCCTCTGCGCGCCCCAGTGCGCAATCGGGACCACCGGGGCACCGGTCTCCAGGGCAAGCCTGGCCACGCCTGTCTTGGCGACCATGGGCCACTGCTCCGGGTCCCTGGTCACGGTAGCCTCGGGATAGAAAATCACGCACGCGCCGTTGTTAGCCACCATCTCAGCTTGCTTGAGTACCAGGGCCGAGTCGGTCTGACCCCGGTAGACCGGCAGCTGGCCGAGCCTGCCGATGATCGTCCCGACCACCGGGATCGTGAACAGGGATGACTTTGCCAGGAAGACCGGGTACCGGCCGGCGCTGTCGGCGAACAGCGAGATGGCGAAGATGTCCATATAGGACAGGTGGTTGGCAGCCAGAAGCGTGGCGCCGGCGGCCGGGATGTGTTCCTGACCACGCCAGTCCAACCGCATCATCATCCGGATTCCCGGCCGAAGGATGATCTTGGACACGTTCCGCCACGCGTTGGAGTAGCTGCCATCGGCCGGCTTGTGCGCTTTCTTGCCCGGCATCGCTTCCCTCCCGCCCGTAACGGTGGCCAGTGACTGCTCAGTCTGTCCGGTCCCGCGACGCGGTGTCGAGGCGTCGCGGGAGGATCATGTTCATGGCATCCGAAAACTCCGGAGCGTTGAGCTGGTCGCTCGTGATCCCCGTCAAAGTACTTGCTCAGGCCAAATCGCGACTCAGCGGCCTTGCAGGTCAGCTCCGCGCCGAGCTCGCCCTTGCCATGGCGGGCGACACGATCGCGGCGGCAGTGGCAGCGCTCAGCGTCGCTGACGTACTCGTGGTCACCGATGACGTGGCGGTCGGCGATATCGCGGCCGGACTTGGCGCCATCGTGCTGCCGGACCTTCCGGGCGCCGGCCTGAACGCCGCACTTGGGCACGGCGCGGCCCACTCGCTGGCCAACTGGCCGGACCGTGGCCGGGCCGCGCTGGCAGGCGATCTTCCCGCACTGCGGCCCGCCGAGCTCGACGCGGCGTTCGCGGCGGCCGGCAACCGCAGCGCATTCGTGCCGGACGCGGACGGCACCGGCACGACGTTGTACGCCGCCGGGCCTGGTGCCGATTTCCGGCCGGAGTTCGGAGTGGGGTCGCGGGACCGGCACGTGGCCGGGGGCGCGCTCGAACTAGACCTCGGAGACCTTGCGCCGGGCCTGCAGCGGGACGTGGACACCGTCAATGACCTGCGCGAGGCCGCAGCTATCGGGCTCGGCCCGCGGACCCTAGCGGTGCTAACGAGGGCTGGCGGCATACCGTACTGACCATCGGGCGACGCGCAGCCTGCCCAGCCCGGCCTGCGAACCCTGGCCTAGATGTGCACAATCGGGCAGGTGAGCGTTCTGGTGATGCCGGAAACGCCCTGGATCTGGGCGACGACCAGGCGGCCAAGGTCATCGACATTGTCCGCCTCTGCCCTGACGATCACGTCATACGGCCCAGTCACGTCATCGGCCTGGGTGACGCCGGTGATCTGCCCGATGGCGAGGGCCACCTCGGCTGCCTTCCCGACCTCGGTCTGGACGAGAATGTACGCCTGCACCATGTCGCCCTCCACCGTCGCGGTTGTCACCGTAACGCTATCGTAGGGACGCGCCGTGATCTGCAAGCCGGGAGGCTGTCATTTCAGTAGCCGAGCTCGGGGAGTTCGGGCTGATCGCAGCGATCCGGTCGCTGCTGCCGCCGGACGACGCGGCCGTGGTCGGCGTGGGCGACGACGCCGCGGTCCTGCCAACTCCGGACGGGCGAGTTGTGGCGAGTACGGATCTTCTTGTCGAAGGCCGGCATTTCCGTCGCGACTGGTCGGCGGCACCGGACGTCGGCGTTAAAGCCGCTGCGCAGAACTTCGCTGACATCGCCGCGATGGGCGCGCGGCCGCGCGCGCTACTGTTCGGCCTCGCGGTTCCCGGCGAGCTGCCGGCCGAGTGGGTACTGGACGTCACCCGCGGCCTTGTTGCCGAGTGCGAACGCGCTGGTGCGACGATCGTGGGCGGCGACGTGACAAGCGCCGACACGGTAATGCTCGCGCTCACGGCCCTCGGCAACCTGGATGGTCTCGCGCCGGTCACCAGGGGTGGCGCTAAGTCTGGAGACAAGGTAGCGCTGTGTGGCCGGCTCGGCTGGTCCGCGGCCGGCCTAGCCTTGCTCACGGCTGGCGCCGAAAGCGTTAACTTCACGGCCGCTCGGGCGCGGCCGGAACTGGCCGCACTCGTGGCCGCGCACCGGCGGCCCCAGCCGGAGTACCCGGCCGGCCCGATGGCCGCGGCGGCCGGAGCCACCGCCATGATCGACATTAGCGACGGGCTCGTGCAAGACCTTGGTCACGTCGCCGCCGATAGCGGCGTATGCATCGACCTTCGTTCGGCCAGCCTGCCGGTGGCACCTGCGCTTCGACTGGCCGCCGGGGGGCTTGGCACCGACTGGCTCCCGTGGGTGCTAACTGGCGGCGAGGATCATGCTCTGGCAGCCACGTTCGATCAACGGGCTCAGTTGCCGGAGACATGGGTAGTTATTGGCAAGGTCCGATCCGGAGACGGCGTCCTGGTGGATTCAGTCGCCTGGGAAGCGCCTGGGGGCTGGGATCATTTCCGAAGGCCGGGTTAACAATTGGGCGGCAGCGCATAGCCGAGTTCCTAAGACTCTGGCCGATCACCGAGCCAGTTGATATAACCCCCTTGAATGCCCAGTCATCGCAAGGAGCGCGTGCCACGGCGCGGAGCGCAACGGCGTACTGAGAGTCCGAGCCGTCGCGCCGGGCTGAATGCTGCGCAGCCAGCGCCTGACCCGGCAGGTAAGACGCCACCGGCGGGCCTAGGGACGCCACAGGCGGTCACGGGATCGTCACAGCCCGCGCTCGAGCTGTCATGGTCGGCGTTCGTGGCAGCCGCCGAGGCCGACCTGTCGCCGACGGTGCCGATCATGCTCAGCGGCCAGCGCATGTTGCCGTCGGTGAGCCACCAGGGCCCGGCCCGTATCGCCCCTCGTGAGGCCGCCCGTCATGAGGCCACCGTTGATGGCGCTTCCTCTTATGCCGCCACTGTTGATGGCGCCCCCTCTTATGACGCCACCCTTGATGGCACTGTCATTGCTGGCACTGTTCCTGGCGGCACCTCCGTTGGCGGCGGCCCTGTCGGCCGCGCTGCCCGCTACGATGCGCAATCCGGCGTCCCTGCCTTTCGCGCCGGCCCCGCTGCGGGCCGGGGCCCCGGCGGCGGCCGGGTGAGCCGTGCAGTACGTGGGCTGCTGCTGACGCCATGGTTCGCGGCCAGCACCGGTTTTGTGATCGCCGCGGGCATGTGGCTGTATTCGCCGCATGCGAGCATCACGTTTCCCTCCGCCATCGGGACGATCCATTGCCGATTGCATGGCTGCGTCACGCCGGGCGGGAAAGGCTCAGGCTCCCTTGCCTCGTCTGCGCCGGGGCAGCGCTTGCGGACCAGGCACGAGCGCCGCGGGTCCGGGCGGTCGGGCGGTGCCAGCGAGGGCAGGGCGGGACTGACACTCACCTTCACGGTGATGTGGCACAGGCACGACTCGTTCGGCGCGGTGATCAGCATCTCGGGCCGTCGGTCGCTGGGTGCCTGGCAGCTGGCGTTCCGGCTGCCGGGTACGCAGATACGGGACGTATTCGGGGCTGAGTGGGTTCAGTCGGCCATCGGCGACGGTGGCACGGCCAGCCCGTTTAACGTGGACTTCGGCCGGGCCGGGGATCACGACCGAGTCAGCTTCTGGATAATCGGCACCGGGAGCCCGAGCAGTCCGACCAGTTGTACCTTCGACGGGGCCACCTGCACCTTCAAGGTGACCTCCGCGGGCAAGGACGGCGCGGCTGGCAGCGGAGGTTACGGCGGCGGCGGTTACGCCGGCCAGACTCGGAGCGGCCGCTGACCCGCTGCGGCCACGCCGAGCACTGACTACGGCAATTAGTCAGGCCGCTGCGCGAAGCCGTTAATCAGCGACTGCATCGTGGCCGCCACGGCATCCCTGGTCGCCTTCGGCTGGGCCGAACTGGCGATCAGCAGGCCGGCTCTGGTCAGTGCCCCGAGCAACAACCTTGCCAGAGTGCCCGGGTCGTCGACCCGGAGCGCTCCTGAGTCAGTGGCCGCCTGCAAGGCCGCGACGAACCCGGCGTACGCGTATCGCTCGTCGAGCTCGGTGAAGCGGGACAGCCCGAGGACAGCCGGAGCATCGGTGATGATGATCCGCTGAACCTCGGGCTCCATTACCTGATCCAGGAATGCTCCGATCGCCGCCGCGAGCAGCTCGACTGGCCCTGGGGCGCCGGCCCCGGCCCGGACGGAGGCATCGAGCATGTCCGCGTGCACCTGCTCGAAGACGGCCTCGAACACGGCAGTCTTGGTCGGGAAGTGGTGGTAGAGCGCGCCTGTAGTGACACGCGCTTCCCGTGCGATGTCCTCTACCGAGGTGGCGGCGAAACCAGCGGTCCCGAATAGCCGCCGGCCCGCGGTAACAAGGGCCGCCCTGGTCTGCGCGACTTGCTCGGCCCGCAGCGAGGCACGCGCATCCCTCTGAGCATTTCCCTGCGCGTCCGGCGTCGGGCTGTCGGCCATCCCCTTTGTGTAGCTCAATGCGGCGCCTTGCGCGATTCGATCGGCAGTGACATAGTAATACTATCTAAGAAAATATCATTATCTCAGGGAGGACCGCAATGGCCGGCGGCATAGAGGCAGTACGGGCCGACCGCGACGCATTGGTGGAGATCGCCGCCAGCCTGCATCCGGAGCAGTGGCAGGAAGCATCGGGCTGCGAGGGCTGGTCGGTCCAGGACCTGGTAGCCCACATGAGCCTGACGTTCTGGTCCCTCGTGGATCCTGGTCGGCTTCCCGACATCACCGGGATGCCTTTCGAGCGCGCCCAGGATGTCCTGGTAGCATCCCGGCGCGAGCTGGACCCCGCTCAGGTCATGGCGGACTACGCCGAGGTCAGCGAGCGGGCGCTGCAGATGCTGCCCGAGTTCGCCGGGCTAGAAATGGACATGCCGCTGGGCGACGCCGGTAGCTACTCGATCTCCTTGCTCCCGTGCGCCTTCGGCTTCGATCACTACACCCACATCAGGGCCGATCTCTTCAGCCCGCGCGGTCCGCTCCGCGGCACGCCGCCGCCATCCGATGAGCCGCGCGTGACCACCGCCCTGGATTGGATAGAGGCCGCACTGCCACAGCAGAACCAGGCCGCCGCTGCACTCGGCACGTTCGAGTTCCAGGTCGCCGGAACCGGAGCCCGGCTGATCAAGTTCGGCTCCGGGTCGGCAAAAGCAACCGTGAGCTGCGACGCTCCGGCTTTCATCCGGTGGGTAACGCAGCGCGGAAGCTGGACTGACCTTGGCGTGCAGGCAGGTGGCGACGAGTCCGCACTGGCGGCGGCCCAGCACATCAGGGTGTTCTGAACCGGCGCCGCGGATCGGCCGGACTGCCGCCCCCGTAAGGTAATGGCATGGTCTCGGCCCCGCCTCGCGTACTCGCCATCGCCGGCTCAGACTCCGGCGGCGGCGCCGGCATTCAGGCCGACCTGAAGACCATGCTGGCCTTGGGCGTGCACGGGATGACCGTCGTGTGCGCCGTCACGGCCCAGAACTCGGTCGGTGTCCAGGGCTACTGGGAACTGCCGCCGGAGGCCGTGCGGGCACAACTCGATTCGGTGCTCAGTGACATTGGCGCCCAGGCGATCAAGACCGGGATGCTCGCCTCGGCTGCGATCGTCGACGTCGTGTCCGATGCACTAAGCGAGGTCGCGGCGCCCGTGGTGGTCGACCCGGTCGCGGTGTCCAAGCATGGCCACAGCCTGCTATCAGCCGGCACGCTGGACGCCGTCCGGGAGCGGCTGCTCCCGCTAGCCACCGTTGTCACGCCGAACCTGCTCGAGGCCGGGCTGCTCACGGGGATGACCATCTCGGGCGAAGCGCAGATGCTGGCGGCCGCGCGCATGATCATCGCCATGGGCCCGCAATGGGTGCTGGTGAAGGGCGGTCACCTGGCCGGTAGCCCGGTCGACCTGCTCTTCGACGGCAATCAGCTGATCCGCTTCCCCGGTCAGCGCATCGCCAGCATCCACACGCACGGCACGGGCTGCACCCTGGCATCCGCAATCGCCTCCGGGCTGGCCCAAGGCCAGGATGTGCCCCGCGCGGTCGGGATGGCGAAGGAGTACGTGACCGGCGCGATCAGCGCCGGATTCCCGCTCGGCGCCGGAATCGGCCCGGTCGATCACCTCTGGCGGCTGCGCGCGGATGTGGCCGCCCGCCATTAAGCCGGGCTAGCGGCTGACCTTGCCTGCCTTGATGCAGGAGGTGCACACGTTCAGCCGGCGCGGCGTCTTTCCTACCATCGCGCGCACGCGCTGAATGTTCGGATTCCAGCGACGCGGGGTGCGGCGGTGCGAGTGCGACACGTTATTGCCGAAGCCCGGCCCCTTGCCGCACACGTCGCAGACGGAAGCCACGGGATCGCTCCATTGGGAAGGTAGTCAGATGGGTCACCGGCAGGCACGCGCCACGCCGGTTGTCGAAGGATATCCGACGAACAGGGTGCCGCGCGAGCCAGGCGCCCGGCTGGGTCGGCGGGCTGCCTGGCAAAAATCACAATAAGCCATATTCCGGTCAGATGGCCAGCAGGCTTGCTGCGGTCGCGATACGGGATTGGGCGTCGATGCGGATGTGCCGCCCCTAGTCGGGCCGCGTTGTGGCTCCGCCGCCCTTCACACCGACGCTCGTCGAGCTTCCGCCGCGCCGCTGACGGTGCCGCGGCCTATCCTGGCGACGTGGCGACGGTAAATACTCCCGGTGGTGCGCCCGCCGGTCCGAGACCAAGTAGGCAGCGTGGCGGTATACGCTGACCCGCTGCGCCTCGTCATCGGCGACAAGGCGGCCAAGCGGCTGGCGGCGGCTCTGGACCTGCGCACCGTCGGCGACCTCCTCGGCTACTACCCGCGCCGGTACGACAACCGCGGTGAGCTGACCGACCTGGCCGGGCTGCGCGACGGCGAGTACGTGACCGTGCAGGCCGAAGTGGCCTCGGTGTCGGTACGGCGCATGCATAACCGCCCCGGCACGATTCTCGAGGCCATCGTGACCGACGGGCATGGGCGCCTGGCGCTGACCTTCTTCGGCCGGGGCAGGCAGGACTGGCGGGAGCAGGAACTGAGGCCCGGCGCCAGGGGGCTGTTCTCCGGCCAGGTTTCCAGTTTCCGCGGCAAGCGGCAGCTCACTCATCCGGAGTACGAGATGCTCGGGGCTGGCCCGGCCGGCGCCAGGGCCGCCGAGTTCGCGGCCGAGCTGATCCCGGTCTACCGCGCCACTAGCCAGATCCAGTCCTGGAAGATCGCCGACTCGGTCCGGATCGCCCTTGACGTACTCGACGTGCCGGATGACCCGCTGCCGGCTGACATCCGGGCACGACACGGCCTGGTCGGCTACGCCGACGCGCTGCGCGGCATCCACCGGCCGGTCGACCGCGGCGACGTGCACCGGGCTGTCAGCCGGCTGAAATGGGATGAGGCGTTCGCGCTGCAGGTGCTCCTGGCCCAGCGCCGCCGGGCCGCCGCGAGCTACACCGCGATCCCGCGGCCGCCGGTCGAGGGCGGCCTGCTCGGCGAGTTCGACACCACGCTGCCGTTCGAGCTGACCGTTGGCCAGCAACTAGCGGGCGCGATCATCGCCGACGACCTGGCCCGCGAGCACCCGATGCACCGGCTGCTGCAAGGCGAGGTCGGTTCTGGCAAGACGATCATCGCGGTGCGGGCGATGCTGCAGGTCGTGGACGCGGTCGGCCAGGCGGTCCTGCTCGCGCCCACCGAGGTCCTCGCGCAGCAGCACTACCGGTCCATCTCCAGCCTGCTCGGCCCGCTCGGCATGGCCGGCCAGCTGGGCGGAGCCGAGCATGCCACCAGGCTGGCCCTGCTGACCGGCTCGCTCGGCGCGGCCGCTCGGCGCACCGCGCTGCTGGCGGCCGCATCCGGCAGCGCGGGCATCATCATCGGCACCCATGCGCTGCTTGAGGACCGCGTCCAGTTCGCGGACCTGGGCCTGGTCGTGATCGACGAGCAGCACAGGTTCGGCGTCGAGCAGCGTGACGCCCTCCGGGACAAGGCCGGTGACGGCCGCCCGCACGTGCTGGTGATGACCGCGACGCCGATCCCGCGGACGGTGGCCATGACCGTCTTCGGCGACCTGGACGTGTCCACGCTGACCGAGTTGCCGGCCGGCCGGTCGCCGATCAGCACGCATGTCGTTCCGGTCGCCGAGCGCCCGCACTACCTGACCAGGACCTGGGAGCGGATCGCCGAAGAAGTTGCAGCCGGCCACCAGGCCTACGTGGTCTGCCCGCGCATCGGCGGCGACGGCCCCGGCGGCGAGGACATGACCAGTGAGCTGGGCGATGACGAAAGGGCAGGGTTTGGGGGGGTCGTCGGGGGGTGTCCCCCCGACGGTGGGGTGCGCCCGCCGATCGCCGTCGTCGACCTGGCCGCGGAGCTTTCGGCCGGCCCGCTGGCCGGCCTGCGTATGGCGGTCCTGCACGGCAGGCTGCCGCCGGACGAGAAGGACAAGGTGATGCTGGCGTTCGCCGACGGCCAGGTAGACGTGCTGGTCACCACCACCGTGGTCGAGGTGGGCGTGGACGTGCCGAACGCGGTGGTCATGGTGATCATGGACGCGGACCGGTTCGGCGTCTCCCAGCTGCACCAGCTCCGCGGCCGGGTCGGCCGCGGCACTGACCCCGGCCTCTGCCTGCTGGTCACCGAGGCGCCGGAGGCATCTCCGGGCCGTGAGCGGCTGGATGCGGTGGCTGGCACGCTGGACGGGTTCGCCTTGTCCAGGATCGACCTGGCCCAGCGCCGCGAGGGCGATGTGCTCGGTACTGTGCAGGCTGGCCGCAAGTCCAGCCTCAAGTTGCTGCGACTGCTAGAAGACGAGGACCTGATCGGCCAGGCGCGGGGGGAAGCCACCAAGCTGGTCGACGCCGATCCGGCGCTGGCGGGTGAGCCCGGACTGGCCGAGGCAGTGCGGGCCCTGATCGACGCAGAGCGCGCCGCGTTCCTCGAAAAAGCCTGAGGGCCGGTGACCCGCATCATTGCCGGGGTGGCCGGCGGCCGGCGCCTGGCGACGGCACCGGGAACCACGACCAGGCCCACCGCGGACCGGGCCAGGGAAGGCCTGTTCGCGACCGCGCTGGCGGTGCTGGGCGGCCTTGACGGCGCTGCGGTTCTGGACCTGTACGCGGGCTCGGGGGCGGTCGGGCTTGAGGCGCTGTCGCGGGGCGCATCCGACGTCCTGCTGGTCGAGGCCGAAAGCCGGGCCGCACGAGTGATCAGGCAGAACATCGCCCTGGTGGGGTTGCCGGGCGCGCAGCTCATCACGGACAAGGTGGACCGCGTGCTGGCCCGCGGGCCCGGTGAAGCGCGCACGCGCGACTTCGTGTTCGCCGACCCGCCCTACGTGGCCGGCGACGATGAGCTGGCCCAGATGCTCATTGCGCTCGTCCGCCACGGCTGGCTGGCGCCGGGAGCGCTGGTGGTCATCGAGCGGTCGACGCGATCCGGACCGCCTGCGTGGCCGGTCGGGTACGAAACTGACCGATCCCGCCGATACGGTGAGGCAACCCTCTGGTACGGTCTGGCCGCAGGTGCACAGCCTGCTGCGACATCCCCGACGGGAGAGTGAAACCCGAGTGCGGCGCGTAGTTTGCCCAGGCTCTTTCGACCCGGTGACCAACGGGCACCTCGACATCATTTCCCGCGCTGCTCAGCTCTACGACGAGGTCGTCGTCGCGGTCGTGCGGAACCCCAACAAGTCCGCATTGTTCACGGCCGCTGAGCGGGTTGAGCTGATCCGGGAGGCGACCAAAGCCCTCGGCAACGTCCGGGTGGACCGGTTCGAGGGCCTCATCGTCGACTTCTGCCGCAGCAACGACATCTCCGCGATCGTGAAGGGCCTGCGGGCGGTCACGGACTTCGACTACGAGATGCAGATGGCGCAGATGAACTACAACCAGGCTGGCGTCGAGACGCTGTTTATGACGACCAATCCGCTGTATGCCTTCTTGTCGTCAAGCCTGGTCAAGGAGTTCGCCAGGTTCGGCGGGGACGTGAGCGGCCTTGTTCCCCCGGCTGTGCTCGGCCTGCTGACTACCCGGCTCGCGGAGTCGTGACAGTTGCTGGTATCCCCGGTCGAGTTGGGATTGTCCCAGGCCAGCCGGTAAGCTAGTCAGTCGGCGACGTGCCAGTCATGGCTCCGCCAGTCCGTACCGCCCGCCGACGCGTTGCCACCATGCTTGCCACCGCCCAGTTCAGCCGATAGCCATGCGAAATTCTGCCACCAAGCACCCGAAGGGCCTGGATTCCCGTAGTCCACTGGTCTTCGACACCAGGGATCTGGGTCCTGGCTCGGTCCGGACGCTTACGCGTACGGTCCCCGCGCCCGAGTACCTGGGCGTCGCCATGGCCAGGGTGACGGCCGGCGCCGACCTTGACCTGGACGTTCAGCTTGAGGGGGTGAGCGAGGGCGTGCTGGTGACCGCGACCGTGACCGGGCCGCTGACCGGCGAGTGCGCTCGGTGCCTGGAGCCGTTCACCTCGGCGACGAAGGTGCGGTTCCAGGAGCTCTTCGTGTGGCTGCAGAACGCCGTAGCGGATTCAGCGGACGAGGCGGACAGTTACGAGCTGGACAGTTACAAGCTGGATGCGACGGGGCTGCTGAATCTGGAGCCTGCGCTGCGCGACGCGGTGGTACTGGAGCTGCCGTTGTCGCCGCTGTGTGAGGACGGCTGCCTGGGCTTGTGCTCAGAGTGCGGGGTCCGGCTGGCCGACGCTGGGCCCGGCCACAGGCACGAGCAGCGCAGCGCGCTGTGGGACGTGCTGAAGGACTTTCGGGTGGAGGAGCCTGACGGCTCGCCGCTCGAGGAGGAAGAAGTACCGGACGGGAAAGCGCCCGGCCGGGGCCAGCCAAAGGAGCAGTGAAGTGGCAGTACCCAAGCGCAAGATGTCGCGCAGCAATACCAGGTCGCGACGCGCGCAGTGGAAGGCGACCGCGCCGCAGCTCATGACCTGTCCTAACTGCCGCGACCCAAAGTTGCCGCACACCGCGTGCCCGACTTGCGGTACCTACAACCGGCGCCAGGTCATCACTCCTTCCTGACGTGTCCTTGCCGGCGATGGCGCGCGTGACCGGCGCTGGCGGAAGGAAGGCTGGTGACTGACATATCCGCGGGGCGCACTGATGGCCTGTCGGCTGCACTGGAGGTGCCCGTCGGGCCTGAACTGCTTGACCGCGCCCTCATGCACCGCTCGTTTGCCTACGAGAACGGTGGCTTGCCGACTAACGAGCGGCTGGAGTTCCTCGGCGACTCCGTCCTGGGCCTGATCGTGACCGACACGCTGTTCCGTCAGTATCCCGATCTGCCGGAAGGGCAGCTCGCCAAGCTGCGGGCCGCTGTTGTCAACATGCGCGCGCTGGCCGCCGTGGCGCGCGGGCTCGACCTCGGCTCCTATGTCAAGCTGGGCAAGGGCGAGGAGGGAACAGGCGGCCGGGACAAATCCTCGATCCTGGCCGACACGCTGGAAGCGGTGATCGGTGCGGTCTACCTGGATCAGGGCCTGGCGGCCGCAGACGCACTGGTGCACCGGCTCTTCGACCCGGTGATCGCACGGTCGGCCAGGCTGGGCGCCGGCCTGGACTGGAAAACCTCGCTGCAGGAGCTCACTGCGGCCGAGATCCTCGGCGTGCCCGAGTACCACGTGGAAGAGAGCGGACCCGATCACCAGAAGTCGTTCCGCGCCTACGTGCGGATCGGGGTGCACACCTACGGCGAGGGCGAAGGCCGGTCCAAGAAGGAGGCGGAGCAGCAGGCGGCCGAGGCGGCCTGGACCGCGATCAGCGAGGGCCTGGCGAGCCGCGATTCGGGCGAACACCGGGTCTAACGCGTGCCGGAGCTCCCTGAGGTCGAGGTGATCAGGCGCGGGCTGGAAAAGTTCGTCGTCGGCAGGCGAATCGAGACCGTTGCGGTCCTGCACCCGCGCGCGGTCCGGCGGCATGAGGGCGGCCCCACGGATTTCGCGGCCCGGCTGGCTGGCCGCACGTTCGACGCCGCTCGGCGGCGCGGCAAGTACATCTGGCTGCCGGTCGGCGAAGACGCGATGCTCGCCCACCTGGGCATGAGCGGCCAGCTACTGGCTGTGCCGTCGGACGTGCCGCTGTCACCGCACGTGCGGGTGCAGTTCAGCTTCACCGACCAGGGCCCTGACCTGCGTTTCACCGACCAGCGCACGTTCGGCCACCTGCTGGTGGACGCCGACGGGGCGGACCTGCCCCGGCAGATTGCCCACATTGCGCCGGACCCGCTAGAGAACGCGTTCGACCTTGCCCGGCTGACCGCCAGGATGCGGGTCCGCAAGACCGGAATCAAGCGCGCCCTGCTGGACCAGTCGCTGGTCAGCGGGATCGGCAATATCTATGCGGACGAGGCCCTGTGGCGGGTCAAGCTGCACTATGCGCGGGCCACGGACCGGCTGCGGCGGGGCGAGATCGGGGGCTTGATGTCCGCGGTCGTCGATGTGTTCAATGAGGCCCGCGGGGCCGGCGGAACTTCCTTCGACAGCCTGTATGTGAACGTGAATGGCGAGAGTGGCTACTTCGACCGGTCGCTGAACGTGTACGGGCGGGCGGGCGAGCCGTGCCCTCGCTGCGGCACGCCGATCCACCGGGAGGCGTTCATGAACCGGTCCTCCTACTTCTGCCCGCACTGCCAGCCGCGGCCCAGGAACGGCCGGTGGTAGCCCTGGGTTCGCGCGCGAACCTTCGGCTCACCGCCTGGGTGTCGGGACGCGTCCAGGGGGTTGGCTTCCGATGGTGGGTGCGGGCCCGAGCGCTGGAACTCGGCCTCACCGGCTTCGCTGAGAATCTCGAGGACGGCCGGGTGAAAGTGGTCGCCGAAGGCCCGGAAGGCCGGTGCCGGCAGCTGCTGGTCCGGCTGGAAGGCGACGGTACGCCGGGCCGGGTCAGCCAGGTGAGCCATCGCTTCGCTCCGGCCGATGGCGGATTTTCCCGCTTCTCCGAGCGGTAATACGGCTGGATACGCGGTGCAATCGTCTCAGCGCTTTTAGTACTCAGATGTTTATCTCCAGCGTTATCTTGCAGGGTCGGCCCGCGACACCAGCAGGCCCTCATCCGCCCCTCGACCTGCCCGGTGACCTGCGCTATCGCCAAACTTGACCGATTACCCTTGACGGTGGGACCATGAAGGTGTTAACAGCGCGCAGCCATCTCCGGCGTCTGCGTGCCCGCCCACTCTGGTCACTCAGTGTGGAGGACCTTACACAATGGCAAAGGCTCTACTCGGCCACGTCGGCGGGCCGGATCCCCGCATGGTCTCAGAGATGCGCCGCCTGCAGCAGCGAGTACGTGACCTGGAAGCTGAGCTCGCACGGCTCCAGGATGAAAATGATGTGCTCATCGCCGCAGTTGGTCATGACCTGCTAGCTCCGGTTCGTGAGCCTGCGCTCACCTGACGAGCGTTGGTGGCCAAAAACCGACGGGTGAGGGGCGCTGTCAAGCGTCCCTCTTCGGTTTTCCTGGACGTCGGCGTCGCGAATCACGCTGGGCGGGGAGCCACCTCAGTCGGCTAGTCGGCGGCTGACGCCGCTCCGGTCGGCTCGGCGGCAGAATCGCCGTTGGCGGAAGCCGGGGCCGCAGCTGCTGACCAGCCGTAACTGGACTCGCCGTGCTCAACGAGGTCCAGCCCGGTTTGCTCGTCGTCCGAGGTCACCTTGAGACCGACGCTGCGGTCAGTGACCCACAAGATGATCCAGGTCGTGACGAACGGGTAGACGATCCCGGCGACCGCGAGCACGAGCTGTCGGCCCAGCTGAGTAAAGCCGCCGGCCTCGCCCGCCGCGTTCACCACCTTGCTGGCGAACACACCAGTGAGGATGACACCGACTGCCCCGCCGAACATATGCACGCCCACGACGTCGAGTGAGTCGTCGTAGTGCAGGATGTCCTTCAGGTTGACGGCCGAGTAGCAGAGTGCGCCCGCTGCTAGCCCGATAATGATCGCCGCCCACGGCGGCACATAGCCCGACGCGGGGGTAATGGCGGCCAGGCCGGCCACCGCGCCGGCCGCAATGCCGATGCCGGACGGTTTGCCCTTGCGCCACCACTCAATGGTCATCCAGGACAGCATGGCCGCCGACGCGCCGAGTTGGGTGTTCACCAGCGCGTAGGCAGCGACCGCCCCGGCCGAGGTCGCGCTGCCCGCGTTGAACCCGAACCAGCCGAACCACAAGATGCCGGCCCCGAGTAGCACCAGCGGCACGTTGTGCGGTCGGTCAAGCTGCTTGCTCCGCCTCAGGTAGAACGCGGTCGCCAGGGCTGCCGCGCCCGCTAGCTCGTGCACAACAGAGCCGCCGGCGAAGTCGATGGCATGCAGCCCGCCAGTGCCGAGGATGCCGCCGCCCCACTCGGCGTGTGCGAACGGGCAGTACACGAACAGCGACCACAGTCCGATAAAGACCAGGTAGCCACGGAACCGCATCCGCTCGCAGAATGCGCCCGCGATCAGGGCCGGCGTGATGACAGCGAACTTCATCTGGAACGCCATGTACAGCAGCGCCGGAATCGTCGGGGCGAAAGCATTCGGGGACACTCCGACGCCGCGCAGCAGCACATTGGACAGGCTGCCGATGACGCCGGCGTGGTCAGACCCGAACGCTAGTGAGTACCCGACAATGACCCACAGCAGGCTGACGACGCCGATTGCGGCGAACGACTGCACCATTGTCGCGACCACATTCTTGGCGCCGACGAGGCCCCCGTAGAAGAGCGCCAGGCCCGGCATCATGAACAGCACCAGCGCCGTGGATGTCAGCATCCAGGCGGTGTCTCCAGCACTAATATGCAATCGAAACAGTCCCTCCGGTCAGCCTGGCGCCGTTGTCGGCTTCAATTGAAGAGACGCGTTTGCCGCCCGGGCGGCTACCGTCGCGCGCGCTCACTATAGGACTGCGATAAGGAAATCGGAAGACACGGGAACAAGGCCCCCCATGGGCCGTAGTCCGTCGCCCTCGCTGCAGGCCGTCGCCTGGTCAGCTCAGGTGCGCGCCGATGAACTGAAGGGCGGCTGGCATGTTGCTGAGCCAGAAAGCGTCGTCATGACAGCCGGGCAGCAAACCTCCGGGCACTTGGCGGGCCTTTTTCGCCGCTAGTTCCGCGCGGAACGTTGCCACCTCCGGCGCGAACGGATCGTCGGTGCCGCAGGCTACCCAGGTCGGCACAGTGCGCAATGCGGCGATTCCAGTAAAGACGTCGTTACGGGCAAAGTCCGCGGCGCTGTCGAATGCGCGCGCGTTGGCGGCCCGCGCGTCGCCGTAGCTCGCGTAAATGGCCGGGGACAGCGCGGCGACAGCGGCCACGGGCCGGCTGAGCTGCTCGCCGAGCAGCAGCGCGCCATAGCCGCCCATCGACTGCCCGGTAATGCCGAGCCGATTAGTCCGCAGCCCGGCAGCCGCGGCCCGCGGCAGCACTTCGTGCACGATCATGCCGGCCGGATCGTCGCCGTCCGCCTGCTTATGCCAGTAGGTCTCGCCGCCGTCAACGCAGATGACCGCGAAATGCCTGACCCGGCTTCGGGCCAGTGCCGGCCTGACCTGCGCGGCCATGCTGGCTGCGTTACTTCCGGAGCCGTGCAGCGCGACGACCACGCTTAGCCCGTCCGGCCGGACGCCCACCGGGGTGACCATGGTCATCTGCACGTTCTGGTGCCGGTAAACGGAGTGGAAGCTGACCGAGTGCAGAGACGGCAGCGGGCCGGCAGGCGGCGGCGGGGCCGACCCACAGGCCCCCAGCAGCCGGTCGAGCGCGTACTTGCCCGGCAGCGTTCCGGCCTGCACGAGCTCGTAACCGCCCGCGCAGGCCGCGGCCGCAACGCCGATACCGCCGAGCAGCACGCTGCGCCGAGAAAGCACCAGACCTCCAGGCCCGCGCCATGACGCGCCGTTCTGCTCGCCATGACCCGGCTGGAGCGTATCGTCCGCATCTTCCTGGTATGGCCGTCCGGCGCGCCACCGAATGCGCGGGGTTAGCGGCTCGTCGCGGTAAGGTGCGGAGGAACGGCAGGCCAGGGAGGAATACGGCGGGTGTACCTCAAGACCCTTACCCTGCGCGGGTTCAAGTCGTTCGCCTCTGCGACCACGCTGAGATTCGAGCCGGGCATTACCTGCGTCGTCGGCCCGAACGGCTCGGGCAAGTCCAACGTCGTGGACGCGTTCTCCTGGGTGATGGGCGAGCAGGGCGTCAAGCCATTGCGCGGCGGCAAGATGGAGGACGTCGTCTTCGCCGGCACGTCTGGCCGCCCTGCGCTGGGCCGGGCCGAGGTCACCCTCACGATCGACAACAGCGATGGCGCCCTGCCGATTGATTACTCGGAGGTCACCATCAGCCGCCTGCTGTTCAGGTCCGGGCAGAGCGAGTACGCGATCAACGGCGACCAGTGCCGGCTGCTGGACATCGCCGAGCTGCTGTCGGATACCGGTCTTGGCCGCGAGATGCACGTCATCGTGGGTCAGGGGCAACTCGACGAGGTGCTGAACGCCGGGCCGGAAGCGCGCCGGGCGCTGATCGAGGAAGCGGCTGGCGTGCTTAAGCACCGTCGCCGCAAGGAGAAGGCGGTCCGCAAGCTCGACGCGATGCAGGCCAACCTGACCAGGCTCGTGGACCTCACTGGCGAGCTCGGCCGGCGGCTGAAGCCGCTCGGCCGCCAGGCGGAGATCGCGCGCAAGGCGGCGGCGATCCAGGCCGACCTGCGCGACGCGAAGCTCCGGCTGCTGGCCGACGATTACGCCATCCTTGCCGACGAACTGGCGCAGGACGAGACCGACGAGGCCGCGACAGCCCAAGCCCGGGCGGCCCTGGAAGCGGGGCTCGCGCAGGCCAGAGAGGTCGAGTCCGAGCTGGAACTGGCCGAACAGCAGCATGCGCCGCGGCTGGCGGCTGCGCAGGAGGCGTTCTTCGCCCTTTCCGGGCTAGCGGAACGGCTACGCGGGGTGCACGGCCTGGCGGCCGAGCGGCACCGTCACCTGTCCGCGCCCGAGCCGCAGCGGACCGGGCGCGACCCGGAGGAGCTCGAGCAGGAGGCAGCCGAGCTGCGCGCGCAGGAACGGCAGCTGGCCGACCGGCTCGCCGGAGCCCGGCAGCAGCTGACGGCTTCGGTACGCCGGCCGGACCAGAGCCGAGGCCGCGCTCGCCGAGAACGAGAAGCGGCTGGCTGCCGATGCCAAGGCAGCGGCCCAGCGAGCCGAATCGCTGGCCCGGATCCGCAGTCAGGTTGAGGCGGCGGCGAGCCGCTCGGGAGCTGCGCAGGAGGAGGCGGGCCGGCTGGCCGAAGCGCAAGCGCAGGCCCGGGCCAGGGCAGAGCAAGCGCAAGTCGAGTACGCGGCACTGCAAGACCTGGTGTCCGGGCGGGAAGACGGCCGGGCCGATCTCGCGGCCGCGCACGAGCACGCCGCTGCGGCGCTGGCGGCGGCTTCTGCCCGGGTGGCGGGGCTGCGCAAGACTGAGCATCAGGCCAGCGACCAGCGCGCGGCCCTGCGGGCCAGGGCCGAGGCGCTCAGCGAGGCCGCCGCGAGCGGCGCCGACCCTTCCGGCATGCTGCTGGCCGGGTCCATCACGGGCGTGCTCGGGCCGCTTGCCGATCTGCTGACGGTGAGTGACGGGGCCCAGGAGGCTATCGCCGCTGCCCTGGGCGCCGCGGCCGGGTCGGTGGCCGTGGCCAGTCCGGACGCAGCGATAGCCATCATCGCCGAGCTAAAGTCGCGGGCCGCTGGCCGCGCGGGCCTTGTGATCGCGGCAGATCCGGAGCCGGCGCCGCGGCGCCTGCCCGAGGACATCGGCGTGCTGACGGCCGAGACCGGAACTGGCCCCGTTACCCACGCCCTTGACCTCGTGACCGGGCCGGCTGAACTTGCAGGCGCGCTGGCGGAGCTGCTCGGCAACGTGGTGGTGGTCAGCAGCCTGGCCGACGGGCTGCGGGTGGTGCGCGCCGATCCGCGGCTACGGGCCGTGACTACGGACGGCGACGTGCTCGGTGCCCACTGGGCCCGCGGCGGGTCGGCCGCACAGCAGAGCCTGCTGAGCCTGCGGGCGGCGGCCAGCGAGGCTGAATCCCAGGTCGGTGAGGCCGACAGCCGGTGTCAGCGGGCAGAGCGGCAGCTCGCCGCCGGGCTGGAAGACGAGGAGCAGGCGAGGCAGCAACTGGCTGAGATCGCAGCCGGGCTGCAGCAAGCCGATGCCGCGGCGGCGGAGACATCCGGCAAGCTGGGCTCGCTGGCCGGCCAGGCCCGTGCTGCCAGGGACGAGACGAGCCGCCTTGCGGCCGCGATCGCGGCCGCTGAGCGTTCCCGCCAGCAGAGCCTGGCCCAGCTGGCTGAGGCGCGGGCCAGGCTGGCAGAGCAGGAGGCACAGCAGCGTCAGGAGGCTGAGCAGGGTCAGATGGCTGAACCCACGGCCGGTGGTCCCGCCGTGCGGCAGCAGCTGGCTGACGAGGCGGTAGCCGCACGGAGCGCCGAGATGGAGGCCAGGCTAGAGGTCCGCACCGTGGAAGAACGACAGCGGGCAATTTCAGGTCGCGCCGAAGCGCTCGTGTCGGCGGCTCTGGCCGAGCGGCAGGCGGCAGCCAGGGCGGCGGCCAGGGCAGAGCGCCGGGCGTCCGGCGCGCTCGTCGCCAGCGCGGTTGCGGAGGGAGCACGGCTCGTGCTCGCCCGGATCGAGTTGTCGATTGCTGCGGCCGATGCCGACCGCCAGCACGCCGAGGACGCGCACAAGGTCCGCGACGTCGAGCTGAAGGCAGTCCGGGCCCGGATCCGGGACGCGGCCGAGGAACTGGAGAAGGTCGTCGAGGGCGCGCACGGCGCTCAGATCGCGCGCGCCACCAAGCAGATGCAGCTGGAGCAGATCGCCGGGCGGGCGCTGGAGGAGTTCGCCACCGAGCCCGGCGTGCTGCTGGCCGAGTACGGCCCGGAGGTGCCGATCCATGCAGACGGGCGGCTGACGGTCGCATACGACCGGGATGCCGCGCAGCGCCGAGCCCAGCACGCGCAGCGGCAGCTCGATCAGCTCGGCAAGGTGAATCCGCTGGCGCTGGAGGAGTTCGCTGCGCTCGAGGAGCGACACGCATTCCTGATCGCCCAGCTCGAGGACCTGAAGAAGACACGCCGGGACTTGCTGACCGTGATCAGGGAGGTGGACGACCGGGTCCAGCAGGTCTTTGGCGCTGCCTACGCTGATGTCGCGCGGGAGTTCGAGTACATCATCGGCAGGCTGTTTCCCGGCGGCGAGGGCAGGCTGGTGCTGACCGACCCCGACGACCTGCTTGCCACCGGCATCGACGTGGAAGCTCGGCCGCCGGGCAAGAGAGTAAAGCGGCTCTCGCTGTTGTCGGGCGGGGAACGAGCGCTGACCGCCATCGCCTTCCTGGTGGCAATCTTCCGGGCCCGGCCATCCCCGTTCTACGTGCTGGACGAGGTAGAAGCGGCGCTGGATGACACCAACCTGCAGCGGCTGCTGGAAATCCTGGCCGAGCTCAGGGACGTCTCCCAACTGATCATCGTGACGCACCAGAAGCGGACGATGGAAGTCGCGGACACGCTGTACGGGATCAGCATGCGCGGCGATGGCGTATCTACGGTGATTAGCCAGCGGCTCCGCGAGCGCGAGACCGTCTAGCGCTGGCCGGGCCGGGCCGGGCCGGCTGGCGGCCAGCCGGCCTTTCGGTTCGCGGGGCGCAGTCTGCCAGACTGGTTGCGCCATGGGAGAAGA
The DNA here is from genome assembly GCA_963804435.1 of uncultured Actinomycetota bacterium. Classification (GTDB taxonomy): domain Bacteria; phylum Actinomycetota; class Actinomycetes; order Streptosporangiales; family Streptosporangiaceae; genus JAJYUU01. The sequence goes on along the minus strand of CAWDQI010000002.1, from coordinate 44,096 downwards.
TCTGATTATCGCGGCCATCGTCGTTGTCGTCGTCGGCGCCGGTACAGCAGGGTTCGTTCCGTATCTGCGGTCTCGCCGCCGGGCGCTGCCCAGCCCGGAACGGGGCGATGCCGGGACGACGCAGATCGGCGGTCAGGCCGGGACCGGCACGCTTGCGCCGCCGCGGCCAGCCGGGCCGGGGACTGCTCCGCCTGAAACCGGGGTGTCGGGGACTGGGGTGTCGGGGACTGCTCCGCCTGAAACCGGGGTGCCGGGGACTCGGGTGCCGGGGACGGCCCCGCCCGGAACCGGGGCGCCTGGGCCTACTGTGGGTCCGCCTGCCGCGCCGCCCGATCTCGGCGTCCCCGAAGTCGTCATCGAGAAGCCGCCGCCGTCAGCCGGACGGCTGGCCCGGCTGCGCGGCCGCCTGGCCCGGTCGCATTCGGCCATCGGCTCTGTGCTGCTCAACCTGCTGTCCTCCGGCAAGCTCGACGATCAGGCCTGGGAGGACATCGAGGACACGCTCATCAGCGCGGACATGGGGGTCGGCCCGGCGCGCGAGCTTGTCCAGCGGCTGCGGACTGAGGTCAAGGTGGCCGGGGCAGCCGACGTGGGCGAGGTCAGGAACCTGCTGCAGGCCGACCTGATCGAGATGCTCGGGCCGGACATGGACCGGTCGCTGCGGCTGGACAGGCACGGCGATCGCCCGTCAGTGGTCCTGGTGGTCGGCGTTAACGGCACGGGCAAGACAACGACCTGCGGCAAGCTGGCCCGAGTGCTAGTCGGTGACGGCAAGACGGTCGTGCTCGGCGCTGCCGATACCTTCCGCGCCGCGGCCGCCGATCAGCTGCAGACCTGGGCCGAGCGTGTGGGCGCGCAGGTTGTCCGGTCGGACCGGGACGGCGCGGATCCGGCCAGCGTCGCCTTCGAAGCGGTCAACGTCGGCATCCAGCAGGGCGTCGACACGGTCATCGTGGACACGGCGGGGCGCCTGCATACCAAAACCGGGCTGATGGACGAGCTCGGCAAGATCAAGCGGGTGATCGAGAAGCACGGCAGCGTCGACGAGGTCCTGCTGGTGCTCGACGCGACCACTGGCCAGAATGGCCTGCGACAGGCTCGGGTATTTGCCGAAGTAGTAGATATAACGGGCATTATTCTGACGAAACTCGACGGAACGGCCAAGGGCGGCATCGTCATCGCGGTGCAGCGAGAGCTCGGCGTGCCCGTCAAGCTCGTGGGACTCGGCGAAGGCCGCGACGACCTGGCGTTCTTCGATCCGGCCGTGTTCGTGGACGCGATCCTCGGCGACTGACTGGCCCGCGGCAACTTGGCGGCCGCGGTGATCTGAGTCACAGGCTCCAGTCACGTCGATATGAGCCACGGCGGCTTGCATTCCGCGTATTGCCTGAGTGAAGCCATATGGGTGTCCCAGCGCAATGGCCATAGCCATGTGAACGATACACCCATTGCGCGGCATAATCTGGCTAGCGCCAGCAGACAAGGAACGGTAACTGGTAATGCCGCGCCAATCCGAGGCACCCGCTGGCGCTCCCGGCGCTAGCCTGCCGGGTGGCGGTAGAAGTTGGGGACCTGGTCGAAATCGGAGTAGTAGCGATGGAAGACCGGGGTGGTGGACGACGCTGCGGGCGGGACGATCCAGGTCCAGTCCGCCGGGCACGGCCGGCCCTGCCGCTCCTCAAGCTCAATGTGCTTCAGGAACCGGGCCGACTCGGTGTGATGGTCGGTGATCGTCACGCCTGACTCGCCGAACGAATGTAAGACGGCGAGATTCAGCTCGGTCATCGCCTTGTCCTTCCAGAGCGACCGCTCGGTGTCGGTGCGCAAGTCCATCCGGGCGGCGATGACCGGGAGTTGGTTGTACCGGTGGGTGTCGCCCAGGTCACGCGAGCCGATCTCGGTACACATGTACCAGCCGTTAAACGGCGCGGCCGGGTAGCGGATGCCGCCCGCGTCCAGACGCATGTCACTGATGACGGGCACGGCATACCAGCGCAGCCCCAGCTGGCTGAACCAGTTAAGGTCAGGGTGGCGCAGCCGCACCTCCAGCACTGCGTCGGCGGGAAGCTCGTGCATGCTCGGCGCCTTGCCTGCCTCCTGGATCACCAGCGGGAGGAGGTCGAACGGGCCAGGCTGGCTGCCGGGACCCCAGCCAAGTTCGCCGGCGATCCGGGTGAGGCCGGCGTTGGCCGGGTCACCCAGGACGGCGCCGTTCCCCAGGTCGTGGCCTGCGTACCGGACAAGCTGCGAGCTGAGGATCCGCGGACCCCGCTGGCCCGGGGTATCCGGCGCGAAAACGGTAATGAGGGGCCTGATCCGGCCGCCATTGGTGGCTGCACGAAGATGCCCGACGCACTCGGCCGCCACGTCCTGCGCTGAGCTGAGATGACGGCGGTCTCGCACCCGCAGGCTTCGCCAGTACAGGCGACCGATACAGCGAGAGCTGTTACGCCAGGCGACCCGAGCCGCAAATGTCAGTTCTGCCGGAGTGTGCTGGTACGTACCAGTTGTTTCGATCTCGCGACGGACCTCCATGAGGCGGTCGCACGGCGGGCCAGCATCCATATTCTCGGCGTGGTACTGCGTGATGAACTGCGCAGCACTGGCCAGCAAGTCGTCGTGGGCGGCCAGCTGGTTCCTGGAGCCTCCTGACGCGAGACTGCCATCGGGAGGCGCTGGCGGTGGGCCCGCCGTCTTGGCTGCATCGCACATGATGGCGGGCGGCGAAGCTGCCCTAGGCGCGGTACGGCTAACAGGCCGGGAGCGCTGGGCTAGCCGCCAGCGTGAGTCTAAGAGAGAGCGCTCTTGGCTCGCGCGCACGGTGACCTCCACCGCCTATAAAGCAATTGCCCGACGTTCAACCACGCTACGTGCCGCGGGTTGGCCGAACAAGAGCAATTGTGCGCCGCTTTATTTGCGCTGCGCGCATGCTGTTAATACGCATTTCACGATGGCCACATTGGCTTCTCTGTTTCCCTGGCGCCTGTCAAGCCAGCGCGTCAAGGGGCGGGCGGCCAACTGCCAGCCGCCCGGCTGTCCCGGCTCCGATAACCTGGAAGCCCGTATCCTGGAAGCGCTGGCAGGGCGGCGTCAGCGAACCAACCGGACGTCAGCTCGCAGCAAGGATGGCAGCCACACGTGTTCGAGACCCTCTCAGACCGGCTTACCCAGGTCTTCTCATCGCTGCGCGGCCGCGGCCGGCTTTCGCCCGCCGACATCGACGCGACCTGCCGCGAGATCCGGATCGCGCTGCTTGTGGACGGGCTCGACGCGGGGGCGGTCAAGGCGCGCGCTGTCAACACGATCGTCAACGATGGCGGCAGGCTCGTCGGATCGAACACGGACATCGCCGCGATTCGCGATGCCATCGCGAACGTGGGGGTTGAGCCCCGAGGCGCGAACGTCGTCGTCTTCGGCGCCGGTGGATCGGCTCGCGCCGCGTCGGTGGCGCTCGAGGGAGCCCACGTGACGTTCGTCTCCAGGCACCCAGATGAGACCGACCTTCCCGGCCGGGTCATCGCCTGGGACGACGCATCGCTCCACGGCCTTGTCAGGACGGCCGACCTGCTCCTCAACGCGACGCCGCTCGGCCGGCGCGACGAGATGCCGATCCGCCCCGCAGCGCTGCCGCGCGACGGAGCCGTGATCGACCTCGTCTACGTCGCGGGCGGCACGCCGCTGGTGCGCAAGGCGCGCTCGCTGGGGTTGCGCACCGCGGACGGCTGGGAGATCCTGCTGGCGCAAGGGGCCGCTCCTTCGAGGCGTGGACCGGTCGAGCCCGCGCCAGTGGGCGCGATGCGCGAAACTCTGCAGCCGTGAACGGGGTCTCGTTGTTCCCGCTGCTCTGGGCCGTGGTCGGCGCGGCGGCAGGCTGGCTCGTGCGCTGGGGATCGGTTCGCCTGGCGCGACTCGAAGGCTGGAGCCAGGCTGCAAGCGGTGGCAAGTCTTTGGGCCGCCAATCCTCTGCGCGATCCTGTTCGGCGTGTTCGCTACCGAACCGGTGTCGCTTCAGCTACTCGCTCTCCGCAGCGTGTTCGTGCTGGTGCTCGTGCAGGTGATCTTCTTCGACATGGAGCACCGCCTGATCCTCGACCGGGTGATGTTCCCGTCGATGGCGCTGGCGCTGGTCGTGAGCCTCTTTCATCAACCCTGGTGGGCAGGGATTGCGACCGGGTTGGCGGCCGGGCTTTTGTTCCTGCTGCTCGCGTTCGCCGGCGTCGGCGATCTTCAAAGCTGAGGCGCTCGGGTTTGGCGACGTCAAGCTGGCGCTGTTCATGGGCCTGCTGCTAGGCCCGCTCCCCACCATCTCGGCGCTCTTCTACGGCGTGTTCCTCGCCGGGGTCGTCTCGGTCGGTGTCATCATCTGGACCGGTCGCTCAAGGGCTCGATCGCCTATGGCCCCTACCTGGCAGCGGGCGCGTTGATCGTTCTCTTCCAGTTGGGTAGAGGACAATAGGCGGCCATGAGCAATCTACTTCCCGGAGAGAACCTGATCCTGAAGGACCACCCGCACTGGGTAGTCCTCATCAAATCGATCTGGCTGCCCATCGTTGCGTGATCCTCGTCGTTATCGCCGACTTCACGATCCTCGAGGCCGAACTACAACACGTGGAACCTGCCCCTCCACTTCCGCACCTATCTCACGCTGGCCGTGATTGCGCTCGCGCTGCTCTGGCTCATCGTGGTATGGATCCGCTGGCAGTCGACCACGTACACGCTGACCGACCAGCGCATCAAGATCGAGACGGGCGTTTTCGGCCGCCAGGAGAAGGTCATCCCCATCGACCGGATCCAGGACTGCACGACCAAGATGTCGGTGATGGGCCGCATGCTCGGCTACGGCCGGGTCGAGATCGATGCGGCGGGCGCGCAGGGCGCCGAGGTACTCAACCACCTGCCGAATCCAGGCACTTTCCGCGACCAGGTGTTCATGCAGTCGGAGAAGCGTCGAGGCGGAGGCGCGCCCTCGGCGCCGTCGGCGATGCCGGCCAACCCGAGCGGCATCTAATTCTCCGTCCGCTGGCGCTCGTCGGCTTCATGGGCTCGGGTAAGACCCTGGTTGGGGCTGTCGTCGCCGAGAGGACGAAAGCGCCCTTTCACGACCTTGACCTGATGGTCGAGGTGGAAGCCGGGATGACCATCCCCGAGATCTTCGCGACCCACAGGCGAGCCCGCTTTCCGCAACTCGAGACGCGCGTCCTGCCTCGCGCGCTGCAGCCGGGCGCTGTCGTGGCGCTTGGCGGCGGCACGCTGATCGACGACGGCAACTGGCGGCTGGTGGACGGCAGTGCGAACACCGTCTATCTCGAGGTTCCTTTCGAAACCATGTGGCAGCGCATCCAGGCCCGGCCCGGACGACCGCTCGCCTCGGGGCGGTCCCGCGAGGAGGTGCTCGCGCTCTTCGAGCGGCGGCGGCCGCGTTATGAGCAGGCCGCGCATCGAGTCGACGGTGATCGACCGGCCGAGGTGGTTGCGGACGAGGTGATCAAGCTTTGGTCCGCCTGATCCTCGACTCCTCCAGCGGGAAGCTACCCGGTGGTGATCGGCAGCAACATCCACCGCGAGCTGCGCGGCGTCGTGACGCGGATGGATCCGACCGCGCGTGGCGATCATCACCGACTCCAACGTGAGGCCGTGGGCGGTCAAGGTCTCGAAGTCGATCAAGCGCGCCGGCCTGAAGACGGCGATCCATGTGATCCCCGTCGGCGAGCGATCCAAGTCGATGACCCAGCTGCAGGAGGTGCTCGCGTTCCTCGAGCGCCAGCGCATCGATCGTGGTGGGTGCGTGATCGCTGTCGGCGGCGGCACGGTTGGGGATCTCGCGGGCTTCGCCGCAGCCGTCTGGCAGCGCGGTATACGCCTGGTCGGCGTTCCGACGACCCTCCTCGCGATGGTCGATTCGAGCATCGGCGGAAAGACCGGAGTCAACGGGACGCGATCCAAGAACGCGATCGGCGCTTTCTGGCAGCCGTCCGCCGTGATCGCGGACCTGGCCTGTATCGAAACCCTGCCGGCGGTCAACTATCGGGAAGCGTTCGCCGAGGTTGTAAAGTACGCCGTTGCCATGGACCACGGCCTTTTCGACCTCCTCAAAAAGGAGCGCCCACGCCTGCTCGCGGGCGACCGCGCGCTGCTCGAAAGCGTGGTCTTTCGGTGCGTCACGGCCAAAGCGCTGGTCGTAGCCAAGGACGAGCGCGAAAAGGTCCGGCGGGCCATCCTGAACTACGGACACACCGCCGGCCACGCGCTCGAGGCGGCCAGCGGATTTCGCATCTCGCATGGACGCTCGGTCGCTTTCGGGATGCGCGTCGCCGCCCAGATCGCGCTCTCGATGGAGCTGTGCAGCAAGCGGCTGGTCGAGTCCCAGGATGAGATGCTTACCTCGTACGGCTTGCCGGACAAGCCCCCTCACGTCGATCCTGCCCGAGTCCTGGCCGCGATCCCTCGAGACAAGAAGGCCCGGCGGGGCAAGGTCGCGTGGGTCCTGCCGCGCCGCCTTGGTCGCGCCGAGATCGGTCACGCGGTTCCGTCACCGCTGGTGCGCCGCGCCGTGACCCGAGCGCTGGCATGAAGCGGATCGTCGTCGTCAACGGGCCCAACCTGAACCTGCTCGGTAAGCGCGAGCCGCACATCTACGGCACGCGGTCGATGGCCGACCTGCTCAAAACCGTGCGCGCCAAGGCCAAAGAGCTGGGCGTGACGGTCAGCGTTTTTCAGAGCAACGACGAGGGCGCGATCATCGACTTCCTGCAAAAGGAGGCCCCTGGCGCGCTCGGGATCGTGATCAACCCGGCGGCCCTGTCCCACTACTCCCTCGCTCTCTACGATTGCCTTCAGGCGCTCGAGGTGCCGACGGTCGAGGTCCACATCTCGAACATCCACGCGCGCGAAGAGTTCCGCTCGAAGAGCGTCACGGCGCGCGCGGCGCGCGGCGTGATCACCGGGCTGGGTTTCAAAGGCTACGAATTGGCAATGGAGTATCTGGTAACGCAATGATCTCTACCAGCGACTTTCGAAACGGGACGATGTTCGAGATGGACGGCCAGCTCTTGCAGGTCGTCACCGTCGAGCACATCAAGCTGGCGCGCGCCGGCGCGGTGATCAAGGCCAAGCTGCGCAACCTGCTCACGGGCGCGATCTTCGAGCAGAGCTTCCGCAGCGCCGACAAGTACAAGACGGTGCGGATCGACAAGAACGAAGCCCAATACCTCTACGCGGATGGAGCGCATCACTACTTCATGGACCCGAAGACTTACGACCAGGTGCCGATCGATGAATCCCTCCTGGAATCCGTGCTGCCGCTCTTGAAGGAGGGAAGCGTCGCCTACCTGCTCAGGTACCAGGACAAGCTCATCGGCGTGGAGCTGCCGATCAACGTCGAGCTCAAGGTAGTCTCGACCGACCCGGGATTCAAAGGGGACACGGTCTCGGGCGGCAGCCAACCGGCGAAGCTCGAGACAGGCGCCACGATCCAGGTGCCACTGTTCATCCAGCCCGGCGACGTGATCCGGGTCGACACCCGCACCCAGACCTATATGGAGCGAGCATAGACCCCTAAGGGATAATGGCCTAGGTATGGGTCAGAACGGTTCCCTGGGCGCGGTCCGCGTGGCCAACGAGGTGATCGCGAGCATCGCGGCGCTTGCCGCGTGCGAGGTCGAAGGCGTCGAAGGCATGGACGAGGCCGCCGCGCGGCATTTCGGCGACTGGGTTCGGCGCCAGTCCGCCCACCGCGGCGTGCGCGTGCACATCGAGGCCGATCGCTCGATCCACCTCGAGGTCTTCATCACGGTGGAGTCCGAGGCGAAGCTCGCGGAGGTTGCCGGGTCGGTCCAGTCAAACGTGGTCGAAGCGACCGAGCGAATGCTCGGCCTGGAAGTGGGGGAGGTCAACGTCTTCGTTTCCAGCGTCGCCTTCGCCAGCTAAGCGCCGGGTGGGCAAGCGACACCAGGCCAGGGAGCTGGCGCTCAAGACCCTGTTCCAGCTCGAGGCTGCCGACGACGACACCGAGGAGGTCCTGCGCTACCACGCTTTCGAGGGCGCGGCCACGCCGGACGTAGCGACGTTCGCCCTGCAGCTCGTCCAGGGCGTGATCGCCAACCGCGAGAAGCTCGACGCCATCCTCAGCGAGGCCTCCGACCACTGGAAGCTCGGCCAGATGGCAAAGGTCGACCGCATCATCCTGCGCATCGCGGTGTATGAGATCGCGATCGATCGCCATGTCCCGACGAAGGCAGCCATCAATGAGTCGATCGAGCTCGCCAAGACCTTCTCGGGAGAAGAGGCCGGCCGCTTCGTGAACGGCATCCTCGGCCGCGTCGTGGCGACCACCGCGCCCGGCGCCGTGACCGCGCCGGACGCGAATTGAACCAGGCCGGCACCGAGCGGCCCGTCGAGACTGCGCGCTTCGAGGACCTGCTGGCGACCCTCGAGAAGACCATCGCGGAGCTGGCGAGCGGCACGGCGCCCCTCGAAGAGCTGGTCGCCGCCCACCAGCGCGCGGTCCGGATCCTCGCCGAAGCCCAGGCCCGCCTCGACGAGCTGAAAGCTCGCGCCGACCAGATCAATCGTGACCCCGATCAGAGTCTGCGGCTGATTTCGCGCCCAGTGAGCGCGTGAAATTTCTGCTCGCCCCGCTGGTGGCCTGGGCGATCGCCCAGGCGGCCAAGGTGATCCTGACGTCGCTGGCGTCAGCGGAGGCTGAACCTGCGGGTGCTCGCCGAGACGGGCGGCATGCCGAGCAGCCACGCCGCGATCGTGATGGGCATGACCACCGCGGTCGGTAAATATGCGGGCGTCTCTTCCGCGGCGTTCGCGATCGCCCTTATCTTCTCGTTCGTGGTGATGTACGACGCCGCCGGGCTGCGCCGCGCTGCCGGCCGCCAGGCCGCCATCCTGAACCGGCTGGTCGAGGACCTCGTGCACATGCGCGGCATGCAGGAGCAGAAGCTCCGCGAGCTGCTCGGCCACACGCCGGTGGAGGTGGTCGTCGGAGCCGTGCTCGGCATCGTCGTCGGGCTGATCCTCTGAGACCGATGCCACGCCTCGACGTCTTTCTCACCAAGAGCGGCCGTATCGAGTCGCGGCAGCGCGCGCAGGCGCTGATCCTGGCGGGCAAGGTGCAGGTCGCGGGCGCGACCGAGCGCCGTCCGGACCGCTCCGTGCGGGAGGACGAAGTCATCACCGTCGACGAGAGCCCGGGATACGCGAGCCGCGGTGCGTTGAAGCTTGGCCCGGCGCTCGACCGCTTTGGCGTCGATCCCGCCGGCCGCGTTTGCGCCGACATCGGTGCGTCGACCGGCGGCTTCACCGACGTGCTTGCTGCGGCGCGGCGCGGCGAAGGTCTTCGCCATCGATGTCGGCCGCGGCCTGATCCACTGGCGGCTGCGCCAGGATCCGCGCGTGGTGGTGATCGAGCGCGTGAACGCCCGTGACCTCGAATCGCTTCCCGGAGCCGGTGAGCCTCGTCGTCGCCGACCTGTCCTTCATCAGCCTCGAGAAGGTGCTGCCCGCCGTGCGACAGGCGGCGCCGCGAGGCGGAGGTGGTGGCGCTGTTCAAGCCGCAGTTCGAGGTCGGCAAGACCGAGGTGGGGAAGGGAGGGATCGTGCGCGACCCGCTGGTCATCGAGGCGGCGCTTCAGAGGTTCAGGACGTGGTGCGCCGGCAACGGCTACCCGGTGGCCGGCGAAGCGCCGTCCGAGCTGAGCGGGGCGGAAGGCAACCAGGAATTCTTCTTCCACCTGAGCGCCGAAGTTGATCGCTCTGCATCCTCCGTGGGCCGGGCGCCGAGCAGTCGGTGGTCGACCGCGCCATCGACGCGTTGAAGGAGCGCGGTGTCGATGCGGTCGAAACCGATCGCGACGGCCCCGTGAGAAGGACCACCGAGCGCCTCAAAGCGTGCGGCCTGGTCGTCACGCTGGGCGGCGACGGCACATTCCTGGCGGGCGCCCGCTTCGCCGCCCCGCGAGGCATTCCCCTCCTCGGGGTCAACCTCGGCCGGCTCGGCTTCTTGACCGAGGTCGAGTCAGAGCACCTCGAGGACGGGCTGAAGCGCTTCCTCGACGGCGACTACCGGATCGAGGAGCGGACGATCCTCCAGGTCGTGCTCAGCCGCGGTACGCAGGACCGTCGCCAGCGCGATCGGCCTCAACGAGGTCGTCGTCGACCATTCCGGCGAGGCGCGCATGCTGCGGGTCGAGATCGACGTCGGCGGCCAGGCGGTCGGAGTCATCGATGCCGACGGCGTGATGGTCGCGACGGCGACCGGATCCACGGCGTACGCGCTGGCGAGCGGCGGCCCCATCCTCGAGCCGACCCTCCGCGACCTGGTGCTCGTGCCGATGAACCCATTCGCCCTCACGGTGCGTCCGATCGTGTTTCCGCCGGGACAGGACATCAGGCTGTCGGTCCTCCGCGGGCCGGCCGAGATGCGGATCGACGGCGCGCCGCGGGACGCGCGGTCGCGACCGGCGACATGGTCCGGTGCAGCTCGCATCCCCGCCGGCTCAAGGTGGTTCGCTTCAGCCCGCCCGAAGAGTTCTACCGCCGGCTGGGCGAAAAGCTCGGCTGGGGCCGGCCCCTGGTTCCCAAGAAATAGTCAAGCAGTAGTGCTCAACGAGCTCAGGGTCCGCGACCTTGCCCTGGTCGCCGAGTGCCGGGTCCGCTTCGGTCCGGGCCTCAACCTCTTGACGGGCGAAACCGGCAGCGGCAAGTCCCTGATCGTCGACGCGCTGAGCCTGACCCTTGGAGCGCGAGGCGGCGCCGACCAGGTCCGCCACGGAGCCGACAGAGCGACCGTCGAAGGCGCGTTCGAGTCCGACGGGGTTGCGCTGGTGCTGCAGCGGGAGCTGGGCAAGCGAAGCGCGGCGCGCATCGACGGACGGACGGCGCCCGCCGAGGCGCTGCGCGAGCTCGGACGCAACCTGGTGGCGCTGCACGGCCAGCACGAGCACCACGCGCTGCTCGACAGCGAGACGCAGACCGAGCTGCTCGACGGGTATGCGGGCGCGATGGAGAAGCGGGCCGCGGTCGCCGTCGCTTATGCGGCGTGGATCGAGGCCGGCGGCAAGGTTCGCGACCTCGAGCAGCTTCGGTCCCGCGGCCAGCGCGAGCAGGAGTACATGCGATGGCAGCTCGAAGAGCTCCGCGCGGCGGACCCGCACGCAGGCGAAGACGAAGAACTCTCGGCAGAACGAGCGGCGGCACGGCATGCCGCCCGCCTGGCGGAGCTCGGGCAGCAGGCGATCGACGCGCTGCACGAGGACGGTGTCGCCCGCGCAGCCGCGGCGATTCGCTCAGCCGCCGAGCTCGACCCGCGCTTGCCGACCAGGCTTCGCGCCTGGAGGCTCTCGCGGAGGAGTCGTCGGACTCCGCCGCGGAGATCCGGCGCTACGGCGAGGCTGCTCGACACCGATCCGGCGACGGCTGGACGCGATCGAGTCGCGCCTGGCGGTCCTGGACGGGATCAAGCGCAAGTACGGCGGCACGCTCGAGTCGGCGGTCGAGGAGCTGCGCCGCCTCGAGGTGCAGATCGGCGCGACCCAGGACCTCGAAGGGGCGCTCGCCGCCGCCCAGGCAGAGCGCGATGCGCGTCGTGCCACCCTGGACACACGCGGCGCGGCGCTGACCGAGGCGCGCAAAAGTGCGGCCAGGCGCATGCAGAAGGCCGTGGCTGCACGAGCTGGAGGGCCTGCGTCTCGAAGGAGCGCGGTTCGAGATCGACCTGCGCGCCGCAGCCGAGATCGGTCCGACCGGCGCCGAGGGCGCCGAGATGATGTTCTCCGCCAACCCTGGCGAGCCGCTTGCAGCCGCTGGCACGTGTCGCGTCGGGCGGCGAGCTCGCCCGCGTGATGCTGGCCATCAAGACGGTTGGAGCCGATGCTGACCGCCTCCCGACGCTGGTGTTCGACGAGGTCGACGCAGGCATCGGCGGCGAGGCCGCGGTGCAGGTGGGTCTGCGCCTCAAGGCCCTCGGCTCGCGCCACCAGGTGCTGGTGGTCACGCATCTCGCGCAGATCGCCGCGTTCGCCGACCATCACCTCGTGGTGGAGAAATCTCCGGGCCCCGATGGGCGCAACGTGGTCTCGGTGCGGGAGTTGACCTCGGACGACGAGCGCGCGCGAGAGCTGGCCCGGATGATGAGCGGCGGCGTCACGCCGAAGGCCGTGGCGCGGGCGCACGAGCTGCTGAGGAGTCACAGGAGATAGATGCCGAAGCTGTTCACCGGCCCGGAGGATCAGGCGCATCAAGCGCGCGCTCTGCATCGTCGCGCATCCCGATGACATCGAGTTCTACTGCGCGGGCACTGTGCTGCTGATGACGCGCCACGGCGCCGCGGTCGACTTCGTGCTTGCGACCTCGGGTGACAAGGGCGCGCGCGACGCAAGCAAGTCGCGCGCGAAAGTCGCTCGAATCCGCGAGCGGGAGCAGGAGCTGGCCGCGGACGTGCTCGGCGTCAAGCGCGTGGTCTTTCTCCGCCACCCTGACGCCGAGCTCGTCGAAAGCCTCGAGCTGCGCGAGGAGCTCGTGCGCGAGATCCGGACCTCGAAGCCCGACGTGATCCTGACCTTCGACCCGAACGTCCCCTATCGCTATCACCCGGACCACCGGGTCGTCGGGCGCGTCGCGCTGGACGCGGCCTGGCCCAGCGCGCGAGATCCTCTGACGTTTCCGAAAGCCGGCCCGCCGCATGAAACCGCGGAGGCGTGGTGCTTCGGCGGGCTAGCAGCCGAACCTCGAGATCGACGTCGGAGAAGTCATCGGCAAGAAGATCGAGGCGCGACTCGCGCACGCAAGCCAGACCACGAGCCCTGCCGCGCTGATGCGCCGCTGGCGCGCCATCGCCCGCGTCGAAAAGTTCCACCAGGTGAACCTGAGATAGGCTTACGGCTCGTGGAGCAGCCTCTTGCTGGCCCGCGCCTTGGCGTAAGCACGCAGGTGTTCGAGGGACCTCTGGAGCTTCTCCTGGCGCTGGTGGAGCGCGAAGAGCTCGACATCTTCCAGGTCTCGCTGGCCAAGGTGACGGACGCCTACCTCGCCGAGGTGGCCGTCGCGCGAGGTCGCCGACCCGCAGGAGATGGCCGAGTTCCTGTGGATGGCCGCGCGACTGCTCCTGATCAAGTCCATCCGCCTGCTGCCCGGCGAGCCGCCGACCGAAGAGGAGACCGATCTGCTCGGCTGGGAGGAGGAGGTGCGCCGGCGCCTGGAGGAGTACCGCGTCTACAAGGAGATGGCCGGCGAGCTGATGGAGCGCGCCCAGAAGGACTCGTTCTCTTTCCCGCCGCCCGCGCGTCCCGTCGAGGCGGGCGGCCAGGAGGAGCCGCTGGAGGTCGGGCTCCTGATGGTCGCGTTCAACAGCGTCCTCGCGCGCATTCCTCCGCGTCCGCTCGTGGTCACGGGCCGGACGTGGACGCTTGCAGGAGAAGCTCGACGCTCATCACGGATCGGCTGCGCCGTGGACCGATCGAGCTGGTGGAGCTGATCCTGGAGTCGGAGGACCGTCTCGAAGCGGTCGTCACCTTCGTCGCCGTCCTGGAGCTGCTGCGGAGGTCCCTGGTGGTGCGTGCGGCAGAAGGAACGGTTCGGCGCCGATTCACGTCGAGGCGAAGGAGCAGCCCGACCGATGAGTGAGATCTCTGCCGCGCTCGAGGCGATCCTGTTCAGCTCCAACCGGCCCCTCAAGCTGCGCGAGCTTCAGCAAGCGACGGACAGCGATCGCACCGCGGTCGAGCAGGCGCTTGACGAGCTCCGCAGTGCGCTGGAGGGACGCGGCGTGATGGTGATGCGGCACCACGACGAGATTCACCTCGCAACCCGCCCGGAATTTGCGGCTGCTGTGCGACGTGCCCTGCGTCCTGAGGTTTCGGGCAAGCTCTCGCCGGCCGCCTACGAGACGCTCGCCATCGTCGCCTTCCAGCAGCCCGTCCCGCGTTCTCGCATCGAAGAGGTGCGCGGCGTCAACTGCGACAGCGTCCTCACCAACCTCGAGCTTCGCGACCTGATCGTCGAGGTCGGCCGCGGCTCGGGGCCCGGCCAGCCAAAGCTGTATGGCACCACGATGAGATTCCTCCAGGTGATGGGCCTCGAGTCGCTCGATCACCTTCCCAGGCCGCGGCTCGACCTGACGACCTGCGACAAATCGACGAGCGCACGATCGCTAACCAAGAACGGCTGAACCGCTTCCTCGCGCGCTCGGGCGTGGCGAGCCGCCGCGCCGCCGACGAGCTGATCGCGTCTGGAGGCGTTCGGGTCAACGGCAAGACACCGCCGCCCGAGGGAGTGCTGATCGACCCGACCAGCGATCGCATCACGGTCCACGGCAAGCCGGTCAAACCAGTCACCAGGCACCGCTACATCGTCTTGAACAAGCCGCTCGGCGTGATCACGACGGCGAGGGATGAAGCGTCGCGAACCACGGTGCTCGACGTGGTCGGTGACGAAGGCAAGAGCGGCCACCGGTTGTTCCCGGTCGGTCGGCTCGACGCCGACACGTCGGGTCTGCTCCTCCTGACAGATGACGGCGACCTCGCATTTCGCCTCACCCATCCGGCCTACAAGGTGAGCAAGGAATACATCGCGTTGGTCGCCGGCAACCCCAGCTCGGCCGACATCGAGAGCCTGCGCACCGGCGTCGAGCTCGACGATGGCATGACCGCGCCGGCGGAGGTCGAGGTGCTGCGGATCACGCCTGGCAGCCGCGATTCCGGAGTTTCCGAGATCCGGATCGTGATTCGCGAAGGCCGGCACCGGCAGGTCCGCCGCATGCTCCACTTCATCGGCCACAAGGTGCAATCGCTCAACCGGGTCGGCTTCGGGCCGCTGAAGCTCGGTCGGCTTGAAGGCCGGTGGTTGGCGCGTGCTCGGGGAGGCCGAGGTCGCGGCGCTCCAGCGCGCCGTGGAGCAGAAGAAACTCAGATGATCGTCGCCATCGATGGCGGCGTCGCTTCTGGTAAGTCCGCTGTCGGCAAGCGGGTCGCCGATGCTCTTGGCCTTCCGTTCGTCGACAGCGGCCTGATGTACCGCGCCATCACCAAGCTCGCCGCTGAGCGCGGCATCGATCCGCATGATTCCGAAGCGATCACGCGATCTGGCCGATTCGACTGACATAAAGATCGATGGCGAGCGCGTGTGGGCGAACGGAGTCGAGCTCACGGACGGTATCTACGACGCCGACTACGCTGATGCGCTGCCGATGGTCTCCGCGATCCCGGGCGTGAGCGAAAGCGCTTGTCGCGCAGCAGCGGCGGATGGGAGGGTCAGGCGTGGTGATGGCGGGGCGCGACATCGGAACAGTGGTTTTTCCGGATGCGGATCTACAAGTTCTTCCTGGTCGCGAGCCTCGAGGAGAAGGTCCGGCGCCGCGCCGCGCAGTACGAGAGACGGGGCGAGCGAGTCGACCAGGAAGCCATGCGAAAAGAGGTCGAGGAGCGCGACCGCGTCGACACTGAGCGGGCTGTGGCCCCGCTGCGACCGGCGCCGGACGCGATCGTGATCGACACCGATCATCTCGATGTCGATCAGGTCGTCGATCGCGATCCTCAAGCACGTCGCATCGCGAGCCAATTGATTTACGCCAGATGATTTACGGGCTGATGCGTGCGCTGATGCGCACCTTGGTAGCCGTCTACCTGGTCGGCCTGTTCACGGTGGTCGGCGTCGAGAACGTCCCGCGCAGCGGGCCCGCTGCTGATTTGCCCAAACCATTCGGCCACCCTCGATCCGCCGCTGGTGCCGGCCTTCGTTCCGCGCAACGACACGTGGAGCATGGCGAAGTCTGAGTTCTTTCGGAAACCGTTGATCGCATTCATCTATCGCAGCTACCACTCGTTTCCCGTCGTCCGCCATACCGCTGACCGCGCTGCGCTCGAAGCGCACGTTCGACCTCTTGAAGGCCGGCCACTCGGTGATCATCTATCCGGAAGGGACGCGAGTCGAATCAGGGGTTCTCGCGCAGCCGGAGCCGGGTGCCGGTTTCATCGCCCAAAAGGCTGGATGCCCTGTCCTTCCAGTCGGTCTGACCGGGACTCGCGAGTGCCTGCCCAAAGGGGCGAGATGGCCGCGGCGCACCAGGGTCACGATCACCTTCGGCAAGCCGTTCGTAGTCCTCACCAAGCGTGCCGACGGTTCCCGGGTCTCGCACGACGAAGCCTCCGACGCGATCATGGTCGCGATCGCGGAGCTGCTTCCGCCCGAGCAGCGAGGAGTATTCAGTGACCTTGAGTCTCCGGACGAGCTTGGCGGGGGTGACGAAGCCGGTCTAGTCTCGCGTGGCCTGGGCGGCGGGCTTTACGCACGCCGCGACTTTGTTTCTTAGGTCAGCCAATCGTGGCAAGGCGTAGCTTTTCGAAAATCCCATCCATCAGGAAGATGAGCCATGAGAAGGAACCCTCGGTTCCTTCTCATATTTTCAGCCGATCGCGGGTCGGGCCCAGTCGTCTTCGGTGAGGCTGCCCAGGGCCGGGTTGAAGCAGGCGTCGAACGCCTCCTTCAAGGTCTGCGGCGTCAGGCGCGGCGGCTCCTGCCGGTAGTTGGCGAGGTCGACCAGCCGCGCGATCAGCGCCCGAGGGTGCGAGCCGCGCAGCGGCTTCTTTCCGTACAGGTTGTTGAGCAGGTAACCGATCGCCTTCTCGTCGAACGCGACGCCCTGCCGGTCGCACTCGTACCGGAGGATGCGGCCGAACGCCTCGGGCGACGGGTTGCCGACCCCGATCTTGTACGCCATGCGGCGTAGGAACGCCTCGTCGACGAGCTCGGTCGGGGAGAGGTTGGTCGAGAAGACGACCTGGCAGAGGAACGGCAGCTCGATCTTGCGCCCCGACGCCGAGAGGTCGAGGTAGTCGACCTTCTTCTCCATCGGCACGATGAACCGGTTGAGAAGCCGCATCGGCGGCACCTCCTGCCGTCCGAAGTCGTCGATCACGAACACCCCGGCGTTGGCCTTCCACTGCAGCGGGGCCTCGTAGTAGCGGTTGGAGGGTCGTACGTGAGGTCGAGCTGCTGGAGCTTGAGCTCGCCGCCGGCGACCACCACCGGGCGCTCGACCTTGACCAGCCGCCGGTCGATCGGCTGCTCGCCCTCGGCGATCTTGTGATAGACGGGGTCGATCACCCGGATGATCTCGTCGCCGACCGCCACCGCGTGCGGGATCTCGATCGGGGCGCCCATCAGCAGCGCCATGCGCTCGGTGATCGTGCTCTTGCCGTTGCCGGGCGCGCCGAAGATGAATAGCGAGGCGCGCGAAACCATGGCGCCGCCGATCTGGTCGATCACGTGCTGCTCGAGCTCAAGCGTTCCGAGCGCCTTCTTGAGTGCGGAGTCGGTGACGTTGGCCTTGCCGGTGACCTGCGAGCGGACGAGGGCAAGGTAGTCGTCGAAGTTGATCGGGCACGGTCCGAGGTATCGCGTCTGAACCGCGGACATCTCCGCGGCGCGCTGGCGACCCGCGCTCGAAACGACGTAGTTCATGCGCACCGGGATCGGCCGGCCTTCGACACCAGGGTCGTTGGAGAAGCCCATCGTGTCCATCAGCTGTGACTTCTGGAACTCCTCGATGATCGGCTGGAGCGTCTCGAACGGCAGCCCGAGCCGGGTCTCGATCGCCGCTCCGCTCAGCTGGTCCGCGAAGGCGATGGTCCGCAGCAGCAGGCTGGCGACGAGGTCACGGCGTACGTGAAGGTCCTCCAGCCGCTTGGGTGCCTCGATCGCCCCGGTTTGCATCGGGCGCAAATATAGCAACCGCCGCACCGCTTAACACCCGCTTCGAACATGCCGTATCGTAGAATCCCGAGACCGGTGCCCGAATACGCAGCCCTCGATCTCGAGACGACCGGTCTCGACCCGGCGCGAGATCGAGTGATCGAGGTGGGCGCGGTCGCCTTCACCCCTGAGCGCGTCACGACCACCCTCGAACGCCTCGTGGATCCGGGCCGCGCAGTGCCTGAAACGGTGCTCAGGCTGACCGGGATCAAGCAGGAGGAGCTGCGCGGCGCGGCGAGTCCCGATTCCGCGTTGCGCGAGCTGGCCGACTTCCTGCGCGGCCGCCAGCCGGTCGGGCACGGAGCTCGGCTCGACGTCGACTTCCTGGCTGCCGCCGGGCTGTGGGACCCGTCGACCGAGATCCTCGACACCCTGGACGTGGCCCGCATCCTCCTGCCGTCGGCGCGCGAGCCACAGCCTGCCGCTGCTCGCGACCGAGATGGGCTTCAACCAGCCGCGACCCCATCGCGCGCTGGACGACGCCGACGCCACCCGCCAGCTTCTCCTGAGGCTGCGGGACGAGGCCGCGGTCCTCGACGAGTCACTGAAGGAATCGATGCTGGCCCTGGTGGCGCCGTACGAGTGGTCGATCGCGCGCTTCTTCGCGGACGCGCTGACCGCATCCGAACCCCGACCCCGACGCCCCGTCAGGCGACGTGGTCGACTCGGTGCGCGGCCGCTCGCGCGAGTCCCCGCCTGACGACCCGGGCGCTGCGTGGCGGCTCTGCTTGGCCCCGAGGGGCCGCTCGCCGGCGTACTCCCCGGCTACGAGCACCGCGAGCCTCAGCTCCAGATGCTCCTGGCGGTCGCGCAGATCCAGGCTCGCGGCGGCGCGCTGGTGGTCGAGGCGGGGACCGGCACAGGCAAGAGCCTCGCGTACCTCGTGCCGTCGATCGCTCGCGCTGTGCGGCACGGCGAACGAGTCGTGGTCTCGACGAACACGCACACGCTCCAGGAGCAGCTCATGACCAAAGACCTCCCAGGGCTGCGCGACTGGCTGCCGTGGGACTTCAAGGCTTGCCTGCTCAAGGGGCGGTCCAACTACGTGTCGCTGCGGCGCTGGCGCAGGTTCCTCGCCGAGCCCTGCAAGGATTCCGACGAGCTGAAGTTCAAGCTCAAGGTTCTGCTCTGGCTGCACACAACCTCGAGCGGCGATCGCTCCGAGCTGCGCCTCCACGGGCGGGAGGAGGTCCTGTGGGCGCGCATCGCGTCGGACCCGCTCGACTGCGTCGGGATTCACTGCACGAAAGAGGACTGCTACGTCCACCGCGCGCGCGCCGAAGCCGAGGCGTCGGACCTCGTCGTGATCAACCACGCCCTGCTGCTTGCCGACGCCGAGGTGGGGGGCGGGCTGCTGCCCGACTTCGACCACCTCGTCGTCGATGAAGCCCACCACCTCGAGGACGCGGCGACCCGGGGCCTGCGCCAGGAGGTCGACGGCCCAGGACTGCTGGCGCTCGTCGAGCGGCTCGCCAGCCCGGGGGCGCGCGAGCGTCCTCGCGGCCTGCTGGCCGAGCTGCGGAGACAGCCGCATCTCGGCGCCTCGGATGACGCATTCGCGAAGGCGATACCGATGAGCCTCGTCGGCGGCGAGCGGGTGCGCGAGCTTCTTCGACCTGGCGACGCGATGGGTGGGCGCGAAGCTGTCCGACGACCGAGCGCAGGGACGATTCGGTGCGGCTCACGCCGGCGCTTCGTGAAGACGAGGCGTGGCCGTGCGATGAGCGTCGCCGCCGAGAACGCCGTGACCTCGCTGGCAGCGCTCGACGATGGTCTGCGCCAGGCTGTCGCCGGCGTCCGCGACTGGCTTGGCGGCGCCGAGCCCGACCAGGGCATCCGCGAGCTGGAGATCATCCGCGGCCGGCTCGAGGCCGCTGCCGCGCTGATCGACGAGGCGCTGCGCGAGCCCCGATCCCAACCGCGTCTACTGGTTCACGCTGGTCGCGCGCACTGAGAACCTGGTCCTGCGCGCGGCGCCCATCAACGTCGGCTCGCTGCTGCGCGAGCGCGTGTACGCCGACCGGCGATCCACCGTGTTCACGTCCGCGACGCTGGCGGTGGGCGGCACGTTCGACTACTTCCGCTCGCGAGTCGGCCTCGGCCCGGGTGATCGAAGAGCTGATCCTGCCATCGCCCTTCGACTTCCTCCACCAGGCGCTGTCTGCCTGCCCGACGGACTTTCCCGCGCCCGAGCACGAGGACCTTCGACCAGCAGGTCGAGGAGGTCGTCGCCTCCGTCGCTCGCCGCGTCGGCGGCCGCACGCTGGTGCTGTTCACCTCGCACCGCCAGCTCCGCGACGTTCACGCCGCCCTGAAGCACCGTGTCGACCTCGACGAGGTGCTGATCCTCGGCCAGGGGATCGACGGCCAGCGGCGCCAGGTCTTGAAGTCGTTCGAGGAAGCCGAGCGCCCGCTGCTGCTCGGCACCGCGAGCTTCTGGGAAGGCATCGACGTGCCGGGCGAAAGGTTGAGCTGCGTGATCATGGTCCGCCTGCCTTTCCCGGTGCCGTCGGAACCCGTCTACGCGGCGCGCGCCGAGCAGGTCCGCGACGGGTTCGCCCAGCTCGCGCTTCCGCAGGCGGCGCTGAGGTTGAAGCAGGGCTTCGGCCGGCTGATCCGGCGCTCGACCGACCGCGGCGCGGTCGTGATCCTCGACAACCGGATCCTCGGGCGAGACTACGGGAAGGCCTTCCTCGACGTGCTGCCGCCCGCCTCGCGATTCGTGGGACCCGCGGCAGAGATCGCCGGACCAGGGTCGGGGAGTGGTTGCGATCGGAGCTTGAGTCGCTTGTTTGTGTCGCGACTCCGATCGGCAACCTCGAGGATGTCAGCCCGCGGGCCCTTCGAATCCTCGGTGAGGTCGGTGCGATCGCCGCGGAGGACACCCGCGTCACCGCACGGCTGCTCGCGCGCCACGGCATCCGCAAGCCGTTCATCAGCTATCGCGCCCCGGTGGAGCGGCGCGGACTTCCGCGCGTCATGGCGGAGCTCGACCAGCACGACGTCGCGCTCGTGAGCGACGCCGGGCACGCCCACGCTCTCGGATCCTGGGCAGGCGCTGGTGACCGCGGCGTGGGCGGCGGGGCACACGGTGGTTCCAATCCCCGGGCCGAGCTCTGTCACCGCCGCGCTATCGGCCGCGGGATACGGCGGTCCAGGCTTCACGTTCCTCGGCTACCTGCCGCGCAAGCCGGGCGAAATCCGCCGGCTGCTCGCAACGCTGGACGGTGATCCGCGGCCTGCGGTCGCTTTCGATTCGCCGTATCGGATCCGGAAATCGCTCGCGATCTTCGCGGAGGTCATGCCCGAACGCCACCTCACCCTGGCGCGCGAGCTGACCAAGCTTCACGAGCAGTTGCTGCGCGGCACCGCGGCCGAGGTGCTGGCGGCCCTGGCCGACCCGCCCCGCGGCGAGATTACCCTTGTGATCTCCGGTGCTGACAGAAGAGAACGGTCCTGGTTGCGCCCGCGTGGCCTTATGCCAACGGGCCGCGTCACATCGGCCACGTCGCCGGCTTCGCCGTGCCCGCCGACGTGCTCGCTCGCTTCGAGCGCCTGCGCGGGTCACGCGTGCTCATGGCCAGCGGGACCGACGAGCACGGCACGCCGATCACTTATGAGGCCGACAAGCAGGGCGTTCCGCCACGCGAGTTCGCCGACCGCAACAACGCGTTGATCGTCGAGGACCTCCGCCGTCTCGGCATGACCTACGACGTGTTCACGCGGACCACGACGGCCAATCACTACCGCATCGACGCAGAGAGCTGTTCCTGACCCTTTACGAGAAGGGCTACCTGGTCAAAGAGAAGCAGATGGGAGCCTTCGATCCCGCGTCGCGGCCGCACTCTGCCCGACCGCTACATCGAGGGCACGTGCCCCATCTGCGGTTACGCCGAGGCGCGCGGCGACCAGTGCGACAACTGCGGCAACCAGCTCGACCCGATCGACCTGATCAAGCCGCACCAGCGAGGCAGCGACGCGCCGGTGGAGTTTCGCGAGACCGAGCATTTCTTCTTCGACCTGCCAGCGTTCGGCGAGCAGCTCAAGGACTGGATCGAGCAGCACGACAACTGGCGCCCGAACGTGCGCAAGTACTCGCTCGAGTTCGTGCGAAACCTCAAGCGGCGCGCCATCACGCGCGACCTCGACTGGGGCGTCCCGGTGCCGCTCCCGGGTTGGGAGGACAACCCGCACAAGAAGATCTACGTCTGGTTCGACGCGGTCATCGGCTACCTGTCGGCTTCGATCGAGTGGGCTGTCGAGCGCGGCGAGCCTGACGCCTGGAAAGACTGGTGGCTCAACCCCGCCGTCGTGGCACTACTACGTGATGGGCAAGGACAACATCACTTTCCACACCGTGATGTGGCCGTCCATCCTCATGGGCGTCAGCGACGGGCAGCAGAGATACGAGCTGCCCGACGACATCGTCGCCAGCGAGCACCTGCACATGGAGGGCAAGAAGCTCTCGACCAGTCGCGGCCAGGTCATCTATGTGAAGGACGTGCTGGATCGGTACGACGCGGACGCGCTGCGCTACTACCTGATGATCGCCGGGCCCGGAGAACCAGGACACCGACTTCACCTGGGCGGAGTTCGTGCGGCGCAACAACGACGAGCTGGTCGCCACGTGGGGCAACCTTGTGCACCGGACGCTCGTCAACGCGCACAGGAACTTCGGCGTCGGTGCCCGAACCGGGAACGCTGACGGATCCCGACAAGACGCTGATCAAAGACGTGGAGGACGCGCTGGACCAGGTCGCCTTGCAGCTCGGCCAGGCACGTTTTCAGATCGCTCTCAAGAGCGCGATGACGATGGCTGCGAAGGTCAACGTGTACCTCGGAACCGAGCAGCCATGGCACACGATCAAGACCGATCGGGAACGGGCCGGCACCGTGCTCTACGTCGCGCTGCGCTGCGTCGACAACCTCAAGTTGATGTTCACGCCGTTCCTCCCCTTCTCCTCTCAGAAGCTGCACCGGATGCTCGGTTACGAGGACGTGATCGCCGAGCAGCCCGAGGTGCGCGAGGTCGTCGAGGACGGTGCATCGCACTCGGTGCTGACCGGCGACTACTCGAGCGAGAGATCGCTGGAAGCCGTCCTCGCTCCCGGCCGGTCGCAAGCTGCCCGTGCCCGAGGCGCTGTTCAAGCGTCTCGACGATGTGGTCGAAGAGGAAGCTGGCCATCTTCGTAGACACTCACCTCCACCTCGAGGAGCTGGGCGAGCCGAACCGAGGTGGTCGAGCGCGCGGTCGGCGCGGGCGTTACGCGACTGATCGCGATGGGGACAGACCTTGACGCGAAGCCGTGGCGCCGTCTCGCTGTCAAACCGCTTCCAGGAGGTTTGGGCCGGCATCGGGCACTATCCGCTCGAGGAGTCCGCCCCAGACATCTACGCGCTCCGCGAGCTTGCGGCGGACCAGATGGTCGTCGCCATCGGGGAGATCGGCCTCGACTTCGAGCACGTCGGCGGGTCCCGACCACGGGGTACAGAGGGACACGGCTCGACGAGATGTTCAACCTCGCGCTCGAGCTCGACCTCCCGGTTTCGGTCCACAACCGTGGCGCCGATGCCGAGGTCGCCGACGCGATCTCCAGGCATCGAGGGCTGCGGGGCGTCATGCACTACTTCGCCCTCGAGTGGGACTGGGCGGAGCGCTTCCTGGACCTTGGGTTCTACCTGTCTTTCGCCGGGTTGATCACGAGGCCGAGCCGCACCGCGCTGCGGGACGTCGTCAAACGATGCCCAGCCGACCGGCTGCTGCTCGAGACCGACTCGCCCTACGGAAACGCACAGAAGCGAATGGGCGTACCCGAACCGCCCCGAATACCTGCTCGACACCGCAGAGGTTGTCGCCGAGCTGCGCGGACTGAGCCATGAGCGAGCTCGCGGAACAAGAAAAGGTGAATGCGCTACGCCGCTCTTTCGCAAGATGAAGTGATCGACCCGGCCGACGCCCATCAGCTCGACCAGCTGCTCCGCCGGCACCGCATCGACCTGAAGCACTCGCTTGGCCAGAACTTCCTCACCGACCCGAGCCTGCGGGACGCCATAGCTGAACACGCCGGGCTCTCACCGGAGACGAGGTGCTCGAGGTGGGCGCGGGCGTCGGAACCCTGACGGTTGCGCTCGCGCCTCGATGCCGCCGCGTGGTGGCGGTCGAGCTCGATGGACGCCTGATCCCGGCGCTGCGGGAATCGCTTGCCGGCATCGAGAACGTGGAGGTGGTGCGCACCGACATCCTGCGGTTCAACGTCCGCTCTGCATTCCCGAATGGCAATGAGATCGTGGCGGGCAACATCCCCTACAACCTCACCGGCGCGTTGATCCGGAAGCTCCTCGACGATCCACCCCGCCCGAGACGGCTCTCGCTGGTCGTGCAAAAGGAGGTGGCCGAGCGCTGGACGGCGTCCAGCGGTGCGAGCCTTGCCACTGTCGCCGTGCAGGTGTTCGCCGAGGCCCGGCTCCTTTTCAACGATCCCTGCGGCAGCGTTCACCCCTGCGCCACGCGTGGATTCGGCGCTCGTGCGCCTCGATGTGCGCGAGCGCCCGGCGGTTGACGTCGAAGATCATCCAGGCTTTCTTCCGCTTCGTCGAGGCGGTCTTCCAGGGCCGCCGGAAGCAGCTCGGTGGAACGTTGGGCCGGATCAGCGGCATCGGCAGCACCGCAGCGGGCGCGCGTCTTCGTGAGGTCGGGATCGATCCCGAACGGCGTCCGCAGACACTCAGCCTGGGCGAGTGGGAGGCGCTTTATGAAGAGTTTCGAGAGTCCCGGAGGCTAATCTCTAGCGCCGGTGGAGCAGCCAATCCGGTTTCCGGTCGAAGGCACGGGCGGTTTCCGATCGGTCCTGCGCCACACCGCGTTCAGGAACATCTGGTTCGCACAGCTCGCCGCTCAGCTCGCGGACAAGTTCCTGCTCTTCTCGCTGATCATCCTCGCGTACCACATCTCAGGCGGCAGCACGCCGGTGGCGATCACGCTCCTCACCTACACCGTCCCCGCGGTGTTGTTCGCGCCGCCGGCCGGCGTCATCGCGGATCGGATGGATCGCAAGCAGATCATGATGTGGTGCAACTTCGGCCGCGCGGCCGTGGTGGCGCTCATCCCGATCGCCGCCCTCGTACCGGGTCTCGCCGGCGACTTCGCCCATCTGCTGATCATCACCCTCGTCTTCTCCGCGGTCGGCCAGCTGTTCGGGCCCGCCGAAGCGGCGGTCATCCCGACCATCCTCCCGCGCTCGGCCCTCATCACCGCCAACTCGATGGCTCTTTTGACCATGGTCCTGACCCTCGTCGTCGGCGGAGCGCTGGCCCCGGTGGTCTCGAGGATCGACCTTTATGCGCCCTACTGGTGCGCGGTCGTGCTGCTGCTCATCGGCGGGACGCTGATCTTCGCGTCGGACATCCCGCACCTTCAGCCGACCACCGAATCCCCCGTCGAGGACAGCCGCAACCGGTTCCACATCATGGTCGTCGACATCAAGGAAGGGATCGACGCCCTGCGCGCATCGCGCGGCCTGATGCTCGCGTTCGGGCAGGTGAGCATCGCGGTGCTGGTGCTGTTCATGCTCTTCGCGCTGGCGCCCGCGTATGTGAGCAAGGTGCTGGGCATCAACGCCCAGGACACCTACGTGATCCTGGCGCCTGCGACCGGGGGAGCGATTCTCAGCGCTCTGCTGCTCGGCCAGTTCCTGCGCAACCTGGACCGGGCCCGCGTGCTGGCCGGTTCGCTCGTCGCCAACGGCGTGACGCTGCTTGCGCTCGCCGCCGTGCCCGAGGCGATGGCCCAATTTCCCGCCCTGCAGGTGCACAACCGCATCACGTCCGCGGCTTTCAGCTTCCTGCTCGGCGTCGAGTTCGGGGCGATCATGATCCCGGCCGTCACCTACCTGATGGAGTCGACCAGCGACGAGATCCGCGGCCGGATCTTCTCGCTGCTCTACATGGTCATCAACGGAGTCACGGCCGTGCCGGTCCTGATCGCCGCCGCCCTGTCCGACACCATCGGGACCGCGCACGTGATCGGCGGCCTGGGGGCGCTCCTGGGCGCGGGTGGCGTGGGGATCATCGTTGCCTCTCGACGCGGCGGGCAGCCAGGATCAGCACCACCGCCAAAAGCACCACCAGAGCCAGACCACCCAGTCCAATATCCCGAATGATCGTCTCGAGCAGCGGCAGGTTGCTTCCGAGGAGGTAGCCGGCGAGGCCGACGACGGTCGCCCAGGCGAGGCCTCCGAGCGCGCTGAACAGCTGGAAGCGCCAGAACGGCATGCGTGCCATGCCCGCGAGCATCGATCCCCAGGTGCGCAGGCCGAGCACGAAGCGCGCGGCGAGGACCGCCTTGTCGCCGTGGCGCGCGAAGAAGAGCTCCGAACGCGCGATGTGCTCGGGCCGGATGCGGAAGATGCTGCCGAACCGCTCGACGAATGGCCGTCCGCCTTTGAAACCAAGGAGGTAGCCGATGTCGGCGCCTGCTGTCGCGCCGAGGAAGCCGAAGAGGATCACCAGGAAGATCGAATGGTGACGGGCCGCCGCCCAGGCGGCCGCGGCAAGGAGAAGCACCTCACCGGGAAATGGAATGCCCGAGCTTTCGATGAGGATGCCAAGCCCCGCCGCGGGATAACCGAGCGCATCGACGATCGCAGTTGCGGATTCACGGGGCTCTCATATACTGACGACCCGATGAGCGACTACGGCGAGCACGAGGCGACCGACGATCCGCTGCAGGTCCTGCGGCATTCGAGCCGCGCACCTGCTCGCCGCGGCCGTCATGGAGCTGTACCCGGACGCGAAGTACGGCATCGGCCCGCCGGTGCAGGACGGCTTCTACTACGACTTTCAGTTCAGCAAACCGATCTCGGAGTCGGACCTCGGCGCCATCGAGTCGCGCATGCGCCGCATCGTCAACGAGGACCGGCCTTTCGTCCACGAGACGCTGACCCGGGCGCAGGCGATGGACGAGTTTCGCAAGCGAGGCCAGGACTACAAGCTGGAGCTCATCGCGGACAAGGTCGAGGGCGACGAGGTCAGCGTTTACCGGACCGGCGATTTCCTGGACCTCTGCCGAGGACCTCACGTGCGCTCGACCCGCGACCTGAAGGCGTTCAAGCTCCTGCGCGTCGCGGGCGCCTACTGGCGCGGCGACGAGAAGAAGCCGCAGCTCACGCGCATCTACGGCACCGCGTGGCAGACCCCAAGGGAGCTCGAGGACTACCTCAAGTTCCTCGAGGAAGCCGAAAAGCGCGACCACAAGAAGCTCGGCAAGGAGCTGAAGCTGTTCGCCCTCGACGAGCGCGTCGGTCTCGGGCCAGGCGCTCTGGCTGCCTGACGGCGCCACGATCCGACGCGAGCTGGAGCGCTGGATCGTCGACGAGGAGCTGGCGCGTGGCTACCTCCACGTGCGTCACCCCTGATGTGGCGCAAGCTCGACCTGTACAAGACAGAGCGGCCACGGCAGCTGTTCCACGAGTAC
The DNA here is from genome assembly GCA_963804435.1 of uncultured Actinomycetota bacterium. GTDB lineage: Bacteria > Actinomycetota > Actinomycetes > Streptosporangiales > Streptosporangiaceae > JAJYUU01. The sequence goes on along the minus strand of CAWDQI010000002.1, from coordinate 16,870 downwards.
GATGTACCCGCCGATGCGTTTCGAGGACGGCGAAGAGCTCGAGCTGCGCCCGATGAACTGCCCGCACCACATCGTCGTCTACCACTCAGGACCTGCACAGCTACCGCGACCTTCCGCTGCGAATCGCGGAGATCGGCAAGAACTAGCGGCTCGAGAAGTTCGGGCAGCTCTGATCGGCATGAATCGCGTGCGCTCGTTCACCCTCAACGACGCGCACATCTTCTGCACGCCCGACCAGGTGATGGGGGAGGTGCAAGGGCGCGATCGAGCTGGCGCAACTACTTCTGAACGTGCTCGGGGATCGACGACTTTTCGTACCGGCTCTCGACACGCGACAACGTCAAAGAGAAGTGGTCGGGCACCGAGGAGCAATGGGAGCGCGCCCAGGCGGCGCTCGATCGAAGCGCTCGAGATCGATGGGCCAGAGGTACAAGATCGGCGTTGGGGATGCAGCGTTCTACGGGCCGAAGATCGACTTCCAGGTCAAGGACGCTCACCGGCGCGAATTCACCAACTACACCGTGCAGGTCGACTTCCAGTTGCCCGAGAGATTCGACCTCGAGTACGTGGCCGAGGATGGCTCGCGACAGCGACCGGTCATGGTGCATCGCGGCGCCGTTCGGCGCGATGGAGCGAATGTTCAGCTACCTGATCGAGCATTACGCGGGCGCATTCCCAACGTGGCTGCACCCGGTGCAGGTGATCGTGATCCCGATCACCGACGCGCAGCACGAGTACGCCCACCGGGTCGCGGATCGCCTGCGATCGCTGCGCCTGAGGGTCGAGGTCGACGACCGCGCCGCGAGCGGATGCAGCGGAAGATCCGCGACGCGCAGGCGCGCAAGGTGCCCTACATGGCGATCGTCGGCGCGCGCGAGGCGGAGACCGAGCACGTCAACGTCCGCGACCGCTCAAGCAGTCAGGTCGACTCTTCGCTGGAAGCATTTGCGAGCATGGTCGCGACCGAGGTGGCCGAGCGCCGCCGGCTGAGGCTCCGCTAAAGGCCCCCCGGGATCCGGCCGGCGCAGTCGCCCAATGCGGCCACCGGGATGACCTGGCCGGTGGTGATGTTTCCGACGCTGGGTTGATGCTGGGCGTCACCCCCGGAGAGAAGGTGGGTGTTGTCGATCCAACGCGCATGCGGCAGGTTGGCGGCGGCGTTGGTCGGGACGAGCGTGGTGGTCGGGGCGCCGTAATGCCACGCACCGCCACCAGCGCGCCGTCGGGCGAGAGATATGCCGGCGTCGCTCCCGAGATCGGGTACTGATGTGAGCGGAGCTCCCGTCCAGTCGAGCACGTTCAGCCTGCGCCAAACGTCGCGGTGTCCTCACAAACGGCGCCCGCCGGCGATGGCGCCCCGGCGATCACGCAGCCGGCGCCGCCCACGGTGAACCTGCGGACGGCCGTGTGCGGGTCGACCACGTGAAACTCCTGCGGCCCGCAGCAGAACGGCCCGCCGCCCTGAGTGCACGCAGGCACCTTCGCGAGGACAAGGCTTGTGGCGCCGTGCCAGCCCGTCGGCCACAGCGTGTACGCCCCGGACTGCTGGAACAGCAAAGGTTTGGAGCCAGCGGGCTGCAGCTGGTACATGTACAGGTTCGTCGTCGCGCCGCCTTGAGCAAAGTCGACGACCACCACCGCCATGAGCGAATCGTCAGGGCTGACTGCGAACAGGCTGCGCCGCGCCGGGCCGATGGGGAGCGTGATGGTCTGGCCGGCGTCTCCGTTCGGCGCCAGGTACCGGACGACACCGAGCGCGTCCATGAAGTAAACCCGCGTGTTGCTGGTGCTCACGGGCGGAGGAACGACGGCGGCCGCCGTGCCGGCGCAGGTGACCGTGCCTGGTGTGCTGGCCACCTGGCTGGCCACCACCCTGCCGTCGATCCCGACCAGGCTCACCGTGTAGCTGCTGTTGCTCAGCGGGCTCACCAGCACGCCGTACGACCCGGACACCGGCGCCGGCGAGGGGCTCTGGGAAGGAACCGCTGAAGCGGTGGCTGAGGGTGAGCTCGTGCGAGACGAGCTGGCGGCGGGCGAGGGCGCCTTCGCGCTGCCCGTCCCTGGCACGGTGCAGGCGCCCGCCACCAGCAGGGCCAGCAGTCCCGAGTGCCGTGGCGCGCCGGGACGTTGGCATCATCAAGGGCGACGCCACTTTAAAGGCAACGCAACTTTGCGCATCGGGTTACGTTTCCGGTACGATCCTGCACCTGAAGCAGGGCACCGACCCTCACCCTCAGAGCATCGCTCGAAAGGGTCGCGGTTGTGGCGGATGGCTTCAGGCCGTCCGTTTTTTGTTTTATCTGGCCGAATTGGAGGAATAGCAGAAACCTGAATTTGCACGAGGTAGCGTCTCATCGCGTTTAAAGAGCTGAAGATCAACGACCAGATCCGCAGCTCGGAAGTGCGGCTGATCGATGACCAGAACAACCAGTTGGGAGTGCTCTCTCTCGACGCCGCTCTGCGCATCGCAAGCGAGAAGGGACTCGACCTCGTCGAAGTGGCGCCGCAAGCGAGCCCGCCGGTCTGCCGGTTGATCGACTACGGACGGTACAAGTTCGAGACGATCAAGAAGGAGAAGGACCAGCGCCGCAAGCAGAACGTCACCAAGCTGAAGGAGATGAAGCTCCGGCCGAAGGTCGCGGAGCACGATTTCCAGACGAAGTTCAAGGGTTTGAAGCAGTTCCTCGAAGCAGGAGAGAAAGTTAAAGTGACGATCATGTTCAGGGGCCGCGAGATGGTCCACCAGGACATCGGACGGCGGATTCTCGACCGGGTCGCGGATGATGCGAAGCAGTTCGCTGTCGTCGAGCGCGCCCCGCTGCTCGAGGGCAAGAACCTGTTCATGATCCTCGCGCCAAGCCGGCAGGCCGCCGCCCCCGCCGCGGCGCAGGTCGCCGCCAAGGAGACTGCGGCCAGTGCCTAAGATCAAAACCCAGAAGGGCATCTCGAAGAGGATCCGCGTCACCGGCACCGGAAAGCTCATGCGGGCCAGCTCGCAGAAGAGCCACCTGCTCGAGCACAAGTCTCAGAAGCGCAAGCGCAACTACGAGAACGAGCAGTCGGTGGCCAAGGCGGACCGCAAGACGGTGCGCCGGGCGCTGGGGCTTTAGAGATGGCTCGAGTCAAGCGAGGCGTTCCCGCCCATCGCCGCCACAAGGCGATCCTCGATCGCGCCAAGGGCTTCCGCCTTTCTAAGAAGCTGCTTTTCCGGCCCGCGAACGAGGCGGTCCTGCACGCGCTCGCGTACGCCTTCCGGGACCGCAGGCGCCGCAAGCGCGAGATGCGGTCGCTCTGGATCGCCCGCATCAACGCAGCCTCGCGACAGTCGGGGCTGCCCTACAACAAGCTCATGCACGGCCTTCGCCAGGCCGGAGTGGAGATCGACCGCAAAGTGCTGGCTGACCTGGCCGTGCGCGACAGCGGTTCCTTTGCCCGGCTGGTCGAGGTTGCCAAGAAAGCCCTCTGACCAGCTTCTGATCTCAAGCCCGGAAAACGAGATCGTCCGCCGTCTCCGGCGTCTCGCTCAACGGCGCGAGCCAGGGCATGTCCTCCTGGAGGGTCCGCGCGTGCTTTCCGAAGCCAGAGCGGCGGGCCTCGAGTTCGAGGTCATCGCGGCTCGCGAAGGCGACAAGCTTCCGTTCCACTCCGCGTCGCGCGTAACGCTGACCGCGGGCGCATTCCGCGCCGCGACGCAGACGGTGACCCCGCAAGGCGTGATCGCCATTGCGCTGGTGAATGAGGCGTCGCCGTCAGAGGCGATACAGGCCGCGCGTCAGGCACGGTGGCCGCTCGTCGTGCTGGACCGCGTGCAGGACCCTGGAAACGTGGGCGCGATATGTCGCACCGCAGCGGCCGCGGGCGCTCCCGCCGTCGTGGTGCTGGAAGGCACGGCGGATCCGTATGGAGCTAAGGCAGTGCGCGCGTCGGCGGGGAACGTCTTCCGATTGAAGGTTGCGCGCGCCGGCTGGAGCGACCTGGCCGGGCTCGACGGATACGGCGCGTCAGCCGCCGGCGGTGCGCCGCTGGCCGAGGCGCCGATAGAGTCTGCGGGGATGATCGTCCTCGGCAGCGAGACTCACGGGCTTTCCCGCAAGGACCTGAAGCTGGTCACGGTGCCCCTGGCTGAGGGCGTCGAATCGCTCAACGTGGCCGCAGCGGCGGCCGCTGATCCTCTTCGAAGATCAGGCGGAGGCTCGCGGCATGAGCGATCCGTCCGCGCTCAGCAGCCAGGCGCTCGCGGCGATCGCGAAGGCAAACACCACGTCCGAGCTCGACGTCGATCGAGCTCGACTACCTCGGGCGCAAGAGCGGAAAGCTCAGCAGCCTGCTGTCCGGAATCGGAAAGCTCGACCCGGCGCAGCGTGCCCCCTTGGCCAGGCGGTCAATGAGGCCAAGAAGGCCATCGAAGCGGCGCTCACAACGCGGCGCGCGGAGCTCGAGGGTGCGCGGCTGGCCGATATCGCCGAGACGGAGGCGATCGACATCACGTTTCCCGGGCCGCCGCTCGGACGCGGCCACGTTCATGTCCTCACCCAGGTCCGGCGCCAGATCGAGACCGTGCTCGAGAGCCTCGGCTACCAGGTCGAGCTCGGCCCCGAGGTCGAGACCGAGTGGTACAACTTCGAGGCCCTCAACCTCACCGAGGGCCATCCCGGCGCGCGAGAACTGGGACTCCTTCTATTTCACTCCCGAGCTGCTGCTGCGCGCGCACACATCGCCGGTGCAGATCCGCGCCATGCAGCGCATCAAAGAGCCGCCGATCTACATCATCACCCCAGGGCGCTGCTATCGCCGCGACGCGCCGGAGGCGACGCGTCTGCCGTACTTCAGCCAGGTCGAAGGCCTCGCGATCGACAAGGCGCTGACCGTCGGCGACATGAAGGGCACCCTGCTCTACATGATCCAGTCCCTCTATGGGATCGAGCGCAAGGTGCGCGTCCGGCCGAGCTACTTCCCTTTCACCGAGCCGAGCTTCGAGTTCGACGTGACGTGCGGGATCTGCAACGGTATGGGATGCAAGAGCTGCCGTCACAAGGGCTGGCTGGAGGTGGGTGGCTGCGGCATGGTCCACCCGCAGGTCCTACGCAACGGCGGGATCGACCCCACCGAGTGGAACGGCTACGCCTGGGGATTCGGCATCGAGCGCATGGCGATGCTCAAGCACGACGTCGACGACATCCGCCTGTTCTACGAATCCGACCTCCGCTTCCTGGAGCAGTTCTAGGCGCCCATGAAGATCTCCTACGAGTGGCTGGGCGATTTCGTCGATCTGACAGACGTCACGCCCAAGGACGCGGCCGAGGTGCTCACGCGGCTCGGCCTCGAGGTCGAGTCGCTGACGCTTGTCGACCTGTCGCAGATCGTCGTGGGGAAGGTGCTCGAGCAGAAAAAGCACCCGAAGTCGCGCAACGACCTCTGGGTGCACCAGGTCGACCTCGGCGGCGGCCGCGTCCAGCAGATCATCGCCGGAGCGCCCAACGCGGTCGTCGGCTCGCTCGTCCCCGTCGCGCTGCCCGGTACGACCGTGCCGAACGGAAAGCTCGTCAAGGACATGAACATCGCCGGGTACAAGGCGAGCGGGATGCTGTGCTCGGCCGAGGAGCTCCTGCTGGGCGACGACCACGCGGGCATCCTCATCCTCGACAACGGAACCCCGGGCGAATCCTTGACCACCGTGATTCCGAACCATGCCGTGATGGAAATCGAGGTCACGTCCAACCGGCCCGACTGCATGGGACACCTTGGAGTTGCCCGCGAGCTCGCGGCCGGGCTCGACCGCCCGCTCAAGCGCGACTTCATGCCGTCGTTCACCGGCACCGCGAACCCCCCTGGGCGCGAGCTGATCAAGGTCACCATCGACAGACCCCGACCTGTGCAGCAGGTACATCGGCGGCGTGATCAAAGGAGTCAGGGTCGGTCCGAGTCCCGAGCTGGCTGCAGCGCCGGCTTCGCGCATGCGGTGTGCGGCCGATCAACAACCTGGTCGACATCACGAACTACGTGCTGCTCGAGTACGCGCAGCCGCTGCACGTCTTCGACCTCGCGAGACTCGAAGGCACATGAGATCCAGGTGCGTCGCGCGCACGATGGAGAAAAGCTGCTCTGCCTCGACGGCATCGTCCGAGAGTTCACGCAGCTCGATGCTGGTGATCGCCGACGCCAGGCGGCCAGTCGCGATCGCGGGGGTGATCGGCGGCGAGGACACCGCTGTGAGTCCCGAGCACCACCGACGTGCTGCTCGAAGCGGCCACCTTCAGCGGCCCGAGCGTCCGCCAGACGGCGCGCGCCTTCGGCCTGCGCACCGAGGCGTCGGCACGCTTCGAGCGTGGCCTGCCGCCTGAGCTTGCGCTCGCCGGGGCGAGGCGTGCCGCCGCCCTCATCGCCGAGCTCGCCGGCGGCTCGGTGCACAAGGAGTGGGCCGACGTCTATCCGCGTCCGCAGGAACCGGTGCGAGTGCGACTCAAGCCATGGATCGTTGACGAGGTCCTGGGCGTGCACGTCCCGCTGGAGGACTCCGAGGCGATCCTGCTTCGCCTCGGATTTCACGTGAAGGTGCTGGGCGACGGCGAGTGGGATGTGCTGCCCCCGGTCTTCCGGCTGGACGTGAACATTCCGGAGGACCTCGTTGAGGAGGTCGGCCGCGTGTTCGGCTACGACCGCGTGCCGCCGACGTTGCCGGGACGGCGGCACGATCGGTGGACTCCGCTCGCGCCGAGCATCGACCGCCGCCTCGACGTGGCGCGCGAGGTGATGGCCGGCGCGGGGTTCACCGAGACGTGGAACCCGGCGCTGGTTTCGGGCAGAAAGCTGGAGGCGCTGCGCATCGCGGCCCTGGCCATGCGTGTGTCTAACGCATTGAGCGACGACATGGACACCTTGCGCACCTCGCTGCTGCCTTCGCTCGTCGACGCAGTCGCGTTGAATCGTGATCGCGGGCGCGACGAGGTCCGGGTCTACGAGATCGCGTCTGCATTACCTCGCGCGGGTCGGCGAGAAGAACAGCCAGCCCGAAGAGCCGCTGCGCCTTGCCGCGGTCGCGACCGCCGGCACGCACCGCGGATTCGGGGCGAGAGGCCTTCTATCGCCTCAAGTCGGTGCTGGCGGCGTGCATCGAAGGGCTGTCCGCCCCCGCGTGCACCTATCAGCGCGGCGGCGGCGGAGCTCTTTCATCCAGGCCGGTGCGCGGCCGTGATCCTCGAGGGCCGGCAGCTCGGATACCTGGGGGAGCTGCATCCGACCGTCGCGGCTTATCTGAAGGTCGAGGGGCGCCTGGTGGCCTTCGAGATCGACGTCGAGCCCGTGCTCGCGGGCGCGCGCATACCTCGCGCCCAGCCGCTGCCGAGGTTTCCCGCCGTGGAGCGAGACCTCGCCGTCGTGGTGGAAGAGCACGTCGCCGCCGGCTCCCTGCTGGCCGCGATCAAGGAGTCCGCAGGTGATCTCCTCGAGAGCGCCCGCGCGTTCGATGAATACCATGGCTCGCAGGTTCCCGAGGGGCACAAGAGCATCGCATTCACCTTGACTTTCCGAAGCCCCGAGCGCACCCTGACGGACGCCGAAGTGGACAAAGTGATGACCGAGATCAGATCGGCGCTCGAAAAGCGTCACCAGGCGAGGTTCCGCGCATGAACGGGCCGCAATTCTCGAACGCGCGCGCCGTCAACTCGAGAGAGTCTCACAAATGACCTGGCTGGATCTCGCCTCGATCGTCGTCGTCCTCGCCTACGGAGTGGGCGGGTTCTTCTCCGGCGTGGTGCGCCGCCTGATCGGATTCATCGCGCTTTACGTCGCGCTGCTCGCCGCCACCAACATGGGCCTCCAGGCGGGGGGCATCCTGCAGCAGACGTCCAACTTCGAGACGCCCGACGCGCAGGATCTACGGGTTCTTCGGGATCGTGGCTGCCGCGCTCATCATCACTGAAGGCGCGACTCAGCTCGCCCACAACCAGATCCAGATCCCCGCCCTGGCCCTCAACCGGTCGCTGGGGGTCATCGTCGGCGTGATCACGGGGGTCTTTCTCGTGGTCGTCTGCGTGTACGAGCTGGGGGCCGCGGCCAATCCGTTCGGCGGGTCGTCGCTGGATCCGCTGCAGCAGAGAATTCGCGACGCTTACAACGGATCGCACGTCATCGTTCCGCTCGTCACAAGCGATCGACAAGCCGATCGTCCACCTCTTCGATGCCCGCGCTACCCGCCGATCCCCAGATCTACTTCGGTCCCGGCCCAGTCAACCCTTAGCGGCCCGTGAGCTCTCAGCTTTTTCGAGCGCCTGCGCGAGCGGGCGGTGCAGATCCATATCGCCGAGCACCTGCAGCGCTCGGCTCGGAGCGCGGGGAAAAGCTGCGGGTCAAGCTTGGCCTCGACCCGACCGCCCCGGACCTGCACGTCGGCCACCTTGTGCGTCTTCGACGTCCTGCGCCTCTTCCAGGACGAAGGACACACGGTCGTCGTGATCATCGGCGACTACACGGCGCAGATCGGAGACCCGAGCGGGCGGTCCGAGACCCGGCCGGTGCTCACGGCCGAGCAGGTTGCGGCCAACGCCGAGACGTACTTCGAGCAGGTCGACCTCGTGCTCGATCGCAAGCAGATCGAGGTGCGCCACAACTCCGAGTGGCTTGCGCCGATGACCGCCGCCGACATCCTCCGGCTGATGGGCAAGGCCACCCTGCAGCAGGTCCTGCAGCGCGAGGACTTTGCCGAGCGGCATCAAGGCGGGCGCGCCCATCGGCGCACACGAGATCCTCTACCCGTTCAACCAGGCCTACGACTCGGTCGCAGTGAAGGCCGACCTGGAGATCGGCGGCACCGACCAGCTCTTCAACCTGCTTTTCGGCCGCGAGATCCAGAAGGCGTACGGACAGGAGCCGCAGGACATCGCGGTGTTCCCGCTGCTCGAGGGCACCGACGGCGTGCAGAAGATGAGCAAGTCGCTCGGCAACTACATCGGGATCAACGAGCCGCCGGAAGAGATCTACGGCAAGACGATGTCGATCCCCGACCCGCTGATCGAGAAATATCTGCGCCTGATCTCGGGCTTCAGCCACGCAGAGGTCGAGGCCACTCTGGCAATGAAGCCGCGGGACGCGAAAGCAGCGCTGGCGCGCCAGCTGGTCAAGCGTCTGCACGGCGAGGAGGCTGCGGCGCGCGCCGAAGCAGACTTCGACCGCAAGTTCCGCCAGCGCGAGGTCCCGGAGGAGATCGCCTGAGCGCGCTGTCTCGAACCCGGACGACCTGGTCGGCACGCTGGTCGAGGTCGAGCTCGCCACGACCCGAGGCGCCGCCAAGCGGCTTGTCGAGCAGGGCGGGGTACGCGTAAACGGCGAGAAGGCGTCGGCTCAGATGACCAAGCTGCAGGATGGCGACGTGCTCCAGGCCGGTAAACGAAGTTTCGTTCGAATACGCCTGAGATAGAATCAACGAAAGAATGTTCCCACCCCACGAAATCTGCGATTTCGCGGGGACCCCGGGTGTCTTCTGCGGCTGCCCCAGGGAGGTCCCGGCATAAGTGTCAGGTCATTCGAAATGGGCGGGCATCAAGCACAAGAAGGCCATCGTCGACGCCAAGCGAGGCCAGGCGTTCACGCGCGCCAGCCGTGAGATCACCATCGCCGCGAAAGAAGGTGGTGGCAACAACGACGGCAACTTCCGCTTGCGCCTCGCGATGCAGAAAGCGCGCGAGATCAACATGCCCACCGACAAGATCCAGAACGCGATCAAGCGGGGGACGGGGGAGCTCGCCGGCGAGAGGCTGGAAGAGGTGCGTTACGAGGGCTATGGACCGGCGGGAGTCGCGGTCATGGTCGACGCCGTCACCGACAGCCGCAACCGCACTGGGGCATCCATCCGGCACCGCTTCGCCAAGCTGGGTGGCAACCTCGGCGAGCCGAACTCGGTCGGCTGGATGTTCGAGCGCAAGGGCGTCATCTCCGCTAACGCGGGCAAGCAAGACCCTGACGATGTCGGGCTCGCAGCGATCGAAGCCGGCGCCGACGATGTCCAGGTTGACGGCAAGTCGGTGGAGATCTCGACGCCGCCCAACAACTTCGAGAAGGTGAAGGCGGCGGTGGAGCAGCTCGGCGTCACGATCGACAACGCCGAGATCACGATGCAGCCCAAGCAGACCGTGGCAGTCGAGGAAGACAAAGCCGCGGCGGTGCTGAGGCTGATGGAGTCACTGGAAGAGGACGACGACGTCCAGCAGGTCTACGCCAACTTCGACATCCCAACTGACGTCCTTGAACGCGTCTCGGCACAGGTGTAGAACCTGTTGGACAAATGCCAGGCGTTGCGAACGGACTGATCCTCGGCATCGATCCCGGGCTCGCCAGCACCGGTTTCGCGCTGCTCTCCGAGCCCAACCTCGTCCTTTCTTGCAGCACGGTCGTCACGCGACCCGGGCGTGACGGCGAGCGGCTGGTGATGATCACGCGCCATTTGCGGGAGCTCCTCGACGCCAATCCACCGGCGGAGGCCTCGCTCGAGGAGCTGTTCATGGGACGCAACGCCACGAGCGCGGTCGCGGTGGCTCAAGCGCGCGGCGCAATCCTCGCGGTGCTCGAAGAGCGCGGCGTGCCGGTCTTCGAGTACAAGCCGAGCCAGGTCAAGGTCATCCTCACGGGCTACGGCAACGCCGACAAGGCGCAGATCGCGCGCATGCTCGCGGCGCAGGTGAAAATTCCGGAGGGACGCCTCGACGAGCACGCGCGGGACGCGATCGCCATCGCCATCTGCCACGCGCGCAGCCGCCGTTTCACAAGGGCGGCGCGGCAAGGTGATCGCACACCTCACCGGCGTCGTGCGCCGCGCAGGCGCCGACTTCGTGGTGCGTCGACGTCGGCGGGGTGGGCTATATGGTCAGCGTCTCGACGTCGACGCGCCAGCTCCTGCCGCCACCAGGAGGAGAGATCGAGCTGCACATCCACACCCACGTCAGAGAAGACCAGCTCGCCCTTTACGGATTCGCGTCGGCCGCGGAGCTGGACATGTTCGAGATGCTGATCCAGGTCGACGGAGTCGGCCCGAAGGTCGGGCTCAACATCCTGGGCGCCGCCAGCCTCGAGGTTCTGAAGCGGGCGATCGTGAGCGAAGACGCCGCGCCGATCAGGCGCGCGAGCGGCGTGGGTCAGCGCACCGCAGCGAAGGTGATCATCGAGCTCAAGCCGCGACTCGACGCGGTGGCGGAGCTGGAGGCCGTGCCGCGCGCGGCCGCTCTCGCCGGCGACGGCGTGGTGCCCAAGGCCGTCGAGTCGGCGCTCCGCAACCTCGGCTTCTCGTCGCAGGAGGCGCGCGTCGGCATCGAGTCGGTGGACTGGAAATCGACGCCCAACACGCAGGAGGCGCTCGCTGTGGCCCTCAAGGCCCTGGGTCGCAAATGACGGGCGAACCGATCCTCGACGCGCGCGTCGGACGACGACCAGTTCGACCTCACCCTGCGGCCGCGACTGCTCAGTCCGAGTACGTCGGCCAGCAGCAGGTTCGCGAGAACCTCGGCATCCTCCTCGAGGCGGCGCGCCGGCGGGGCGAGCCCGTGGAGCACGTCCTGCTCGTGTGGTCCGCCCGGGCTCGGCAAGACCACCCTCGCGCACATCATCGCCAACGAGCTCGGGGTGGCGATCAAGGTCAGCTCAGGCCCGGCGATCGACCACCAGGGAGCGCTCGGCTCGATCCTTCTCAACCTCACCACTCGCGACGTGTTCTTCATCGACGAGATCCACCGGCTGAACAGCACCGTCGAGGAGTCGCTCTACCCGGCGCTCGAGGACTTCCGTTTCGACGCCGTGCTCGGCAAGGGGGTGGGGGCGAGCGCGGCCACCCTGCCCCTGCCGCATTTCACATGTGTCGGGGCCACGACCCGCCAGGGCCTGCTCAGCGGCCCGCTGCGTGATCGGTTCGGCGCGGTCTACCGACTCGACTTCTACACGAAGGCGGAGCTAGAGCAGATCGTCAGCCGGTCGGCCCGGATCCTCGACATCGAGGTCCACGCGGATGCGGTCTCGGAGATCGCCCGCCGCGCGCGAGGCACGCCGCGCATCGCCAACCGCCTGCTGCGCCGGGTGCGCGACTTCGCGCAGGTCCGCGGCGATGGACGGGCGACGGTCGACACGACGAGGCAGGCGCTGGCCATGCTCGACATCGACGAGCTCGGGTCTCGAGCCGCTCGACCGCCAGCTGCTCGAGACGGTGATCAAGAAGTTCAACGGCGGCCCGGTCGGGCTCGACACGATCGCCACCTCGCTGTCCGAAGAGCGGGAGACGATCGAGGACGTCCACGAGCCGTACCTGATCCAGATCGGCTTCCTGGCGCGCACCTCCCGGGGCCGGGTGGCCACCGAGCTCGCCTACCGCCACATGGGCATCACGCCGCCCGACCCCGGTCCGCAGCAAACCCGCCTACTTTAGAAAGCCAAATGCAGGACATCGGACGCCTGCTCCTGGTTTTCGGCATTTTGCTGGCCGTGATCGGCGGCGCCTTGATGCTCTTCGGCCGCTTTCACCTGCCCGGCGATTTCACGTTCCGGAGCGGCGGAGTGACCGTTTACATCCCGATCGCGACGAGCATCATCCTGTCGATCGTGCTCACCGTGATCCTGAACGTGGTTTTCCGGCAGCGATAAGTGGGCCCCTCGGTAGACTGATCGGCTGCCGTGCAATTAGTCCTCAGCTGGCCTGTCCGCCTCCTCATCATCGGCATCCTCGTCTTCTCGCTGTTCGTGGACGGGGCGGGCTACATCTACCGGATCGCCAACCACTACCCGCTGACCGGCAACGTTCCGGGCCTGCCGCCCAACTTCGGCGGCTGGCAGCTTTACATCCATCGCGGGCTGGACCTCGCCGGCGGAACCCACATCGACTACCAGCTCACCAACTTCCCGCCGGGCCAATCGCGGGCCGACGTCCAGCAGCGGACGATCCAGGTCATCAACAAGCGCGTGAACTCCCTCGGAGTCAGCGAGCCCCAGATCCGGGGCGCGGGCAACAACAACGACCGGATCACAGTCGACCTCGCCGGCGTGACGGCCCAGCAGGCGCAGAAGACGATCGGCGCGATCTCGAAGCTGATCTACACGAAGTGGGTCGCCGGACTCGAAGGTGACCAACGGGCCCGAGCCCGGCTACAAGCCGGCGTTCGTAGGCCTGACCGGAGACGACATCCAGAGCGCGACGCGCGGCGATCGACCAGAGCGGGGTGAGCTGGGTCGTCAACATCAGCTTCACCGTCTCGCGGCGGGACCGTCTTCGACAACCTCACGCGCGACAACGTCGCCGCTTGCCCGGGCACGGGCACCGACTGCCCGCAGCGGCATCTCACGATCTGGCTGGACCTCACGCAGAAGGACATCGACAACTGGGAGAACGCGACCTATGTCTCCCAGGTGTACGCCCCGTACGACACCGGCTGCTTGGCCGCCCAGACCCCGACCACGGTCTGCGGCAAGTTCCTGACCGACCCGACCACGCTGCAGGAGATCTCAGGCGGCCAGGCGCAGATCAGCGGCAACTTCACGCAGGCGAGCGCGACCGACCTCGCCACGGGCATCAACGTCGGGTTCGCTCCCGGTCGACCTCCAGGTCCTCGACGTCACGCAGGTCGGCTCGACGCTGGGCGCCGAATCCGTGAAGCTCAGCCTCGCCGCCGGACTGCTCGGGCTGTCGATCGTGGTGCTCTTCATGATCATCTACTACCGCGTGCCAGGCCTCCTCGCGAGCATCGCGCTGCTGTTTTATGCGGGCGCGGTGCTGGCGATCTTCAAGGTGGTTCCCGTGACGCTGACGCTGGCCGGCATTACGGGATTCATCCTGTCGGTCGGTATGGCGGTGGACGCCAACGTGCTGATCTTCGAGCGATTCAAGGAAGAGGTGCGCGCCGGCCGCACCATACCCGCGGCCGTCGACGCCGCGGTGAGGCGCGCCTGGCCCGCCATCCGCGACTCCAACACGTCGACCTTGATCACCTGCGTGATCCTGGGCTTCGTCGGTCCTCCGGCGGTGCAGGGTTTTGCGATCACGCTGGGCATCGGTGTCGTCGCGAGCCTGATCTCCGCGATCATCGTCACGCACAACCTGCTCGCCATCGTCATGACGGGCAGCGCCCTCCGGCGGCCGGGGCTGATGGGAGTGGACCGCAGTGTCGGAGCTGTCTGACGTAGCTCCGGCGGAGCAGGCCGCCGACATCGTCGTCCCGCCGGAGAAGCGCAAAGGAAACCCCGAACCGAAGTCCCGCGGCCGGAGCCGCGCGTGCGCCGGCTCAACATCATCGGCCGCCGCAACATCTTCTTTGCTGATCTCGCTGATCATCATCATCCCCGGCATCCTCGTCGATGGCCACCAAGGGCTTTCTGCTCGGCATCGACTTCGCGGGTGGCACCGAGTTCACCGATCACCTTCGCCAACCAGCCGTCCGTCGCGAGCGTCGAGAGCGCGGTCGCGGCTGATCCACTTACCGCCGGGCGGCACCGTGATCCAGACCGGGAGCGGCGGCTACATCATCCGTTCGCTTCCTCTGACCCCTCAGCAGCAGGCCGCTCGTTGAGGACCACCTGACCAAGCGCCTCGGCCCGATGGTGGCGTGCCCCGCAGCAGGTCATCGAGGTGGGGGGCACGATCGCGCGGGAGACGATCGAGTTCGCCCTGCTGGCGTTGGTGCTGGCCTCGGCGGCCATCCTGTTCCTGCTCGCGATCCGGTTCCGCAACGTCCCCGGCGGATGGCGCGCCGGCTTTCAGTTCGGAGGCTCAGCGCTCGCGGCTTTGCTGCACGACGTCTTCTTGCTGACCGGCCTGTTCTCGATCATGGGCAAGGTGCTCGGCTGGCGAATCGGCGAGATCGACAGCCTCTTCGTCACGGCCGTGCTCACGGTGGTTGGCTTCTCGGTGCACGACACGATCGTCGTGTTCGACCGGATCCGCGAAAACCTTCGCGTCAGCCAGCGCCTGTCGTTCGAGCAGGTGGTCAACCTCAGCATCATGCAGACCGCGGCGCGGTCGATCATCACGAGCTTCACGGTCGTCCTGGTCCTGACCTCGATCCTGATCGCAGGCGGTACGACGCTTAAAGGCTTCGCGCTGGCGCTGCTCATCGGTATCGTGTCGGGTACCTACAGCTCGATCTTCAACGCGTCGCCGTTGCTGGTCGTGTGGAGGCGGGTGCAGCCACTTCGCTAGAGGCCGCGCCTCTAGCGCCCGCGAGCGGTGTAAGGTGTTGGGAGACACCGCAACATGCCGACCTGGCCCATACCGTCCATCAGAGAGCTGCTCGAACCCACCATCAATCACATGGGGTACGAGCTCTACTCGCTTGACCAATCCGGTCACTCGGGACGGACCCTGCGGATCTCGATCGACCACGGCGAGCCGATCACCATCGAAGACTGCGAGCGGGTAAGCCGCGTCGCCGGGCCGCTGATCGACCACTCGAACCTCATCGACGGTCCTTACGACCTCGAGGTCTCGTCCCCTGGCGCCGAGCGGCCGCTGCGCAACCACGGGGAGTACGAGCGTTTCAACGGCAAGCGGGTCAACGTGCGCTATCGCACGGGCGAGACGGAGACGGTGGTGGAAGGCCAGCTGGTGGCAGTCGATGGAGCGGGCATCGCCGTTCAGGCAAACGGCGCGCGCGGTCGGGCGCCGGTGATCGTTCACATTTCATGGAGTGACGTTGTCGCGGGCAGGCTCGCGGTCGCAATCTGAGCCGTCCACCGAGAGCCTTGGCGAAGCGCTGACCGCGCTGTGCGCCGAGGTCGGCATTCCCTTTGAGGAGATGCTGCACACGGTGGAGAGCGCGCTAGCCACCGCCTACGTGCGCGCCTTCAACCCAGCGGGTTTCGTCACCGTGAAGCTCGACACGAAGACCGGCGCCCTCGACGTGCGAAGCCGCTTGGTGCGGCCCGACGGAACCGAGATTATCGAGTCCCTGCCTTCCGAGGACTTCAAGCGCATGGCCGCGCAGACCGCGAAGCACGCGGTGCTTCGGCACATCCATGATCTCGAGCGCGATAAGGTGCTGCGCGAAGTCGCCGAGCACAGGGGCGAGCTTTCGTCGGGGATCGTCGACCGAGTCGAAGCAGGCACCGTCTACGTCGACCTCGGCCGCATCGAAGGCGTGATGCCTCCCGAGGAACAGATCCCAGGGGAGGAGCTGCACCCGGGAAAGCCGGTGCTCGTAGTCATCCTCGAGGCGCAGCACAATCCGCGCCAGGCGCAGGTGCGTGTCTCACGCGCCGCGCGCTCCTTCGTGCACCGCTTGCTCGAGGCGGAGGTTCCGGAGATCAAGGCCGGGACCGTCCAGATTCGTGCCATCGCGCGCGAACCGGGCCTGCGGACGAAGATCGCGGTCTCCGCGACCGAGCCGGGACTCGACCCGGTCGGTGCGTGCGTCGGTCCCAAGGGGGTGCGCCATCGAGCGATCCTCAGCGAGCTGGCCAGCGAGCATGTGGACATCGTCCCCTGGTCGGACGACCCCGAGGTCTTCGTCGCCTCGTCGCTGGGCCCGGCCAAAGCGGAGTCGGTTTCCATCGACCGGACGACGCAGGACCGCAACGGTGCTGGTGCCGCGAGGGCAGCTTTCCCTGGCCATCGGCCGCGACGGCCAGAACGCGCGACTCGCGGCGAAGCTGACTGGTTTTCGCATCGACATCAAGCCGGGCGAGTCAGATGGCGAAGCCCCGGCGTGAGCCCGTGCGAACCTGCGTGGGCTGCCGGGGCGAGGCCGGCAAGGCAGGCCTGATTCGCGTCGTCCGCCGGGCCGAGGGCGGTGCAGCGATCGACCCCGACCGGCTCCGCGGCGGGGCGGGGCGCGTACGTCCACGCCGACACTACCTGTGTAGACCCGGCCCGAAAAAGGAAGGCTTTAGACCGTGCCCTGAAGGATCCAAA